>NZ_KZ672954.1:0-88755 GCF_002954775.1 Streptomyces geranii
GGCCCGCAGCCGCTCGGCGAGCGTGCCCTGCGGGATCAGCTCGACCTCCAGCTCACCGGCCAGATACTGACGCGCGAACTCCTTGTTGGCGCCGATGTACGACCCGGTGACCCGGGCGATACGGCCCCCCGCACCAGCACCTCCCCCCGAAACCTGATCCCGTACTCCCGGAACTCCCCCACCCCCGCCAGCACCGCCCACTCCCCGACCCCCACCATCCGCTCGGCCCGCGCGGACACCGCCCGGGGCGCCCACCGCTGCCCGTACCCCCCGGTCATCCCGTCGACGACCTGGTCCACCAGCCCGGTCAGCCCCGCAGCGGCGACCGTCAGCGGGAGGACGGGCCGGCCGTCGAAGTGGCCCGCGCACAGCTCCGGGGTGATCAACAGCCCTGCGGACACCCGGCAGTCGGCATAGGAGACCCCGGTCAGCGGGAGCGACCCGCGCGCGGGCGCCCCGTACCTGCGCGGCCCCGGCACCGTCACCGGCGCGACCTGTGGCTGAGGCGCGAGCAGCCGTTCGAACACCGCTGCCGGCAGTACGTCGTACTCGATCCGCGCCGACACACACGCGCCGCCCGCGAACTCGCCCGCCAGCCGCGCGTCGGCGTAGGCGCGGCGGCGGCTGTGGAAGCCCGCGCCCGCCTCGGCGACCAGGGTCATCGTGCCCGCCGGCCAGTCGGCGGGCGGCGCGTACGTCGCGTGGAGGGAGCGGGCGAGGTAGTACGGCGGCACCTCGTGCGGCGCCCGCAGGGTCTGGGCCGCGCACATCCCCAGGGCCGCGAGGCGCCGCCCGGCGTCGGCCGCCGAGATCGGCAACTCCTGCTGCCCGGTGGGGTGTTGGCAGGGGACGAGGGCCTCGGCGTACCCGGGAGCGGGCACGCGCAGATCGTCGAGCGCGTAGTACGGCGACGAGACACACACCCGAGTGGAGTCGAACAGGTCCAGCACTTCGCCCGCACCTCTATTTCCGGATTCGGCATTCAGCGGAAAGGATTCCGGAAAGATATTGATCCATATGCTTTGGGAGGGCGGAAAAAAGTGAGCCAAACGGGTGATGCGGGTATGTCAGACCGCCGCCGCTGCCTCGGATTTCGGCCGCCGGGGCAGCCGCCCCCGTACCCGCTCCAGACATCCCTCCGGATCGGGCTCCGCCTGCAGCCCGGGCAGCACCAGGAGCCAGAACTCGGCCACCGCCTCCTCGACGCTCCGGCGCCGGTCGAGGGCGTCCGAGATGCTGTGGCTGCCGAAGAACCCGGCGACGACGACCCGCGCGGCGCGGGACACATCCGTACCGGCGGCGAGTTCCCCCGCGTCCCGCGCCTCGGCGAGCAGTTCGGCGACCGTGGAGATCCAGCCCACGAAGGGCTGCGGCAGGTGGGTCGGGATGCTCTTGTGCTCGTTCCAGAGCCGGTTGCCCGCCCGTACGATCAGATTGTCGCGGTACTCCCGCGCGACCTCCAGGCTCAGCCCCACCGTCCGGTCGAGCACCGGACCGCCCCGGGAGCGCCACTTCTCCACGAGTCTCGGCCACTCCCCGAAGTAGGCGTCCAGGACCGACTGGGCCAGCCCCTCCTTGTTGCCGAAGTGGAAGTAGATCGCGCCACTGGTGTAGCCGCTCGTCCGCGCCACGTCGCTGATGCTCGTGCCCACATATCCATGCCGCTCGAACAGCAGTGCCGCCGCCGCGAGAATGGACCGCCGGGTGACTTCCGCGCGTTCTTGCATGACCACTCCCAGAATCGTCCCTTCAGGCGAACCTATCCGACGGCCGGAGCGGAATCCCCAATCGGAAAAGAATCATTGATCTCATGATTTTATGACCGAATTCCTCTCGCTTTCCGGCCCGACCGCCGCGCCGACCACACCCGCGACGCCCACCGCACCCACCACACCCGCCCTCCGCTGGGACCGCTCCGTCCCGCGCGCCCTCGTCCACCGCCGGTCGATCGCCGAGGTCCTGCTCACCGACGGCCACGCGCTCGGTGAGGAAAGCTTCCTGCTGGCCGCCCAGTGGTCGCGCTCGCACCCCACCTTCCGCCCGGACGGCGACGGCCGCCACGACCCGATGCTGATCGTCGAAACCCTCCGCCAGATCGGCCTGTACGTCGGCCACCGCTTCCTCCGTACGCCGCCCGAGAGCAGGGCCGTCATCAAGAACATCGGCTTCCGGGTGTACGACGGCGCCGAACCGGTCGTCGGCCACGGCGCGACCGACGTGGTGTGCCGTACCGACGTGTTCGACGTCCGGCGCACCCCGGGGCTGCCCGGGCCCGTCTCCTTCAGCCTGCGGACCGAGTTCCGCGCGGACGGCCGCCCCTTCGGCACGGCCGAGGGCCGGGTGCGCGTCCTGACCGGCGCGGAGTACGCCGCCCTGCGCGGCCCGTACGCGTTCGGGGCGCCCGTGCCCGACGGGCGCCTGCGCCGGATCTCACCGGCGGAGGCCGGCGTACGGACCCCGGAGGAGGTGATGCTCGCCCGCGAACCCGGCGACCTGTCCGGAGACTCGTCGGGCGACCCGTCGGGCAACCTGCCGGGCGACCCGTCCGGCAACCCGTCAGGCGCCCTCCTCCTCTCCCCCGCCGACCTCCACCACCCCCTGTACTTCGACCACCCGAGCGACCACGTGCCCGGCATGGTGCTGCTGGAGGCGGCCCGGCAGGCTGTGAACGCGGTTCACAGCCGCGCGAGTTGTGAACCGAGCAAGGTGGGCCGCCTGAGCGAATGCCTGTTGTCCGCCACCCGGTTCACCGAGTGGGACCGCCCGGTACACATCGAGGCCGTGCCGTGCGTAACGGGCGGGCCAGGCCTGCCAGGCGCACCGGGCGTACCCGGCGACGGCCCGGAGGCGGACGGCCGCTGGTCCTTCCGCGTCGTCCAGGGCGGCACCGAGACGACGAGCGGGACCCTGCGGTTCGCCTCGACCTGAGCGTGTTCGACCCGTCGCCCCTCGTTCCGCCCGGCGGACGCGTTACACGTCGGAAACCTTGACGATCTCCGTGCCGGGTGCAACGATTCCGGCGCCTCGATGTTTACGTAAACATCGCCCCCCTCGGTCCTTCGACCGGCATGCGAAAGGGCAAGTTGATGCGCAACGTCCTCGGCGGCATCCGCCCCTCCTCCCCCCGGCTGCGCGCCGCCCTCGTGGCCCTCGCCCTCGCCGCGACCAGCGGCACTGCGGTCGCCGCGAGCCCGGCCCCCGCCTCCGCTTCCCCCACGGCCGCCTCCTCCGCTCCCGCCTCCCACGGGCTGGCCAAGGACACGACCGCGTTCAAGGGCGTCAACTGGGCCGACCCGCGCGACAACTTCGCCGACGACCTGCTCCAGCTGTCCGGTCTGTCGACCACCGACACCTACGCCCAGACGTACTCGAAGGCGACCCGGATCATCGCGGCGTTCCGCGCGAACCTCGGTGCCAACACGGTGCGGCTGCCGATCAACCCGTACACGGTCAACGGCGCCTACTGGAAGTCGTACCGGGGTGTCATCGACGCGGCGTCCGACCAGGGCTTCAAGGTGATCGTCTCCTACTGGGAGGGCACCGGCGCCCAGAAGGACGGCTTCATCGACGACCAGGCCACCTACTGGCCGATGTGGGACCGGGTCGTGAAGGCCTACAAGAACGACAGGCGCGTGTACTTCGAGCCGATGAACGAGCCGCACGGCTACACCGACACCGAGTGGGCCGACATCGCGGCGAAGTGGCTCGCGACGTACAGGTCCGTGCCGCGCAACCAGGTGTTCGTGAGCGGCGCCGGGTACAACGACCACGTCACGTCCGTCTGCGCCGACCCGCGGCTGAAGGGCACGTACCTCTCGCTGCACCACTACGGCTTCTGGAAGGACTACGCGACCTACGACCAGTGGGTGGCCGACCTGAAGGTGCGCATCGGCGACTGCGCGAGCCGGACCGTGGCGGACGAGTTCGGGGCCTTCATGACCACGGGCCTCGACTACAACAAGAAGACCCCCGACAACAACTTCGTCAACTTCATGCAGGCCGTCACCGACACCTTCCGCGAGCTGAGGATGGGCTCCGTGTACTGGCCCGGCCTGCGCACGGACGACATGTACTCGATCCAGACCCTGACGGGCACCACCGCCCGCCCCTGGCTGGCCACCACCAACCAGTCAGGCGCGGACCGGCTGGCGTGGGGCTGGGGGCGCGGGAAGCCGGTCAAGGGCTGAATACCTAGTTGATCACGCCCGGTGGGGATCGTAGGTTCGGGAGATGACCAACCAGACGGACCTGCCTGACCTGACGGAACCGGCCGGGCTTCGGATCGGTGTGATGTACGACCGCGACTGGGCCCCGGAAGGACTGCCCGGGTTCGCGCGGCGGGCCGAGGCCCTCGGTGTGGACGACCTGTGGGTGGTGGAGGACCTCGGCTGGAACGGCGGAGTGTCGGCGGCGGCCGTGGCCCTCGGCGCCACCGAACGGCTGCGGGTGGGCATCGGGATCGCCCCGGCCCCGCTGCGCAGTCCGGCACTGCTCGCGATGGAAGTGGCGACGCTGGCCCGGGTGTTCCCGGGTCGGTTCGTCGCCGGGATCGGGCACGGAGGGCGCGAGTGGATGGTCCAGGTGGGCGTCACACCCCGTTCGCCGCTGGCTCTGCTGGAGGAGACGATCACCTCCGTACGGGCTCTGCTGCGCGGGGAGCGGGTCGAGCTGGAGGGGCGTGAAGTGCGTCTGGACGGCGTCCAGTTGGTGCACCCGCCCGTCGAAGTGCCGCCGGTGGTCGCTGGGGTGGTGCGCGCCCGTTCGCTGGAGCTGTCCGGCCGGGTCGCGGACGGGACGCTGATCGCGGAAGGCCACGGCCCGCGCGACCTGGAGAACACCCGGGCGCTGAACGCGAAGGGCGGAGCGGGTCCCGAGCACACACTGACGGTGTTCGCCTTCGCCTGCGTGGGCGACGACCCCGACGAGGTGGCACGCGCCCTGCACCCGCACACCGAGGGCCACAGCGCGTGGCTGGGCCGCCCGCAGGAGGAGGTGTTCACGCTCTCCGGCAGCGCCACGAAGGTCGCCGAGGGCATCGGCGCGCTGTCGGCCGCCGGTGCGGACACGGTCGCCCTGCGTCTCGTCGGCACCGAGCCGCTCCGCCAGCTGGAGGCCGTACTGAAGGCGTTGGGCCGCTGACCGTCAACCCCTCGGTTCAGTGCGCGGCGAACTGGACGCTGGTCGCCTGGACGGCGTCGGGCCGCACCGCGATGCCGTCGAGGGTCAGCTGCTCCCCGTAGATGTCGGTGATCCTGATCGAACCGCCGCAGCCGGTGCCCTGCTCGGAGAGGAAGTAGTTGTACTCGGTGCGCGCCAGCCGGACCCAACTGCCGCCGCCGGTACGGACTTCGAGGCGGGCCAGCGGGTTGCGGTGGCCGATGACCTGGATGCCGCACCAGTACTGGCTGGACCCGGTCTTGTAGCGGACCGAGAGCGGGGCGGCCGTGGCGGGGCTCAGCAGGCTCCAGCTGATCGGGATCCGGCCGGCCACCGGGTCGGCGATCTTGGCGAACGCCTCGGCGCTGAGGTCGAGTTGGCCGGGTGCGCAGTCGCCGGGGCACTCGTTGGTGATCCGGACCGTGACCGAGGCCCCGCTCGCCGCCCGCACGAGGATGTACGCCCCGCACGCCATGGACGTCTCGTAGTCCGTGGTGTTCATCGCGGCGGTCATGACGTCACTGCTCGGGCCGTACGAGCAGGCGTGGCCGTCGCCGTTGCCCGCGCCGTAGAAGGTGGCGACGCCCTGGTAGGTGGTGCCGGGCTTGATCCGGCCCGCCAGTGGGGCCGACCCGGAGGCCGGCCGGGCCGCCGAACCGCCCGCCGCTGCCGAGGACTTCGAAGCGGTGGCGGTGGGCTCGGGGGTGGCCTTCGGCCTGGCCGGGGTCGCCTTCGGGCTCGGGGAGCGGCTGGCGGAGGGCGTCGGGGCCGGCGTCGACTCCGGTACCGGCACGGTGGGCGGGAGGGTCACCCGGGTACCGGCGACGGAGGAGCTGGCCGCGCTGTCCCCCTTGTCGGGCTGGTGGTCGGGGCGGAAGGCCACGACCAGGGATATGACCAGCGCGACGGCGGCCACGGAGGCGCAGACGAGCACGGTGCGCCGCTTGTTGGGCGAGCGGCGCGGGGAACGACGCGAAGAACGGGACGCCACGGCAGAGGTCCTTACCTGGTCCGGAAAACAGTTGCTGAGAACACGTGTTGAGAGCACGTGTCGAGAGTGCTTCCGGCCCTTAGTCTCCACGGCGCCCCGAAAGGTTGCCGTGGTTTCAGAGAGACCGCTGGGGCCGGACCGTGAGCATCTGCTGGGCGGTGCCGACCGGGCCGTGGATGTCGTGCAGGACGCTGCTGGTGAGGCCCTGGCCGGTGGGGCCGAAGGTGACGGTGGTGTCCAGGCCGGTCCAGTCGCCCTCGGGCTGCCGGTGGAGATGGATGGTCAGATCGACGTTGGGGAACATCCAGGCGGTGGGCGGCTGCCGTACGGCGATGCCATTGGCGGTGTCGACGAGGGTGACGTAGGACGCGAGCGGGCTGCTGGGCTCGTCGGCGACGAGGGCGAGTCGGGTGGAGAGCCAGGCGGTCGCGCGGCCGGGCCGGGGCGGTGCGACCTGGCGGACGTCCAGTGAGGCGACGTATCCGCCGGGCCAGGCCAGGTGCATCGACCAGGGGTCGAGTGCCTCGGGAGGGGTGAGCCGGTCCTCGGGGCCGCCTTCGACTGCGGTGGTGTCGAGGGCGGCGAGCAGCCAGGCGCGGGTGCGGACCACCGGGCGTCCCGCGATGAGGACGACGGCTTCGAGCAGTTCGATGGTGCGGCCGGGGCGCAGGGTCTCCACCCGGATCTCGCACTCGTCGAGGGCGGGCCGGCCGAGGATGTCGTGGCTGATCCGGGACAGGACGAGCCCGGAGTCCGGCCGGGCGGCCAGATGGCGGTCCATGGCGTGCACGATGAGACCGCCGAGCGGGCTGAAGTGCTGCTCGTCCGGGTCCCAGGCGCCGCCCACGTGGACCGTCGGCTTGTAGCGGTGCTCGTCGATGCGTTCGTAGTAACTGCCGTCCGTCATCTGCCCATCGTCCCCGAAAACGCGCGCCATTTGATTGCGAAGATCGCCCGCCGGACGGCCCGGCGCGCAATTTTCCGCCTGCCGGCTCCTCCGGTCAGCTCCTCCAGTCAGCTCCTCCGGTCCGCGCCCGGACCGGTGATCCCGCCGAACAGCCGTGCCGGGTTGGCGCACAGGACGCGGTGGGTCTCGGCGGGGCCGAGTTCGGCCGTGAGCCAGGTCAGGGTCGTGCCGTAGACCCGGTCCCGCTCGTGGCGGGTCCAGGGCCAGTCGCTGCCCCACAGCATCCGCTCACCGCCGCCCGCGCTCAGCAGGGCGCGCAGCATCGCGGTGGCCGCGCCCGGCGCCGAGCGGTAGGGCGCGGACGCCTTCACCCACACATGCGGCGCGGCCAGCAGCCGGGCGAGCGCGAGGGAACCCGGATACGACAGCGAGGGGTCCCCCGGAAGTCCCAGGTGGTCGACGACCACGGCGCCGGGCCAGCGGAGCAGCCAGGGCTCCAGCTCCGTCCACTGCAGTCGCTGCGCCTGGACCTCCAAGTGCAGTGCGCGGGCGGCCAGTTCGCGGGCCAGGCGCTGCCAGAGGGGCTCGTCCAGCGGGGGCACCGGGCGGTCGACGAGGTTGAGCCGGATACCGCGCACGCCCGCCGCCACGAGCCGGTCCAGCTCCTCCCCCGGTGTCCCGGGGTCGATGACGGCGACCCCGCGCAGGCGTTCCGGCGCCTTGCCGAGGGCGTCGAGGAGATACGAGTTGTCCGTGCCGAGGAAGCTGGGCTGCACCAGGACCCCGGCGGCGAGGCCATGGGCGTCGAGCAGCGCCAGATAGGCGTCCACTGTGGCGTCGTAGTCCGGGCTGTACCGCCGCCCGTGCGCCAGTCGCAGACCGCGCTCGAAGACATGGGCGTGGGTGTCGAAGGCGGCGGCGGACCGAGTGAGGGGCACTGGCGGTACGGAAGTCACGTACAAAGAATAGTCCTATGAAGGACTAGACGTCAGCAGGATTCGAGACCATGCTTTCTCGCCATGCAGTCCATCTCACCCACACCACAGAGCCGTGGCGCGGCCGACCTCGCTCGGACCGACCCCCGGCTGCCGCTGCACGCCCGTCTCCGGGAGGTGATCGCCGAACGCGTCCGGTCCGGCGAGTGGTCCCCCGACCAGCCGCTGCCCGCCGAGTCCGCCCTGGTCGAGTACTACGAGGTGTCCCTCGGGACGATGCGGCGCGTGTTCCGCGACCTCGTGGACGAGGGCCTGCTGGAGCGGCGCCAGGGCACGGGGACCTTCGTGCGCAGGGCGTCCCTGGACGCCTCGCTGTTCCGCTTCTTCCGGTTCGGGAGCGCGGGCAGCGGCTTCCCGCAGAGCCGTATCCTCTCCGCCGCCCGGCAGGTGAGTACGCCGGCCATCGCCACCGCCCTCGGCATCGGCACCGGCGACGAGGTGCTCCATCTGCACCGACTGCGGCTCTACGACGAGCAGCCCGTCCTCGTCGAGGACATCTGGCTGCCGCTGCCGCTGTTCGAGCCGCTGGAGCGGATCGGCGCCGACGACCTCGGTGACCTGCTGTATCCGACGTACGAACGCGCGTGCGGCCAGATCGTCGCGGCGGCCACGGAGGAGCTGACCATCGAGGCCGCCGGTGCCGCCGACGCCCTGCTCCTCGGCTGCGCGCGCGCCGAGCCGGTGGTCGTGGTCGAGCGCGTCGCCCGCTCGCACGACGCGACACCGCTGGAGTACCGCCGCTCACGCGGACTCGCGCACACCTTCCGCTACCGCATCGACATCCGCTGACCCCGCCGCTCCCCTTCTCTGTCTCTGCTGCTCCTCCCCTCGCTTCCCCCCTTCTCCTCCTCTCCGCTCACGTTCCCCGCACACGAAGAGAGCCGACGCATGTTCGCTTGGTACCGGGACACCGACAAACCGCAGAAACGAGCCTTCTGGGCCGCGTTCGGAGGCTGGACGCTCGAAGCCGCCGACGCGCAGATGTTCGGGCTCGTTCTGCCGACCCTGCTGGCCACCTGGCATCTGAGTACCGGGGCCGCCGGCACTCTCGCCTCCGTCACCCTGATCTTCACCGCGTTCGGCGGCTGGCTCGCGGGCTGGGCCTCCGACCGCTACGGACGCGTCCGGGTCCTGCAGTGGACGATCATCGTCTACTCCACGGCCACCGTCCTGATCGGCTTCACCACCGACTACTCCCAACTGATGGTGCTGCGCAGCATCCAGGGCTTCGGCTTCGGCGGCGAGTGGGCGGCCGGCGCGGTCCTGGTCAGCGAGTACATGGGGACCCGTAACCGCGGGCGGGCGCTGGGCACCGTACAGAGCGGCTGGGCGCTGGGCTGGGGGCTCGCGCTGGCGACGTACACCGTGCTGTTCAGTCTGTTCCCGGAGGAGTGGGCCTGGCGGTCGATGTTCTGGCTCGGCGCGCTGCCGGCCGTCCTGGTCATCGTCATCCGCCGCAAGGTCACCGACCCGCCCCTCTATCTGCGGCGGGCGGCGAAGGCCGAGAACCGGGTCTCCCTGCTGCGGATCTTCAAGCCGGACCTGCTGCGCGTCACCCTGCTCGGCGCGCTCCTCGGCCTCGGCAGCCACGGCGGCTACTACGCGCTGACCACCTTCCTGCCCACCTACCTCCGCACCACCCACGGCCTGTCGGTCCTCAAGACCAGCGGCTACCTGGCGGTCTTCATCGCCGCCGCCTTCTTCGGCTACCTCACCTCGGGCAACCTGGCGGACCGCATCGGCCGCCGCCGGAACATCATGTTCTTCGCGGTGATGTGTCTCGTCTCGGTGGTGACCTACCTCTTCCTCCCGATCAGCGACACCCAGATGTTCTTCCTGGGCATCCCGCTCGGCTTCTTCTCGGCGGGCATCCCGGCGGGTCTCGGCGCGCTCTTCGCCGAGTTGTACCCCACAGCGATACGGGGCACAGGGCAGGGCTTCTGCTACAACTTCGGCCGGATCGTCGCGGCGGCCTTCCCCGCGCTGGTCGGCTTCCTCAGCGACCGGCTCGGCATGGGCGCCAGCATCGGCCTGTTCGCGGGCAGCGCGTACGGGATCGCGGTCCTGGCGGTGGCGCTGCTTCCGGAGACCTCGCACGAGGAGCTTGAGGGCTCCGAGGACCCGGTGGACGAGAACGAGGGCGGAGGCCGCTCCGGAACGGCCGCTACGACAAGGCCGCGCGTGTCCTGAAATACGGCCCTGACCAGCAAAAATACGGACCGTACCGGAATACTGGACGTGGCTCGATATGCCCGGTTATGCTGATGTTGATCATATCTAAGCACCGATCTCCAAGCTGAGACCGGTCCACTACAGGTCACGGACGTAACGGAATCGACCTGCTCAGCCGCCATTCCGGTCAAGTGCGTGTGTGCGTCAGCCGTTGCCGAGCCGCGGCGACTCGCGGCGGGAGGCGAGTGACGTGACCGTGCCGGTCTCACGGACAGGCAACCTGCCGGAGGCGTTCACCACGTTCGTGGGCAGGCGCCACGACATCACCGAGGTTCGCCGTCTCCTCGGCTCGGCACGGCTGCTGACTCTCACCGGAGTGGGCGGCGTGGGCAAGACCCGGCTGGCACTGGAAGTGGCCGCCGCGGCCAGGCGGGCCTTCCCGGACGGGACGTGGCTGGTCGACCTGGCACCGGTGCGGGATCCCTCGGCGGTGGCGACCGTGGCCGCCTCCGCCGTGGGCAACGTGGCCTCGGGCGCCAGGCCCGCCCTCGTCACGCTCGCCGAGCACCTGGGCGAGCGCCGGGCACTGATCGTGCTGGACAACTGCGAGCACCTGCTCGACGCCTGCGCCGAACTGGCGGACACGCTGTTGTCGGCCTGTCCCGACCTGCGCGTACTGGCGACGAGCCGTCAGACGCTCGGTATCGCCGGCGAACACGTCTTCACCGTGGCGCCTCTGAAGGTGCCGGACGAAGCGGTCGAACTCCTGCGGGACCGTGTGTGCGCGGTACGGCCCGCCTTCCGGATCACCGACGCCAACTGGGACACGGTCACCCGGCTGTGCGCCGGCCTGGACGGGCTGCCGCTCGCCATCGAGCTGACCGCGTCCCGGCTGCGTACGCTCACCGTGGAACAGGCCGTGGACCGGCTGGAGGACCGGTTCGCGCTGCTCACCGGGGGCAGCCGGACCGCACGGCCCCGGCAGCGGACCCTGCGCGCGGCGATCGACTGGAGTTACGAACTGTGCTCCCCCGCCGAGCGGCTGCTCTGGCACCGGCTCTCGGTCTTCGCCGGCGGTTTCGTCCTGGACGCCGCCGAGGCGGTCTGTGCCGGAGAGGGCATCCCCGCGCGGGAGGTGCTTGACCTCCTCGACCGGCTGGTCGTCCAGTCCGTCGTCCTGCCCGTCGAGCACGAGGGCCTGCCCCGCTACCAACTGCTGGAGACCATCCGCGAGTACGGCCGGGAGCGGCTCGCCGGGTCCGGCGAGGAAGAGCTCCTGCTGCGGCGGCACCGCGACTTCCACCTCGCCCTCGCCGAGCGCATCGCCGACGGCTGGTACGGACCCGGGCAGGAGGAGGCCCTGGCCCGCCTGCGCGCCGAGCACGCCAATCTGCTGGCCGCGCTGGCTCACGACGACGACCCGCAGGCCGCCCTCGCGCTGGCCGCGGCGCTGCGCTTCCACTGGTGCGTCGGCGGATTCCTCGGCGAAGGGCGACGGCAGCTCGACCGTGTGCTCGCCGCCGCGCCCGAACCCACCCCCGCCCGTGCCCGGGCGCTGTGCGCCGCGTCCTGGGTGGCGCTGCTGCAGGGCGACCACGGAGCGGCCGACCGGTGGCTGGCCGAGGCCGGTGAGCTGGGCGAGCGGCAGGGCGATCGGGTGGTGAGCGCCCATGTCGTGGGCCTGCGCGCCTCATTGGCGATGTTCCAGGGGCGGATGACGGAGGCCGTCCCCTTGTTCGAACGCGCGGTCGCTGCCCAGACGGCGGCCGAGGGGGAAGCGGCGGCGGTCTTCCAGCTGTTCCAACTGGCCGGACTGCAGAGGGACATGGGGAATCCGCGTGGGGCGGAGACCGGCCGGCAGGCGGTCGCCCTGGCGCGGGTGCACGGTGAGCGGTGGGCTCGCGCGCATGCGATGTGGGCCCTGAGCTGGGACGCCTGGGGGCGCGGTGACCGCGAGGAGGCCGTGGCGCTGATCCGGGCCGCGCTCGAGATCGAGCGGGGCTTCAACGAGCCGCTCAGTGCCGCGCTGATGCTGGAGACCCTCGCCTGGATCATCGCCTCCCACGGGGAGTACGAACGGGCGGGCCGGGTCATGGGCTCCGTGCGCAAGCTGCTGCGTGATCTGGGTGTGGACGTTTCCGCGTTCGGTCCGCTGATGGCCGGGTTCCACGCAAGGTGTGAACTGAGGGTCGCGGGGGCGCTGGGTCCGGAGGCGTACGAGCGGGCTGTCGCGGTCGGCGGCGGCCACGACAGCCCCCGACAGGCCATCGACCACGCCCTGGACACCGGCGCCGAACCGGCGGACCCGGCCACCGCCCCCGGTCCTCTGACACGTCGCGAACTGGAGGTGGCCGAGTTGGTGGCCACGGGCATGAGCAACCGTCAGATAGCCGCCAGACTGGTCCTGTCGCTGCGTACGGTCGACTTCCACGTCGGGAACATCCGCACCAAGCTCGGCTTCGGAACCCGCGTCCAGATCGCGAGCTGGTGGGTGTCGGCGCACCGGCGGGCGGAGTGAACACCGGCCGGGAACCATCCCGTTGGCCTCGCCCTGCCTACGTCCTGCGCGCATCTCGCGTACGCAGGACGCGACGGTCCGCCGGCGGAACCGGCGGACCGTCGCGCGTAGCGGGGGCCTACGCCCCGGCGATCAGCTGCCGACCAGCGCGATGTCCCACTGCTGGCAGGTGTTGCCGAGCGAGGGCCACTGGCGGACCAGGGCGCCGTCGGCCGTCGAGCAGTTCTTCACATCGACGGCCTGGCCGTTCGCGACGTTGGTGATGGTGTAGTGGCCGTTGGCCTCGACGAAGTCCCACTTCTGGCAGTTGTTGTCGGCGGGGGTCGCCAGGCCCATCAACGCGCCGTTCCAGGTTCCGCAGTGAACGTTCTCCAGGGCCTGGCCGGTCTTGACGTTGGTGATGGTGTAGTGGCCGTCGCTCGTGACGGCGAACCGCCACTGCTGGCAGGTGTTGTCCAGCGAGGCCCACTGGTTGATCCCGGTCCCGGTGCCGCAGCCCTCCGCGTTGAGGACCTTGCCGCTGTTGACGTTGATCAGCCGGACGTCGTTGTCCGGACTGGGCCTGATCCTGAGCAGGCCGGGATAGTCGCTGACCAGCGGACCGGTGACCGACGGCGGGGCGGCCGTGAGCACGATGACCTGGTCGATCGAACCGTCGTAGTAGACGAACGTGTTGTAGGTGTTGTCGCCCTCGGGCGCGAGCCGTGCGTAGGCGGCCTCGGTGACCTCGTCCACCTTCTCGGAGGTGAACAGCTGGCTCAGCCCGGTGGCGGGGGCGGGCCAG
The DNA here is from genome assembly GCF_002954775.1 of Streptomyces geranii. Classification (GTDB taxonomy): domain Bacteria; phylum Actinomycetota; class Actinomycetes; order Streptomycetales; family Streptomycetaceae; genus Streptomyces; species Streptomyces geranii. The sequence continues at coordinate 13,525 of NZ_KZ672954.1, forward strand.
CCGCTCGCCGACTGTCCGCCGGCGTCCGTCCAGTTCTCGGGTTGCGGAAGGTGCCCGATGTCCCCGGTGTAGTCCTTCGGGAAGATGATCACCGGCCCGTACTCGGGGTCGTCGAAGTACGAGAGGGCGCAGTTGAAGTCGGCCAGCGCCTTCAGCTGGGTGAGGGGGTCCGAGAGGAATCCGGACACGAGGGGACCGTGCGTCGGCTTGCACTTGGCGATCTCCGGCACACTGGTCGTCTCCCTGTCGACAACGAGTTCGGGGCTGTGCGCGGCGGCCAGGGGGTCGGTGACCGAGGCCGGGGCGTTGGTCCGCACCACCACGCGGTCGGTGGGCCCGTCGTAGGTCACGAAGAGTTCGTACGTCAGGTCGCCCTCGGGCTGCACCGCTTCGTAGGCCGCGCTGATGAGGGTGGTGAGGTCGTCGGTGGTGAAGGTGGGGCTCTTCCCGGTGACGGGCGTGGGCCAGCTGGTGGGCGTGTGCCCGGTGGAGTCGGTCCAGTCCGGCGGGGGCTGCAGGTTGTCGATGTCCCCGGTGTGGTCCTTCGGGAAGATGATCACCGGCCCGACCTCGGCGTCCTCGAAAGCGGCGATGGCGCCTTCGTGCTCGGCCAGCGCCTCCACCTGCTCCCAGACCGTGTTCTCGTCGGCTCGCGCCGGCGCGGCGAAGGTCAGTGTGCCGGCAGCCAGCAGGGCCAGGGTGGCGAGGAGACCGCCGCGCGTCCGCCGTCGAGGTGAGGTTCCGGTCCGGACAGCCGCTGCCCGCTTGTTGTCTTTCACGATGCGATCGCCTTCGTCTCGGAGGTGGGTTCTCTCACTTCTCGCATGGTCAGCTGCCACCGCCTCTGCACATCGTGATCGCGCTGCAACCCCGGGTGTACTCGTTCGCGGGAATCCTGGGAATATTCAGGTTCGAGGTGTAGGTGAAACTGGAACTCGTGTCGTTGTTCGGCCGGTAGACCGTCGCGCCCGGGTTGTAGTGGGGGTTTATCAGGTAATGGCTGTAGGTGAAGGTGATGGAGCGCGTGTCTATCAGGGTCCCGGTCGCTCGCGCGGTCATTCGGTAGACGCGCACTCCCTGGATCGCCTCGCGCGGAATCCGGTGGACGTAGGCCCATTCGTTCTGGACCGCGTACTGGTTGTAGAGATTCGCGTTCCCGCGGATCTGAGTGGGCACGTGGAGCGCGTTCCTGGCAGCCTGGGTGTTGATCTCGAAGACGTAGCTGTCCGCCGTCACGGTGGCCGTGCTTCTGCACCTCGACGGAAAGATGTTCGCCACCCACCCGCGGCTCGCGTCGGCCACGGCCTGCAGCTGACCGCAGCGCGTTCGGGCAGCGCTTTCGAGGTTGCGCAGTCCCTGGCTCCGCGCGAACGGAGTGGTGATGTCGAGCGATCCGCTCGTCGAGATGTAGTTGCTGTTCCCGGGCCGGTCGCCTTGCACATGCGAGACGATATTGTTGTTGCCGCCCCGTGAGCCGAAGCCGTTGTTGAATATCGTGTACGGGTTCCGGGAGTCACCGCGGTACACGGTGCGCGGCATCGTCCGCTCCGGAAGAAGGTTCTGGTTGCGCAGGTTGGAACAGGGCCATGACTGCTGTCCCGAATTGTTGCCTCCCGGACAGGGGTCGCTCGCGGCCACCGCCTTCGTGGCTCCCAGGGGGGACTGGAGGGATACGACGGCCAGGAAAGCCACGAGAAGGACCAGGAAAACGGAACCCCTGATCGCCGTATTACTTCTTGCGCGTAGCGCGATTCGCTTGATCATTTCTGCTCCGGACTGGGCGGGAGTGCTCGAAAGGCAGAGCGGGATCGCGAACGGCTGCCTGCGCGGGCGGACAACCCGTGCCACCGATGTGTCATGTCCGCCGTCATCCGTCCACGCCGCCAAGCATCCGGGCGGCGTCGGCCCCCAGGTACCGGTAGTTCTACGAGGTCAGTACCTGAATCACGGTCTCGACGGCGCGGGCGGGAACTTTTCCGGCGCCTCGACTCCCGGTTCACCGACGCGGCGGTTACGGCGATCACCGTAAGAGAATGATGTGTGGGGGGAATGTAAAGACAGGGGGCAACTGTGCGCGTGGACGGGGTAGTTGGGGACAGCGGGAGCGGGGTTCCCTTGCTGGGTCGTTCCGTCGAACTGGCCAGGTTCGACGAGCTGCTCGACCGTGCGGCAGGCGGTGCGCGCCGCCCGGCAGGGGGTGGGGAGTTCGGTGACGGCGGCCGTTCCCGGCTCGTCGACATCACCGGTGAGGCCGGCATCGGCAAGAGCCGGCTGCTCGGCGAGGTCTGCGAGCGGGCCCGTCGGCGCGGCATGACCGTACTGCGCGGCAGGGCCACGGAGTTCGAGCGGCGGGTGCCGTTCCAGGTGTTCACCGACGCGCTCGCCCACCTCGCCCCGCACACCCTGGACGGCTTCCAGGAGACGGATACGGAGGCGGTGGCACCCCTCCTCCAACGGAGCGGCACGGCCGACCGTTTCGGACTGCACCGGTCCACGGCCGCCCTGCTCACCCGGCTCGCCGCCCCCTCCGGGCTGCTGCTCGCCCTCGACGACCTGCACTGGGCGGACCCGGCGTCCCTGGAACTGCTGGACCATCTCGTACGCCATCCCGTGCACGCCCCCGTCGTCCTGGCCGTGACCCGCCGAGACCGCCAGAGCCCCGAGTCCCTCGCCGCCAGGCTCACCCGCGAACTCGACACCGGTACGGTCGTCCGCCTCGGCCTGCGACCACTGAGCGCACGCGACTGCGCCGAACTGGCCGGCCCCGCCCTGCCCCCCGCCGAGACGACCGCGCTGTACGCCGCGAGCGAGGGCAACCCCTTCTACTTCCTCACCCTCCTTCAGGCCCACCGAGGCGGTACGCCGCCCAACTCCTCGGCGCCACCAGGGCCTTCGGCACCGCACGGCTCCTCCGCCTCGCCCAACTCCTCGGCACCGCCCGAGCTGGGCACCCTGCTCTTGGACGAACTGACCGCGCTCGACCCCGCCCAGCGCGGCCTCGTCGACGCCGTGGCGGTACTGGGCGAGCACGCCACCCCGGCGATGCTGAGCCGGGTGACCGGCCGCTCCGGCGCCGAGTTCACCGCCGACGTCCACGCCCTCACCGGCCGCGACCTGCTGCGCTCCACCCCGCAGGGCCTGCTGACGCTGCGGCATCCGGTCGTACGCACCCTCGTCCACGAGAGCACCCCGCTCCTCAGACGCGTCGAGATCCACCGGCTCGCCGCGCGGGAGCTGGCCCGCGCGGGTGCCTCCGCCGCCGAACGGGCCCACCATGTCGAACAGTCACTGACCGACTGGGACCCGGCAGCGGTGGCCGTACTCGAAGAGGCCGCCGCACGAACCGCCCGCACCGCCCCGGCGAGCTGTGCCCACTGGCTCGACGTGGTGCTCCGCCATCTGCCGCACACCCCCGAACACACCGCCCACCGGCGTGAGTTGGTCCTGAGTCGCGCCCGCGCGCTGGCCGCCTGCGGTGGCCTGCGCGAGAGCCGCGACCTGCTCCAGGAGCTGATCGCCACCCCACGCACGCCACGGCGGTCACCCGGCGCCCCGGCCACCGACGGGAACCAGGACCGCGTCAGAGTGCGCGCGGTCGTCCTGTGCGCGCTGGTGGAACGTCACCTCGGGCGCTGCACCGAGGCCGTCGCCCTGCTGCGCCGCGAACTGGCCCGCGACCCCGCCCCTGGCGACGTCGTCCGGCTCGGTCTGGAGCTGGGCTCGGCCGCGCCCCAGGACAGCGGCACGTCGTACGCCGAGGTGCGCACCGAGGTCGAGGTGGCGCTCGCGGCGGCCCGGTCGCTGGGGGACGAGGTCAAGGAGGCGGGCGTCCTCGCCGTGGCCGCGCTGGGAGAGGCGTACGAGGGCAACATGGCGGCGGCGCACGGGCTCGCCCGGCAGGCCGCTGCCCTGGTCGACTCGCTGCCCGACAACGACCTCACCGCGCTGTGCGAACCGCTGGCCAGGCTCGGCTGGGCGGAGGCTTTCCTGGAGCGCTATCCGGATGCCGAGCGGCACGCGGAACGCGGTCTCGACATCGCCCGGCGCAGCGGCCAGTTGTATGTCATGCCGCATCTGCTGCTGTGCCTGTCGCACATCCGCGTCCAGACCTGCCGGATCTCCTCGGCGCTGGAACTCGCCGACCAGGCCGAGGACATCGCCCGCGGGATCGGCAGCGACCAGTTGCTGGCGTTCGTCCTGGCGAGCAAGGCCGCGGCGCTCGTCGCCGCCTGCCCGCCGGGCGACCCGCGCCCGCTCGCCGTCGCCGAGGAGGCGGTGGCCGCCGCCGGTACCGGGGTCGACTGGTGGGCGTCCACGGCCTGGTGCATCTTCGGCTGGGCCGCGCTCATGGCGGGCGATCCGGTCCGCGCCCGGGACGCGATGCTCCGGGCCGGCGGCCCCGAACTGCAGCGGATCCAGCCGTCGATGCGCCCGCTCTACCTGGAGATCCTGGTCACGGCCGCGCTGGTGACGGGCAGGCCCGAGGAGGCCAGGAGCTGGGCCGAACGGGCACGCAAGGAGGCGGAGCAACTGGGGCTGCCGATGCTGCGGGCGTCCGCGCTGCGCAGCACCGCCCATCTGCCGCTGGCGCAGGGGGACACGGCAGCGGCGGCGGACCTGTTCGCGGAGGCCGCGGCGGAGAGCGCCCGCTGCGGCGCGGCCTTCTGGGAGGCCTACTCCCTGCTGCTCGGCGCCCCGCTGGAAACGGCGGCGGGCCACGGCCGGAGCGGCACCCGCGCCTGGCTCAGGGGCCGTCGGCTCGCCGAGGCGGGCGGCAGCGGAATGCTGGTGGGCCTCGCCGACGCCAACCGCCCGCCCGGTGGCGCCGCCGAGGCCCCGTACGACTCCCCGGACCGCGCCGAACTCACCCAGCTGCTGGCCACCCTGACCGCCCGGGAGCTGGAGATAGCCGAGCTGGTGGCGCAGGGCCTCACCAGCCAGGCCATCGCGGACCGGCTCTACGTCAGCCGGCGCACCGTCGAGACCCATGTCTCCCGCGCCTTCCGCAAGACCGGGGTCTCCTCACGCACCGCCCTGGCCACGCTGGTGGCCCGCCGCCGCGCGGGGAGCCGTTTCGTGGACGCCCGCGCGGACCGGGACTGATCCCGGACTGATCCCGGTCCGGGCCGGGAAGCCCCTGCACCCTACTTGGCCCCCTGCTTGGCCCCTACTTGACGTCGATGAAGTCGCCGGGCGACGTCGCGGCGCCGGTCGTGGCGGTACCGGCGAAGACGAAGCGGTAGTCGCCGTCGGAGCCGGCCTTGGTGGTGGTGCTCAGGGCGCCGGTGCGGCTGGTCTTGACCGTCTTGAGGGTGCTCCAGGTGCTGCTGCCCTTCTTGCGGAACTGCAGCTTCACCGGCTGGGTCGCGTATCCCGTGGTCTTGCCCGTGGACCAGTCGGCGCGCGTCAACTTGCCGGTGACCGTGATGGTCTTGCCCTTCTTCACCGGCTCCGGGGTGGCGTTGACGGTCAGCTTGGCGGCGCGCTTGATGTTGGCCCTGGCGACGTCGTCGTCGATGCTGATGTTCAGGTAGAGGTCCCAGGCGCCCAGGAGGAGCTTCCAGGCCCCCGGGGTGCCGTTGCCGCCCTTGAAGTCGACCGCGGGGTCGATGGTGAAGACCGCCTGGCAGCTGTAGCTGTAGCCGCCCTGGACCGTCGTCTCCGTGCAGGCGGGGTCGGCGTCCGTCCCCAGGGCGCCGGTGATGGTGTCCGTGCTCGAGATGTCGGTGCCCTGCCACAGGAACGCCTGGGTGAGGGCCAGGCCTTCCTCGTCGAAGGCGGTGAACGTGACGGGAACGGCCTTCTTGCCCGTCACGCCGAGAACGATGTCCTTGCCCTTGTTGACGACCCCCTTCGTGAAGGTGGTGTCGCCGATCGGGTCCTTCGGCAGCCCGCCGCTCTGCGAGGCGAGGGCTCTGAGATCCGTCGCCACCCCAGGACGCTCAACTCCCTGGGCGGCGCCCGGAAGAAGGAGCGCCGAGAGGACGAGGGCGCCGGAAAGGACGGTGGCCGTGGTGCGCATACGCATGTGATTCCCCGAGGTTGAGTTGAAGTGAAGAGTGAAGGTGAAAGGTGGAAGCGAAGAGGCCAAGAGGCCGGTGCACGCCCGTATCGCGTGGACGGGGCTCAGGACGCGGGTGAGCGGAAGACGTCGTCGATGTCGATGCTGTAGTCGGGCGTCGGGTAGAGGCCGGTCGGGAACAGGTCCGTGGGGTACGGGTACGTCGGCTCGGAGCCCGGTGCGGGTACGTCGGCCGGGTCGGCGGTGGGCTTGCCGTCCGGGCTGCACACGTGCGGTGCCGAGGGCTCGGACAGTTCGTGGTCGACGACCCGCTTCGACCGGAAGTCCACGACGGCCCGGCCCCAGACGTCCTCCTCCCCGCCGCCGACCGCGACCTCCTCGGGCAGTTCCTTGGTGGCCAGCGGCTTGCCCACGGTGATCGAGAGAAGGGCGCCCTCGCAGGGGCTGCGGTCCGTCGCGTACAGGGCGGTGGGCAGGGCGATCCTCCGCTCGACGCGCGCGTCCAACTGGAGTTCGACGCGTTTCACCCGGCGGATGTCGAAGTAGTAGTCGGGCCGCGCCCCGTCCGAGAGCCGCTCGCCGTCGTCGCCGTCCGCGACTCCGTACACCAGCTTCCAGAACTCGAACTGCACGGTGATCTTCCGGCAGAGCGGCCCGTTGTACCCCGGCAGACTGACGACCTCCACCTCGCCGTCGTCTCCGTAGGTCTCCTTGGGCGTCTCGACGAAGCGCTGAACCCACTCCGCGGTTTCCTCGGCCGTCCACCCCTTGTTGTCGTGGCAACCGGACGCCCCGGTCGGATACGGAGGGGTGACGGACGGCGTCGGCGAAGGACTCGGCGGCTCGGACACCTCCGTCGCGCTCTCGGAAGGATCGCCGGACAAGGAGGTGCCCTGGGCGCCGGAACACCCCCCGGCGAACAGGACGACGCCGGCGAGGGCCGCGACGACGGGCGCGACGGGCCTCACCTGTCGAACCAGTTCCTGGCCTCCGCGGAGGCGGCGCCCCGCAGCACGACGAGGGGAAGGACGATGCCCGGGAGAACCCCGACGCCGCCCCCCTGCAAGAGGCCCACCACACTGCTCAGCAGGCTCAGCGCCTCGACGACGATGATCGTGACCCGTATCCCGTTCGCCCGGGTGCCGGCGAAGACGCCGCACAGCAGGAGCGCCCCCGCGACCAACAGCGTCAGCACCGCCACGAACCGGAGCAGCCCGACCCCCTCGTCGTCACCGTGGTCCACCGCGTCGTTCACGACGGCCAGCAACAGGAACCCCGCCGCCAGGTTCAGCACGGCCTGGACCCATACCCCCACCAGCGCCAGCCTGACATTCTTCGGCATCTGCGCTTTCACGCCCGGTGTCGTCATGACTCAAGACAACGGCACCTGTGTCAGGGACACGTCGGTAGGAGTACGTATTCGATGTACGTATGTGTCCTCGCCGGGCCCGCCTGCCTCGGGGCGGCGGACGGCCCGCCGCACCAGCAGGTCAGGCGCTGTCCAGGACCAGGGACAGTGGTGCCGGACGGGTGTGGCCGGCGTCCGCCCCGGCGTCGGCGTCCGTCGGCTGGTCCAGCATCACCACCGTGGCGAAGCGTTTTCCCGGGGACCAGTCGAGGTCGCACAGGAGTTCCGGGGTCGCGCCGACGATCACGGTGAGCGGGATGCGGCCGGGCAGTTGGGCCATGAGGCCGACCAGTTCCACGGCCGCCGTGTCCGCGAGGTGGAGGTCGTCGACGATGAGGACGATCGGGCCGTCCTGGGCGGCGGCTTCCAGGAAGTGCCGCCAGACCTCCGCCCACTCGTCGGCGCCCTGCCGGACCGGCGGGCGGTTCATCGCCCCGAAGAGCGAGGCGCAGCGGGCGGAGAGCCGGTTGGCGCGGCTCTTGTCGGTGGTCAGACGCTGGATGACGGCCCTGATCCTGCTGCGGACCGTCCAGAGCGGGTCCGACGCCGACAGTCCGGAGCAGCTGGAGAGGATCATCCGGTGCAGGCCGAAGGGGCCCGCCTCGACAGCGTCCTCCCTGTTCCAGGTCAGCACCTGGGCCGCGGCCAACTCCTCCTCGGCGATTCCGGCCAGTTCGCGGAGCACCTCGCGGCGGGGCGCGTCGAGGTTGCCGAGGACGGTGATGAGGTGCGGTTGCGACCAGCGGGTGCTGTGGGTCATCACGCTCTGGAGCAGCTCCAGTTCGCGGCGGTGGGTGGAGTCGTCCTGACCGGTGCCGGCCATGTCGTCGGCGACGGTCCGGGGCTCGATCGCCGCCAGCAGCCGCCAGCGGGTGGGCACGCCGGGCAGTGCCTCGTACGAGAAGTGGTCCTCGGTCTCCTTCCGGGTGCGTTCGGAGACGACGATGTCCCCGGGAGCGACCAGCGTGAGCAGGGAGCCGCACTCCTGGACCAGCGTGCCGTTGACCCTGGGCGGTGCGCCGCCGGGCCGTTCGCTCATGAGCACCTCGCCCGTGACGACGACGGCGCGGAGCACGGCGCCGCCGGTCATGGCCGTGCGCAGGGCGTCGGCGGCGCGGGCCGCACGGAGGGGGTGTTCCTGGTCCTCCGGGTCGACCGGGAAGAGACCGAGGGTGATGTCGCCCATCGAGGAGACGACCACACCGCCGAAGCGCTCGAACTCGTCCTGGACACAGGAGTCGAGGAGCCCCATCGCGGCGTCGAGATCGTCACGGTCGCCCCGGACCGGGCCGGGTTCGGTGCGTACGAGGAGCAGGCTGACCGGGCTGCGGATCGCGGAGTGGGCCGCTGGTACGGCGGCGGTGCGCACCGGCGGAAGGTCGCGGGCCGGGGGCCGGGGCGTCGTCTCCACCGGGAAGAGGGGGGTGGGGGCCGGCAGCCGGGCGACGGCCGGTGAGCGCCCGCGGGGTAAGTCCTCGGGGTCGTGCGGGAGGGCCGGGGCGGTCCTCTTCGGCGCGGTGAGGACCGTCACCGCGGTCGCCGGGCGGGTGGCCGGGTCGTCCGGGGCCGGGGCGAGCTGGAGGTCGGGGTCGTGGGTGAGGATCGCCTGCTGGAGCAGCTGGAGTTCGCGGCTGGGTTCGAGGCCGAGGTCCTCGACCAGCAGGGCGCGCAGTCTGCTGAACACCCCGAGGGCGTCCGCCTGGCGACCGCAGCGGTACAGGGCGCGCATGAGCTGGCCGCAGGCGCGTTCGCGCAGCGGCTCGTCCTCCACCGTCGACTCCAGCTTGCCGAGCACCGCGTAGTGGCGCCCGCAGGCGAGTTGGGCCTCGAAGAGGTCTTCCAGGGCGTCCAGCCGGGTGTTCTGGAGAGTGGTCAGCTCAGGCCAGAGCAGTCCGGCTTCGGTCAGGTCGGCGAGGGCGGGGCCGCGCCACAGCCCCATGGCGTCGCCCAGGAGGAGCGCCGCCCGGTCGGGTTCGCCCGCCGCCAGCCGGGAGCGCCCCTCCTTCGCCCACCGGTGGAAGAGGTGCAGGTCGATGTGGTCGGGGGTGACGTCCAGGGAGTAACCGGGAGCCTGGGTGCGCAGGGTCACCGGCGCTTCCGCGGTGCCGCCGGTGACGAGGGTGCGGCGCAGGCCCCAGACCGCGTTCTGCAGGATCTTGCGGGCGGTCATCGGCGCCTCTTCGACGCTCCACAGAGCCTTCAGCAGTCTGCTGACGGGTACCGGCTGGTTGGGATGGAGGAGCAGATATCCGAGCGTGGCCCGCTGTTTGCTCCCGCCGAGAGCGATCTGCCGTCCCTCTGTGACGACCTCAAGCGGACCCAACATCTTGAACCACATGGCTCCCCCAGCGAGTGGTCGGCGGGCGGCGGAGCGGATCGCGTCGCCCAGTCAAAACGTACCCAGCGATCATACAGATCGTGAAAGGCAATACCACGGGTGCCTGAAATCCCGGAAATGGCTGCCCAGGGCCGTGATTTACCTACCGATGAGCGGACAGTGGATGTGCTGAGACCGCCCTCCGCCATGCTGACGGAGGCGGGTCGGCAACCGACCGACCCGCGCCTCCAGGAGTGCGCCGGCACCCTGCCCCCGTAAGGCGCAATTCCCATGTGCGTACCGGAATTCGGCGGCCTCTCGCCATAGCGCGCCTCTTCCACGGCCCGGGTGTCGGCTCGACGAAGAGCAACGAAGAGCAACAAGGAGCAGGTCAATGTCGAACACGAACCAGGGTCCGGTAACCGTCCTCGGCCTCGGGATGATGGGCGCCGCCCTGGCCAACGCCTTTGTGAGGAACGGCAACCCGACCACCGTCTGGAACCGTTCCGCGGGCAAGGCGGAAGCGCTCGTCGCGCAGGGCGCGGTCTTCGCCCCCGACATCAGGGAGGCCATCGCGGCCGGCCCGGTCGTCGTGGCCTGTGTCTCCACGTACGAGGTGCTGAACGAGCTGTTCGCCGGTGCCGCCGCCGAACTCAAGGGCAAGGTCGTCGTCAACCTCACCTCGGGCACCCCCGAGGACGCCCGCGCCGCCGCGGTCTGGGCCGAGCAGCACGGTGTGCGTTACCTGGACGGCGCCGTCATGGCCGTACCGCAGATGATCGGCCTGCCCCAGGCCCTGATCTTCTACGGCGGCTCGCAGGAACTGTTCGCCGAGCAGGAGGAGTTGCTGAAGCCGCTCGCCGGCACGGGTGTGTACCTGGGCGAGGACACCGGTGTCCCGATGATCTACGACCTCGGTCTGCTGTCGCTGCTGTGGTCGAGCCTCGCGGGCTACTTCCACGCCGTGGCGCTCGTCCGGTCGGCCGGTGTCCCGGCGGAGGCGTTCACCCCGTTCGCCGCCGGCTGGATCGAGCACGTCATCGCCCCGGCGATCCCGCAGAGCGCCCGGGAGATCGACTCGAACAGTTTCGAGACCGAGGTCTCCAGCCTCGATGTGAACAAGGCCGCGATCGAGCATCTGGTGGCCACCAGCAGGCAGTTGGGCATCAACAGCGACTTGCCTGCCGCCGTCCAGGCGCTGATCGAGCGTCGGGTCGCCCAGGGGTTCGGCACCCACAGCCTGGCCAGCCTGGTCGAGGCCTTCGAGCAGGGCTGAGCCACCGCGCGAGAAGTGACTTCATGAGCGACCCGGATCACCCGGCGATTAATTATCGATGGCACCGAAACCAAGTCACCCGGTTGATGAAACCGGGCCCATTGAAGGAAAAAGCTGAGAATGAATGCCTACGCGGGCAGGAAAGCCGTAATTACCGGTGGTACGCACGGAATGGGTCTGGCGATCGCCAAGTCCCTGATCGCGGGCGGCGCCGAGGTCCTTGTCACCGGCCGCAACGAGAAGAACATCGAGGAGGCCAAGGCCGCGCTCGGTGTGGACGCGCACGTCGTCCGGTCCGATGCCGCCGACCTCGTCGCCATCGACGCGCTCGCCAAGACGGTCGAGGAGAGGCTCGGCCGGTTCGACCACCTCTTCGTGAACGCCGGCACGGCCGTCCTGGAGCCGCTCCAGCACGTCACCGAGGAGACGTACGACCGCCAGTTCGGCATCAACACCAAGGGTGCCTTCTTCGTCGTACAGCGCCTCGTCCCGCTCATCAACGAGGGTGGATCGATCGTCTTCACCAGCTCCATCGCCGACCACGGCGGCACGCCGGCCATGAGTGTCTACTCGGGCTCCAAGGCCGCGCTGATCTCCTTCAGCCAGGTCTTCGCCGCCGAGTTGCTGCCGCGCAACATCCGCGTCAACGCCATCGGCCCCGGCTTCATCGACACTCCGAGCATGGGTGTCCCGGGTCTGAGCGACGAGGAGAAGGCCGGATTCATGGCGCTCGGTGACGAGATCACCCCGATGAAGCGCCACGGCCAGGTCGAGGAGGCGGCACGTGCGGCCCTTTACCTGGCCTTCGACGCCACCTTCACCACGGGTGCGCGTCTGCCGGTCGACGGTGGGCTCGGCCAGGGTCTCTCCTACCCGCAGCAGTGAGGTTCTTCGGCGTTGCCGCTCCGGGGTGCGGACGGCTTTGGCGATTGACGTCATGCGGTTCGGGCTGCATCGGGATCTGCGGAAGGCCCGGCAGATCGGTGGTGCAGCGTCCGCTGCACCACCCGACCGCGCTTGCACGAACATGAACAGCCCATCAACGCCTACCACGTGGCCCATGACGACGAGGACCCGCCAACGGAAAACAGACCGCAGTCCAGATAAAGCCCCAGCTCACGCACTGTGGTTCCCGTACACGCGGGGGTGTTCCCATGTCCGTGACAGAAGAGCTGAGCTTGTCCTTGTGGTCCCCGCGCCCGCGGAGGTCCCTCGACGGCATCGGCCAAGGGCTCACCGACCTGGGCAAGGACGTCGCAAACCACGAGACCTGGCTGCGCACCCTGGAACGCGCCCGCTGGCCACTGCCCACGATCGGCGTCCTCGCCGGGCCCGCGGGTGCCGCAACGGGAGCCGTCGCCCTCTTCACCCGCTGAACAACACTCCGCCCCCTGCACGGTCATGACGGCCGCGCAGGGGGCGTTTCGGCATGCCCGGGGGTCAGCGTCGCTGAGCGGCGACCGCGTCCGTGTACAGCTCGCGCGTCAACTCCTCGGAGCCGATGCCGAGTTCGGCCAGTACGACGCGGATGTCGTCGAGGGCCGAGCTGACGTCGTCCTCGTCGACGAGGGTCTCTACCTCCAGGAACGTCCCGTCGATCTCGGGCACGCGGACGAACGTGGCGAGCATCTGCCGACCGCGAGCCTCGAAGTCGTAGTTGCGGCAGCGCTTCTCGAAGGCGATGACCGGCGCATGGCCAAGGCCGCGCATGATCGCGTGGGCCGCCTCGGCGTCCGTCACCTGAGTCTCGTGCTCGGGCTTGGAGCCGGACGCCTCGTCGACCGCCGCGTCCTTGAACGTGAGGACCGTTCGGGTTCCCTCCGCACCTTGTACGGTACGCACGCGCAGTTCCTGGCCGGCCTTTTCCAGGGATCCGTCAGGCCGGTCGTAGTAAGTGTCCCGGTACACCTCGACGCGGGCCGTCGCACGCTCGTCGAGCCGCCGCATCACTGCCTCGGGCGAGTGGACGCGGGCCTTCAACTCAGCCTCGATCACGGGCCGTTCCTCTCTGCTCAGACCGTGCGCTGCGCGACGTCGATGACAGCATCAAACATCCTTCGGAACCCCCGGAACAGGGGCCCGTGCGGCGTCTCCATCACCTTGTACGTGGCGCTCTCGTGGCCCTCCCACCCTGAGTCGAAGGCGCTGACGAACATGGCGTCGTCCGTGCGGATGAGCCGCCAGGTGGGCAGCATGCGATACCGGTACACCTGGATGTCGCAGTAGGCGGCAAGCAGTTCCCGCAGCCGGGCCTCCGTCAGGCGTACTCCTCTGGCGAGGGACTCAGCGGACTCTCCGATCTCGGCAGCTCGCCGGGTGAGCGCGTCGGAGTCCGGATCGAGGAGCAGCACCCGGACGCGGACCCCTTTGCCGCCCTGCTCTCGCGGGAGGCAGGCGCGCAGGAGGCTGTCGTCAAGGCCGATCAGGCCGAGACCGCGCACGGCCAGCACGTCCAGTTCCTGCGCCTCGCGGGCCTGCTGCTGGATCTCCTCGGCTGCGGAGTTCTGGGCCGCGTAGACGCGGACGACTTCGGGGAACGCGGCGAGGTCGAAGGCGGCGCCACCGGTGCGCTTCTCGCGGCTCGCGGCGAGGCCGAGCAGGTGCCGTGCGTCGTCGGGCATGTGGAGGCCGTCGGCGATCCGCTCGTACACGTCGAGGCGGGTCACTTCGCGGCGGCCGTTGATGATCTCGTTGACGCGGGCCTGTGTCATCCCGGCCGCAGCTGCGATGCGGGACTGGCTGGCGCCGGCGTACTGCTGCACGTGCCGGAAGACGGCCCCTATGTCCCGTGCGCGCAGAGCCTGTCTGACCTCGGCACGCTCCCATGCCCAGTCGGGCAGCTTGATCGGGTCGAGTGCGGTCGGCATGGCGCAGTCCCCGGATATCCACAACAGGATGGAAAACCATCTCACCGTGAGATTACCGGTGGGGGATCGAACCCACACCGTGCGTCACAAGATCCTGGCCAGATCGGAAGGACCCCGGCAACCGCGCGAACGGCCCCGGGGCATGGACGACTGGTTGGAGCCGCCGTGAGCGAGAGTACGCACACCCCCGACACCTCGAACACCCATGGCAGCTACGGGTACTGCGCCTGGCATCAGGCGTTCGCGTCGGGCGTCCGGCTGATCCAGGTCCAGGAGCAGGGCTCCGGTCCGGGTGGCGGCGCCTTCGCCTGCCGGCCGTGCCGTGAGTCCTACGACCTGGTCCCGTTCGCCGACCGCCCGGTGACCGACACGTTCTGACGGTGCACCCCGACTTCGCCGACGCCACCCAGATGCTGCCCGTACCCCATGCGGGCGGCATCTCCCGCAAGCGCGTCGAGGGCAAGGTGTGCGTGTGGTGCCGCCAGGCACTCGACAACGGCCACGTCGACCTCGGGCCCCGGCTGAGCGTCGTCGCCGGGCAGCTGGAGCGCTGGTGGCCGCGCGGCTGCCGCCCCTGCGCCGGCCGCAAGGCAGCCGACACCTACCAGGCCCACATCCGTACGTGCGCCCGCTGCACCCACCGCGACTACTGCCTCGACGGCCGCGCCCTGTACGCGCTCGGCGTGGAGTGCAGGTAGCCCCACTGAACTCCCGTCCGTCCCCGCCCCAGGCTCATGGGGACGGGCGGGACAGGCCCCGGCCGGTCATGTGTGTCCCGGCCGGGGCCGCTCCATGTCGTGATCGTCTACACCTCGGCCGAGCATCGGCCGAGGTAACGATCACCGGAGACGAAAAGAGCCCCTCGGCTTCCGAGAGGCTGACCAGCTGTCACCAGGTGAAAACGTTCCTGCGCCAGTGACACCGAGGTGGGGCGGGTGGGACTCGAACCCACGGCCGACGGATTATGAGTCCTTTGAGGATCTTGGCGGTCCTTGCCGATCAGTGCCGATTCACGCCGTTCTTGCAGGTCAGACGTGTCGATCACTGTCAGCCCTGTGCAGTGTTTGTCGGCCTGTTCCTGTCCTTGCGACCCCTCAATGGCCCCTGGAAGCCGATGAGTTCGACGTTTGCCACAGCAGTGACCGCACCCGCCCTGCTCAGCCAAGAGGATGGAACCTTCGCGCAGCGGAGTCCCCTACCGACGCGATGGTGCTCCACCCCTTCTCCCGGGGTGGAGCACCATCCCTGACGTCAAGGCGCGAGCTTGTCCACCGGACCGCTCATCGACGTGGGTCGCAGCGCGTCGACTGGTCAGCCGAGGACATAGGACTCATCACCGAAGTCAGCGACGATCTTCAACTTGCCGCCGAGCGCCTTGACGTAGGCGGCGAGGGTGTCGACCTCGCTGCGCTCCAGTTGCCCCTTCTCAATACGTGAGACACGGGCCTGGGTGACGCCCATGGCTTCGGCAACCTGGACCTGGGTGGTGTGCTGCCGCTTCCGCAGCTCGGCGAGGCGATGCACGCGGGAGGCCAGGACCATCGCCTGCGCCCCCTTCCTAATCTGATCCTTTTCGGCATCGGTGAAGGCGAAATCCTCGGCCAGGTCTCCCCAGGAGACAGCCTGCGGGTCCTTGAGGTGATCAGTCATTGCGCCCCGTCCTCTCCATCGATTCGCTTCAGATGCTCCGCGTATGCCTGCTCCGCCTGGGGCACCGCGACGCGGTACCAGCCGGACCAGTTGCCCGCCTTGTCACCGCCGACCAGGATCACGGCCTGACGGTCCGGGTCGAACACGAACAGCAACCGCACTTCAGTCGCCCCTGCCGAGCCGGGGCGAAGCTCCTTGAGGTTCGACAGAACCGAGCCCTTGATCGTGTCCACCAGAGGCCGACCCAGCGCGGGTCCTTCCTCCTGGAGGGCAGTGACAGCCTGGCTGACCTGAATCAAGGTGTCTCGGTCAGCACGGCGCAGGCCGTGAAGCCACGAAAGAGCCGGCTCGACCACAACGATCTTCCAAGCCATGCAGGCATCCCCCGTCTGCGATTATTACACTGATAACATACACCACTGACAGCATATTGAGGGACTGCGATTCTTGCAGTGCGGACGCGCTACCGCCGATCCCGCACGGCGCCAGCGACCAGCATCCCGGCGCTCGACACCAAGGGATGGCCGTTTTGCGTACTGCTGCCGTCTGCCGAGTACGCGGCAAACGAGGGCGCACGGCGTCCGTGGACTCACGCGGAGAGGCCTACGACACCCTTCCTGGCCGAGGAGACGTTCAGGCGCTCGGTCACACGCTCTGCGCGAAGGGCGGCCTGGGTCTTGTCAGCCGTCGAAGAGTGGAACCTGCTGGAAAATGGGGTCGTCGCGCAAGCAGAGGAAACGGACGGGGGACAGGTAGCGCCCCTGGACGACTGATCGTCGACAGGGAACTCCGCGACCAGGTTGGGGCGCACGGGGTGGTAGTTCCAGTCCGCAGGACCGGAATGGCAGTAGCCTACAATTAACTGTCCATGGAAGATAATTCTTCGGAAGACGAGTGATGGCCGACGCCGACTTGAAGCTGCTGTACCGGGAGCTGGTCTCGCTGGAGATCGAGCTGTGGGACGGCATTGAGGGGCGATTGCGGGCCGAGTACGACCTGCCGCTGACCTCGTTCGAGGTGCTGCACCTGCTGCGGCAGCAGCCCGGGCGGCGGATCCAGGACATCGCTGAGAAGTTCTCGATCACGGTGGGGGGCACGAGCAAGGTGGTGGATCGCCTTGAGGCGGCGGGCCTGTGTGGGCGGCGGGCCAATCCGAACGACCGTCGTTCCTCGATCGTCGAGCTGACTCCCGAGGGGCGAAAGCTGGTGGACGGGGCACTGAAGGTCTTCGAGGAGGAGCTGGAACTGCGTATCGGGTCGGTGATTCCCGAGCAGTCCGTACGCGAGGTGACCGCGGTCCTCAGCACGCTGCGGGCGGCCGGACGCGCCCTGGAAGCGGAGCGGAAGGCCGCCGCGCAGACGCCGGTGCCGGCAATGCGGGCGCCGAAGCAGCCGGGCCGACCTGCTTCGTGAGCCGCGGCGGCCCGGCAGTGCCCGTGGGCTGCTGGACGAACACAGCCCCGGACCATCAGCCCACGATTCAGTCGGCGATACCGGCGAAGGCGATGACTTTGTCGATGTGGCCCCGGACGAGAAGGTTGCCGGGGCCGCCGTTGCGCGCGGCGTACTCCTCGGTGCGGTCCTCGCCCATGTATCGGGCGCCCAGGAGGCCACCCCAGTGCAGCATGCCCTCCGGATCCTCGGAGATCGTCGCGCGGCCCTGGAGGAGGACGAACGTGTACGGGGGCCGGTCCTCGTCGACGCAGAGGGCGAACCGTCCGTCGCGGGCGAGGTTGCTGCCCTTGACCCCGTTCTCTTCGGTGGTGAGCACGATGTCGTCGCCGTCGAGGAGGAACCAGACCGGTGTCACGTGGGGGCTGCCGTCGGCGCGGACGGTGGACAGTTTGCCGGTGCGGGTGCCGTGCGTGACGAACGCCCGCCACTGCTCGTAGGTCATCTTCCGCATGCGGTTGCCTTTCATGTGCGTACGGATCGGCTCGTGGGTGTCCGGGGCCGAGTCGGCCCCGGACACCACGGGCTCTAGCCCCAGAAGATGTCCTCGGCGGCCGGGTCGGCGGAGAAGAGCCACATCTCGGTGATCTTGCCGTTCTCGATGCGCAGGAGGTCGACGCCGTCCATACTCATCGACGTGTCGCCGCGGCGGCCGGTGAAGTGGATGGTGGCGGCGACCAGGTCACCGTTGCCCATGAGGGTGTGGATCTTGCCGATGGCGAAGGTGCCCTGGCTGCTCTCCATCATGCTCGCGAGCATCTGGAAGACGGCGCCCTGGCCCTTGTGTTCGCCGGAGAACTGGTTGGCGCCGGGCTGGTGCCAGACGATGTCGGCGTCGAGGAGTTCACCTAGCGAGGCCATGTCTCCGGTCTGGACGGCCTGGAAGTAGGTGCGGGCGATGTCGATGTTCGAGCTGGTCATGTCGTTTGCTCCTTGGGTTCTTGCACGGGGGTGGTGACTATCGGGCGAAGTCGAGGCGATCGGCGAGGCCGGCTTCGGTGAACGCGGCCTCGTTGAAGTGGGTGAGGACGCGAGCCCTGCGGGGCGCTCAGGCAGGGAAAGGGGCGGAAGGAGAAGGTCCGTCGGCCGTGCTGGAGAACGGCCGTCCGGCGGTGTCGTACGACCGCCTGCGCGGCCGGTCAGGGGGCGGGTGCGGAGAAGACGCCGAAGTGGTTGCCAGCCGTGTCCCGCAGCCGGGCGAAGGTGAAGCCCGCGGAGTCGGAGACCGGCTGCATGAGCACCTCGGCGCCCAGTTCGCGGGCACGCTCGACGGTCGTGGTGACGTCCTGGACGAGGACGTAGAAGATCGCATAGTTGGGGAACCTGCCCTCCGACTCCCACACGCCGCCCGCCGGCTGCTGGGCACCGGGCGGCATCACCGAGTGGTAGGTGACGCCCGGGGTGTTGGTGTTGGGGACGTGGTTCCAGTCGAAGAGTTCGCCGTAGAACTTCTTGACCTTCTCCGGCTGGTCGGTGCCGAACTCGAACCAGGCGACCGAGTTGAAAGCGGGAACGGTCATGACACTCACTCCTTGACAGTCCCATATAGGGACAATCGCAACTCTCCAGGGTGCGCCTGATCCGGAGGGCAGCGACCGCGCCTCACTGGAACGGCCCACAGGGCCTGCCTGCTGGAGCAGGCAGCCAAGGCCTCGGATCGGCCACCCGCCCAGCAAACCATTTAGATTCCACGGAATCAACTTCCAGAGATTATTGTTCCCTGTGATGCAGGTTTGGCGCCCAGTCGCCTCGCCCCGCGCACATCACAGGAACGAGGCCGCCCCCGGCGCGGGCGGCCGACAGCGGAGAGGAAGCCCGTCATGGAACCGGTCGAGATCGAGGCGAAGACCCTGATCCAGAAGTCGAAGACCCCGTCAAACGACTATGTGATCAACCCCTACACCGGCTGCGTTCTGGGCTGCGCGTACTGCTTCGCCTCCTTCGCGGGACGGCAGTTCGGCCGGTCGGCGAAGGAGTGGGGCGACTACTTGTACGTGAAGAAGAACGCCGTCGACCTGGCCCACAAAGAGCTGGCCCGGATGCCCGAGCACAAGCGCCACGGCACGATGCTGCTCAGCTCGGTCACCGACCCCTACCAGGGCCACGAGACGAAGTACCGGCTCACCCGCGGCATCCTGTGCGAGCTGAAGGCCGTCGAGTACCCGGGCCTGGTCCGCATCCTGACCAAGTCGCCGGTCGTCACCCGCGACATCGACCTGCTCACCAGCCTGCCCCGGGCCGAGGTCGGCATGACCGTGACCACCGCGGACGACAAGGTCAGCCGCTGGCTGGAGGTCCGCGCCCCACTCGCCTCCCGCCGCCTGCGCACCCTCACGGAACTACGCGAGGCGGGCATCCCCACCTTCGCCTTCGTCGGCCCGCTCCTGCCCCACTTCGCCGCCCAGCCCGAACTGCTGGACCACCTCTTCGGGCAGCTCGTCGAGGCCGGCATCACCGAGGTGTTCATGGAACACATCAATCTCAAGCGGTACATCCGCGAGCGTATGGACCAGGTCCTCGCCGACGAACCCGACGAGGTGCGCGAGGCGTACATACAGGCCCGCACCAGGGAACACCGCGAACAGCTCGACACGATCGTGGCCGGCCTACTGGCCAAGCACAGGCTGCGACTGCGCTTCGACGAGGTCGTCCATCACGACGACAACGACGCCCTGCGGCAGAGGCTGGCCGGCCCGGCGTGAGCACGTCGCACCGGCGCCAGCGTCAGGTGACCGCGTCCGGCTCGGGGACCGCCTGCGCCCAGGCGCCGATGGCGTTGAGGTCGTCGCGCAGCCCCTCGCCGAGGGGTGTGAGCCAGTATTCGACGCCGCCAGCCCGGTACTCAACCGGCCGCCCTGCGGATGGCCGCCCCCGCCGCGCAACCCATCAAATGGGACAGCGGCTCGGCCGGATGCACCATCGGTCTACCCGCTACCGCGCCGCCCCGGCCCCTGTACGGCCCCTGGGTCCTGGCATCGGCTCCCAGGGCAGCCACCCGGACCGCGAACAACCACCTCGATCACCTGCTCCACCGCAGTTCAGAGGGGTTCGAACTCTCCAGAGCGCCGCCGCACCCCAAACCCACGAGCAGCGGATCCAGTCCGTCCAGGCAAAGTTGACGATCCGACACCCAAAAATGAACGTTTTCGCAGGTCAGAAGCCTGCACAGGTGGGGCGGGTGGGACTCGAACCCACGGCCGACGGATTATGAGTCCTTTGAGGATCTTGGCGGCCCTTGCCGATCATTGCCGATTCACGCCGTTCTTGCAGGTCAGACGTGCTGATCCGTGTCAGCCCTGCGCCGTGCTTGTCGGTCTGTTCCTGTCCTTGTGGCCCCTCAATGACCCCTGGAGATGGATGAGTTGGGCCCGTGCCACGACAGCAGGCGCGTCCGCCCAGTTCAGCCGAGGGGATAGAACCCTCGCACAGCGGATTTCCCTTCCAACGCGCAGAGGTTCCGCCCCTCTACTCGGGGCGGAACCTCGATAGCCGTTTCCGCAGGCCAGACGTCTACACGCAGCTTAGTCGAGTTCAGACACAACGAGGTTCCCGCGGTTTCCATCTCGGCACTGGCAACCGCGGCGCCCCTGCCAACTACTCCAGATCGAGGGGCAGCCCTACGCTGCACTCTCGGCTTTGGCGTCGCTGGATGCAGTCGCCGACGTCTCCGTAACGGGAGCAAGGCTTCGCTTCTTCCCCACCCCAGCAGCCTTGGCTTGGACGTACCAGCCGGCCTTGATTGCCCTCCGGGTCTTTTCCGTCAGCCAGGAACAATCGTCGGCCTCGTGCCTGTTCGTGTGCAACAGCGCCAGAAGCTCAAGGAGCCGATCAGCCCGGTTTAGGTAGTAGTCGGCTTGCTCAGACGCCACGGCACCTGTGCGATTTGCCCAGTACAGATCAACGTCGAACTTCTCGATGTCGCAGAAGTCCTTCCCGAAGATGCCGCCAACCTCCTCCTTCGTCCATTGTGTTTCGAAGCGCGCGATGTCACTGGCGGTCTCCCCAATCTGCCGGGCCAGATCTTCCCGCGACATGTCCATGTTGAGTCCAGCGGCGATGAGTACGCCTTGCGCGCTCTCGATTTCTCGCGACATGGCTTGGAGGTATACGAGCATGCCTCGGATCCACGGCCTGGCCGTCGCTGCTGCACGGGCACGCTTCTGTGTCGTCAGTGCCTCACTGAGATATGAGCCCAGGTTGTCGAGAGACCAAGAGATCGAGGCGTCCAGGGCACGCGGCACAACTGATGTCTCGTCATCGGAACTCGTGATAGTCGAAGTCATGTCCAGCCTCCGGGATATGCGACGTCGTGGAGACCAACGAGCAGAGCCCTGTCCTGCGGCGCTTGCTCACAAGATTCATCCAGACGCGGTAAAGGGTGGCTCCTGGCTTACGTGCTGACACGCAACTGCCCTTGCACGCTTGTCGGCGGCCATTGAGAATTCCCCACGTACGGCCCCTTGTGCCGTCACTCTCCGTCGACGTCCCGCGTGCTCGGGTTGCACGGTGTGGATCAGGCCAGGGGTGCTTTCCCGGCGGGGCCGATGTCGGCGCGGACTCATCGCTGTCGGCGGCAGTCCTGGGAAGACAACCCCGTCCCTGAGCCGTTGAATGCGATGGCACGGTCGATGTGTGGCATCCGGCGCGTGGCCGTCCAAGGCTTGTCCGAGCGAGGGAAAGGGGTGATCACGCGATGAAGGCGGTGCGGTTCCACGAGTACGGCGGGATCGATGTGCTGCGGGTGGAGGAGGTGGAGCAGCCGACGCCCGGCCCCGGACAGGTGCTGGTCGAGGTCCGCGCGGCCGGGATCCAGCCCGGCGAGGTGATGATCCGCAAGGGTGCGCGGCACGGACGCTGGCCGGCCACGTTCCCCTCCGGGCAGGGCAGTGATCTGGCCGGTGTCGTGGTGGAGGTCGGCCCGCAGGTGCGCGGCTTCGCGGTGGGCGATGAGGTCTTGGGCTTCACCCATGGCAGGGCGAGCCATGCGGAGTTCGTCGTGGTCGACGACGTGGATGTGGTCTCGCGTCCACAGGGGCTGTCCTGGGACGTGGCCGGGTCGTTGTACGTGGCCGGCACGACCGCGTACGCCTGCGTGTTCGCGGTGGATCCCGGGCCGGCGGACACGGTAGTGGTGTCCGGTGCGGCGGGCGGCGTCGGGTCTCTTGCCGTGCAGCTCGCTCGGCGGCGCGGCGCCGCGGTGATCGGGCTGGCGAGCGAAGGGAACCATGCCTGGTTGAAGGAGCGCGGTGTCGTCCCGGTCGCATACGGGGAGGGCGTGGCCGAACGGATCCGGGAGGCTTCCGGCGGGAACGTCGACGCGTTCATCGATACGTTCGGCGACGGCTACGTGGACCTGGCGGTGGAGTTGGGTGTGCGGCCCGAGCGGATCAACACGATCCGCGATTGGCAGGCCGCGGCCAGGGTCGGGGCGCAAACCTACGGAGAAGGTGCGGCGGCGTGCGCGGTCGTGCTCGGCGAGCTGGCCCGGCTTGCCACGCGCGGGGAGCTGGAGGTGCTGATCGCCCGCACCTACCCGCTGGAGCGGGTGCGTGACGCGTTCCACGAGCTGGAACGGGGGCACACCCACGGCAAGATCGTGCTCCGTCCATAGCCCCGGCCGGCCGAGGCGACCGTCGAGCTGGCACCCCGGAACATCAACGCGGTGTCACCGTTGGCGGCCAGATGCCCCCCGTCAAGTGGCCGCCAGCGGGGAAACACAACTGGCCACTGACACACGCTGAAGAGAATGACGCGGGTGCTGCTCCCCAGAGGGGCGGTCCATGAGCCCATCGCCCTACTCGTGAAGCCGCCACCGTTCTCCTGCTCCTCCATCGGTTCCAAGCCCAGGTGGGAGCGCGGCGCGGGCCGCGCTCCCAGGTCGAGCCGTACGTGGTCAGGTGGAGCTAGCCTTCGGGCGGCGCTTGGGGGTGCGGCTGCGGGGACGCGGTTTCGTGGTGGAGCTGGTCTCGGATGCGGGTTGGGCATCCGCTTCGCCGCTGATCTCGCCGGAGGGCTTCGACTCCGAGGCGGCGTCGGGATCGGCGCTTGAGGGCTGCGCGACTTCCGGTTGAGGTTCGGGCTCTTCGACGGGTGCCGGGGCTCCCTCCTGGGCCTCGTCAGCAGCGGCGCTTTCGGGCTGCTGGTCACCTTCAGGCGCCGAGGTTGGATCGGACTCGATCTCCGGGTCACTGTCGCCGACGGGGCCAGGTTCGGTGTCGGTCGCGGGCTCGGGGTCTTCAACGACGTTGGACGGCGTCGCGTGGGCTTCGGGGCCACAGTCGCGAAGCGAGGTGCCCGTGGCCAGCGGGGCCTCATCCATCACTTGCGTGAGTGCACTGTCGAACAGATCTATCCATGGCCGGTGGCCGACGTAGCGGGGTTTGTAGTCGAAGGCGGGGAGGAGGTCGTCTTCGAGGGTGCGCAGGATGATGAGTTCCGGATCTTCGTCGGCTTCGGTGACGAGGGTGGTCGCCTTGTTGTAGCGGTGACCTTCAGGGAGGCGTGCAGCGACTTGCGCTTCATAGAGGGCGTGGTCGGCAAGGGCGGCGCTGTCGAGGAGCGGGGGTGCGGCGCTGCCGGTGATCCAGAGTTGGACGGTGGTTCCGCCGAAGATGGGGCGGAAGCTGATGCCTCGTCCGTCGCTGTAGATGAGGTGGGCTGCGCCGTCGGCGGGTGCTTCGGCGTCGATCGCCCAGTCTCCGCCGAGGCTTTGGGCGAGGTGGGCCGCAGCTTCTCGAACTGCGGCATCGGTGATGAGCATGTGTGGTTCTCCAAGAGGTCTGCGGGTGAACCGGCAGGTCCGCCCCCTACAGGGACGGGCCGAGTACGGCTATGCGGGGCGCACTTCGTCGCCGTCGTCGAGGAGCATCGAAAGGCTGGAGCCGCCGTCCCAACTGACGGAGAGGATGGAGAGGCTGGCATCGAACCGGTGGACGGTGCCTTCGTCGCCGGGTTTGAGTTCGGTGTGCGAGTCGGTGGTGTGCACGAGGGCGATGCGGTCGCCCTTCTTGTAGGTCATCTGCGCTCCAGTTGTGATGTGTTTTGGAAGTCGTGGTGGGCCGCCACCACGACCCCGCCGATTGACGAGGCCGTGGTGGCCGACTGCTAGGCGTCGTGGTCGCATACCTCGGTGGGGCAGGCTCCGCAGTCGAAGCAGTGGTCGCATGCACAGGCCTCGCAGCCCGGCTCCTGGCACCGGACGTCGTGGCTGCGGCAGTACGGGAATGTGAACGGCGGCTCTTCCATGACTCCCCTCCCCTTATGGTTCTATTCTATATGCATTTAGGGGGGAGTTCAAGATCGGATAAGGCAATTTCCGCAGGTCAGGCCGCTACATTGCGCACCAGGGCTTGGACCTTCCGGATGGCCGCGAGGAAGACAGCCTGCGAGTGCAGTCGATCGCGCCGTTCCAGGGACTCCAGTGCCTCCCTGGCGGCCCTGGCGGGCACGTTGCCTTCGTGCAGGATGTCGCCGCACCCGATGAGTACGTGCGGGCCGAGGTCCCAGAGGATCGCGTTGACGGCCGCGCCCGCCGCCGCAAGGGGGTCGATGTCCGTCAGCGACCACCCGAACTGGTGCGGGTCGATGCCGCGTTCGCGCATGACCTGTACGGCTGCGCGGTACATGCCACCGGTCCCGCCCGCAGGCTCGTCGAACTTCATGCCCTGCTCAAGCGGCATGTCGTCGAGCAGCATCCTGTCCATCAGGTAGGCGACGTCCGGCGGCGTGTGTATCTCCGCGAGTGCGTCGTGAGCGCCTTTGGATCGCATGACGGCAAGCAGGGTTCCGATCACGTCGGTGGTGGAGCGGAGATCGGGGTCATCGCTTGTGGTCAGGTGCAGGAGCCCGTTGGTGAGCGCGGCCTCGACGACGGCTCGTACGGCAGCGGCTCGCCGAGCGTCGGGCTTCTCGTCGTCGACCCACTTGTGCAAGGGCGTGGCCCGGTCGATGAGGTCGGGTCGCATGATCCACATGCGAGCCCAGCACTCGCGGAAGGCGGCCAGCAGCTCGGTGTCGTCGAGACTGAGCCACCAGTCGGCGGCGAGGTACGCGTCCGGGCCGCGCAGGGGCCATAGGGCGAGCGCGGCGACCGCACCAATGGGGATTTCGATGCTGTTCCCCCCGTGCGCCTGGTGCCAGGCGTAGCTGACGGCTTCCGCCAGCTCGAAGGCGTGGGCGTGCGGGTTCCTCTGTGACGGGCGGTAGTGGCCCAGCGTGCGCTTGACGGCAGCGAGCGCGGGGCGGGGCTGGGTGGCGATTGTGACGGGTTGGGGCGCTGGCGGCAGATCGGTGAGGAATCTGCGGGGCGGTGCCGCGGGGGCGGCTGGGGCGCGCTGCTCCTCAGGCTCGCTGGCGTCGGCGAACAGGTCGAGTTGGCTCATGCGGTCTCCTGGATTCGATTCGATCGAGGCGTCCCGTGGCGGCCTGCGGGCCGCCACGGGGTGAAGGTCAGCGCGCTGCGCGCTACATGCGCCGGAGCGTGGCGGCGGGGTCTTCGGTGTGACCCGTCGCCGAGTGCGCGGCGTGCCGCAACAGCTCGGTCAGTTCCTCGGTGGTGACCTGGGCGAGCAGGTCCGTGAGGCTGAGGTGACGTTGATCAGCGCGGCGGTAGGGGTATCCGAGAGCCAGGGTGAGCACGATGCCGGAGACGAACTGGTCCGTGCATTCACCGCAGAGGCCGAGCTGACGGCCGATGCTGTGGACAGCACCGGCGTCGGCGAGGAGAGCCGACTTCGGTATGGCCTCGTGGGCAAGCCTGGCTGATTCCTGCTCCCGCTGTACGAACGCCTCCCAGTTCAGGCGGGCGTCGGCTTCTCGGCCCTCAGCCTTGAGAGCGGCACTCGCGAGGGTGGCCTCGAAGCGGGTGGTCGAGAGGGACCGCAGGACGTACTGATCGGGCGTGAGTCCGATGTGGGCCACGGCAGGGTTGCGGGATTCACCGCTGAAGAGGTGAAGGGTGACCAGTAGCGCGGCCTCGACCGTGGTGGGACGGAGGCTCAAGCGACTCACGACGCTCGCGCACAGGTCCTTCAACATGTCGGGGTTCATGTCATTCTCCAATGGGGTTAGTTGGGCCGCTGGTTGGCGGCGAGGTACGCCTCTGCGGTGGCATGGCGTGCCGGGTTGGTGACGAGCTCTTCGGCCCACTTCCGGCCAGCAATCTCTGCGGCAACGTCTTGGTCGGGCGCGGCAACGACATAGGCATGACGGCCAGATGCCTCCAGTTCGGCGCACCGTTTGCCGTGGGCGGCGTCGTCACTGGGAGGAGGCTGGACACCGGTGATCGTCATCTCTACGGGGGTCGGTTCGTGGTAGATGTCCCACCACTGCGGGCCGGGTGGACTGGTCACGGCTCTCCTTCGGGGTACGGCGGGGGCCAACAGGCCTGTCATGCCTGGGGGTTCGGGGTGGGATAGCGCGCATGGACTTCCGCCATCACTCCGGCGATGTAGTTCATGAGGGTTCGGATCTGCTTCCTGTCGCCGCCCAGGAACAGGGCCAGGTCGAAGACCTCGGAGGCGGCGGTGTAGTCGAGGAGCTGCCGGTACTGCTCGACGGTGAGGGTGATCAGCTGCTCCGGGCGCAGCGCCCAGGCGGCGACGGCGGCATTTTCGGCGAGGCGCAGGGCAGCGCGCAGCGTCTCGTCGTCCGGCGAGCGGGTTATGAGGATCAGGAACATGGCGCCGAAGTGGTGTTCGGGCGTGTTGAACGTCGGTATCGAGGGGCGGGCGGACATGGGTACCTCCGGTTGGGATACGAGCCGCCCTCGAATGCTTCTTTTCTATATGCATCGAGGGGAGGGGGCGGCTATTTCTCGGACAGACAAGGGGGAAGGTCAGGCCTGAACGATGTCCACGACGAGCGCGGTGGCGTTGTCGGCGAACTCGTCCGCACCGGCGGCCATCGCGTCTTCGACGACCAAGGCTGCGGCGTCCTTCGCGTCGTCGGCGAGGTCGAGGATTCCGCCGACGTCTTGACCTCGTGCTTCGAGCGGCGCGTACGCACCGTCGGTGCACAACAGCAGTCGGCGTGTGTGACCTCTCTCGGTGGTGGCCGTGCCGATGTCGCCGTTCATCAGGCAGGAGGTGACGAAGTTCCGGTCGTACGGCCCGGCGGTGCGCCCTCGGCTGCGTAGGTCTTGGGCGTAATTGTGATCGTGGGTGAGGGGTTGGGATATGCCGATCGGGGCCAGTCGGTACGCCCGCGCGTCGCCGCACCAGGCGACGCGGATGAGGGGCGACCGATGGTCGGCCACGGCAACGACAGCGACGGCGCTCGGGTCGGTGCGGGGGTCGAAGTCCCACCGCAGTTCGTTGCGGGCCTGCACTCGCGCCGCCGCGAGGGCGCGGGCGGGGCTACCGTGCCGGGCCGCCTCCCTGGCGATGACGTGTGCGAACCTTTGGGCGAAGCGGCGGACTTGGGGCCTGTCGCCGATTCCGTCGAGGACGGCGAAGGCCCACCGGCCGGTGTTCCTGTTCCGCTTGATCGCGTAAGCGTCGCACTGATAGCTCCGGCCGCCGCAGTGCTGGACCGCGCTCACCTTGAAGCCGATGGTCGTCGTCGCCCCGGAGAGCAGACCTGCTGCACGCTGGATTGCCTCGGCGCTGAGTTCGGGCAGGGGCGTGAGGTCGCCGGCGCGGTTGGTCGCGCCGGTGATCACGACGGGGCCTCGCAGGAGGGGCGGTCGGCTTCCCCCGGTGATGCTCATCCACGCCTGCCGGGCGACGTCGTTCACCGACTCGGTGCCGTGTCCGGCATGGACGACTGCCCGGCGGCCAAGCCGGTGCGCATGAGGGGCTTGGATGTAGAAGCCGATGCCGTGAAGCTGATCGGCACGCCGCGAGTCGAGCAGTAGTTCTTCGACTTCGCCGTTCGAGGAGACCAACAGAGCGGGCGTTGTGGCGATCATCTGAGGGGTCCAATCGTGCGAGGGGGGAGACCCCGGGGGTTGACAGGAAGGGGAACTGCGATGTCACGCGGGTCGGGCAGCGGGTGAACGTAGTAGTAGCCGGGCGGATGTGCCTTCAGATCAGCGAGCTGAGCGAGGAGGGACACGTCGGCGGTGAGCCTGTCCCAGACGGGGTCCGGCTGCTTGAGCAGGTCATATCGAAGAAGGAGGCGCCCGCCGGTGCCGTGCAGGAGCCGCAGGTCGTAGCCGAGATCTCGACGGGTGGCAACGAGTGTGCCGATGCGGGGCTCGATCTTGATCGCCTCCAAGCGGATGCGTCGGAGCAGCGCGAGTGCAAGGCGGCGAGTAGCCGCGCACACTTGCTGATCTGCGGGTGGACAGGGGTCTGGAATTCTCACGTATGGCTCCTTGGCGTAGGTCCGCCCGGCGGCCGGGATGTGCTGATCACCGGCCGCCGGCGAAATCGTTGGGCTAGTTGGCTCCGCCCATGGCCCAGTGGACGCCCCGCTTCTCGTCCGCCTCCTGGCGGCGGTGCAGCGCGAGGCGAGCGTCGCGCTCCTCGGCGCTCTCCTGCCACATGCGGATGTCGGTGATGTCCACGTGTCGGTACTGATCGGCGACGATCGCGGCGGCAGCCTCCGCGCCGAGGGCTTCCTCGCCGTTGTTCAGGAAGGTTCCCGACCCTCCCGCGTGACGGCCGGGAAGCTTGGTCCAGTAGCACTGGGGGTTGCAGGCGCAGCGATAGGAGTAGCTGATCTTCCAACGGCGACTGTTCAGTCGCTCTTCGCGGTTCACAGAAGCCCTCCTCCCTCAGCCCACGGGGATGGCGGAGTTCTGCAGATCCAGGAAGATGCAGGCGGCTGCGGCCGTGGGCATGTGGGCGGCCACGATCTGACCGTCCTCATCCCAAGTGAGGAGTTGGATCACGACGTCGAGCAGTGGTTCGGGGAGCGTCTGCCGCCAGTCGTCGTAGTCGGTGCCGGGGAACCACTCCTTGCAGGTCCGCCGCAGCGCGCCCGCGATCGCCTCGGCCAGCCGGTCCGCCTGGGCGGGGCTGATCTGCTCGGCACTCAGGCGTCGGCGGATGCCCTCGGGACTGAAGGGGTCTGTCACGGTCTCTCCTGATGGTCCAAGAAGGGGGCCACATCCCCCTTCTTTCTGGTTCTATTCTATATGCATTTGGGAGGGGGGCAAGATTTTCGGCGATTTTTCTTGATCACTGAGAGACTTTATTTCCGCAGGTCAGAAGCCGTTTCCACAGGGCTGAGGTCTCGTATGTGGAGGACGAGCCGCGCTCCCTCGACCACGTGCCCCATGCGCATGTCCGGGCCTACGACGCGCGTGTGGTCGTCGTCGTCCAGGACGCCTTGATCCACAAGCCCGTCGATGCATGCCTTGAAGCTGGGGTACCAGTTGGCGGGGTCTCTCCTCTGTCCGTCCTCGGGGTGCAGGACGCCGATGATGTGGACCCGTTCCAGGTGTGGCACTGCGCGCGAGGCGGCCCAGGCAGCGCGCCGCAGCACTCTGGTGATCTCCGCGCGCTTGTGGTGGTGAAGCCGCTGGTTGGCGTTCAGGAGCGTCAGCCGGGGCGGCAGCGCGACCCTGAACTGGCGGCCTGTCATCCCTTCGAACCAGTCCGGTTCCTGCTCGGCCAGAACGCCGACCGGGGGAACTGCTGTGGGCGTTGCCGACTCTGTTGTGGCGGGGGCGTATCCGCTCCGACGCGGCACGCCGGCGTTGGTGATGGCCGACGCGTGCAAGGCGGAGATCAGCATGAGGCGGCGCCTGCAGCCAGTCGTGGCGTCGGCGACCAGGGCGCGCATGTCCCCCGGGTTGTACTGCTCGATCCGTATGCGGATGCTGTCCCGCGGGTCGCAGGCCGCGAAGATCCGTCCGGGCTTGATATGGGTCACGCGCGGCCCCGGTCGACGAGATCCGACAGGGCCTTCGCCGCCAGCGCCGCCGGCCACGCGGCGACGACCAACGCGAGGTACAAGGCGACGGCGCCCGGCCGGAGTTGGCAGACCAGTCGCAGGGTCGGGTCGTGGGCGAGCAGCCTCCGGAAGGAGTCCGCCAGGATCACGGCTCCCGCTGCCCATGCGAGGAGGACAAGCAGGGCGAGCACGCTGGTCACGACTCCACCTTTCTGGTGTCGACGTGAACCCAGACGGTGTGAAGGACGCGGGATCGGGCCAGGCGCAGGGCGAGGGAAGCGGTACGGCCGTTCGGGTGCGCGGCGAAGCCCGCGCAGATGGCGGGGGCATCGGTGCCGAGCGTGGCGTGGCAGACGATGTGCCCTTCCTGGGCGATGGCGTTGGCGACCATTTCTGCCACGCGCCCCTCTTCCAAGCGCATCAGGTTGCCCGGCCGGAAGATGCACGTGCCGCATCGCCCCGCGCAGATCCGGACGCTCCATGTCGCCGGGTCGGCAACGTCGTGGCGCAGTCCGTCGGGCGAGTAGGTGGCCGAGCTGGTCATCGATCGGCCCCCGGAGTGGCGGCGCGCACCGCCTCACCGGTCGCCGCGAGAAGCATCTCCAGGCAGTGGGAGAACAGTTCGGGGTCTGGCGCAGTGAAGGCGGCCCCGTAGAGGGCTAGCGTGGTCGCGGTGTCCCCGTTGGCGAACGCGGTGATGAAGCGTGCTGCGAAGAGGTATGGCTGCGGGACGATGTCCTCGGGACGGCTGCCGTCGGAAGTCAAAATGATCCAAAACGCCGTGTCAGCATCGAGTCCCTGCATCTTCGCCAAGGCTGCCTTCGCCATGACTGCGAGTCCCGTCGCGACGCCGTACATCAGCGAGGGCGTCCCGTTCCGCGCGAGGTCCGCCAGGATTTCCTGAGCCTGGTCGTGGCGCCCCTCCGTCCAGTGGGAGACTGCCTCGACGAGTCGCTCGGCGACCGTCGGGAGCGTCTCCGGGGCGCCCCCGTTCGTCGGCATGACCGGCACAGACCAAGTTGCGGGCTGGCCCGCGACCTCTCTCCAGCCGTTAACCGTCTCCGGGGTTCGGGCGTCGGGTCGGATCATGTAGCCGTGCTCGACCAGCCGGTGACCGGCGCTGGCCGGGCGGAAGCTACCCCAGTCGAGGAAGAGGTGCACCAAGTAGACGCCGTGGTCCTCGTCCAGAACTCGAATCCGGAAACCGTCCGGCGTGCCGGTGCATATTGCGGTCAGGTGCTTCACTGCGATTCCTCTCGGTTGGTCAGGGAGCGTCGGGGAGTTCGAGCTGCTGCGCGGCCTGTTCCTCCGCGTCCAGCGGGTTCGGTCCAGGGCGGTAGTGGGGCAGGCACCGGGGGCACTGCTGCTCCACGGCCCGGCGGTGAGCGCGCGATCCGGCAGCCGTGCCGCACGATTTGCGGATGACCGGGACTGGCAGCTCGGTGGGGTCGGCGTCCGGCAGCTCATGGATGATCTCGCCGTTGAGCCAGATCCGGCCGCCACAGATTCCGGTGAACAGGCTTTTGGCTGGGACGACTTGCCGGATGCATGCGGCCCGGAAGGGGCAGCCTCCGCAGACGTAGAGGACCGGCTCGCAGATGGCGACCAGTTCGATGCCGTTCTTCCATCTGTCGTCGGCAACGGCGAAGTCCTCGTCGCCGAAGCACGGGGCGTGAGAGGTGACGTGGGTGCCGATCAGGGTTCGTGATCCGGTCATAGGACGGGCTCCAATCGCTGGCCTATCCACCGGGCGACGTTGACCGAGACCGCGTTGCCTGCCTGCGCGGTCTGCTCGGCCTGGTTGCCGTAGACGACGTACTTCTTGGGGAACCGCTGCCCTTCGAGCTGTTCGCGGGGCTTGAGCATCCGGAAGTAGCAGTCGTTGATGTCCGGGGCGTTTTGCACCAGAGCGGCTGAGTCGCGAGTGGAGAGGGTGTGAACGGGTTCGGCAGCCGTCTTCACCGCGGCCTTGCGGTACGGCACGACGAGGGTGTTCCGCGCGCGGTCGGGCACTGTGCCGGCGTGCGTGACGAGGCCGTGGTGGTTGCCCTGGGCGGTAACGACGCTGAGCGGGTCGCTCGCGGGGCTGGCGGTGGCGTGGTTGCGGTACTCGATGATGAACGGGTCCATCGTCAGCAGGGCTTCGCTCTCGCGGGTGGTGCGAGTACGCATCGGAACGTCGAGGGGGACGGCGTCGGTGTTCCACGAGCCGCCGGTCGGCACCAGAAGCGCATCGCCCTGCTTCACCGTCCGGACGGGCATCGGCCGGTCCTCGACGGCGTACGCCCTGTCCCCACCGTCTTTGCCATGGGTGAGCGAGATCGAATAGGGACGCCAGGGGAACTTGAGGCGGCCCGCGCGGATGCGATCCATGGTCGTATCCGCGAGGGGCTTCTTGCGGTCGCCGATCCGCTTCCCGAGGTCGCTGAAGTCGATGATGTCGCTGGCCGGGCGAACATACGGCTCGACCATGGCGTGGCGGCAACGGGTGTTGGGGCAGCGGTAGATGTAATCGCGCCGGTATTTCCCGATGCGCAGGCCATCGGTCTTGGTCCACGACTGGACGGCGTGCACGTCCTCACCGCAGTCGACGCAGGGAGCGAGCGGCCTGGGCTCCAGGTCGGGCTTGCGCATGGTCTTGAGGGTGAAGACCACGTACATCCGATCACGCCACTGCGGGGCGCGTAGGTTGACCTCGTCGCCGACGTGGGCGCTACTGACGCACACGATCTGGTACTGGTATCCGAGCAGTTCCATGGCTTGGAGCCAGGTCGCGAACAGGATCCAGTCCAGGCCGAATTCGACGACGTTCTCGACGACGACGGCCTTGAACCGCTTGGCTTCAGCAGCGCGCACCACGCACCAGGCGGTTACCCGGGTCGCCTCGAAGGCGTCCTTGGTGAGGGACTCCCAGTCGTCGCGTTCCTCTTCGAGCAGGTCGAGGAGATCGAGTTGGTTGGTCTCTCGGGCCTTGCCGCCCGCGGGGCTGATCTCGGTGCAGATGACGGATGCCCATACGGCGTCGGCCTTGGGCAGCATGCGCATGGGGAAGCCGTCGCTGAGCGTCATGACGGCGTGCTCAC
Source organism: Streptomyces geranii (assembly GCF_002954775.1). GTDB lineage: Bacteria > Actinomycetota > Actinomycetes > Streptomycetales > Streptomycetaceae > Streptomyces > Streptomyces geranii. The sequence continues at coordinate 46,443 of NZ_KZ672954.1, forward strand.
AGTTGGGATGGTTGGCGGCGTGCGTCTCGATCGCGAGCCGCCAGTGGTTGATGCCGAGCAACAGCTCGTGCCCGGCTTCGACAAGTCCGGTGCTGCTGCCGCCGGCGCCACACAAAAGGTCAATCCAGGTGGCCATGTGGGTAGTTGTTCTCCAAGAGGTCCTTCGTGCCCGGCCCCGCGTTGCGGGGCCGGGCAACGGCCGAGATCAGTGAGTGCGGAGACCGCCGTGCGCCTGCGCACGGCGCAGGAAGTTCATCCAGAACCGCCATATCGGGTCGCCGACGGGCATCTCAGCGACGGCCACGCCCGGGTGGGCGTCATAGGTGGCGAGGGCAGCGGTGATCTCGGCGATCGTCACGAGGAAGCCCTCCGTGGAGTAGAGCTTGTATCTGGGGATTCCGGTCGGCTTCGGCTCCGAGGCGTCCTTGGCAGCCTGGTACGCAGCTCGGAACTCGGCGATGCGATTCACCGTGTTCAAGTCAGGCACGATGCCGGGCTGGAAGTTCGCGTGGGTCAGCCCGTAGGCGGACAACTCGGGGTAGGACGGGACAGGCAGCTCGACGAGCATGCCGAAGTTGTTCATCGCGTCGAGGGTGCGCGGCATCGCCGTGAAGGCGAACCGGAAGTAGTTCTCGTCTCCTACGGCAGGCTTGCCGTCAGGGGTCTGGATGTAGACGTCGTATCCCACGGGGTTGTTCTCCAAGAGGTCTCCGGCTGCCCGGCCCGGAGTCGGGCCGGGCAGCACGTTCAGCGGTGGGCGGCATGGCGGCGGTGGACTTCGCCGTGCGTCGTGCGGCGCGGGTCCCGGCTGCGGGCCTCCCAGCGGAACTCCGCGATGACGATCACGGTGAGGCCGACACCGACACCGAGCGCGAGCACGAGCAGTGCGTACAGCGCGTGCAGTTCGGTCACCGCGCCACCACCTCGTAGCGAGCCGGGCAGGGCTGAAGGAGCTGCATGCACGCGACGAAGACCCCGTGGGCGTCGTTGGTCGCGAGTCCGTTGTCCAACGCGGCCTGGGCTCGGGCTCGTTCGGCCTCGTCCTGCGGGTGGGCGATGACGCAGGCGCAGCGGCGCTTGCCGGTCTCCTCCGCCGGATTCGGCGGGACCTCTTCGACGTCCGCCATCAGGCGATCACCCGCCCGGTGGACGCGAGGTAGAGGATGCCGACCCCGTCGTTCAGCTCCCACACCGTGAGCGGCCAGTCCGTACTGCCCTGCGCGTGGACGCACGTCCAGCCCTTCGCCGCCATGGCGCGCACGAAGTTGGCGTACTCAATGAGGGCCGTGCCGGTGTCGGTGAGAGGGCCGTGGAGCAGCTTGGACACCGGCAGGCGCTGCGCTGTCACGCCCCGGAGCCGGACGGAGATCAGGTCGATGACGCGTGGCGCGAGGCGCCGCTCGGTGACGAAGGTCGTGATGGCCTGGATGAGCGGGACGGTGTTGTTGCCGTGTCCCGCCTGCTCTCCGTTCTCCGTGGAGTCGTAGAGCACCTCGTCGATGTTCGGGTTGTCGTCGTGGCGGCGCTTGACGTGGAAGCCCTCCAGTGCGGCCGGGTCCATGGGCAGGTCCTCGACCGAGGAGATCCACAGATGCGAGCCGTCGGTGAGCTCGGCGGTGATGGCGAAGGCGTTCCCGGACTCGACGTTGGTCACGAGCGGGATGCGGCGCAGCGCGGTGATGACCGGCTCGTACGCGCTCCACAGGTTCAGCCAGAGCGGGTCTTCGGTGTTGTTGTGCACGGGCATCGGGGCCAGCGGCGCCAGGTCGTTGCTCACAGTTCCTTCTCCAAGAGGTCGCGCGCAAGTCAACAGTACAGAGTTGGGATCTATCTCAGGGTAAATTGATGCCGCTCGCGCTCACCGCGGGCGGGCGACGAACACCAGCAGGGGTGCCGCGCGCCGCCCCTCTCGCACCTGTCGCGCTCGCGCGGTCAGGGCCTCCAACTCGTCGACGCGATGACCGACGACGTCGGCGATGTCCTGCGCCTGGTGGGCGAGTTCGCGGGCCTGCATCAGCGCCCTGTGGTTGTCGCGGTGGTCGAGGTGGATCTCGGCGCCGCCGATGTCGTCGAGGAGTTCGCCGACGACCTCGTCCCGCACGGGCTTGGCGTGCCCCAGCCCGCCGAGGTGCCGCTCGCAGTCGACCAGGTCCTTCAGGTCGGCGATCCGGATGAGCAGGTCGCCGACACCCTCGGGGTCCTGGCGGTAGAGGTCGGCGAGGCCGTGGATCTGCTCGCGGGCGGCGGCGGCGCCGTCGAGCACGATCGCACCCTTGTGGCAGTGGCGAAGTGTGGGCAGGTAGTCCATGTCGTCCTTCCGATCGAGAGGGGGCTCCTCCCCCTTTCTGGTTCTATTCTATATGCATTGCCGGTGATGTCCACATTTTCGGCGAATTTTTCTTTCAGGGGTCTAAGTTTTCCGCTGGCTGCGTTCCTTCTGCGCTCGTACGGCCGCACGCGCGGCCTTGCGCGCCTCATCGGCCGCTTCCGGGTGCTCCTCTACTCGCTGTCGGCGTCTGGCGGCTTCCTCGTACCAGTCGTCCCAGAAGCGCCCGCGTACCCGCTGCTCCTCCTCCTTGGCCTCCTCCTGTTCCCTCCGGCGTCCTGCGCGCGGGTTCGTGCCGCAGCCACGGCAGGAGGCAGCAGGGCGTCCTCGGTGCTTCGTGCAGCCTCTCGGCGGCTCCCCTCGCTCGGCAGCGGAGCCGTCTGGCGGAGCGGACGAGGGCTCCCCTGCGGCGTCAGCCGTGGGGGTAGGGGGGAAAGGAAGGACAGAGGAAGAACCAGGAAAGGAAGGGGTTCCACCACTGGAACCCAGTGGGTTCCTCCCGTGAAACTCACCGGGTTCCACCGGTGGAACCCGGCTGTCCTGCCCGTCTGGGTTACCCCCGTGGAACCCTGCCTCTTCGCCTGGGTTCCCCGCGTGGAACCCAGCCTCGACCTGCGACGATTCGGCCTTCTCTCGGCGAGCGGTCTCGCGGTCATCGACGTCTTGATATGTCATCGCAGGCTTTGCGGGAGCCGACCGCGTGACTCCGGAGCGGGCCTTGTTGGGGTTCTTCGGAGCAGCCTTGCGGGCCTCCAGTCGCTCCTTGAGCTCCGGCGTGGTCGGCGTGGGCGGTACCCCGAGAGGGAAGATCCGGTAGACCGCCGACCGTCCCGCCTTGCCGACCTCCACGCGTTCGACAAGCCCTTTGGCTATCAGCTCCGTGACGATGGTGATGGCGCGTTTGTCGGTCACACCGACCCAGGCCGCGAGGCGGGTGAGGCCGGGGCGCGCGAGTCGCGTCTCATCGTCAGCACTGTCCGCGATCTTCATGAGGGCGAGTTTCTGGCTCTGGCTGAGCACGTCGGGCGGCAAGTAAGCCGCAGCGATCATCAGTTGGATGGACACGGTTCCCCTTGGGCGGTACAGGCACGGCGGCAGGACGGGATGCCCCGCCCGGTCGCTCCCAGGCGGGGCTGAGACTCATCGGAGTCGGGTCAGGCCGGCGCGATGTTGATGACCGCGGGCGTCTTCTTGCCGGTCTTCCGCCGAGGGATCGCCAGTCCTGCGTCCTTGAGGTTCTTGACCATGCGGTTGACGTCCGGCGTCATCGGGACCGGAATTCCGGCGACCTCATGCAGGTCGACCATCGCCTCCACGTCGTCCTTCTCCTCGTCGTTGCCTCCGCGCCAGGACAGCTTGTTGGGGCCATAGGTCCCCTCGGGGGATTGGTCGAGCTTCTTGCGCGCGAACTTCTTGACCCTGTCGCCCTCGCTGGCGAGTTCGTGTCCCTTCACGTAGTCAATGAGCGCCTGTTCGCGGTCGGCGTCGTTGCGGATGAGCGCGGTCTGCTCAGGCACGCCCGGAGCTGTCCCGGGCCAGCACAGGGAGCGGAACGGGCAGTAATCGCAGATGGCGTCCAGACCGGGGCCGTTGAAATCGCGGGGCATCTCTTCGGGGCTGCCGGTCTCACGCACACGTTCCACCCACCACTGAGCCTCCGCCGCGCGCTGCGGGTCGAAGTCGATCTCTTGGACGTGCTCCGCGCCGGAGTCCCGGTTGATGAACCGGAAGCGAATACGGCCGATGTCCAGTGGCCCCAGGCGGGACAGGTACCGCTGGCCGGGAACGTCCTCGAACCCGACCTCGAACAGTGCGCCCGCGTACAGCTGGACCTGCCGCAGCTCGGCGGCCGTGGCACCGTAGCGAAGAACGCGGTCCCAAAGGTATGTGGACTTGGTCTTCACGTCCTCCACGGTGAGGACGTCGGCGGGTATCGCTGGCCTGTGACGAGCGGGCAGACGGGCGGCGGTCGCCGCGTCAAGCTGTACGACGTCGACATGCCCTCGGATCAGGTTGTCCTGGACGCTGCGTTCCACCAGCCATCTGTACTCCGTGCGCGCGGACTCAAGCAGCCCGTGGTGAATGAACGTTCCGAGGATCGCCGCTCGCTTGTCGGGGTGATCGGTCGGTGTGATGCCGTGCAGGATGTAGGCAGCGCGTCGGCCGCACACGGTGTCGGACGCGCCGAGCTGGGTCTGACGAGAGCGGGGACGGCGGGCGTCCACATCGTGTGCGGCATCCCAGATGGAAGGTGCGATGCCGTCAACGGTGGCTACGGACATGGGGGAGTTCTCCAAGAGGTCAGCGTGGGCGGTCACTGCTCGGCGTCCGCGTCCTGCTCGTCGGCCTTGCGCTGGGCGGCGGCACGGAGCTTGTCGGCGTCGGACAGTGGGCCCTCCCCCATCTCCCGCCGGGGGCTGTCGAGTTCGGCGGCACGCTGCTCGGCGGCGGCCCGGATGGTGAGGATCTCGTCGTGGCTCAGGCGGTTCACCGGGTCTGGGACGGCCCGCCACAGCGCCTCCAGGAGCTTCTTGTCCGTCAGGCCGGCGATACGGGCGAGCCAGGGCTGTACGAGATCGCCGACAAGCACGGGCATGATGCGCGGCTGGGACTCGACGGAGCAGCCCAGCTTGTTGAAGACCAGGTCCTCGATGCTGAAGTCCCGCAGCGGCAGCGGCTTGTTCCGCTCGACGCGCATCCGCAGCGAGCGGACCTTGATGACCTGCGGGTCGGTGTTGCGCTTCATGCGCACCCAGCACGACGAGTCGAAGCCGAGGTCTTTCTGAGCCGAGACCTTCCACTCGCTCTTGTTCTGGATCGGCTGGCCGTTGTCGTCCGTGGCGCTGACCTGCTTGCCGCGGGCCAGCACGATGGCGATGCCGGGCAGCGTGCGCAGCAGGTAGACGATCCTGCTCCACCGCTCCGTAGCGTCGTTCCACAGATTCCGGCCGATGTCGAACGCGGCGTCCGGGTCCTCCTGGAGCAGGGCGCGGTTCTTGCGCGTCCGCCGACCGCGTTCGTAGGTCCAGTTGGTGAGCATCCGCCACAGCGCGGATCCCGAGTCGATGGTCAGGACGACCGGGGGCTCTCCGGCTGCAGCCGCACGCCTGGCCTCGGCATGCACGGCCTCAACCTGTTCGAGAATGTCTCGGTAGGTTCCGTCGTGCTCGATGATCAGATAGTTGGCGCCCTCGATGGCCGCGTACTCGTCGGCCGATCCCTCGTCGAGGTCGATCCAGTACATCTGGCCGATGCGGTCGCTGCTGGAGAACTGCGCGGCTGAGTAGGTCTTGCCCGCACCCTCCTCGCCCTCGATGAGGAGGAGAGGCCAGGGGACGATCCCCGTCGGCTTGCGTGTTTTCAGTTGGACTGCGGGCGGCGTTGCGGTGCCCGCCGGTGCATTCACGATCTGGCTCCAAGAGGTCGTGGTCAGTCCGTGCGCAGAGCCCGGACTTCGAAGAGGGCTGCCCACTCCGGGTGTTCGGCCAGCAGGAGCCGTACGTACCGGGAGCGGTAGTCGTTGTTCAGCGCGAACTCGTCGCCTCGGGTCGCCGCGCCGTACTGGTAGCGCAGGAGCTCGAAGAGCATCCCGATGCCGATGCGGCCGAACCCCTTCTCCGCGCAGTCGGCGGTCATCCGGATCAGCGCCCTGAGAACCCAGGGGTTGAGCGCGTGGAACGCCTCGAATCGCTGCTGGATGGTCAGGCTGCCGACATCGGCGGGGTGGCGAACGGGCTGGATGGTGCCGAACAACGGCGGCTGTTCGATCAGCAAGGCTCCCCCCCTCAGATATAGACCTAACACTCTGAAGTGTTGGAATCTATCTCTGGACAGGAGAATTGTCGATCGACAACACCGCCGACCACCCTCCGGCGGCCCCCTGGATCGCTGCACGATCCCCCCTTTGACGAACGAAGCACACTCCCTTGAGCGCGCTCCCATTCTATGTGCATTAAGGGGTTAGATCAAGACATGTAAGCCTCTGACCTGCGGCTATTCGGCGGTCCTGTTCGCCGCCCTACCTCGCGGCACGATCCTGGATCCGGGCCCGTCATAGCTGCCGTCACGCAGGGCCGACAAGACTTCCTCATCGGCCACCCAGTCCACTCCACGCGCACCCGCCTGTAGCGCGGGGGCGTCTGCAACGACCGGCTCCAGGAGCCAGATCGGTGATCCGGACAGGTTGTAGTCGGCGGGCCGGAACCGGCCCGTACTGATGGCCTTCCGCAGGAGCGCGCCGGACGGAAGCCGGAACAGAGTCACCAACTCGGCCTGACCTACCAGCGGGGGAAGTTGCTCAACCTCCCTCACCCAGTAGCCCGGGTCCTGCTCCTTGGTCAGCCGCTCAAGCTCCGTCTGATTGAGGCGCTTCGGGCGCGGGGTCGTCTCTCCGAAGCCCTTCACGAACCGGAGGAGCCAGTAAGGCGATCCGCTGATGATCTTGGCATAGCGGTAGTCGAGGGTGTGGTCCCTGCTGATCCACTGGCTGACCTGGAGCCGCTTCACGTCGTACAGCGCGGCGAACTCAGCTCCGCCGGCCAGATACGGCTTCCTTCCCGCCGGCGCCTTGTCCTCTGCCACTCCATCGCCTCCAGCTCACGTCACGTCTGCATATAGATTGTAACCAACGGGGAAGCAGAGTCCGACCTCGCCGAAGAGGCGATAGGGTGGAGTCTCCAAGAGGTCGAAGACCCCCGTCGCGAGGCGGGGGTCTTCTTCCATTTCCATGCTGGACTCTCGGCCGCTCGACGTCATCACATCTGATCGTGGGTCAGGTACGCGGCAGAGTGAGCGTCGTGTTCTCGTACTTCGGCGGACGGGCGTAGCCGAGCAGCCAGCCGAACCGAGGCGACAGATGCTCCTCGGCGAGCCGGAAGACGCCGTAGTAGGAGAAGGTGGCGACCGGGGTCAGGATTCCCGTGACGGCCGTCGCGTCGAGATCGAGTCCGTGGCGGAGGGCCACCGCGACGAGCCAGCCGACCGCGGCCGGAGCTCCCGTGCGCAGCAGCGAGACGTAGAGGTTCATGGGATGTGTGCTCCTTGGGCTGGTCAGCGGGATCAGGCGAAGAGTCGGCGCCAGGTCTCCGGCCCGGGGTAGCCGTCGGCGTCGGATCCGGTCCACTTCTGGGCGTGCTGGAAGTCGACGACGTTGAGGCGGTCCGCCTCACCCCAGTCGCGGGACGGGCCGACGCGGTAGTGCTTGCCGTAGCCCTTGCGCACGAGCTGCTGGCCCAGCAGGAGAATCGAGACGTTCGACTTGCCGGGCCCGAAGGCGCTTCGGCCGGGGAACGCCGACGGGCCCGGCTTGGGCGCCGTCGACGTCGTGGTCGGCCACTTCGGCATCGGGCCCGGGTCCGTGTGGGTGTTCTCGGGCGTCTGGCCGTGGCCGTAGTGCCCGCCCTCCGTCTCCCAGATGTGCTCGCTCCGGTTCGCCTTCCAGGTGGGGGCGCCCATCGGCCAGACATCCGGCACCCCCCAACTCCGCGCCCAGGCCAGGATCTTGTCGAGTCCCTTGGCCGGGGTGTCCCGGACGGTCGCGTACGACTTCCCGTTCACGCGGCAGTACGGGAAGAACAGCGTCTCGACTTGGAGACACACCTTCCCGGTACGGTTGGTCCGGGTGCCGCTGGCCAGGTCGACGACCGACTTGGACCGGCTGTTCGCCGGATAGAACTGGGCGGTCCTGCCCGTGAAGGGATCCCAGAGCAGATGCGGCGCGACTCCCTTGCCGCCGCCCGTGAAGTACTGCACGAGCTTGTCGAACGGCACAAGATCGGCAGGCTTGGCCGCCGTGGCGTTCTTGTCCCACGTGATGTGCCAAATGACGCGTGGGTCGTACTGCATGTCGGTGGGTGCGGTGTCGCTGAGCGGATGCCGCTCAGCTCCAGGAAGCCAGAGATCAGGCATGGCGCGTTCCTTGTTCTCCCCCGCGCCTGCTGTTCCGAGCCTACAGTCCGAGCTTGCCGGTCACGATCGCGACGATCACGCCCACCACGACCGGGGCCACAAGGGCGGTAAGAGCCAACCGCCGTACACCGCGGGCCTCTTGGCGCTCCGTCTCGCGCTCGCGCCGCATCTGGGCAACGTCGTCCTCGACGGCTTTGATCCGTACCTCGTCAGTCCGCCGGTCGGCGTCGTACTGGATCTTCGTCACCATCTCGGCGAGCCGCGCGCTGAAGGCAGCAAAGTCGGCACGCAGGTCGTCGCGCATCTGCTGCATGGCCCGCAGCAGTTCCCACGGCGTGGGGTCCTGTCCCGGCGGCGCGGTCACGGCGCTCCCTTCGGCAAGCCCCGCGCCGCTGAAGATCAGTCTATGAGACGCGGGGCAGGCCCGGACCGGCCGCGCTGTTTCGTGGGGACAGCCCTCAAGCTGCCCCCCCCAGGTCCTCGACCCATATTTGCCACCGGGCAATAGGACTCGGCCCTTTCAGGGCCCGCGTGATCACCGAGTCGATCGCGCAGCGGGACGCCGCCATGCCGGCCAGCGACTCCGCGGCGCGACCTCTGCGTAATCGCTCAGCCGCCTCCGATGCTTTCAAGGTCCGCATCCTCCTGAGAGATTCGGGACTGGCGCTCCCCTTCAGGTACCAGCACTGTTGCGCTCCAGCCGTGATGCCGACGCTCGTAGGCGGTCAGACTGTGCTCAGCCAGGATGACCTGGAAAGTCCACGTCGCCGACTCGAACAGCTCCAGCACATGCCGTTGCGCCGCGGGGTGCAGGAAAACGAATGGTTCATCCAACACAAGGATTGTTGGCTCCGCCCGCGCTTGCAGTTCCGCAAAGACAGCTAGCGCGTAGAACCACACGGCTACCTGTCCAAGCTCTTTCCCTCCGATCACCCCTTCCCGATATGAAACCTTGACATCATCCCCGTAGAAGGCGACCTCAGACATCACATCAGGCAGCAGGGCAGGCATGTTGACGATTACCGTTCGTGCGGTCCACCGATCGACTCCGAGGAATTTGGCAATTCCTTGGATCGAGGGCGACTTCAGAGGGAAAAAACGCTCCTTGTAGGCCTCGGGCCCGAACGATAGAACCCTATACGGGCGAGGAGGCAGAGCCACCCGTCGGTCATCAACCCGGTACTCCAGCCACCGACCCCGGACATCCACCAGCGCCTTCCGGAGTTCCGGATCGAACCACGTGATGGCGCACGACAGATCCACCGGAAAATCCATCAGCAAATGTGGCGAACTGAGCGATCGAAGAAGGTGCAAAAGTTTCGTCTTGCCTGAATTATTCATTCCGAAGAGGAGGTTCAGCCTTGAAAGCCGCAGCATGCCGGGCATCAGGATGTAGTGGCTGACAACCTCCAGGGTTTGGACCCAGCCGAAGGGCTGGGATTGCCCGCCCTGCTCCAGGCGAGTTCGGTGTTCATGCAGGTCCTTCCAGCTCCGGAGTAGTGATCCGGAAAATGCGTCACCTGAGTTCGCATCGACTAAGCGGCCGCAGGACGCACATAGCCAAATCCCATTCGAGATGTGGGATCGCTCTGCGTCCGACAGACCGCCGGGCCCCCGGGGCCCTCGTTCCGCAGCGGCAAAGATGTGAGCGGCTGTGCCCGTATCGGTGACATCTTCCGAGCCGATGCCCGGCCCGATTGTGAGCGCCCCGCATCTCGGGTTCGAGCACCGAAATGCCGCGCGCTGGGCTAGGAGCCGTCGGGTCTTATCGTTGAAGTCGGCCTGTCCACGACCGCTGCCCATCGTTGGCACCGAACAATCCTCCTCGTTTGCAACTCCTCGGCACCTACGTGCGGACCGAACGGGTCGGACTGGCCAGCCGAATCCCCGCTCGCTCGTTGGCGCCGACTCACCATCCATAGGAGGCATTTTTCAACCAGTGATGCCTACCGAAGCAGTGGAAGGCTGGAACGGGACGTGATCCGGTTCGGTTAGTTTCCCTTTCCTCCGTTTTTCTGCCGAGATTTCACCACGAAGGACCCGAAGGAGAAGGCGACGTGAAGCGTCATGCATCAGGCCTAGGATAATACTGAACTCTCGACTTGGCGGAGTTGTGAAGCTAATAGGAAATGCGCCCGGCATGAATTCATTGCCATGGAGTCGCCCCTTGTGCACAGTCAGAGAACGGCGACCGTAAGCGGACGAAATATTTCCTGCAATTTCCGTCCCTACAGCGAGTTTAAGCGTCTCGCGGAATGCGGCGGCAATCTCCTTGTTTTTATCCACGGAGAATATTTCTAGCGAGACAGCTTCGATTGCAGAGGTGAAAGCTACGAGGCTCATACTAGGGTGCTGTTCTTCTATGCGTTGCCCTTCCATGTACATAGATACAGCGGCATGAACTTTCTTGCTCTTACCCACCACATGCCATGCCCCCTGAACCCACGAAGGAAGCGACACCTTTCTGTCGTGCTCGCCGACTCCCGCATTCTTTTCTGGGATGGCGTCCCCAAAGATCCCCGGGATCTCATCTGGGATCTCCAGCTGCTCAATCTCCAACGGCACCGGCAGCTGTCGGATTCCGACGCACACACCCCAGGCTACGGAAAGGATACCGGCCAATTTACTTAGTTCCGTCGAAGCCAGTTCACGCGCCTTCCACCAGTCGTGCGCCTCACTCTTACTGCGCACCACAATGAGGTTGGATTCCGATGCGGTGAATCTTCCCAGTAGCCCTGGGCAAGGATGCGCTTCGCGAAGTCGTTTTCCGGATGGGGTGATCCGCAGGGATGACACTTTTCCAGAATGATCGAGAAGGATAGATTCACCTCCAGCCGGAAAGCTCGGAGTTTGGCCAATTATAGCCGCCCATGGAAATTGGTGACGCGCCCTCCCCATGTCGACCTTAGCCTTCTCCGCAATTTCCTTCCAAATGGCCACTTCCCTATCGTTCGGACTATCCGAGTTCCCCGCAAGCATAAATTCTGGATTTTTGTCGGATTGCAAATCGACGATGAGTCGCGCATCCATAGCCGCATCACTCGCGGTCAATTCTGCTTCAATTCGCTGGAGCTCATTGCGTCCTTCTGCGCGCAAGTTCACGCATCCGCCGAATACCTCCTCAGCAGTTCGTGAAAGTTGACTGAGCCACTGCTCGCCCTTTTCGCTCCAGTTGAACGATGAAAATTCCAATGAAATTATCCAACGATACTCCACGGCTCTCCTGATTTGCACTCATTTTCTCGAACTGGGCGATTGCGCTTCATAGGCATGGTGGACCGCCGAGATCAACTACTTCGGAGGGACCCCCTACATATGCAGTGTGATGGAAACGAAGGCTCACTGCACCGGGTTTGTGATGACCCCTCCAGTCCCCCCTTGCTGCACCGTCCGACTATGGCCCCGACTACAGGTGTGCTCGGGGTATAACCGCGATGGTCTAAGTGATGTCCCGCAAAGTCTTCCCCGAGACCCGGAGAGTCGTCCGGGCTGAGCTTTCTGCCATGATCGCCTGCCGGTGAGAGGAGCTGTGATGGCCAAGCGACCTGACCCGGTGCAGATCATCGCGAGAGTGGGGACGGGCTCCTCCGCAGAACAGCCCGAGCGAGCGATTCAGAGGTGCATGTATCTCGCCGCAAAGGCGGGTTGGGATGTCTGCCTCGTCGGTGAGGCTTCCGTCGACCTAGACACCGGCGAGTGCCGGATCGTCGAGGTAGAGGGCCTGCGATACCTGATGCGTCAAGGCCGAAGGATGCACCTTCCTTGAGCGACAGTTACCGAACCGAGGCAGCGCGCTGTCCGACGCTGTAGGTAAATGATCAACTTACGTGATCGACTGGCCGATGTAGTCGTCGGCGGAGCCGCAGTCCTCCACCAGGAGATACGCGGTATTGCTGCTACTGGCGGTGACGGTCCATGTCTGGGCGACTGCGCCCTGAGCGCCGGTCCAGCACAGTGCGGCGGTGATGTCGCTTCCTGTGGTGTTGGTCAGGATGGTCTGGACGGAGACGGCTGCGTTCCCTGAGGAGCCTTGCAGATTGTTGATCCGGATCTGGTCCTTGTAGATGGTTCCCGACACCGTGTTTTTCCGGATCCGGTACAGCGCGTAACTGTCGTTCGCCGCGCTGTGGAGCGCCCAGATGGAGACCCGGTAAGCGCGGCCGGCCTTGAACGTGATGCTGCCGGTGGTGATGACGGCTGTCTCCGTGCCGGAGAAGGTGACGTTCGCGGTGAGCGTTCGCTGCGCGACGAATCCCCGTCCCTGGGTTCTTCCGTTGATGCTGAGGTCGCCGTCGAGGGCGAATCCGCTGGAGGTGAGTGTGGCGGTGGACCGGGCCAAGCCGGGCGGGGCGTCCCGGACGTGCAGCTCGATGGATGAACCGGCAGCGACGGTGTCGGCCCCGTAGCCGTTGATGTAGGCCACTCCGTTGCCGCTCACCTCGTTGGCGTACAGGTTGAAGACCGAGCCCGCATAGCCGGGGACGTGCCCTTGCAGGAACAGGCCCGTTTCCTGCGCCGATCCGTTCACCGTGGGGGCGCTGAGTGAGACGCTGGGGACTTCGTAGGTGACGGAGTTTTCTGAGCCGTAGGCGATGGCGGTGTTGAGTTCTGCCGGGGCCGACTCGTTGGCGCTGCCGGAGTAGAACTCGATCGATCCCGTCTCCGGGTTCGTGTTTCCGGGGCTGATGACCACGCGCTGTCCGGTCGCGGCAGTTCGCAGTACGCCTCCTGTGATGACGGCGCCCTTGATCGTCTTGCCGTTGATGGCATCTGCGTCCAGCATGCTGGCCTTGATCACGCCTGCGGTGAGCAGGGCGAGCCGGGCGGAGTTCACGTCCAGGTGGCCGCCGGTGATAGTCGCGAACTTGATCTCCCGGCCGGTGAGCGTCTGGGCGACGACCTTTTCGGCAACGATCGAGTCGGCTGCGAGTTCGGGCGTGCCGATCGATCCGGCGAGGATGAGGCCGGCGATGACGACGGTGCGGATCTCCGCGTTGTCGAAGTAGACCTGGCCTGCGGTGGATTGATAGGTCTCCAGCCACACGGTGGCGTTGACGGTGTTCGCAGGGGCCCGGACCTGGCCGCTGATGCGCGTCCAGGCGGTGGCCGGGGTGGAGGGTGTCTGGATGACACCGAAGCCGAGGGTGGCCCCGGTGCTGTCGAGCCAGCGCAGGTAGAACTTGGCGGCCGAGCCGGTCCAGTCGGCGGACGTCTTGTAGTCGACCGCCAGGAAGAACCGTTCTCCCGGCAGGGCGGGCAGAGTCATTACCCGCAGGCTGCGGGTCGTCTGCTGCGGTGCGGCGGCGTTCACGCGCAGGCAGCGGGCGGAGGTGTTGCCGGGGCTGCTGGTGGACCAGTCACTGTTGTCTTCGATCAGGCTGTCGGTGTACGGGCCTTCGAAGCTGGCGTCGGGGAGCAGGTTGCCGGTGCCGATGGCCATGCGGTCGGCGTCGACCGCGCCCACGGCGATCTTGTTGCGGGTCACGGCGGCGTCGGCGAGGGCGAGTTCGTCCACGATGCCGTCCAAGACCTCTTCGGCCACGACCGCCGCGGGGCCGACGGGTCCGGTCTGCTCGGACGGTGCGGAGGCGGTACCGGAGGTCGAGCGGGCGACCAGCCGGACGTACAGCGGCTGGCCAGCCGGGACGAGCACGGTGCCGCCCTGGGGTGATTCCAGGGTGGCCCGCAGCGTCGCCGGGGTGGGTTCGAAGCTGGTCACGGCGGCGGTGTGGATCTCCAGGCGTGCCCAGTCCAGCGGCACGGCTGCGGCGTCGGTGAACACGCCGGCCCAGCTCACGGCGATCCCCCCGAGGACCGGGGCCACCATCGGGGCCACCGGGGTGGGCGGAGGGGGGCCGTTGACGGCGATGACGCCGCTGGTCCCGTCGGGCTGCTGGCCGACGATCGCTCGCAGTGAGCCGTCCTCGTCGAAGACTTCGACCGCCCCGTTCTCGATGGACGAGTACGCCAGGCGGGCGGTGCGGGTCGTGCGCGCCAGCTGCCGTTCCAGGACGGCGACGCGGGCGGCCAGGCGGGCGATGTCGCTGCTCATGTGGTGCCTCCGCCGTAGGTGAAGCGGTCTGCGCGCTGGAGTTGGATGACGGCCTGCTCGGGGGCTTCGCCGGTAGCGGGCCGGATCTGCCAGCCGACGATGCGGCACCAGGCGTCGACGTCGGTCCACTGGTCGTGGACGCGGACCCGTACGTCGTCGCCGGTCTGCCAGGACCCGTAGCGCGCCGCGGGGTGGTCGCGGACGGTGATCTCGGTGACCTCGCCGATGACCTGGCGGGAGACTCGTTCCTGGCGGGCGCGGGCGGCCAGCCGGTCGTTCGCCTTCTCCCCCGGTACGTCGAGGAGGTGTTCCAGGCGCAGCCGTCCGTCGCGTACGGCGTCGACGGCGCGGCGTCGGTTGCGGCCTTCGCCGGCGCCGAGGGCGATGACGACCTGGGCGAGGTTGTCGGCGTCGTATTCGACGGGGACGGCCTTGACGATGTTGACGCCGGATTCGAAGTGGATGTCGGTGCGACGGCGGCCGAGGCGGGGCCAGCCGATCCGGATGCGGCCCTGGGGGGTGCCGTTGTGCCAGGCGGCTTCCTCGGTCCACTCGGGGCCGCCTTCGACGGCGGCCATGTCCGCGACGACGTCGCCGAGTGAAGGGGTGTCCCACCAGTCGATCCGGTAGGGGTCCGCCGGGGTACCGACGGTGACCTTGGAGGTGGTGTCGTCGACCTGGATGCCGAGCCGGCCGTCGGGTGTCTCCTGGCAGTACGCCCACACGTCGCGGATGACCTCGCAGGGGTCGGCGTTGGTGTAGGGGCCGCGTGCGTTGAGCTGGCCGTGGACGTCGTAGCGCCGGTAGGGGTAGGAACCCCAGCCGGATGCCTCGATGTTCAGTTGCTGGCCTTCGGGGTCGGCTCGCCAGATGAGGCCGCCCCACAGCAGGCGCCCGTCACGCTCGGCGTAGATCTTGGTGTTGCCGGGGTCGAGCTGGGAGCGGACGAGGTGGGCCAGGCGCGGTTCGACCGCGCCGGTGAGGCTTCCGGTCGCGGACAGTGCGGGGCCGAACTCGACTCCGGTCAGCGGCAGGTCCCAGGCCAGGACCTTGTCGGTGAGGGCGTCGGTGGTGAGATAGCGGTACGACGGCGAGGCCATCGGGCGCGTTCCTTCTTCTCCCCCGCGCCGTGGTCTGGTGCTGCCGGTGTCGTGTCAGAGGAGACCTTCGGTGAACTCCACGTCGGCGATCAGGGACGTCG
The DNA here is from genome assembly GCF_002954775.1 of Streptomyces geranii. Taxonomy (GTDB): domain Bacteria; phylum Actinomycetota; class Actinomycetes; order Streptomycetales; family Streptomycetaceae; genus Streptomyces; species Streptomyces geranii. The sequence goes on from NZ_KZ672954.1 coordinate 61,929, forward strand.
CCGCGTCCACGCCGAGGTTGCCCCACTCGGCTTTGGACGGCTGGGTGCGTATGTACAGGTCCTGGGTGGTGCCACGCAGGGCAGCGGAGAGCGGGATAGTGTCGGCGAGGACGACGGTGTTGCGGCGGATGTTGGCGCCCTGATCGTCGTCGATGGCCGTGGTCTGCCCGTAGTCGGTGCCCAGGGCGGTCTGCATGTTGGCGAAGACGTCGGCCTCCGACAGGCGCAGGCCCGCCAGGGTCACCACCAGTTTTGCGCCCGTCGCCCAGCTCGGGACGGGGACCTTCCAGCGGGCTGCGGCCGGCCAGTTGTACCACTGGCCGCTCTGCGCGACCAGGCGGCTGAGCGAGCCCGGGTAGGCGGTGTGGAGGGTCCGTTCACGGCGCGGGTTCGCGATCTGCCGCAGGTCGGTGATCATGGCGCTGGTGACCGTGGCCGTGTTCGCCGGCAGATCGAGTCGGGCGAGCGGGATCGCCGTCATACCGGCCGGGACGGTCTTCGTGGTGGCGGAGACGCCGGACACGACGTGGAAGTAGCCGATCTCATCGGCGGCCGGGTTCCGGTTGCCTTCGTACTCGGGGTCCTCCACCCGCAGGCACAGGAAGTCGGAGCGGGCCGAAGCGCCGGTGGGGGCAATCGACACGGAGGCGTCGCCCACGTTGTACTGGGTGTAGCTGCCCTGGCCCCAGGCGGCGCCCCGTACGACGGCCGAGCCGTCGCCGACGCGGACACCGGCACCCGGGGTCGCCCACTGGCTGACCTTCAGGTCGTTCCCTTCGGTCACGCCCTGGTTCCCGGACGCGAGGTCGCGGATCATCATCCGGAAAGCCCGCGCGGGATGGGTACCGCCATGGGTCAGCATCGGCGGCTGTATCAAAGCCATCAGAGGGTGCTCTCCTTTACAGGGCGGTGTGGGCGTCGCGCCACGACACCGTGAGGCGGGTGGAGTTGGTGTAGTCCGCTCCGGTCCACCGCAGTTCGCTCCTGCCTGGCGGGATCTGGAACAGGTCGAGTCGGGATACGGAGGACAGGGCGTTGGCGGCGTTGCCGCCGTTGCGCAGGACCCACCGTGTTCCGGGTCGCGTGTCGATCTGGAGGATGTCGCTCTCGCCGAGCGTCAAAGACAGCTCCAGGACACGACCCGTCTCGGTGATCCAGATACGCGGGTTCACCACCGGGCCCTTTATCTTCAAGGAGGGCCAGGCGGGCAGGTCACCGGCGTTGGCGATCCAGCCGGGACGCTCCACCGGATTCGCGACGCCCGTCGTGATCGGCGCCGTCACGGGAGCGGTGAACCCTCCTTGGTCATCGTCGAGCGCGAGCGGCAGGATGACCTGCTGCTCAGGCTCTCCGTGCCACACCGGGTCGGTCACCTCGAAGACCAGGGACACGGGGATCCACCCGAAGACGGCCCGCGCCATGGACACGGCTTCGACGCCACGAACCCTTCCCAGGACTCGTTTGGGGCCGTCGCGGCCCGGCCAGAACACGCGCAGCGTCTGCAACGCTCCGGCCGTCTTGCGGGTTTCCGGGTCGGACGCAGCTTGTTTCAGCTCAGCGAGGGCGTCCGCCGCAGCCCCGGGATCGCCCGGCGTGCGGATGCCGGCCTCGATCGTCACCGTCTGGGTGCCGTAATAGTCCACGCCGGGGAAGGCGCCGTCCTCGGTGGTCAACTCGACATCTTGGGAACGGACTTGGGGCGTGCCGAAGCCGGTGATGTCACCGACGGGGTAGCGCGTTCCGGGGCCCAGGAGGACTCCCGCGAAGTCGACCTGCCACTCCTGCGTGATCGCGGCCATCAGATGCGGCCTCCTCGCTGGGCGTTGCGCAGCCGCCGCATGATCTCCGTGCCCACGCGGTCGGCTGACGTGGCGTCGGCACCGCCGTTGACGGTCACGGGCATGGATCCGACGAGCGCAGCGGGCCGCTCTTCTCGGACGACGACGACTTGGACCGGGGCGGGCCTGGCGTCGACGAGTCGTACGAGGCCGCTGTCGCCCGCGGGGGTGAGCTGGTAGCCGAACCTGTTCGCCACGTCCGCCAGGACGGCCGTCGCCGATCGCCGCTTGTTCACGCCGAGCGGCAGGTATGCCTCTCCTCCGGTGGAGGGCTCGGCGAAGCGGATGATCCCGTTGTTGGTGGCATACAGGCCGGTACGGATGCCACCGTCCTCGTAAGCGAGTTGCTTGTTGGCCTTGTCCAGGTCGGACAGGAAGCGCGTGGCCTTCTTCCCCAGCGCATCCTTGATACGGGTCCGGCCGAGCGTGGCGATCTCGATGATTCGGTCCTCGCCGAGCTCTGTCTTCTCGGCGACATGGTGGATACCGGTCTTGCTGGAGGTGATCGCGGAGATGATCGCCACGAGGTCCGGAAGGTCATCGTCCGGGATGGCCTTCGAGGCGGCCTTGGCCTGACTGTTGGCCTTCTTGGCCTTGCTCGGAGACTTGGCGGCTTCGACGGCGAGGTCCTCCGCGTCCTTGTCTCCCCGCTCGGCGAGCATCGTCGCCAAGTCGCCGTGGCCCATGGCCGCGAGCTTGGAGAGGTTCTCCTCGAACGCGGCCTGGTCCTTGATGGCCTGCTTGAGCTGGGTGGTGTAGTCGGACAGCGTGGCTCGCGCGACCACGCCCAGCTTCTCCAGGTCCTTGGTCATCTCCGTGACGTACTTGGAGCTGCCGGTGGCCATCTTGTGGGTAAGTTCCACGCCGTCCTCGCCCATGTCCTCCAGGGCGTCGGCGACATCCTGACCAGCGCGCCGGGCGACGGTGGCCAGGTCCTTGCGCCACCGCTGGGCGTTCTTCACCGCCTTGTCGAGGTTCTTCTCGAAGAGCTTGAGGTCGAAGACCTCGGTCTCCTTGCCGCCCTTCTTCACCGTCCGCATGGAGTCCGCGCGAACCGACGAGATCGAGACCAGCTCTGTCGAGCCGGAGGAGTTATAGGACCAGCCGGTCAGCCCTCCGTTGGCGTACCAGTCAACGCTCTTGCCACCGAGGCGACGGACGACCTCCTCGGTGATCGCCCGTGACCGGGTGCGCTTGTTGTGGGCGAGCGGTATGTACGCCTCGGGGCCCGCGGCCTCTTCGGCCCACACCCGCCACGTTCCCTGCCGCGCGACCTGCGCGACATGGTTCTCGCGCTCACGGACACCTCCGCCGGCGTAGAACTCGAGCACGGAGCCGTTGGCCTGCTTGCTCGGGGCCTGGATGGAGTCGGGGACACCGTTGCCGTCGCGGTCCCAGGACGTGGCCTGCCGTTTGAGCAGGAGAGGGATGACCACGGGCGGCGGCTGGTTCGTGGACACGCTGACGGTGATCGACTTGGTGCCGGGGATGTTCTGGACCGACAGCCCGATGGCGTCGAGCTGCGCCTTGACCGCGGCGATGTCGCCGGAGAGCAGGGCGGACGTCAACGCTGCGGCGGCGTCGGTGCCCTTGGTGTTCGCGACTTGCCGGATGAGGTCCAAGGCCCCGGACCATTCGGCGTTCGCGTCCTTTCCCGCCTTGGAGAACGCGGCCACGACCTTCGACAGGTCCGGGGCGTCGATCGGTACGTCCGCTCCCCAGATGCTCTTCAGGGTGTCCATGGCTCGTTCGGTGTCGCCCGAGAGAAGGGCGTCCTGGAAGGCTCCGGCGGCGTCCTTCCCCTTCCTCTTGGCGACCTCCGCGAGGAGGTCCATGCCTCGGTCGAACTCGCCGCGCGCGTCGCCCACGGACTTCTTCACGGCCTTGCGCAGATCGATCAGGGCCATCTGCTCGGTGACCTTCTGGAAGGCGGCCGGGTCGTTGCGCTCGGACGCCTTGGCCCAGGCGCGGCCTATCTCCTTGCCGTACTTCTCGGTGATCTCAGCGGTCTTCTGCAGGCCGAGCCGGTACGCCTCCGTCGACCGTTCCGCGTCCTCGGTCACGATGTCGCGCAGTTCGTCGGCGACCTTCGTCTTGCCCTTCTTCAGCTGTCCGACGAGTTCGTTGAGCATCGGTGCGGCATCCACGCCGAGTTCCGCGAAGTGGTCGGCCAGGTCGTCGTAGCCAAACACCGCGAGTTCGGACAGGTTGCCCTGGAAGTCGCGTTGGGCCTGGAGCTGCTTGTGCAGCTCCTTCATGTAGTCGGACAGCTTGACCTTGGCGGTGTCGGCATCCTTCCCGGCTTTGCGCATCGCCTCGGCCGCGGCGGTCTGTGCGTCTCTGAACGCTCGGGACGGGTCGACGGCGTCACCGACGGCCTCGGCGAGTGCCTTCATCTCGTCGGTGATCTCGGGCGCACCGGTGCGGTCGATGTCCGCGAGGGAGAACAAGTCGAAGATGCCGCCGCTGGTCTTGGCCTGCTGCTTGATCTTCGCCTCGACGATCGCCTTCTGCTGGGCGATCTCGGCTTCCTTCTTGACCGCCTCGGACCACATCTTGTGGCGGTCTTCGAGGGTCTTCTCCGCTTTGGAGTACTGGGTGATGCTCTCGTAAACGCCGGGTGCATCGCCGGACTTCGCCTTACGCGAGTACTCGTAGGAGTCCTGCTGAAGACGGCTCTGGAGGATGGCGAGCTTGGCCCCGCCGGAGGTGATCGCGTCGATCGCCTCGGTGGTGCCGATGCCGACCTTCTCCAGGTCCTTCAGCGCGCCGTCGGCGGTGAGCTGGTCGTACAGCTTGTTGATGCTGGCACCGGTCGTCGCCTCCTCGCGCTCCTGCTGCAAGGCTTGGACCAGTTCGTTGGTCGCGTCCTTCGCCTTCTGTTTGGAGGCGCTGTAGGCGGCGTATCCGGCGATGCCAAGGGTGAGGACAGCGGCCAGGCCGGTGACCGCGAGGCTGGTACCCGCCAGCACGGCGGGCATCACGGCCCCGCCCGCCTGAGCGGCGGCCAGGGCGGTCCGGAACGCGGCGATCTGTACGGTGACCTTCGTGTAGGCAGCCCGGAGGAGCAGCAGTCCCACGATGGACGCGGTGACCATCGTGAGGACGGACTTCATCGGTCCAGGGAGGTCCTCGATGCTGCCGACGACGGTGTGGACGACAGACCCGACAGCCTTAAGCGCCGGCAGCAGGGCTCGGCCGACGTCGATGGCGAGCGCACGGGCCTGGTTGGAGGCCAGCTTCCACTGGCCAGTGACTGTGTCGGTCTGGAGGGCGTACGCCTTCTGCGTGGCTTCGGCACGCGCCACTTCGCTGGCGATGCCCGCGTAGGTGTTGGCGTAGTTCTCTCCCCCGGCGGAGGCCAAGGCAAGGGCGGCACGTGTGGCGCGGATGTCCTTCCACATGTTCGAGATGCCCTCGGCGGTGTTGCCCGCCGCCCCGTTGAGCTTGTTCACGACCACGTACAGGCCGTCCTGTTCGACGGCGGAGGCAGCCGATTCGTAACCGAGGTCCTTGATGGCCTGCTTGAGGTCCTGCGTCGGCTTCATGACGCGGGTGAGGAGCATGTTCAGGGCCGTCACGGCCTCGGCCGCGGGGATGCCGGTCAGCGTGATCGCGGCGAGCGCGGCGCTCATGTCGTCGAACTCGATGCCGGCCGCTGCCGCCATCGGTACGACGTCGCCGAGTTGCTGAGCGAGTTCCTCGAAGGAGATGACGCCGTAGTTGACGGTCTGGAACATCACGTCCATGACGTCGCTGGCGTCGGACGCCGACATGCCGTACGCGTTCAGCACCCCGAGGACAGCGCGGGCAGAAGTCTCCGTCGTGGTCAAGCCAGCCGAAGCGCCCCGAGCCGCGACCTGGAGGATCTCCATGGCGTCCGCGCCATCGAAGCCCGACGAGACGATCTGGTAGAGGCCATCGGCGAGCTGGTCGGCTGTCTGCGGCAGCTCGGTGGACAGCTCGACGATCTGATCGGTGAAGGCTCCGACGTTCTCGGAGGTGATCTGCTGGGAGATCGTCAGCACGTTGGCCATCGCCCGCTCCAGCGAGATCGCCTGAGCCACGCCGACACCAAGAGCGGCGCCGATGAGCAGGCCGTTCTTTGCGGTCCGCGCAGCCTGGGCGCTCCGCGCAGCAGCCAACTGTGCTTCAGCCCGCGCGACTTGCTGCGCCTGTCGCTGCGCGTTGCGCGCGGCAGTGGTCTGCACCTCGTCCCGCATCCGCACTGCGGACACGGCACGGGCGTCGGCCGAAGCCGCGAGACCAGTGGCGCGCGTCGCCGTGGCCTGGGCCGCAGACGCACGCCGTTGGGCTTCGGCGTGCTCCTGGGCGGCGCGGGCGGCGGCCGTCTCAGCCGCAGCAGCGGTACGTGCGGCGGCTGCGGCCCCTGCGCCCGCCGTGGCCTGGGCGCGGGCGTTCATCGTCTGCGCCAGGGCCTGCGCCCGTGCCGCTCGTTCTCTCGTCGCCGCCACCGCAGCCTGTTCCGCTGCCGTACGGCGGGCCGCTGTCGCTGCCACCGCCTGCGCACGGCCAGCGCGTTCCTGGAGCATGGTGGTCCGCTGCACGGCCTGAGCCACCTGCGCCTGGGAGCGAACCATTTGCGCGGACGCGGCCACTTGGGCACGGGCCAGGTTGTCGCCGGCCACACGTACCTGGTTCAGCCGGGCGACCGTTCCGTCCAACTGCCCGTCAAATGCCCGGAGTTGGGTGGCTCCCTGTCGCAGACCGGTGGACAGCCCACCGGTTGACGCGAGCAGGTTGACGTACAAGGTGTAGGCACCAGCCACGTCAGGATGCCTCTCTGGGCCTCAGCCCGATCTTGAGCCCCCGCGCATCTGGTCCATCAGGAATGTGTTCGCGCTCCATCTCGATGACCTCGCAGCCCACACAGCGGTGGGGCTCGGCCACGTACGCGAAGCGGTCGCCGCCCTGGCTCTCGTCCCACTCCGCCGCCCGGGTCCCGCAGGTGTCACAGACGCTGCGCTGGTACGCGAGGTAGGCCATCGCCTTCGCCCGGTCCAAAGCCGTCCACCGGCCGTCCCCCGCACTCGTGAACTGCGAGTGCGGGAGTCCGTAGGCGTGGCACAGCTCCATCTCGGCCCTGAACTGGGCGTCGGCGATCAGCCTTTTCCCAGGTCTGCCCTCATGGTCTGGTTGACCAGCAACGCGGCCGTGAACAGGGCCTTGGCGTCCGCGTCGCTCCAGCTGTCGAGGAGTTCCTGCGCCTCCACCTCGCTCATGCCGTCCACCGAGGAGGCCGAAACGAGAGCGGCAGGGAAGGTCTCGACGTTGTACTCGTGGCCGAGATCCGCCTGCTCCTCCGTGGGGGCGTGCTCGCGAAGCAGTTGCTCCCAGGCGGGTCGCGGCAGAGCCCGGAAGGTGAGCTTGAGGGTTCCGGCTACCAGGGCTTGCCGGGCCTCATCCAGCACGGACTGGGCCGCCAGCACTTCCGGTTGAGCGAGCGCCCACTTCTCACGCTCGTCGGCTGGTACCTCCATGTCGGAGGCACGGCCAACGGCGCTGGTGCGGGTCTTGGCCATGTCGAGCGCCGCATCGGTGACGCGCTGCTTCAGGTTCTGGTCGTCGAGGAAGGACACCGCGCGTTCGGGAAGTCGACGGGCCCGCAGACGGGCCATCTTGGCCGCCCAGTGCGGATCGCGGGCAACGGCATCGGCCGGCGGTTCAACGAAGGTCGTAGTCATGCAGCACCCCCGCCGATCACGCCGCGGCCGGGACGGGCACGTCCTGGACGGGCTTGCCAGTCACGTTGAAGCTGACCTTGAACTTCGCCGGCTCGGAGGCAGTCGTGTACGTGCTCGACCGGGAGCCGACGCGCACCGGGAAGATGTCCATGGACTGCGACGCCGGGATGTCGCCCTTGCGGAGGATGACCACGTAGCCCTCGGTCCCCTTGGCGAGGAGCGTCTCCAGGGCGTTGTCGACCTTGTCCTCGTAGAAGGTGAGGCTGGAGTTGTCGGCCTTGTCCTCACCAGGGATGTTGCCGGTGAACTCGGTCGCCAAGTCCGGTGTATCGATGGGGGTGTTCTCGACGGCGAAGCCCTCGATGTCGCTGATGGCCGGGGACAGATCGGTCCCGTTGGTGCCGCCGAGCTCCGGACGGATCGGGATCAGTTGCTTCGAGACGATGTCCTTCAGGAAGAAGAACTTCGTGGTGCCGCGACGGGTGAACCGCTGCTGTGACACTGATTCTCGCTCTCCGGGAGCCGGTGTTCCGGAGCGCGCACACGCCGGGCCGGTCCCCATGAAGGGGGAATCGGCCCGTGCCGGGTGGCCGGGCGTCCGCGAGATGCCTCCGCGGTGAGGTAGCTGGAACGTCAGGACCCGAGACTGGTCACAGTGAGGACGTACCGCTGCACATAACTGTATACGCCACCGCTGACAGACATCCCTTCCTCCTTGTCCAGCTCGCGGTCGATCACGATGTACCCGGTGATGGTGATGGTGTTGACGTACATTCCGCTCACGCGCGCGAGGAGCGCGGTGCGGACCTTGTCGGCCATCCACTCGACCTGTTCGGCGGTTGAGGCGACCGAGGTGACCTGGACGAGCACGCGGGCGTCAGCGTCGCCATCGCCGTAGGGCGGGCCGCTCGTAGTCACGCCCAGCGGGTAGAGGACGCTGTAGGGAATCGTGGCGCCGGTGGGCGTACTTGATGCCGTGGGGGCGGTCCCGTACCCGCAGCTTCGGGCGGTTGCTGCGGCCAGTGTCTTCTGGATCGCGAGGGACACTTCTCTGCCGGAGACGGGCACTACTCCTCCTCTACTCCTGCGGGGGCGGCGATCTGTCGCCGGGCGGCGTGGCGGTCGCTCACGAGTCGTCGTCGATCGTGTCGCCGAGCGCGGCGATGAACAGCGGCCGGATCTCCTCGACAGCTGGCCCGACGTGCGGGTAGGGCGGCTGGTTGAAGACGCGCCCCAGGCTGTCGGCGCCGACGAAGCCGTACTCCAGGCGTCGGGCCTGGGGCTTGTTCGTGCCGACGACCGCCGTGACGGAGAGCCCGTCCGTGGACACCTCGTGCGTCCAGGAGCGCCGGTAGTCGCCCGTGGGCGCGTTGGGGCCCGGCCTGCCGCTGGCCTTGGCCTTGATCCTGGTCTCCAGCAGCATCGCGTAGTGCTGGACGGTGGCCGTGACCTCGGGCAGAGTGCGCGCCGCCCTGGCGTCGAGCTGCGCGGCGATCTGGAACGCGTTCGAGTAGGCGCCCGCCAGAGGGTGGGCGTTGGGGTGCGGATTCAGCGAGGACGCCACCGACTCACTGCCCGTCTTCCGGTTCCGGCTCGCCCCACTGACCGAGGGCCCACTCCCGCAGGAGGGCGAGCATGGCGCCGGTCAGCTCGTGCGGGTGGCCGTCCATGAGGTCGTGACGGTCGAGCGCGGCCTTCTCCAGTTCGGCGGGACTGATCGCGGACAGGAAGGCAGCCGCTGCCGGGCCAGGGTCCGGCGGGTCACCGATGACGACGTGCGCCAGGCCCTCGAACACACCGGTGGCCGTGGATCTCGGGGAGAGTTCGACGACCATCCGCGGTACGTCCCCCGCGCGGTGGGCCAGTGAGTATGCGGCGAGGTCCCGGGAGACGTCGTGACCGCCGATCTCCACGACGGCGGTTTGCCCCTGCCCGGTGACGCGCACCGACAGGGGCTCACCCTCGGGAGAGATAGGTTTTGAACTCTGATGTGTTGGCATCTATCTGAGGTTACGGGTATCCGGTGACAGCCCAGTTCGCCGACCGTCTACGGAGGGGTGATCTCGTCGAGGCGGGTCACCCGAACGATCTCGACCGTGGACGCCTCCGACGGGTCGAGGACCTGCCACACCCGATTCGCTGTCGCCGCGTGCTCGCCCGCTGCGACGACAACTTCAACGCGGTCGTACCGCACGGGAACGGGCGCCGAGATCGGCGTGAGGAGCCGATACCAGCTGACCGTGTCGTCCAGCCATTCCCGCCCGAGAACGTGCTGCGCGGTGACCTGTCCATGACCGGACAGGACAGCTCCCGGTCCCTCGTAGACCGGCTCCGCCGGCACAGACCCCAGGAGGCCTGTCGAGAGGTCGAGTTGAGGAGTTCCCGTTGGACGGGTAATCCACACCATGTCCACCAGCAGCGTCGCCTCCAGCCTCTCCCGCTCCGCCTCTGTGTCGATCGGCGTGCTCACGAGGTACTGCCCGACGTACTGGACTGGGTGTTCTGGTCCAAGAACGTCGTGCGGACCACGGCCAGAGTGGAGGTCTGTCCGACGTCGAGGACCCGCCACGTACGGCCGATCGCTGCCGAGTCGGCGGCGTTGACGACGCTCACCGTGTCCTCACGCGACGCCACTGGGGCGTCCAGAGGCGTGATCAGTTTGTACTTCGACGTGGAGTCGTCGACGTACGCCTGACCTTCCAGGTGCAGGACGATCCCTGGATCACCGTTGGGGAAGATCCCGCCATGTCCTTCGTAGATGATGATGGGCGGGCCTGGCTCGTACTGGCCTGTGTCCGGGTTGAAGATCGGCTCGCCCGCTCTGCTGATACGTACGGTGTCGGTAAGAATCTTGCGTTCGACCAGGGCGCTGACGGCCCCCAGCGTCAGCCCTTCAGTGGGTGTACTCATGGTCATGACTCTATTGGCCCGCGCCGACAACTCCAGTTGCCCTAAGGGCACTTCACCACTGCCCGAGCTTTCACTGGATGCCGGTCCCCGTGGAGACGGCCGACCGTCCGCTCAAGTTGGCGAGCCGCGGTCGGCATGCTGTTGGAGTGCGTACGTGCGTTGCTCGCTCAGGTGGGTTACGACGTACCGGTGCTGGGCGCAGTTGAGGGCGACGTTCTCGACTGCGGGTAATAGCCGGTCCTCCGCGTGGACGACGACACCGTCTTCCGCGTACCAGCGGACGGCATGGCCGACGAGACGGGCGGACACAAGCCGGGCCGTACGGCATTGCCATCCTGTCGCACTGGCGGCAAGAAGCTGGTCGGCGACTTCTCCGGGCGAGTGTTCGGTCGCGTCGGCGGTATATCCCTCCCGCAGGCCGAGACCGACAAGGACATCGTCAAGTACGTGCCCAGGGACCGGGGCCCAGCCGGTTGCCGCGACGAGTCGGCGCACGGCGGCGGCGCATGCCCGCGCATCCGGCGTGCCGTGGGTGCGGCTCGGGTCCCTGTACAGCACCACCTCTGCCACAGGGTCGTCGGCCGCACCTGGCAGGAAGGCCGCTACCGGCCAGGTGCGAGCCAGCTCGACAAGCGCGTGCCGGATTCGCTCGACCGGGGCCGGGGCGGGCAGTCGCAGTGATCGTGTCCACGCCCCCTCTGCGGCGGCGACCTCGGTATAGAACGTCGGCATAGGACGACTGTGCGGCAAGTGGGCTCTCTCCGGGGGAGGTTCGCCAAGGTGCGCTGGGTGTTCGCCGCCTTCACTCAGACAAGGGAACGGAGGTTGCGGGGCACCCGGGCACGGGCTGTCGGGCCTCGACTTCCGCCATGAGGTGCGACACGGAGCAGCCGTACGCTAAGCACACCTTGACCAAAACCGTCATCGTCGGACTGACTTCCGCTCGCTCAATCCGCGACAGCGTGGAACGGCTGACGTCGGCGCACTCTTCAAGGTCGTACACCGACCAGCCGCGCTTCTTGCGCAGATCGAGAAGCACGCGTGCCAGCTCGGTCTTGAAGTGCTCGACGTAGCTCGCATCGGCGGCTGCTTCGCCTTGATCGGGGCCCGGAACGCCCAGTTCGTGTGCAGGTTGGAGGCCGCCGCTACGAGTCGATGATGAGGGGCTGGCCGCCTTCCAGCCGACCGGACCAGTACCTGTCGTCACCGTCTCGTGGGGCTCGGATGGCGATGCCGAACCGTTGGGCGATGTTGTTGGAGTCACGGAGGCTGAGGGTTCCCTGAATGGTTGCGGTGCGCTGCTCGGCGTCCCAGTCGACGGAGCGGACCGTGGGCAAGCCAAGCCACGCGAGTCGGCTGCGGATGTCGTCGGTGGTGACCGACACGGGGACCGCGGCCGAGCAGCGTCCGCGCTGGATTGCCGGGCAGTGGTTGGCGACGCAGGTCGGGGTGGCGTGGATGCGGTGTGCGTCCGGACGCTGGAGAACGTACGCCAGGGCACAGGAGTTGGTCTGGAAGATGGGGTGGCCGGGGTAGCGGGAGGGAAGGGACTCCAGCAGGTCCCACGTCTGACGCGGCCATACGGCGTCGGCCGATTCGAGGGGCAGTTCCTCGGCGCCGAGTTCGGGCCACAGTTCCGTCATCTGTCCTCGGGCGCCACGCTTGACCTTGAGGCCGACGGCCACCGAGCAGGCGGCGTAGCGGGCGGTCCAGTCCATGACATGGGTGATCGTTTCGGGGGCCGCGTTAGCCGGCATCAGCGGGCGCCAGTAATGGACGACCGGGATGCCGTTCCGGTGGAGGAGCGGGAACGTCTCACGGAGTGCTTCGTGGTTGATCCCCCGCTCGATGTCGGGGCCCAGGCCGGAGTAGCTGAGGTAGACGATGACGGGCAGCCCGGCGGTGCGGGCGCGGAGGATTGCGGCGAGCACGTCGTCGGTGATGGCGCACTTGGTGATGAGACAGACCGGATTGCGCAGGCCGCTGTCGGTGAGTTGGTCGAGCAGGCCGATGAGGTGGGCGCGGTTGGGAGGTGTGGCCAGGGCGTCGGTGCAGGTGTAGAGGGCGAGGACGGCCTGCGGGTGGTAGTACGGACTGGCCCTCAGCAGATTCACCGTCTGCTCGGGCGTGGCCAATTCCACCGGTTTGACGAGGGTCTGGCCGCGGTCTTTGAGGTAGCAGTAGCCGCAGTCCTTGGGGCACCCCTGGACCGGATTGACGGCCAACCAGGTCTCGTGCTGGTCGATGACCGCCTCGAAGACGCGCTGAGCAGGCAGTACGGGGGTGGGCAGAGTGGGCACTGGTGGGTCCCTTCGGGAAGGGCCGCGTCGTCCGCCGCGTCCACGGAGCAGGTGGACGACGCGGGAGTGCGTCAGACGGGCCGAGTGGTGATGCGGGCTCCGACCGCGGCCAACTTGGCGACGGGCTGTTCGTAGCCACGCTCCAGGTAGCGGGTTCCGGAGATCGTGCTCGTGCCGTCGGCGACGAGCGCGGCGAGGACGTAGCCGAAGCCGGCCCGCAGGTCGGGGATGACGAGGTCGGCGCCGAGCAGGCGCCGAGTGCCGCTGATCTTGGCGGTGTGCTGGAAGTCCCGCCCGTGGAAGCGGCAGGCGACCGCTCCCAGGCACCGGGTGGTGAGATCCACCGAGGCGCCCATGGCCCGCAGTTGCTCGGTGTAGCCGAAGCGGTCTTCGTAGATGGTCTCGTGAACGACGGAGGTACCGGAGGCCTGAGTGAGCAGGACGGTGAGCGGCTGCTGCCAGTCCGTCATGAAACCGGGGTGGACGCCGGTCTCGACGTCCGTTGCGGTCAGGGAACGTGCCCGCCAGAACGCCAGCCCGTCCTTGGTCTCGGCGAAGTCGCCGCCGATGTGCCGCAGCGTGTTGAGGTAGGTGACCAGGTGTTCCTGGCGTGCACCGCGGACCTCGATACATCCGTCCGTCGCGATGGCGGCGGCGGCGAAAGAGGCGATCTCGATGCGGTCGGCGATGGTGGTGTGCTCGACACCGCGCAGTTCGCGGACGCCCTCGACCATGATGGTGCGGTCGGTGTTGATCGTGATGAGGGCGCCCATTTTCTGGAGCATCAGGATCAGGTCCACGATCTCTGGCTCGACGGCCGCGTTGGAGATCACGGTGGTCCCGGAGGCGCGGACCGCCGCCAGGAGAAGGTTCTCAGTCGCGCCGACGGAGGGGAACGGCAGGTCGATGTGGGCGCCGGTGAGCCGGTCGTCGACGTGGACCTTCACGGAGGTGGGGTGTTCCGCGATGTCCGCGCCCATCTGGCGCAGGCCTTCGAGGTGGAAGTCGATGGGGCGTTTGCCGATGGTGCAGCCGCCGGGCAGCGGGACGATCGTCTCGCCGCGGCGGTGCAGCAGGGGGCCCATCATGAGGATCGGGATGCGGTTGACGCCGGAGTACATGGCGGACAACGACGTTTCCCGTACCTCGGGTGTGTGCACCTGAACCGAGTGCTCGCCGAGCCAGGTCACCTGAGTGCCCAGCTCGGCGAGCATGCCGAGGACGAGGTCGACTTCCAGGATGCGAGGGACACCGTGCAGCACGCACGGCTGGTCGGTCAGCAGGCCCGCCACGAGTTGCTTCGTGACGGCGTTCTTCGCGCCCGACGCCGTGACGGAGCCCTCAAGCGGTACGCCACCCGTGATGCTGTAGGTGTGACGATCGGCTGCCATGGGCTGCTCCAACGCGCTGACGATATTCATCTGGCGATGTTCCTAACGGTGGCATTCGGCGGTTTACGACGGAATATCCGCCGTAACAATCACGTCGGAACCCGATCAGTGAGATAGGACGATACCGGTGGGATGGCGGTTGCATCGCTCAGGGCCAGCCGTTCGGCCCCCCGGTACAGCCGGTTCGGGTAGACCACCCCGCCGGTCACGGCAGCCTGCAGAACGGCCGTACGGGCACTCTCCTCCAAGCGCAGCATGAGGTCGGCGGTCTCCTCCAGCTGGCGGCCGACGGTGAACGCACCGTGCCGGTAGAGGGTGAAGGCGAGCCCGTGCCGCTCCATCTCCTCGGAGCGCGGCGCGATGATCTCCTTCAGTTGGGGCCGGTAGTGCAGGAGGGTGACGGCGGCGACGTCGGGGCGCTGCACCATGCCCTCGGGCAGTTCCAGAGGCACCGGGTCGGTGATGAAGTCCGCCTTCACGGCGCTGTCGTCGGCGTGGAGACACGGGATCTCACCGAATGTGTCGGCCCGGTTGGTCACGGAGGGGATGGGCAGGCCCAGGGAGGCGAAGGTGAGGGAGTAGGGGGCGTGTGCGTGCACGATCGCGCCGGCGCGGGGCAGCATCGCGTAAAGGTCGAGGTGCATGGGGGTGCCGGAGGCGCCCAGGCCGCCGGTCTGCTCGACGATCTTCCCGTCCGGGGCCAGCACGATGAAGTCGCGCACCGAGGCATCCCAGCGGTCGAAGGCGAGCCGCGTGCAGGACATGAGGATGTTGCCGTCCGGCAGGCGCACCGACACGGCACCGCCCGCGGGGTTGAGCAGCTCCCACCTCTTGAGGTCCGTCAGGACGGCCAGGAGGTGCTTGCGCTCGGTCTCGTAGTTCACGGGGTGACTCCTTCGGTCCGAGGGGTGAGGTGATATCCGGCCGTGGGCGGATGCAGGGTGCTGCCGGGCGGTATCCAGGCGGTGGGCACCGTGATCCCGGCGTGAACAATCGATTCGGCACCGACGAGCGTTCCGGGGCCGAGCACCACGCGGACGCCGACGCGGGCGCGGTCCCCGACGATGGCGCCCCACTTCGGCAGACCGGTGCTCATCCGCCCGCCGTCCGGCAGGCCGAATTCCACCGGGCGGGAGGGATAGAGCATGTCGGGGTTGGACAGCAGGCATACGGCGATCACCAGGCCGGTCGCGAAGTAGGCGTGCTGTCCGATGACGGAGCAGGCGATCGTCGCCCGGTGGGAGAGCACGCTGCGCTGTCCGATGACGCTGCGGGAGATCTCGCAGCCGTAGCCGATGTGGACCCGCCCGGAGATCACCGTGCGGCCCCGCACCGTGGAGTATTCGTGGATCCGGGCTTCCGGGCCGATCACGACGTCCGGCGCGACGCTGGCCAGGGGGGACACGTATGCGCTGGGGTGGATGCGCGGCTGATCGCCGAGGTTGGCGCGCACCAGGTCGTACACCGCACCGGACACGTCGCCGATCGCCGCGATCGGCTCACTGTCGAGGACATCCGCACCCCAGCCCTTCAGGTATGGGTCGTCCCCCAGCCGCAGCACATCCCCGAGCAGGGGGCCGTCCTTGTTCACCGTGCCGTCTCCAGCGCGCGCGGACGGGGCTGCTGACCCATCACCAGGTTCAGGAACTGAGCCGCGCACCGGCCAGGGGTGTACCAGGATTCGGCGAGGGCTCGGGCGGCGCTTCCCATCTGGCCAAGCTCATGGCGGTACAGCAAGGCGTCGGTGAGCGTGGCCACGAGGTCTCCCGGGTCGTCCGGGGCGTAGACCATGCCCGTGAGGCCGTCCACGACGAGCTCGGGGCTGGCTCCCGCGTCGGGAACGATGGACGGGATGCCCGCGCCGGCCGCGTCGATGACGCAGCGCCCGAAGCCCTCCTGGAGCGCGGCGGTCGCCAGGGCGTCGTACCCGGCCAGGCGCTGAGGCAGGTTGTCGACGTATCCCATGAAGCGCACCGGAGCGGTCAACTCCCGTACCAGCTGCTGGAGTTCCTGGTGATGGGAACCGGGCTCGCCGAAGACATCCAGCATCACGGCAGTGGAAAGGCGCGGATCGGCGACGGCGCGCACCAGGACGTCCAGGCGTTTCCAGGGGACGGTCCGGGCGACCGAGGCGATCAAGAGTTTTCCGGTGTGCGGCCGGGTGCGGGGCGGCACCTGCACGGGGATGGTGACGCCGTTGGGGATCGCGCTGACGAATCGCGCGCGTGGGGCGTTCTCACGCAGGGCGGCGGAGGATGCCTGCGAGATGCCCACCCAGACCGGCACGGCGGACAGCAGCTCCCAGGGCATCTGTCCGATCGTCCGCTCGACCAGCTCGCCTGAGTGCGGGTCGATCACGCGGAGAACCTGGTCCCGGTTGACGACGTGGCGCACCACGGGGATGACCCGGGCGGTCGGAGCGATCGTCACATCGGCGGCAGCCGTGCGGTGATTGGAGATCACCACGACCGACTGCTCCTCGGGCAGCGACGTGGCACGGATGAGGGCCTGCCGGTAGCCGCTCCAGTCGGTGACCTCGTGCACGGGCACGGGGACGGGGCTCTCGGCGGGAGGGCCGCCATGACGCCACCAGACGACCTCTACGTTCGGCACCAGTCGGGCCAGGTGCGTAGCAAGCTCGATGACCGAGTTCTCCGCCCCTCCGCGAGCGGTGGAGAGCCAGGTAATGACGACACGTGGGATCACAGAATGCCTCCTGGGCGGAATTGAGCCGCCGGTACGGTCCGGTGGACCTGATGGGTGATCAGCAGTCGAATCGTGTGCGAGGTGAACCGGCGCTGGGGCCCAGGGGGTTGTAGCCCCAGCGCCGTGCCTCCGCCCGCACCGAATGCCTTTCGTACGGGCGGAGCTGTTACCTGCCCAATGGCCAGGGCGGATGCCATCCGGGCCACCGGGCAGGGGCTATGCGGCCTGGTCGGTCACAAGTGATCCTGTCGAGAAGTGATCGGTCTGGTCGGTTTCGTGGGGCCCTTCGCTCCCGGGCCACCGTCTGGTCCCGGGGAACGAAGGGGGTTCACATCGCCGTCAGGGCACGGCGCGCGATGCTCCGAAGCGGGGCATCGTCAGGTCAACTGCGGCTGCCGGTATCGGCGGTGGAGAACCGAGCGCACCATTCGGCCGGATTCTCGGCCTGATGGAAGGTGGGAACGAAGACGAGGTCCGGGTCCGACCAGAGCCGGTTGAAGGATTCAAGTCCGTGCGTTTGGACGATATCGGCCACCGCGCGGGCTCCATCGCCATACATCTGCAGAGACTCTTCACGCCCCTTGATCTGGTAAAGGGCTTCCAGATATTTCGGTTCGGCATGCTTTTCATTCGGGCCGAGCGGCACCTCATAGCCCAGAAGTCGCGTGGTGATCTGCCGGTCCGCCCAAATGGCATGGCCTTCCATCAGGAACGACCAGTGCAGATTCTGACTCCGGCGCAGATGAGGGAAGAAACTGTCCTGCAGCGTGAACAGCCGTCCCTTTCCGGCCTCGTGCTGAGCACCATGAACCAACTCGTGTCCCAGTGTCTTGCACAAGAAGTCGTCGCCGACGAGCAGACCCGCCTTGGCCAGGGTTTCCGGCAGGAGCAGGATGTGCGGACGGCCATGCCTGTCCTGGAACGTCTGCGCGCCAATCATGTCCTGCGCTGCTGCGCGGCTTCGCTGCCGGTCCTTCAACGCACGGTTGGCCACCATCGCAGCCCGCGGGCCGATTTCGAGTTCCTTGGCCTCGGAGACCAGGAACTTCTTCTCTTCCCGCTGGCGCAGCTTCAGCCACGCCTTGGCCTTCATGAGCCGGATGGTGAGGGCCTCGGGCATCGGGAGAGAGGTGACCGTCTGCACCAGGGGAAGAACCTCCGGGAGCATCTTCTCTATTCGACGTCCGAGTTCATCGAACTGTACTCCGGCTTCCTGGTGTACTGCATACGTCATGATGCCTTATTCCTTGATGTTGGGCGGTCATTTACATTTCCCGCAAATCCGGGTGCGCAAGGTGGTTTTGACCAATCGGGATCAATACCGAATTCCAGCTCCTGCGGTTTGATCTGCCAGGTGGTTTCCCACGCCAGGCTGCCGAGCAGTAGCCGGTCTAGCCCTTCGTCCCCCGGGCCACCGTCTGGTCCCGGGGAACAAAGGGGGTCCGCCTCTCCGTCACCGACGGCACAGCCGGGGCTGTGTGCTCGGCGGCGAAGTGCGGTCCCGCGCGCGGCAGTTGGCGACGACGGGGCTGCCGCGCGCGGGGGTCTCAGGCGGGGGCCGGGTCGGGCTGTGTCCAGGCGGCCTCGGCCGCGAGACGTTCGGACCACTGGATGGAGGGGGTGCCGAGGGCGGTGTTGGCAAGGTGGATGCGCTGGAACTCCCCAGTGCCAGCGGGCGAGTAGGTGTGTTGGCAGTCCCGGAACACGCGTTGGACCAGGCTGCTGCCGTTCACGGCATAGGCGCCGTGCAGTTCCATCGCGTCCTGCGCGGAGGCGACGGCGAGCTGGTGACCGGTGTGCTTGGCGCCGATCAACTCGCTGTCGCAGGACGCCCTGTTGTCGAGGAGGTGGACCGCGCTGTAGGCCGTGGTCAGGGCCGTCTGGTAGCGGGCCTGCATAGCGCCGAGCCGGTCTCGTACGACGGGGTGGTCGGACAGATACCCGGCGTAGCGCGGCCGGGCACCGAGAAAGTCGGCGGTGGTCGCAACGAGGGCTTCGTGGATGCCGAGACTGACTGCGGTCAGGTTGGGGCGGCCGTAGACGATGCTGCTGCTCTGCGCCACGTACAGGCCCTGCCCGACCTCTCCGAGCACGTTGGCCGCGGGTATTCGCACTTTGTCGAGGCGGAGGCAGCCGGCCGTGAAGCCGTGCAGACCCAGTCCGGCACTGTGCGGGGCGAGGGTCACGCCCTTGCGGTCGTGCTCGACGAGGAACGCGGTCAGCGCGCCGGACGCGGAGACACCCGCCTCGGCCGTGCGGGCGACGACCACGTGGACGCGGCTGATGTGCGAGTTGCCGATGTGGGCCTTGATCCCGCTGATCACCCAGTCCTTACCGCGGCGTTCGGCGACGGTCTCGATGCCTCCGATGTGGCCACCGGCGAAGGGCTCGGTGACCGCGATCGACGGCAACAGCGACCCGTCGGCCACCTGCGGCAGCCACTCCTCCTTCTGGTCGGCGGTGCCCCAGTTCTGGATCGCGCCGACCGGGATCAGGCTGGCCTGAAGGATCGCCGCCGCCGCGGCCGAGACGACCGCGGTGCGGTGGATCAGCACCGTCTTGGCGACATGCCCAGCGCCCATCCCTCCGTACCGGACGGGGATGGTGACCCCGAACCAGCCCTGCTGCGCGAGGAGTTGGGGAATGCGGCGCTCCACCTGGTTCGGGGACGCTTCCATGTGCTCGACATCGGGCGCGATGCGCTCGGCGATGAAACGCTCCGCCATCGCCCACAACGCGTGGTGGGCGGGGGTGAGGTAGGGGGTGAGTGCGATCGGCGGTGTGGCGGACATGGTCGTCTCCCTCTCCCTGTACGGGGTCGCAAGGCGGATTGCGGCCGGGCTCGGCCCCTCAAGTGGGGCTGGCGGACGGCGGGGCTCAGTGCGCGAGGGCGCCAGTGGTGAGGGTGTGCAGGACGTCGGCGCCGGTGGCCTTGACGATGTCGAGGATGCGGCGGGCGTCCGAGCGCGGGCGGGCCTCAGGGTCGACGCCGCACACGGTGCCGAGCACGATGCCGCTCTCCCGGTGGATCAGGGGTGCGCCGAAGTACGACCGGACGCCGATGGCGTCGACGACGTAGTTCCCAGAGAACCGCGGGGAGGCATGGACGTCGGCCAGGGGCAGGGCCCGCCTGCGTTTGACCACGGCGGGGCACCAGCCGTGCTCACGGTCCATGGTCCGGTCGAGAATGATGTGCCCGCTGTCGGCCGGCGGGTTGTACAGGCCGACGAAGGTCTGCTGGTCGAGGAAGATGTTGACGAACCCGTACAACAGGCCGCTCTGCTCGGCGAGTTGCAGGGCGAACTGGTCCATCACCTCGTCCGCTCCGGTGGGGATGCCCAGACGCTGGATCAGCTCCTCGCGGGCCTGCTCCTCGGCGATCTCCTGGGCTTGGGCCTCGCTGAGCGTCTCCTGCCCCGCGCGGATCACGCCGGGCCCGGGAACGAGCAACTCCCGCTGTGCGGAACGGGGTTGAAGTAAGCCGGGTGTCCAGCGGACCATCGCGGGCGGCGGGGGCGTCTGGGGGTGCTGTGTCATCAGGCGTCCAAGAGGGTGGTGGTGGATGGGGTCTGGGACAGGGCGTGGTCGACGAGGCGGATCAGCACGCGGGCGACCGAGACGGCCTGTCGGGCGTCGCACGTCACGACCGGCAACTCGGGGGTGAGGTCGAGGGCTTCGCGGACCTCGTCGAGGGGGTAGCGGTGGGCGCCGTCGAACTCGTTGACGGCCACGACGAACGGCAGCCGGGTGCGTTCGCAGAAGGTGACCGCGTCGAAGCTGGAGTCCAGGCGGCGGGTGTCGGCCAGGACCACCGCGCCCACGGCGCCGCGGGCCAGGTCGTCCCACAGGTCCATGAACCGGTCCTGGCCCGGTGTGCCGAACAGCATCAGTTCCATCGGCACCGGGACGTCGAAGGTGATGCGGCCGAAGTCGAAGGCCACCGTCGTGGTGGTCTTGGCCTCCACCCCGGCCAGGCTGTCGGTGGGGGCGCTGGCCTGGGTGAGGTACTCCTCGGTGGCGATCGGGGTGATCTCGCTGACCGCGCCCACGGCGGTGGTCTTGCCGACCCCGAAGCCTCCCGCGATGAGGATCTTCAGCACGGCCGCGCTGCCCGCTGGCCGCAGTACGGCGTCAGGGCGGGACGGGTCAGCTGGCCCGGACATCGGCATCGGTCCACTTGAGTGCGAGACCGGCACGGACAGCCTCCAAGAGCTGGGGGGACGGGCGGTTCCCGGTCGGGGAATCGGTGGACGTGTAGGGGGTGGTGACGGGCAGCACCAGGACGCGGGCGTCGACGAGATCTGAGATCAGCACCCGCACCGCGCTCAGCGGGAGACGGACGGTGCCCGCCACTTCCGCGACCGACCGGCGCCGTGTCCGGCACAGCTGCGTGATCTGCCGGTATTCCCCCTCCGCGAGCCCCGGGCCGCCTCTGCCCGTGCCGACTTCCAGCACGGTCTCCGGACGGAGCACATGCCGGGCCCGCGTACGGCCCCCGGTGACGTAGTAGGGCCGTACGAACGAGGCGCCGGGTGGGGTGGACGGTGGCGTGTCCTGGCGGGGCCTGGTCATCAGGCGCTGCGGACGGCCGCGACCATGTACGGGGCGAAGCGGTCCACCAGAAGGCCCATCTCGTAGCCGACGGTGCCCGCGCTGGCCTCAGGTTCGGTGATCACGGCGAGCACCGTGGCGACCACGCCGTCCTTGTTGCCCGGCTGGTTGGGGAAGGCGGCGCTGGTTCCGGCGATCGACACGAAGAGCATGCCGTCGTCGCGTTCGACCACGGTCTGTTTCATCGGCGCCGCGCCACCGCGGGGGCCGGGGACGTTCTCGGCCAGCGACGCCAACGTGGCCAGCGAGGCGGCCCACTTGTCGGCCCAGTCCTTGTGGATGCCGCTGTCGACCATCCGCAGCCCGTCACGGGAGATCAGCAGCGCGTGCGTCACGCCGGGGACACGCTCCACGAACTCCTCCAGCATCCCGGCCATCTGCCTGCTCGGGTCGTCCGATCCGTGCGCGGCGGCCGTGATCTTGTCGCCGCCGTCCGGTCGGGATGTCTCGTGGGTCATAGGGAATCGCTCCAGGGGATACGGGCCCGCCGCCGTGACCGGGGCAGGCCATCAGTGGGGGGGTTAGGGGTGTGAGGCCGGGGGCACGGCCCCGGTCGGGCCGTCCTGGGTGCGGCCGGCATCGAAGCTGCTGCGGAAGGCTTCGGCCAGGTCGTAGCGGGGAGCCACCGCCGCAGGCTGCGGCCGGGACGGTTCGGGCGCTGCCGGCTGCTCGGCCACCACACGCCGGGGCAACCGCGGCGCAGCCGCCCCCTCGCCGGTGACCGGTGCCGGGGGTGGCGTCCGACGCGTCGCGAGCGCGGGTCGTGCCGGTGCGCTGCCTGCTTCCTGTCCGGGCGGTGAACTTGTCCTGGCGAGCGGTGCCGGAGCAGGGGCAGCTGTGCGGGACGGCACCCCCACGGACACCAGCAGCTGTGCCGGGACGACCACCAGGGCGGTGGTCCCGCCGGTCGGATTCTCCGTCAGCCTTACCGAGATGCCGTGGCGGCGGGCGATCAACGCCGCGGTACGCAGGCCGAGTTGTCCGGCGCGGACCACGTCGCTCATGTCGACCCGGTCGGGATCCGTCAGCAGACGGTTCCACCGCTCCCGGTCCTCGGGTCGCATCGGGATGGCAACCCGGTCCTCGATCTCGACCTCCAGCCCCTTTGCCACACGGTGGGCCCGCATCTGGACCTTGCTGGCGGGATCGGAGAACTGCGTCGCGTTCTCGACGAGTTCGGCCAGCAGGTGTGTCAGGTCCGGTCCTACATGGCGGGGAAGGCCCAGCTCGGCGCCGACCGTCCCGGCCGCGACGCTGACCCGGGCGAAGTGCAGGACCTCCTGCACCGCACCCCGCAGGACCTCCGTCACGCTCACCGGCTGCCGTGCGCTGCGCAGGGACTGCCCGGCCAGGATCGCCTTGCTCTCGATCCAGCGCCGCATCCGCGTCACGAGGTGGTCCAGCTTGAAGATCACGTCCAACAGGTCGGGATCATCGGTCAGGCCCTGCAGACGGTCCAGCTTGTCCAACGCCCGGTCGACCAGCGCGTGTTCACGCTGGGAGAACTGGTACAGCGTCGACAGCAGCAGCATCGCCTGCGACTCGTCGTGCACACGGATCAGGGCGGACACAGCCTGCACCTGCACTTCAGCCAGAAGCGCCACCGCCTCGTCCGCCGAGCCCGCCGCTTCGTACGGCGGAAGACTCTCCGGCACCACCGGCCGGCCGCCCCGGCACAACTCCTCCGCCGCCCACACCACGGCTTTCTCCACCGCAGCCGCCGCCTCGGTGACCCGCTGCACCTGCGCGTCCTGCATCCGCTCCACCGCCGACGCCACCGTCCTCGCCCGGACGGCCCCGACCCCGGCGGCCACCAGCACACCGCACGCAACCGCGGCCAGAAGCGGTCCCGTCGGCATCTCGACGGTTTGCCAGGCGATGACGGCACCGCCCAGCACGGCCATGACGATGAGCAGTGGGGCTGCGACCGCCGCCCGAATCTGCTCAAGCAGGTAGGCGCTTAACGGCGGGCGAGGCCGCCTGCGCCGGCGGTGCGTGACCGGGCGAGTGGGAGACACGCGGTCAGACATGAAAGTCCTCGTGGGTCGGGGTCTGGTAAGAGGCGAGGGAGATCACGGGCAGCAGGCGATACGGGTCTGAGAAGGGGGCATCTGTTTGATGGCGGAACTGCGGACGGATCTCAGCCCCGGACACCAGCAGGCCCCATCTCTTGTCCTTGGCCCACGTGTGCTCCGGAGCCGGGCTGCACACTGTCGCCGAGAGCTCCTGCGTTCGTCGGAAGGCAAGCGCGCCCGCTGTTCGCCGAGCGGCTGTCCATCAGGCCCGCCGCCTCGGCTTCGTTGTTGAGATCGACGACCGATACGTCGCACAACCGACGGACGAGCTGGGAGGCGAGAACCCATGGCGCGCGCACGTGCCCATAAGGCAGGGTCACTTCCTCGGTCTCGCCGTCAACCTTCGCTGGCACGACCCCACCTGTCCCGAATCGGTAGGCAGTTCCGATCACTCCGTGAAGCCGTGGCCTCTTTGCCCGTATGGCGACGTGTCCTCCAGCTACGAGGTGATGGCACTCCTCGATCGCGACTCTGGCGTGTTCCAAGCAGAGCGGAGGCTGCGCGGTCAGTGCCCCCTCCGGCCACCCCGGTTCCATCCTGTGGTCGCTTGGGCGTGCAGCCAGGAACAGGTAGCCGAGGGAGGTCTTGCTTGCCGACTCCAGGCACACCTGGCACCGAAGACGCATCATCGCGTCGCGCTGCCGAGCAGGGTGCACCTCGCCGAACTCCGGGGTGCCGACTGGCATACCGTCCTCAAGCAACTGCGAGCAGCGCGCCCAGAGCACACCCCTGTGATCGCGATCCCCAGGCCCCTCGTCGAGATAGCGCAAGCCCGTGAGACGGGGCAGCACACCGAGCATCAACGCCAAGTCCCCTACTTCGCCGCGGCGACGTGTGATGTACGGGATCACGTTGGGACGTGCCGGTCGGCGGGGCACGTTGTCGCTGCCGAGGATCGGCGTATCAGAGCGCGCAGTGGTCATGCCGCACTCCCGGCAAGTGCCTCGATCGCATGGCTCGACCGTTGGCGCGGCGCGATGCTCTGCCCATCCGGCAGGAGGCCCCCGTTGTCCTCGAATAGAACGACGCCGTTACACAGCAGGCTCCAGCCCTGCTCCGGGTGGTGGGATAAGAGGCGCGCAGCATCTCGGTCCGGGGAACCCGCAGACGGGCAGCTCGGCTCGTGCTGGCAGGCAAGAGCAATGGTGAACCAAACGGTCTTCCCTATTCCGTCCTGCTCAAGATCGGCACCCCAGCTCTTGGTAAGAGCGTCAAGGAGTTGTAGGCCCCGACCACCGTCTTCCAAGAGCGATACGTCTCTCAGCGTCGGCAACGCCGAGGACGAGTCCGCCACACTGACCCGCAGGTCGCCGCCGGAGAGTTCGAACGCGACGGTCACGAAGTCCGTGGGCCCCTTGGAACCGTGCCGTACGGCGTTCGTAAAGACTTCGGTCGTGGCGAGCATGGCGTCGTCGATGATCGTGGGCTGCTGCCAATAGTTCAGCTGTGCCCGTAGCAATCGGCGAACGCCGGCGACGCGTTGCTCGTTCGCCGCGAAACGGGCTTCCACTACGGGGCGGACGGAGACGTTCATGCTGGCCTTCCTGTGCGCTTAGCGTCGTTGGAGGTGAGAGGTCCTCCGCGCCAATGGCCAACGGGGCGCAGCAGATCATTCAGCGCAGGGTTGACGAGCGGAGCAACTGTCTTGCACTGGCGGCGCCGAAGCATCCGGACGGGCCTCCCATGGCGAAGCGGCAGGGGACCCGGCGGGATCATCTGCACGCGCCTCCGGGCGGTGGAAGGACCGAAGAGGGCATCTCCCGCAGCCCAACCCCGAGCGCCACCGACGGATCGGAGGGCCGACTCCGGGGAGGTCGACGAGCTGTTCAGGGTCTGGGGCATCGCGAATGTCCTTGTCATGGGGGGTGACACGCACTCACATCGGGATCGCCGGAAGTCGTCGGTGGACGGGCCTTCCTGGCGATGGGGTTGGAGTATTACAGCGGGTCCTCTCTGGCTGTAACGCTCAGACAGAAAGTGTCCGCATGGCCGTTCCCTGGTGAAGTCACGCCGGGCTTGTCTCGCCGTGTAACTTCCTTGTGGCGGCTACACGCCAGCGAAGGGGACACTGGCTCACTAGTCCTAAAGGAGCACCGAGATGACGGAGAACCCGCCAGAACCGGCCGAGTCGGCTGAAGGGGGAGGGCCCACGGCTCGGCGGCGGCAACTCGGCTTCCGCCTCCTCGCGCTTCGGGAGGCCTGCGGCTGGACAGCCGAGGAGGCCGGGGAACGGGCTGGGGTCTCGAAGGCCACGGTGAGTCGCTACGAGCGCGCCAAGGGCAACGTGCGGTGGAACTGGGTTGACCAGTTGTGCCGGGCGTACGGTGTCTCGGACGAGGAGCGGGAGAATCTGGTCGAACTCGCGAAGAACTCCAAAGCTGTCGAAGGCTGGTGGGTTCCCTACGCCGGTAAGTTGCCCAGCCCCATGCGGCTGTTGCTCGCCCTGGAGGACGAGGCCTCGCGCATCAGCCACCACACGGTGGGAGTGATACCTGGTCTTCTACAGACGCTCGACTACGCCCGGGCGATCAAGGCCAGCCCCTGGGACGCACTGCCGCCTCAAGATATCGACGAGTACCTGTCCATGAGAATGCAACGGCAGCGGATCCTCGACCGACCGTCTCCACCTACGTACCAAGTGGTGTTGGACGAGGCGGTGCTTCGGCGTGAGGTGGGCGGCCCTGAGATCATGTCTGCTCAGCTCGACTATCTGCTGCAACGGGGCCAAGAGCCGCACATCAGCATCCAGGTACTGCCCTTCTCCGCTGGCGCATACAGCGCGGCGCTCACCAGCTTCATCGTGTACGGCGGCTCGGACCCGTCGCTGGACGTGATCTTCATTGAGAACCCGGTCGGCTCTCTGCTGCTGGAAGAGCCGAGTGCTCAGCAGGAGTACGCCGACGCGATCGCCTTCCTGCGCCAAGAGGCGCTGGACACCACATCCTCGGCCGAGCTGATCGCCGAGGCGAGTAAGACGCATCTGCGAAACCAGAAGTAGCGAGGAAATACCCGTGGCCGAACAGCCCCAGCCTGAGTGGTTCAAGAGCTCCTACAGCAACGCGCCCAACAATGAGTGCGTGGAGTGCGCGAACCTGTCTCAGAGTGTCCTGGTCCGCGACTCCAAGGAGCCCGACGGCCCGTACTTCAGCGTCTCCCACGCGACGTGGGCCGATTTCTCGGAAGCCGTGCGCACGAGCACTCTTCGTCGGCACTGACCTGCCGGAGAACGCGAGTCGGGGGGGGGGCGCAAAAGGGACCCCGCCCCCACCCCGGCGCGGAGGGCGCGCCCCA
>NZ_KZ672954.1:88765-128831 GCF_002954775.1 Streptomyces geranii
TCGTCGCCCCTCCCCCGGCGCCGCCCGCGCGGGGGGGGGGCCCCACACCCGCCCCCCCCCCGACTCGCGTTCCCTTGCGGCGACTCCACTAGGCGGCGGTTCGCAGGGACTTAGTGGGCGGCTGCCCCGGCTCGAACTGTGGTGAACTCGCCCCTGGTAACCCTGGGTTGCGGTATTCAGGACGGGTAGGACTATCCAGCCGGGCCGATTCCGCAGGAACCAATCAGCGATGCGGACAGCCTGACGTCGCCGATCTTGTCCGCATCAACGTGCCGAAGGGGATGCTGTGCCGCAGAAACCGAAGCCCCTGGACGACTCCGAGTCCATGGCCCACTGGTTCGGCAAGGACCTCCGCAACTGGCGCAGAGTTCGTGGCATGTCAGCGTCAGCACTCGGCGAGAAAGTGCACCTCAGCGGGTCTTCCATTGAGAAGATCGAAAAGGGAGACCGGTCGTGCAACTCCGTTCTCGCTCAGCAGTTGGACGACACGCTGGACGCCGGTGGCGCCTTGATCAGGCTGTGGCGCCGGGTCGAAGAGGATGCGGACAAGCAGCGCGCCGAAGCAGACAACTCCTCGGCCGCGGCTTCGGTGGACGGTACGGGTGAGCAGGCTGCGGGCATGCTTGGTTTGGACCAGCTCTCCTTTCTGAATCGGAGCCTTACACCAGTGGAGCGCCGTGCACTCCTAGCCGCTGGCGGCTTGGCCGCCCTAAATCCCGCATCGTTCGCCGACCTGATCCCGCAGATCGTGCAGACCCAGCTACCCAGCGTCGTACGCCCCGAGGACATCGAGCAGGTGCGTGTGGCTGCGAAGACCCACGCCGGCTGGGACAACCTCTACGGCGGCGGCGGAATCGTTCGAGCGTCGTCGATCGGCCAGTTCATCTGGGCAAAGAGCCTGCTTGACATCAGATGTCCTCCCGACCACGAAGCCGATCTGTTCACTGCGGTTGGCCACTTGGCCACCGTGATGGGTGCGAGCGCATTCGACGCTTACGAGCACGGCGACGCAACCCGACTCCTGGAATTCGGAACGTGGTGCGCCGAACGCGCCGACAACTGGCACCTTCGAGCCAGGGCACTGAGCTGGCGTGCACGGCACGCCATCTGGTGCGGGTCACCGGACATGGGGCTGACTCACGCAGACAACGGGCTGGTACGCGCTGACCGGCTCACCCCCCGGGAGCAGTCGGTGCTGCACAACGCCAGGGCCAGGGCATGGGCGAAGATGCGGAATCGCCAGGAGACCCTGGCTGCCATCGGCCGGTCGGACGAGGTCTTCGGTCGGGCGAAAGATGGCGAGGATGCTGCCTGGATGGCGTACTACGACCATGCCCAGCACCATGGGGACACCGGCCATGCGGCCTTCGACATCACGCTACTCGCCGACCAGCCGCCGAAACTTGCCATCGCCCGGCTGCAAACCGCGATCAACGGTCACACCGATGCATTTGTCCGCTCTCGCGCTATGTCCGGCACCAAACTTGCGACACTGACGATGGCAATCGGTGACCCGCAGGAAGCCGTGTCGATCGCTCACCGGGCACTGAACGAGGTCGGCCAACTGCGCTCCAAACGTGCCGTCACCGATGTTCAGGATCTCGCCAGGGCTTCCACGAAGTACGCCCGAAGGCCAGGGGTAGCGGAACTGCGCGAGCGGATCAGAGCTACCGTCCAGGTATGACGGCGACACGTACCGAGGAGTCCATGACCATCCTGCGTGAGGTTGCCGCCGCTGCGGGCCTGTCTGTAGAAGGAGCACAGCCCATACGGCTCGCAGAGAATGATCTATGGCGGCTGCCGGCCAACATCGTCGTCCGCATCGCCCGCGCCGGCCAGGAGGCCGCAGCTGCGCGCGAGGTCGCCCTGACGCGATGGCTCGCCGAGCACGGTGTCCCGGCTGTTCGCCCCTTGCCAATGGAGCAGCCCGTGCATGCCTGCGGGCGGGCTGCGACATTTTGGGAGGAGCTTCCTCCTCACCTGCACGGCACGGAGGTCGATCTAGCCCCCCTACTACGTCGGCTACATGACCTGCCAAAACCTCCCTTCTTCATTGGCAAGTTGGATCCTTTCGTTCGAATCGCTGACCGACTCGCGGCAGCTCGATCGGTCAGCGACGATGACCGCGAATGGATCCTCTGCCGACTCGATGCCCTCTGGAAAGAGTGGGATCATCTGCCCACTGGCCAGCCGGAGTGTGTCATCCACGGAGACGCCTGGGGCGGCAACTGCGCCGTGACAGCCGACGGAGCAATGCTGATGGATTTCGAGCGAACGTCTGAAGGTCCACCCGAGTGGGACCTAACCTCCACGGCGATCAAGCACGACACCTTCGGCACTCTGTCCAAGGACGGGTACCGAAAGTACTGCGAGGCCTACGGGCACGACGTGATGACTTGGGACGGCTACCCGATCCTGCGCGGAATCCGCGAACTTCGCCTCGTCTCATTCGCCTTGCAGATCGCAGACCAAGACCCGAGCGCGCTGGACCAGGCCCAGTACCGCATTGCCTGCGTGCGAGGGCGGCAGGGACCTCGTCCATGGGGCTGGACTGCGGTCGGCTGAGGTGCCGGTGTGGAGGGGGCTGCTACCGGAACGCACCACGGTCGGCTTGATGGCCATCGGTGGTCTACCGCCTACGCCAGTGGAACCTCACACTGATCACCGGTACCCGAACAAACGGAGGATCCTGGTGACGACGCTAGCTCCCAAGCCGTGGGGTTTGACTCGGATGAGGCCGTTTCCGGAAACGTCTGTGGCGGCTGCGGTTACGGTCGAGCTGGATCCGGAGAGCCAGACCGGCCGGTGGATCGGTTCGGACGGCCTGAAGCTGCCGAGCCTGGAACGGCACAAGCGCAGCGAAACGTCTTCGGAGACAAAGACCCAGACCTCCTCGGACGGCAACATCGACGAGGGCAGCGACCAGCAGGGGGACACCGATTGACCAGGCCGTCACCCGTTCTTGTCGTCACGCAGTTGGACGATGCAACGGCCGACCTTGTCATTGAGGAACTGGGGCGGCGTGGGCTACCGGTCGTGCGCCTCGATCCGGCGGATTTTCCCGCCACTGTCACTGTGAAGGCGCACCTCGACGGTTTCGGGATCGCCGGCGAGCTGCGTACGGCGACCCGTGTTGCTGCGCTGGATAGCGTGCGGTCGGTGTACTGGCGCCGGCCGCGCCCGTACGCCGCGCCCGATGGTCTATCTGAGCAGGATGCCAACTGGTGTGCGGACCAGGCCCGCTACGGCCTCGGCGGAATACTGGCTTCGCTCCCGGGCGCGCACTACGTGAACCACCCATGGCGCAATCGGGCCGCCGAGTACAAACCGGCCCAGTTGGCTGCCGCTGCGAAGCACGAGCTGCACGTCCCTCCGACGCTTCTGACGAACGACGTCGCGCAAGCACGACGATTCGCGGCCGAGCACGGGCCCATGGTCTACAAGCCGCTGTACAACAGTGACTTCCTCGACCCGCAGGGGCACGGCCTGACCGTCTGGGTCGAGCAAGTCAACCCGGAGGAACTGGACGCCGGGGTCGGACAGACGATGCACCTGTTCCAGCAGCGCGTGGACAAGATCGCGGACATCCGGCTTACCGCAGTCGGCAGCCAGCTCTTCGCGGTACGGATCGACGGATCACCCGGCCTGGACTGGCGCCGCCACTATGACGACCTCACGTACACCCTTGTCGACACGCCGCCCGACGTGGCAAAGGGAGTGCACGCGTACCTCGCCGCGTTCGGATTGACGTACGGTGCCTTCGACTTCGGACTCGATGCTGCCGGTGTGTGGCACTGGTACGAGTGCAACCCGAACGGCCAGTTCGCTTGGTTTCCGGAGTACATCACCAGCCAGATCACCTCCGCCCTCGCCGACCAGCTCCAGCATCCTGATCGGGACAGACAATGACCAGCAGCGCCTCTCTTCGCCAAGGCCTTGTACAGGAACTCACGGGCAGGGGCCAACTCACCAACCCCGCTTGGCGATCCGCTGTGGAAGCTGTACCCCGGGAGTTCTTCCTCGGCGACACATTCTTCCGCGCCAATGGCACCCAATGGGACCCCGTACGCCGTGATCAGCTGGATGAAGACGAATGGCTCCGCCTCGTCTACTCAGACACCACATGGGTGACACAGGTCGACGGCATCAGCCCCGTGGACGCCGTCGGTTCGCTGGCCGGCCGACCCACCTCCTCCAGCACCTTGCCGTCTCTGGTCATGCGGATGGTCGAACTCGCCGACGTCCGCGACGGAGACAAGGTGCTGGAGATCGGCACGGGAACCGGCTACTCCACCGCGATCCTGTGCCACCGGCTCGGCGACGAACTCGTGTATTCCGTCGAGTACGACGAGACCCTGGCCCAGGCCGCCGCACAGCACCTCCGCGCCGCCGGCCACACCCCGAACCTTGTACTCGGCGACGGCTTGCGTGGGCACCAAGATGGCGCCGAGTACGAGGCGATCATCGCCACCTGCGCTGTACGGAGCATCCCGCCGTCGTGGCTCTGGCAACTCAGCGACGGCGGGAGCATCACCACGACGATCAGCGGCTGGATGCTCGCCTCCGGCCTGATCCGCCTCGTTCTCGACGATGAGGGAATCGCCCGGGGACGCTTCGTCGGCGACACCGTGTCGTTCATGTCGGCCCGCCCACACGAACGCCCGCCCCGCCCTACGTTCTACCAGCACCCCGGCAAGACCCGCCGGACACGCGTGAGCCCCGGCCTTCTGAACGACTGGACCGCGCACTTCGTTGCACAACTGGGCTCCCCCTCTGCAGAGTTGGTACGCGTCGCCGATGGCGTGGTCCTGGTCGACGCGGCCACTGGCTCACAGGCATGGACCGAACCCGACGGCAGCGGCTGGACAGTCCACCAGGACGGCCCGCTGCACCTATGGGACCAGGTCGAGGACGCACTCACCGTGTGGCAGAAGGCAGGCTCGCCTGATCAGACCGACTTCGGAATGACCGTCACCGAGTGGGACCAGATCGTATGGCTCGGCGAACCGGACGGCCCTCACTGGCGCCTGCCAACCTGACATCCAGACTCTCCGCGGCTCAAGGCGCATGGGCACTGAATCAGAGCTGATGTAGCCGAATCACTACCGAATGCCCTGTGCGACCGAAGGGCAGGGCGTTGTCACCCAACCTTGATGATCAGTGGTTTCGTGCCATCAAGTGAGCGACCGGGACGCTGCGGCGTCACTGGAGAAATAGCACGGCGTCGGCAAGGTTCCAAGTGCCACACTCTGTGGCGTGGCAACTACAGCAGAGGACTGGGGCGCGCTAGGCAGAGCTATGGCCGCCGCTGGCGTGGACTACCTGCCTTGGGAAGGCCAGGGACTTCGTGATGATGAATGCTTCGTCTGCACCGTCCGGCTGAGCGAAACCGACCGCACGGTGGAGGACGTCGTACCCCGCTGGATGCAGCGCGAGATCATGCCCCCACGCCACCCCAAGCCGCAGGTTCTTCTGCCGAACCTTTCGCCCATCACCCCGCGCCGCATCCTTATCCCAGCCTGCAAGTCGTGCAATAACGAGCACCTCAGCCGGGTCGAGATCGCACTCTCCAAAGCCTTCCAGGAGGGCGCGGATGCGGTTCGAGCACTGCCTGAACGCACACTCCGCGTATGGGCCGCCAAGATCGCTTACGGATTGCGGCGCAACGACATGCGTCTTCGGAGCAATCAGCGCGACCCCGCCGCGCCGATGATCGCCACGGCGGCCGATCTCCAGGGGATGCTTCAGCTGCACACCCTTCTCCAGGAATGCCGCGACGTCGTGCGGGTGACGGAGGGACACTCAACCTTCTTCGTGTTCCGGTCGCAGCAGGTTGGGTGCAATGCCTGCGACTTCGATATCGCCGTCCCCACGGGGTGGCCGTACACCGTTATGGTGCGCCTTGGGCCGGTCACCGTCATGGGTGCCGTTGACGACCGCGGAGCCCTGCGAACGCTTCACTCAACGCCCGCGTTTGCGGCGGCCTCCGGCCTGTCCCTGCACCCGCTCCAGGTACGCGCTCTATTGGCGTTGCTCGTGCATCAAGCTCACCTGATCCGCGAAGACCGACTACCCCTGCGCTACGGGGTCTCCGGACGTCGCCTGTGGCTTGACCGGTTGCCGCCTCAGGGGCCAACCACCGACCCGAGGCGAGAGCAAGCCACCGCTGACCAGATCCTCCAGAACCTGGTCGCCGCCTCGCCTGATGTTCTCGCCGCCCACGGTGGTGCTGTCGGCCTTCTCGTCCTGCCCGCCGGCACCCCCCGGCACATGCCGCTGAAGCACGGTGTCCTATCTCTTGGCGCGGAACGGGGCGAAACATCGCCGTAGTAAGCATCGAGGGCCAGCCCCTGGTGGTCCTCTCAAGCAGAATTCCGCCAAGCCCCAGCTCAACATCATCGTGCGTCCGGTTCCTGTACGTGGGCGGTACGCGGAGACTTCCACCGTCGGTGCGGAGCGGGATCTGTTTCAGGACGCCGTCGCGGAGTACCTGGGGGGGCACGGAATGTCGCCGGCTTGGTACGTAGGCGCGATGGGGACACAGGGTCCCTTGGTTGCAGGATGTGGTCGATGCTGGAACTCGGCGCCTCATCGCATGGTTGCGGAACCTGCCGATTCACCTGCAGTGGGGTCAGTGCTTGGTTACTCTGTGCGGTCCGGGGGTGAGCGTGATGGCACGGGTCGTGCTTGTGCATGGGATCGGCCAGCAGTACGAGGGGCCGGAACTGCTGGCGCTGCGGCTAGGGGCCGCGTTGCGTGACGGTGTGCGTCTGGTGTCGGGGGCCCGGCTGGCGCCTGAGGATGTGGTGTGCGCGTTCTACGGGAACGTGTTCGTCGAGCCGGGTACGCGCTCTGCCGAGCTACCGCCCTGGGATGAGCACGATGTCGAGGAGGGGCTTGAAGCGGACCTGCTTGACGCGTGGTGGCAGCAGGCCGCAACGATCGATGACAGGGTTCCTCCCGTCGAGGAGGAAGGCTCCCGCGGAGCGGTAGCGTTCGGGGCGTCACGGCTGTTGTTGTCGCAGCGGGTGCGGGCGGCGTTGGACGCGTTGTCCGGGGCCCGGTTTTTCAAGCCGGTGACGGAGCGGATGCTGATCGGGGAGCTGAAGCAGGTTCGCCGCTATCTGGACGAGCCGCCCGTCTGGCAGGCGGCCCGCGCCGCGGTGGCTGCGGAGATCGGCGCGGATACCAGGGTGGTGGTGGCGCATTCACTGGGGTCCGTGGTCGCGTATGAGGCGTTGTGCGAGCATCCCGAGTGGCCGGTGACGGATCTGGTGACGGTGGGCTCGCCGCTGGGCCTGCCGGTGATCCACCGGCGGCTGAGTCCGCTGCCGGTCCAGGGGCGCGGGGCGTGGCCGGGGAGTGTGGTGCGGTGGACGAACGTTGCCGATCCCGGCGACATCGTCGCCCTCGTCGGCGCCCTGGAACCGCACTTCGTCTCCGGACCTGTCGGAGCGGTAGCGGACCGGTCGATCACCAACGGGGTGCAGATGCATGATCTGCAGCGGTATCTGACGGCGCCGAAGACCGCGTCCGCGATCGCCGCCGGCCTGCAGGAGTAGCGATGCACCCTGCACCACAGCCCTCCCGGCAGCCGGGTCAGGAGGAGGAGCGCCGCTTCCTGATCACTGCTGGGGTGGAGACGTACCAGGACTCCCAGATCACCGATCTGCCCGGCGCGGTGCGGGACGCGGAACGGGTGCGCGACCTGCTCACCCCCATGGGCTACACGCACGTGCTTCCCAGTCTGGTCCGCAATCCGACGCGGGCCATGCTCGCGGAGGACATCGAGAACTGGGCGGAACAGGCGCTGCTCGGCCCCAAGGACATCGTGGTCGTGTATTTCGCCGGCCACGGCATCCGAGCCGAGGACCGTCACTACCTGCAGTGCGCCGGCAGCCAGGCCGGCCGCCGCGCACGCGACCTGCCCGCCGCAGAGTTGGCACGCACGCTGGTGCTGAGCGGAGTCGGGCATCTGCTGGTCATGCTGGACACCTGCTACGCCGCTGCCGGCACCCAGGACATCAACCGGATGGCCGGGGACCTCGCCCACCTCCACCGGGAACGCGCCAACCGCTGGCACCTGGCCGCCGCGAGGGCGAAGGACCGTGCCAAGGACCACGCGTTCGTCGACGCGCTCACCGACGCGTTCACCAACCCCCGCCACGGTCCGACCCAGCAGTTCATGAGCGTGCGCGAAGTCACCGACCGCGTCAACGCGTACTTCGCCGAGCACCGGCCGCTCCAGCAGGCCCGTCTGACCACGTCCGAGACCGACGGCCAGGACCCCTTCTTCCCCAGCCGCATCTTCATCCCCGGCCTGCCCGCCGACGGCATCGACCTCGCCGCCCTGGCCCGACTGCGCAACCGCCACGCGGGATTCTTCGATCCGCGCAGCAGAGGCGTGGAGCATGCGGGCGAGCAGGGCGACTACTTCACCGCCCGCACCCACGCACTGCAGGAACTCACGGCGTTTCTCACCACGCCATCCGTCGAGCACGACCGCAAGGCCCGCGTGGTCACCGGCGAGCCCGGCTCCGGCAAGTCGGCCCTGCTGGGACGCGTGCTGACCTACTGCGATCCCCCACACACCCAACCGGCCACAGCCACACGGCCCGTGCCGCACAGTCGATCATCGGCGGGAGACAATCTGCCGCAGGCGATCTCGTTGCCGGTGATTGCACTGCACGCGCGCCGTGTGCCGCTGGAGGATCTGGTAGCCGACCTCGCTGCGGCCCTGGGCCTGAGCGCGGATGCCGACCGGGACAACCTCCTGGCCGCACTGGGAGCGCGCACCGAACCGGTGGCCATCGTGGTCGACTCCCTGGACGAGGCCGGAACCGCCGGCGATGCCCGCGAAAGCCTCCGCGTGGCCCGTGAACTCCTCCAGCCCCTGTCTATGCTGCCGTCCGTACGACTCGTGATCGGCACCCGCCGCCCGCAAATCCGTGCCCTCGGCCGCGCCGTCCATCTCATCGACCTCGACCAACCGGCCTACCTCACCACCGGCGACATCGCCGCCTACGCCCAGGCCCTCCTCGAAGACGCCCAGGACCCGCACTCCCGCTCGCCCTACCAGGACCAGCCCGATCTTGCGGCCACTGTCGCCGACGGCATCGCCCGGCGTGCCGGTTCCTCCTTCCTGGTGGCACGGATGACCGCGCGCGCTCTCGTCCACGGCCAGATCCGCATCGACACCTCCCTGCCGGGCTGGCGCGAATGCCTTCCCAGTGACGCAGGGGAGGCATTCGCCGCCTACCTCGACCGCTTCGGCGCCCGGCGTCCAAAAGTTGAACGGCTCCTGCGCCCGCTCGCTTACGCCCAAGGCGCGGGCCTGCCCTGGTCCACCCTCTGGGCACCGCTCGCCGAAGCCCTCTCCGGCGTGCCGTGCTCCAACGACGACCTCGACTGGCTCCACAGCAACGCCGGCGCCTACATCACCGAAACCCCGTCACCGGACGGATCGGCCTACCGTCTCTTCCACGAGACGATGGCCGAGCAGCTGCGTCGTCTCGGTCGCGAAGCCGACGACCATACCCTGATCGCCCGCGCACTCGTCCGGCTGGTCCCCACCGACCCGGCAACCAACCTCACCGACTGGCACCAGGCCCACCCCTACATCCGCCGCCACCTCGCCACCCATGCTGCCGCCGGAGACATTCTCGACGGCTTCGTAGGGGACGCCGAGTACCTCGTCCATGCACACCCTGCTCATCTGCTGAACGCGTTCTCCCTGCACACTCCGGCCATGCAAACCGGCGACGCCCGACTCGCGGCAGCGATCTACCGCGCTTCCGCCAACATCCACACCCCCCTGACCCCCGACCAACGCCGTGATCTCCTCGCCATCGACGCCGCCCGTTACCAGCAACCCAACCTCGCCTCCCGCCTGTCACGGACCCGCCCCTGGACACCCCGCTGGGCGACCGGCAACCTCGTAAACCCCGCCCACCATGCCACCCTCACCGGCCACACCGGCTCGGTGTACGCGGTGGCGGTCACGCAGATCGAGGACCGCCCACACGCCATCACCACCGGCAACGGCGGCATGGTGCTGGTGTGGGACCTGGAGGCGGGAACCGAACGCGCCTCCCTCACCGGCCACACCGGCGCGGTGAACGCGGTGGCGGTCACACACATCGAGAACCGCCCACACGCCATCACCACCAGCTATGACGGCATGGTGCTGGTGTGGGACCTGGAGGCGGGAACCGAACGCGCCACCCTCACCGGCCACACCGGCGCGGTGAACGCGGTGGCGGTCACACACATCGAGAACCGCCCACACGCCATCACCATCAGCTACGACGACACGGTGCGGGTATGGGACCTGGAAACGGGAACCGAACGCGCCACCCTCACCGGCCACACCGGCGCGGTGAACGCGGTGGCGGTCACACACATCGAGAACCGCCCACACGCCATCACCACCAGCTACGACGACACGGTGCGGGTATGGGACCTGGAAACGGGAACCGAACGC
Organism: Streptomyces geranii; assembly: GCF_002954775.1. Classification (GTDB taxonomy): domain Bacteria; phylum Actinomycetota; class Actinomycetes; order Streptomycetales; family Streptomycetaceae; genus Streptomyces; species Streptomyces geranii. The sequence goes on from NZ_KZ672954.1 coordinate 99,249, forward strand.
GCCACCCTCACCGGCCACACCGACGACGTGAACGCGGTGGCGGTCACACAGATCGAGAACCGCCCACACGCCATCACCACCAGCGACGACGGCACAGTGCGGGTATGGGACCTGGAAACGGGCCGTCCCACAGCAGTTACCTACTTGCCGTTGCCAGCCTATGCGCTTGTCGTGCACAACAGGGTCGCCTGCTTAGGCATGACAAGTGAGCTCTTGATTCTCGCGTCAAGGGCGGGTGAGTACGGGGCATCCGGCGTTGCCGACCACCAGTGACACGGGCCGAGCCAACCTCATGTAGGACGTTGCCACAGCCCAATTCGTACGAAGTGGTGGCTGCTTACGCCTGCCGCCACAACTGGCGAGTGTCGCCGAGCCCTCATCATCGAACGCCGCAGCGCCATGTTGCTGCCGGAATGCTGCCAGGTTGAGCGTCTGCTGTGACGAAAACTGTTGCAGTCTCACGCGGTGCTCAGGTCCTGGGCGGCGGGTTGGCATATCGTGCCCTTCGAGACTCAGGGAACCTGTTGAATTCTGGTCGGGCCGATACCGACGCGGACGTCGACGCCGTAGCGGGAGACCGTCCGCAGCCGCAGAATCTCCCCCAGGTGGGAGGCGGTCGTGCCGTGGTAGCGCAGCGCGCCGCGCAGGTCAACCAGGGCGGCCGTGGGCGGGAGCGCCTGCACCACCGGCGAGAGCTCCCACAGCTGTTCCAGGATCTGCCGGTAGGTCTCCTCCGGCAGCCGGTCCGGGCAACGTACATGCATCACCGCACCAGGCCGTCGCCCCGTTGGCTCGGTACTCATCCGGCGCTCACCTCCCCCATCGCGTTATCGAACACGTGATCGAAAGCGCGAATATGGAAGGCGCGCTCCCACATCTAGAATGGAAAATGTGTTCGATAACTCGCGGGATCTTCCGGACGACTTGGAGCGGCTCCAGACGCTGCGGACCTGGAATGCCATGTGGCTGGCCCGCATCGACCGCAAGATCGCCGCACTGGAACAGCGCCAGGCCGAAGAGGAGCACCGCCGGGCGCACCGCCCGCCAGTACCGGACTGGATCCTCGAACTCAACCGCGCCACAGGGCACCCGCAGGCCGTGCACCTCGGCGACTGCGGCATGGCCGGCCGCCGAAGACGGCAGGTCGACCAGGACGGCGCCCGCCGCCTCCTCACCGTGGACGGGGTGCCTGCCTGCCCGATCTGCCGCCCAGACACCGCACTGCACATCACCGACTAGCCAGCACTTCCTTTGTGGCACTCGTCCACAGGTCGGCGCGGCCCTCCTAGCCCCCGCCGGCGACCCTGACCTCTGGATACTTCAGATGGCCGTCAGATCCGGCCGCGGACCGAACCCCCGCCGACAGCGCGGATGGGAGATCGGCCACTCCGCGGCCTCCTCGACGGTTCGCACCGTGCGGTTGGCCTTGTCCGTGTCCTGATGGGCGGTCCAGCCGCAGTCGAGTCCGTCGAAGACCTCGACCATCGTGACGCCCGCCTGACGGGTCCGATTGAGGGTGCCGGCGTTGTAGGCGACGGCCGACTTGGCGAGGGTGGCAGCTTCGGCCCAGGCCCGGACAGGGACGCGAGCGCCGTTGCGGTAGACGACGTGAGGCAGCTTGTGCTCGGCGGCGAGTCTGTCCGCCAGATTCTTCGCGGCCTGCTTCGCCGTCATGTTGCCCGCAGCAAGTAGTGGAACCTCGCGGCGGGCTGCCTCTCGTGCCGCCCGGTAGAACTGGTTCGCCATTCGCTCGGCCTCCTCGGAGCGGCGCAAGAAGTCGGCGTACGAGTCGGCTGCGAGGGACTGTAGGGCGTCGCGGTGGAAAGTGGTCCAGGTGAAAGTCACGTTGAGGACTTCGGCAGCGGCTTGAGCGCCGGCGGCGTACAGGTGCGGTAGCTGCCGTTGGACGAACTGTTGGGCCTCCTGGTCGACGCGTTGGCGGAAGGCGCGGATAGCCCGTTTGAACTCCTCCAGCGTCGCCACGGTGTGCGGCGTCCTCGGGTTGTCGGCGAACTGGGTGAGGACGGCGCGCTGTTGGGCGGCGAGTCGCTGCCAGGCATCTTCGAGCACGGCCGCGACGCGACGCGCGATCTCGTCCGGGTCTCCGGGCACCAGCGGCGGCCACTCGTACGGCATGCCGGACTACCGTCCCCGGCGAGCGCGCATCAGTGGCGCGGTTACAAGGTCAGTGCTTTCCTCTCCGTCGGCCAGTTCGTCCGGTGCGACCAGGTCCACGAGCGCGACGATCTGGCGTTCGAGCCCCGCGAGGTTGTTGCTCTGGTCGATGGTGACCACGCCGTCCACGGTCATGCGGAGCGGGTCGGCGAGTAACTTCGCGCGCCGTTCGGCCAGGACCTCGTTTGCGACAGCGCGAGCGGAGGTCAGCCGCGCATAGCGTGCGTCCAGGTCGACGGTGTTCGTGGTGGGGCCGAGCTGGGCCAGCAGCCAGGCTCGTACAGCGATGTCCATCAGATACTCCTGTCGTACAAGGTGAGGCTCGGCACCGTGACGATGCCGAGCCTCACTGGTGATGTGCCACTACCTACGCACCCGCACCGACAGCCTTCGCGGTGCGTCGCCTCGGAGCCTTGACGGGCTCCGGCTCCGGCTCCGGCTCCGGCTCCGGCTCCGGCTCCGGCTCCGGCTCCGGCTCCGGCTCCGGGGCAGAATCCGCCACGGTCGACGTGTCTCCCGCATCGCCGTCCGCGCCGATCGGGTCTGAGGTGGCCTCGTCCGGAGAGGGAGCCTCCCCCGACCACGCGGCCGGGTTCGGGATGAGCGGGGCGAGCCGCTCGGGTATCTCCTCCCCTGCGTCGAGCCGGATCGGGCCCTGCTGGGGGTCTCGCAGGAATACCGTGCGCGCCAACTTCGCCATGACCAGCTCCCGTTAGAAGACCGTCGCGGCGATGTGGATGTCCGGCACGTACAGCACGGGCATCGCAGCAGCAGCGGAGATCGTGGACAACTGGACGGGGGTACGCGTCTGCACGTGGGTGGTGATCACGATGCCGGGGGCCTCCTCGGCAGTGATGACTCCCTTGCCGCGCAGCTCGATCGCCTCGGCGGTCAGACCGTACTGGGTCTCGCCCCACTGTTCGCGGCGCGGCGGGATCATCGCCCACAGCGACTCCGGGGTCGTGCGCACCAAGGTGTCGCTGCTGTCGTACGCCTGCACGTCGTAAGTGGTCACGGGCGGCAGGTTGTACTTGGCGCGGACCCGGTTGACCTCCTCCGGCGCCAGCATCCCGGTCGGGATCTGCTCGACGGACGGCGAGTTGTGGAACGCGGTCCGGTACTCCGCCGTGGCCCCCAGCAGTGACAACGCCTTCTCCGAGCTGATGACCATCTCGGGGCGCGGTGCGCCGATGCTCTTGAGGTACTGGATCCACGCCAGCTCGTCGGTGACCGGGGTGGCCGCATCCGACTGGGACCACGGCACCGCGACCGTCGGACGGTTGGCGGCCGGCACCTTCCAGTCGACATCGAGGGCGACTCCGGGCAGGGACACCACACCGGTGGACAGCATCTGTCCGGCGGCGATCTCCATGGCGGCCTTCGTGGCCTCCACGTGCTGTTCGAGGTCGTCGTAGAGCAGGTCGAGGAACTCGCTGGTGTCCTGGCCGCGGTCGACGGCTGCCAGGATGATCTGGAGTTCGGAGAAAGGCAGTTCCTGGCCGACCCAGGGCAGCATGCCCTCGTTGATGACCTGCTCGGCCCGCCGCCGGGCGAGGGTCGGCGCGGCTTCCCACGCGCGGAACTTCGCCGCGTTGACACGCCGCTTGCTGCTCTTGGTACGGAACTTGACGTTGTCGATGTTCCGTTCGCCGAAAACCTCGCGGGTGAGGAGGTAGTCCTCCGGCGTTGTGATCGCTCGGATGAACGCCTGGATGTCCTCGGGGACGATCGCCTCAAGAAGCTTCTCAAGTGCCATGGAGCTGCCTCCTTACCGGTAGTGGATGAATGCGGTCGTGTTCGTGGCGGCGGGGGGCGCGAAGGAGACGGGCAGCTTCGACGTCTGCACCTCGCCGCGCCACAGGAGTGCGCCTGCGGTCTTCGGAGAGCCAGGGGTGAACGCGGTCTCGGCAACGAGGAATCCGGCGAGGATCTGAGTGCCGTCGCTCGCTGCGGAGTTGAACGGGGCGTACAGGCCAGATGCAGTGATCCGCCCTAGTGGGATGCCGGACTTGATGATGTGGCGGGGCTGGTTCTGCGTGCCCGCCGTGTAGTGGGTGCCTGCCGTCAGCTTGCTGGTGTCGATGGGGATCGTCTGGGCTTCGTGGACGCCGTCCAGCGAAGCGAGCCATGTCCGGTCGTCGGTGACCGTCGTGGTGGTGGTGAGTACCTGGTAGTCGCTCACGGTGTCTCCCTCGTGGGTCCGGATCGGGTTGCTCCCGCACCCGGCGCGAGCGGCACGGGGCGGTGTCCACGAAGTGACGGCGGCCGAGCCGCGCCAGGGCGTGGTCCCTGATCAGCCCGACCGGGTTCCGGAAGGGCGTCCACGGTTTGAGGGGCGTGGTCCCACGGCCATGTCTCGTTGACGTGGTCAGTCGCTGATGAGCCCTCGTCGCCGGGCCATTTCGAGCCCCGCCGCTCCACGCCGGGGCGGCATACCTCCGCGTGTCGGCGGGCCGCCGGCGGGAGATCCGCCCGGAGCAGGCGGCACGGCCTCCCGGGCAGGGCCGAACAACTCGGGGCGTCGTTCCTTGAGTTGCTCGGCGGCAGCGGCGACAGCCGCCTCGTCGGCATCGGGCTGATCGTGGAGGGCACGGTCGATCAAGAGGACCGCGTCATCAAGGTCGTCCCCCGTCGCACCGAGTCCTCCGAGGGCAGCACGCCGGATGGCAACGCGCTCCTTGACCAGGGCCTGCGCCTCGCGTGTCTCTGCCGACCTCAGTTTCTCCTCGGCGGCCTGCTCACGGCGTTCGATCTCGGTCAGCGCAGCCTGGTCGGCGTCGCGTTTCGTGGTGATGAACTCGGTCAGTGCCTCGGAGCTGTCGAACCCGAGGTCGCCGAGCAGTTTCTTCACGGCCGCCCTGCCGCCCTGGGTCTTCTCGCGGGCCAGCAGCCGCGACAGGTCTTCCTGCGTGACGCCGCCGTTCGGGGCGCCGTCCTCGTCACCAGGCTTGTTGGAGTCGTCGTCGGGCGAGGCTCCGAGGATCGGATAGATCGGCCGCCCGTCACCGCGGTGCCCGACCGGTTCGAGGGGATTGGGAAGCGAAGGGCGCGTCATGCGTGAACCATCCACAGGTCTCCAGCGCCCCCGCGCCAAAGATCAGTGTAGCCATCGCTCCGCACCACCCCGGGCCTTATGTCTCGCGCCTCCAGCCAGCGACGTGCCAGTCGGTGCGCTGGATCTGATAAGACCTCATGCACTCTCGGCGCCCCCGGCCACATGGGCAGTCCGGACCGGAAGGGCGATTAGGCCACGGGATCGCATCGACGGCCGCCATTGCAACTCGCTCGGCGCCACGCCGAGCGTCAGGTCGGGGAAGCGGTCAAAGAGCGCGCCCAGGGCGATCTCGGTCTCCATGCGGGCCAGCGGAGCACCCAGGCAGTAGTGGATTCCGTGGCCGAGGGCGAGGTGGCCAGTGGCGTCGCGATCGATGTCGAAGCGGTCCGGATCAGCGAAACGGCGTGGGTCCCGGTGGGCGGCGGCCAGGGACAACAGAACGGTCTCGCCGGCGGGTAAGGTCACCCCGCCGATAGTGACGTCCTCGGTCGGGAACCGCCGGATGGCCAGGGGGACCGGGCCGTCGTAGCGGGCCAATTCCTCCACTGTGGTGCTCAGCCGGGCGGAATCAGTGAGGAGATCGGCCAACTGGTCGGGGTGGCGCAGCAGGGTCAGGATCGCGTTGCCGATCAGGTGAACGGTGTTCTCGTATCCGGCGACCAGAATGAGGAAGGCCAGGGACATCAACTCGTCCTCGCTCAGCCGGTCCTCCTGGTCGCGTACGGCGATCAGCGCGGAGAGCAGATCGCCGGCCGGGGCGGTTCGCTTAGTGGCGATGAGCCGAGTGAAGAAGGCCAGCATGCTGCCGACCGCTTCCTTGGCCCGGGAGGGCTGCGTGGGGTCGGGGGCGACGAGCGCGTCGGTCCAAGCCCGGAAGTCGAGTCGGTCATCCGGGGCCACCCCGAGCAAGTCACAGATCACGGTGATCGGCAGGGGGACCGCGTACGAAGCGATCAGGTCCACATGTTCCTGTGGGGCGATGGCGTCCAGCAATCGGTCGGCTGTGCGTTGGATCGGCTCGCGCAGCTGCTCGATCTGGCGGGGCGTGAAGGCCCGGGACACCAGGCGCCTGATGCGGGTGTGGTCCGGGGGGTCCATGTTGAGCAGGTTCGCATCCAGCGCCGGCGGCAGAGCCATACCCCGGTAACCGCCGGGTGCCGCGTTGCGCTTGTCCAGGGACAGCCGAGGATCGGCCAGTGCCTGGCGCACCTCGTCGTAACCGGTCACCAGCCAGGCGGGCAACCCGTCTGTCCCGGTGATCCGGTGGACGGGCCCGGCCTCGCGAAACTGCGCGTACACGGTGTACGGATCGGCGGCGAGCGCCGCGTGGTCAACAAGCCTCTGCTGAGCGGGAGTTGCACTGGTCATGTCCCGACCTTACTTATGAGAGATCGGGATCAAGTGGCTGCGCCCGGATGGCGGGAATTCCGGAGTCAGCCGCTGGCAGTCCGAGGTACCTACGAACGGCTGCGTTGTCCCCGGTCGCGTCGGCGAGCCGAGCGGCGGCCTCGAAGGCTCGGGACTGGATGCGTTCGATCTCAGCCTGTGCATCGTCGATGGGGTATCCGGCATTGATGAGCATCCGTACACCGGTCTCGACGGACAGCACCCCGGCGCCGACACCCTTGACCACTTCGTCAAGGACGGCAGCGCGGTCAGCCGGAGTGTGGGGTCCCCACATCAAGCGCGCGGGCAGGGACTCCCCCTCGGGCCAGCCCTCGGCCTGCCCGGCCTGGTGGAGTCGCTGCACCATGCGCAGCAGCACGGCGTATTTGTGGTCGCGGACCAGGCGCATGGAGGCGACTAGCGAGTCGAGTGGGCCCAGCGCGAGCTGCAGGGCGTAGCCGGACGGCAGGGCGGTCGGGTCGAGGGTGCCGAGGCCAGCGGCGGTGAGGCGGCTGTTCGCTGCGATGCGGTCGAGGATGTGGTCGACGCGGGCACGGAGTTCGGCGAGTTGGGCCGACGTGTCGAGGACGTCCATGCGCCCGTTGTCGTTGAGCTGCCACACCGTCCCGGCCCGGACCTTCACGGGCAGCGGCTGCCCGGTGGCGCGGTCGATGGGCAGCCGGGCCCCGGCCAGGCCGATAATCGGGGAGCCGGTGGTGGCCGACGCGCCGGAGCCGTCGGTGTCGGTCGCGGACAGCTCGTCGAGGGCCTGGAGGACGGTCGCCACGGTCGGCTTCCCCCAGTGCTCTCCGCTGGAGGGGATGCTGTTCGTGACGTGGACGACGGGTATGAAGTCCGCCATCAGGTCGAGCCGGTCGAGGACTTCGCCGTCCGAGCGGACTCGGTACCGGGCCTTGTGCATCGGTAGGTCGTACAGCACGTCGGCGTACGTGAGGTCGTCCAGGTCCCATTCCGCGTCGGTGAGGAAGCACGTCCACGGGGAGGATCGGTTGGGTGCCCACGGGTATGTGCGGGTGATTACGCCCGTGTCGGCGTTCCGTGTGTCGCCCCCTACCAGGATCGGGTCGCCGCCGCCGGTATACAGGTACTCGCGCGCCGGGCTGCCGTCCTTCGCTGCGCCGCGCCGACTGGCCGGACCGATCGGGCCGAGTTCGTAGGTGACCCGTCGAAGCCTGGCCTTGAGCCCGCGCCGTTTGTCCTCGGGTAGCTCCCACGCGAGGTGAACGCGCAGGGGGAACTCAGCGCCGTCCTGCTCGCCGTCCTCCGGCCACTCCGGGAAGTACAGGCCCGGGTCCCAAGTGCGCAGCAGGACCCGGCCCTTCGTGGGATCCCAAGCGAGGGTGTAGACGGCGTCGCCGAGCAGGATCGCGGTTCGCTCGGCCTGCTGAAGGCGCAGCGGCAGCAGCTCCTTCTCCGCCCACGTCCTCAGCTTGTCCTGTACGACGAGCGCCGCAGCTGCTTCGGCGGTCGGCTCGTCGTCAGTGTGCTCTGCGCCCGCAACGCTGATGACCTGTTCGGAGCCGAGGAGGTATCCGAGCGCGGTGTCGACCAGCTTGGAGGCGTCGCCGAGTTCTCTCCGTTCGGTACCTGCCTCGTCGTCGCCTGTCACGGCGGCGAACTGGCCGACCTGATTGGAGTCGTACGCGGCCAGGAGCCGGTAAGCGGCCAAGCGCCGCAGGTCCTCGTCCGGTACCCAGGAGCGGGTCAGTTCCGCCCAGGTGTTACGGCCCGGTCGGCGCGGGTCGGCCATGGCTGGCTTGTAGTCCAGCCAGCTCCAGGCGTCGGTGATCAGCTCGCGCAGGCCCACAGTGCCCCTCCAGGCAGTCGGCCCCGCGCCGCGCCTCCAGCCTACGAGATGCATCTGCCTGGTCGTCGTACGGTGTCGGGCCTCTACCTGTACGAGTAGCTGTGCGCCCAGTCATTTCCCTCGGTCCCGTCGTCCTCCAAAGCAGCCCTGGCAACCCGCATGAATTCTCTGAGGCTCTTGCGTAGCCGGCGATATGAATCGCATGCCTGTGGTCTCACCTGAGACTGTGGGATCGCGTTTCTGTACATAAGAAGCTCTACACGGCCAGCCAACGAGCTGCATGCAGACTCTGTTGCCGCAGCCTCATCTGTAACGCGCTCCGGCCCGATCAGAGCAACCCGGAGCCACACCGCTTTTACCTCTGCGGCAAGCTGCTTAGCCCGCTCCGTGTACGCCTCGTCGACGTCAGGGCCAAGTCGGACGTTGGGTGGCACCATGTCGATGTCGACCTGAAATTCTGCAGTGTGCTCTTCCAGAGCGGAGACAGCAGTCACGAAATCCCGGTAGGCATCGTGTCTTGGCTCAATGCGTTGTCGTCGATGTTCCGATCGCGCTGCGATCTTGGCTTGCTCTCTGGTAGCCCATCCCGTGGCGAAAGCTGCACCAATTGTGGCCACGGAACCCGCGAGGGCACCAAGCACTGCTGCTAGTCCGGCGTCCATCCAGACAGTCTGGCCGACGGGACACGTCCTGTCCGGGGAGTCCGAGGCACAGCGATCGGACCGCACTGCCCCACCCCGAGCGGGCAGTTTTCTATTCGGGCCGTTTCCGTCACTTCCAAGTGCGTACTCAGCGGCGGCCGTCGAAGCGGTCGTCATCGGTGTCGGTCGGCAGGGTGTCCAGCTGGTCGGGGTCGGCCAGTTCGGTCAGTCCGTGAACGGCAGCGTCCATGCGGTCGGGGCTGTCCATTCCCTCGACCCAGGTGACCATCTGGCCTTCCAGGTCGGGGTATTCGCCGACGTGGTGTACGAGTTGCTGTTCGTACAGCTGGGCCACGGGGGCGGCCCGCAGGCGTTTGCCGACCTTGGCGGTGACCTCCAGGATCATGGGCATGAGGAGCCCCTTGGTGACGCCCTCTCGGCGCAGTTGCTCCCATGCCTGGGTGACGATCTGCCGCGCCATGTCGCCGCCGTAGTTCTTCTCGACCACGATCGCGTCGGCCTTGAGTTCCAGGGCGAGACGGCATGCGGCCAGGCCCCAGTCGTTGGCGCCCATCGATCCGGATCGGTCGGCCAGGACGTACAGCTGCCGGTCGAAGTCGCGGCCGACGCCGATGACACCCGTCTCATCGCCGACCGTGGACTCTCCGCCGGCGGGGTCGACGGCGACGACGATGCGCGCCATGTCGAGGCCGGAGAACTGGACGGCGTTGATACGAGCGGTCTCGATCCACTCCCGCCTCCAGACGCCTCCCTCTGGCGGCCGGGGCTTCTGCAAGTAGAGGGCGGCCCAGACGCGTTCGCCGACGCGCTTGCGGGTCTTGGCGTGGTGGATGAGGTCGAAGCGTTCGGGCCACAGCGCCTCGCCAGGAGCGCGGCCGAGCGGGTCGTCGGGAGTGTCGGCGATGGCGGGCAGGTCGATGACGCGCCAGGCGTCGCGCTCGGTGGCGAGGATGCGTCCGGCGAGGTCGTCTTCGTGCCAGCGGGTCTGGATGAGGCAGATGGCGCCGACTGGTTCGAGTCGGGTCTGCAGTACCGAAGTCCACCAGTCCCAGGCGCGCTTGCGCATGGTGGGACTGTCGGCGTCGGCCATGTCCTTGACCGGGTCGTCGACGATGGCGATGTGTGCGCCGCGTCCGGTGAGGCCGCCGCCGATACCGGCCGCGAGGAGGCCGCCTTCGCCGCCGACGATGTCGAAGCGGTTGGCGGCCTGGCTGCCTGCCTTGAGTTGGATGCCGAGGTCGTTGCCCCAGGTGTTGATGGCGTCCCTGATCCACCGGCCGTGGTCGTCGGCCAGGTCGGCGGAGTAGCTGGCGATCATCATGCGGTGGCCGGGGTTGCGACGCAGGTACCAGAGGGGCGCCCAGCGGGAGGCGCGTCGGCTCTTGCCGTGCCGCGGGGGCATGGTCAACATCACGCGGTCGCACCGGCCTGCGGCCATGTCGATGAACGCCTGGTCGATGAGATCCAGGTGCGGGGCCTGCATCTCGCGCCCGCCGGTGAGGACAGCGGCCAGCGCGCCTGGCGAGCGGTCCATGGCGAGTTGGCGCTCGACGCGTGCCAACTCCGCGCGCAGAGCAGGAGACGCGGACCGTGCGATGGTGCGGCGCTGTGCTGGCGGAAGGGTCTTGTAGTGGGCGATGACGCTTTCGTGGTCGCGCGGAGTCATTCGCCGTCCGGATCGGTGAGCGCGATCAGGGCGTCGAGTTCGTCGACGGTCACGTTCTCGACCTGGACCGGTCCGCCGTCCAGACCGGTCAGTTCCGTGCGGACGGGCATATCGAGGCCGAGCAGCCTGGCGCGGCGCTCCATGATCCGCAAGGTGCGGTCGATGGCAGCGAGGTCCTGGTCCCGGACGGCCTTCTTGTAAGCGACGAAGAACAGCCGGTCGAGGCGGTCGGCTTCCAGCGCGCGCAACTCGTCTACGTCATCGTTGAGTTCGGCGCGGCGGTCAGCGAGTGCTGTGCGGACGTCCCGGCAAGCGGCGTGAATCAGGGCCTCATTGGTGGGCGGGTCCTGGTTCTTGCGGTACCGCTCGACTCCGTAACCCTGCGGGTAGGCGATGCCGTCAGTGTTGACGGTTGGGTCGGCGGCGAGCTTGCGGGCGATCGTCAACCAGTCCACGCCGGCGAGGCGTAGATCGATGGCGTCCGAGCGGCGGCGCGCGATGGCCGCACGCGCGGCTTTGTCGGGGCGTCCCACGGCGGGGGTCCTTCACAGCTCGGGTGCGCCCCCGCGCCCGAGTCCATGATCCCACTCGCTGATGTTCGGCGGAATCAAGGTCCATTGGACAGTTTCGCCACTCAGGGCCAAACACATCCACTACCATGCTGCCCTGAAGCGTGGGCTACGCCCTGCCTGGAGATGTGATGACGACATCTCCGTCTCCAGGCAGGGCGTAGCCCAGGTGGTGTGGACATTCGAACAGATCCCGGCGATCTGCTCGGATGTCCACACCGCGTGCCAAGGCAAGCTCGCTTCTCCACACGCACTCGGAGCCCGAAAGAGACCGCCGTAGCAAGACCCTGAGTTTCAATCGCCGGCACGAAACTCAGTTCAGCCACTAACCATGGCCGAACTGAGTGTGCCCGCGCACAGTTCGGCCCTTTGAAAGGGAAACCGAACGGTGGATTCGACCATCATTCTGTGGATCTTGGCCTGGGCCGGAGTGCTCTCCGTCGTCATTTTTGTGGCCAAAGGTCTCCTCGACCAGCTACCGCCTCTCGTCGATTCATGGCGGGCGCTGGTTCGAGTGGTGCGCGGCGAGGAGACGACCAGGGCGGCAGATGAGCCCACGCGCGACCAGTAGACAACAGTGAGGCCAGAAGGCGTTTGTCCGGCCCCACCAGCATCACATCAGTGACATCTGCTCGCCCTCACCGGGCCGCTTGGGCGGTACGTACTCGGGTGGCGCGTCGGGCGCGTTTCGCTCGGTGCGCAGCCACCAGGCGAACTGGTAGTTGCGGCAGGTCCGGAAACGGACCGACTTCCGGCGCGGCTCACTCTCGGGGATGTTGTGCTCGCCCCATCCGGTGATGGGGCGAGCGTTCTCCAGGTGCACATACAGGCCCGGCACCAGGGCGGGCCCCTCCCACCGCTCTCCTGGTGCGCTCTCGAAGGCAAGGTGCGCGTTGTCGCTCCACTTCCACGGGTTGGGCAGCGCGCACAGATACCACGCCAGCGGCGGGTTGTGCTCGGGGAGTTCGATCGTCTGATGCCGGCGGCCGGCGTCGAGCCTGGGACGGTCGGGCTGACCGAAGCTGCGCAGGCAGTGTTGGTCGAGGGCTACGTGCCGGACTCCCGCCAGCCACATGATGTGGTATCGAGTTCGCGATTCGATTTGAACCTGTATTCGCCGTGACATCCATTCCCCATTTGCCCGTTTCAATTGGCGAGAGATTCATTTCTCTCTACTACCAATTTTATCAAATTTCCCACCAATTCTAGATGCCTGTCATGCCGGAAGCCATTCGGGTACGGCATATTGAATTCCTCTTCGAATGCCTTCTCGTATTCCTCCTTGGGGAGGGCGATGGGACGGCGGCAGGTGGCCTTGATGTTGGAGCCGCTGAGGTCGGTGACCTGTACGTCCTCGAAGTAGCGGCGGAGCAGCGGCTCCAGGGTCTCGGGGGTGTGGAAGCGCAGCTTCTGCCACTTTCCCTTGACGAAGTTCATCTCGACGTTGTCCTCGTCGAGGAAGCTCATCTTGGTGGTGGCGGTCTGGGAGGTGACCCGCTTGGCCTGTTCGTCCCGGAGTTCGCGGGCGAGGTTGCGTGTGCCGAGGCACACGACCCCGTCCGCCGAGCAGAGGGCGTTGACGGTGGTCATCACCCAGTGCTGGTAATCGAGGGTGGTGGTGGCGTTGATGACGGAGTCGAGGACCACCACGTCGTACAGGCCGTTGGTCTGGATGTCCTTGTCGATGTCGCGGATCATGCCGACGACGGCGCGGATGTCGACGGCGTACGAGCCGTCCCGGCAGCGGTAGGGCTCGTAGTCGTGGATGTTGAAGCCCTTGGCGCGCAGGTGCTTGGCGTAGTCGCCGTACCCGGCGCCGAAGTCCACGACCCGGTGAGTGGGCTTGAGCCAGGGCGTGACCAATTGGTCCCAGGTCTCGGAGCCGTAGGCGAGCTTTCCGGCCTTGGCCTTGGAGGAGAACTTGCGGAGCCTCTTGGGCTGCACGATGTGCTGGTTCCACACCGGGGCCTTGCTCTCGATGGCGGTCCAGTCGTAGACGCCGTACTCGCCGGTGAGGTCGGCGTGGAGTTGGGCGGCGTCGGCGGATGTGACGGTCCAGGCGAGGAGGTCGAAGCGGTTGATGGAGGCGACGACGGCGTATTCGGCGTTGAGGACGATGCGGCCCTGGTCGTCGATGACGACGCTCCCCCACGGGCCGTGGCCGGCGGTCATGTGCCCGATCGCGTTGACGAAGGAGAGGTTCCTTCGTTCCGCCACCCGGATCGACTGCCATGGAATCCACGACCAGGCGCCGATGACGCCGGGCTCGGCGTAGACGACGCTGGCCTCGGTCTCGACTCGGTTGTGCAGCAGGTTGAACTGGATCTCGTCCTGCAACCTGACCTTCGTGCCCAGCATGACTGCGGGCGTGTGCGTCAGGCCGATGGCCTGGAGGCCCTTGGTTCTCTGGTGGCCTGCGACCAGCGTGCCGTCGGCGTTGAGGATGACAGGCTTCACGACACCGTGGCGGCGCAGTGACGCCTGAAGCCTGACGAACGCCTCCTCGCTGAGGCGGCGCGGGTTGTAGTCGGCGGGGCGAAGCCGGTCGAGAGGGTACGCCTCGTAGAACGTCGTGGTGGGCGCGCTACTCATGCCGCCTCGCCCTCCTCGTGGGCCTGCTGCAAGACGTGCCAGCCGAAGCCGAGGTCGCTGTTGGTGTCGTCAACGAACTTCGTGTAGATGGCGTTGAGGGCTTCGACCTCTTCGGAGGTGATGCGGACCCGCTTGGACTCCCACTGGAGGTAGCCCCACTGGAGGTAGTCGACGGTGGCTGCGGCACCGGTGCCCGCGCCGTCGGAGGTGAGTTCCAGCGTCTCGGGCAGGGAGGTGTCGTCGAGGAGCCGGTCCACGCTCTCGCGGTCGTAGCCGGTACCGGCCAGGTCCGGAATCTCGGAGAGGATCTCGGCCAGGAGCGCGCTGTCGTATCCAGCGAGGTCGTTGGTCCGGTTGTCGACGATGACGATGCGGGCCGCCGCGTCGTCATCGACGTCGACCCAAGTGACGGCGATCTGCTCCCAGCCGAGCTGCTGAGCCGCCGCGTACGTGTGGTTGCCCGCCAGGATCTCGTTGTGGCGGCCCGTGTGGGTGCCCTTGTTGACGACGATCGCACGGTACTGGCCGTTGACAGTCAGCGATTCGGCGATCGAGGGGAGGTCACCGTTGCGGGGGTTCCGGTAGTACGGAACGAGGTCCTCGGTGGGGACGGCGAGCGGCAGGAGCAGTTCGGGGATGTTGGCGGGCGTCGAGGTCACTGGGCGTCCCTTGTGTAGGCCGTTCCCCGCGCCCTACAGCTAGTTCAGACTAGACGATCACGCCGGGCCGCGGCGGTCGCCGGGGCGAGGACTCAGCCGGTCCGTTAGTCGCCGACTGCCCACCCATCGCTGAACGTGGTGGATAACAGCTGCCACCAGCCCACAGGCGGGGACGGCCAAGAGGCTGGCAAGAAGGACACCGCCGCCTCCGAGCTGTACAACGACCCAGGCGACGACGGCGACGACCGCCATGAGTAGGACGGCCATCGCGTCGGCGACAAGGCGCAGAAAGGTGTGCATCACCGGTTGTTGCAGCCGCAGATGCCGGTCGGCAGACACCAGGAGTCACAGGATCGGCACCACACCGCACCGGGTACGGGAGGTGTCCGGCGCTCCGGCTCTGCGGGCGGTGCCTGCTTGGCGGTCATGCTCCATGTCGCTTTCGTCGTCGGGGAGTTGTGGCTGCTTCAAGTTCCGTGAGGTGCCGGGCCGCGCCTGGATCCGGGTCTGCTGGTACTTCGAGGCCCGGGTCACGTTCAGCGAGGGCCTTGATCGGCGCCCCGTCCCGCTCGACGAGGAGACGTTCGTACAGCTCGCGATCTTCTGGGTGCCCGGCGAAGTCCTCTGTGTTCATGGCGCTCCTGAGTGCACGGGGACCCGCCCCCGGCGTGAGGCGGGGACGGGTCCGGTCGTGATCGTGGATCTTGGCGGCGCTCCGGCGGCCCCGCTTAGGCGCGGGGCCGGTGCCTGGCGGGTAGGGCGCGGGGGATTGGCCACCCGCCAGGCACCGAAGGGGAGTGCCGCATGCCACGGCACGTTGGTGAGCCGGTTCCTCGGCTGAGGCCGCCCTCACCAACAAGATAGAACGTATCACGCTCTAGTGTTGGGATCTATCTCTAGCCGTGGTGCAGCCCCATACTGGAACCCGTCGAGGGGCGCCGTGCCGTGGGCTGTCGGCGCGTCCGCGAAGAACAGCCCCTGCTGGACCGCCGCGGGCCTTGCAGTGAAGTCCTCGGGCCTGGGCGCCTGTGGGTTGAAGCGTGGAGGCGGCGCGGCCTCCCGGACCGGGATAACGGCGATCACCGTGCGCACACCCACCGATGGGAAGGCGTCGTCAGGCAGTTCCGTGATGGTCCCGCGCGCCTCCTGCACGCGGGCCCTGAAGTCCTTCGTCAGACGATCGGTCCGGAAGGTGAGGCTGCCGAGCATGACGGCGACGACCACGCCACCCGGCTGAACGAAGCGCAGTGCCCGTTCAACGTGCCGGATGTCCTGCCGGTCAGCGAACGGCGGGTTCATGATGATCCGCTGGTAGCGGCGCTCTACCTTCACGCTGAGGGAGTCGGCGTTCGTGACCTCGCGGGCGTACCCGCCGACACGGATGCGCTCGGCGCGAGCAGTGTCGAGTTCGATGCAGTCGACGATGGCTCCGCGGGCTGCGGCGGCCTCGGCGATGACGCCACGTCCGGCGGACGGCTCCAACGCCTCGCAACCGACTTCGAGTTCGGCCAGGTCCAGGAGTTGTTCAACGATGGGTTTTGGCGTGGGGTAGTACCCACGCTCGGCGTCGGTGATCACCTGGCCCGTTGCGAGCAGCCCCGCGACAGCAGTGACGGCGGCGCCCGGGAAGATGTGGGCGCGCCTGTAGCGGTTCCAGGTGCCGCCGACGGCGTGAAGGGCCAGGTTGACCCGCTCGTACAGCTTGCGGTCGAGCTGGCCCCGAAGTCGGAGCTCCGGGCCGTCGACCTCGGCGGAGCGGATGGCGTCGAGAACGTCGGAATCTATCTGCACGGTCGTCCCCTCACTTGCTGGCGGTCGTGGCCTCGGCGGCGAGGAGCGCCGCTTCGAGCTCGACCAGGCGGGCCGTGACCATGAGGTGAGTGCGCACGTACACCGAACTACCGGCACCCTTCATAAGCTCGGAGGCGGCGAGCAGGGTGAGGTTGTATGCCTCATTCAGGGCGGCCTCGTCGTTGTCACGGCGCGCCTTGAGCAGGTGCACCGCTGCCTCGCGGACGAGTTCGGCCACGTCGGAGTCGTACTCCTCAAGGGCGTTGGCCGAGGGCGGTACGTCGAACAGGTTGGCGTTGATGTTGCGCATGGCGCGGATGTCGTTCATCACTGTGGGGCTCCATAGAGAAGGGGACGGCCCGCTGGGGGCCGCCCCGGGATGGGCAGATCAGGGTCAGGCTGCGACGGTGACCGGCTCGGCCGCCACCTCGGACTCGGTGTCGCCCTCCTCCGACCCCGCCGGGCTCTCGGTCTCTACGTCGGCGGCGGAGGTGACCTCGGCCTCCGCGTCGGCGACGGCGGCCGGGGCGGCCTCGGCCTCCGGGACGGGCTCGGCCTGCGTCTCCGGCTCGGTGTCGCCCCCAGCCGGGTCCAACTGGGCGAGTACGGCGTCAGCCTCGGCCACCAGGTCGGGTGCGGCAGCAGCGGGGTTGACCATAATCTCGCTGGCGTCGGCGTGAGCCTTCGCCTGGCGGAGCTGGAACCGGGCCTTCTGCACGACGTCCGCGACGCGGTCCATCTGCTCAAGCCGCTTGCCGACCTCCCCCGCCAGGGCGCGGGCCAGCTCCATGGGGTCCGCCTTTCCGATGCTGTCCAGCAGCGCCCACATCCCCTCGATCGCGTCGAGGTCGCTCTTGGTCTTGGCCTGCGCGCGGCTCCGCTCGGCCTTCTCCTCGGGCGTCATCTCGTCGACGTCGACCATGGAGTCCTGCGTGGCCGCCTTCTCATGCTTGCGCATGGCGTAGGCGATGTGGACGAGCTGGTTGTCGTTCTTGTCGCCCTTCTTCCAGTCCTGGAAGACCGCCTTCTGGTTGTCCTTCGAGAGTGCGGCGATCTGGACGGCCGCCTGGGTGCCGATGTGCCCGAGGTCGACCGCCGCCTGGATCTCGGGGCGCAGGGCGAGCAGGGCCAGGCGCTGGTTGACGAACTGGACCGACTTGGAGAACGCCTTGGCGACGCTCGCAGGCGTGGCATCGTCCTCCTCGTCCAGGACCTTCTTGAAGCCGCGCGCCTCCTCCAGAGGGAGCATGTCCTCGCGGTTCAGGTTCTCGGCCATCGCCTTCTTGAAGGAGTCCATGTCGCTGATCTCGGACTCACCTTCGGGCAAAAGGATCTTCGCGTCGATGGTGATGTTGTCCGCGAGTTCGTTGGCGCGGAAGCGGCGCTCGCCGGCCACGAGCTCGTAGCCCTTCTCCATCTTCCGGACGACGATCGGCTGGAGGAGGCCGTGCTCCTTGATCGACTCGGCCAGCTCCTTCAGTGCGTCCTCTTCGAAGGTCTTGCGGGGCTGGTTCGGGTTGCGGTGGATCTGGCTCATCTTCAGGGTGGCGTACTTGCGCGACATGTCGATCTCCAAGAGGTCGGTGGGGGCTTCTTCTTTCCCCCTTCCTTCTGGTTCTATTCTATATGCATTCAGAGGGAAGGTCCACAATTTTCGAAGAGTTTTTGCAGGTCAGGTGCGCAAGAGCGGGCCCCTCGGGGACCCGCTCCCGGCTACTCGCGTAGATCAACTCGCGACAGCGCCGCTCACACGCCCCACGTCACAGCCGACACGTTTCGCGTCAACGATCGCCAGAGCCCCCAAGACGCCGAGCACCGCCTCGTCATCCAGGATGACGTTCTCCGCGCCGCCCGACTCCTCCAGTCGAGCCAACACTCGGCCTAAATCAATCCCCACCCGTACCCTCCCCGCGTTACAGCGTTCCGTCCCCCCATAACGAGCCGCGGCTAATTAGATCCCTACACAGACGAGTTAGCGGCACACTTCGAAGCCCATTTGGATGCCGTCGCGATCTTGCACCCTAGGAGGCGATAGAGAGGCGGCAGCCCCGCAAGCCGGGCACGCGCTTACTACGCCTGACGTTATAGATCTTGCTTCGAGCCCTACCTATTGTCAACCAACATAGACATTGCACTGCCTCGCCAGTCGCTGTCGCCCCGCAGCGATACTGAGTGAGCACCATCCACCGTTCACCGCCAGGTCGGGCCTGCCCGTATCGCGAGGAGTAGCCAGCACAATGCCGCTCGGCCCGGACACCCCTCTTTCCAGCAAGCTCGCCGTACTGCTCAACAGGAAGCGCGGAGCGGACGGGAAGACCCCAAGCACGCGCGCCATCGCCGCCGCCACCGCCGAGACCCCCGGCGGCAAGCCGGCGATGACCCACCAGGTCGTGAACGACCTCCTGAACGGCGTCAAGTCAAACCCTTCGAGTGCCCAACTCTCCGGTCTCGCACGGGCGTTGAACTCTCCGGTAGCTTACCTACTCCCCGGTTACAACGGATTGACGTCCCTGTCGGTCTATGAGGAGTACCAAGACGCACGCGAGGCACTTCGACTCATCCATGACCTGGGTGACGCCGGAGCTGCCGAACTTCTGGAGGCCGCA
The DNA here is from genome assembly GCF_002954775.1 of Streptomyces geranii. GTDB lineage: Bacteria > Actinomycetota > Actinomycetes > Streptomycetales > Streptomycetaceae > Streptomyces > Streptomyces geranii. The sequence continues at coordinate 118,238 of NZ_KZ672954.1, forward strand.
CGTGAGATCCGTCTGCGACACGGGCACAGTGATCTCGCCGTCCCAGAGGTGCCCGAGCCTCTTCCGCCCGCCCCGGAACCACCGCGGCCTGGCCGGCGGAGGCGCCTCAGCTTCACCGAAGCGGCTGAGCGTGCCGTCTCTGACTTGGAAGGAACCTGAACCAAATGGACGGCTTAGTCTTCGGCCTGTGCACTCTGATCGGCCTGGCGGGCACCGTGCTCTCCGCTCGGGAAGCCTGGCGTCAGCGTGACCGAAGCGACTACCGCGTAGCCCGTTTCACCCGAGCCGTGGCCATCGGTATCTGCACGGTGGGCGTCACCCTCGCCGTCCCGGCGATAGAGGACGTGATCGAATCGGCGACCGGCATGAACAACGCGGCCAAGCTCGGGGCGCACATCTGTGCAGTCGTATGGTGCGGCAGCCTTCAACTGATGCTCGTGGACTGGTCCTACAACCACGAGGTGCTGAGGGCCAGCCTGTACGCACGTGTCGCCTTCGCGGCGTGTGTCCTAGCGGCGATGCTGCCACTGTTCGTCGGCACCACCGACAAGACGGTGGAGTTCACGACCGAGTTCGCCACGGTGCCAGGCGTCACCGTCTACCTGATGGTCTATCTGGCCTACGTGGCGATCACCTGCGGCGAGATCGCGTTCCTGTGCACGGGGATGACTCTCGTTGCCCGGCGCGCAGGACACGTCTGGACGGCTCGTGGCCTCGCCCTGTCGTCGATCTCCGCGCTCCTAGGAGTGGCCTACGCCGCCAGCAAGGGGTCATACCTGGTGACCCATTACCTGGGCCACCCGTGGCCGCTGCGGTACGAGGAGATCATCTCCCCACTCCTGGCCGGGCTCGCCGTGATCGCACTGATCACGGGGCTGACCATGGCGATGGTAGGCAGGCGACTCGCAGCGCGGGTAGCGGTCTCAGTCAGCTGACATGCCGGACAGCTTGCGCCAGTGCAGGACGACCCGCCCTGGCTCGATCGTCCGAACGCCGCGGGCACTCGCGGGGAACACCTCGATCTTCTCCAAGAGGAGCAGCGTGATGGCTCTCTTCGAGGCGGTGGGGGCACTGTTCCACCACTTCACCAGGTCCTTGGCATGGCCGAGTGAGAAGTTCGCCATCTGCTCCGCGTACCGGAGGCGGGAACGGATTCTCTTGAGATTGGCCGCGATCTCGCGCTCTCCGGCCACCAGCGCCTCGCTGCTGATCTCGCGGCTGCCGTAGAGCCTCCCAAGCTCCGACTGGCGGCCCTCCAGGTCCACGATGTCCCGCTTGAGGTTCTCAACCTGCTTGCGCACGGCGGCCTGGGCCTTGGTGATCAAGGCTCGGATACCGGGCTTGAGGAGTTCCGCCACGACGTTCTCTCCGACGTGGTCCTCCAACAGCTCGGCATCAATCCTCACCTCACCACAGCCACCGTGCCCGCGCTTGTCCTTCGGGCGACAGCGGTATCCGGGCGTACCCGAATTCGTGCGGGCACCTCCGAGGTCCTGTGTGCACTTGCCGCAGGTGCAGCCCCCGCCAATCAGGAGATAGTCGTACGCGGGCTCCGCATCCTTCGTACTGCGAGCCTTCTCCCGCTCCTGAAGGGCCTCGAACTCTTCGCGCGTGATAGCTCCGGGATGACCCGCGTCAACGAGTTCGCCGTCATCGTCGTAGCGCAGTCCAGCGATCGCCGGATTGCGAAACAGGCGTCCGATCGACGCGTCCTTCCACTCCCCGCCAAGCGTTCCCCGGTAGCCCTCACCGTTCGCCCAGACCGCAACGTCCTCGTTGGATACAGACAGGTCGACCAGCGCCCGGCTCACCATCTGGCGGGTCGGGTCCACTTCGTCGTCACGTAGCCGACGACGTGAGGCGTCATCGAAACCGTAGAGCCGTGGCATGCGGTGGTCCGTTCTCGTCTCGTGCGCCCGTAGCCGCCTGATCCTAGGCCACGGCACATGTCCCAGCTATGGCCCAGCGAGACCGACAGACTCAGGGCTACACAGATCACTGCACCAGTGGCGTCACCCCGAGCACTTGCCAGAGTGCAGCAGTGGGGACTCTCACCGTGCCGCCCAAAGGGAGCGTCTGCACGGGGAAAGACCCCTCTTTGATCAAGTTGTAAGCCTTGTGCGTGCCGATCCCGAGTGCTCGCGCAGCCGTCACAACGTTCACGGTCGGTGGCAGCGCGAGTAGTTCCTCCAGAGTCATCAAACTGACCCCGGCGTCCGTAGCTACAGATGCGTCCTTCGTTGTCATTCCCGTTGTCGCGTTCTCCCCCACGCCAACGAGTCATAAGGATACTCCAACACTGGAGTGTTGGGGCAAGATAGACATTGGTTCGACAAGGACCGACACAAAAGATCCACATGCCACCACGCGGGGAGAAGCGTGTCAGACATCAGCTACTTCAAACGCTGCCAGTGCAAGGCGCCGGCGACAGACGACGCCGGGGAGCCCATATTCAAGACCGACGGCTCACAGAAGATGAAGGACATCGGCCAGACCTGCCCCAAGCTCACGAGCAAGGGCCACGGGACGTGGTACTTCGCCTTCGACGTAGATCCCGGAGAGGGGGGCAAACGGCAACGGGCGCGGCGCGGCGGGTTCGCGACCAAGGACGCAGCGAAGGACAAGGCTGTCCAGGTCTACCGCGACGCCTTCGGCGGGACCGACGTGCTCAGCGATACCACCGTCGGTGAAGACTTGCGGTCCTGGCTCAAGCGCAAGAGGAGCCTGGCCCGTACCACGCGCCACGGCTACGAGGAGCACATCGACCTCTACCTCGAACCGCACCTTGGCCATGTCAAGCGGCGCGACCTCAGGCTGCGCCACATCGAGGCCATGTACGACGCGATTGAGCGTCAAAACGCCCTGCGTCTCATCCACCACGCCCAGGTGGTCGAACTACAAGAATCTCGCGACGCCGCCCACAAGGCCTGGGTGCGCGCCGCCGGCAAGAAGGAGGAGCGCCGTGCCGCACGCCGGGCCTACCTGGATGCCAACGCCGCCCTGCGGGAGGAGCGCAAGGGCAAGCGGAAGATCACCAGCGCCGCGACGATGCACCGGCTCAACGCCACCCTCAGCTCGTTCCTGGGAATCGGTATCAAGCGCGGCGAGTACTCGACCAACTGGGCCCAGCTCGTGGAACTTCCGGCAGCCAAGCGACCCAAGCCGCTGGTCTGGACACCAGAGCGGGTCGAGCGGTGGAGACAGACTGGCGAGAAGCCAGGCCCGGTCATGGTCTGGACCCCCGAGCAAACAGGCCAATTTCTCGACTTCGTGAGCGACGACCGGCTCTACCCCCTGTGGCACACCTTCATCTTTCTCGGCCCTCGCCGCGGTGAGATGTGCGCCCTGCCATGGCCGGAGGTGAACCTGACGAGCCGCTGGCTCCGTATCTCCGCTCAGATCGTCGAAGTCGCCTACCGGCTGTACGGAGAACCCCCGAAGGCCGACAGCGTCCGCACAATTTCCGTGAGCGCGGAGTCGGTAGATGTGCTTCACGCGTGGCGGATCACCCAAGAGAAGGAACGGACGGAGTGGTCCGGCGTACGGGCTTGGACCGAGTCCGACCGGGTCTTCACCCAGGAGAACGGCGAGCCCTACCATCCGGACTGGATCAGCCGACGCTTCAAGCGGCTGGTCGAGTTGTCCGGGCTCCCGCCTGTCCGCCTGCATGATCTGCGGCATATCTCGGCCACGCTGTCGCTGCTCGCGAAGAACGACATCAAGGTGGTGCAGGAGCGGCTGGGCCACAGCTCCCGCCAGATCACCTCGGACACGTATACGAGTGTCCTGCCTCAGCTGATGACCGCCGAGGCAGAGTCGACCATAGCCACGGTGCCGCGCGCCGAGCGTAGGGCCAGTCCCAAGAAGGATGAGGAGGGGGCTGAGGAGCCCGCCGAGGACTCCACGGCAACATCCGAAAGGGATGACTCGGCCCCTGAGGAGGGCCCCGCACAGGCGGCATGACCCCGCTGGCCCCTGGCTGGCCCCTGGATCAGGTTTCCTTGATCCACTAGAGCCGCCAAGATCTCTCAAGTCACCCGACCCACCAGCTAAGTTGCTGGTCAGAACGATTCTGCGTGGGTAATGCAGAGTGGGGCGGGTGGGACTCGAACCCACGGCCGACGGATTATGAGTCCGCTGCTCTAACCGGCTGAGCTACCGCCCCATTACGGCGCGTCGCGCACATTTGTGCGCGCCGTCTGCCGCAGCATAGCCGCTCATACGATCTCCTGCTTCGGATGGTCGGCCTTCGCCTGCGCTTCTTGACCTTGAGGACCTCGGCGCGGCTCGCGCGGTTCCCCCGGACACGAAAAAGGACCCCGACGGGGTCCTTCTTCCTGCTGCTCTCCCGACTGGACTCGAACCAGTAACCTGCCGGTTAACAGCCGGCTGCTCTGCCAATTGAGCTACGGAAGACCGAAGCTCCCCCGACTGGACTCGAACCAGTAACCTGCCGGTTAACAGCCGGCTGCTCTGCCAATTGAGCTACGGAGGATTGCCTCGTTGCATCGAACGTACCTCCCTGGGTATTCGCCAGGGGGCGTGTGCTCGCTGCGACACATACATTAGCGCAAGCAGGGGGGTGCTCCGCCAATCGGTTCCGCGCGCCTCGCACCCCACGCCCGTCGTCAGCCCCGTCCCACTCGCCAGCCACGCGTCTCACTCGCTCCACTCGACGCTCGTCAAGGAAAGGTGGCCGTCATGCGTTACCGGCTCACGTTCGTCGCCGGACTGGCCCTGGGTTACGTGCTGGGCACGCGAGCCGGGCGCGAGCGCTACGAGCAGTTGAAGAAGTCCGCCCGGCAGGTCGCGCAGAACCCGGCCGTCCGCAACACCGCCGAGTCGGCCGCGCTGCAGGGGCGGGAGTTCGCCGGCAAGGCCTTCCACACCGTGAGCGAGAAGGTCGGCGACCGGGTGCCCGACTCCGTCGCCGACCGGGTGCGCTCCCTGCGTGAGCGCAACGCCACGGGAGGTGGCGAGGACGACTGGGGCACCAGTAACACCTGAGCCACCGGCGACGACGGGGGTGCCAGGGGTGTCGGCATCGACACATCTGGCTCCTCCGCACACCCCCTGGACACCGACAACGCACAGGCCGCCCCTAACGGAGCGTCGGACCGGCGCGTTCACCTCTCCGCGTACGGCAGAATTTTCGCCATGGGGATAGTCGCCGGGTTGGACAGTTCGCCCGATTTCACTCGTATCGTCGTCTGCGACGCGGACACAGGGTCCGTGCTGCGGCAGGGCTATGCGCCGCATCCGGTGGAAGGCCCCGAGGGCGGGGGTGGCGGGCGGCCGTCCGATGTCGATCCGCAGGCCTGGCTGCTCTCCCTCGGTGAGGCCGCCGGGGGCGGGCTGCTCGAAGGCGTGCAGTGCATCGGGGTGTCCGCGCAGCAGAACGCGCTCGTGCCGGTCGACGCGCAGGGCAACACCGTACGGCCGGCCATGGTCGGCGGGGACAAGCGGGCGCAGGTCGCCGCCGCCGATCTGATCGACGCGCTCGGGGGGCGGGAGGCGTGGGCGCAGGCCGTGGGGTGTGTGCCGCAGGCCGCGCAGCCGGTCACCAAGCTCCGGTGGCTGGCGCGCAACGAGCCCGAGGCCGCCCAGCGGACCGCCGTCCTCATGCAGGCGCACGACTGGCTGGTGTGGCAGCTTCTCGGGCGGCCGGTGCGCCGGACCACCGATCGGGGTGGGGCCTCCGGGACCGGGTACTGGTCCGCCGCCATGGGTGCCTACCGCGGTGATCTCGTCGAACTCGCGCTCGGGCGGCAGGCCATGCTGCCCGAGGTGCTCGGGCCGTCCGACGCCGCCGGTACGACGCCCGAGGGGCTGCTCATCTCCGCCGGTACCGGCGAGACCATGGCCGCCGCCTTCGGGCTCGGGCTCGGGCTCGGGGACGTCGTCGTGTCGCTCGGGGCCTCCGGGTCCGTGATGGCCGTACATCCCGAGGCGCTCTTCGACTCGACCGGGATGATCACCTCGCTGGCCGACGCCACCGGGCTGCATCTGCCCGTCGTCACGACACTGAATGCCGTACGGACACTGCGTGGGACCGCCGAGTTGCTCGGGCTCGGCGATCTGGAGAGTCTGTCCGATCTCGCCATGAAGTCGACTCCGGGCTCCCATGGGCTCGTCATGCTGCCCTATCTGGAGGGTGAGCGGACGCCGAGTCTGCCGCACACCGCCGGGACGCTCGCCGGGCTGCGGCGGGAGTCCATGAAGGCCGAGCATCTCGCGCGGGCCGCCTTCGAGGGGATGTTGTGCGGGCTCGCCGACGCCTTGGACGTGCTGCGGGGGCGCGGGGTCGACGTACAGCGGGTGTTCCTGCTCGGGTCCGCCGCCGAGCTGCCCGCCGTACAGGCCGCCGCGCCGATGCTGTTCGGGGCGCAGGTCGTCGTACCGCAGCCCGCCGACTACGCGGCCATCGGGGCCGCCCGGCAGGCCGCCTGGGCGCTCGGGGTGACGCAGGGGACGCTCGACCCGCGTACGCCGCCCGCCTGGCAGGGGGCCACCGCGCAGGTGCTGGATCCCGGGGAGGAACTGGCGGTGGGGCAGGCGGTGCGGCAGCAGTACGTGTCCGTGCGGGAGCAGACGCATCCCGGGGCGTTCCGTAGCTGAGCCGCCAAGAAATCTCCTGCTGTTGGATTAATCGGTTGAAGTAACACGGGTGGAGTGTTCGACGATGGGGGCGTGGGGCACTCCCCATCGTCCGGCCCGGGCAGGCGTCGCCCGTACGCCCGCGTGCCCGTTCCGGACAAACCGCCGACTCCGAGAGATTCAGCGTGCTCATACGACTTCTGCGCACTTACCTGCGGCCCTACAAGAAACCCATCGGCCTGCTCGTGCTGCTCCAGCTCCTGCAGACCTGCGCCACCCTCTATCTGCCCACGCTCAACGCGGACATCATCGACGACGGTGTGGTGAAGGGCGACACAGGGCAGATCCTGCTCTTCGGTGCCGTGATGATCGGCATCTCGCTGGTGCAGGTCGTCTGCAACATCGGCGCCGTGTACTACGGCGCCCGTACGGCCTCGGCGCTCGGGCGGGATCTGCGCGCCGCCGTCTTCGACCGGGTGCAGTCGTTCTCGGCGCGCGAGGTCGGGCAGTTCGGGGCGCCCTCACTGATCACCCGTACGACCAATGACGTCCAGCAGGTCCAGATGCTGGTGCTGATGACGTTCACGCTGATGGTGTCGGCGCCGATCATGTGCGTGGGCGGCATCGTGCTCGCGCTGGGTCTCGACGTGCCGCTGTCGGGCGTACTGATCGCCGTCGTGCCCGTGCTGGGCATCTGCGTGACGCTGATCGTGCGGCGGCTGCGGCCGATGTTCCGGCTGATGCAGGTGCGGCTCGACACCGTCAACCGGGTGCTGCGCGAGCAGATCACCGGCAACCGGGTGATCCGGGCCTTCGTGCGGGACGAGTACGAGAAGGACCGGTTCGGGAAGGCGAACGCCGAGCTGACCGAGGTGTCGCTGGGCACCGGGCGGCTGCTCGCGCTGATGTTCCCGATCGTCATGACCGTCGTCAACGTCTCGTCCATCGCGGTGGTGTGGTTCGGTGCTCATCGCATCGACAGCGGTGGGATGGAGATCGGGGCGCTGACCGCGTTCCTCGCCTATCTGATGCAGATCGTCATGTCCGTGATGATGGCCACCTTCATGTTCATGATGGTCCCGCGCGCGGAGGTGTGCGCCGAGCGCATCGAGGAGGTCCTCGGTACGTCGTCGAGTGTCGTGCCGCCGGTCAGTCCCGTCGTCGAGCTGCGGCGGCACGGGCATCTGGAGATCCGGGGGGCCGGGTTCCGCTATCCGGGCGCCGAGGAGCCGGTGCTGCGCGCCGTCGACCTGGTGGCGCGGCCCGGTGAGGTGACCGCGGTGATCGGGTCCACGGGGAGCGGGAAGTCGACGCTGCTGGGGCTGGTCCCGCGGCTGTTCGACGCCACGGACGGGGAGGTGCTCGTCGACGGCGTGGACGTGGCCACCGTAGAGCCGAAGTTGCTGGCCAGGACGGTGGGGCTGGTGCCGCAGAAGCCGTATCTGTTCGCCGGGACCGTGGCGAGCAATCTGCGGTACGGGAATCCGGACGCCACGGACGAGCAGCTGTGGCGGGCGCTGGAGGTGGCGCAGGGCAAGGCGTTCGTGGAGCGGCTGGAGGGCGGGCTCGACGCGCCGATCGCGCAGGGCGGGACGAACGTGTCGGGCGGGCAGCGACAGCGGCTCGCTATCGCACGAACACTCGTCCAGCGGCCCGAGATCTACCTCTTCGACGACTCCTTCTCCGCGCTCGACTACGCCACGGACGCGGCCCTGCGGACGGCGCTCGCGCGCGAGACCGCCGAGGCGACCGTCGTGATCGTCGCCCAGCGGGTGTCCACGATCAGGGACGCCGACCGGATCATCGTCCTGGACGAGGGCCGGGTCGTCGGCACCGGCCGCCACCACGAGCTGATGGCGGACAACGAGACCTACCGGGAGATCGTGCTCTCCCAGCTCACGGAAGCGGAGGCCGCCTGATGGCCGGGCCCATGGGTCGCATGATGGCGGGCACAGGACCCGACCATCACTCGATGGATTTCAAGGATTCCGGCAAACGGCTCCTCGCCCAGTTCAAGCCCGAACGGGCCACGATGTACGTGATGCTGTGCACGGTGTTCGTGAGCGTGGGCCTGTCGGTGGTGGGCCCGAAGATCCTGGGGCGGGCGACCGACCTGGTCTTCGCCGGCATCGTCGGACGGCAGTTCGAGAGCGGGAGTTCGAAGGCCGAGGTGCTCGCCGGGATGCGGCAGCGCGGCGAGAGCGGCGTGGCCGACATGCTGTCCGGTACGGACTTCACGCCGGGCAAGGGGATCGACTTCGGCGCGGTGGGTGAGGTGCTGGGGCTGGCCTTGGCCGTGTTCGTCCTCGCCGGGGCGCTGATGCTGGTGGCTACCCGGCTGGTGAACCGGGCGGTCAACCGGACCGTGTACCGGATGCGGGCGGATCTGCAGGCGAAGCTCTCGCGGCTGCCGCTGTCCTACTTCGACAAGCGGCAGCGGGGAGAGGTCCTCAGTCGCGCCACGAACGACATCGACAACATCGGGCAGACGCTTCAGCAGTCGCTGGGGCAGCTCATCAACTCGCTGCTGACGATCGTCGGCGTGCTGGCGATGATGTTCTGGGTATCGTGGCTGCTCGCGCTGGTCGCGCTGGTGACCGTGCCGCTGTCGTTCTACATCGCGACGCGCGTCGGCAAGCGGTCTCAGCCGCACTTCGTGCAGCAGTGGCGGACCACCGGCAAGCTGAACGCCCACATCGAGGAGATGTACACCGGGCACACCCTGGTGAAGGTGTTCGGGCGGCAGGAGGAGTCGGCGGAGCAGTTCGCCGAGCAGAACGACGCGTTGTACGAGGCCGGGTTCAAGGCCCAGTTCAACAGCGGGGTCATGCAGCCGCTGATGTTCTTCGTGTCGAACCTCAACTACGTGCTGGTGGCCGTGGTGGGCGGGTTGCGGGTCGCTTCGGGTGCGCTGTCGATCGGTGACGTGCAGGCGTTCATCCAGTACTCCCGGCAGTTCTCGATGCCGCTGACGCAGGTCGCCTCGATGGCGAACCTGGTGCAGTCCGGGGTGGCTTCGGCCGAGCGGGTGTTCGAGGTGCTGGACGCGGAGGAGCAGGAGGCCGATCCGGTGCCGGGGGTGCGGCCGGAGGAGCTGCGGGGGCTGGTGTCGCTGGAGCATGTGTCGTTCCGGTACGAGCCGGAGAAGCCGCTGATCGAGGATCTTTCGCTGGCGGTGGAGCCTGGGCACACGGTCGCGATCGTCGGCCCTACCGGGGCCGGTAAGACCACTCTGGTCAACCTGCTGATGCGGTTCTACGAGGTCTCCGGGGGGCGGATCACCCTCGACGGGGTGGACATCGCCTCCATGTCCCGGGAGGAACTCCGGGCCGGGATAGGGATGGTGCTCCAGGACACCTGGCTGTTCGGGGGGACCATCGCGGAGAACATCGCGTACGGGGCCGCGCGGGAGCGGGCGGTGACGCGCGGGGAGATCGAGGAGGCGGCTCGGGCGGCGCACGCGGATCGGTTCATCCGGACGTTGCCGGAGGGGTACGACACGGTGATCGACGACGAGGGGACGGGGGTGAGCGCGGGTGAGAAGCAGCTCATCACGATCGCTCGGGCGTTCCTGTCGGATCCGGTGATTCTGGTGCTGGACGAGGCGACGAGTTCCGTGGACACGCGGACCGAGGTGCTGATCCAGAAGGCGATGGCGAAACTCGCCCATGGGCGGACGTCGTTCGTGATCGCGCATCGGCTGTCGACTATTCGGGATGCGGACACAATTTTGGTGATGGAGAACGGGGCGATCGTGGAGCAGGGGGCGCATGGGGAGTTGTTGGGGGCGGGTGGGGCTTATGCCCGGTTGTACAAGGCGCAGTTCGCTGAGGCTGTGGCTGAGGTGGATTAGGGGAGGTTCGTTCGGGGGCGGGGACTTTTTCTTCGCCCCCGCCGCCCCTACCCGTCCCATCCCTGGGGGCTGCGCCCCCAGACCCCCCGGGGGGGGGTGGGTACGGCGGGGGTGGGGGGGGGGTTGATCGGCCTGGACGGCCTC
>NZ_PJME01000029.1 GCF_002954775.1 Streptomyces geranii
CTACGAGATCGTCCGCCGCGACACCACCCGCCGCGAACACCACGTGACCACTGAGAACGGCATCGGCCGAATCGCGAGCGACCTCATCATCTGGCTCGCCGCCCGCGACTTCCAAAACACGGCCTAGGCCCGTACGCCTCGGACCGGACCGCCGCCCCGAACCGCCTCGCCGAGCAAAGGACCCACCGCTCTTGCATGAACTCGCAATACCCCCTGCCCTCAACGCCTCTCAGCGCACCGCGACGGCGGTGACCGCACATGGCTGACCGCCTCCTGACCGTCGCCGAGGCCGGCGAAATGCTCGGCACGGGCGAGCGCTTCGTCCGCCGTCTGATCGCCGAACGCCGTATCCGCTACGTCAAACTCGGCCGCCTGGTCCGCATCCCCGAGAGCGCGGTCGCCGAGTACGTAGAGTCGAGCACCGTCGAGCCGGTCCGCCGTGTCCGTGTCCGCTACGGGAAGGCTGCCTGATGGCGGGGCGCAAGCCGCAGCGGCGGCGCGAGTTCGGCACGGTGCGCAGGCTCGCCTCCGGCCGGTGGCAGGCCCGCTACCTCGGACCGGACGGAGAGCGGCACACCGCGCCGGAAACGTTCGAGACCAGGTCCGAGGCCCAGGACTGGCTCAACCTCGTCCGTGCCGACATCGAGCGCAACCACTGGCACGATCCTGACACCGGTACGGTGAACTTCGAGAAGTACGCGCTCCGTTGGATGGAGGAGCGCGGCCTGGCCCCGACCACGCTCGACCGTTACGACGGTCTGCTGCGCCTGCACATCCTGCCGGCCTTCGGTGGCAAGGATCTGGACGAGATCACCCCGTCCTCCGTCCGCACATGGCGAGCCGAGCGGCTGAAGGCGACCGGCGCCACCACGGTCGCCAAGTCGTACCGCCTGCTGAAGGCCATCCTGCAGACGGCGGTCGACGACGACCTCCTGCGCAGCAACCCGTGCCGTATCAAGGGCGCCGGCAAGGAGGAGGCCGACGAGCGCCCCACCGCCACCATCGAGCAGGTCTTCGACCTCGCCGACGCCATGGGTCCGCGCTGGCGCCTGATGGTCCTGCTCGGTGCCTTCGCCTCCCTCCGCCCGGAGGAACTGGCCGAACTGCGCCGTCACAGTGTCGATATCGACGAATGCTCGCTGCGCGTCACGCAGGCTTCCCCAGAGCTGACCAATGGCAGGCGCGTCACGGGCGACCCCAAGACCCGGGCGGGCAAGCGCACCGTCTATCTGCCCGACTTCATGCTCCCGGAGTTGCGCCGCCACCTCCAGTGGTTCGCGGAGAAGGAGCCTGGCGGCCTCCTCTTCGTCGGCGAGAAGGGCGCCCCCTTCCGCCGCTCGACCTTCGGCCGCAAATGGCGCAAGGCGCGTACCAAGGTCGGCATGCCGAAGAACTTCCGTTTCTACGACCTCCGCCACACCGGCAACACCCTCGCTGCCGACACCGGCGCCAAGCTGAAGGACCTCATGGTCCGCGCCGGCCAGTCCTCGGAGCGGGCCCAGCTGATCTACCAGCACTCGACGGCGAAGCATCAGCGCAGGCTCGCCCAGGGCATTGACGCCGAGGTGCGTGCCCAGCTGCGCGAAGCAGAGGCAGTCGAGAGCGTCCGTCAGGTGTAGTGCTCCGCTTTCATCACTGGAACCGGCCGCTCGGCTCGGCCGGTTCCGAGTGTTGACCGAGCGGCTGATTTCAGGGCAATGGGTCCGCTGGCGCCCCGCGCTAAGACGTGAGAGTCCCTGACCAGCCTTATTTCTTGATTTCCAACCTCATATGAGGGAGGATTTCCGGAAGTCGAGGTGGCTCGTCGAGAGGCTGGACATGACTGTCGTGCATGCGGAGGATCTGCGGGCCCGTAACCGACTTGCCGAGCTTGGACTGTCGGTCGAAGGGATCGAAGACGTGCTGCGGCGTGCCGAGGCCGAGCGTAACTTCTGCACGCCGTTGGACCCCGTCTCGTTGCCTGGCAACATCTTCTGGGGCCGGACAATCCGCTTCTTGCGCGAGACGTACATCCCGGACGGATGGACCAGCGCCAGCCCCAGCAACGTACCGCTGCTCGTCGCGCCGTCCGGTGACTTCGCGATCACGGCTTCCAGCGGCAGCCCGGAGACCGGGTACGCAGCGCTCACTCCTTCCACCCGCTACCCGAAGGGCAACGCGGTGATGAAGCGGGTGGAGACCAACCGGCAGCTGTTGCTGTTCGGCGAGCCTGAGGTGCCGCGTGAGCAGCAAGATGCCGGCGACGGTATCCCTACCTGGTTCCTGCTCTACCACCACGCGAAGACTGACCAGGGAACCCGGCTCCACGCGGAGTTGTCCTTCCCGAACGATCCCGGAAACCGTGGCAAGATCAGTAGCTGGCACGAGCGGATCATTCTCCCCTGGATCGACTTCGAGGGCTTCACTCCCTTCGTCGACGACGCCGACGACCAGGGCGGCATCGACATCCCCATCGAACGTCGGGCCTGACCGGCCCGCCCTAACCTCCCCATTGGCTCCTCCCATGACCACCGCATCTCGGCTCGTCCTGGCGCGAAAGCGCCGAGGACTCACCGTCACTCGCCTCGCCCAGCTCGTCAGCCTGACCCCGCGCAGGTTGTCCGACTACGAGAACGGGCGGGCTGCCCCCAGCCAGCCGTCGCTGGATGCGATTGCGGCGGCGCTGGAGTTCCCTCCTTCCTTCTTCAGCGCCGAAGAGGTCGCCGACCTGACGGTCGACTCGGTGAGCTTCCGAGCCCTGAGCAAGATGACCGCATCCCAGCGGGACATCGCCCTCAGTTCTGGGCGGCTGGCGCGTGTGCTGCAGGACTGGATTGGCGCACACTTCCGCCTGCCGACTCCCGACATTCCGTCGCTGACTTCATTCAGTCGGCTCGGCCCGGACGAGGACCAGATCCCGCATCCAGGGGAGGCGGCAGGTACAGACTGGCCCGCGGAGGAAGCCGCCGCACTGGTGCGAGCCCGTTGGGGACTGGGAAACGCCCCCATGCCGAATGTTGTGCACCAGCTTGAGGCACATGGCGTTCGTGTCTTCTCGCTCTCACGGGCCTGCCCGGAGGTCGACGCGTTCTCCTTCTGGGACCGAGGGATCCCCTTCGTGCTGTTGAGCACGGAAAAGACTGCGGAACGCGGGCGCTTCGACGCTGCCCATGAACTCGGGCACTTGGTCCTGCACGGCGAAGAACAGATGCCACACGGGCCCCAGGCCGAAGCCGAGGCCCACAGATTTGCGGCCGCGTTCCTTATGCCGCGTGCCGACGTTCTCGCCTACGCACCACGGGGGGCGAGCACCAACTGGATCCTGCAGGCCAAGCGACGCTGGAAAGTCGCCGCCATGGCCCTTGCCCACCGGTTGCACGAGCTAGGTCTGACCACCGAGTGGCAGTACCGAACCCACTGCGTGGAACTCGGCCGGCTCGGCTACCGCAAGTCGGAGCCCCGGAGTGGGGTTGCCCGCGAGACCTCGCAAGTTTTGGGCAAGGTGTTCACCGCCCTACGCAGCGAAGGCACACGTCCTGTGGACGTGGCCCGACAGCTACATCTACACGCTGCCGATCTCAATGATCTGATCTTCGGCTTGGTGGTCACTGCGCAGGAAGGTGAGGGGCAGCGGGGTACCGAGTCCGAGGTCAGGCCGAGACTCTCTGTAGTCCGCTGACAATTAGCAGCATTGCTGGACGATCTCAACTACGTGGCGCCATAAGGGAAATGGGGTCAGACTTGGGCGGTGCAGACCCCTGAGGCCACAAACGGCGCCGCAATACGCATCAGCCCCGTCAGCCCCCAGAACACCGAGCTTCTGGCTTCCATAGTCGCGCTGGGCGACCGGTTCAGGAGCAAGCTCGGCTTCCTGCCTCCAGCGGTCTACGAACAGGCCGCTGGAGGAGACACTCTGTTGGCTGCCGTAGCAGGCTCAGACCTCGTCGGCTATGCCCTGTACGGGCTCCCAGGACAGCGCATCCGCCTGACTCACCTCTGCGTCGACCCCGGTATGCAGCGCGGCGGAGTGGCCCGACTTCTTGTCGACGAGATCACTCGCCGTCACCAAGACCGTCTCGGCATCATCCTGAGGTGCCGTAAGGACTACGGCTACGAGCAGATGTGGACGCGGCTAGGCTTCGAGCCCCGCGATGAGGTCGACGGCCGCGGCAAGAACCCCAAGCCACTCGTGGTGTGGTGGCGTGACCACGGCCACGCGGATCTGTTCACCGACTTGGAGTCGACGGCCCTCCTGACCGTCGCTATGGACTGCAATGTGTTCGCCGACCTTCACGCGTCGAATAACCGGACTGGTTCGCAGGAGACCCAGGCTCTTGGGGCGGAGTGGCTGACCGGGCTAGTCGATTTGGTCGTCATGCCTGAGCTTGTGGCCGAGATCAACCAGATTCCGCAGCAGACCGAGCGGCGCAGTCAGTTGCGCGTTTCCAGCACATACAAACGACCTAGACCCGACAGACAGCTGGCAGACCAGCTCGTACCCAAATTGATCGCTGCTGCCAAGGAGAAGCTGGGCATCACGCTGCCCGCCAAGCCGAATGATCTCTCGGACCTGAGGTATGTGGCGGAGGCTGGCGCGGCCGGCGTTCCGTACGTTGTCACCCGCGACGACGATTTCCTGCGACTTTCCGAGGTCGCCCAGGCGGTCTGCAACGTCCGCGTCCTGCGGCCCTCAGACGTCGTTTTGCACCTCGACGAGTTGAGGCGTGCGCAGCTGTATCAGCCCGGCCGCCTCCTCGGCACCTCCTACACGACGAGGGCTGTTGCGGCAGGCAGGGAGCAGGAGCAGCTGATTTTTCTGAACAAGCCTGGCGGCGAGCGCCTGAATACCTTCAGAGCGCGACTACGTGAGCTTGCGGCCCAGCCGGGTAGGTGGGATCGCCAGCAGATTGTGGACGACCAGGGACAACTCTTCGCCACGTACTGTCATGGGCAAGGAGAGGAGCAGCTCCAAGTCCCGCTGCTACGCGTCGTCGACGGACATGCGCTGAGCGAGACCATCGCCCGGCAAATCCTTTTCCTGCTGCGTCAACACTGTCGGGCCGTCGGCGCCCAGGTGTTGCGACTGACTGACCCACATCTGCCGTCCACGGTACGTGCCGCGGCACAGGAGGACGGGTTTCAGCCCCTCGGAGACGACCTGATCGCCTTCGTTCTGGACATGGTCACGGACACGGAGAGCGTCGATGAGCATGCGGCTGCCCTTGCTGGCCAACTCGGTCTTGAGCTGCCCCGCCTGCAAGCCCCTCTGCCTGCGGCTGCGGCATCCGCTGTCGAGCGGGCCTGGTGGCCACTGAAGATCACTGACGCGGAGCTGCCGACCTTCCTCGTGCCGATCAAGCCGAAATATGCGTACGACCTCTTCGGCGTTCCTGAGGGACTGCTGGCCCGCAACGACGAGCTAGGACTGAGTCGCGAGCACGTCTACTACCGCGCTGCTCGCTCCAGCGGTGAGAAGGTCCCGTCCCGCATCCTGTGGTACGCCAGCGCCGACCCGACACTCACTCTGTCGTCGGTCATCGCTTGCTCACGGTTCGATGCCACCGTCGTTGATGACATCCCCGAACTCCACCAGCGCTTCAAACACTTGGGCGTGTGGAACCTCGCGGACGTCCTCAAGCATTGCGAAGGCCACGACCAAGCTCGGGCGATTCGCTTCTCCGACACGGAGGTCTTTTCGAACTTCGTTCCGTATAAGCGACTTAAACAGCTAGCCCGCCGCCAGAGTCACACCCTCAACGTACAGTCGGTCTTCAAGATCTCGTCCACCCTGTTCCAAGCCATCTACGAGGAAGGTCGATCCGCACGGTGACCGACTCAGAACGTGCCCTCCTGCTATCCCTGCACCCACGCTTCGCGACCTCCATCCTCGATGGGCGCAAGTCGGTGGAGCTCCGTCGTCAGAGAGTGGCAGTCCCGCCTGGCACGCCGGTCGTCCTCTACGCCACTTCGCCGGTCATGGCGCTGGTCGGTACTGCTCGTGTCGCTCGCGTGGATACCGCCTCGCCTGCCGAGGTGTGGAAGCAGCACCGTGCTGAAACAGGGATCAGTCGCGCTGAGTACGACACCTACATGGACGGCGCAGCCCAGGCATCAGCCCTTTTGCTGGAGTCTCCTGAACGGCTTCAGGAACCGGTGCCGCTGGCCCATCTGCGGGCCGGCGGCACTTTCCACCCACCGCAGAGCTACCGCTACATCGCCGAGGACGTTCTCAGGGACCTGGTCGCTGGGCATGCCATGGCCAACGCACTACTTGATCAACTCTCCGGAACAGCGCCGAGCGCTTCTGCTGCTCCCACGCCACCTGTCGTGGGTGGCGCCGTGCGAGGTTCTCTGCGGTCGACCTCGGGCGGCCCGAATGGACACTCGGTACTCCGCTCCTCTGCACTCCTGGTCGGGCCGGCGTCGTAGAGCGCGGGCTGTCGGGCCCGCGAACTGGGCTTTTGCGTATGCGACTTCACCCGGGGGGTGCCACCCTGTGGCTCAGGTCACATTAAATGCGTCTCGCTATTTGAGATGTTCAGGGTTTGAGGTGCCCAGAGTGGCACCCGGGCGCCCCTGGCGTGGTCGCCCAACTGCGACTTAGGGCACGCGGAGGGCACGACACTCTCGGATTGGACTAGACAACAAGCAAACCCCAGGTCGCTGACCTGGGGTTTCATTCTGGAGCGGGTGACGAGAATCGAACTCGCACTCTCAGCTTGGGAAGCTGATGTTCTACCACTAAACTACACCCGCGTAAGACGCTGCTCTGAATGTCGGCGTCGGAACGCTCAGTCACTCTACCCCATGCCAGGCCCCCGGCGCCGAGCCGTGGGGCCCGCCCCCGTTTCCGGGGGATTCCGGGTGGGTTCCGAGTGTGGGGCGGGTGGGTTTTCGCGGGTCGACCCGGCTGCGGGCGGCCCGAGTTGGGGCGTACGGTGGGGGCGCGGAAGAGGGGTCGGGCGGGATCGGAGTGCCGCCTGGAGAGCCGCCCTTTTCGTCCCGTAATGTGGCGTTCCTCGTTGGTCTCGACAGTGACCGGCGACGGCTCTTGGGGAAGGGACTCTGAGGACTTGATCGAGCGCACCGTCGTCCGTTGTGCCGAAGGGCACGTGTTCAGCACCGCTTCGTTCCCGATGCAGCAGGCCGAGCGGCTCGGCCCCGGTCGGCTGGTCCGGTGTCCCCGCTGCGCGCGGTTGCGCAGTGTGGTGCCGGTGGCGTTGGAGCAGCACCAGCAGCAGCGGAGCGGCAGCAGTCAGTAACTGAAGTACGGGCAGTAGGCGAAGCCGACGCGGAAGCAGTCGCGGGCACGCGGAACCGGCCGATGGTGTCGGGTTCGCGTGCCTTGCGTATCCTCGGGGCGTGCTTCTCTCAGACAAGGACATCCGGGCCGAGATCGATTCCGGGCGAGTACGGATCGATCCCTACGACGAATCCATGGTGCAGCCGTCGAGCGTGGACGTGCGTCTCGACCGCTTCTTCCGGGTGTTCGAGAACCACCGGTATCCGCACATCGATCCGTCGATCGAGCAGGCGGATCTCACCCGGCTCGTCGAGCCCGAGGGGGACGAGCCGTTCATCCTGCATCCCGGGGAGTTTGTGCTCGCCTCCACCTATGAGGTCGTCTCGTTGCCCGACGACCTCGCCTCCCGGCTCGAAGGCAAGAGTTCGCTCGGGCGGCTCGGGCTCGTCACGCACTCCACCGCCGGGTTCATCGACCCGGGGTTCAGCGGGCACGTGACGCTGGAGCTCTCCAACCTTGCCACCCTCCCCATCAAGCTCTGGCCCGGTATGAAGATCGGTCAGCTGTGTCTCTTCCGGCTCAGCTCGCCCGCCGAGTTCCCCTACGGCAGTGACCGGTACGGCTCCCGGTATCAGGGGCAGCGTGGGCCCACCGCCTCCCGGTCCTTCCTCAACTTCCACCGCACGCAGGTCTGAGCGCCATGAGTGACATAGACGTACGGGAGAACCTGACCTACGAGGCGTTCGGCGTCGCCGTTCGTCAGCTCGCGCAGGCCGTCGCCGACGACGGGTACGAGCCCGACGTCGTCCTCAGCATCGCGCGCGGGGGTGTCTTCGTCGCCGGGGGGCTTGCTTATGCCCTTGACTGCAAGAACATTCATCTTGTCAACGTCGAGTTCTATACCGGCGTAGGGACCACCCTCCCCATGCCCGTCATGCTCGCGCCCGTCCCGAACGCCATCGACTTCTCCGAGAAGAAGGTCCTCATCACCGACGACGTCGCCGACACCGGCAAGACGCTCAAGCTGGTGCGGGACTTCTGTCTGGGTGCCGTCGCCGAGGTGCGTTCCGCCGTCATCTACGAGAAGACCCAGTCCCTCGTGAAGTGCGAATACGTGTGGAAGCGCACCGACGACTGGATCAACTTCCCCTGGTCCGTCGAGCCCCCGGTCGTCCGTCGCGCGGGCCAGGTTCTCGACGCCTGACAGCGGACGCAGGTCGGGGGTACGAGGGCTCACGCACGCCCTCGTACCCCCGACCCCACTACTGCTCCTCCTAGAACGTCCCCAGCTTCACGATCGACAGCAGCGCGATCAGCTGGATCGCCGAAGCCCCCAGCGCCTTCGGCCACGGCAGGTCGTGGGAGCGGCGGATCATCAGGGTCAGCAGGACGCCCGCCGCCACCCAGGTCGCCCAGCCCAGGATCTGTACGAAGGGGGCGTCGCCGCCCGCGAACATCGCGACCAGGAGGCGGGGGGCGTCCGTGATGGACATGATCAGCATGGACAGGCCCACCGTCGGCTGCCAGGCGCCGTCGCCGCCCAGTTGGCGGGCCAGGGTGTGGGTGACCACGCCCAGGACGAAGGCGCTCAGGACCATCGCCACGCCCGTCGTCAGCACGATCGGGATCGCGTTATTGAGGGTGGCGTTTATCGTGTCCTCGCGGGTGTCGTCGAACCCGAAGACGGCGATCAGGCCGTACAGGAACGTCACGACGAGGGCGGGCACCCACACCTGGTAGTCGCGCATCTGGAGGAACGTGCGGTCGGGCGATGTGACGATGCCCTTCAGCAGTTCCTTCCAGCGCAGGCGCCGACCGGACGGCGGGGCCGCGGCGGAACCGGCGCGGTAGGTGTCGCCCTGGTTGTACGGGTCGTCGCCGGTCGTGAACGCCTGTGTGTGACCGGGGTTGTTGGCCGCGTACGGGTCCACGGGGCCGGTCGGACGACCCTGGGGGCCGTGTCCGTATCCGTGCCCGTGCTGACCGCCGTGTCCGCCGTGTCCGTCGTCGCCGAAGTACTCCGGCTCGCCGTGTCCCCCGGGTCCGTTGTAACCGCCGCTCGCGGTCGCCTGCGGCGGCCACTGCCGTCCCGCGCCGCCCGGGCCGCCGTACGACGGCTGTCCGCCACCGTACGGCTGCTGCTGAGGCGCGGACGGGTAGCCGTAGGACGGGGCGGAGCCCTGTGGGGGCTGCCCGTCGTACCGCTGCGGGTCTTGTTGCGGTCGCGCTTGCGGGGGGCGGTTGTCCCGGCCGCCGCGTCCGATCCTGAATCCAGCCACGTCATCGAACGTACCTGGTCCTGGCGAGCGGCGTGGGGGGCCCGGGGTTCCGGGCCCCCCTTTGCTGCCGACCTGTGACATCCCCTAGGGGGACCGGAACGGCCTCCCCTACGGGAGCATGCCGTCGATCAGGGTCTCCGGCACCGACGTCACGCCGGTCGTCCTGAGTCCCGTCGCCGAGCCCAGCAGCCGCACCGAACCGTTGCCGCCGGACACGTACAGGTCGGCCTTGCCGTCGCCGTTCCCGTCGCGCAGGCGGAGCTTCGCGCCGAACATGTCGCCGTCGGTGACATTGCCCGGGATGCCCGTCGAGCTGCGGGCCAGCCACTGCGAGCCCGCCGTGGAGAGGCCCCCGGCGCGGCCGTACAGGACGTGGAAGCCGCCCGCGTACGGCTGGCCCGCGATCCGTTCGCCGTACGAGCCGATCGCGAGGTCGCGGTAGCCGTCGCCGTTGATGTCGCCGGCCGCGATGCTCGCGCCGAAGCGGTCGTCCGTCTCCGCGGTGTCCGCGATGCCCGCCGTGTTCTGGGTGAAGCGGGCGGACTTGGCGGGGCCGGCCGCCGCGCCGTACCAGACGCTGACCTCGCCCCGGTAGGACGAGAAGAGGGGCGTGCCGATGGCGATGTCGCCCTTGCCGTCCTTGTCGAAGTCGGCGATGACGCCGTCGCCGCCGCGCTGGCTCTCGCCGCCCGCGCTGTTCTTGCCCTCCAGGCGGAGCGTGCGGCCGGGGACCATCTTGCTGCCGCCCTTGAGGAACCAGGCGTCCGAGCCGATGGAGTTCTCGCCCACGACATCGCCGATGGCGACCAGGTCGGTCTTGTTGTCGCCGGTCACATTGCCCGCGACCAGCGAGGTGACCTCGAAGTAGATGTTGTCCCGGTCGTAGGAGGTGATCGAACCGGCCACGCCCGTACGGGAGATGGTGCCCAGGTAGACCCACGCCTTGCCGCTCGCGACGAGCGCCAGGTCCTTCTTGCCGTCCCCGTTGAAGTCGCCGACCGCGAGGTCCGCGCCCATCCGGCCGTACGAGGTGTGTGTGCGCGAGGGGAGGTCCGTACCGCCGGAGAGGCCGGTGCGGCTGCCCCACAGGATGGTGACCGTGCCCGCGTTGAGGCGGCCGGCCAGGTCCTCGCCGGTGGCGGCGACGGCCAGGTCGCCGTAGCCGTCCGCGTTGAAGTCGGCGGCGGCTCTGACCTCGCCGAAGTTGTCGTCGGCCTCGTCGGAGCCGGGGACGCCGGCGGTGTTCTGGCTGACGTACTGGACCCTCGTGCCCGGCCCGTTCGCCGTGCCGAAGGTGATCTTGACCGCGCCGCCCGGGGCCTCGTACTCGGCGCCGTAGGAGTACTCGGCGTAGTCGCGGTAGCCGTCGCCGTTGAAGTCGTCGGCGTACTTGGCGGCGGCGGCCGTGGCGGGGGTGCTCAGGGCGAGCGGCGCCAGGCCGGTGGCGAGCAGGGCGGTGGCGACGGCCGCGGTCGTGGTGATGCGTCTGCGCATGGGTGAACTCCCCGTTTGGATTGATTTGCCTGGTTCATTTACGCGGTGGTCAGTCCGCGAGTACGGGGGAGACCCGCGGTGATGACCGAAGGTTGTACGGCGGTCACGGAGCTGTTACATGGCCTCAGAGCTGTTACACGACCGAGGAGTTGTCACAGGAACTCCGAGGTGGAGAACGTCACCGACGGCTTCGCCGCCACCAGGCCGCCGTCCTTCGTCCCGGGGTACACGGCCACCTCGTCCCAGGTCTCGCCCCGGTACGTCCGCACCGCCAGGTCCGCCCGTCCGTCGCCGTCGAAGTCGCCGACCGTCAGGACGCGGGTCGTGCCGTGGGTGGGCGGGGCGACGGTGATCATGCCCTTCGCCGTGATGCCCGCCGCCGCGCTCGGTGCGCGGAACACCCTCAACCGCGAGCCGCTGGACACGAGTTCGTCGCGGCCGTCGCCGTCGAAGTCGCCGGTGTCGAGCATCGAGCCGGGGGAGGCGAGGGTGCCGGAGGTCGCGTCGGGGAGGTCGTAGCGCAGTGACGTTTCGCCCATCGCGCCGACCGCCGCGTCCAGGTCCCGTCCCTTGCCGAACCGGCCGAGGGCGACGTCGATGCCCTCGGGCAGCGCCGTCCCGGTGCGGGTCGGGCCGTCCGGGCCGCCGAGGACCACCGCCGACTCGGCGGTGCCGTCCACCGTACGGACGACCAGGTCGTCGTATCCGTCGTGGTTGACGTCGGCCGCCGGGCCCGTCGGGACGTTGCCGGGGGCGGCGATCGGGGCACCGGCCCTGCTCGGGGTGCCCTTGCGGGTGAACGGGCCCCGCAGATAGCTGAGTTGCACGTCGGAGGCGTGCACGACCAGGTCCTGGGCGCCGTCGCCGTCGAAGTCGCCGCACACCGGCTGGTCGGGCCAGTCGTTCCCGGCGCGGGACCCCGCCGGGATCACGAGGGCGACCGCGCGGCCGGTGAGGCCCTGCGGGGAGCCGAAGAGGAGTTGGAGGGGTACCGGGGGCTGCCCCTGGCCGTCGTAGGGCGGGTCGGTCGACACGACCAGGTCGGTGAAGCCGTCGCCGTCGAGGTCGCAGGTCGCCTCCGCGTCGAAGACCGCCGGCAACTGGCCCTTCGTACGCGCCGCTTGGCGGGCCGGGGACAGCAACTGGCGGGCGCCTGGGACGAGTCCGGTCGGGGAGCCGTAGACGATGCCGATACCGGCGTCGTCGGTGTGGAGCTGGTCCTTGACCAGGTCGCCCAGGACCAGGTCGCGGTGGCCGTCGCCGTTGAAGTCGTCGGGGACCTTGCTGCCGTCGCCCTGCGGTATCGGGCGCTGGGCGGGGGCCTGGGCGACCTGGACGGGGGTCGGGTCGGCGGCTCCGCCGTCACTGGAGAGGGGGCCGCAGGCGGTGAGGGCCAGCAGGACGGCGCCGATGGCCGCCGACCCGGCGGTGACCGTCGTACCCGGACCGGCTCTTCGCACCCGCACCCGCACCCGCATCCGCACCCTGCACCTCGTCCGGATCATTGACCCCATCGGCAACGACTGATCAATGATGCACGTGTTCGAGATGCGAAGACACCCCCGTGCCGGTGCGGAACGCGACACAGGGGTGTTCGAGGAGTGCGGTGGCCGGTACGGCGGTCAGTCGGCCAGTTCGGCTGCCATGAACGCCCTTGCGCCCAGGCCCAGTTGGGGGACCGTGAGGGTGCGGGAGCCGGTGCCCGTGGGGCCGGCCGAGGTGCCGGGGAGGAGGTGGAGGCGGCCACCCTCGTTGGCGGTGGCGATCAGCTCGGCGCGGCCGTCGCCGTTGAAGTCGCGCAGGAGGAGGGAGGCGCCGAGCCAGGCGTTGTCGGGGGAGACGTTCGGCAGGCCGGGGGTGGTGCGGTCGTACTGGCGGGAGTTGCGGCCGGTGAGGCCGGTGGAGCCGCCGCGCAGGACGGTGATCGAGCCGTCGGCCCAGTAGCTGGTGCCGATCGCCTCGGTGGGGGCGCCGACGGCCAGGTCGGGGTAGCCGTCGCCGTTGGTGTCGGCCGCCGAGACGTCGTACCCGAAGTTGTCGTTGTCCTCCACGCTGCCGGGGACGCCCGCCGTGTTCTGGGTGAGCGCGAGGAGCCTGCCCGAGGGTCCGGTGGCCGTGCCGGGCAGGACGCGGACCGTGCCGCCCCGGCCCGAGCGGGAGACGCCGATCGCGAGGTCGCCGTAGCCGTCGCGGTTGAAGTCGGCGATCACGGCGCTGGAGCCGCTGAGGTCGGGGGTGGCGGGCAGGGTGCGCTTCCACGGCTTGGCGGGGCCGTTCCTGCCGCCCTTGTAGAACCAGACGCGGTTGCTGTTGGTGTCAACGTCGTAGCCGATGAGCGCGAAGTCGGCGGTGGCGTCCTTGGTGACCTTGCCCGCCACCACCAGCTCGGCCTTGATGTTCTCGCCGTCCCACGGGTCGAGGTTGGTGGCCTTGCCGCGCCCGCCCGCCTTGGTGAACGGGCCGCGCAGGAACCAGACGAAGTCGCCGTCCACGGACACGATGTCCAGTTGGCCGTCGGCGTTGAAGTCGCCGATCGCGGAGTCCAGGCCGAAGGTCTCTGCCTTGCTGCCCGGGGACGCGTAGATGCTGCCCTTCGTCAGGCCCGTCCTGGAGCCCCACAGGACGGTGAGCGTGCCGTGGCGGCCGGCGTGCAGTTCGCCGGGGGAACTGGCGACGATGTCGGCGTAGCCGTCCTTGTTCAGGTCGGCCGAGGTGACCTTCGTGCCGAAGCGGTCGTTCGCCTCGGCCACGCCGTCGATGCCGGGGCTGTTCTGGGTGATCACCGAGCGCTTGGCGGGGTTCGGTCCCGTCGCCGAGCCCCAGATGACGACGACGGCGCCCGCGTTCCGCTTCCCGGCCACGGTGGCGCTCTGGTCGCCGATGAGCAGGTCGGGGTGGCCGTCGCCGTTGAAGTCGTCCACGTACTTCGCCGGTGCGGCCGTGGCCGGGGCGCCGAGGGCGATCGGGCTCAGGGCGGCGGCGAGGAGGGCGGTGGTCAGGAGAGTGGCACGGGAACGCAAGGGGGCTCCAAGGTCGCGGCGATCACCGGGGCGATGAGGAGACTTACGGCAAGTGGCAATGGTTGTACGGGGGTTCGATGAATGTGCGGGTGATGTGCGGTTGATGTGCGGGCGAACGTGAGCGGGGCCGACGCTTTCGGCGCCGGCCCCGCTTCAACAACCTCGCTTCAACAGCCCTGGCCGAGCAGCCCTGTTTGAACAGCTCTGCTCGAACAGCCCCGCTCTCGGGGCTACTTCACCGGCTGCGGCTCCGGCGCGCTCTCCGCCTCGGCCTCGCCCGCCGGGGGCTCGTCCTCGTCCGGGACCGGCGTCTTCACCGACTCCAGGAGCAGCTGGGCGACGTCCACCACCGTGATGGACTCCTTCGCCTTGCCCTCGTTCTTCTTGCCGTTGACCGAGTCGGTCAGCATGACCAGGCAGAAGGGGCAGGCCGTCGACACGATGTCGGGGTTGAGGGAGAGGGCTTCGTCGACACGCTCGTTGTTGATGCGCTTGCCGATCCGCTCCTCCATCCACATCCGCGCGCCACCCGCGCCGCAGCAGAAGCCGCGTTCCTTGTGGCGGTGCATCTCCTGCTGGCGCAGGCCCGGGACGGCCGACATGATCTCGCGCGGGGGCGTGTAGATCTTGTTGTGGCGGCCCAGGTAGCAGGGGTCGTGGTAGGTGATGAGGCCCTCGACCGGGGTCACCGGGAGCAGCCTGCCCTCGTCGATGAGGCGCTGGAGCAGCTGGGTGTGGTGGACGGTCTCGTAGTCGCCGCCGAGCTGCGGGTACTCGTTGCCGATGGTGTTGAGGCAGTGCGGGCAGGTGGCGACGATCTTCTTGGCCGCCCGGGGCTTCTTGGTCGACTCGTCCTCGTCGTCCTCGCCGAAGGCCAGGTTCAGCGCGGCCACGTTCTCCATGCCCAGTTCCTGGAACAGCGGCTCGTTGCCGAGGCGGCGGGCCGAGTCGCCGGTGCACTTCTCGTCGCCGCCCATGATCGCGAACTTGACGCCCGCGATGTGGAGCAGCTCGGCGAACGCCTTGGTCGTCTTCTTCGCGCGGTCCTCCAGGGAGCCCGCGCAGCCGACCCAGTACAGGTACTCGACCTCGCTGAGGTCCTCGATGTCCCTGCCGACGACCGGCACCTCGAAGTCCAGCTCCTTGAGCCACTCCAGGCGCTGCTTCTTCGCCAGGCCCCAGGGGTTGCCCTTCTTCTCCAGGTTCTTGAGCATCGTCCCGGCCTCCGACGGGAACGCGCTCTCGATCATCACCTGGTAGCGCCGCATGTCGACGATGTGGTCGACGTGCTCGATGTCCACCGGGCACTGCTCGACGCAGGCACCGCAGGTGGTGCAGGACCACAGGACGTCCGGGTCGATGACACCGTTCTCTTCGAGGGTGCCGATGAGGGGGCGCTCGGCCTCGGCGAGGGCGGCGGCCGGTACGTCCTTCAGCTGCTCCTCGGACGCCTTCTCGTTGCCCTCCATGTCCTTGCCGCCGCCCGCCAGCAGGTACGGCGCCTTGGCGTGGGCGTGGTCGCGCAGGGACATCATCAGCAGCTTGGGGGAGAGGGGCTTGCCGGTGTTCCAGGCGGGGCACTGCGACTGGCAGCGACCGCACTCCGTACAGGTCGAGAAGTCGAGCAGGCCCTTCCAGGAGAACTGCTCCACCTGGCTGACGCCGAACACGTCGTCGTCGCCCGGGTCGGTGAAGTCGATCGGCTTGCCGCCGGACGTCATCGGCTGCAGGGCGCCCAGGGCGGTGCCGCCGGTGGCCTCGCGCTTGAACCAGATGTTCGGGAAGGCGAGGAAGCGGTGCCAGGCGACACCCATGTTGGTGTTCAGCGAGACGACGATCATCCACACGAACGACGTGCTGATCTTCACCATCGCGGTGAGGTAGATCAGGTTCTGCAGCGTGCCGGTGCTCAGGCCCTTGAAGGCCAGGACGAGCGGGTACGAGGCGAAGTACGCGGCCTCGTAGTGCTCGACGTGGTGGATCGCGCCCTCCAGGCCGCGCAGGGTGTAGATCGCGAGGCCGATGGTGAGGATGACGTACTCGACGAAGTACGCCTGGCCCGCCTTGGAGCCCGCGAACCGGGACTTGCGGCCGGGGCGCGAGGGCAGGTTCAGCAGGCGGATCACGATGAGCACGGCGATGCCGAGGATCGTCATCACGCCGATGAACTCGATGTACAGCTCGAACGGCAGGAAGCCGCCGATGACCGGCAGCGTCCAGTCGGCGGAGAAGAGCTGGCCGAAGGCCTGGGCGAGGGTCGGCGGCAGCGTCAGGAAGCCGACCGCGACGAACCAGTGCGCGAAGCCGACGATGCCCCAGCGGTTCATCCGCGTATGGCCGAGGAACTCCTTCACCAGCGTCACACTGCGCTGGTAGGGGTTGTCCGTCCGGAGGCCGGCCGGGACCGGCTGGCCGAGTTTGAAGTACCGGACGAACTGACCGATGGCGCGTGCGAGCAGCGCGACGCCGATCACGGTCAGGACCAGCGACACGATGATCGCGGCGAGTTGCATGTCGGGGCTCCTCAGGCCTGCGAGCAGTATTACTAAGCGGTAACTTAGGCAGTCTGTCAGAGACTACCCACATCTTCGCTCGCACTGTAGTCAGCGGCGGAGTGATCTGGATCGCTGAGGCTTACCTGAGTCGCAGATCAAATCCCATCATGGCAAATCGTGTTATTCGTACAGAATTGTTACCGTTCCATCTAACGTGAGCCCGTGCTCTACGGGATCCTCGCCGCCGCGTCCGCCCTGCTCCTCGCCGCCGTCCTCACCGCCCTCGCCCGCACCCTCGCCCTGCGCCTCGGCGTCCTCGACCGGCGCCGGGCCCGCCCGACGCCCCTGCTCGGCGGGCTCGCCGTCGTCCTCGCGACCGGGCTGGTCGCGGGGGCGGGCGAGTGGACCGGATACGCCCCTCTGGGGGACGGGGTCGGCGCGCTGCTCCTCGCCGGCGCGGGCGTCGGGGCGCTCGGGCTCGTCGCCGACGCGGGGCGGGTGAAGGCGCGGGTCCTGGTCGCCGGTACGGCCGTCGCCGCCGCGTTCGTCGTGCCGTACGGGGAACTGGGGTTCGGGGCCGGGGCGCTCGCGCTGCTGTGGATCGTGTTCGTCGCCGTGGCCTTTCGGGCCCTCGATCACGCCGACGGGCTGGTGGGGACCGTCGGCGTGCTGACCGCCTTCGGGGTGAGCGCCTGTGCCGCCGTCGAGCTGATGGACGGGCTCGCGGTGCTGCTGAGCGTGCTGGCCGCCGCGCTGACCGGGTTCCTGATGCACAACTGGCATCCCGCGCGGATCGCCCTCGGCGCCTGCGGGTCCCTGTTCACCGGGTTCGTGCTGGCCGCGTCGGCGGTGGTCGTGCGGAGCGGGCACGAACTGGCGCCGAGTGCCGGGGTGTTGTTCGCGCTCACCGCCGTGGCCGGCGCCGATGTGCTGCTCGTGGTCGTGTCGCGGCGGATGGCCGGGCGGCCCCTTTCGCGCGGGGGTCCGGACCATCTCGCGCACCGGCTGCGGCGGTTGGGGCTCACCGCGCGCGGGGCGGCCGTGCTGCTCGGGGCGGGGGCCTTCGGGGCGGTGCTGGTGGGGGTGCTCGCGCACGGCGGATGGGTCGCCGGAGCGGGGCTGTGGTGGGTGGCGGGGGTGGCCCTGATGGTCGTACTGGGACTGCTGAGGGTTCCCGTGTACGGGCCGCGGCGGGCGGCGACCGTACAGTCGGCGCAGGTCAGAGCCGCGTTGCGTGTAAGGAACGGATAAGAGTTGAGTGGGGTCGACTCAGCTCTGTTGACCGGGCGGCGGGAGTGATGCACACTTGAGCCTGTTCCACTCAAGTCGTCGTTGGCATTGCTCCTGGAGGAATTGAAATGGCACGTGCGGTCGGCATCGACCTGGGCACGACTAACTCCGTCGTCAGCGTTCTGGAGGGCGGCGAGCCCACCGTCATCACCAACGCCGAGGGTGCCAGGACCACGCCGTCCGTCGTCGCCTTCGCGAAGAACGGTGAGGTGCTGGTCGGCGAGGTCGCGAAGCGCCAGGCGGTCACCAACGTCGACAGGACCATCCGGTCGGTCAAGCGCCACATGGGCACCGACTGGAAGATCGAGCTCGACGGGAAGAACTTCAACCCGCAGCAGATGAGCGCCTTCATCCTGCAGAAGCTGAAGCGCGACGCCGAGGCTTACCTGGGCGAGAAGGTCACGGACGCGGTCATCACCGTCCCGGCCTACTTCAACGACTCCGAGCGCCAGGCGACGAAGGAGGCCGGCGAGATCGCGGGCCTGAACGTCCTGCGCATCGTGAACGAGCCGACGGCCGCCGCGCTGGCGTACGGCCTCGACAAGGACGACCAGACGATCCTCGTCTTCGACCTCGGTGGCGGCACCTTCGACGTGTCCCTCCTGGAGATCGGCGACGGCGTCGTCGAGGTGAAGGCCACCAACGGTGACAACCACCTCGGTGGTGACGACTGGGACCAGCGCGTCATGGACTACCTGGTGCAGCAGTTCCGCACCGGCCACGGCGTGGACCTCGGCAAGGACAAGATGGCCCTCCAGCGCCTTCGCGAGGCCGCCGAGAAGGCCAAGATCGAGCTGTCCTCGTCCACCGAGACCTCGATCAACCTGCCCTACATCACGGCTTCCGCCGAGGGCCCGCTGCACCTGGACGAGAAGCTCACGCGCGCCCAGTTCCAGCAGCTGACGGCCGACCTCCTTGAGCGCTGCAAGACGCCGTTCCACAACGTCATCAAGGACGCGGGCATCGCGCTGAGCGAGATCGACCACGTCGTCCTCGTCGGTGGCTCGACCCGTATGCCCGCCGTCGCCGAGCTGGTCAAGGAGCTGACCGGCGGCCGGGACGCCAACAAGGGCGTCAACCCGGACGAGGTCGTCGCCATCGGCGCCGCGCTCCAGGCCGGTGTCCTCAAGGGCGAGGTCAAGGACGTACTGCTCCTCGACGTCACCCCGCTGTCCCTCGGCATCGAGACCAAGGGAGGGATCATGACGAAGCTCATCGAGCGCAACACCACGATCCCGACCAAGCGTTCCGAGATCTTCACGACGGCCGAGGACAACCAGCCGTCCGTCCAGATCCAGGTCTACCAGGGCGAGCGCGAGATCGCGGCGTACAACAAGAAGCTCGGGATGTTCGAGCTGACGGGCCTGCCCCCGGCCCCGCGTGGTGTCCCGCAGATCGAGGTCGCCTTCGACATCGACGCCAACGGCATCATGCACGTGACCGCGAAGGACCTGGGCACGGGCAAGGAACAGAAGATGACCGTCACCGGTGGCTCCTCGCTGCCGAAGGACGAGGTCGACCGTATGCGCCAGGAGGCCGAGCAGTACGCGGACGAGGACCACCGTCGCCGCGAGGCCGCCGAGACCCGCAACCAGGGCGAGCAGCTCGTCTACCAGACGGAGAAGTTCCTCAAGGACAACGAGGACAAGGTCCCCGGCGACATCAAGACCGAGGTCGAGGCCTCGATCGAGGAGCTGAAGGCCGCGCTCAAGGGCGAGGACATCGCCGAGATCCGCACCTCCACGGAGAAGGTCGCCGCCGTCTCGCAGAAGCTCGGCCAGGCCATGTACGCGGACGCCCAGGCCGGTCAGGCGGCCGGCGCCGGTGACGCGGCGCCCGGCGCCGACGCCCCGAAGGCCGACGACGACGTCGTCGACGCCGAGATCGTCGACGACGAGCGCACCGACCGCAAGGACGGTGCCGCGTGACGGAGGAGACTCCGGGCTTCGACAAGGAGCCCGACGTCCCTTCCGGCGCCACCCCCGACGACGCCGAGCCGAAGGGAGCCCCCTCCGCGGAGGGGGCGTCCCCGGCCGGGGACGCAGCAGCACAGGTCGCCGGTCTGACGGCACAGCTGGACCAGGTTCGTACGGCCCTCGGTGAGCGCACCGCGGACCTCCAGCGGCTCCAGGCCGAGTATCAGAACTACCGCCGCCGGGTCGAGCGGGACCGGATCACGGTCAAGGAGATCGCCATCGCGAGCCTCCTGTCCGAACTCCTGCCCGTGCTCGACGACATCGGCCGCGCGAGGGAACACGGCGAACTGGTCGGCGGGTTCAAGTCCGTCGCCGAGTCGCTGGAGACCGTCGCCGCGAAGATGGGCCTGCAGCAGTTCGGCAAGGAGGGCGAGCCCTTCGACCCGACGATCCACGAGGCCCTGATGCACTCGTACGCGCCGGACGTCACCGAGACGACCTGCGTGGCGATCCTGCAGCCCGGCTACCGCTTCGGCGAGCGCAACCTGCGCCCCGCCAGGGTCGCGGTGGCCGAGCCCCAGCCCGGGGCGACGCAGACCGGCAACGGCGACTCCCCGGAGTCGGCGGACGGCAAGGAGAACGGTGGCCCGGAAGAGGGCTGACGTGAGCACTGAGGTGGGGAACTCCGGAAAGGAGGGACGTCGGGGATGAGCACCAAGGACTTCATCGAGAAGGACTTCTACAAGGTCCTCGGCGTCCCGAAGGACGCCACCGAGGCCGAGATCAAGAAGGCGTACCGGAAACTCGCCCGCGAGTTCCACCCGGACGCCAACAAGGGCAACGCCAAGGCGGAGGAGCGCTTCAAGGAGATCTCCGAGGCGAACGACGTCCTCGGCGACCCCAAGAAGCGCAAGGAGTACGACGAGGCCCGCGCCCTCTTCGGCAACGGCGGTTTCCGTCCGGGGCCGGGCGCGGGCGGCGGCTCCTTCAACTTCGACCTGGGTGACCTCTTCGGCGGCGGCCCCCAGGGCGGGGCCGGGGCCGGCGGCGGTGCGGGCGGCTTCGGCGGCGGCATCGGGGACGTGTTCGGCGGCCTGTTCAACCGGGGCGGCGGTACGACCCGTACGCAGCCCCGGCGCGGCCAGGACATCGACACCGAGGTCACGCTGAGCTTCACGGAGGCGGTGGACGGCGCGACGGTCCCGTTGCGCATGACCTCGCAGTCCCCGTGCAAGGCGTGCTCAGGGACGGGCGACAAGAACGGCACACCGCGCGTGTGCCCGACGTGCGTGGGCACCGGCCAGGTGGCGAGGGGTTCGGGCGGCGGTTTCTCGCTCACCGACCCCTGCCCGGACTGCAAGGGCCGGGGCCTGATCGCGGAACACGCGTGCCTGGTGTGCAGCGGCAGCGGACGGGCGAAGTCGTCCCGGACGATGCAGGTGCGCATCCCGGCGGGGGTCGCGGACAACCAGCGCATCCGCCTCCGGGGCAAGGGCGCCCCTGGCGAACGGGGCGGCCCGGCAGGCGACCTGTACGTCACCGTCCATGTGGACTCCCACCCGGTCTTCGGCCGCAAGGACGACAACCTGACGGTGACGGTGCCGGTGACGTTCGTCGAGGCGGCACTGGGCGGCGAGGTCAGGGTCCCGACCCTG
The DNA here is from genome assembly GCF_002954775.1 of Streptomyces geranii. GTDB lineage: Bacteria > Actinomycetota > Actinomycetes > Streptomycetales > Streptomycetaceae > Streptomyces > Streptomyces geranii. The sequence goes on from NZ_PJME01000029.1 coordinate 21,372, forward strand.
GGCGGACCGCCGGTCACCCTGAAGCTGCCCCCGGGCACGCCCAACGGGCGCACCATGCGCGCGCGGGGCAAGGGCGCGGTCCGCAAGGACGGCACCCGGGGCGATCTGCTGGTCACCGTCGAGGTGAGTGTCCCGACGGAGCTGACGGGGAAGGCTCGTGAAGCGCTGGAGGCGTATCGCGAGGCGACCGCGGACGAGGATCCGCGGGCGGAGCTGTTCGAGGCAGCGAAGGGAGCTTGACCGAGATGGACGGCCGTCGACGAAACCCGTATGAACTGACCGAGGAGACCCCGGTCTACGTCATCTCGGTGGCGGCCCAGCTCTCGGGCCTGCACCCCCAGACCCTGCGTCAGTACGACCGCCTGGGCCTGGTCTCCCCCGACCGCACCGCCGGCCGGGGTCGCCGCTACTCGGCCCGCGACATCGACCTGCTCCGCACGGTGCAGGCCCTGTCGCAGGACGAGGGCATCAACCTGGCCGGCATCAAGCGGATCATCGAGCTGGAGAACCAGGTGGTGGCGCTGCAGTCCCGGGTCGCGGAGATGGAGGCGGCACTGGACGGCGCCGCGGCTGCGATGCAGCAGCGGGAGGCGGCGGTGCACGCTTCCTATCGGCGGGACTTGGTGCCGTATCAGGAAGTGCAGCAGACGAGTGCGTTGGTGGTCTGGCGGCCTAAGAAGGCGAAGGACTAGCTGGACGCGCGGGTGTGTGAAGGGGCCCGGAGGTTCGTTGAACCTCCGGGCCCCTTTCGTGTGCCCGGGTGTGCTCAGGGCGCCAGTGCCACCCACGCGTCGCCGGGGGCGGACTCGGTGCCGTCGGCGTGCACGGCCGTCACCCAGTAGAAGTGGGTGGTGCCGACGGCGGCCGTGGCGTCGGTGTACGACGTGCCGGTGACCGGGTCGGCGGTCAGGGGCTCGTACGCCGCGGTGGCCGGGTTCCAGCGGGAGACCCGGTACCCGGTGATGTCCGTCCCGTGGTACGAGTTGGACAGGGTCCATGTGAGATCGACCCCGATCGCGCCGTCGGCGACCTGGGCGCTCACACTGACCAGCCAGTCCGCGGGGGTTTCCACGGTGGGCCGCAGGTCGTGCTCGGTGACGGTGGCGGACACCATGGCTTCGGCCGACGAATCATTCGCGTTGCCCGAGGTGTCCACGGCGATCACGTAGTACGTGTGGGTCTCGCCGTCCTGGAGGTTCGCCGAGTCGACGATCCGGGTGGTGCCCGCCTCGGTTCGGCCCACATAGGTGTACTGGGTGCCGTCGTCGACCGTGCTCAGCCGGACGACGTGGTACTCGGCGAGGTCGGCCGCCGGGTTGTCGTCCCAGTCCAGGACCGTGCCGTACTCGGTCGCGGTGGCCGTGAACCCGGTGACGAGGGGCGGGGCGGTGGCGTCCGTGTAGAACCTGCCCATGCTCTGGGAGGGCTTCGACTCGCGTCCGAGGGCGTCGACGGTGGTCACCCAGTACGAGTAATCCGTATTGGGCACCGGGGTGGTGTCGGTGCACAAGTAGGTGTGGCGGAGTCCGTAAGTGGTGTCGATCAGCTCGGGGTCGCAGGACACGAGCTGCGTCCCGGTGGTGTCGTCATGGCGGTACACCCGGAAATCCGCCGGTGCCAACGGCGACATCCACCAGGTCAGATCGACACCACCGCCGTCCTCCGGGCGATTGACGCCGTTGACGAGATAGGGGACAGCGAGTGGCCTGGCGAACGACACCACCGACGAGTACCCGGTGTTGCCTGCCGTGTCGGTCGCCGAGACCTTGTAGTACGAGGTCTCCCCGTACGGGGCGGTCTCATCGAGCGCCGAGTTGCTCGCGCTCTTGAGCACCGTGAACGGCCCGTCGGGCGAACTGGCCCTCATCAGGTGGTACTCCAGCGATCCCTCGCCGGACAACCACGAGAGGAACACCCCGTCCAGGGCGTTCTCCTGGTAGACCTCAAGATCGGTGACGGTCGGCGGGGTCCGGTCGACGGTGGTGACCGTTTGGTCGGCGCTGCCCGCCGACTCGTTGCCCGCCTTGTCCACGGCTCGCACCTCGAAGAGGAAGGTGGTGCCGGACGCACCCACCCACTGAGTGAACGAGGTCCCGGAGAGATCCGCGACACCGCTGATCTTGTGCCAGCCGGTTCCGCCCTTCACCTGCCGGTAGACGCGGTAGCCAGAGAGGTCCATCTCCTTGTTCTTCGCCCAGCTGATCGTCACCTTGTCGGCTGCCTGGTCGTACGTCGCGGACGCTCCCGTGGGCGCGAGCGGCTTGACCTTGTCGACGGTCGCCGAAGTGCGGGGCGTGTAGGTGAAGTTGACGTTGGCGTTGCCGGTGAAGTTGGCGTAGTCGACGCGGAGGGTGTGTTTGCCGGAGGGGATGGTGAGGTTGACGGTCTTCTTCGCCGTCGACGTCACGTTTTTCCACACGTCGACCTTGATCTTGCCGTCGAGGTAGACGCGTATGCCGTCCTGGGCGGCGACGGTGAGGGCGAAGGGCCCGCCGGAGCCGAAGTCGCGGGTCACGGTCCACCGCACGCCGAAGTTGTCTTTCGGAAGACCGGTGGCCGGGGCCTTCGCACCCCAGTTCTCGGCGACGGCGGCGTCGCAGTCCGTCCGCTTCGGCGTACCGGAGAAACCGGTGTTCGCGAAGAACTGCCGTTTGTAGACAGGGGAGTTGCAGGTGGTCGCGGCGGAGGCGGCCGGGGTCGCGGTGCCGAGCAGGGCGCCGGTGGTGGCGAGCACGAGGGCGGTGGCGGCGGTGGCCGTGGCTGTCGTGCGTCTGGCTGGGTTCAATGCGGTCCTTCGGGTCCTGATCGTCAACGGCGAGAAAAGGGCCGTCGACGATCAGGACTCGTGAGGGTGGGGCTTGGTTGTACGGGTGGGGCGAGAGACTCCCGTTGTCGCCGGTCCATGCCCGGAACCAGTCGGTTGTCTCATCGGCGTTCCTCGTTCGATGTCACAGGAACACAGGCTGGCGGCGCGATCTCCCGTAGCTGCCAGGACAGTTGTTCATCGGCCCGGCGCCGGTGGCGCTACGCTGCCCTGTCGTGCGGCAGACGCGTCTCGACCTCGGGCGGATCCGGGCGGCCCGGCAGGTGATCGACCCGGTGTTTCTCGGCAGCCCCCTCTATCGGTGCGAGGCGCTGGAGGCCGTGCTCGGGTGTGCGGTGAGCGTCAAGCTGGAGACGGCCAACCCCGTTCGTAGTTTCAAGGGGCGGGGTACCGAGGTCGTCGTCGCGGGGCTGCCCGGTGGAGTGGGGGCGCGGGCCGTCGTCTGTGCGAGTGCCGGGAATCTGGGGCAGGCTCTCGCGTGGTCCGGGCGTGGGCGAGGGGTCGACGTCACCGTCGTGGCGTCGCGTTTCGCGACCCCGGTCAAGCTGGAGCGGATTCGTGCGCTGGGCGCCGGGCTCGAACTGGTCGACGGCGACCATGAGTTGGCGCGTGCGCGGGCCGCGGAGATCGCGCGGTACGACGGGATCCGGCTGGTCGAGGACAGTCTGGACGTCGAGACCTGCGAGGGAGCCGCGACCATCGGTCTGGAACTGGTCGACGGCGGAGCGGAGTTCGATGTCGTCCTGGTCGCCCTTGGCGGTGGGGCGCTGGCCACCGGGGTCGGGCAGGTGCTGAAGGCCCTGGCGCCCGGGGTCGAGGTGATCTGCGTCCAGCCGCTGGGCGCACCCGCGCTGACGCTCTCCTGGCGTGCGCGGCGCGTCGTCACCACCGAGTCGGCCGACACCATCGCCGACGGAGTCGCCGGCCGCTTTCCCATCCCGGCCGTGCTGGACGACCTGCTCCTGGTCGCCGACGACGCCGTCCTGGTCGAGGAGGCGTCGATCGTCACCGGGATGCGGATGCTCCTCGACCACGCCGGTCTCGTCGTCGAACCCTCCGCCGCGCTCGGCATCGCGGCCGTCCTCGAAGACCGCGAGCGCTTCGCCGGACGGCATGTCGTCACCGTCGTGTGCGGCAGCAATGTCGATCCGGGCCTCTACCGCCGCTGGGTCGGTCGGGGCGGGACACGGTGAAGGGGCCGGGGGTGCATGTCCCCCGGCCCCTTGCGGTCGCGGCCGTCGGTCAGTTCACGGGAGCGTTGACCGCCCAGCCGCCCGCCGGGAGGGACTCCGTGCCGTCGGCCGTCACCGCCCGCACCCAGTAGTAGGACGTCGTGTCGGGCTTCGCGGTCGTGTCGGCGTACGTGGACGCCGTGTTCGCGACGGTGGCGATCCGCTCGTACGCCGAAGTCGTCGCGTTCCACCGGTAGACACGGTAACCACCCGCGGCCTGCGGGGAGTTGGCGTCCAGGCCGGTCCAGAAGAGCTGGTTGGCCCGGCCGCCCTCGGGTGCCGGGGCCGCCGTCAGGTGGAGGGGGGAGCCGGTCGGGGTCGGCACGCTCGGGGTGGTGTTCAGCTCCGTCGCCACGACCGTCGGGGCGGTGCCGGTCTCCGTGTACACGGAGTTGCGGGCCCGGTCGAGGGCGTCGACGAGGAAGCACACCTGCTCGCCGTTCGGGCGGGCCGCGTAGGAGTACGCGGCCTTGTCGGCCTGCACGTACTTCACGACGCTCGCCGAGCACACCTTGCCGCCGGCCTTGTCGTCGACCAACTCGCCCGCGTACACCGCGTACCACGCGATGTCGGCGGCCGGGCTCGCGTCCCAGCGCAGCCGGAAGCCGTACTCGGTCGGGGTGGCCGCGAGGCCGGTCACGGCCGGCGGTGCCGTGGAGTCGTCGTACGCGCTGTCGACGACGGCCGAACCCGCGGACTCGTTGCCCGCCGCGTCGAGCGCCGAGACGCGGTAGCGGTAGGCGATCTGCTCGACGACCGAGGTGTCCAGGAAGGAGACCTGGTTCGTGCGGCCCATCTCGAAGAACCTGCCCTGCGCCCCGATCGCCCGGTACACCCGGTACGACACCGCGCCCTCGACCGCGCCCCAGTTGACCCGCAGCCCGTTCGCCGCCGACTCGTTGACGACCGTCGGCGCCTGCGGCGCGGCCGGCGCCGTGCGGTCGACGGTGACGACGCCCTTGTCCGCCGTACCGCCGGACTCGTTGCCCGCCTTGTCGTAGGCGCGCACCTCGTAGTAGTAACTCGCGCCCGTGAGCGGGAGGTTGGTGTCCGTGTACGACGTCGATGCGGTCGTCGCCAGAGGCGTGCCCGGGAACGAACTCCCGTTCAGGCGGCGGTAGACGCGGTAGCCCGCGAGGTCCAGCTCCTTGTTCTTCGCCCAGCTGAGCTTGGCCTGGCCGGTGGACTTGTCGTACGCCACCGAGGGCGCCGTCGGGACCAGCGGCTTGACCTTGTCCACCGCCGCCGAAGTGCGGGGCGCGTAGGAGAAGTTGACGTTCGCGTTGCCGGTGAAGTTGGCGTAGTCGACGCGCAGGGTGTGCTTGCCGGACGGGATCGTCACGTTGACCGTCTTGGTGCGCGTCGCCGTGACGTTCTTCCACAGGTCGATCTTGCGCTTGCCGTCGAGGTAGACCCGTAGACCGTCCTGGGCGGCTGCCGTGAAGGCGAAGGGGCCGCCGGAGCCGAAGTCGCGGGTCACCGTCCAGCGGACGCCGAAGTTGTCCTTCGGGAGGCCGGGGGCGGGGGCGTTGGCGCCCCAGTTCTCGGCGATCGTGCCGTCGCAGTCGGTCTTCTTCGGGGTGCCGGACAGGGCCGTGTTCGTGAAGAACTGGCGCTTGAAGGAAGGGGAGTTGCACGTCACCGCCGTCGCCGTGGCCGCCGCTGCGGCCGGGGCGGTGACGACGGTGAGGAGACCGCCGGCGGTGGCGAGGACAACGGCCGTCGCGGCCGACGTGGTCGTGCGTCTGGCGAGGTTCATACGCTTCTTCGTCTGCTCTCTCAGTGTCTCGTGCGTCGTCGGTTCACGGGTTCGGTGAGGGTGTGATGTCCAGCTCGGTGGCGACCACGACGTTGGGCGAACGGGTCCACTTGTAGTGCGAGTTCCAGCTCGTATCGACGGCGTCGACGAAGAAGCACCGCTCCTCGCCGTCCGGTTCGGTGGTGTAGGCGAACGACGTGGTGTCGGGGCCCAGCCACTCGAACTCGGAGGCGTAGCAGACCTGTTCCTCCTCGTCGCGCAGGAGTTCGCCGACGTAGACGACGTACCGGTGGAGGTCGGGGGCGGGGTTCGCGTCCCAGGCCAGCTGGAAGCCGTACTCGGTCGGGGTGGCCGTCAGGCCGGTGACGGCGGGCGGCGGGGTGAGGTCCTCGCGCTCGCCGGAGGTGGCCGTGGAACGGGCGGACTCGTTGCCCGCCGGGTCGAGACTCGTCACCCGGTAGTAGTAGGTGACGCGGTCGGCCGCGGAGGCGTCCAGATAGAGGAGTTTGTCCGTGCTGCCCACCCGGGTGTACGTGCCGTTCTCGCTCGCCGCGCGGTAGACGCGGTAGGACGCCGCTCCCGGCACCCCGTTCCAGTCGAGTCGTAGCCCCTCGTAGGTGGAGGCGGCGATCAGGCCCTTGGGCGCGGCCAGGGGGGTCCTGTCGACCGTCGCCACGGTCAGATCGGCGGTACCCGCGGATTCGTTGCCGGCCTTGTCGTGGGCGCGGACCTCGTAGGCGTACGTGTCACCGGTGTTGGGGACCGTCGAGTCCGTGTACGTGGTGGCGGTGGTCGTCGCGAGGGGCGTGCCCGGGAACGAACTCCCGTTCAGGCGGCGGTAGACGCGGTAGCCCGCGAGGTCCAGCTCCTTGTTCTTCGCCCAGGTCAGCTTCGCCTTGCCCGTCGCCTTGTCGTACGTCACCGAGGGCGCCGTCGGGACGAGCGGCTTGACCTTGTCGACGGTCGCCGAAGTCCTGGGCGTATAGGCGAAGTTGACGTTCGCGTTGCCTGTCCAGGACGCGTAGTCGACGCGGAGGGTGTGCTTGCCGGACGGGATCGTGAGGTTGACGGTCTTCTTCGCCGTCGACGTCACGTTCTTCCAGATGTCGACCTTGACCTTGCCGTCGACGTAGACGCGTATCCCGTCCTGGACGGCGACGGTGAGGGCGAAGGGCCCACCGGAGCCGAAGTCGCGGGCCACGGTCCACCGCACGCCGAAGTTGTCCTTCGGAAGACCGGCGGCGGGGGCCTTCGCACCCCAGTTCTCGGCGACGGCGGCGTCGCAGTCCGTCCGCTTCGGCGTACCGGAGAAGCCGGTGTTCGCGAAGAACTGCCGCTGGTAGACGGGCGAGACGCACGTCGTCGCGGCGGAGGCGGCCGGGGTGGCGGTGCCGAGCAGGGCGCCGGTGGTGGCGAGCACGAGGGCGGTGGCGGTGGTGGCCGTGGCTGTCGTGCGTCTGGCTGGGTTCAATGCGGTCCTTCGGGTCCTGATCGTCAACGGCGAGAAAAGGGCCGTTGACGATCAGGACTCGCAAGGATGTGGATTGGTTGTACAAGTCTTGTGATTAATTTTGATTTCTGAGGTGTCAGCCCACCTTGAACCGGATCGTGGCCGACGCCCCCGTCCGGCCCCCGTAGTAGTCCACCGTCCGCACCTCGAAGGTGTACGTCCCCGATGCGGGCGGCGTCCACGTCACCGTCGGGTCCGGCGTCCGCGTGTAGCCCGTGTCGCCGCTGAACCGGTACTCGTACCCCCAGACCAGCCGGTCCGTCGCCGGGGTCAGTGTCACCTTCAGCGCGGTGCCCGAACCGCCGTGCGCCGCACAGTCGTTGGCGGTGCAGGGCGTGTACGGGGCGGACAGCGCGATCGTCGGCGGCAGCGGCGCGGTCGGCGTCGCCGGGGTCCCCCGGTCCACCGTGACCACGCCCGTGGGCGCCGACTCGTTGCCGTACTGGTCGTTCACCGTCACGTAGTACGAGGCGGGTCCTGCCGGGGCCGAGGTGTCGTCGAACGCGAGCGAGGTGTAGTCGTCCTCGCTGATCCTGGTCCAGGCGTCGGACGTACCGATCCGGCGGTAGATCCGGTAGCCGTAGCGGCTGTTGTCGGCCGAGTAGTCCCAGGTCAGCCGGGTGTCGCTGTCACGCAGCGTGCCCGTCAGACCGGTGGGCGCCGCCGACTCGCCGGGCGCGGGCCGGGTCGCCGTGACCGTCTCCGACACCGGCGAGATGTTCCCGTACGCGTCGATCGCCTGGACGCGGTACGCGACCGCCGCGCCCACCTCCGCCGCCATGTCGTTGTACGAGGTCCCCGTCACCAGGTCCGGGCCGTCGGGGTCGGAGGACTGGCCGGTCGGGACCGCCCACACCTCGTAGACCTCGACATCGGCCGAAGAGGCCTGCCAGCGGACCGCGTTGCCCGCCGTGGTGCCCTTCGCCGTCAGGCCCGTGACCTGGTCGGGCGCGGTGGTGTCCGGTTCGCCGGGGTCGACGGTCGCGGACGGCACGGACTCGTTGTCGTACTTGTCGACGGCCGTGACGCGGTAGTACGCGCGCTGCTTGATGTTCGCCGTGACGTCCGTGTAGTAGGTGTCGCCGACCGCCCACACGATCCGGGTGTACGGACCCTGCGGCGCGCTCGCGCGATAGACGCTGTACGAGAACGCGTCGCCGACCGCGTTCCAGTCGAGCCGCAGAGTGGAGGCGCCCACGGTCACCTTGACGCCGGTGACCTGAGCGGGCGGCGTCTTGTCGGCGGTGGTGACGGTGACGTCGGCACTGCCCGCCGACTGGTTTCCGGCCTTGTCGTGGGCGCGGACCTCGTAGGCGTACGTGTCACCGGTGTTGGGGATCGCCGAGTCGGTGTAGGTGGTGGCGGTGGTCGTGGCGAGGGGGGTGCCCGGGAACGAACTCCCGTTCAGGCGGCGGTAGATGCGGTACCCGGCGAGGTCCAGCTCCTGGTTCTTCGCCCAAGTCAGCTTGGCCCGCCCGGTGTTCTTGTCGTACGTCACCGAGGGGGCCGTCGGGACGAGTGGCTTGACCTTGTCGACGCTCGCCGAAGTGCGGGGTGTGTAGGCGAAGTTGACGTTGGCGGAGCCCGTCCAGTTGGCGTAGTCGACGCGGAGGGTGTGCTTGCCGGAGGGGATGGTGAGGTTGACGGTCTTCTTCTGGGTGGTGGTGACGTTCTTCCAGAGGTTGACCTTGGCCTTGCCGTCGAGGTAGACGCGTATGCCGTCCTGGGCGGCGACGGTGAGGGCGAAGGGCCCGCCGGAGCCGAAGTCGCGGGTCACTGTCCACCGCACCCCGAAGTTGTCCTTCGGGAGACCGGTGGCGGGGGCCTTGGCGCCCCAGTTCTCGGCGACGGCGGCATCGCAGTCCGTCTTCTTCGGCGTACCGGAGAAGGCGGTGTTGCCGAAGAACTGCCGCTTGTAGGTGGGGGAGGCGCACGTCACAGTGGCGGCCGAGGCGGGGGTGGCGGCGACCGAGCTGAGCAGTCCACCGGCGGTGGCGAGTACGACGGCGGTCGCCGTGGCGGTCGTACGTCTGGCTGAGATCATGCGGTCCTTCGCATCCGGAGAGGGGCGGAGAGGGGCAGAGGGAGGCGGGGAGGGGCGGAGAGGGCGGAGAAGGGGTCGAGAGGGGCGGAATCGGGCCGCCGATGATCAAGACCCGTGACGCGCGCGCTTGGTTGTACGGGATACTGGTGAAGGATGAGTGACGGCTGTCTGTGCGGGAGTTCTCGACTTCTCCACGTGATCAGCGGAGCGTGATGTTTTGATCTCATTAAGTGATTCCGCTTGACGTCCGGGTGTTCGTCCACGTTGGCTTTCAGCCACATGGGTCGCACTGATGCGGCCCCGTCCGGAAACGCCTGAAGTGAGCACCGAATGCCCAGAACGTCCCGATCGCGCCGCATATCCGTAGCCGTGGCAGCCTCCACGGCGATGGTCTCCCTCGCGGCGGGCTGCGGGGTGCTCGAGTCCGGCGGCGGGGCGACCGAGGCGACGCCGGCCAAGGGCAACGACATCACGGTCGGGCTGCTGCTTCCGGAGACGGAGAACACGCGCTACGACAAGTTCGACTACCCGATCATCAAGAACAAGGTGCGGTCGCTCACCAACGGCCAGGGCCGGGTCGAGTACGCCAACGCGGGGGCCGACGCGGCCAAGCAGGCCAGGCAGCTGCAGCAGATGATCGACGACAAGGTCGACGTCCTCCTCCTCGACGCGGTGGACGCGCACGCCATCGCGAGCGGGGTCAAGAAGGCCAAGGAGGCGGGGATTCCCGTCATCGCGTACGACAGGCTGGCCGAGGGCCCCATCGACGCGTACATCTCCTTCGACAACGAGCTGGTCGGCGAGGTGCAGGGACGTTCCCTCCTGGAGGCGCTCGGCGGTGACGTCGACACCGCCGCGAAGATCGTCATGATGAACGGCTCGGTGACCGACCCGAACGCGGCCCAGTTCAAGGAGGGTGCGCTCTCCGAGCTGAAGGGCAAGGTGACGATCGCGCAGTCCTTCGACACGAAGGACTGGAAGCCGGAGAACGCCAAGTCGAACATGACGAAGGCCATCGCGGCCATCGGCAAGGACAACATCGCCGGTGTCTACTCCGCCAACGACGGCATGGCGGGCGGCATCATCGAGGCCCTGGAGGCGGCGGGCGTCACCAAGCTGCCCCCGATCACCGGCCAGGACGCCGAACTGGCGGCCGTGCAGCGGATCATCTCCGGCGAGCAGTACATGAGCGTCTACAAGTCGTACCCCCAGGAGGCGGAGACGGCGGCGGAGATGGCGGTCTCCCGCATCCAGGGCCGCGACATCCAGTTCGACGCCCTGACCCGCGACAAGGTGGACAGCCCCACCAACGAGGACATCCCGGCCCAGTTGGTGAGCGTGGTCGCGCTGACGACGGCGAACATCAAGAGCACGGTGATCGAGGACGGCATCTACAAGGTGTCGGACATCTGCACGACGAAGTACGAGGCTCAGTGCGAGGCGCTGGGCCTCAAGTAGGCGGGACGGGGCTCGCCTGAGCGGGCGGGCGTGGTCTCTGACTGCTTGCGTCGGCGGGCGGACCGGCTGCCTGCGCGTGGTGGGGGACCTGGGTCGGTTGCTCGGGTAGGGGCGACCTGCTCCGGCGTCCTTTTCTGGCCGCCGGGGCAGGTCGCCTCCTCCTTGGGAGAGACCGAGGCCCTCTCGGGGACTCCGGCCCGCTCGCCCCGGCGCTTCCGCCCGCTCCGGCGGACCCGCGTGCCTCAGCGTGCCGCGTCCGCCCGCGCCGGAGTATCGCCCTGCTCGCCCTGGCGTACCTGCCCGCCTACCCCGGCGGACCGGTGCTCCGAGGGTGCCGGTTCCGCTCGCCCCCGGAGTACGCACCCGCCCCCCGGAACCCCCTGATGGCGGAGCCCCCCTTTCAAGCCACCCTCGTAAACTCCACAGTCACCTCCGGCGGCCCCCCGGCCACCCCCCGGTACACCCCCTTGTGCGGTGTCACGTCGTCGTAGTCGCGTCCCCGGCCCACCACCACGTGGGACTCGTCCGCGCGGGTTCGGTTCGTCGGGTCGTAGCCGCACCAGTCGCCTGCCCAGTACTCCACCCAGGCGTGGGACTGGCCCGCCACCGGGCGGTGCAGTTCCGCCTCCCGCTCCGGGTGCAGGTAGCCGGAGACGTAGCGGGTCGGCAGGCCCAGGCCCCGCAGCAAGGCGATCGTCACGTGGGCTATGTCCTGGCAGACGCCCGCCCCCTGCTCCCACGCCTCCGCCGCCGACGTGTTCACGCCGGTGGCGCCCGGCAGGTACGCCACCCGGTCGGCGACCAGCGACGACACCGCGCTCGCCGTCCCGTGCGGGTCGAGGCCCGCCGCCACCTCCCTCGCCCGGTCCAGCAACTCGGCCGGGATCGTCGTACGGGCCGTCGTGGCCGTGTACTCCAGCAGGCGGGACGTGGCCGTGCGTTCGGTCAGTTCCAGCCATGGTGGCGCCTCCGGCAGCGGGCCCGGCGGCTGTGTCTCGACCAGGCTCGACGCCGTGATCGTCAGGTGGGCGTGCGGGTCCATCAGGTCGAAGCCGGTGACCTGGGTGCCCCAGTAGTCCCAGTACGACCAGGTGGGCGTCGTCGGGTTCACGGTGACCCGCGCGTCCAGCGTCGTCTGGCCGGGCAGCGTCAGCGGGGTCATCCTGACCTCGTTGTGCGAGGACGCGGCGGGCTGGGCGTACGCCACGCTCGTCACGTGCCTGATGCGGAGGCGGCGAATTCCCTTGGTGTTCATGGTGGTTGTGTCGATTGTCGTCATGACTGGTACCTCACGCCCCTTCCCGGGCCCACTCGATCGGTCCCTGGTACGGGAAGAACTTCTCCGCCACCGCCTCCGCCGAGGCCATGCACGCCGTCTGCAAGTCCCTCAGGAGAGAAGGGAGTTGGTCTTCCATCGCCTGTGAGTCCAGGTACTCCAACCTGGTCCGCAGGCGTCCTATCGGGCGGCGGGCCGGGTCCTGGCGCGGGCGGCCCAGCGCCGCGAGGCACTCCTCCGCCGTCGTCAGGGCGTGCAGTGCCGAGCGCGGGAAGTCCCGGTCCAGCAGCAGGAATTCGGCCACTCTCGGGGTGTCGCCGAAACCGCCGTACACCCTCGCGTACGCCTCGTCCGCGCCGGACGCGCTCAGCAGCGTCGGCCAGTCCGGCGCGTGGGCCGCGTCCAACACCCGTACCGACAGCAGCCGTACCGTCATGTCCACCCGCTCCAGGCTCCGCCCCAGCACGACGAACCGCCAGCTGTCGTCCCGGCTCATCGTGGAGTCCGCCAGGCCGAAGAAGAGGGCCGCCCGGCGCCGAACCAGCTCCAAGTAGGCGTACGGGCCCGTGCGTCGGGCCGCGAGGCGCTGGTCGGCGAGGGCGTGCCAGGTGGAGTTGAGGCACTCCCACATCTCCGACGACACCGCCTCGCGGGCGCTGCGGGCGTTCAGCCGCGCCGCACCCAGCGCACCCTCGATCGAGCACGTCGAACGCGCGTCGAAGGCCAGCTGGTCCAACACCTGCTGCATGTCCACGGGTTGGGCACCCGCGTCCACGCCCAGGATGGCGTACAGCGACCGGCACGCCACGTCCTCGTCGCGCCAGGGGTCTTCGAGCAGGCGGTGCAGATAGGCGTCCAGGATGCGGCCCGTGGCATCGGCCCGCTCCACGTAACGGCCCGTCCAGGTCAGGGCCTCGGCTATCCGGGAGAGGATCACGTCGTTCACTGCTGCTGCGCCCCTTCCTGTACGAGCTTGAGGTTGCCGTCGGGGCCGTGCTGGCGCGGGGCGACCTCGGGCGGTGCGCCGGCCGGTCGTACGGGGGCCGGGGTCTCGGCGGGCCCCTCCGCGAGCACCCAGGTGTCCTTCGAGCCGCCGCCCTGGCTGGAGTTGACGATCAGGTTGCCCTCCTGGAGGGCGACCCGGGTCAGCCCGCCCGGCAGGACCCAGACGTCGTTGCCGTCGTTCACCGCGAAGGGGCGCAGGTCGATGTGGCGCGGCGCCATCCGCTCACCGGCGAGGGTGGGGGAGGTGGACAGCGCCACCGGGCGCTGCGCGATCCAGCCCCGGGGATCGGCCGCCACGGCCGCCCGGCACTGCTCCAGGGTCTCCCGGTCCGCCTTGGGCCCGATGACGATGCCCTGGCCGCCGGCGCCGTCGACGGGCTTGATGACCAGCTGGTCGATCTGGTCGAGCACCGCCTCCAACTGCCCCGGCTCGTCCGGACGGAAGGATTCCACGTTCGGAAGAATCGGTTCCTCGGAGAGGTAGTACCGGATCAGATCGGGTACGTACGTGTACAGGAGCTTGTCGTCGGCGATGCCGTTCCCGACCGCGTTCGCGAGCGTGACCGTGCCCGCCTGGGCGGCGCTCAGGATGCCGGGGCAGCCGATCACCGAGTCGGGCCGGAAGTGGAGCGGGTCGAGGAAGTCGTCGTCCAGCCGTCGGTATACGACATGGACGGGTACCTCACCGCGCGTGGTCCGCATCCACACCCGGTTCTTGCGGCACACCAGATCGTGCCCCTCGACCAGCTGCACGCCCATCAGCCGGGCCAGCAGGGCGTGTTCGAAGTAGGCGGCGTTGCTCGGCCCGGGGGTCAGGACGACCACCCGCGGATCGGCGGTCCCGTCGGGCGCGGCGGCGCGCAGGGCGGCCAGCAGGCGTCCCGCGTAGCCGTCGACGGGTACGACGTGCTGCTCGGCGAAGAGCGAGGGGAAGATCCGGGTCATCGCCCGCCGGTTCTCGATGACGTACGACACCCCGGACGGCACCCGGACGTTGTCCTCAAGCACCCTGAAGTCCCCGGCCTCGTCCCGGACGAGGTCGATGCCGGCGACGTGGATGCGTACGCCGCCCGGTGGCTCGATGCCGTGGGCGGCCCGATGGAAATGAGCCGAACTCAGCAGCAGCCGCCAGGGCACGACACCGTCCTCGAAGGCCCGGCAGTGGCCGTAGGCGTCCGCGAGGTAGGCCTCCAGGGCCCGCACCCGCTGGGCCACCCCGCGCTGGATCAGATCCCACTCCAGCGCGTCCAGGATTCGCGGCACGAGGTCCAGTGGCCAGGGCCGTTCCTCGCCCGCGAAGGCGTAGGTCACCCCGCGGTCGGTGAACGCCCGGGCCATCTGGTCGGCGCGGAACCGCAGTTCGGTCGGCTCGATGGGCTGGAGCGCCGCCAGTACCGGCTCATAGGCGGCCCTGACCTCACCCGGCCGCACAAACATCTCGTCCCACGCGTCGGCCAACGCGTACGCGTCAAATATGTCCGCCATGACCTGACGGTAGGGGCGGGACGTAACGGGACGATCTCCGAGTGGTTTCCGGCAGCTTGCGCGAAAGCCGTGGCACGCGCTTTCCCGGCGGTCGCATGGTGCGGGACGGTACGGGGCATGCTGTTGGCCCCGGCCGGATGGGGGCATCCCGCCGGGGCCGCTTCAGGCGTTCCCCCGTGCGCCCCGAGGCGCCCCCGTGTACGCCTGTGGAAGCGCCTTCCACAATGCCCTCTTCGGCAACGCCCCACCACCATCAGCTTGTTGCAGGGACAAGGGCGGAGGAGGGGCGAAAGTCGGACATTGGGGGGAGATCGGAGGCGCGCGGCCTGTCAAGCCGTGTTGCGGACCACGTCCGGGCCGCGCATAGTTGCGCTGCAAACAGGGCTGGACACAGGGGTGGGATGGGCGATGGCCGGGCACGGGACGGACGAGCATCCACACGGTGCTGACCGACTGTGCGGGGCCGGGGATCGCGTGTACTCCGGGGCCGTACGGCGGGGCCGTGTGCGGCGTCGCGACGCCGAGGCGGTGCCCTGCCTGCTCGAACTCGGCCTGCTGCACCCCGATCCCGACGACATGGCCTGGCTGGTGCCGACCTCTCCGCAGGAGGTCATGACCCGGCTGCTGCGCGGTGTGTACGACGAGGTCAGCGTGAGCCAGCGGCGCGTGGGCTCGGCCGTCGCGGCCTTCGAGTGGTACGCCGCCCTGGGCGAGGAGAGCCCCTTCCCGGGCGCCGGGTCCGCGGCCGGCGGCCCCGGCACGGGCGGCGGCGAGGGCACCGCCCTGCGCGTCCTGGACGGCCTCTCCCGCATCCAGACCGCGATGGACGAGGCGACCCAGGCCTGTACGACGGAGGTGCTGACCGTCCAGCCCGGCGGCATCCGGCGCGAGTACGAACTCTCCGAGGGCCTGCACCGGGCGCTGGAGCTGCGAGCCCGGGGCGTACGGATGCGCGGCCTGTACAACCACGTGGCCCGGCACGGCCAGGGCCTGCTCAACTACCTCGACCTGGTCGGCGACGCGGCCGAGGCCCGCACCCTCGACGAGGTGATCGAACGCCTGATCCTCTTCGACCGCACGGTCGCCTTCATCCCCGCGAACGCGGACCGGACGATCGCCCTGGAGATCCGCCACCCGGCCCTGGTGGGCTACCTGGGCACGGTCTTCGACCGCATGTGGCGCCTGGCGATCCCGCTCACGGCCCAGCTCCCCGACACCGGCATCGAGGGCATCTCGCACCGCGAACGCTCGATCGCCGCACTCCTCGCCGAAGGCCACCAGGACGCGGTGGTCGCGGAACGCCTGGGCATCAGCGTACGAACCTGCCGCGCCCACATCGCCCGCCTCGCGGAGACCCTGGGCGCGGCGAGCAGGACCCAGCTGGGCGTACGGATCGCCCAGGCGGGCCTGGACGGCCCCCGGGGCCCGGCGGAGCAGCCAGGCCCCCCGGTCACCCTCCCGGCCCCGCAGCCGCCCCGGGAGCCTGTCCCGACCCCGCCTCCGGCGCCCGCTCAGGCTCCAGAATCCCCGACTGTCCGATGAGATAGCCGAGTTGAGCCCGGCTCTCGCTGCCGAGGGTGGCGGCGAGCTTGGCGATGTGGACCCGGGCGGTACGGATGTTCAGGCCGAGGCGGGTCGCGATGACGGCGTCGGTGTGGCCCTCGACCAGGAGAGTCGCGATGGCTCGCTGGCGGGGGGTGACGCCGTTGAGGGTGGGGGGCTGGACCGCCTCGGGGTACATGGGGGTGGCCAGGCGCCACAGACGGTCGAAGGTGGTGGCGAAGTAGTGCACCAGGACCGGGTGCCGGACCTCCAGGGCGAGGGAACGGTCCTGGCTGGCCGGGATGAAGGCGACGGCCCGGTCGATGACGATGAGCCGGTCGGTGATCTCGTCCAGCGTGCGGGCCTCGGTGTCGCCCCTGAGCTGTTCGTAGCGGGCCCGGACGGCGGGGGAGTGGCGGACCGTGTGCTGGTAGAGGGTGCGGATACGGGCGCCCCGGTCGAGGAGGGCCTGGTCGCGGTCCAGGGTGGTCAGTGTCTTGGTGAGGAGGCCCGCGTGGGGCTGGACGGCCAGGAGTTCACCGGCGGCGTCGGCCATCGTCCGGGAGATGGCCTCGTTGATCCGGTCGAAGCCACTGAGGAGCCTGATCATGGGCGAGTCGGCCACCGTGTCCGGCGCGTCGGCGTCCAGCAGCGGTACGAACGCCTCGGCCAGCAGTGCCTCCCGCCGGCGCAGCCCGGCGACGGCCTCCGCGCTGTCGCGCAGCAGCAGGGGCAGGGCCACCGCCGGGGCCAGCGGGCGCAGCTGGTGCGGGGCCTCCAGGTCGGGCCGGAGCAGCCCGGTGTCGAGCAGACAGGGCACGGTGGCGGCCGTGTCCGCCGGCACCTCGCCCTCGCGCAGGGCGCGGACGTACAGGCCCATGCCCGCCTCGCACAGCTCACCGGAGGCGTGCGGGTGCCCTGCCGCGCTCAACGGTCCTGGTCCAGGAGCCCCGACTGAGCGATGAGATAGCCCAGCTGAGCGCGGCTGCCGCTGCCGAGGGCGGTGGCCAGCTTGGCGATGTGGGCGCGGCAGGTACGGACGTTCATCCCGAGGCGCCGGGCGATGGCCTCGTCGACGTGGCCTTCGATCAGGAGCTTGGCGATGGAGTGCTGGATGTCGGTGATGCCGTCCGGGTCGGTGTCGTACGGGGTGCCCGCCCGCAGGGGTACGGCGCGGCCCCACATGAACTCGAAGACCTTGACCAGGTAGCGGACGAGGCCGGGGTGGCGAAGTTCCAGGGCGACCTGGCGGTCGTCGCTGACGGGGATGAAGGCCACGGTCTCGTCGCAGATGATGAGGCGCTCGACGATTTCGTCGATGGTGCGGTACTCGGCCTTGCTGTCCGCGAACCGGTCCACGTAGGCCAGCCGCTCGGGGCTGTAGCGGGCCGTGTGCTGGTAGAGGGTCCGGATCCGCACTCCGCGTTCGCTCAGCGGTCGGTCGCGGTCCAGCGCCTCCACGAGCCGGTTCTCGGCGCTGCGGTGGCTGATCGGCTGGACTGTGAGCATCTCGGCCTGACACTGGGCGGTCGCCAGGTCGAGTGCCGAATTGATGCGGTCGAGGCCTTCCAACACCGTGATCGAGTGCGTCGGGGAGGTTTCCTGAGCGCTCAGGGCCATGAACGGTTCGAAGAGCTCGGAGAGCGCGATCGACTGCCGCCGCTGCTCGGTGATCTCGCGTTCCAGCGGGTTGAGCCGCTGGGCGAGCGCGATCGATGGTGGAACCGGACGCAACCAGTTGGCGTCGTCGGGGTCGGGGTGCAGGAGGGCGAACTCCAGCAGGCAGGGCGCGGACGCGATGTCCGCGCGCGAGATGCGTCCCGTACGCAGGGCGTTTGCGTAAAGGCGGGTTCCCTCGCCACACAGTTCGGTCACCGCGTGAGGATGTGCCACTTTGGTCCCATTTGATGTCAAATCTTCACCCCCCAGGGTCCTGAACATGCAGGAACATGATGCACCGATCGTGTGGCCATGACGTGCCTGAATGAGCCATGGTCTTATCAGACGGGGGAAGAAGGGGACCTTCAAGTGAGGACGAAGCCGACTATGCGTAACAGAATGCTTCGCTCGGTGCTTGTCGCCGCCTTCTCCGCCGTTGTGGCCTTCGGAGCAGTGGCTGGCCTCTCCGGTGTGAGCAGTGACGCGCACAAGGCGGACGGCATCCAGTATGTGGCCGACGATGCCCTGAGCGACGCGTTGGTCACTCCTGCGGACAGTAAGTGGGACTGATCGCGATGACCACCCCACCCGACGATCGCTCGTTCCGTCGCGAAATGGCCACGGCCTACCGCTCCGGCTGGCACTTCATCGACCTGGTCACCGCCATCCCCCACAGCGGCGACTCGCTGATGGTGACCGTGTTCGGAGAGCCGGTTGTCGTGACGCGGGACGACGACGAGGACGTACGGGCGTACCGGTGTCTGCGGCGGCCTCGGGGGGCGCCGCAGCCCGTGCGGTGTGCCATCCGGTACGGAATGATCTTTGTGAACCTGGACCAGCGCGACCACCGGCTGGACCACCCTGACATCCCGGAGATCCCCGATTTCCAGGACGTGCAGACCATCTCAGCCACCCCCCGCAGTGCCTGACGCGATTCCCCCGTCGCAGTAGATCGCTCAGGTACTTCCCCCCGCAGCGGCGTCACCGTGACCTGAACACGGTGACGCCGCTGCTATTTCCGGTGAAATTTCAGCGTTTACCGTGATCCCTCCGGGCGCCGCGTCCCCCTCGCGCCCCTCCCGCACCCCACGCCTGCTTGGCTGAAAACCGCCCCTCCCGCACCTGCTCCCCGCCGCCCGTCCGTGATTCAGGACGGGCGGTTTTTCCGTCTGTCCGGTCCCCGTCCGCACCTTGAGTGGAATAGACTCAACTTTGTGTACGTTGGCTGTGTCAGTCAGGGAGTGGAGAGGAGACAGCGACCGTGGACGCCGAGCTGACCAACAGGAGCCGGGACGCGATCAACGCGGCCACCAGCAAAGCCGTGGCCGGAGGGCACGCGGATCTCACGCCCGCGCATCTGCTGCTGGCGCTGCTCAGCGGGCAGGACAACGAGAACATCACCGACCTGCTGGCCGCCGTCGAGGCCGACCAGGTCGCCGTGCGGGCGGGAGCCGAGCGCGTACTCGCCTCGCTGCCCAGCGTGACCGGCTCGACTGTCGCTCCCCCACAGCCCAACCGGGAACTTCTTTCGGTCATCGCCGATGCGGCCGAACGGGCGAAGGAGCTGGGTGACGAGTACCTCTCCACCGAGCACCTCCTCGTCGGCATCGCCGCGAAGGGCGGCCCCGCCGGGGACGTACTCTCCCAGCAGGGCGCCGGCGCGAAGAAGCTGCTGGACGCGTTCCAGAAGAGCAGGGGAGGGCGTCGCGTGACCACAGCCGACCCCGAGGGCCAGTACAAGGCCCTGGAGAAGTTCGGTACGGATTTCACGGCCGCCGCGCGGGACGGCAAGCTCGACCCGGTCATCGGCCGCGACCAGGAGATCCGCCGGGTCGTGCAGGTGCTGTCCCGGCGTACGAAGAACAATCCCGTCCTCATCGGTGAGCCGGGCGTCGGCAAGACGGCCGTCGTCGAAGGGCTCGCCCAGCGGATCGTCAAGGGCGATGTGCCCGAGTCCCTGAAGAACAAGCGGCTCGTCTCCCTCGACCTCGGTGCGATGGTCGCGGGCGCGAAGTACCGGGGTGAGTTCGAGGAGCGGCTCAAGACCGTCCTCGCGGAGATCAAGGACTCCGACGGCCAGATCATCACCTTCATCGACGAACTCCACACGGTCGTCGGCGCGGGCGCGGGCGGCGACTCCTCCATGGACGCCGGCAACATGCTGAAGCCGATGCTGGCGCGCGGCGAACTGCGCATGGTCGGCGCGACGACCCTCGACGAGTACCGGGAGCGGATCGAGAAGGACCCGGCGCTGGAGCGCCGCTTCCAGCAGGTTCTCGTCGCGGAGCCGAGTGTCGAGGACACGATCGCCATCCTGCGCGGGCTCAAGGGGCGTTACGAGGCCCATCACAAGGTCGTCATCGCCGACAGTGCGCTGGTCGCCGCCGCCACCCTCTCCGACCGGTACATCACCTCCCGTTTCCTCCCCGACAAGGCGATCGACCTCGTCGACGAGGCGGCGTCGAGGCTCCGGATGGAGATCGACAGCTCTCCGCTCGAGATCGACGAACTCCAGCGCGCCGTGGACCGGTTGAAGATGGAGGAGCTGGCGCTGGAGAAGGAGACCGACCCCGCCTCGCGCGAGCGGCTGGAGCGGCTGCGCCGTGATCTCGCCGACAAGGAGGAGGAGTTGCGCGGGCTGACCGCCCGTTGGGAGAAGGAGAAGCAGTCCCTCAACCGGGTCGGCGAGCTGAAGGAGAAGCTCGACGAACTGCGCGGCCAGGCCGAACGGGCCCAGCGCGACGGCGACTTCGACACCGCCTCCAAGCTCCTCTACGGCGAGATCCCCACCCTGGAACGGGACTTGGAGGAAGCCTCGGAGGAAGAGGAGGAGGCCTCCCGGGACACCATGGTCAAGGAGGAGGTCGGCCCCGACGACATCGCGGACGTCGTCGGCGCGTGGACCGGTATCCCGGCCGGCCGTCTCCTGGAGGGCGAGACCCAGAAACTCCTGCGCATGGAGGAGGAGTTGGGCCGCCGTCTCATCGGCCAGAGCGAGGCCGTACAGGCGGTCTCCGACGCCGTACGGAGGACGAGGGCCGGCATCGCGGACCCGGACCGGCCGACGGGTTCGTTCCTGTTCCTGGGGCCCACGGGCGTCGGCAAGACGGAGTTGGCCAAGGCCCTCGCCGACTTCCTCTTCGACGACGAGCGGGCGATGGTCCGCATCGACATGTCGGAGTACGGCGAGAAGCACAGCGTGGCGCGACTGGTCGGCGCGCCGCCCGGCTACGTCGGCTACGAGGAGGGCGGCCAGCTGACGGAGGCGGTGCGCAGGCGCCCGTACAGCGTGGTGCTGCTCGACGAGGTCGAGAAGGCCCACCCGGAGGTCTTCGACGTCCTCCTCCAGGTGCTGGACGACGGCCGTCTCACGGACGGCCAGGGCCGGACCGTCGACTTCCGCAACGCCATCCTCATCCTCACCTCGAACCTGGGCAGCCAGTTCCTGGTCGAGCCGCTGACGTCGGAGGAGGAGAAGAAGCAGCAGGTGCTGGAGGTGGTGAGGGCGTCCTTCAAGCCGGAGTTCCTGAACCGGCTGGACGACCTGGTGGTCTTCTCGGCGCTCAACAGGGCGGAGCTGGAGCGCATCGCCGCCCTGCAGATCGGCCGCCTGGCCAAGCGCCTGGCCGAGCGCCGCCTCACCCTGGACATCACCCCGGCCGCCCTGGCCTGGCTGGCGGACGAGGGCAACGACCCCGCGTACGGCGCCCGGCCACTGCGTCGCCTGATCCAGACGGCGATCGGCGACCGGCTCGCCAAGGAGATCCTGGCGGGCGAGGTCAAGGACGGCGACACGGTCCGGGTGGACGCGTTCGGGGACGGGCTGATCGTCGGGCCGGCTACCGGGGAAACGGGACCCGGGGCGAGCGGAAAGACGCTCTGAGCTGAATTACGCCAACCATCGGTTAACCGTCGGGGGCGGGGGTTGCCACGCCCCGCCCCGCATGGGAGAGGATGGCGGAATCCGTACGAAGGGAAATTCACGGTGACCATCGACCCGTCCTCGATTCCGAACTTCGGGGGCCAGCCCGAGCCGCAGCCGCAAGGACCGGCGGGCCCCGTCGTCCCGGATCAGGACCTTGTGAAGCAGCTCCTCGAACAGATGGAGCTGAAGTACGTCGTCGACGACGAGGGTGACCTCGCGGCGCCGTGGGAGCAGTTCCGTACGTACTTCATGTTCCGTGGAGAGGGCGACCAGCAGGTCTTCTCGGTGCGGACGTTCTACGACCGCCCCCACCAGATCGAGGCGAAGCCCGCGCTGCTCGAGGCGATCGACGACTGGAACCGCCGGACCCTGTGGCCCAAGGTCTACAGCCACACGCACGACGACGGCACCGTCCGCCTGATCGGCGAGGCGCAGATGCTCATCGGTACGGGCGTCAGCCTGGAGCACTTCGTGTCGTCGACGGTGAGCTGGGTGCGGGCCGCGATCGAGTTCGACAAGTGGCTTGTCGAGCAGCTCGGTCTGGAGGAGGAGATCGACGAGGCGGAGAAGCCCGAGGACGACGAAGAGTAGTCCTGCCGCTACGCCTGTACGCAGAGGAGCCCGGCCGGGAGGCCGGGCTCTCGCCGTTTACGGCCGCTGCCGGGACTGGATCCGGAGCGTCCGGGCGCCCTGTCGCCCGAGTCAGAGGCTGAAGTCCAGGACCCGCACCGGCTGTTCCTTCCAGCTGTGTCGACGATCGCGATGCCGGGCGGGGCCGCGAGATGCTCCGCAGTGCCTGGCCGGGCCCGGTCGGCCTCGACCAGGGCACAGACGGTGGCGTACAGGAACCAACCCGACTCGGCATGGGCGCGATGGATCAGCCGGGAGACCAGGGCGTTGCCTCGTCCAGCGGCCACCATCGCGCTCTCGTCGAGGAGCACATGTACGTCAGGGGTCACGTGACACCCGCCTCGGTCATACGACGGTCGAGCTCGGCGTCCAACTCGGCCTGCTCGTGCTCGTCGGGGTCGTGGCCGTTCCACTCCCGCAGCACTGCCCGTGCCGTCGCAGCCCGCTCGACCCGCTCCGCCGGGGTGACCGGACCCCGGTCGCCGTCCGTCCTACGGGCCACCGGGTCCTTGTCCGCGAGGGTCCGGCGGGCCGCTGACCTCCCCAAAGAACCGGGGGAAAGAACTACCCACCCACCCACCCTCCCCGGCTGGCAGGCCCGCGTCACTCGTACGAGTGACCGGCTTGCGGGCGCGGGATGCAGGCGGTTACGTTCGCCGAAACAACCGCAGACAGATACGGCCCCCGGCCGGGACTGCAATCCCGAACGAGGGCCTGACCAACCAGGAAGAAGCAAGCTTCCCGATGGCTGACCCGCAGTCTAACGCGCGCCTGCGCGCCGACGCCGGAGCTCCCACCTCCGGCGTGATCCACGTACGCACCCGCCTCACCGCCGACTTCACCGTGATCACCAACGCCCTCGCCCAGCGACGCGGCAGCGCGGTCACGATCGGCGTCGCCGCGTACATCTCCTCCCTGCCGGACGGCTCCCCGGTGAGCATCAGTGCCCTGTGCGGCCACTTCGACGAGGGCGAGATCCTCATCTCGCGGGCGCTGCGGGAACTCGAGGACGCCGGATACCTGGAGCGTCGTCGCGAGCGGCTGTCCACCGGGCAGATCCGCACTCGGACGTACTTCTACGACGTCCCGGGCGGGGAGGCCCCTCCGGGTCCACGCCCGGACCCGGAAGGGCCTCCCGGGCCACCGAAGCTGCGGCGTCCCCGAAAGCAGCGCGCCGCTGCAGCGGTCGTGCCCACGTCCGTGCCCATGGAAGAGACCGCCAGCACCGCCACCGTGCCTGTACAGGAGCAGGCGGAGGCACCGGTCCCGCTCGCCGAGGCAGACCCGCAGGCCGTCGCCGTACTCGCCGCCCTGCGCCGGATCGACCCCCGCCTCGTCCTCACCGAACCGGAAGCCGCCCGTCTTGCCCCCGGCGTCACCCGCTGGCTCAAGGCAGGCATTCTGCCCACCCACATCACGGACCACCTCACCGCACGCCTCCCGGACCACTTCCTGACCCGCCCGGCGGGCATCCTCGCCTACCGGCTCAAGGAGACGCCTCTTCCGCTGCCCGCACTGTCCGCAAGCGCGGAGTCCCGCGTACGTCCGACGGTCGCGCGCATGCAGAACTGCGACGGCTGTGACCGGGGATTTCGGGCGGCGGAACCGGGTCGTTGCAGGGACTGCCGGTCCGGGAACCGTCTTCGTGCCGTCGGCTGAGCAGGAGAACCGCGCCGCCTCAGGTGCCACAACCCACAAGCGTCGCCAGGCCGGAGGGGTGCGACAGAGGCAGGGCGCAAGCGGTGGGACCAGCAGGGTCCAGGTGCGGCTGCGCCCGGATGAACTGGCGGACCTGCAACAGGTGGTGCGGACCCTCCAGTTGCACTCGCTCTCCGACGCCTTGCGCGAAGGACTTCGGCTGCTTTCCCGCGAGGCGACCGAGGTTGCCGCCTCGCAGGAGATTCGCGAATTTCACCAATGCGCCCAGGCACCGACTACCGCAGGTGTGCCGGCCGCGACGGAGGCCGAGCTGGCGGCAGCGGACGAGACGGAATGGTGAACATCGCCTCCCAGCGCCTCGATCTTGAGCCCTGTCAGCTCTCGTAGTGGTAGCGGCACTGCGCGATCAGGACACTGTCCTCGGTGGCCTTGTAGATCAGTCGGTGCTCGTCGTTGATGCGGCGCGACCAGTAGCCCTGGAACCCGTGCTTGAGCGGTTCCGGTTTGCCGATGCCCTCGTTGCCGTTCCGGGCGATGTCCGCGATGAGCGTGTTGATGCGCTTCAGGATCTTCCGGTCCTGAAGCTGCCACCACAGGTAGTCCTCCCAGGCGCGGGAGGAGAAGGTGATCTTCAACTCGCGGCCCTCACGCGTCGGAGGCAAGCTCGCGTACGGTACCGCCGCCGTTCTCCAGCTCGTCGATGGACGCGAGCAGGCGCCGGGCGTTGGCCGGGCTTCGCAGCAGGTACGCCGTCTCCTTGAGGGACTCGTAGTCCTCAAGGGAGACGATGACGACCGGCTCGTGCCCGGCCCGGGTGATGACGACCTCTTCGCGGTCGTCGGTGACGGAGTTGAGCACCTCGGCGTACCGGGCGCGCGACTCGGAATACGTCATGGTCTTCACGATCACCCCTCCTTCAACGTACAAGAAACTGTACGTCGCTCTCCGTGGTGCGGCAAGCGCCAGGATCAGCCGACCTTGACCGTCCAGGACGCGGAGTACGTGTTCACCAGCTCGGTGGTGGCCGGGCGGTATACGCGGAGCGTCCAGGTGCCCTTGCGCGGGAAGGTGATCTTCGTCGTGGCGCTGCCGCCCGTGGTGAGGGTGGCCCTGGTGAGGGTCTTCCAGGTGCCGTCCTGCTGGCGGGCCTGGAAGAGCAGCCCGGTCCCCTGGACGTAGGGGGCGCTGAGCGCGGTGTAGGACACGGGCTTGCCGTGGACCGCGGTGGTGGCCGGCTTCCTGACCGTGAGTACGGCCTTGACGCTCGACGTGAGGGTCGGGCTGGTCGAGGACGCCCAGGTCAGGCTCTTCTCCGCGGTCACGGCACGCCAGACGCCGTTGTACCTGGCGGTCGCGGTGTAGGTGGCCTTGCCCGCGCTGTCCGCGGTGACGGTCGCCTGGGTCTTCCAGGCGGTGGTGCCCGTGCGCTTGTACTGGAAGGCGACCTTGGCACCGGCCGCGGCCTTGGCACCGGTCTGGGTCACGGTGGCGGTGAAGGCCGCCTTGCCGCCGTAGACGGTGGTGGCCGGACCGGCCAGCCGGGTCGTCGTGGCGGCCACGACGCGGAGCGACTGGGTGCTGACGGTGGTGTCGCCGTACTGGGAGACGATCGTCAGCGTGACGTCGTGCACCCCGGTGGTCGTGGACTTCCAGGTGCCGGCGGGCCGCGCGGGGTAGCTGCCGGTGGCGAACGTCGTGCCGTCGACGTCGAGGGTCCAGTGCTCGGCGCGACTGTCGCCGTCGGCCGCGGCGGTCGTGGCGGCGAACTTCCTGCTGCCGCCCGCCACGACGAAGTCCTCGAAGCCGGCCGTCCAGGTCGGCGTGACCTCGGACACCACCCTGACCGGCAGGTCCGCCCGGCCGTGCGCGCCGCGGTTGTCGACGGAGTCGAACGTCAGCGTGTGGGCGCCGTACGGGAGCTTGCCGAGGTCGGCGTAGAAGCCGCCGGTGTTGCCCTCGTAGACATAGGCGCCGACCGGTGTCGTCGCCTGCGCCTTGCCGTCGAGCGACACGGTGGTGCCGACCGGGTAGGCGTAGTTCAGGTTCGCCGGGAACGCCTTGTTCAGCGCCGACGGGTAGGCGTACGTCACGTGCACCGGCGTCTCGTACGGGCGGATGACGGTGTCGAGCTTCGGCGTGATCGTGAAGCCGTGGTCGACCAGGGTGTCGGCCCGGACCGGGGAACCCGCGCGGCCGTCCTGGTCGTAGGCCACGACGTAGACGCCGCCCGCGTACAGCCCGGCCGGGACCGCGCTGGTGTCCAGCGTGGTGGTCCAGGTCGCGCCGCTCGCCGGGGCGGTCAGGTCGACGGGGGCGGGCCAGGTGCTGCCGGAGCTGAAGTACCGTACGCGCGAGACGCCGGCGGTGCCGGTCGCGGTGGCGCGCAGGGCCAGTTCGGCGTCGGCGGTCAGGCCCACGGGCTTGTGGTCCGTCCAGGCGTCCGCGCCGGGCAGGTCGGGCAGGGTGACGAACGGCCGGCCGTTGTCGACGGTGACGGCGCTGTCGGCCGTGACGAGCCGCGGGCGGGGGCTGTTCACCTCGACGTGCACGGCGTTCGCGCCGTCGTTCACCAGCGGCGCGGCCACCCCGTTCGCGCCGCCGAACTGCCGGGTGGCGGCGGTGTCCAGGGTCGCGTGCAGGGTGCAGGAGGGCAGGCAGTCGCCCGGCTTCAGGTCGAAGCGCTGTCCGACCGTGCCGGTGCCCTGGTACACACCGCTGCCGGTGATGCTGACGACGGCCGAGGTCGGCTCGTCGGCCGGGTCCGCGTGCACCGTGAAGGTGACATCGGTGGAGCCGGTGACCGTCTGCCCGGCGCTGACCGTGCCGTCGCCCGCGGCGGCCGAGGAGATGCCGTCGAAGGTGACCACGGCACCGGTGTCGTCGGCGACGGCGGCCGACGCGGGTACGACGGCGCACAGCACGACGGCACTCACGGCGACGGCGAGCGATCTGACGGATCGGGATATACCCACGTCTCTCCTTCTGAGCCTGCTCCCTGGCTCAGGAGGAGATGGGGAGTGGGTGGCCGCCGGGGGCGGCGGTGTGAAGATCTTGGACGGGCCCCGATGGGGTGTCAAGAATCTCACCACTTGTCCCAAGGGGTGGAAGTTCGCGGGGGGATGGAGACCCCAAGGGGTGGTACGGGCCTACGGGCCTACCGGCCGACGAACGCCTTGCGGAGCCGCTCCGTCGCGTCCGTGAGCACCTCGGTCCGCTTGCAGAAAGCGAACCGCACGAACGGCGCCCCCTCCTCGCGGTGGTCGTAGAAGACCGCGTTCGGGATCGCCACCACGCCTGCCCGTTCCGGCAGGGAGCGGCAGAAGGCGAAGCCGTCCGTCTCGCCCAGGGGGCGGATGTCCGTGGTGACGAAGTACGTGCCGGCGGGCTTGAAGACCTTGAACCCCGCGTCCGCGAGGCCCGCGGCGAGGAGGTCGCGCTTGGCCCGCATGTCCGCGCGGAACGTCTCGAAGTAGCTGTCGGGCAGGTTCAGGGCCTCCGCCACCGCGTACTGGAACGGGCCCGATGCCACATACGTCAGGAACTGCTTCGCCGAGCGGACCGCCGTCACCAGCTCCGGGGTCGATGTGACCCAGCCCACCTTCCAGCCGGTGAACGAAAACGTCTTCCCGGCGCTCCCGATAGAGACCGTCCGTTCGCGCATGCCAGGGAAGGAGGCCAGCGGCAGATGCCCGGCGTCGTCGAAGACCAGGTGTTCGTACACCTCGTCGGCCACCACCAGCAGGTCGCGCTCCACGGCGAGCTGCGCGATGGCGGTCAGTTCGGCGTGGGTCAGGACCGTGCCGGTGGGGTTGTGCGGGGTGTTGATCAGGAGGAGGCGCGTGCGGGGGGTGACCGCCGACCTCAGCTCGTCCAGGTCCAGGCGGAACGAGCCGTCGTGGGGGCGCAGTGTGACCGGCACGCGCGTGCCGCCCGCCATCGCGATGCAGGCCGCGTAGGAGTCGTAGTAGGGCTCGAAGGCGATCACCTCGTCACCCGGCTCCACAAGCGCCAGCAGGGCCGCCGCGATGGCCTCCGTCGCGCCCGCCGTCACCAGGACCTCGCGGTCGGGGTCGTACGACAGTCCGTACCGCCGCTCCTGGTGCGCGGTGATCGCCGTACGCAGCTCGGGGACGCCCGGGCCCGGCGGGTACTGGTTGCCGCGGCCGTCGCGCAGCGCCTGTACGGCCGCCTCGCGGATCTCCTCCGGACCGTCGGTGTCCGGGAAGCCCTGGCCGAGGTTGATCGAACCGGTGGCGACGGCGAGCGCCGACATCTCGGCGAAGATCGTCGTCCCGAACTCGGCGAGCCGGCGGTTGAGGAGGGGGCGTGCGCTGCTGGTCATGGACGTCATCCTGCGCCGAAGCTCTGGACTTCCTCAACTCTGCTTTGGCAGGTGAGACAGGCGGGCATCCCCACGTCACGCAAGACGACGGGGCGCCCACGGGGGGCCGTCCCGGGGGAACGAAAGGAGGGTGACGTCATGGCCGTAGCCATCATCGCCCTTGTTGCCGTGGTCATCCTGGTGGGCTTCTTCATCGTCGTGGCCGCCACGGCCCGGGCCGCGCGGCGGGCCCGGTATGTCGGCCTGGGCCGGAACCACCGGAACAACCGGAACAGCTGGTGGGCCGGGGGCGCGGCGGGCTCCAGCGGTTCCCACGACTCCGGGAGCAGCGTGTCGTGCGGTACGGGTTCCTCCTGCTCGGGGGGCTCGTCCTGCGGCGGCGGGTCGTCCTGCGGGGGAGGCGGGGGCGGATGCGGTGGAGGCAGCTGACACGGGGCAGCTGAGCTCCGGAAGGGGGAATCGCATCCGGACCGCGGGGTGAGCGCCCGCCGGGACGACGTGGCACATCACGTCGTCCCGGCGGGCGCTCGTACGTTCTGTACGTCACCCTGCTTGTGGGGTTCCTTCGCACGCTCGGGCGTACGCCGCGGTTGAACAGTTGAGCTGTGCAGCCCTCTGAGGGATGGAAACCCCACGAAGTTGGGTAAAAACGCTGTGACGGCGCCACCGTTCATGATTCCCTCTAAAACACCAACACAGCCCCTCGGACCTCCCGGGATACCCCAGGATGTCCCACCTTTACTGGGCTGACCGGGCCGATCTCCCGGTGTCGACCCGTGTCGACCGGAGCGCGCCGGACCCACACCTTGCTCACACTTCTGTTCGTCCACACCTTGTTCGTCCACACCCTCCCTTTGCGTGCTAGCGGAGCCGATCCATGCTCACGACCCTGAACACCGCCTACACCGACACGCGCGCGGCCGACCTCGCCTGGACCCTGGGCCGGGAGCCGCTGCCCGCCCTCGCCACCCTCGATCTCGAACTCGCTGACGCGAAGCTTCAGTTGAGACTCCTCGGCGCCTCCCACCAGGTGCTTCTGGAGGAGGAACAGGGCACCTGTTCGGAGACGGTCGCGTGCATCCCGGGTTCCAGTACCCCCCTCCCGCTCGGCGTGGCCAAACGGGTCGGGGACTGGGAGTACGAGTTCGCGGCCCGGGTGGAGGTCCTGTCGCCCGGTTCGTTCGCCGGACGGGCCCAGGAACTGCTGGCCCTGGTCGCCGACCACCCGAACGGCCTCGCCGGGGTCTTCCCCGGCAGCCCGCACGCCTTCACCGCGATGCTGGCCCAGCGGCACGAGGGGCAGGTGCACTGGCGGACCTGGCACGCCTATCCGCAGGACGGGCAGCTGGTGGCGACCAGGACGCGGGTGGGGGTGCGGGTGGCGGCGGCCCTGTGAGGGGCTGTGGGCGGCCCGGGTGGGCTTCACACCGACTTCCTCCCCGTAAACAAGGACCACACGTGTGGGTGACGAAGCGCACGCGGAGTGTGACGTAGCGTTCCCAGCGTGATCGAACCGCACGTGCCGGCCCCGCCGGGCAGCCCCCCGCCGTGGGCCGCGCCCGCGCGGCTGCCCGTCCGGCCCGGCACCGGCCGGTTCCTGGTCCTCGCCTGTGTCTTCGTCTGTGCGGCCTGCGGACTGGTGTACGAACTCGAACTGGTCGCGCTCGCCTCGTATCTGATCGGCGACTCGGTCACCCAGGCGTCCGTCGTGCTCTCCGTGATGGTCTTCGCGATGGGCATCGGCTCGCTCGCCGCGAAACGCCTGCGCTGCCGGGCCGCCGCCGGCTTCGGCGCGGTCGAGGCGGCGCTCGCGCTGGTCGGCGGCTGCAGCGCGATGGCGCTGTACGCGGTGTTCGCGTGGACCGGCGACTGGGGCGGCCTGTGGGCGCACGGCCCGCGTGTGCTGCTGGTGGCCTTCTCCCTCGCCATCGGCCTGTTGATCGGCGCCGAGGTGCCGCTGCTCATGGAGCTGATCCAGCGCATCCGCCGCCAGGACGCGGGCGGCGCGGTGGCCGACCTGTTCGCCGCGGACTACGTGGGCGCGCTGGTCGGCGGCCTGGCGTTCCCCTTCCTCCTCCTCCCCTGGCTGGGGCAGCTCACGGGCGCGCTGCTCACCGGCACGGTCAACGCGCTGGTCGGCGGGGCCCTCGTCCTCGGCCTGTTCCGCCGGGACCTGACCCGGCGCGGGCGGTGGCTTCTGGTGGTGGCGAACGTGACCGTGATCGGGCTGCTGGCGGCAGCGGCCGTACTCGTCGACGACTTCGAGCGGGCGGCCAGGCAGGCGGTGTACGGCAACGACGTACGGGTGGCGCTGCGGACGGACGTACAGGAGGTCGTACTGACCGGCGGCACGCACGGCCGCCCGCTCGACCTCTTCCTGGACGGCCGGCTCCGGGTCGGCGGACGGGACGAACGGCGCTACCACGAGGCACTCGTCCACCCCGCGATGAACGGCCCGCACGCGCGCGTACTCGTCCTCGGCGGCGGCGACGGGCTGGCGGCGCGGGAGGTGCTGCGGTACCCGGGCGTACGGCGGGTGGACGTCGTCGACCTCGACGCCGGGTTGGTACGGCTGGCCCGCACGGACCCGGCGCTGTCGGCCCTGAACGCGCACGCGTTCGACGACCCGCGCGTCCATGTGACGACGGCGGACCCGTTCGGGCTGCTGCGGGGGGCGCGGGCGGCGTACGACGTGGTGATCTCGGATCTGCCCGATCCGGGGATGACGGCGAGTACGAAGCTGTATTCGCAGGAGTTCTACGGGCTGGCCCGGCAGGTGCTGACGGACGGGGGCCGGCTGGTCGTGCACGGGGGTCCGGTGGCCTCCCGGCCGCGGGTGTTCTGGACGGTCGAGGCGACTGTGCGGGCGGCGGGGTTGCGGGCGGTGCCGTATCGCGTGGGTGGTGGGCGGGATGCGGGGGCGGGGGACTGGGGGTTCGTGCTGGCGACGGCCGGGGGGTCCGCGCCCGAGTTGCGGGTGATCGGGGACGGTGGGCCTCGGTTGCGGACGCTCAGTCAGGCGGAGCTGGAGGCCGATGCGCGGGCCGCTGAGCGCATGCGGGTGGTGGGGTTGCGGGCTTCGACCCTGGTGCATCCGCGGTACTGAGGGCGGGGCATGGGGGGTGGGCCGCGTGGGTGTGGATCGCGGGGGAATCCCCGGATGCGGGGGTGCGGGCGCGGTCGTGCTGGGTACCCTCGGCTGTCATGGAGCATGAGGTGTTCGTTCCGGTTGCGGCAGAACGGCTGAGGGACGTACTCGCCGACCCCGCGCGCGTGGCCCGGGCGGTTCCCGGACTCCAGCAGGACGCCGGCGCCGAGCCCGCCGCGTCCGGGGTCGCGGGGCGGCTGAAGGTGCGGGTCGGGGGGCACACGATCACGTATCGCGGGTCTCTGCGGGTCGTCGCGGGCGACGACGGGCAGCCCGAAGGGGAGTACGCGTACGCCGTGGAGGGCGCGGCCGTCGAGGTGCGGGGCGGCGGAGCCGTGAAGCTGGCGTTGACCCTGCGGGTGCGGGGCGTTGAGGGCGGGGCCGGTTCGGCGTTGGTGTTCGGGGGGACGGTGACGGCGGACGGGCGGGTGGCCGAGCTGCCTGTCGACGCGGTGGCGGGGGCCGGGGTGCGGTTGTTGCAGCGGTTCGGGGAGAACCTGGGGGAGGTCGCGGGGGAGGAGGACGAGGAGGAAGAGGGGGAGAGCGCGGCTGAGGGGCCCGGGGACACCGAGGAGGCGCCGGACGTGCCTGTGGCGCCTGTGATGCCTGTGATGCCTGTGATGCTGGATGTTCCGGTCTCCGACGAGGCGGCCGGTGCGCTGGACGACGACGACATCGTCGACGCGGCCGACCTTGTTCCCGAGGTTGTTCCAGAGCTTGTTCCCGAGGGGTTCGTGGAGTCCCTGGAGTCCGGGGAGCCTCCCGCGGAGGCGGCTCATGCCCGGCGGACGATGATCGGGCGCAGCGCGGAGGAGGTCGACCACGCACCGCCCCGGGGGCGGTACGCGCCGGTGCCGCCGCCCGAGCAGGTGGCGGGGAGCGTGACCTTGCGGTGGGCCGCGCCGGCTGCGGCGTTGGTGGTGGCTTCGGTGATTGTGGTGGGGCGGGTTCTGCGTAAGCGGAGGTGAGGGGGCGGCGGCGGGGGCGACGAAGGGCCGGTGGCCGTGGCCGGTAGGGTCGGGGCGTGAGTAGCGATGACATCACGTTGGCCGTGGGTGACGCGGAAGTAGACGTGCGGCCGGGGAACGGTGGGCGGATCGGCGGGCTGCGGGTCGGGGGTGTCGAGCTGTTGCGGCAGGGGGAGCGGTTCGGGTGCTTCCCGATGGTCCCCTGGTGCGGCCGGACCAGGGACGGGCGTTTCCTCGACGGCGGCACCGTACGCCAACTCCCCCTCAACTCCCCGCCCCACGCCATCCACGGCACCGCCCGCGACGGCGCCTGGCGCGTCGCCCGCACGACCGCCGACGAGGCCGTCATCACGTACGACCTCGTCGAGCCCTGGCCCTATGCCGGGCGCGTTTCGCAGGTCGTCAGGCTGGCCCCGGACAGCCTCACCCTCTCCATGTCCGTGGAGACGTACGCCGACTCGTTCCCCGCCCAGATCGGCTGGCACCCCTGGTTCAACCGGAACCTCGGCGGGGCGGACGTACGCCTCGATTTCGCGGCCGGCTGGCAGGAGGAGCGGGGGGCGGACCACCTGCCCACCGGGGAGCGGACCGACCCGCGGCCCGGGCCCTGGGACGACTGCTTCGGGATGCCCGGCGGCGTCGATGTCACCCTCACCTGGCCGGAGTTCCTGGAGCTGAAGGTGACCAGCCCGGAGGAATGGGTCGTCGTGTACGACGAGCAGGACGCCGCCGTGTGCGTGGAGCCGCAGACCGGGCCGCCCAACGGGCTCAACACCCTCCCGCGCCTCGTCACGCCCATCGAGCCGCTCGAAGCCACCACGACCTGGACCTGGCGCGCGCTCTGAGCCCGTCTAGGCTGACCGGCATGAGTGATGTGGACGTACGCGGCGCGCTGCTGCGGCAGATCAAGGACAAGGCCGTCGTGCACGGCAAGGTGACCCTGTCTTCGGGGATCGAGGCCGACTACTACATCGACCTCCGCCTCGTCACCCTCGACGGCGAGGCCGCGCCGCTGGTCGGGCAGGTGCTGCTCGATCTGGCCGCCGAGGCGGGGTTGGAGTTCGACTCCGTGGGCGGGCTCACCATGGGCGCCGACCCCGTCGGGACGGCCATGCTGCACGCCGCCGCGGCTCGCGGGCGGCACCTCGACTCGTTCGTCGTGCGCAAGACCGCCAAGGCCCACGGGATGCAGAAGCGCGTGGAGGGGCCTTCCATCGCCGGGCGGCGGGTGCTCGTCGTCGAGGACACCTCCACCACCGGTGAGTCGCCGCTCACCGCCGTGGCCGCCGTGCGCGAGGCCGGTGCCGAGGTGGTGGGCGTGGCGACCATCGTCGACCGGGCGACCGGCGCCGCCGAGAAGATCGCGGACGGGGCCGGGGTCCCGTACCTCTTCGCGTACTCGAAGAGCGACCTCGGCCTGGACTGACCACTGCACCGACCACTGCACCGGCCACCGAACTCAGTACCGGGCGAAACGTCTGGAAAGATGAGGGCGACGATGACGTCGCTTCCCAGGTCTCGCAGCCAGGTCTAGGTCAGGGCCGTAGGTACGCAGTACGCCAGATCTCCAGATCGCCAACCCGCACATCACGAGGAGCGGACACATGCCCATCGCAACCCCTGAGGTCTACAGCGAGATGCTCGACCGGGCCAAGGCGGCCAGGTTCGCCTACCCGGCCATCAACGTGACCTCGACCCAGACCCTGCACGCTGCGCTGCGCGGCTTCGCGGAGGCGGAGAGCGACGGGATCATCCAGATCTCGACGGGTGGTGCGGAGTTCCTCGGCGGTCAGTACAGCAAGGACATGGTCACCGGTGCCGTCGCGCTGGCCGAGTTCGCGCACATCGTCGCCGAGAAGTACCCGGTCACCGTCGCCCTGCACACCGACCACTGCCCCAAGGACAAGCTCGACGGGTACGTACGGCCGCTGATCGCCGTCTCCGAGGAGCGCGTGAAGGCCGGGCGCAACCCGCTCTTCCAGTCCCACATGTGGGACGGCTCCGCCGAGACCCTCGCCGACAACCTCTCCATCGCGCAGGAGCTGCTCGCCCGCGCCGTCGCCGCGAAGATCATCCTTGAGGTCGAGATCACGCCGACCGGTGGGGAAGAGGACGGGGTCTCGCACGAGATCAACGACTCCCTCTACACCACCGTCGACGACGCGGTCCGTACGGTCGAGGCGCTCGGCCTCGGCGAGAAGGGGCGTTACCTGCTGGCCGCCTCCTTCGGCAACGTCCACGGCGTCTACAAGCCGGGCAACGTCGTGCTGCGCCCCGACCTCCTCAAGGAGCTGAACGAGGGCGTCGCCGCCAAGTACGGCAAGCCGGCCGGCTCCCAGCCGTTCGACTTCGTCTTCCACGGCGGCTCCGGCTCCTCGGAGGAGGAGATCGCGACCGCGCTGGAGAACGGCGTCGTCAAGATGA
Organism: Streptomyces geranii; assembly: GCF_002954775.1. GTDB lineage: Bacteria > Actinomycetota > Actinomycetes > Streptomycetales > Streptomycetaceae > Streptomyces > Streptomyces geranii. The sequence goes on from NZ_PJME01000029.1 coordinate 56,262, forward strand.
ACCTCGACACGGACACGCAGTACGCCTTCACGCGTCCCGTCGCCGACCACATGTTCCGCAACTACGACGGCGTCCTCAAGGTCGACGGCGAGGTCGGTTCGAAGTCGACGTACGACCCGCGTACGTGGGGCAAGCTGGCCGAGAAGAGCATGGCCGCGCGTGTCGTCGAGGCCACGCAGAACCTGCGGTCGGCCGGTACGAAGATCAAGTAACCCGTACGGTTCTCCCCGCGAGCCCGGTGTCCGTCCACTGTCGACGGCGCCGGGCTCGCTGTATACCTGGGCCATGGCCGACGTCCGGATCGCCTCACCCCAGGGCAAGTGGATCCTGCTGACCACCGTCCTCGGTTCCAGCATGGCCCTGCTCGACTCGACCGTCGTGAACGTCGCGCTGCCGCGCATCGGCCGCGACCTCGGCGCCGATCTGACCGCCCTGCAGTGGACGGTCAACGCGTACACGCTGACGCTGGCCGGGCTGATCCTGCTGGGCGGTTCGCTCGGCGACCGGTACGGCCGACGGTGGATCTTCGTGATCGGCGTGGTGTGGTTCGCCGTCGCCTCGCTGCTCTGCGGCCTCGCCCTGACCACGGGGGCCCTGGTCGCCTCCCGCGCGCTCCAGGGCATCGGCGGCGCCCTTCTGGTGCCCGGCTCCCTCGCCCTCATCCAGGCCTCCTTCCACCCCGACGACCGGGGACGGGCGGTCGGGCTGTGGTCCGGCTACGGGGGCATCGGCGCGGCCGTGGGGCCGTTTCTCGGCGGCTGGCTCGTGGACGGGCCCGGGTGGCGGTGGGTGTTCCTGCTCAACGTCCCGCTGGCGCTGCTGTGCGCAACCATCGCGGTACGGCACGTCCCCGAATCCGGCGACGGCCGCGCGAAGCACGGGCGCTTCGACGTCCTGGGCGCGGCGCTGGGCGCACTGGCGCTCGCCTTCGTGACGTACGCGCTGATCGAGGCGAGGTCCGGCTCGGTGACCGTCGTGGTGTCGGCGGTGGTCGGGGTCGCGGCGGGGGTGGCCTTCGTGTACGTCGAGCGGCGGCGGGCCGAGGACGCGATGATGCCGCTGGACATCTTCGCCTCACGCCAGTTCACGGCCGTCAACCTGGTCACCCTGTGCGTCTACGCGGCCTTCGGCGGCTTCTTCTTCCTCTCCGCCCTCCAGCTCCAGGTGGTCGCCGGTTACTCGGCCCTCGGCGCCGGTACGGCCCTGCTGCCGACCACCGCCCTGATGCTGCTGCTGTCGGCCCGCTCCGGAGAACTGGCCGAGCGGATCGGACCGCGCCTGCCCCTGACGGTCGGCCCGCTGGTGTGCGCGGCCGGGATGCTGCTGATGCTGCGGGTGGGCGCCGGGGCGTCGTACGTCACGGACGTACTGCCCGCCGTCCTGGTGCTCGGGGTGGGCATGGTGACCCTCGTCGCACCGCTCACGGCGACCGTGCTGGCGTCGGTGGGGACGGAACGGGCGGGACTGGCGAGCGGCGTCAACAACGCGGCGGCACGGGCGGCGGGGCTGGTGGCGGTGGCGGCGTTGCCGCTGGTGACGGGGATGGGGGAGGAGGCGTACCGGTCGGGGGCGGTGTTCGACGGGGCGTTTCGGCGGGCGATGGTGGTGTGTGCGGGGGTGTTGGTGGCGGGGGCGGTGGTCGCGTTCGCGACGGTGCGGAGGCCGGTGCCGGGGTGCCGGCGCCCGGAGTGCCGTACGCACGGCTCGGTGATGTCTCCGCCGCTGGAGGGTGAGCGCCTTTGATCTCGCCCCCACCCGTCCCTCCCCCAGACCCCCGCCGCGGCCCTGAACGGGCCTCGTCCTCAAACTCCCCCAGAGGGGGCACCCCCAACGGGCTGAAGGACCAGGGAGCGGGGGTTCGGCGGCGATGCAGCAGACTGGCAGCATGACCCTTCACGAAAACCTCCTCGGCGGCCCGCCCCCCACCCACCTCCCCGACTACCCCGAGCCCCGCGACCTCCTCGCGGACGGCACCGCCCCCGCCGAAGTCGCCGCGAAGTACCCCACCTCCTCCCTCGCCTGGGCCCAGCTCGCCGACGACGCGTTCGAGCGCGGGAGCGTCGTCGAGTCGTACGCCTACGCCCGCACCGGATACCACCGCGGACTCGACTCGCTGCGCCGCGCCGGGTGGAAGGGGCACGGGCCGGTGCCGTGGGAGCACGAGCCGAACCGTGGGTTCCTGCGGGCGCTGCACGCCCTCGCCCGGGCCGCAGGCTCGATCGGGGAGAAGGAGGAGTACGAGCGCTGCACCCAGTTCCTCCAGGACTCCTCCCCGACGGCCGCCCAGACTCTCGGCTAGTCCCTCCCGTGTCACCGGGGTCCGCCTGTCACTGTGATCAGGCGGGCCTTGCGGATTCGGGGCACGATTGTGTTGAATGCCCCGGGGACCGGGGCCCCCGTGTCGGAATTCGGCAGGGGCGGACCGCTACCCGGAGCACAACAGGAGACAGCGATGTCCCTCCAGGCTCAGCCCCCCGAGGCTTCGGAGCCCGAGACCCCGCATCTCGACTTCGCCGGTACGACCCCCTACGAGGACTACGTCCAGGCAGACGTCCTCACCCACCTCCAGCACACCCTCTCCGACGACCCCGGAGAGATGGTCTTCCTGGTCACCACCCAGGTCATGGAGTTGTGGTTCACCGTCATCGTGCACGAATGGGAGACCGCCGCCGGTGCGCTGCGCGGGGATGACGTTCCCACCGCCGTCGCCGCCCTCAAGCGGTCCGTGCGGGAGTTGGACGCCCTCAACGCGTCCTGGCGGCCCCTCGCACAGCTCACCCCCGCCCAGTTCAACTCCTACCGTGCCGCCCTCGGTGAGGGCTCCGGGTTCCAGTCCGCGATGTACCGGCGGATGGAGTTCCTGCTCGGTGAGAAGTCCGCGTCCATGCTCGTGCCCCATCGCGCCGCACCCCGCGTGCACGCCGAGCTGGAGAAGGCCCTGCACGAACCCAGCCTGTACGACGAGGTGTTGAGGCTTCTAGCGCGGCGCGGGTATGCCGTCCCGGACGCCGTTCTGTCGCGTGACGTCTCCCTTCGTTATGAGCCCTCCGCCGAGGTCGAGGCCGCCTGGACCCTCCTCTACTCCGGTGACCCGGACGCCGAACTCGCCCGGCTCGGCGAGGCGTTGACCGACGTCGCCGAGCTGGTGTGGCGCTGGCGCAACGACCATCTCGTCGCCACCCGGCGGGCCATGGGTGCCAAGCCCGGTACCGGCGGCTCCGCCGGGGTCGCCTGGCTGGAGAAGCGTGCCCAGAAGAACGTGTTCCCCGAGCTGTGGACGGCGAGGTCCCATGTCTGAGCTGCTGCCCGCCAAGGACGACCAGGCCCGGGAACTCGACTCGCGTGACGAACTCGCCAAGGTGCGGGCGCAGTTCGTGCTCGACGACGGCGTCACCTACCTGGACGGGAACTCGCTCGGCGCGTTGCCCGCCGCCGTCCCGGAGCGGCTCGACGACGTCGTGCGCCGCGAGTGGGGCGAGCTGCGTATCCGGTCCTGGGACGAGAGCGGGTGGTGGACCGCGCCCGAGCGGATCGGTGACCGCATCGCTCCGCTGGTGGGCGCGGGCGACGGCCAGGTCGTCGTCGGGGACTCCACAAGTGTCAATGTCTTCAAGGCGCTTGTGGGGGCCGTGCGGCTCGCCGGGTCCGGGTCCGGGAACGGGCGCGATGAGATTCTTGTCGACGCCACCACCTTTCCCACCGACGGCTACCTCGCCGAGTCCGCCGCCCGCATGACCGGCTGCACCCTGCGCGCCCTCGAACCCGGCGCCGTACCGGGGGAGTTGAGCGACCGTACCGCCGCCGTGCTGCTCAACCACGTCGACTACCGCACCGGCCGTCTGCACGACCTGCCCGCCCTCACGGCGGCGATCCACGCGTCCGGTGCCCTGGCCGTCTGGGACCTGTGCCACAGCGCGGGTGCCCTGCCCGTCGGGCTCGACGAGCACGGGGTGGACCTCGCCGTCGGCTGCACCTACAAGTACCTGAACGGCGGCCCCGGTTCGCCCGCCTACCTGTACGTGAACCGTGCGCACCAGGAGCGGTTCGACTCCCCCCTGCCCGGCTGGACCTCGCACGCCGACCCCTTCGGCATGCGGCCCGAGTACGCGCCCGCCCCGGGTGCCACGCGCGGGCGGGTCGGTACGCCGGACATCCTCTCGATGCTCGCCCTGGAGGCGGCCCTCGGCGTCTGGGACGGGGTCGGCATCGACGCCGTACGCGCCAAGTCCCTCGCCCTGACCGACTTCTTCCTGGAGTGCGTCGACGAGTACGTCCCGGAGGGGCGGGTGGAGTCGGTCACCCCCGTCGCCCATGCCGAGCGCGGCAGTCAGGTCGCGTTGCGTTGCGACGACGCGGGGGACGTGATGGCGCGGCTCGTCGAGCGTGGGGTCGTGGGCGACTTCCGGCGGCCCGACGTCCTGCGCTTCGGGTTCACGCCGCTGTACGTCGGCTTCGCGGACGTCGAGCGGGCGGCCCGGGTGCTCGGCGAGGTCGTGGCCGGCTGACGGACCCGGCCGGCGGACCCGGCCGCCCGAGGCGTGATCCACCCTCGCCGGGTTCGGTGCCCCACCCCCGCTGATTTCTGTGCCCCAGCCGTACAACGTCTGTGCTTCGGCGTGAGTCTGACGGGGCGGAACGGGCTTGAGAAACACAATGGGGGTGGGACGCGTGGGACGTACGAGTCTGCGCACGGTGTCGAGAAGGAGACGGGCCAGGGGTGGGGCGGTCTCGGCTGCGGCGGCCCTGGCCGTGGTGGCCGGGCTGCTGCAGTTCACGTCCCCGGTGGCCGTCGCGGCCGTCGCCGGGGACATGCCGACCGTCACCCTGCCCGGCGCGCAGCGGACGGCGCCACGGGTGGGGTTCCTGACCGCCGCCGACGCCTCCGGGTACCTGGCCGCACCGGGCATCCCCGGGGCTCCCCTCTCCCCGGCGGCGGCGTGGAGAGGGCGCGACGGCTCGACCAAGTGGATAGCGGAACGGCCGAACACGATCGCCTACAACGGCGGCCTCGGGCTGACCAGGGTCCCGGCGACCCCGCAGACGAGGAACGTCTACGAGATCCGGCGCTTCGCCACCGACAAGGTGACCCGGTTCTCCCTGCCGGTCGCCGACCGGGGCACCGCCGTCTTCGCCGAGAACCGGCTGCTGGTCGCCCGCAAGGTCGGCGGCAAGTGGACGCTCCACCTGCTGGAGACACCGGCGGGCGGCGGGAAGCCGGTCGAGCGGCCGGTGACCGGACTGGCGGACGACTTCAGCGGGTCGGTCACCTACGCGACGTCGGACAAGCGGGGAGCCGCGTTCGGGTACACGACGGACGACGGCAAGTACACCAGGCGCAACCTGCTCCTCGACTTCGGCACCGCCACGGCGACCTATGTGCCGAGCGACGACTTCTACGACCTCTCGTCCCCCCACCTCGCCGGTGACACGGTGAGCTACCTGGGCTACAGCAGGCAGACCGCGGACACCCGCCTGTACGTCATCGACCGCGCGCGTCCGGAGGTCCCCGGCCGCCTTCTCGACACTCCGCGAGGCGACCTCCTGGCCACCCGCGTGATCGGGGGCTGGGTGCTGTACCCCGGCGGCGCCAACAACGGCATCGTCGCCGTTCCGGTGACCGGCGGCCCGGCGCGGACTCTGCTGCCCGCCTCGTACCAGCAGTTCGTCGACGGCGACGACGGCAGTTTCTTCATCGAGGGCGGTACGGACGCCAAGCACTGGGCGGTCCAGCGGGTCACCCTCGGCTCGGACGGGGTCCCGGTCTTCAAGCCGGTGGGGGCGCCGCTGCCCCCGGTCTCGGTGTACGAGGCCGGTGGCGTCGCCGTCGACCAGGGGCGGGTGCTGCTCGGCACCGAGCGCAAGAACGGGTTCTACCCGTATCCCGGCACCGATCTCACCGCCTTCGCGCTCTCCCTGACGGCCGACGGTACGTTGAGCGCCGCCCCGCCGCAGAGCCTGGGCAGCCTCGGGTACACGGAGTCCAACCCCTCGTACGACGTCCACTGCTACGCCGACTGCCTGCGCTTCACCAGCAACGGGGAGGGCGGCATCCCGCACCCGGAGCAGTGGGTGACGGGCGTCGTGGCCGCGTCCGCCTCGTACCGGGTGCAGAGGGACGGGCTGGGGCTCAGCAAGCGGGTGTTCGACGGGGAGAAGACGCTGGCCGTCGATTCCTGGCCGGCCGCCGCCCTGTGGGGGAGCACCCTGTGGACCGCCCGGACCGTCTCGGGCAGGCCGACGTTCGAGACGTACGCGCTGCCGTCCATGCGGAAGCTGGGCAGCCAGGTGCTCGCCTCCTGCCTGCCGACGGATCTGCAGGTGGTGGGCCGGTACGTCTACTGGTCCTGTGGCCCGGACAAGGCGGCGGTCGTCTACGACCAGAAGACCCGCTCGACGCAGAGCGTGCCGCGGGGTTACGCGAAGCTCGCCGACGGCTACCTGGTCTCGCAGGACAACAAGGCGGGCAAGCTGCTGATCACCTATCTGAAGGGCGCGGTCCCGGCCGCCAGGGTCGGTACGAAGGAGCTGGGTCCGCTGCCGTCCCCGCCGTTCGCTCCGGTGGACCGGCGTGGGCGGTTCTGGAACGTGGACCGGTTCGGCGGTCCGGTCGCCTACCTGACGGCGTCCGGTGCCGTGACGGTGAAGTGGCCGCAGGTGACCGTCTCGCCGCTCGCGGCGACCGACGCCTCCGTCCCCACCTCCATCGATCCGCGCGAGGGGGGCGGTGACTTCGAGGGCGTCTGGCACCTGAACAGACCGGTCGCGACCTGGAAGCTGACCGTCACCGACTCGGCGGGCGCCGTCGTGCGGACCCTCAGCGGCGGCCGGGTCCACGGGAAGATCGCCGTGACCTGGGACGGGCGTACTGCGAACGGGGCTCTGGTCCGCGCGGGCACCTACCGGGTGACCCTGACCGCCCGTACCGCGAACGGCACACCCAGGAACGCGGTGGTCCACGACAAGCCGCTGACCGTTCGGTAGGCGGGCCGCCTCCGCTTCCGCCTCCGCCTGCTGCTGACTGCCGGGCCCGGCCGTGACTCCTCACGGCCGGGCCCGGTCGTATTCGCTCGTGTTCGTCCAGGTCGGACGGGTCGGGGACGAACACGGCAGAACCGTTCAGCCCTCCCCGACCGCGACATCCGTGTGTCGGCGGGCCTCACCGGGCCTGATAGCGTCCCGGCAACGGCCGTGTTTCCCTCCGGCCCACCAAATCCGTTTCGTCGGTGAGAGGTTGGAGCATGCCGGACGATGCCGTGGCCGTGCGCGCGGCGGAAGAGGAGCGGTCCGCCTTCTCGCACCCGCCCGTCGACCCCGACGTCACCGCCGCGTACGGCGACCACCCCGACCAGGTGATCGACTTCTACGCCCCGCAGGGTCCCGAGCCCCGCTCCGCCGACGGTTCCGTGCCGCTCGTCGTCGTGCTGCACGGGGGTGCCTGGCGGGCGCCGTACGACCGCCGGCACATCACGCCGTTCGCCGCCTTCCTGGCCCGGCGCGGGTTCGCCGTGGCCAACGTGGAGTACCGGCGGGGCGGCGACGATGCCGCCGTCGCCGGGCGCTGGCCCGACACCTTCGACGACGTCGCGGCGGCGCTGGACGCCCTGCCCGCGCTCGTACGGGCCCACCTCCCGCAGGCCGACCCGCGCCGCATGGTCGTCACCGGGCACTCGGCCGGCGGGCACCTCGCCCTCTGGGTCGCCGCCCGGCACCTGCTGCCCGCCGACGCCCCCTGGTTCACGGCCCGCCCGGCACCCCTGCGCGGTGTCGTCGCCCTCGCCCCGATCGCCGACTTCGCCGTCGCCGTGAAGCTGGACGTCTGCTCCGACGCCGCCCGTCAACTCCTCGGCGGAGACGGCCACTTCGTCGAGCGCCAGCCCTACGCCGACCCGGCGCTGCTGCTTCCCACCGGCATCGCGACCACCCTCGTACAGGGGCGGGCCGATCTCGACGTACCGCAGCTCGTGGCCGAGTCGTACGCCGACGCGGCGGCGAAGGCCGGTGAGGTGGTCGGGCTGACGCTCCTGGAGGACGTCGGGCACTTCCCGCTGATCGACCCGGTGGCCGACGCGTGCGCGGTGGTCGCGGAGGAGATCGCCCAGCTCGCGTGGTGAGCCTGGTGCGCGGGGGATACGTGCTGGTCGTACCCCTACCGGACTCGTAGTCGTCGCGTAGTACCTGAGAGGGATGCCCGAGAACCCACCTCACTGCTGACGACCGCCGCCCGCCCGCCGCCTACCGTGCTGTATGTGACTGAGACGACCCACACGCAGACGAATCCCAGGCCGAGGCGGGGAGACGACGCTTTGTTCAACAGCCCCGAGTTCCGGCTGGCCATGGACGCGCTGGCGGGACTGCGCGCGGACCTGTTCCACGACGCCTTCGCCTACCGGGAGCTGCCCCCGCGGGACCGGCCCGGCCGGATCGCCCGGGTGCTGCCGAAGCGGCTGCGCCCGTACGCGGTCTGGGAGCGGCACGCCCTGGTGGGCGCGGCCGGGATGCTGGCCGTGCTCGTCACCTTCGCGAGCAGCGGAGGGGGACTGATCGAACCACTGCTGATCAGCGTCTTCACGCTGGGGCCGATCCTGCTGACGCTGGTCCGGCCGGTCGGGGCCTTCTGGTTCTCCCTGGTCTCGATCCCGGTCGTCTCCGTGCTCGGCCAGAACTGGGGCGGTGACTACGGGAGCGGTAACTACCCCTTCCAGCCCCCGAGTTTCCTCGCCCACCTGGTGGTGCTGACGGTCGTCGCCGCCCGGACCCGGCCGCGTACGGCGGCCTGGATGTGGGCGCTGACGGCGGTGTACGCCATGGGCGCCGAGAGCCTCTTCGGCAACCGTTACTTCAACAGCAACGCCGTGCCCTTCCTCTTCCTCGCCGCGCTGTCGCTGCTCGCCGTGAGCCTGCTGCTGGTGCGCCGGGCCGCCGAGCAGGAGGTGACCGCGCAGCTGACGGTGACCGCGCACGAGCGGTCCAAGCGCACCCTGCTGGAGGAGCGCACGACCATCGCCCGCGAGCTGCACGACGTCGTCGCGCACCACATGTCGGTGGTCGCCATCCAGGCGGAGGCGGCGCCCTACCGGGTGGAGAACCCGCCCGAGGAACTGACCAAGGCCTTCGCGACGATCCGCGAGAACGCGGTGGCCGCGCTCACCGAACTCCGCCGGGTCCTGGGCGTCGTACGGGCGGAGGACTACGAGGCCCCCGACGCCCCGCAGCCGACCCTGGCCGACCTCGACGCGCTGCTCGCCAACGTGCGGGAAGCGGGGTTGAGTGTGGAGAAGGTGGTGACCGGTGCGGTACGTGAACTCCCGCAGGGCGTCGAGCTGTCGGCGTACCGGATCGTGCAGGAGGCGCTGAGCAACACGCTGCGGCACGCGCCGGGGGCGGGTGCGAGAGTCGAGATCGGTTATGTGCTGGGCGGGTTGGGGCTGCGGATCGTCAACGGGTCGGTGCCCGAGGTGTCGTTCGTGAAGCAGACGCCTACGGAAGGCGCGGGGCACGGGCTCACCGGGATGCGGGAACGCGTCTCCATGCTGGGCGGCGAGATGACCACGGCCCCGACGGCCGACGGCGGTTACGAGGTCACCGTCTTCCTCCCGGTGGCCACCGTCACGGACGCCGACGCGGACACGGGCGCGGGCGGGGAGGGGGCATGAGCGCCCGGACGATCCGCGTACTGATCGTGGACGACCAGATGATGGTCCGCGAGGGCTTCTCCGTGCTGCTGAACGCGATGCCCGACATCGAGGTCGTCGGCGAGGCGGTGAACGGCCGCGAGGCGGTCGAGCGGGTGCGTGAACTCACCCCGGACGTCGTCCTGATGGACATCCGGATGCCCGAACTGAACGGCATCGAGGCGACCCGCGAGATCGTCGCGGCGGACGGCACGGCGAAGGTCCTGGTGCTGACGACCTTCGACCTCGACGAGTACGTGTACCAGGCGCTGCGGGCGGGCGCCTCGGGCTTCCTGCTCAAGGACGCGTCGGCACGCCAACTCGCCGACGGGGTACGGGTGGTGGCGGCCGGCGAGGCCCTGCTGGCGCCCTCTGTCACCCGGCGCCTGATCACCGAGTTCTCGAAGCTCTCCGAGGTACCGCGGCCGATGGCGGGCGCGCAGTCGGCGTACGGCGAACTGACCGACCGCGAGACCGAGGTGCTGGTGCTGATCGCGCAGGGGCTGTCGAACGTGGAGATCGCCGGGCAGTTGGTGGTCGCCGAGTCGACGATCAAGACGCACGTCAGCCGCATCCTGGTGAAACTCGGGCTGCGGGACCGTACGCAGGCGGCGGTGTTCGCGTACGAGGCCCGGCTGGTCACTCCGGGATGACGGGATGACGGGATGAGGTGACCATGCGGCTACGGTGACCGCATGGAGCAGCGCATCACCCTGATCACGCTGGGCGTCGCCGATCTGGCCCGGGCCAGGGCCTTCTACGAGGCGCTGGGCTGGCGGGGGCAGGAGGTCGAGGACACCGTCTTCTTCCAGGCGGGCGGGCTGGGGTTCGTCCTGTGGGGCCGGGACGAGCTGGCCGTGGACTGCGGTCTGGAGCCACCGGGACCGGCGGCGGAGCCCGGCCGGTTCGGCGGGATCGCCCTCGCCCACAACGTCCGCTCCGACGCGGAGGCCGACGCACTTCTCGCGGCGGCGGAAGAGGCCGGCGGGACCGTCACCAGGCCGGCGGCCGTCAACTCGATCGGCTTCTACTCCGGGGCCTTCGTCGACCCGGACGGCCACCCGTGGGAGGTCGCGCACAACCCGGGGTTCGCGCTCGCGGCGGACGGGTCGGTGACGATCCCCGACTTCGGCACCGGTCAACTCCCTTAGCGGCGAACGAGACAGACACCTAGCGGCGTCCGAGATAGACACCCAGCGCCCGCTGCAGCATCCTCCCCTGGCTGCCCACCGGCAGTTCCCACTCCCCGAGGTACTCCACGGCCCGGCCGCCGGCGCCCGTCTTGAAGTGGAGGCGGCCGAGGAGGCGGTCGTCGGTGAGGGCGGGGGTGATGGAGCGCAGGTCGTAGGTCTCGGCGCCGGCCGCCTGCGCGTCGCACAGCATCCGCCACAACAGGGCGCTGCTGGGCCGCAGTTGGCGTCCCCGGGAGCCGGAGGCGGCGTACGAGTGCCAGACCCGGGTGCCGACGTTGATCATGAGGGCTCCGGAGAGGACCTCGCTCTCGTACTCGGCGACGTACAGGCGCAGCCGGTCCTCGTCCTCGGCGTTGAGGGCCTGCCACATCCGCCGGAAGTAGTCGAGCGGGCGGGCCTTGAAGCCGTCGTGGGCGGCGGTCGCGGTGTACAGGCGGTGGAACTCGGGCAGGTCGTCGTCCGAGACCCAGGAGACCTGGACGCCCGCCGACTCGGCCGTACGCAGGGCCTGTTCCCAGTGCGGGGCGAGGGCCCCGCGCAGGTCGTCGACCGAGCGTCCGGCGAGCGGGATGTGGCAGCCGTAGCGCGGCTGCCCGAGGCCGAAGCCGTTGCCGTCGCCCTCCGCGCACGGCCGCCACCCGAGCCGCCGCAGCCGCTCGGCGGCGTCGAGGGCGTACCCGTCGATCCCGGCCGGTGGCAGCTCGCGCAGATGCCGTACGGCGGGGTCGGCGAGGCCCGCCGCCACGGTGGCCGGGTCCCAGTGCCGTACGACGAGGGGCGGCCCGATCCGGACCGAGAAAGCCCCGATGCGCTCCAGATGGGCGACGAGCGGGTCGAGCCAGCGCTCCAGCCGAGGGGCCCGCCAGTCGATCGCGGGCCCGTCGGGGACGTACGCGAGATAGCGCCGCGTGCCGGGCAGCGGCCGGTAGAGCACGAGCGCCGCCGCGACCAGTCCCCCGTCCTCGAACCAGCCGACGCTCTCCGGCAGCCAGTCGGGCTTCACGGCGCCCCACTCGGGGATCTGGAGATGGCTGGCGTCGGGGGCGAGCCGCAGGTGGGCCAGATGCTCCTCGCGCGTGATCTCCCGCACGTGCAGGCTGGTCATGGGTGGGGTACTCCTGTTCGGGGGCGGCCACCGTAAGCCGGGGATCACCCGGTGGGTCAAGGGTTCAGGGGAGAAGGTTCACCGACGGGAACCCGAACACCTCGCTGGTCAGGTGGGGGCGGCTCGGGCTAGCGTCCGGTCATGGCAGCTGCATCCGACCTCGCTCCCGACCCCGTCTTCGACCCGTGGGACCCGGCGTTCCTCGCGGACCCGTATCCCGCGTACGCGCGACTGCGGTCCCTCGGCAGGGTCGTGCGCTACGAGCCCACGAACCAGTGGCTGGTCCCGCACCACGCCGACGTCTCGGCGCTCCTGCGCGACCGCCGCCTCGGCCGCACCTACCAACACCGCTTCACCCACGAGGACTTCGGCCGCACGGCACCCCCGCCGGAACACGAGCCGTTCCATACGTTGAACGACCACGGCATGCTCGACCTGGAACCGCCGGACCACACCCGTATCCGCCGTCTGGTGTCGAAGGCGTTCACGCCGCGGACGGTGGAGGGCCTGAAGCCGTACGTGGAGCGGCTGGCGGCGGACCTGGTGGCCGACCTGGTGAAGGCGGGCGGCGGCGACCTCCTGACGGACGTGGCCGAGCCGCTCCCGGTCGCGGTGATCGCGGAGATGCTGGGCATCCCGGAGGCCGACAGGGCCCCGCTGCGCCCCTGGTCGGCGGACATCTGCGGCATGTACGAGCTGAGCCCGTCCGAGGAGACGGCGGCGCGGGCGGTACGGGCGTCGGAGGAGTTCACGGAGTACCTGCGCCACCTGATCGCGGCCCGCCGCGCCGAACCCGGCGACGACCTGATCTCGGGCCTGATCGCCGCGCACGACGAGGGCGACCGGCTGACGGAACAGGAAATGATCTCGACCTGCGTCCTGCTCCTGAACGCGGGCCACGAGGCCACGGTCAACGCGACGGTGAACGGCTGGTGGGCCCTGTTCCGCAACCCCGCCGAGCTGGAGCGGCTGCGCGCGGACCACTCCCTGATCCCCTCCGCCGTGGAGGAGCTGATGCGCTACGACACCCCGCTCCAGCTCTTCGAACGCTGGGTGCTGGACGACATCGAGATCGACGGGACGACGATCTCGAGGGGCAGCGAGGTGGCCCTCCTCTTCGGCGCGGCCAACCACGACCCGGCGGTCTTCACCGACCCGGCCCGCCTCGACCTGACCCGCACGGACAACCCGCACATCTCCTTCAGCGCGGGCATCCACTACTGCATCGGCGCACCCCTGGCCCGGCTCGAACTGGCGGCGTCGATGGGGGCGTTGCTGCGGGGGGCGCCGACGCTGGGGTTGGTGGCGGAGCCGGTGCGCAAGCCGAACTTCGTGATCAGGGGGCTGGAGGGGCTGCGCGTCGAGACCTGAGTCGGGTGGTGAAGCCCCGTCCGACGGCCCAGACGGCCAGGCCGGTGGCGGTCCCGGCGAGGGTCAGCAACGGCAGCTCGGCGTAGAAGACACTCCAGTCGGGGCCCTGCTCGAAGCGGCGGACCCGGCCTTGGGCCCTGGCGGCCCACACCGCCAGTCCGGCGCTCACCCCGAGGGCGACGGTCAGACATCCTGCGGCGGCCTGTGCGCGTTGTCCCATGACTTCGAGGGACGCGGTCGGGCGGTCGGAGGTTCCGGGGTTCAGTTCCCCGACGGCTCGTTCTGCCGGAGGGCGCGGAGGACGTCGTAGCCGACGAACTCGAACATGCGGGTGCCGGCGTGGAGGGGGCGAGGGGTTCCGGTGAAGCGGTGTACACCGACCCCTTGGCGCACGGCCGGGTCCGACAGCCACCGGAGTTCGAAGTCCTGCCCGGCGAACCAGTCGCAGATCAGCGGTACGTGGTCGGGCGCGGCACGGTGCCGGGTCCAGATGACCGTGCCGCCGGTGTCGCACAGCCCGCCACAGGCGCCGATGGTGCGCTCGATGTCGGCGTCCGTGATGTTTCCGAACACTCCGCAGACCAGGACGAGATCCGCTGGGGCCAGGTCCTGGTACCGGTCGACGAGGGAAGCGTCGCCTGTCACCACCTCGACCCGGTCCAGCCCTGCCCGGCGGGCGGTTTCCGAAGCCGCGGCCGTGTTGCGGGGGTCCAGTTCGACGAGCCTTGCCCGTACGTCGTCGCGGCGCGGGTGATCGGCGAGGACGTGGAGGATGTCCCTGCCGTCACCGGCGCACAGGCTGATCACGTTCAGTGGCCCGGTCGGGGCCTCGTCCAGGGCGTGTCGGATCTGCTCCCGAACGGTGTGCAGCCGCCGCGCCAACCGGGAGTCGACCGTGTCGTACTGGTCGTGCCAGGCGTTCCAGTCCATCGCCGAACCCTACGGGGCCAACGAGTCACGGACCATTCGATTCCCTTCGGTTCGGGCTCGGCCGACGGTTGTGCCTCATGTGCTCAGGTCTCGCCGCCGCAGCCCGGCCAGCCCCGCCGAGACCAGCCCCACCGCCGCCCCCGTGAGCACCAGCACGGGCGGCCAGGTCATCTCGCCGCCCGGCAGCTTCGGGAGGTGGCCGAAGGGGGACAGGTCCAGCACCGCCTGCGGTACGTCCAGGGCCGGGCCGATCCAGCCCAGCAGCAGGGCGAAACCGGCAACTCCCCAGGCGCCGGGGGTCAGTTGGGGTGAGAGGCCGTACAGCAGGACCGCGAGGCCGCCCAGTACCCACACCGCCGGGAGCTGGGTCAGGCTCGCGGCCAGCAGGGGGCCCAGCTCCCGGCCGTAGCCGAGGGCCAGGCCCAGGCCGCTCAGCAGGAGGATCAGGGCCGCGCCCGCGAAGGCGATCAGCAGGTGGCCCGCGGCCCAGCGGAGGCGGCCCACCGCGTTCGCCAGGAGGGGTTCCGCTCGCCCCGAGGTCTCCTCCGCGTGCAGGCGGAGCACCGACGACACGATGTACAGCGCCGCCACCATGCCGAACATGCCGGTCATCGTGGCGAGGAAGGCGTCCTCGATGCCCGACTGGCCGCCCATCCGCTCGATGATCTCCCTGGTCTTGGCGTTGTCGCCGACCAGGTCCGCCGCGCCCTTCGTCAGCCCGCCGAAGGCGACCCCCGCCGCGAGGAAGCCGACGCTCCAGCCGAGGACCGACCCTCGCTGCAGCCGCCAGGCCAGTGCGCCCGCCGTGCCCAGGCGGCCGGTCGCCGGGCCCGGGCGGGTCGCGACGAAGCTCATTCCCACGTCCCTGCGGCCCGCCAACTCGTAGGCCAGACAGCCCTGTACGGCCACTGCCACCGCGAACAGGCCCAGCACCCACCACCGTTCGGCCGCGAAGGGCCGGAGGTTCTCCAGCCAGCCGATCGGGGACAGCCAGGTCAGCGGCGAGGAGGCGTCGTTCGTCGCTGAGTCGCCCGCCGCGCGCAGGACGAACGCCAGCCCCACCAGCCCGCCCGTCAGGCCCTTCGCCAGCCGCGCGCTCTCCGTGAACTGCGCGACGATCGCCGCGAGCGTCGCGAACACCGCCCCCACTCCGCCGATGCCCAGGCCCAACGCCACTGCGCCCGGGGCGCCTTGGGGCGACAGTCCGGCCGTGATCAGCAGGGCCAGTACGGCGTTCGCCACCAGGGCGGTGAGCAGGGCCGCTGTGAGTGGTGCCCGGCGGCCCACCATCGCCGACGAGATCAGCTCCTGGCGTCCGCTCTCCTCCTCGTCACGGGTGTGCCGTACGACGACGAGCAGGCTCATGACGGCGGCGAGGATCGCCGCGTAACCGCCGACGCGCCAGGCCGTGAGCCCGCCGATCGAGTCGCTGAACACCGGGCCGTACGTGGCCCGCAGTGAGCTGTTGCCCAGCAACTGGCGGGCGATGTCGGCGCGTTCGGCGGGGGTGGAGTACACGCTCTCCAATGAGCCGGGCAGGGAGAGCACCATGAGGGCCGTCACCGCCACCCAGATGGGGATCATCAGGCGGTCGCGGCGCAGGTTGAAGCGCAACAGGGCGCCGGTGCCCGCCAGTTGGCGCGAGCCGGTGGTCCTGCGTGCGGCTGGGGCCGACGTGACGGCGGTCATCGGGTCACCGTCGAGTTCTGCTCGTCCTGCTCGTTCTGCGCGCCCGTCTCACCCTGCTCGTCCTGGTAGTGGCGCAGGAACAGCTCCTCCAGCGTCGGTGGCGTCGACCGCAGGGACCGTACGCCCGACTCCGTGAGCGAGCGCAGTACGGCGTCCAGCTTGTCGGTGTCGACCTGGAGTCGGACCCGGCTTCCCTGTACGTCGAGGTCGTGGACGCCGGGGAGACGGGTCAAGCCGTTGGGGGCGCCCGCGAGTTCGGCGGTGATGCTCGTCCTCGTGAGGTGGCGCAGGTCGGCCAGTGAGCCCGTCTCGACCGTGCGGCCCTTGCGGATGATGCTGACCCGGTCGCACAACTCCTCGACCTCGCTGAGGATGTGGGAGGAGAGCAGGACCGTACGGCCCCTGTCCCGTTCCTCCTCCACGCAGCGCTGGAAGACCTCCTCCATCAACGGGTCCAGGCCGGAGGTCGGTTCGTCGAGGATCAGCAGGTCCACGTCCGACGCGAACGCCGCCACCAGCGCCACCTTCTGGCGGTTGCCCTTCGAGTACGTGCGGCCCTTCTTCGTCGGGTCCAGCTCGAACCGTTCGATCAGATCGGCCCGGCGCCCCTTGTCGAGACCGCCGCCGCGCAGTCGGCCGTACAGGTCGATGACCTCGCCGCCGGAGAGGTTGCGCCACAGGGTGACGTCGCCGGGGACGTACGCGATCCTGCGGTGCACCTCCACCGCGTCCGCCCAGGGGTCGCGGCCGAGGATGCGGGCGGTGCCGGAGTCGGCGCGCAGGAGGCCGAGGAGGACGCGGATGGTCGTCGACTTCCCGGCGCCGTTGGGGCCCAGGAAGCCGTGCACCTCGCCGGTCTCCACGGTGAGGTCGAGACCGTCCAGGGCGTGGGTGCGGCCGAACGACTTGTGGAGTCCGGATACCTCGACAGCGGGGCTGGCCTTCGTCATGTTTCCGAACGTACGCTGTCTTCAGAAATTTGTGAAGTTAAGGAAGCGTATGAATGGCGGATACAGTTGGGGGAGGCGTGCGACCAGGGGAGATGAGCTGCGGATGGCGGAACCGGGTGCGGCGGGGCGGGACCCCGAGGCTGTGTCGAGGTTCGTCGAGAGCTTCGCCGCCCAGCTCGTCGACGCCGGGATGCAGCGCATGGCCGCCCGGGTCTTCGCCGCGCTGCTCTCCTCCGACGCCGGCGCCCTGACCTCCGCCGAACTCGGCGAACAACTCCAGGTCAGCCCGGCCGCGGTGTCCGGCGCCGTGCGCTATCTGTCCCAGGTCCACATGGTGTCGCGGGAGCGCGAACCGGGCTCGCGGCGCGAGCGGTACCGGGTGCACAGTGACCAGTGGTACGAGGCGATCACCAACCGCGACGCCGTCCTCAAGCGCTGGGAGCAGACCCTGCGCGCGGGCGTCGACAGCCTCGGCGCCGAGAGCCCCGGGGGGCGGCGGATGGCGGAGACGCTCGCCTTCTTCGAGTTCCTGGAGGGCGAGCTGACCAAGCTGATGGAACGGTGGCGGGTGGAACGGGCCAGGACCTTCGGCGGGGCCTAGCGGCAACGCGCCCCAAAGGGGCGCGGGGAACTGCGCGCCCAGCCACGGACGACCCGCAGTTCCCCAACGACAGTTACTCCGAAGGCAGTTCTTCGGCGGCCCCCCCCCGAGCGGAGCGCTACCGCTCCTTCGTCTCCTCCAGCACCGTCCGCCCCAGCAGCGCGTACCGCTCCGGCGCGCGGCGCTTCAGATAGGTGGCGTAGCCGATGCCGCCCGCCGCGATCAGGGCGACCAGCCAGGGGGTGGCCCTGAGGACCAGGGAGTCCGACTCCGGGCCCGCCGCGACGCCCATGTTGGACACCAGCAGCACCACCACCGCGAGCATCGCGAGGCCGCCGACCAGCGGTGCCGTGAACGTCCGGAACCAGTGCCTGCTCTCCGGGTGGTTCTTGCGGAAGTACGCCAGCACCGCGAAGGAGCAGACGGCCTGGACGACGAGGATCGCCATCGTGCCGAGGATCGCCAGCAGGACGTACGTACCGGTGTACGGGTCCTTGCCCGCGAGTGCGAACGCGGCCAGCAGGACGCCGCTGATGACCGTCTGGACCAGGCCCGCGATGTGCGGGGAGCCGTGGGAGGCGTGGGTGCGGCCGATGGTGTTCTTGAGGGAGGGGAGTACGCCCTCGCGGCCCAGGGCGTACATGTAGCGGGCGGCGCAGTTGTGGAAGGCCATGCCGCAGGCGAGCGAGCCGGTGATCATCAGCCACTGCATGACGACGACCGCCCAGTGGCCGACGTACTGCTCGGTGGGGTTGAAGAACAGGGCGAGGGGGTTCGCGGAGGAGGCCGCCTTGACGGCCGCGTCCTCGCCGTTGCCGATGATGGCCATCCAGGAGACGAAGACGTAGAAGACGCCGACGCCCAGGACGCTGATCATCGTCGCCTTGGGGATGATCTTCTTCGGGTCGCGGGACTCCTCGCCGTACATCGCCGTCGACTCGAAGCCGACCCACGACCAGAAGGCGAAGAAGAGGCCGAGGCCCGCGCTGGTGCCCTGGAAGGCGTTGACCGGGTTCACGGGGCCGAAGGTGAAGCCGTTCGGGCCGCCGCCGTGGAAGGCGACCGAGATGGCCATCGCGGCGAGGATCGTCACCTCGGTGGCGAGCAGGACGACCAGTAGCTTTTCGGCCACCGAGACGCCGAACCAGGTGCCCGTCGCGTTGATCGCGAGCATCAGGATCGCGAACAGCCACCAGGGGATGTCGGTGCCCGTCTGGTCCTTGATGGTCTCGGTCGCGAAGGTCGAGAAGATGCCGATCAGGGCCGGCTCGAAGACGACGTACGCGAAGGTGGCGAGCAGTCCTGACGCGAGGCCGACCGTGCGGCCGAGGCCGTAGGAGATGAAGCCGTAGAAGGCGCCGGTGGAGGTGATGTGCTTCGCCATCGAGGTGAAGCCGACGGCAAAGATTGCCAGGACGACCATTGCGACGAGGTAGCTCGCCGGGGCGCCGATGCCGTTGCCCGCCGACACCATGAAGGGCACGTTGCCCGTCATCGCGGTGATCGGCGCGGCCGTGGCGACGGCCATGAAGACCACGCCGAGCAAACCGATCGCGTTCGGCTTCAGCCGGTGAACCGTGCCTTCGTCGCCGGTTCCGGTGTCTGTCGCCGGGGCTACGCCCTCGTCTACTGCCATCGGGTGGCCCCTTCCTGTTCGTACTGCCGACGAGGTGGAACTCTGTAGCCCAAATGAGTCGGTCAAGGGTGGCGGGATGTTAAATACTTGTCAACCAGACCTTTAGAAATCTGACCGCAACACGTGGCTCGTACGGTCGTCGCCATGAGCGCCATGAGTACGTACACCTCCACCCTCGGCGGCCACAGCTACCGCTTCGACTCCCTGGCGCGGCTGCTCGCCGCCGCGAGCCCCGAGCGCTCCGGCGACCGGCTGGCGGGCCTGGCGGCGGACTCGGCGCGGGAACGGGTCGCGGCGCGCTGGGCGTTGGCGGACGTCCCGCTGGCTCGTTTTCTCGCCGAGCCGGTGGTCCCGTACGAGGACGACGACGTGACCCGGCTGATCCTGGACACCCACGACCTGGCCGCCTTCGCGCCGGTGGCCGGGCTGACGGTGGGCGGCTTCCGGGAGTGGCTGCTGTCGGCGGAGGCGGACGCGGAGACCCTGGCGGCGGTGGAGCCCGGGCTGACGCCCGAGATGGTGGCCGCCGTCTCCAAGCTGATGGGGAACGCGGACCTGGTCGCGGTGGCGAGGAAGGTGCGGGTCGTCACGTCGTTCCGCTCGACGATCGGCCTGCCGGGGCGCCTGGCCACCCGCCTCCAGCCCAACCACCCGACGGACGACCCGGCGGGCGTGGCGGCGGCGCTGCTGGACGGCCTGCTGCTGGGCTCGGGCGACGCGGTGATCGGCATCAACCCGGCGACGGACAGCCCGAAGGCGGTGCGGGACCTGCTGGAGCTGCTGGACGAGGTCATCCAGCGGTACCGGATCCCGACCCAGTCGTGTGTCCTGTGCCATGTCACGACGAGCGTGGACCTGATGGAGCGCGGGGCGCCGGTGGACCTGGTGTTCCAGTCGATCGCGGGTACGCAGGCGGCGAACGCGTCCTTCGGGGTGACCCTGGGCCTGCTGGACGAGGCGTACGAGGCGGCGGGGAAGCTGAACCGGGGGACGGTGGGGCGCAACGCCCTCTACTTCGAGACCGGGCAGGGCAGCGCGCTGTCCGCCGACGCGCACCACGGGGTGGACCAGCAGACGGTGGAGGCACGGGCGTACGCGGTGGCCCGCCGCTACGACCCGCTGCTGGTGAACACGGTGGTGGGCTTCATAGGCCCGGAGTACCTGTACGACGGCCGGCAGATCCTCCGCGCGGCCCTGGAGGACCACTTCTGCGGCAAGCTGCTCGGCCTGCCCATGGGCCTGGACATCTGCTACACGAACCACGCCGACGCGGATGACGACGACGTGGCGACGATGCTGACGATGCTGGGGGTGGCGGGGGCGTCGTTCGTGATCTGCACCCCGGGCGGCGACGACATCATGCTCAACTACCAATCCGCCTCGTACCACGACGCGTTGTATCTCCGCGAGGTCCTCGGGCTGCGCCCGGCACCGGAGTTCGAGGCGTGGCTGGAGGGGATCGGTCTGCTGGACGAACGGGGCGCGATCAGAGACGTGTCGGGGACGGCACACCCGCTGACGGCGATCGGAAAGGAGCTGGCGGCATGACGGAAGGTCAAGTGGCCTTGTCCTCGGACGACTTGACGATGTGGGCGGCTCTGCGTCGGCACACGCAGGCCCGTATCGGCCTCGGGCGCGCGGGCTCGGCGCTGCCGACCCACCACCGCCTGGAACTGCAGGCCGCGCACGCTGCGGCGAGGGACGCGGTGCACTCGCCGTTCGCTCCGGAGGTGGTCGCCGCGGCCCTGCCGGGCATGCCGACGGTACGGGTACGCAGCGCGGCCGGTGACAGGCTGACGTACCTCCAGCGCCCCGACCTGGGGCGCCGTCTGGACGACATCGACCGCGCCCACCTGCCCGGCGGTGACTGGGACGTGGTGTTCGTCGTGGCGGACGGGCTGTCCAGCCGGGCTGTGCACGAGCATGCGGCGCCGGTGGTGCGGGCGACTGTGGAGCGGCTGGGGGTGGGGGTGCGGGTGGCGCCGGTGATCCTCGCGGAACAGGCGAGGGTGGCTCTGGGCGACGACGTCGCCCACGCGATGGGCGCGACGATGGTGGTCGTCCTGATCGGCGAACGCCCCGGCATGTCGGCGGCGGACTCACTGGGCGCGTATCTGACGTACGCCCCGCTTCCCGGGACGACCACGGACGCGGACCGGAACTGTCTGTCCAACATCAGGCCGCCGTTGGGGTTGGGGTACGAGGTGGCGGCGGGGAAGTTGGTGGGGCTGATGGGGCGGGCGCGGGAGTTGGGGCTGACGGGGGTGGGACTGAAGGACGAGCTGGACTCGCCCCCGTCGCCCCTACCCGCCCCTCCCCCAGAGGGGGGACCTCCAACGGGCTGAAACACCACCCCCCTCACCCCGGCAACGTCAACCCCCAAGCCCCCTCCCGCACCACCCACGTCCGCCTCCGCACCGGCCCGCTCACCAGCCCCGCGTCCGCGCGGTAGCGGAAATCCGCCCCCGACACCGTCACCCTCCGCCCCACCACCCCCAGCGGAGACGCCTCCGCGCCCACCGACGCCGGCCGTACCTCCACCCGGGCGCCGCCGGCCGCCCCGGGGGTCAGTGTCACCGCCTCCACCGGCTGGTCCAGGTCCACCAGGGTCACGCCGTCCACCTCGACCCGGAGCCGGGAAGGGCCGGGGCCGCCCGGGGGCGCGGTCACCCTGGCGGACCGCGCCCCTCGGACGGGGCGGGTCGCCAGGGTGCGTACCAGGGACTGGCAGGTCCGCAGCCAGTGGTGCGCCGGGTCCGGCACCCCCGTACCGCCGTGGGAGTCGGCGGCCGGGCCGATGTCGATGCCGCCGCCGGGACCCCGTACCGCCGGGATTCGTACCGCGCCCACCACCACCCCGTCGCTGTCGTCGACCAACAGGTCCAGGCGGCGTTCCGCGCCCTCCAGGACCGCGCGGGCCGCCGCCACCGCGCCCGTGGGGATGCCCAGGGAGCGGGTCAGGGCCAGGACGCCGGTCGCGCCCACCGGGACGACCGACAGTGCGCATCCGGCCAGTTCGCGTTGCCGGTGCAGGAGGGCCACCGTGCGCAGGAGCGCCCGGTCGTCGCCGATCACCACGGGCCTTCGGGAGCCCCTCCTGGACAGGGCCCGGGCGAATTCCTCGGGGCTGTCCGGGAGGCACACCTTTGTGGTCGCACCCGCGCTGAGCACGTCTTTCGCGATTCGTACAGACTCGCCGTCCGTCCGCCGGGCGACCGGGTCGATGACCACGAAGAGCTGGTCGGAAGTCGCCACCTCGGTCATGCCTCGCTTCCTCGGGTAGCATCTTTGTGCAAGAGCCCCTTGCGCTATTGCGCCAGGGGCTTGGTCTATTCCGGGGCATCCGGGTCCGACGGGTTGCGGCCGACGAGGGTCGCCGGTGTACGAGGCATGAGCCGACAGCTCAGTCACGTACGCCCCTGGCCTTGGACATGCCCCGCCCGGAAGGGGTGTACGCGCGTGCCCGCACTTGTGCTGCTCGGTGCTCAGTGGGGTGACGAAGGTAAAGGGAAGGCCACGGACCTGCTCGGCGGGTCTGTGGACTATGTGGTGCGCTACCAGGGCGGCAACAACGCCGGCCACACGGTGGTCGTGGGCGATCAGAAGTACGCCCTGCACCTGCTCCCTTCCGGAATCCTCACACCTGAATGCACACCCGTCATCGGCAACGGCGTCGTCGTCGACCCGTCGGTCCTGTTCTCCGAGCTGAACGGGCTGAACGAGCGAGGCGTCGACACGTCCAAGCTCCTGATCAGCGGTAACGCTCACATCATCACGCCGTACAACGTCACCGTCGACAAGGTGACGGAACGCTTCCTCGGGAAGCGGAAGATCGGGACCACCGGGCGTGGCATCGGTCCGACGTACGCCGACAAGATCAACCGCGTCGGTATCCGCGTCCAGGACCTCTACGACGAGTCGATCCTCACCCAGAAGGTCGAGGCGGCGCTGGACGGCAAGAACCAGCTCCTGACCAAGGTCTTCAACCGGCGGGCGATCGAGGTGGAGCAGATCGTCGAGGAGCTGCTGACCTACGCGGACCGGCTCAAGCCGTACGTCGCCGACACCGTCCTGGTCCTCAACCAGGCGCTCGACGACGACAAGGTGGTCCTCTTCGAGGGCGGCCAGGGCACGCTCCTGGACATCGACCACGGGACGTACCCCTTCGTCACGTCGTCCAACCCCACCGCGGGCGGCGCGTGCACGGGCTCGGGCGTGGGCCCGACGAAGATCAGCCGGGTCATCGGCATCCTCAAGGCGTACACGACCCGCGTCGGCGCCGGCCCCTTCCCGACCGAACTCTTCGACGCGGACGGCGACGCCCTGCGCCGCATCGGTGGCGAGCGGGGTGTGACGACCGGCCGTGACCGCCGCTGCGGCTGGTTCGACGCGGTCATCGCGCGGTACGCGACCCGGGTCAACGGCCTGACCGACTTCTTCCTCACCAAGCTCGACGTCCTGACGGGCTGGGAGGAGATCCCGGTCTGCGTGGCGTACGAGATCGACGGCAAGCGCGTCGAGGAACTCCCGTACTCCCAGACCGACTTCCACCACGCGAAGCCGATCTACGAGAACCTCCCTGGTTGGTCCGAGGACATCACCAAGGCGAAGACCTTCGCGGACCTCCCGAAGAACGCCCAGGCGTACGTGAAGGCGCTGGAGGAGATGTCCGGGGCACCGATCTCGGCGATCGGGGTCGGGCCGGGGCGGACGGAGACGATCGAGGTCAACTCGTTCATCTAGGACGGAAGAACAGAAGAACGGCTGAGGGGCACCCTGTCCTGCGGGGTGCCCCTCGGGCGTTCGGTCGTCTTCGGGGTCAGTCCTCGTCCGGAGGGGCCTGGAACCCCGCGGTGTCGAGTTCGCAGCCGAAGGGGTCGGGGATGTAGAGCTTCTCGCCGAACGGCTTGGTGAGCCGGGACTTGTAGCCGTGCTCGTACGGGTCCAGGTGCAGGCTGGCCTCTTCCTCCTGCATGTCGAGGACCAGGTAGACGGGGACGCCCGCCTTCCCGTAGACCTCGACCTTGTCGGTCAGGTCGTCGATCCGGGTGGAGGGGGAGGTCAGCTCGGCGACGAAGGAGAGACCTTCGCCGTCGAGGCGGTTGCTGTCGGTCTCCAGCGTCCGCTCGTGCGCGGCGTAGATGTCCGGTCCGTAGGCACGCTCGACGCCGGGGAAGACGAACAGAAGGGGTGACGAATCGATGAGGTGGCCTTCGGGGAGGAAGTCCTCAAGCTGTCGGCGCACCAGTTTCATGACGCGGGAGTAGTACCCCTTCGACCACGGCGACACGACGATCTTCCCCTCGATGATCTCGGCCCTGTAGCCGTCCGGCAGGCCGAGCTGGTCGAGGGCGTCCAGCAAGCCCTCGAAGCTGGGGGACTCCGTGCCGCGTATCGTGATCGGTCGCTCTGTCATCAACGTCATGATGCGCCCTTCTCCTGAGACAGGCCAGCTGCCACTCAGCGTAGTCACGCGCACACTGAGCGGCAGCCATTCCTCCCGATCTCTCAGGGCCTCACCTCACTTGGTGAAGATGAAGTACTTCCAACCCCCGTGCGTCGTCGTGTTCACGTTGTCCCCCGATGCCCCGTCGATGTACGACGAGCGGATGCGGAAGCGGTAGCCGATGTCGTGCGTGCCGCCCAACTCGACGCGGGAGACGCCCGCCGAGTCGAGGGCGAAGTACTGCGAGCCGCCGTCGTACCAGGCGCCCTCGTAGAAGTACTCGATCTGCAGGCGCTGTTCGCGGTTCGGGTACGCCGTCATGGACGTCGTGAACAGCGGGTTCGTCGCCTGGTGGAAGTAGGCGTAGGTCTGGCCGTACGCCTGCTGGTTCTTGTACTGGCGGCTGATCGTCGTCGACACCTTGACCCTGGTGTAGACCGTGCTGGCCACCGACTTGGGCGCGTAGCGGGCGTCGCCCGTGAAACGGGCCGTCAGGCGGGTGTCGCGGGTGAGCTTGTACGTGGCCGCGAAGTCGCCGTTGGCGTTCACCGTGCCGGCCTTGACCAGCTTGTTGGGCGCCGAGCCGTACGGGTCGGCCCAGATCTCGACCTTGCGGTTCTTGTACGTCTTGCCGAGGTGCGCCGTGAACTTGACGCTCTTCGCGTAGTCGTACGTCTTCTTGTTGTTGGAGAGGCTGATCGTCGTCGCCGCGCGTGAGACGTCCACCGCGTCCGAGCCCGACGAAGCCAGGTGGTTCGCGTCGCCCGCGTACGACAGCGTGTACGTCACCCTGCCGCCGGCCGGCGGGCTGTTGGTGAAGGTGAACGTGCCGTTCGACGCGACCGTGGCCGTGCCGATCTTGCGGCCGTTCGGGGTCTCCAGGTCCTTGCGGGTGATCGTCAGCTTGCTGCCTGCGGGCACCTTCACCTTGCTGGTGATCTTGCCCGTCACCGTCAGCTTCTTCGCCCGCGCGGACTTGGTGGGCGCGCTGACGGAGACGGCCGTGACCGCCTTCGTCGGGGTGTTCAGGACGCGCAGGTCGTACCTGCTGTCCCCGGCGGACGTCACCGCGAACAGCCGGGACCGGTCCGGTGCCCAGCCGAGGCCGGCGGCGGCGAGCCTGCCCGTGCTGCCGTCGCCGATGAAGTCGTAGTCCCGGACGGAGGTCGTGCCGCCCGGCTTGTAGACGTTCAGGCCCTGGCCGTACGTCGTGTCGTTGCCAGCCGCGACCGTGCCGTCGGGGGCGACGGCCACCGCGTTGGCGTACCCCTGGGTGTTGGCGTACTTGCCGGCCGCCGTGAGGTCGGCGGTCTTGTACACCACGTGGTTGTACGGGGTCTGGGCGGCGACGACGACCCGCTGGCCGTCCGGCGTGACCGCGAGGTCCTTCAGCTGCTCGCCCGCGACGGTCGTGCGCGCGGTGGCGGTCGGGGTGCCCGACGAGACGTCGTACACGCCGAGTTCGGTCGAACTGCGGCGCGGCAGGCCGGCCACCAGCGTGTTCGAGCCCGGCGCCGCGTCCAGCAGCGGAGCGGCGGTCCAGGGCTTCGCGGCGTCGCCGTCGAGGGTGACCTTGTGCTCCGGGTCGGTCAGGTCGACGGAGCCGATGTTGCCGGTGCCGAGGTCGCCGTAGCCGAACCACAGCTTGCCGCCCGCGAGGGCCACGGACTGCGGGTTCACGTCCCCCGTGGGGTACTGCGCCGACACCGTGGTCGTGGCGGTGTCGACGGCGACGATCGCGTCGGCGGTTCCGCCCAGGTTGTCGGGCACGGCGGCGTAGAGGGTGCCCGAGTCGGCGGACAGCTCCAGGCCCCGGACACCGCGCAGGTTGGAGATCTCCCTGACGAAGTTGCCCCGGAAGTCCGTGGCGACGATCCGGTCGCTGTCCGGATCGCTGACGAAGACCCGCTGGTGGACGCCGTCCACGACGATGTCGCCGAAGGAGACGATGCCCAGGTCCCGCTGGTCGTCCGCCATGGCGGTGCCCGCGACGCCGGTCGTGAGCGCGACGGAACCGAATGTGAGTGCGACCGCGAGCGCGGTCGACAGAGTGCGTCTGTGCACGGTGATTTCGAACCCCCCGGTACGAAAGCGCCCCGAGAGCGGGGCCGCCCGGCTCCTGTGTGGAGCTGGTGAAGGAAGAGAGTAGGTCACCGCACTGACAACAGGTTCACAGGGGGTTAACGGTGCTCCTGGGAACGGTGCTTATCGCTGGAATTGGCCGGGACATGGGCTGTCATGGCCTGTTCTTGGTTCAAGGAGGCCCTGCGCACGGCCACGCTCTACGCGTGTAGCAATCAACTGCTCAGGAGCCCGGGAGTCCTCGCATGCCCATCTCGCCCATGAACCGCCGTGAGTTCGTGCAGAAGTCGGCCGTCACCGGCGCGGCCGTCGCCGTCGCGGGAGCGGCCGGTACCGGCACCGCCGAGGCCGCCCAGCCCGGGCCCGCCGGGCACAAGCCCCCCAAGTGCCCGAAGACCTGGACGTTCTCCATCCTGGGCACCACCGACCTGCACAGCCATGTCTTCGACTGGGACTACTACCTGGACAAGGCCTATTCCGACGCGAAGGGCAACTCCGTCGGTGTCGCCCGGGTCGCCACCCTCATCAAGCAGCAGCGGAAGGCGAAGGGGGAGGAGCACGTCCTGCTCGTCGACGCCGGCGACATCATCCAGGGCACCTCCCTCGCCTACTACTTCGCGCGCGTGCAGTCCATCACCGACAAGGGCGGCCCGAAGCACCCGATGGCCGTCGCGATGAACCACATGCGGTACGACGCCGCCGCCCTCGGCAACCACGAGTTCAACTACGGCATCGAGCTGCTCAGGAAGTTCGAGAGCCAGTGCCGCTTCCCACTGCTCGGCGCCAACGCGCTGGACGCGAAGACGCTGAAGCCCGCCTTCCAGCCGTACACCGTGAAGCACATCCGGGTGCCGGGCGCCCCCGACATCAAGGTCGGCATCCTCGGCCTCACCAACCCGGGCATCGCCATCTGGGACAAGGACAACGTCGGCGGCAAGATGGTCTTCCCGGGGCTGGTCGAGCAGGCGAAGAAGTACGTGCCCCGGCTGCGCGCGCTCGGCTGCGACGTCGTCTTCCTCACCGACCACTCCGGGCTCGACGGTTCCTCGTCCTACGGCGACTCGCTGCCGTACGTCGAGAACGCCTCGAACCTCGTCGCCCAGCAGGTCCCCGGCATCGACGCCATCCTGGTCGGCCACACCCACGTCGAGGTGCCCTCGTACACCGTGAAGAACGACGAGACCGGCGCGGACGTCCTCCTCTCCGAGCCGTACTGCTGGGGCTACCGGCTCAGCGTCTTCGACTTCGAGCTGGAACTCGTGCGCGGGCAGTGGAAGGTCACCAAGAAGACCGCGCAGACCCTCAACCCCAGCACGGTGGACGAGGACCCGGAGATCAGGAAGCTCCTGGAGGCCGACCACGAGCTGGTCGTGAAGTACGTCAACACGGCCGTGGGCACCTGCACTCAGGATCTCTCCGCCGCCGAGTCCTGCTGGAAGGACGTCCCGATCATGGACTTCATCCACCAGGTGCAGATGGACACGGTCAAGGCGGGGTTGTCAGCCTCCGATGCGGCCCTGCCGCTCATCTCCGTCGCCGCGCCCTTCTCGCGTACGGCCGACATCCCGGCCGGCAGCGTCACCATCAAGGACATCGCCGGGCTCTACATCTACGACAACACGCTGTACGGCAAGAAGTTGACGGGTGCTCAGCTGAAGGACTATCTGGAGTTCGCGGCGAAGTACTACCACCAGGTGCCATCCGGTACGGCAGTTGACACGGCCACCCTCACCAACGCCAACAGCTTCTGGGACTACATGTACGACACCGCCGCCGGGGTCGACTACGAGATCGACATCGCGGCGGCGGAGGGTTCGCGGATCAAGAACCTTTCGTACCAGGGCAGTTCGGTCGCCGACGACCAGGTCTTCGTCGTCGCGGTGAACAACTACCGTGCCAACGGCGGCAGCGGCTACCCGCACATCGCCACCGCCGACATCGCGTACAGCT
Organism: Streptomyces geranii; assembly: GCF_002954775.1. Taxonomy (GTDB): domain Bacteria; phylum Actinomycetota; class Actinomycetes; order Streptomycetales; family Streptomycetaceae; genus Streptomyces; species Streptomyces geranii. The sequence goes on from NZ_PJME01000029.1 coordinate 84,886, forward strand.
CCACCAACGAGATACGTCAGCTGATGATCGACTACGTGACGTCGAAGGGGAGCCTGAACCCCGCCGACTTCGCCGTCACCAACTGGAAGCTGACGCAGGGCGGGACGGCGGTGTTCACCGGCTGACCCTTCCGTCTCTGCCTATCTCTGTCTGCCTGTCTCTGCCTGTCTCTGTCTGTCTCTGCCTACGCGCGGCGGCGCAGCCGGACGTAGGCGGCCAGGGAGCCGCCCGCGAAGACCAGCGCGGCGCCGCCGACGGACAGCGCGAGCGTGCCGCCGTCGCCGCCGGTGCTCGCCAACTCCGTACCCGTGGTGGGTGTGGGGGTGGCGGGCGCCGTGGTGGGCGTGGCGGTTGGTGTCGCGGAGGCGGAGGCGGAGGCCGACGGTGTCGAGGTCGGGGTCGGGTCTGTGGTCCGGGTCGGGCTCGGGGACGCCGACTGGCCGCCGGTCACGGTGACCTGGACGGACATGGCACCGACGTACGTGCCCCGGAACGGGACCGACCCCTCGTTGACGATGACGCTCTGGGTGAGGACGGACTTGCCGAGCGGGGCGCCGTCCTTCCAAGTGACCCGTACCGGGACCGAGTTGGTGCTGCCCACCGGGAGCGTGTGGTCGCGCTTGCCCAGATAGTGGCCGACCCGGCCCGGATCGTCGGCGGCCACCGGCGGCAGGGTGACCCAGGCGCCGTCCCGCCGCACCTGCACGGTCGCGTCCTTGTCGGTGAACAGGACGCTGTTGAGGTTGACGTACTCGGAGGGCGTCGGGTTGGTGACCGTCGCCCTGAACTCGACCGGCACCCCGCGCACGACCGTCGCGAGCACGCCGGTGAGGGCGGCGGACAGGCCCTGGACCGGGATCGTACGGACGTCACGCGCCTGGAGGACCCACGAACCGTCGGCCGCCCCGACGGACGACGTCAACTGGACTGTTCTCGCACCGCCGTTGCTGTCGCCGTTGTGCGGTTCGCCCATGGGCAGCCCGAGGCGCAGGTGGAGGACCCGGTTCTCGCCCGGGCCGAGCGTGATGGTGATCGGCAGCGCGCCCTGGAACGAGCCGCCGCTGTACTCCATCGCCACCTGCTCCCAGGCCCCGGCGTCCGTGCGGTAGTACATCGCCAGGCCGTTCTTCGGCAGGCCGGCGCCGGCGTCCGCGACCAGGTTGAGGAAGAGCTTCTGGGTCTCGGTGGCGGAGGTGTTGGTGATCTTCTCGGTGAACTCCACCGGCTGCCCCGCCAGACCCACGGCGGCGGGCCCGTCGACGGAGAGCGTGGTGTCGCAGCAGGTCTGCGAGGGCCCGGCCGACGGGGTGGTCGGCGCCCCCGGCTCGGCCATGGCGGCGGGCGCGACGGCGACCGCGCCCAGCGACAGCAGCAGACCGGCCGCGCCCAAGGTCAGTGGACGGCCTGCACGAACGGTGCGAAACATGAATCCCCCCGGATTCGCTGGTTGTGCTTGTAAGACGGTGTGGCGACCGGATGGTTGTGGGGTGAATGGACCTTTTATCCGGACCCCGCGAGTCCGTCACCAGCGGCTACTCCCCGACGCCTTCCGAACCCACTAAAGAAACGCTTGCGTTTCGATCGTGATCGTCGTAGCTTGTCGGTACGAAACCGTTTCGTATCGATGGAAGGGCTGGCGACGATGAACTCTCCGGTGCTGCTGGCCCTCGCCCTCTCCCTCGTCTCCGCGCTCTGCTACGCCACGGCCGCCGTGGTCCAGGAGCGCACGGCGGCCGGAACGCCGGGGCTGCGCGGCGCGCTCGTCCGGCCCTCGTGGTGGTGGGCGGTGCTCCTCAACGCGGCGGGCGCCCTGCTGCACGTGGTCGCCCTGCGCTACGGCCCCCTGAGCCTGGTGCAGCCGCTCGGCGTACTGACCCTGGTGGTCGCGGTGCCCCTCGGCTCGCTGGTGGCCCGCCGCCGCACCTCGGGCACGCAGTGGCGCGGCATGGCCCTCACCCTCGCGGGCCTGACCGCCCTCCTGACGGTCACCGCCTCGGGCGGTACGTCGGACAGCGCGCTCGGCACGAACGAGGTCCTGCTGGTCGCACTGGCCGCGGCGGCGGTCGTCGCGGTGCTGGTGAGCATCGCCGCGGGCCGCTCGCCCCGCGCGGGCCTCGCCTACGCGACGGCCTCCGGCATCGCCTCCGCGGTCGGCTCGACGCTGGCCCAGAAACTGGCGGTGGACCCGACGCTGTCGTGGAGCGCGGCGACGGCAGCGGTCCTGACGGTGGCCTTCGCGGCGGGCGGCCTGCTCCTGGCGCAGAAGGCGTACGGCAGCGGCCTCGGCGGCCCCCTGGCCACCCTCACCCTGGTGAACCCGGTCACGGCAGCGGCCATCGGCGTCACGCTGCTGGGCGAGGGCTTCCAGTACGGGGGGACCGGCGCCGCCCTCGCGATCGCGGGCGCGCTGGCGGCGTCCCGGGGCGTGGTGCTGCTGAGCGCCCCCCAGCGCCAGGAGCCCGCACCCGAGCCCGGCCCGGAGGCGAGGGTGTCCCGCTTCCCCCGCCCCACCCCCCGAATCCTGACCGGCGCGAGCCGAGCGGCCTGACCCCCCCCCAAGAAAGATGGAGCCCAGCAAGATGACGACGATGACGATGCCCCCGCTGCACTCGCTGAACTCGCGCACCGGGACGACCGTACGAGCGGCGGAACTGGTGGACGTACCGGCGGTGGTCCGCATGATCGCGGCGCCGGCGCCCTCGGACGACTGGGAGCAGAAGCAGAGCGCGATGCGTCTCGTACTGGCCCATTACGCCCTGGAGGAGGGCCGCATCTGGGTGGCCGAGCGCGCGGAGGGCGGCCTCCTGGCAGCGGCCGTCTGGCTGCCGCCCGGCGTCGGCTCGGAGCCCCCCGACACCCGCTTCAGCAGCCTCCTGGCCCGCGAACTGGCCACCGGCCCCCAGGACTTGCCGATCTGGCCGATGTGGCTCAAGGACGCGGGCCCGGAGATCCCGCACTGGAAGGTGGTCATCGTCGGAGCCCTGGACGACACGACGTCCTGGGACCACACGGTCGCCGCCGACCTGCTGACCCCGGGCCTGCGAGCGGTCGACGAGGAGACGGCGACATCGATAGCGATCACGATGTCACCGCGCCACGGGGACCAGTTGCGTCCGCTGGGGTTCAGGGGGCCGCGGGAGGTGCATTTCATGCCGGGGACGAGCGCTTGGCTGACTACTCGGGGGCCGGTGGCGGCCATGGCCAGGGCGATGGCCGCTTAGGTCTCCGGCTGGGTGGCTGCTGCTGCCGCCGCCACCTCCGATCGCCTCGCCTCCGCCACGGTGTCGTGGAAGGCCGAGAGCAGCCGAAGAGCCTCGCGGCGCCGGTCCTGTGCCTCCTGCGGAACTCCCTGCCGGGTCAGTGCCGTGGCGAGGCGGGCCAGGGAGAGTGCCAGGGACCAGCGGTCGTCCCTGGCGCGGAACGCCGAGGACGCCTGCCGGTGGAACCCGACGGCGTCCTCGACCCGTCCGAGCAGGAGATACGCCTCGCCGGTCGTGTCCCACGCGGCGGCCTGGAGGTCGGGGCGACCGATGCGCTGGAACAGGGCGGCGGCCTGCTGGAGATGGACGAGGGCTTCGGCGCCCTCCTCCCGTGCCAGGGCGGTGCGGCCCAGTTCGAGGAGGGCGAGGGACTCGAAGAGCTTGCCGTCGGCCTCGCCCGCGATGGCCAGGGCCTGCTCGGCCGTGTCGTTCGCCGGGGCGAACCGTCCCGCTCGCCGGTGGACGGCCGACAGCAGGGTCAGTGCCTCGGCCTGCTCAAGGGGTTCTTCGGCGTCGGCCAGAATGCCGGCCGCGCGGTTCAGCAATTCCTCCGCCCGGTCGAGTTCGTCGCATTCGAGGAGCGCCCAGCCGAGATTCCGGGTGAAGGCGCCGGTGTAGAGAAGATCGTCGAGTTCGCCCGCCTGCTCCAGCGCCTGCTGGAAACAGGTGGTGGCGTCCTCCACCCGGTGCGCGAACATATGGGTCACACCAAGGCCGTTGGCGGCCCGGGCCACTCCGAAAACGTCCCCGAGTTCCTGGAAGGTGCCGAGCGCGGCACTGAAGTATTCCTCGGCCTCGGGCAGCCGGAAGAGATGCCGGTGGGCGATGCCGAGATTGTCGAGAGTGATCGCCTGCCCGTACCGGTCGCCTGCCCGGAGAGCCGATTCGAGGGCCGTCCGCTGGGCGGGCAGCCAGGTGTCGGCGGGCTCCCGGTCCGCGATGACCATCGTCAGGACGGCGGGGATCTGCCAGGCGATCCGGTCCAGACCGGCGGCACCGGCGACCCGGACCGCGGCGGTCAGGTTGTCGCGCTCGGTCTCGTACCAGGCGATGGCGCCCTTTCCGTCGGCTTCGCCGCTGCTGTCGGAGCCGTTGGTGCCGACGGTGTCACCGGTGCCCTCGGCTCGGGCGCCGAAGGACATCGGTACGACGTGTTCGTCCACCGGTTCCAGGTCCAGCGGCATGGTGTACGAGGACGAGCCCGCCCGTGCGGCGGCGGCAGCGGAGTGCAGATACCAGCCGAGGACACGGCCGAGCGCGGCCCGCCGGTCCTCCGGGGACTCCTCGCGCTGGGCCTGGTCGACGGCGTAGGCGCGCAGCAGGTCGTGGAACTGGTAGCGGTCGTGACCGCACTCCTCCAGCAGATGCGCGGCGGCCAGGCCGTCGAGGTGCCGGCGGGCGCGGACCGCGCTGGTGGCCGCGAGGGCGGCGGCGGCCTCCACCCTGAACTCGGGTCCCGGATGCAGTCCCAGCAGCCGGAACATCCGGGCGCTCTGCGGGCTGAGTGTGCGGTACGACCAGGCGAACACCGTGCGCACCGCGTCCGCTTCCTCGGCCTCGCCCTCTCCGGTCACCGAGAGCGCGTCCCACAGCCCGGACTCGTCGCGCAGTTCCGCGATCAGGTCCCGCAACGGCATACGTGGCCGTGCCGCGGCCCGTTCGGCCACGATCCGGAGGGCCAGTGGCAGCCGGGCGCACAATCGCGCCAACTCGGCCAGCTCTTCTTCGTCGTCACCGGTGCGGTATCCGGCGAAGACGGTGCGCAGCAACTGCACGGACTCGGATTGAGACAGCGTTTCCACACCCACTCGATGTGCCCCTTCTCGTACCACCAGACCCGACATGCGGGTACGGCTCGTGATCGCCACCAGGCAGCTTGAGGAGCCGGGCAGGAGTGGCCGGATCTGGCCGGCGGTGGCGGCGTTGTCCAGGACGATGAGCACGCGGCGCCCGGCCGTCACCGACCGGAACAGCTCCGCGCGTGGCTCCTCGCCGGTGGGTATGTGCTCCAACGGCACGTCCAGCGCACGGAGGAAACGGCCCAGGACATCCGTGACGATCACCGGCGGGCCCGGGTCGTAGCCGTGCAGGTTGACGTACAGCTGTCCGTCGGGAAAGTGCTCTTTGATCCGGTGTGCCCAGCGGACGGTGAGCGATGTCTTGCCCACTCCGGCCGTGCCGACGACGACGGCGATGAGCAACGCCCCCGAATCCGGCTGGATTCCGGGAAGCGGAATCTCCAACAGGGCGTGCAGCAAACACAGTTCATCGACCCGATTGACGAAGCCGCCCACATCACCGGGCAGTTGGGCAGGGCGGGGTGCCGCCGTGGACGTCGCACCGTGGAAATGCACACCGCCCCGGACCTCACGGGCCTGAACGACGTTGCCGGCCGTGCCCGCGAGGTCGTCCATCTTTGGCTTGTTCTCTCCGTCTTGGTCAAGGGGTACTGGATTTGTCCCGCATAAGAGTGCCATGATCGGCTAAAGGTGACATTCGCTGCGATTGTACCGGGACGAGGAAAGTGGCGACTTCATTGTGCAGGGCTATTTGATCGGCGACCCGGCTGATCTGGCGCAGCTGAAGATACCGGACGGGGAAACAGTCGTCCGAGTGCCCGCGTCACTGTTCTCCTATCTGCCGAAGGACGAAGGATGATGTGAATGGAGTCTCTCGACGCAGAAGGCTGGGCCCGGCTTTTCCATTCCTGTCGTGAATCCGCCTGGCATCTGGAAATGCGGGATCACTATGCCGTGGCGGAGGAACAGGCGGACATCAAGAGGTGGCGGGCCGGTGACTGGGGACCCGAGGCCGACGCCGCGAGCAAGGCAGGCTGGCTCGACCTGATGCGGGCCACCGCCGCACGGGGTGTCCAGCTCCGCCGGGCCCGGATCGTCTCCGAACCGGTCACCGAGTACATCCGGTTCGAGCACGAGGGCACCCCGCAGAACATCGCCGCCGGTGAGGACGTGCGCTGGCTGCCGCGGACCCGAGCCTCCGGCCTGGCGCTGCCGGGCAACGACTGCTGGATCTTCGACAGGTCCACCGTCCTGTTCAACCACTTCACCGGCGACGGCGGCTGGGTCGGCAACGAACTGAGCAGCGATCCCCACGTGGTGGACGTGTGTGCCGGCGCCTTCGAATCGGTCTGGAAGCTGGGCATTCCGCACGGCCAGTACAGCCTGGCCTGAGGAACGAGGAACAGGGAAGATGCCGACCCCTCTGCGAATCGGTGTGATCTCTTCCGGGCCCGCCGAGTTCTTCACCATCCATACGGCGTGCACCGACGCCGGTCATCTCCCGGTGGCGTATTTCTATGGCCGTTCCCTGCGCTCCGGCGGCCCGAATCTCGGCGACGCCGGTGAAACAACCTCGGCGATTCTCGGTGCGATTCCACCGGGGATGGATTTGCTGCTCCCCGGCAGTGTCGAAGGACTCGGTCTCATGCTGGAGAGTTACCGGCCCGATCTGCTGATCGTGTTCGGATTCGCCTGGAAGCTGCCGCCTTCCTTATTGGCGATTCCGAGGCTCGGTGCGCTCAACATCCATGTCTCCATGCTGCCGAAGTATCGAGGTCCGGCGCCGCTGCTGTGGGCCATTCGCAATGGTGACCCGATCGGCGGTGTCACCGTGCACCGAATGGACGACGACTTCGACACCGGGAATGTTCTCGCTCAGCGGGACGGAATTCCCCTGGCCGACGACATCGACTGGGCGACCTACTACACCGAGGCGATGCCGGTCGTTCGCGATTTGCTGCGCACGGCACTGGACCGGGCGGCGGCCGGTCACGCCGGCGAGCCCCAGGACGACTCGGCGGCCAGCTACGCGGGATTCATGGAGGCCGAGTTCTCCGTCATCCGCTGGTCGGACAGCGCCCGCACGATCCACGACCAGGTCAGGACACATCGCTTCATGCGCTCACCGGACCGCCCCCTTGCCCAGGTGGGCGACATCTGGCTCCATGTGAAGCGCACCAGCCTTGAACCGGCCGAGGGGGTCCTCATGACGTGCGGCGACGGAAAGCCCCTGTGGATCACGGAGTCCGAAGAGGTTCCGGAGGGGAAGGGCGTCCGTGGACCCCATCGCACCTGAGCTGCTCATGGCTCTCGCCGGAGGTACGGCGGGGGCGGCGGGACAGCAGATCTGGGCCTCGTTGCGGGATCTGGTCCGGCGTCGGTCGCCGGTCGGGGAGCCGCGTGGCGAGGGCGAGTTGACGTCCCTGGGGGAGGCGGCCGACAGTCCGACGCGGGCCCGAGAGCTGGCGGAGGTACTTGCCCTCCGGGCCCGGCAGGACCCCGCCTTCGCGCAGGCCCTCGACACCTGGCGCCGGGAGGCGGAGGCGCTGGACGGTACGCGCACGGGCTCGGGTGACGTGCGCAACGAGATCTCCGGGGGCACGGTCCAGGGGCCGGTGGTCCAGGCCCGGGACATCAACGGGCCGCTGCACTTCGGGGGTTAGGGCGCGCTTCAGGGTCTCCCCTGGACTCTCCTGGTTCCGGCAATGATTCGGGAAAGATCATTGACGCTCACTCCCGGCCGGGATGGGATCGGGCCGCTGAGGAGGGCACATTGAGAACCACGGTTTCCCGAAGAACGGTTTCACGAAGAGCGGCGCTCGTCGTCGCGGCCGGTGTCATGGGTACGGCGTCCTACGCCGCTCCGGCTCAGGCCGCCACGGCCGCGTACGCCTGCCGGTACGGAGCGGTGACGGCCTCCGACCTCGCCGGTACGGTGACCCCCACCGCACATCGCGCGGGACTGGCCCTGCACGCGCGTCTGCGGGTGCGCAACACGGAGAACGCGAAGCTGACCAGGGCGACGTACGTCTTCGCCATCGGCAACCTGATGAAGAACCGTGGCCCGGCACCCCTCGTGCAGTGGCGCATCGGAACCGGCCACTGGCACAAGGCGACCCTCCACTGGAACAGCAGGACCAACGGGTCCCTGCCGCTGTGGAACTCCGCCACTCTGTCGCTGGGCACGATCCCGGCGCGGGGCAGTGTCGTGACCGAACTGTCGGTGACCTTCCCCAAGAAGTCCATCAAAGCCACGAACTACGACTTCCTGGACTTCCACAGCGCCGCCTGCGGCACCAGCCGCCTGGGCTGGTACGTCGGCAACGGCTTCGAGTACGAGCCGTGGACGGGCACGGAGGGCCAGCCGGTGTAGGGCCGCCTCAGCGGGTACGGGAGACGAACGCGCCCCAGGCATCCCCGGAGACCGTGAGGTTCGGGCCGGTCGGGTTCTTGGAGTCGCGGATGTGTATCGCGGGGGTGGGGGTGTGGGGGCAGGGGGCTATCTCTACGCAGTTGCCGCCGCCGTCGTCGCTGTACGTCGACTTGCGCCAGGCGTAGGCGACTTCGACGCAGTCGCCGCCACCGCTGTCGCTGTAGCTGGACTTGAACCACCGCAGTGCACCGGTGTCGCTCATGGTTCCTCTCCTGCCGATTCCGCCAACCGCTCGATGAGGCTGAGTGAGTCGTCGGGACTCAGGGCCTGTGATCGGATCTTCGCATAGCGGTGCGCGAGTTGGGCCACCTCGGGTGGATCACTGATGAGGATGCCCTGGTCCTCGATCTCCAAGTAGACGACGTGGTCGTGGTCCTCGGTGACGAGGAGTTTCATGGGGCCCCGGTCACCGGCGTGCGAGCCGCGCAGCCCGCGGTCCGTCGGGAGGACTTGCAGGCATACGTTCTCCCGCTGGGCGTCCTCCGCGAGCGAGCGCATCTGCTCGCGCATGATCTCCCAGGTGCCGAACGGTCGCCGCAGCACGCCCTCTTCGAGGATCAGCTCGATCATCGGGGCGGAGTCACGCTCGAAGAGAGCACGCCGGGCGAGCCGTGCCTCGACGAGTTCCTCCCGCTTCTGGTCGGAGACGGCTGGAAAGCCGCCTCGGATGAGTGCCTGGGCGTACGGCTCGGTCTGGAAGATTCCGTCGACGACGAAGGTCGCGTACGAGGAGATCGTGACCGCGCCCCGCTCCAGCCCCGCGACCCCCCTGAACCGAGCCGGATACTTCTCCAGCAGCATCCACTTCCGGGCCTTCTCGAAGACACCGAGCCCGTTCCCCAGCACCTCCTCCAACTTCATCAGCATCTTGTCGCTGGCGGGCTGCGCGCACGTCTCCATCGCGCTGATCGCCGAGGCCGTGTAGCCGATCAGCTTGCCCAACTCCTCCTGTGTGAGCCCCGCTTGCTCACGCAGTGCCTTCGCGAGGGCGGCGACCATACGTGCCGTACCGCCCGCTTCCATCCTGTTCTCCGAACTCGCCATCCGGTCACTCCCGAACTCAACCGAACTCAACTGGTCACCATCGGCCCGCGTCGAATTCCTACGGTTACCCACCCTCGACGCTGAGTCATGGAAGAAGCTAGCCCCAGCTGCCGAAACTGTCTGTATGAATACGGAAAGTGACGAGATGGGGGTCCCCGACTGGGTACCCTCCACCGGCATCCAACTCCGCAAGGCGGGCGTCCAGTTCGACGCGATCCGGGTGGACGGCGACGAGGGCAGGGCGGTCGCGGACCGGCTGGCGTGGATGACCGGCGGGCGGCCGGGGCCGGTCGTGGAGGAGGCGAGTGGGAGCCGTGCCGTGTACTTCCTCGTGCCCGTGGGCGCGACGGAGCGGCGGTTCTGGCCGCCCGGGGTCATCAGCCTCGCGTCCGGCCCGAGCTGCGTCGCGTTCATCCCCGTACCCGCCCTCAACGGGCAGACGTGGCCGCTGACTTGGCGTTATCGGCCGACGGGGAGAGATCACCTCGTACACGCGTTGCTCTTGAAGGCGGCGCTTCACCCCGAAGAGTGAAGAACGCGAACTTCCGCCCGGGAAAAGCCCGTTCGGCTTGCGTTCGTCGCTCTGCGTGCCCTTAGAGTCACGGCAACAGAACGCCCCCGCGGTGCGCCAACACCCGGGGGCTTGGCATCAAGAGCAATTGCTGAGGAACTCTCAATGCGGATTCATCGTACGACGCCCACGCGCGCCTTTTCAGTCTTCTCCAACGCCCTTCTCCGCGACCGGAGTCTCTCCTGGTGTGCGGTAGGCGTACTGACGTACCTCATCAGCCTCCCGAACGGCGCCCGCGCCACCATCCGTACCCTTGCCGAGCAACGCAAGGAAGGGCGGGCCCGGATCGCCTCCGCCCTGCATGAGCTGGAGAAATCCCGGTATCTGCGGCGGGTGGTGAGCAAGGACGAGGAGTCCGGGCAATTCTCCACCGTGTACGAGGTGTTCGACACTCCGTACGAGGACGAGCCCCCTGCGGGTGAATCCGAAGAAGTTCAGAACCTGGCCTCCGGTGAGTCGGAATCCGGGGCTTCGGGCGCTCTTCCTTCGGAAGAAAAGACCAGGGAACAAGAACCTCCCTCCCCGCCGCCGTCCGGCGAGGCGGCGGCCGAGGTGGCGGCCGAGACCGAGGAGCCGCTGAGCGAACGCACCGCGCTCGCGGTGCGGTTGCTCGGGTCGCTGGCCCGTACCGAGCCACGGCTCGAACTCGGCGCCGACGACGCGTTGGCGTTGGCGCCGCTCGTCGAGGAGTGGTGGGCCGCCGGGGCGAGCAGCGCACAGGTGCGCGCTGCCGTGACTCAGGGGCTGCCCCGGCGGATGTACTCGCCGCGCGCCATCGTCGAGAACCGGCTGGCCCGCAAGCGCCCGGTCGCGCCGCCCGCCGCTGAACCGGCCGGGCCCGTCACGACCGTCGAGATCCGCAAGCCGGGTCCGTCCGGCGGCTACCGCGAGGCCGCGCGACGCGGTGGCGCAGAGGTGCGCGCACTGCTGATGCAGAGGCGGCGGCCCGCGTCCGCGTAGGCGCACAGACTCCTGGCATGCGTCCGCGTGCCAGGCCCTTCGCAAGAAACGGAGTGTCGATGACCATCACACTCGAACGCCCGGAGACGGTATACCGCCGGTATACTCTGCTCATGCCTGACACCACGATCAAGGTCGACCCCGCCGTCCGGGACCGTCTGCAGGAGCTGGCGCGGGAGCGCGGGATCAGCATGCGGGACCTGGTGGCGGAGCTGGCCGGGGCCACGCCCACCAAGGAAGAGCTGCGCAAGCGGTACGAGGAGACGCGGGCGTATGTCGAGGAGCACTTCCTCGGCAGGCCCTACACCGAGGAGGACGAGAAGGCCGGCGAGAAGCTGTGGGCCGACCTTGAGGCCGGGCGGATCGGAGAGGTTCAGTGACCGAGGGGAAGTCGTACCCGCTGCCGCGTGCCGTCATCTTCGACGACACCGCCGCGCTCGCGCTCGGCGCGGGCAACAGCATGGCCTCCCGGCTGGTCGTCGAGGCCGAGAAGGACCCCGCGCTGCGGGTCTATGTCCCGGCGCTCAGCCTGGCCGCCGCCGAGCTTGAGCGGGCTGGGGTCGCCGAGCATGTCGGCGCGCTGCCGTCCGTCAACGTCGAGGCGCTCGAATTCGCCGGGGCGACCGCCGTCGGCAAGCGGCTGCGGACGGCCGCCTCGGGCGAGGGGGAGCAAGGGGAGCAGGGGAGTGGCAAAGGGGAGCCTGACTGGAGCGGTGCCCATGTGCTCCATCTCGCTCTGCCCACCGTCGAGTGGCCTCGCGGGCGGCCCGTCCTGACCCGGACTCCCACGCGCTACCGCGGCACCGGCGTTCGTACGATCCGGATCGTCGAGCAGGGCTGACGGTCATCTCGTCGTCGGCCGGGGCGGGCCGCTCCCGTGCGTGGGATCGGTCCCACCCCGGCCGACGAACGCGTGTGCGCGCCAACTTCCCTCGACGGGCATAGGGTGGAATCGCGACAAAAACGCCCAAAGTCTCACCCTTCGAGAAGGTGAACGTCATGCGCGTCATGATCAAGGCGCAGTTCGACACCGAGCGGGCCAACGAGGCCATACGCAGTGGCAAGTTGCCGGAGTTGATGAAGGAGACCCTCGACCATCTCAAGCCGGAGGCCGCCTACTTCGGGCCCGAGGACGGGTGCCGGACCTGTTGGCTGGTCGTCGACATGCAGGACAGCTCCGAGATTCCGGCCACCGCCGAGCCGTTCTTCACGCAGTTCAACGCCAAGCTGACGTTCACGCCCATCATGAACGCCGAGGATCTGCAGAAGGGGCTCTCCCAGATCCGGTGAATCCCATGAATCCCGTGGGCGTGCTCAGCTGAAGATGATCATCGAGCCCTGCGCCAGGCTCCTCGTCGCCGCCGCGTTCAGGCCCAGCCACACGTGCCGTTCCCGCGCGAACGGGCTCGCGTCGAAGGGTGCCGGTGCCGCCGGTTCCTCCAGGGACGTGGGGACGAGCGGCGGGGTCGGGGCCACCGGGGGGTTCGAGGGGTCGATGCCGATCGACGGGGCCACCAGTTCCAGCTCCCGGAGCAGGGACTGGGACGAGCCCAACGGGCCGCCGCCTTCCAGGAGTTCGTCGCTGGAGAGCGGGTGCGGGAAGTCGACCGGGACGTACGCGCCCGCGTGGTCGTAGTGCCAGACCAGGTGCGACTGCTGGGCCGTCGCCTCGAACATCTCCAGCAACTGCTCGTAGTCCCCGCCCAGTTCGCCCACCGGCGTCACCGGCAGCCCGCACACCTGGAGGAGGTAGGCCCGGCGCAGGAAGTGCAGCGCGTCGTAGTCGAAGCCCGCGATGGGGGCCACGTCGCCGGACAGGCCCGGCATGTACGAGTACACCGGCACCGGAGGCAGTCCCGCCTCGCTCAGCACCTTGTCGTAGAGGGCCAGTTCCTCGGCGAAGGGATTGTCCGGGGTGTGGCACAGCACGTCGACGAGTGGGACCAGCCACAGGTCACAGGCCAAAGCAGCACTCCTCGTGTCGTCATAGGCGTCAAAGAAGCGTAGTGGGTCCGTGGTGCGTCGTGGTGGGGTGTGGCGGGTTGTAGTCGGTCGGTGGGCTGTCCGGTGGGGTGTCGGTTGGGGCGTCGGTTGGGGTGTCGGTGGGTTATCCGGTCATGCCCCGTCGTGCAGGTCCCACACCCACACCCCGCCCGTCCACTTGCCCGGCTTCCCCGTCAGCTTCTCCAGCGTCTCGCGCAGCACCCCGTCGTTGCCCTGCGGGGCCAGCACCAGCACGCCCGCCTTCCAGTAGGCGAAGTCCTTCTTCGCCTGCTCCCGCCAGTTGTCGCCGATCGTCGGCGCGACGCCGTTGTAGCGGACGTCCCGCAGCATGTTGGAGGTGAAGCGGGGCGCGGCGCCGTAGATGCCGACGCGCTCCTCGCCGTAGGGGCCGTTGAAGTAGCCGCCCGGCAGCTTGAAGCCGAGGCCCGCCACCGTCTGCCAGTGCAGCGCCTCCGCGTTGCCGGGGTCGGGCAGCGGCACGGGGACCAGCGACTCGCCCTTGCCGACGTACGACTTCCACATGCCGTCCGCGATGAACGGCGGCACCTCCACGCGCTCCACCGACTTCAGCGGGGCCGGGACGATCGGCAGTACCGCGAGGACGACCGCCAGGGTGCCGAAGTACTGCACGGAGAGGCGGCGGGTGGCCGCCAGGCGTTCCACCGCCACCGCCAGGAGCATGCCCAGCGCGGGTGCGCAGATCATCGCGACCCGGCCCTCGATCACCGACTCGAACAGCGGCTGCTTGGCCAGCAGCGCCCACGGGCCCGGCAGCACCGTGTCGCTCAGCGGGAGGCGGAACTTGGGGCCCAGGGAGAGGAAGGCGGCGGCCACCGTCGTGAACGCCAGCGCCTTCACCACCGGGCGCTCCCACAGCCGTACGACGATCGCGAAGGCGAGGGCGGCCAGCGGCCAGCCGTAGAAGGCGTTCTGCTCGGTCGGGTTGAGGGAGAGGGCGTTCGCGCGGTCCGCGTCGCCCGCGATCAGGGAGCGTTCGGCGAAGGAGATCAGCGCCAGCGGGCTGTTGCCCGCGTTGTCGCCGTGCAGCACGCTGTGGTAGCTCTGCGGGCCGAAGAACTGCCAGTACAACGGCACCGCGACGATCGGGAGGCAGACCGCCGCCCCCGTCAGCAGGCCGCGGAGCAACGGGCGCCAGGCCGTCCTCGCCACGTCCCTGCGGACCGCCGCGTACGCGAGGGCGAAGAGCACCATTCCCATCGCCGCCAGGAGCAGCGGCTCCTCGCCGAGGAAGATCTGGTACGCCGCCATCAGGCCGAGGATCACGCCGTTGCGGCGGACCCGCTCGCCCTCGCACAGCCTCAGGGCGCGGTCGATGATCAGCGGCATCATGAAGAGGATGACGAAGTTCGGGTGCGCGTTGGCGTGGCTGATCATCGGGGGTGCGAAGGCCGCCAGGGCCGCTCCGGCGAAGGCCGCGCCCCGCTGCCGTACGACCCTCTTCACGATCAGCCAGTACCAGGCCGCCGCCGTCGCCGCGAGGCCCAGGGTCATCGCCAGGGCCAGGGAGATCGCCGGGCCCGCGAGGAGCGTGATCGGCGTGAAGGGGACCGACAGGCCCAGCATGACCGTGTTGGCCATGAGGTTCACGCCGTCGGGGAAGCCCTGGAGGTCGGTGAAGAGGGGGTTCTGGAAGTGGCTGACGTTGTGCGCCGTGACGTCGAAGAACCACTCCCACTGGTTCTGGTCCTGGAGCGAGTCGGGGAGGTAGCGGCCGGCCGGGTCGGCCCAGCGGCCCGCGTACAGCGCGACGGCCATGAGGAGGAAGAGGGTGACCGCGAGGAGGTCGGCCGGGCGGACCGAGCGGGCCTTGAGGGCCGTCAGCTCGGCGAGGACCCGGGCGTAGTCCAGCGGGCGGACCTTCGATCCCGACTGGTGGGCCCAGCGGACCGGTATCTCGGCGACCGGCCAGTCCGCGCGGCGGAAGTGCTGCAGCACCTCGACGTCTATGCCCCAGCCGTTGAGCCGGGACGCGGCGAACGCCGTACGGGCGCGGTCGCCGTCGAACAGTTTGAAGCCGCACTGGGTGTCCCGTATGCCGGGCACCGCGATCCCGCGTATCAGGAAGTTGCCCGCCCGGCCCAGGAGTTCGCGCACCTTGTGCTGGTGGTGCTCGATCGTCGAGCCGGGCACGGAACGCGAGCCGATCGCCGCCGCGTGCCCTTCGCCGAGCGCCTTGTCCAGGACCTCCAGCTCCTCTATCGGAGCCGCCAGATCGGCGTCCGTGACCAGCACGCGGGCGCCGCGCGAGGCGGCGACGCCGAGGCGCAGGGCGTGGCCCTTGCCCCGGTTGCGCGGGCTGGTGACGAGATGGACGCGGGGGTCGGCGAGCGCGGTGACGAGGGCGCCGGTGCCGTCGGTGGAGCCGTCGTCGACGACCACGACCTCCCAGTCGCCCCAGCGGCCCTCGTTCTCCCGGAGGTGGCCGGTGACGGCGGCGAGGGTGGGCCCGAGCCGGGCCTCCTCGTTGTACGCGGGGACGACGACGGTCAGGTCGAGGGTGGCGGTCGTGCTGGTGTCGCGCGTGGGGGCGCTCATTCTGCGGTGTCCCCCTTCTTCCCCTCGTGTTCCTTCTCGTCGTCACCCTCGGTGGTGAGGACGGTGTTTTCGGCCCGGAGGTTCGCCAGGCCCTCGATGAGTGCGAGGGAGTGGGTGTCGTACGTGTCCACTATCCGGTGCGCGTCGGCGAGATCGCGGCGGGTCAGCGCGTCGACGACCTCGGTGTGGTCGGACCACAGCCGGCCGCGCAGATCGCCCAGCCGGCTCAGGTGCTGCACCGCGCACACCCAGGACTGCACGCGCAGCCGGTGCAGGAAGTCGGTGAGGTACTGATTGCCGAACAGGGCGCCCAGCTCGCGCCAGAACCGCAGGTCGTAGCCGATCAGGATGTTCAGCTCACCGGCGGTCGCGGCCCGCCGGGCCTCCTCGCCCCGGCGGCGGACCCCGGCGAGGGCGGCGGCGGCCCGCGGGTCCCCGGCGCGGACGAAGAAGCCGCGCGGGCCGGGGCTGTCGGCGGTGAAGCCGCTCAGAGCGGTCCTCGCGGTACTGCTCTCACTGCCCGCGGTGCTGCCCTCCGGGACCAGCGGCAGCCCCTTCGCGAGGCCGTGGAACATGCCGTCGGTGACCAGGCCGCGGGCCTCGACCATGCCCCGGAAGTCGGCGAGCGAGTACTCGTGCACCCGGAAGCCGCGATGCTGGTCGGCCTCCAGCAGGCCCTGCGCCGACAGATCGACCAGGGCCTCGCGCACGGGCGTCGCGGAGACGCCGTACTGCTCGGCGATCTCCTTGACCGTGAACTCCTGGCCAGGCTGGAGACGGCCGGCCAGCACCTCGTCGCGGAGCGCGTCCGCGATCTGCTGCCGCAGGGTGCTGCGGGTCACGGCGCCGTTGCCGCTGCTGGCAGGCATGGTCGGGGCCCTCCCCCTTCGCGCGTGTGGATGACGTACTCGCATATGTCTACGAGCACGTCACCTTACGCGTTCGGTTTCGGGCGGGAGTTTCCCGTGCGCTTACCTGCCGTGCCCCTACCGGGTGTACATCTAGGCGCCCTCTGTGTACTCGTCGGCGACCGACAGGGCGGCGTCCAGTGCGGCGAGCCCTTCCTTGGCCTCGGCCTCGGTGACGTTGCAGGGCGGGACGACGTGCGTCCGGTTCATGTTGACGAAGGGCCACAGCCCGTTCGCCTTCGCGGCGGCGGCGAAGGCGGCCATCGGCGCGTTGGCCTCGCCGGCCGCGTTGTACGGCACCAGCGGCTCGCGGGTCTCCCGGTTCCGTACGAGGTCCAGGGCCCAGAACACCCCCGTACCGCGCACTTCGCCGACGCTCGGGTGCCGGGCCGCCAGCTCTCGCAGTGCCGGTCCGATGATCTGCTCGCCGGTGCGGGCGGCCTGCCCGACGACGTCCTCCTCCGCCATCACCGTGAGCGTGGCGACGGCGGCGGCGCAGGCGAGGGGGTGCCCGGAGTAGGTGAGGCCGCCGGGGTAGGGGCGAGTGGCGAACGTCTCGGCGATCGCGCCGGAGATCGCGACGCCGCCGAGGGGGACGTAGCCGGAGTTGACGCCCTTGGCGAAGGTCATCAGGTCGGGCACGACGTCGAACAGGTCGGCGGCGAACCACTCACCGGTCCGCCCGAACCCGGCCATCACCTCGTCCAGGACGAAGACGATCCCGTACCGGTCGCAGAGCGCGCGCACTCCGGCGAGATAGCCGGGCGGCGGGATCATGATGCCGGCGGTGCCGGGGACGGTTTCGAGGATGATCGCCGCGATGGTGGCGGGGCCCTCGAAGGTGATGGTGTCCTCAAGGTGCTGGAGCGCCCGCGCGCACTCCTGCTCCTCGGTCTCGGCGTAGAAACGGGACCGGTAGAGGAAGGGCGCCCAGAAGCGGACGACACCGGCGGTGCCGTTGTCGGAGGGCCAGCGGCGGGGGTCGCCGGTGAGGTTCACGGCCTGCTGGGTGCCGCCGTGGTAGGAGCGGTAGGCGGAGAGCACCTTGGGCCGGCCGGTGTGCAGGCGGGCCATGCGGACGGCGTGCTCGACGGCGTCGGCGCCGCCGTTGGTGAAGAAGATCTTGTCGAGGTCGCCGGGGGTGCGCTCGGCGATGAGCCGGGCCGCCTCCGAGCGGGCCTCGACGGCGAAGGCGGGCGCGAAGGTGGTCATCCGCCCGGCCTGCTCCTGAATGGCGGCGACGACCTTGGGATGCTGGTAGCCGATGTTGGTGAAGACCAGCCCGCTGGTGAAGTCCAGGTACCGTCGGCCGTCGTAGTCCCAGAAGTACGCCCCTTCGGCACCGGCGACCGCGAGCGGATCGATCAGCTCCTGGGCGGACCAGGAGTGGAACACGTGCGCACGGTCCGCGGCCTTCACGGCCGCGCCGGCCTGGGGGTTGGGCTGAGGGGTCATGCGAGGGAGCGTAGGACTTCCGGGCGACGGCGGGACATCGGCGTCCTGTCTGCCGTCCGGCGCTTTACACGACAGGTTGTCGCGTGTCCCCATAGGGATCGACGGGGTGCGGGACGCGCGGGACGCGTGATACGGCGGGACGGATGGGGAGGCGGGGCGGTCATGGAGCGGCTCGGGGGCGGGGATCCGGCGCGGATGGGGTCGTACCGGCTGATCGCCCGGCTCGGTACGGGCGGGATGGGGCAGGTGTTCCTCGCCCGCTCCGAGCGGGGGCGCACGGTCGCCGTCAAGGTCGTCCGGCCCGACCTCGCCGAGCAGGAGGAGTTCCGGGACCGGTTCCGGGCCGAGGTCGCCGCCGCGCGCCGGGTCGGCGGGCGCTGGACGGCACCCGTGCTCGACGCCGACACGGAGGCCGCCGTGCCGTGGATCGCCACGGGGTACGTCGCCGGGCCGAGCCTGAGTCAGGTCGTCGGGCGCGACCACGGGCCGCTGCCCGAGCGCTCGGTGCGCATCCTGGCCGCCGGGCTCGCGCACGCCCTCCAGGACATCCACGGCGCCGGGATCGTGCACCGCGACCTGAAGCCGTCCAACGTCCTGGTCACCATCGACGGGCCCCGCGTCATCGACTTCGGCATCGCCCGCGCCCTGGAGACGGTCACCGACGGCGGGCTCACCCAGGCGGGCGCGCTCGTCGGCTCGCCCGGCTTCATGGCACCCGAGCAGGTACGCGGTGACCGCGTGACGGCCGCCGCGGACGTCTTCTGCCTCGGCTCCGTACTCGCGTACGCCGCCACGGGTGCCCAGCCGTTCGGCGCGGTGGGCAGCGGGGCGCACGCCATGATGTTCCGCATAGCCCAGGAGGAACCCGACCTGACGGACGTCCCGGCCGGCCTGACCGACCTCCTCCGAGCCTGCCTCCGCAAGAACCCGTCCGAGCGCCCGACCCCGGACCAGATCCTCGAACACACGGGAGTATCGGCGGACGCGATCGCCGACGGCTACGAACGGGACACCTGGCTACCGGGCACGCTGGTCGCCCAACTGGGGCGCCATGCGGTGCGGTTGCTGGAGTTCGAGGAGGGGGAGGGGGCGGGGGAGGTTTTGGGGGTGCCGGGCAGGCCAGGCACGCCGGGGGCAGCCGGGGTGCCGGGGGCGGCGAGGGTGCCCTGGGTGCCGGGAGAGCCAGGCACGTCGGGGGTGTCGGGAGCGCCGGGAGCGGCAGGGATTCCGGGAGCGCCGGGGATGCAGAGCACGCCGGGAGCGCCGGGTACGGCAGGGACGTCGGGGATGCCGGGGGCGCCAAGCACGTCGGGCACGCCGGGTACGCCCTGGGCGCAGGGGACGGCGGGTTTGCCGGGAGCGCCAGGCATGCCGGGGGTGGCGGGAACGGCAGGGACGGCAGAGGTGCCGGGGACGTCGGGAGCGCCAAGCACGTCGGGCACGTCGGGCACGCCAAGCACTCCGGGCATCCCGGGGGCGGCGGGAGCGCCGGGGGCAGCGGGTACGGCGGGGGCACCGGGGGTGCCGGGCCCGTCGGGCGCGCCCTGGGCGCCGGGGATGCAGAGCACGCCGGGAGCGCCAGGCATGCCGGGGGTGGCGGGAGCGGCAGGCCCGGTAGGGGTGTCGGGCACGCCGGGAGCGTCGGGGATTCCCGGGGTCGGCGACGGCCCCCCGACTCGGGTCGTGGCCGAGCATGCTCCCTCCGACGGGGTGGTCGCTCAGCCTGCGCACGGGCATCCGCAGCAGCAGCCCCGGCAGCATCCGCAGCCCTTTGCCGCGGCGCCGAGTGACAGTCAGCGGCCTCCCGTCTGGCCCGGGGATCCGGCGCTGGAAGCGTCCGAG
The DNA here is from genome assembly GCF_002954775.1 of Streptomyces geranii. Lineage (GTDB taxonomy): Bacteria > Actinomycetota > Actinomycetes > Streptomycetales > Streptomycetaceae > Streptomyces > Streptomyces geranii. Next base: position 104,718 of record NZ_PJME01000029.1, read on the forward strand.
GTGCCGGCCGCGTGGAGTGTGAGTTTCAATCCCGGTTCCCGGTCCGGCGGTGGGTGGAACGCGCACGCGCCGGCTCCCCTCAAGCGGTCCCGGATGACGCTGGCGCTCGGTGCCGCCGCGCTGGTCGTCGCGCTCGCGGCGGGCGCCTCCGTCGTCGCCCGGATGAACGGCGACGACGACACGCCCTCGCAGCAGCTGACCCCGACCCCGACGCCAACCTCGTCCGGTGGCTCGGCGTCGCCGGACGCGGGCGCCGTGCCGTCCGGGTACCTCGGCACCTGGACCGCGTCGATCGACAACTCCACCGGCCACAACACCCGTCGGCTGACCATCACCCAGGGCCGGGCGGGCGACCAGGTGCTGACACTGGTCGCCGACGGCCCCACAGGCTCGGGGAGCAGCTCCTATCACTGCGTCTTCGAGGCCGGCCTCGCCCAACAGCCCACCGCCGACGCCCCGTTGAGCATCGGCCCGTCGAAGGTCACCACCGCCGAACCGGCCTCCTACTGCACCCCGGGCGGCGCCACCACCCTCACCCTCCTCCCGGACGGCACCCTGCGGCGCGCGACCGCCTCGGGTGGCGAGCAGCTGACGTACACGAAGGAGAGCTGAACGTCCGGCGAACTTCCTTTGCCCGTACGGGACTTGCGGTGCCGCTGATCGTAAAGTGACCCCACCATCCGGCTCCGGGGCTTGCGGGGGCACCCACATGGAGTGGCTGAGCGCAGAGAACGTCGTGGCCGTGGCGACCGCCGGTGTCGGCATCGTCGCGTCGGCGGTCATGGTCTGGTACGAGCGCCGGGTGCCGCGCCGGAAACGGGTCGGGTACCGCGTACAGATGGACAACCCGATAGGCGACGGCGCCCAGTCGGGCCGGGCCAACGTCCGGCTCGGGCTGTTCGACGAGGCGCCCGGGATGCACCGGGCCACGCTGGTGCTGCTGCGCATCGAGAACGACGGTTCGCAGGGCATCGCCCACGAGGACTACACGAGCCGTGAACTGCACGGCCTCACCGTGGAGTTCACCGACCGGGCCATCCACGGCGTGTCGGTCACCCAACCACCGGGCACCGACCACCTGATGAGCCACTTCACCCCGCACGCCGGCTTCGGCTACGACACCGGCGGCAACACCCTGCGCATCCCGCGCGTCCCGCTCAACCGGGGCGAGCACTTCAAGCTGCTGGTGCTGCTGTCGGGCGGCGACGTGGGCTGCGACATCCGGCTCGTCGGCGGCATCCGGGACGGCGAGGTGCACCCCAACCGCAGTGCCACGCCCGACGACAAGCCGCCCCTGTTCAGCCGCGCGGCCCGGCTGATCACCATCATCCTCACGGCGTCCGTGGTGACCCTCGCGAGCATCGTCGTCGTCCGGGACGACAACCCGCCCCCGCTCGGCTGCGAGAAGGGCACGCTGACGGTGGTCGGTTCGACCGCCTTCGCGCTGGTCGCGCAGGGGCTGGCGAAGGAGTACGAGAAGGACTGCGAGGGCTCCGACATCAGGGTCGAGGCGCGGGGCAGCACCGCGGGCGTGGCCGAACTCGCCGCCATGCAGGGCGAGTCGAGGGCGAAACGGGCCTCGGTGATCGCGTTCTCGGACGGCCGCGACAAGGGCGCCGACGCCGCGCTGCGGGCCGAGCCGGTCGCCCTGTCGGTGTTCACGCTGGTCGCCGACAAGGGGCTGAACCTCGACCAGGGGCTGACCCTGGCACAGGTCAGGCGCCTCTACTCCGGGGCCGTCCACCACTGGGACGACCTGGACCCGGCCCTGCCGCACTGGCGGGTCGTGCTGGTCAGCCGGGACGCCGACTCCGGTACCCGGCAGGTGTTCCAGGACCGGGTGCTCGACGGCGCGTGGGAGGGCGTACCCAGCACCTCACTGGGCTGCGATCCGCAGACGGACACCGCAGCCCCCGTACGCTGCGAACTCGGCTCCACGGCCGACGTGTTGAAGAAGGTCGCCACGACGAAGGGGGCCATCGGCTACAGCGAACTCGGCCAGGCGAGGCAGCACGGGACCACGGTGGACCGGATCGCCCTCGACGGCGCCGCCGCCGACGTGGACGCCATCGAGTACGACGGCAGCCGCTACCCGTACCGGGGCGTGGAGAACGCCTACACCTACGCCGACCTGCCCGCCGGCTCCCTCGCGGGCAGCTTCCTCAACTACGTGCGCAGCCACGGCCAGGCGGCCATCCGGAACAACGGGCACATCCCGTGCACGGCGACGGCGGGGGAGCGGCTGTGCGACGAATAGCCGTACCGGGGGCGGGGGTTCGAGAGGCGCGCGGACGAATAGCCGTACCGGGGGCGGAGGTTCGAGAGGCGCACACACGAACAGCCCTACCGGCGGAGCGGGTTCAGGACGCGCACGGCGGCCCCTGGCGTTCGCTCGACTCGTCCTGTCGGTACGCGCCGCAGGCCACCATCGCCCTTGGCCCGTCCGCCAGTTGGCGCAGCAGGACGAGTGTCTTGTCGACGGGCGGCGCGTTGCTGCCCTCGGCGTAGGAGACGGAACCGGTCGCCCCGTCGAAGCGGACGCCGTTGCGCAGTTCGATGAGGACGGAGTTGCGGGTGATGTCGGGGTCGCTCTGGTAGGCCTCGGACACCGCCTGGCTGAGGGCGTGGAAGGCGTCGTAGGAGACCGCCGAGTGGCCGTCCTGGCGCCAGGGGTCGGTGCCCTCGGTGGTGTCGGCCACGAAGGTCTCGTACTCCCCGACGAACTGCTGGGTCTTGACGCTCGCTCCGGAGGCGACGGTGCCGCCGGCCGGCATCCGGTGCGCGGAGTAGTACAGGCGCAGCCAGGTCTTGTTGCGGAAGACGCCGGTCTGGGCGACGTTCGTCAGTTCGTTGCCGCCTAGGACGGTGATGTCCTGGCCGAGGCAAGTCCCTTCCAGATCCATGGAGTTGACGAACGCCCTGAAGTCCTTGGCCCGAGCCGACCAGTACACGACCGACCTCGGCCGCTCGGAGAGCGTGTCGCAGATCATGCGCGCGAGGATGTCGGCGCTGACCAGATTGGCCTTGGCGTCCGGGTCCGGGGGGTCGAAGTCGCCCTCCTGGTTGAAGTTGAACACGGTCTCGTCGGCGGGGAAGTCGGCCCGGAAGCGGGCGGCGAGACTGCGGCTGTAGAGGTCCGTGGAGCTCTCGACCACGATGGCGTGCTCGGCGGGGGCGCACGCGTCCTCGCTGTCGGGCAGGGCGACGATGTTCTCCCGGTCGGCGAAGGCCGCCTCGATCCGGGCCTCGCGTGAATTGGCGGGCGTGAACGGCCAGTAGCTGAAGCTCGCGTCGCCCTGCGCCATCTCGTCGGCGGTCGCGGTGGTGCCGATGGTCGGGATGCGGGCCCGCCCGAGCACCTGGAGCGCGGCCCTGGTCTCGTCCCGGCTCTGCGCGTACCCGAGCACCCCGACGATCCGTCCCTGCTCGGGCCGCCCGCGCTCGGCGCGCACCTCGCGGACGAGCGCCTCGGCCATGGCCTCGGCGTTGCGGAACCCCAGACCGGTCTCGCGCACGTCGACGTGCAGCGGTACGAGGGTGGAGTTGGAGGCGGCGGCCTCGTTCAGCGTGCGCTGCCACATGGCGATGCCGCGCAGTTCGGGGATGGTGCCGTCGAACCGGGTCTGGTCCTCGGTCTCCGGAATCTGGGCGATGAACACGACGACGGTCCGCACCTCCCGCCCGGTCTCCGCGTACTCGGCGACCCGGGCGTTCTCGGCCTTGATGGCGTCCGTGGCCGCCTTGTACCAGGCCACGGCCTGTACGGGGATCTCCTCGGCGGGCCCGGAGTCGGCCACCGAGTCGGTGCCGCCGAGACAGTCGGTGGGCGCCCCGATGACCCGCGGCACGATCAGCACCGCGGCGAGCACGGCGAGGACGGCGGCCCCGGCCATGACCGAGGTCGGCACGTACCGGTGGAAGGTGAACGTCCGCGGCCTGAGCCGCCCGACATAGGTTCCGTCCCCCTCGAACTCGCTCTCCTCAAGGGACACCAGCACCGGCGGCCCACCGTCGTCACCGAGCCGCCCGGCGGCCTCGGGAAAGGTGTGCTCGACGAGTCGTACGGCGGTGGTGGGGGTGTCGGGGGAAGCGGAGGCGGTAGCGGTGCCGGCGCCGAGATCCCTGAGCAGGGCGTCGGAGGGTGCCCCGACGGCCAGGACGAGCGGGCCGGGTGGCCGGGCGGTGGCTCGGGCGCCGTGGCGGCAGTGGTGCAGGGCGCGCAGGAAGCGTTCGGCGGCGCGGGCGCCGGGAGCGCCGGGCGGCGGGATCTCGACGATGATCACGGGCCGGGCGGTACGGCGCCGCCGCCCGGGCCGGAACCGGCCGACCGGCGGCCGGCTCAGATCCTCCAGCAGGGCGCGCAGCACGAACGCGTCGAGTTCGCGCAGCGCGCCCGCGTGCTCGGGGTGGTGCGGATTGCGCAGGTGAGGGGCGCGTTCGGCGCCCACGTCGTCCATCACCTTGAAGAGGTTCTGCCCGCTCGCGGCGGGCTGCTCCCGGCCGAGCCAGCCCCGCATCACCCGGCGCGAGATCCACGCCGACCACACCCGGCGGGGCCCGCGCTGCACGAACGACAGCCAGGACAGCCGCGTCAGCAGCCCGGCCACCCCGCCGAGCACGACACCCACATCCGGGGCGTCCATCCGCGTGAACGCCAGCAACCCGCCACGCCTGGCCCGCCGTTCACCGGCGTGGCTCCGTAACTCCTTCTCCCAGGAACCCTGCGCCCAGCGCCCGGGATTGTCCTTGATGAACAGGACGAGATCCCGCACGACATGGAAGTACGGGAACCGGTCGGGCGTGAGATGCCCGGTCGCACCCCGGCTCAACTCCGTCCCGGCGTCGACGGCGAGGAGGTCCTGGTCGCCCGCGGTGGTGAGATGGGCGTAGGGGACCCGGCGCGAGTTGTCGGTGCGCATGGCGTCGATCAGCGGGTCGACGATGCGCTGGACCCCGGTGCGGTACGTGGCTTCCGGCACGCGGAGCACGAACAGGGGCGGGCTGGTGTCGAGGCTCGCGCGACTGCCGTGATCGGGGACGACGGCCGACCGGAACTCACGGATGAAGTCGATGGCACGGTCGCCGGGAAAGTTGCGGTCGGGTCTGTCGCCGGATGACGGCATGCGGACTCCCGCGCTGTCAACTGTGCGTGTCCGAAAGGGAGTTGAAGGTTACTCGGGGAACTGTGGTGACCACAACGAGTTGCGCGGAGAGTGTGGACTCCGGTGCCCTCTTGTTACCGGGTGGCGTGGCCTGGAAGATCCGTGAGGCCAAGAAGCAGTCGAAGCTGCCGGGGCTGGACACCCGGACAGGGTCCCCCGACCCGGCGGCGGTGCGAACAGGCCCGAGGCCAGGACGAAGACGGCCAACTGGGCGCGGACGTAAGGAAACTGCTCGCCTCCGGCCTCCCGGAGGAGGTCCTGTACAGGGTGTGGCTCGCCGCCGCCCGCGGAGGGGGACCTGCGGGCGGCGGTGCTGCGGGAGATCGGTTCGACGGCGGACGCCCTGACCCGTGCCGTTCCGGTGCCGCACTTCGTCCCGGCCCTGGAAGCCGTCGTGACCGGGGCGGACGCCGACCTCGGACTCCGTCTGCTCCTGAGGGTGTTGAAGGCGCACGCGGTACCGGTGGAGAAGGAACAGTACGACCGGCTGCCGGCGCTCGGTGACCTCCTGGCCCACCCCGGGAGGGCCGTGTTCGAAGGACTTCACGTACGGTGGCCGCCGCTCGACCCTGGCCGGCGCGACTTCGTGTTCGACTTCGGGCTGTCGGCCCTCGCCTCGCTGTTCTCGGGCCCATGGGGGTACGAGGGCACCGTGCGGGAGAACATCGAGCGGCTGGTTCTCGCGGACGCGGGTCTGGCTCCCGGCTCGCAGGCGGCGGTTCTCCTCGACGACGTACTCCGGCTGCGGGAGTCTCCGCTGTCCGCCGACACGATCACCACGCTGTGGCTGGCCGCGTCGAACGGCGATCCGGGCGGGGGCGTCGACGTGGAGGGCCGGGACTGGCTCGGGCGGATCGCGGACGTGTGCCGGGAACGGCTGCGTGAGGTCGCACCCGGATACGAGGCCGCTCCTGTCGTGCCGCGTGCCCACCCCGCCGGTCTGACGGAAGAGGTGCGTGGTGAACTCCGGGAGATGGCGCCCGCGTTGGCGACGCGCACGGTGAACTCGCACGGCCACGAGGTCACCGGTTCCGCCGCGACGAACGCCCTGGAGCAGGTCGTCGGCCTGGTCGATCCCGACCTGGGGTTCCGGCTGTTCCTCCGGGTCCTGGACGGGTTGTCGGTGCCGCTCACGCGGGAGCGGCGAGGGCGGTACGTTTCGATCGGGGAGAGGTTCGGGTACGGGGAGTATCTCGTCAGCCGGTGAGATTCCCCCGGCACGGCTCGGGCCGCCGTGGACACGGCCTTCGCGAGGGGGCCTCCCGACGCTGCCTCACCGCGCCTCCGGAGGCCGCTGCCGAGGCATGTTCGGCCGGGCCCCCGGGGCCGCGATCCCGAAGCGGCCCTGGTGGACCGTCGCGTCCTGCCTGGGTACCCCCGCCCCCGCCGACTGCATCCCCAACGGCACGCCCCCCGACCGGAACTCCACCATCCAGTCCGCCGTCTCCGCCCGCACCAGCTCCGTCACGTCCTCCGAGAAACGCCGCAGCACGCCCAGGCACCGGTCCGCCGCCTCGCTCGCCGTGCCCTCCGTCGGGCCCAGCACCTCCCGTACGCTCTCCGACGCCCACTCGAACTGCAGCACCTGAAGGCGCCGCTGCACCGCCTGCGCGGTCGCCACGTCCCTTATCCAGCCCGAGGTGACCCCGAAGTACCGGTCCGCGCCCACGCACGCGACCGCGAGCAGCAGGGCCAGATAGCCCCAGGGGGCGACCCCGCCCAGCACCCCGGTGAGGTCCAGCAGCGGCAGTGCGGCGCCGGCGACCGCGCCGAGGGCGGCGCCCGTACGGAGGACGCGGGCGCCCCGGCGCTTCCACACGCGGTCCGTGAGGTACCAGGCCGCCGTCTCCAGGGCCCCCTGCTCCACCCACCGGTACAGCTCGTCCAGGCGCGGTGCGGGCTCGCCCCAGTCTCCGAGGGGGAAGGGCCGGCCGGCGAGGTCCCCGGGCCGCAGCCCGGTGAAACCGAGCCCGGCGGGACCGGGGCCCGCGGGACCCTCGCTCCGCCCGTCGTGCGGCGGTCTCTGGGACGGCCCCTCGGGCTGCATCTCCGGCTGGCTCACCCGGCACTCCTTCAATCACGGTGCGTGACACCGTACGGGTGTCCGCGTGACGTCTGATGCGGTTGGTAAAGCTGTCGTGCCGCCCCATTCCTACCGCCCAATGGGTGGCGATGGCCGGGCTTTCGTTTCTTTTCCGCTCGGAAGACGTCCTTGATCAGGTATGGCACCGCTTCCGGCTCACTCGAAAGAGTGCTGGAGCGACGGCCACCCCGACCACGTAGGCTCGTGCCGAACGCCGAAAGCGCAAGTCTCGTGAGTTTCGTGAGTGAGGAGCTGATCGTGATCCCCGGTGGTGGCCAGCCCAACATGCAGCAGCTGCTCCAGCAGGCCCAGAAGATGCAGCAGGACCTGGCGAACGCGCAGGAGGAACTCGCGCGGACCGAGGTCGACGGGCAGGCGGGCGGTGGCCTGGTCAAGGCGACCGTGACGGGCGCCGGTGAACTGCGCGCCCTCAAGATCGACCCGAAGGCCGTCGACCCGGACGACACCGAGACCCTCGCCGACCTGGTCGTGGCCGCCGTACAGGCGGCGAACGAGAACGCGCAGCAACTCCAGCAGCAGAAGCTGGGCCCGCTGGCGCAGGGCCTGGGCGGCGGCGGAAGCGGCATCCCGGGCCTGCCGTTCTGACGTTCGCACCGCGCGCTCCGCGTCCCGCCTTCCTCAGGCGGCCGGAGGCCAACTACGGTACGTACAACAGACTCGAAGCCCGCACGACATTCGGAACCAGACCGGGAACCAGACCCGGAACCAGAACCAGAACCAGGAAAGGCAGTCCGTGTACGAAGGCGTGGTCCAGGACCTCATCGACGAACTGGGGCGGCTCCCCGGCGTCGGTCCCAAGAGCGCGCAGCGGATCGCCTTCCACATCCTCCAGGCGGAGCCGACGGACGTACGGCGCCTCGCGCACGCCCTCCTCGAAGTGAAGGCGAAGGTCCGCTTCTGCGCGACCTGCGGGAACGTGGCGCAGGAGGAGCTGTGCAACATCTGCCGCGACCCGCGCCGCGACATCACGGTGATCTGTGTCGTCGAGGAGCCCAAGGACGTCGTCGCGGTCGAACGCACCCGCGAGTTCCGGGGCAAGTACCACGTCCTGGGCGGCGCGATCAGCCCGATCGAGGGCGTCGGCCCGGACGACCTGCGCATAAGGGAACTCCTGGCGCGCCTGGCCGACGGCGCGGTGACCGAGCTGATCCTCGCCACGGACCCCAATCTCGAAGGCGAGGCGACCGCCACCTACCTCGCCCGCATGATCAAGCCCATGGGCCTCAAGGTCACCCGCCTGGCCAGCGGCCTCCCTGTGGGTGGCGACCTGGAATACGCGGACGAGGTGACCCTTGGCCGCGCCTTCGAGGGGAGACGACTCCTAGATGTCTGACGCCACGCTGCACTACACGACGCAGGACCCCGACGACTTCGCGGTCCAGATCGCCGACCAGGTCGAGAGCTTCCTGGTGGCCGTCACCGAGATCGCCAAGGGCGAGGACCCCGACTCGGCGGTCCCCTTCCTCCTCCTGGAGGTCTCCCAGCTCCTGCTGGCCGGCGGACGCCTCGGCGCGCACGAGGACATCGTCCCCGACGAGCGCTACGAGCCCGACCTGGGCCCCGAGCCGGACGTGGACGACATCCGCGAACGCCTCGCGGTGATGCTGGAGCCGGTCGACGTCTACTCGGAGGTCTTCGACCCGTACGAGCCCCGCAAGCCCCCGGTCCCGGCCCGTATCTCCGACGACCTGGCCGACGTCCTCGCCGACCTCCGCCACGGCATGGCCCACTACCGCGCGGGCCGCACCACGGAGGCCCTGTGGTGGTGGCAGTTCTCCTACTTCTCCAACTGGGGCTCGACGGCCTCGGCCACTCTCCGCGCCCTCCAGTCCCTGGTGGCCCACGTCCGCCTGAACCAGCCCCTGGAGGAACTGGACGGCCTGGACACGGACCAGGACCTCGGCGACGAGACCCTGGCGGAGGAGGCGGGCAAGGTGATGGCGGAGGAGATCGCGGAGCCGCTGGGGCTGCGGACGGTGAAGTGACGGTCAAGTAGCGCACTACCGGCCGAGGACGACGCCGAGCACCGCCTCCGCCACCGCCCCCACCGACCGCCCGTCCCCCGCGTCCACGACGCGGGCGGCCGTGTCCGGTCCCGGCCCGGCGATCTCGGCCCGCATGAGGCACTGGTAACGCGCGCCGCGGGCAAGGAACTTGTCCATCAGGTGCCGTTCCTCGGCCGTCGCCCGCGCGTAGTCGCCCGCCCTGTGCACCCGTTCGCGTACGACGCTGTCCTCGGCCGTGAGCCATACGGCGGCCACGGCTGTCGTGCCGGGGGCGGTCAGGGGCGCGACCCGGGTCGGCCGGAGGGCCGAGCCCTCCAGGACCAGGCCCGTTCCCGACTCCCGTTGTCCGTCCGCGTGTTGGGCGATCAGTTCCTCGATGCGGGGCCACAGGCGTTCGTAGTGGTCCAGGACCGAGGAGACCAACTCCTCGACGGTGAGCGTGCGGTAGTGCTCGGCGACGTGTTCCGGCACCTCCCATCCCGGTGTGCGCCACGGGCGCCCCGGATGTCGCGCCAGTCCGTCCGTCGAGCGGTACGTGAAGCCCAGCCGTTCCGCGACCACTTGGGCGACGGCCGACTTGCCTACGTTCGACGTGCCCCCGATCAGCACCACCCGCGGCCCGGCCACCATGGTGCTACTGCGAGTCCACGAGCTTGTACCTGCTCGCGATCACCGAGGGCTTGCCCGTCTTCGGGAGGGTGGCCAGGGCCGTGCCCTGGTAGGTGTTCACCACCGTGTCGCGGTCGCGGATGTTGAAGACCTCCTCCACTTTCGTCGGGGTGATGTTGTAGTTCTCGCGGTACGACGCCTTCAGCGCGTACTGGGAGGCGTACGCGGTCGGTACGGTGGCCAGGGCGCCGCCGTCCTTGAGGCGCAGGGCGTACACCGTGTCGAACTCGGCGGGCGTGGAGACGTACGTCGTGGTCGCGTACCCCGCGCTCTTGCCGGTGTCGCGCTTCGTGTACGTCTCGATCGCGTCCTTCGCCGCCTCGGTGGTCTGCGAGATGCCCGTGCCGGCCTTCTTGCCGCCGGTCGCGAACAGGTCCTCGAACGCCGCCGGGATCTGGTTCGGGGCGAGCGTGCCGACGCGGGTGTCGGCGTCGACGGCGGTGGCGAGGCCCGCGTCGTCGGTGGCGATCTCGGGAAGGGGGGCTGCCGAGTAGACCGACGACATCAGCTTCCAGTCGTCGTACTGCTTGCCGAAGACCAGCAGCGCCTCGCTCTTCGAGTCGCTCGCCTTCGTCGTCACCGCGAACCAGTCCTCGCCCGCCGGGATCCAGTACTTCCGGCCGGTGTACCGGAACGGCTTCTTGTACGCGGCCTGTTCCTCCTTCGACTTGGTCGCGAAGACGCGGAAGTCGGCCTTGCTCTGCTCGTACAGCTGCCCGCCCTCGACGGTGCCCAACAGGGCCGAGTCCTGCTGGGAGTTGGCCTTGTTGTTGACCGTCTCGTAGTTGTCGAGGATCTTCGCCGCCTGCGCCTCGGTGACGGCACCCTTGGCCGCGGGGCTCGCGGCGGCGGCGTCGGCGCCGTCGTCCGAGCCCGAGGCGCAGCCGGTGAGCGCTAGCGCGAGCGCGGTGGCGAACATGAGCGGTTTCTGGCGGGAGATCATGCCTCACCGTACTGGGGGGAATGTGGGCGTCCGGGGAAGGGGCGGTGGATCGATGGTGCAGCCGGTCGGTGCCGGAGCGCGACCGTCCCGTCACCTTACGTGAATTGGAATCGTCCTTCCCGCCCCCTGTACGTCTCTTGCACGGGCGCTAACCAGCGAAAAGAGAGGCTGGAGTCACTTCCACCGCAGGAGATGCGGAGGGAGTAAATCCCCTCACTCGTACAGGAGTTGCGATGACCCGCAAGACCCGCATACGCGCCGCCCTAGTCACCGCCACCGCTCTTGTCACCGCCGCGACGGTGACGGCCGGAGTCAGCGCGGCGGGTACCGACCAGCCGAAGAAGCCCACCAAGAAGCAGATCGCGGCCCTCTTCGACGGCTGGAACAAGACCCTGCAGACCGGCGACCCGGAGAAGGTCACCGCGCGGTACGCGAAGGACGCGGTGCTGCTGCCGACCGTCTCCAACAAGATCCGGACCAACCACGCCGAGATCGAGGACTACTTCGACCACTTCCTGCTGAACAAGCCGGTCGGCAAGAAGATCAAGTCCTACATCAACGTCCTCGACGACAACTCGGCGATCGACGCCGGCTCCTACTACTTCATCCTCACCGACCCGAAGACCGGCGAGAAGAAGAGGGTCGACGCCCGCTACACGTACGAGTACGAGAAGCGGGGCGGCAAGTGGCTGATCGTCAACCACCACTCCTCGGTGATGCCCGAGGGTTAAGCCCCTGGTACCGGCTTCAACCGGCCCGTTGTGCGGCCCGGAGTGTGATCCGGACGCACAGGCCGCCCCCGGGCGCGTCCGCCAGGGTCACCGTCCCGCCGTCGTCCGTCACCAGTTGTCTGACGACGGCGAGGCCGAGGCCCGAGCCGGAGCGCCCGGTGAGGCCCTGGCCGCGCCAGAAGCGGTCGAAGGCACGGGACTTCTCGGCGTCCGACATCCCCGGACCCCCGTCCGCCACCGTCAACTCCATCTCGTCGCCCCGGTGTTCGGCCCGTACGGTGATCGTCCCGCCGTCGGGTGAGACCTCCAGGGCGTTCGACAGGACGTTGTCCAGCACCTGGTCCAGATGACCGGGGCTGGCCAGCACAAGCAGCCGGCCGTCGGCACCCCCACTACCCCTGAGCGCGATGGTGACTCCGCGCTCGTCGGCGGCCGGCCTCCACACCGACAGGCGTTCGTCCACGATGTCCCGCAGGGACAGCGGTTCGGCCGCCGTGACCTTCGCCTCGGCCCGGGCCAGCACCAGCAGCCCGTTGACCAGGCGGCTCATCCGGACCACCTCGGCGGTCGCCTGCTCCACGTCCTCCCGCACGAACTCGTCGTCCGTACCGTCCGCGATGTTGTCCAGCGACAGCCTCAACGCCGTGAGCGGGGTACGGAGTTGGTGCGAGGCGTCCGCGACGAAGATCCGCTGCGAGGCGACCAGGGTGTCCAGGCGTTCCGCGCCCTGGTTGAGGGTGCGGGCCAGGGTCTGGGTCTCCGGCGGGCCCGTCACCTGGGAGCGCGCGGTCAGGTCGCCGTCGCTGAACTTGCTCGCCATACCGTTGAGTTCGCGCAGCGGAGCGGTGATACGGCGGGCCGCGATGGCGCCGATCGCCGCAGCCGCAGCGAGGACCAGCACCGCGAGAGCCGCCCGGAAACCCCAGATGCTCCAGAACCGGCTCGTCATGTCCGACGTCGAGTACACGATCCGTACCGCCGACTCGCCCTGCGCGGGGACGGTGATCGTCAGGTACTTGCCCCAGATGAAGTCGGAGCCCCAGTCGGTCGTGGGGGCGTCGTCCCGCACGGCCCGGGTCAGGGCCGCGTCCGCTTCCGGCCTCGGCAGGTTCGTCGTACAGCTGGTCGTGGCGACCTGGACCGTGCCGAGGGTCTCCTTGTCGTAGGCCTTGGCCACCTTCTCCAGGGCCTCGCACGAGATCCGGTCGCCGTTGCCGAGCAGCAGGGCCATGGTCTGGGCCTCGCGCTGGACGGACACCTTGGTGTCGTCCCGCAGCTGCTTGGTGAGCGTGAAGGCCACCGGCACGGTGAAGAGGAGGATGGCGACGGCCACGATCAGGATGTAGCTGCGGATGAGCTGGCGGTTCATGAGGCGCCCGAGCCCCCGCCGGCACCCCTGCCGTCCTTGCCGTCACTACCGCTACTACCGCCGGCACCCTTGCCGTCCTTGTCGATCTCCAGGCGGAACCCGACCCCCCGTACCGCCTCGATCGTGATCGCGCCCTTCAGCTTCCTTCGCAGCGCGGCCACATGGACGTCGAGGGTCTTCGTCGGGCCGAACCAGTTCGCGTCCCAGACCGCCTCCATGATCTGCTCGCGCGACATCAGCGCGCCCGGCTCCTCGGTGAGGAAGGCCAGCAGGTCGTACTCCTTGGGGGCGAGGGCGACCTCCTCGCCGTCCAGGCGGACGCGGGCGGCCTTGCGGTCGATCGTGAGGCGGGTGCCGTACTGGTCGGGGCCCGACTCGGCCGGCGTACGGGGCTGGACCCGGCGCATCACCGCTCTTATGCGCGCGATGACCTCCCGTACGCCGAAGGGCTTGGAGACGTAGTCGTCGGCGCCCAGTTCCAGGCCTACGACCCGGTCCGTCTCGTCGCTGCGGGCGCTGATGACGATGATCGGGACGTCACCGCGTTCGCGCAGCGCCTTGCAGACGTCCAGGCCGTCGGTGTCGGGCAGGCCGAGGTCGAGCAGGACGACGTCGTAGGGCTCGTCGTGGCCGAGCGCCGCGCCGCCCGTGGACACCCAGGCCACCTCGAAGCCGTAGCGGACCAGACCGCGGCGCAGCGACTGGGCCACGGGTTCATCGTCTTCCACCAGGAGTACGCGCACAGCCGAACCTTAGTCGTCGGAAGCGGTCGGTCCTTGAAACTTAATTCAAGACTTGATTCACAGCCGCAACGCGTATCCGGTGCACGGATGGGCAGGAGCCCGTTCGAGCGGCCGAAGATCCCCGGCGAACGCCGTGGTGATCGTCATGATGAGCGGGACATCTCACCATGCGATACCCGGTAAGGGGATTTCGGCCGCTCGTTAAACTGAGCCGACCGCAGACGGACTGAGCGAGGAGTGCACGTGGGCCTTGTCGTGCAGAAGTACGGAGGCTCATCCGTAGCCGATGCCGAGGGCATCAAGCGTGTCGCCAAGCGAATCGTGGAAGCGAAGAAGAACGGCCACCAGGTGGTCGTGGTCGTTTCCGCGATGGGCGACACGACGGACGAGCTGATCGATCTCGCCGAGCAGGTGTCTCCGATGCCTGCCGGGCGTGAGTTCGACATGCTGCTGACCGCCGGAGAGCGGATCTCCATGGCGCTGCTTGCCATGGCGATCAAGAACCTGGGTCACGAGGCCCAGAGCTTCACCGGCAGCCAGGCAGGTGTCATCACCGACTCGGTCCACAACAAAGCCCGGATCATCGACGTCACGCCGGGCCGGATCCGGACCGCGCTCGACGAGGGCAACATCGCCATCGTCGCCGGGTTCCAGGGCGTCAGCCAGGACAAGAAGGACATCACCACGCTGGGGCGTGGTGGTTCCGACACCACGGCCGTGGCGCTCGCCGCCGCCCTGAACGCCGAGGTGTGCGAGATCTACACGGACGTCGACGGTGTGTTCACCGCCGACCCGCGCGTGGTGAAGAAGGCCCGGAAGATCGACTGGATCTCCTCCGAGGACATGCTGGAACTGGCCGCCTCCGGCTCCAAGGTGCTGCTCCACCGCTGTGTGGAGTACGCCAGGCGTTACGACATCCCGATCCACGTCCGCTCGTCCTTCTCGGGACTGCCGGGCACCTGGGTCAGCAACGAGAAGCCAGAGAAGCCCGAGTCGCAAGGGGACCAGCAGGTGGAGCACGCCATCATCTCCGGAGTCGCCCATGACGTCTCCGAAGCCAAGATCACGGTCGTCGGCGTCCCGGACAAGCCGGGCGAGGCCGCGGTGATCTTCCGCGCGATCGCGGACGCCGAGATCAACATCGACATGATCGTGCAGAACGTGTCGGCGGCGTCGACGGGCCTGACGGACATCTCCTTCACCCTCCCCAAGTCGGAGGGCCGCAAGGCCATCGACGCCCTGGAGAAGGCGAAGGGCGGCATCGGCTTCGAGTCGCTGCGCTACGACGACCAGATCGGCAAGATCTCGCTGGTCGGCGCGGGGATGAAGACCAACCCCGGGGTCACCGCCTCCTTCTTCCAGGCGCTGTCCGACGCGGGCGTGAACATCGAGCTGATCTCGACCTCCGAGATCCGCATCTCGGTGGTCACCCGCCAGGACGACGTCCCCGGAGCCGTCCGCGCCGTGCACAGCGCCTTCGGCCTCGACTCCGACAGCGACGAAGCCGTCGTCTACGGAGGCACCGGCCGCTGATGGCCAACCCGGTAGGGCCGACGCTCGCCGTCGTGGGGGCGACCGGCGCCGTCGGCACGGTCATGCTCAGGATCCTGTCCCAGCACGCCGACATCTGGGGCGAGATCCGTCTGATCGCCTCCCCGCGCTCGGCCGGCCGCAAGCTGGCCGTGCGCGGCGAGGAGGTCGAGGTCGTGGCGCTGTCGGAGCAGGCCTTCGACGGCGTCGACGTCGCCATGTTCGACGTACCCGACGAGGTCGCGGAGCACTGGGCGCCGATCGCCGCGGCCAAGGGCGTGGTCGTCGTCGACAACTCGGGCGCCTTCCGCATGGACCCCGAGGTCCCCCTCGTCGTCCCCGAGGTCAACCCGCACGCCGTACGGCAGCGCCCGCGCGGCATCATCGCCAACCCGCACTGCACGACCCTGTCGATGATCGTCGCGCTGGGGGCGCTGCACGCCGAGTTCGGGCTGCGCGAGCTGGTGGTGTCCTCGTACCAGGCGGTGAGCGGGGTCGGCCGGGCCGGCGTGGACACCCTGCGCCGGCAGTTGTCGATGGTCGCCGGTACGGAACTGGGGACCAGCCCCGGAGACGTACGCCGGGCGGTGGGCGACGGGACGGGGCCGTTCCCGGAGCCGGTCGCGCTGAACGTCGTACCGTGGGCAGGAACGCCACGGGCGGACGGTTGGTCGTCGGACGAGATGCAGATCCGGGACGAGTCCCGCAAGATCCTCGGGCTGCCGAAGCTCCCCGTGGCCGTGACCTGCGTACGTGTCCCGGTCGTCACGGCGCACGCGCTGACCGTCCACGCCCGCTTCCAGGGCGAGGTCACGGTGGCCGGGGCGCGCGAGATCATCGCGACCGCACCCGGGGTCGTCCTGTACGACAACCCGGAGGCGGGGGAGTTCCCGACCCCGGTGGACGTCGTCGGCACGGACCCGACCTGGGTCGGCCGGGTGCGGCGGGCGCTGGACGACCCGACCGCGCTGGAGCTGTTTGTGTGCGGGGACAACCTGCGCAAGGGGTCGGCGCTCAATACGGCACAGATCGCCGAGCTGGTGGCGGCGGAACTGTCCTGAGCGGCCTCTGACCGGACCCCGACGAAACGGATGGCCAGGCGATTGTCAGTTGATCTTGACGAAAATCACTCTGGCGATGGCAGAAAACGTTTGTAGGATCCATGTGAGTGCGGCAAGAACCGAAGAATTGCTGCCCGTCCCCCGCAACCGCGCGGGGGGCGGGCAGCGTCTTTGCGGTCGCCCTTCCGGACGTGGGGACGCCGTGGCTGTGCGTGGGGACGCGCGGTCATCATGGATTTAGGGGAAGAGCGGGACGCATGAGGGTGGCTGTGTCGGATGACGCAAAAGTGATGCCGGATGCGTACAACCCTGACGGGGTGAGGCGTGTCCAACATGCGTGGCAGCAGAGGTACTCGACTTCACAGCGGCGACGCGCGGCACAGCCCTGCGTCCGCTCCGCCGACCCCGCGGGCTCGGTACGCCCGGCGGCATGCCGGTGATCGCGCCGATGCCCGCGGCGCGGCCGACCCGCATACCCAACCAGCGCGACGGCACGGACGAGGGCGCGGTTGCGGGGACGACGGTCGATCACCTGACCGAGACGTACCGCGCCCACTACCGCTCCCTCCTCGGCCTCGCGGCCCTGCTCCTCGACGACACCGCGTCCTGCGAGGACGTCGTCCAGGAGGCGTTCATACGGGTCCACTCGGCCCGCAAACGCGTCCGTGACCCGGAGAAGACGCTCGCCTACCTCCGCCAGACGGTGGTGAACCTCTCCCGCTCGGCCCTGCGCCGCCGCATCCTCGGCCTCAAGCTCCTCTCCAAGCCGATGCCGGACATGGCGAGCGCGGAGGAGGGCGCGTACGACCTGCTGGAGCGCGACTCCCTCATCAAGGCGATGAAGGGCCTCCAGCGCCGCCAGCGCGAGGTCCTCGTCCTGCGCTACTTCTCGGACATGACCGAGGCCCAGGTCGCGGACGCCCTGGGCATCTCGTTGGGCTCGGTGAAGGCGTACGGCTCCCGCGGAATCGCGGCGCTGCGCATCGCCATGGAGGAGCCGGTATGAGCGGGCGGGAGCGGGATCAGGAGCGGGATCAGGAGCCTGCGCGGGGTCCGGAGTCGGGCGACGGTCGAGCGCGGGGCAGGGGTCCGGCGTGGAGCAAGGGCTGGGCGTCGGGCGACGGCCAGTCGCAGGCCGACGACGGCCGGGCGGAGCCGGGCGAGACGCGGGTGCCGGACGGCGAGCAGCCTCGGGCTGACGAGCGGTCTCAGGCTGACGAACAGCCTCAGGCTGACGTGCGGCCTCAGGCCGGTGATCCCGCGCAGGTCGGCGATCCCGCGCATGCCGGCAGTGACACCGCGCCCGTCGATGATCACGGGCCCGCCGGTGATCCCGCACACGTCGACGGATTTCCGTCGGGTGACGGTGGGAGCGATGGGCGTGATGGGCGTGGACGTGATGGTTCGTGGAGCGACGGTTTCCGGACCGAGGAGTTCCGGGCCGGTAGAGTTCCTCTCAACGGGGCCCGGACCAACGGGAGTTGGCCGGTCGGTGTCGATCGACCCGGCCGTCACGAGCAAGAGCACAAGCAATCGCACGCTGGGAACGGAACTGTGAATCACGGCCCCGACGACCAGAGCCTGGACGGGCTCGACTCGGACGAGCTGGCACTGCGCAGGATGATGCAGCAGGCAGTGGGCGGGATCGAACCCACCGACGCCGTGCTGGAGCATCTTCGCCGCGCGGTACCCGCCCGACGGGCCCGCAAGCGCCACGCCGCGATCGGCATGGCCGCCGCCGCGCTGTTCATCGGTACGGCCATCCCGGCCGTGCTGGTCTCGAACGTCACCGGCTCCGAGGCCGGCCCCTCCGTCAACGCGGGCCACGGCTCGCAGACCGAGGGCGACCAGGACAACGGCAAGGGCCCGGACGGCGGTGAGAGCACCGCGGGGGGCAACTCCGGCACGGTGAAGGACAAGCCGTCGAGCAGCCCCACGAGCGGCGAGACCAACCCCGACAAGGGCGGCGGCAGCGGCAGTACGACCGGCAGCGACGGCCCCACGGCCAGCTCCGTGACGACACCCGCCTGCGACGCCACCCAGCTGGGCTCGGCCACCGGCTCGGTCGGCGACGCCGACGCCACCGGCACGGTCTACGGCACCTTCCGCGTCGTCAACGTCTCCAGCGCCAGCTGTACGGTCGACGGCTCCGGCACCGTCACCCCGCTCGCGCAGGGCGCCGCCGACCAGTCGAAGGTGGGCCTCGCCGACCACTCGGCGGGCGACGCGGCAGGCGGCCTGCCCGACCCGTCCGCCTCGGTCAGCGGACTCGTACTGGCGCCCGGCGCGGCGTACACGGTGCAGTTCGCCTGGGTCCCCTCGGAGACGTGCCCCACGACAGGCACGACAGACGGCGGCAGTACGGGCTCTCCGTCGGCCTCGCCCTCGCCCACCCCGAGCGCGAGCACCGACTCGGGTACGACCACCTCCACGGGCGGCGACTCCGGCAGCACCACCCAGCTGCTCACGGAGGACACGGTGGCCGACGGCAGCGTGGCGGTGTCCTACACGGCGGAGGCGGGCTCACCGACGGTGTCGGCGACGGTGTCGAACGCGTGCGCGGGAACGGTGTACCGGACAGGCGTGATGGCGGAGCAGACCTGAAGGTCTGAGAGCGCGTGATGGGAAAGCCCGTCAGGAGGCTCATGGGGAAGCCCGTCAGGAGGCGCTGACGCCTTCACGCGCGGGCTCCTCGACGGGAGCGGGAGCGGGGGCGGGGGAGAGGCCGAGTTCGGCGTCCCGCGCGAACTCCACCTCGCGGCGCACCAGCCGGAACCACATGAAGACGACGAAGCCCGCGAAGACGAACCACTCACCGGTGTACCCGAGGTTCTGGAACGCCTTCAGGTCCAGCCCGGTGTCGGCGGGCGCGGTCGCCGGTACGGCCTTCATCCCCGAGTCGCCCTTGTCGAGGGTGACCCAGGCGTCGTACAGGTCGTACGGTACGAGGTTGACCAGCGAGGCCGCGCTGATCGCACCGGTCTGCCCGGCGGGGAGACCACCGGCCGCGCTGACGCCGTTGGACCCCGGGGTCTCGGACGCCTGGAGCGCGCCGGTGACGGTGACCTCGCCGGTGGGCGGGGCGGGGGCCTTGGCCGGGTCGGCGGCGCCGGGCAGCCAGCCCCGCACGACGGGTACGGCCTTGCCGGCGCCCTCGTCGGTGCGCAGCAGGGTGAGTACGTAGAACCCGTCACGGTCGTCGAGCTGGCGCCCCGGGACGAGCAACTGCGTCCCGTACCGCCCGCTGACGGTGACCCGGTCGCCGGAGGTCTTCTTGTCGACGGGCAGCAACTCCGCGAGCGGCCGTGCGGCTTCCCGCTTCTCGGCGGTGACCTCTTCGGTGGCGGTCCGGTGATCCTGGACGCGGTCCTCGAACCGGCTCAGCTGCCAGGACCCCATGAACACACAGAAGGGGATGGCGAGCAGCACGAAGACGTTGATCCCCCACCAGCGGGGCGTCAGCAGGAACCGGTACACGGGTTCCACGGTACGGGGCGGGGGCAGGGGGTGGGGCCGCGGGGCTGGCTTACCGGGCATCAGAACTGCGCCGCCCGCTGCAGCACAGCTCTGTTTCCCACCCACCCACCCGTTTACTGCCGACTCACCAGCGGGGGTCGGAGGCTCCTCCAGCACAGGGCGGCACTTTCCAAGCGCCGGTCAGCCCCCAGCCCGTCCGGCGTTTGAGGACGAGGCCGTTCAGGCCGACCGTCCCGCCCACGGACCCGGTCTTCGCCCACTCACACCCACCCGGGCTTCGCCCACCCACACCCACCCGGGCTTCACCCACGGACCCGGGCTCCGCCCACGGACCCGGGCTCCGCCCACGGACCCGGGCTCCGCCCACG
>NZ_PJME01000030.1 GCF_002954775.1 Streptomyces geranii
GGCGCGAACACCTCCCCGGCGAACTCCTCCAACCGGCCACGACACGCTGAGAGTTCATCTGCCCTCATCCCTGCAGAGAAGCACCAGCCTGCCGCCGCGACAAGAGACCTAACAAAGCCCTACTAGGACCTGTCGTTTGGATCACGTCTGGGCCGCGGGGTGTGGCACGCACATCTGCCGCGTTGTCGTCACTCGCCGACGCTCCGCGTCGACTCCCTCCTCCGCCTTGCAGCTGCACGCACCACACCCCGCTCACCGGCAGAAACACGGCACCGCAGCCCGGAGCCGACGTGATCCAAACGACAGGCCCTAGGCGCCGGGACCCGATCCGGCGCCCGCCTCTCCCTTGCCTACCGTCACCAGCGCGGCAGTCGCTTCTCGTACTCCGGCCTGATCCGCCGCATGTACCCGGTGTCGTCCCGGTCCCGGATGCCGGAGTCGAGGTAGCGGCGGTGGGCCCGGGCGAGGGCGTCGGGGTCCAGCTCGACGCCCAGGCCGACGCCGGTCGGCACCTTCACCGCGCCGTCGCGGACCTCGATGGCGCCGGGGACGATGACGTCGTCGGCCGAGTTCCACGGGTAGTGCGTGTCGCAGGAGTGCGCCAGGTTGGGGATCGCGGCGCCGACATGGGTCATCGCGGCGAGGCTGATGCCCAGGTGCGAGTTGGAGTGCATGGACAGTTCGATGCCGAACGCCTCGCAGACGGCGGCCAGTTGGCGGGTCCGGCGCAGTCCGCCCCAGTAGTGGTGGTCGGTGAGGAGGACCTGGATCGCGTTCTGCTCGACGGCGGGCCGCAGGTGTTCCCAGGCGATCACGCACATGTTGGTGGCGAGCGGCATCGGCGCGTCCTTCGCGACCTCGGCCATGCCCGGGATGGTGGCGGTCGGGTCCTCCAAGTACTCGATGACACCGTCGAGTTCACGGGCGACGTACTTCGAGGTCTCCACCGTCCAGGCGGTGTTGGGGTCCAGGCGCAGGGGCTGGCCCGGGAAGGCCTCGGCGAGCGCCTTCATCGCGGCGATCTCCTCGTCGGGCGGGAAGACTCCCCCCTTGAGCTTGAACGAGGTGAATCCGTACCGCTGTTGCATCAGGCGGGCCTGTGCGACGACCCCGGCCGGGTCCAGCGCCTCGCCCCACTCGTCGCCGATGGCCTCGCGGCCGTCGAGGGCGGGGTGTTCGGCCCACTTGTAGAAGAGGTACGCGGCGAAGGGCACCGCGTCCCTGACCTTGCCGCCGAGCAGGTCGGTGACCGGGCGGCCGAGCAGCTTGCCCTGGGCGTCGAGACAGGCGACCTCGACGGCCGAGGTGGCCCAGCCCCGGTCGTGCGAGCGGGGCACGGTCGGTGCGAGGACGGCGTCGATCGCGGCGGCGATGGCGGTCGTGTCGAAGACGTCCATGCCGACGACGACCTTCGCGGCCTCGTGCAGCCGTTCGAGGCGGGCGGTGCCGCCGGGTGACTCGCCGAGGCCCACCGTGCCGTCCTCCAGGACGAGTTGGAGGACGCAGCGCAGGGCGAGCGGCTCGTGCACCCCGTCGGCGTTCAGCAGCGGCGGGTCGCTGAACGCGATGGGGGTGACGACGAGTTCGCGGATTCGGGTGCCGACTCCGGTACTGCTCATGCGCGGACCGCCTCCAGACCGTGGTCGATGAGTTTCGCCAGCCGGGCCAGGTGCTCCGGCGTCGGGTCGAGCAGCGGGGCACGGACGCCGCCGACGTCCAGGCCCCTCAGGGTCACCCCGGCCTTGACCAGGGCCACCGCGTATCCCGGTACCTCGTCGCGGAGTTCGACGAGAGGACCGTAGAACTCGTCAAGGAGCTTGGTGACCAGGGCCTGGTCCCCCTCCCCCAGCGCCCGGTGGAACGCGGTGGCGATCTCCGGGGCGAAGGCGAACACGGCTGACGAGTAGAGGTCGACGCCGACGCCCTGGTAGGCGGCGGCCGTCATCTCGGCGGTGGGCAGGCCGTTGAAGAAGGCGAAGTCCTCGCCGCCGGGGAGTGCGCGGATCGCGCGCACGATGCGGTGCATGCGTTCGAGGTCGCCGAGGCCGTCCTTGAGGCCGACCACTCCGGGCAGCGAGGCGATCTCGACCGCCGTGGCCTCGGTGAGGCGGGCGGTGCCCCGCTGGTAGAAGATCACCGGGAGCGCGGCAGCCGACGCCACCTCACGTGCGTACCGGACGAGGCCCTGCTGCGGCGCGGTCACCAGATACGGCGGCAGCAGCAGGACGCCGTCGGCACCGGCCTCCCGGATACGGGCCGCCTGGTCGAGGGCGACGGGCAGCGGACCGCCGGCGGCGGCCAGCACCGGGACGCGGCCGGCCGTCGTGGCGACCGCGATCCTGGTCGCCTGCTCGATCTCGGCCGAGGTCAGCGCGTGGAACTCACCGGTGCCGCAGGCGACGAACACGCCACCGGCCCCGGCCGCGACCCCGGCCTCGATGTGCCGGGCGAGGAGTTCCCCGTCCAGCGCTCCGTCCGCCCCGAAGGGCGTGACCGGAAAGAACAGCACTCCTTGGAACTTCATGTCTCCCTCAAACGTGGGGGGTTGATGGGGTGTCAGCCCGTGTCGTGTCAGCCCTTGGTCGCGCCGGCCGCGATGCCGGAGACCAGCGAGCGCTGGAGGAGCAGATAGACGATCAGGCTGGGTACGAGGGCGATGACCGCGCCCGCGAGGACCACCCCGGAGCCGACCTCGGGGTCGGTGCGCAGGACGGACAGGGCGACGGTGACCGTGTAGTCGGTGGGGTCCTTGGCGGCGATCAGCGGCAGCAGGTACTGGTCCCAGATCATGATGAAGCCGAGGACACCGGCCACCCCGAGCGCCGGCTTGCACAGCGGCAGCACGATCTGCCACAGCATGCGCAGCTCGCCCACACCGTCGAGACGCGCGGCCTCCTCGATCTCGTCGGGGATGTCCTTCATGAACTCGGTCAGCATCATCACCGAGAAACCCCAGGCACCCAGCGGCAGGATGACGCCCCAGACGGTGCCCTTGAGGTCGAGGTGGACCACCGGGACGTCACCGAGGACCAGGGACAGCGGGATCGCGATGACCTCCTCGGGGAGCATCATCGTCAGCATGAACAGGGTGAGGACCAGGGCCTGGCCCCGGAAGCGGTGTCTGGCCAGGGCGTAGGCGGCGAGCGTGCAGACCACGAGCTGGAGGAGCAGTCCGCCGCCCGCGATGACGAGCGAGTTGGAGAAGTAGTCCCAGATGCCGCGCTCTCCGGCGACCGTGAAGTTCAGCAGCGTGCTGTCGTGCGGGAGGAAGGACAGGGAGGAGCCGCTGGCGTTCTTGGTGAAGGCGCCGGAGAGGATCGCCAGGAAGGGCACGGCGAAGATGCCCAGGGCTGTCGCGCAGAGCAGGATGCGCAGGGCCCAGGCGGCACCCGGCTTGTCGTTCCAGCCGAGGGCGGTGTCGAAGCGGGCCGGGGTGGTCCGCTGCCCCTTGCCGGACCGTTTCGGCGCCGGCCGCGGAACCGTCGTACGGACGGGGTCGATGACGGGGGCGCTCATCGCGCGTCTCCCCTCTTGCGGAAGTGGTTGACCGTGACGGTGAGCAGCAGCGTCACGCAGAGCAGCACGACGGAGGCCGCGGAGGCGCCGCCGATGTCGTTGCGGGTGAAGCCGAGGGTGTAGGCGCGGGTCATCCAGACCTCGGTGGACCCGGCGGGGCCGCCGCCGGTGAGGACGTAGACCTCGGTGAAGACGCGCAGTCCGCGGATGGTGGCGAGGGTGAGCACGATCATGAGCGCCGGGCGGATCGCCGGGAGCGTGACGTGGCGCAGCCGCTGCCAGAGCGAGACGCCGTCCATCGCAGCCGCCTCGTACAGCGAGCGGTCCACACCGGCGAGACCGGCCAGGAGGATCACCATGTTGTAGGGCGCCCAGATCCAGATGCCCATCGCCATCGTCGAGTACAGCGCGATGTCCGGGTTGTCGAGGAACTGGACCGGGCCGAGGCCGAGCAGGTGCAGGCCGCTGTTGAGAAGGCCGTCGGAGGTCGGGTAGTACATCAGCCGCCACAGCTCACCGACGACCGCGGTCGCGGTGACCGCCGGCAGGAAGACCGCCGTACGCAGGATCTTCAGCGAGCGCGTCTGGCCTTCGAGCAGCAGGGCGAGGGCGAAACCGAGGAGGATCGCGCCGAGGGACTGGCCGATGCCCAGGATCAGGGTGTGTCCGATGGCGTCCTGGAAGCGGTGGTCGGTCAGGACCCGGGTGTAGTTGTCGAGGCCGGTCCACTTGTCGCCGAGGAAGGGCCGGACGTCGAAGAAGCTGAGCCAGACGCCCTTGGCCATCGGCCAGAACTTGAAGACGAGGGCGAGCAGCAGGCCGGGGGCGAGGAACAGCCACGGCACCACGGACTTCCTGGTCGGGCCCCGGCCCCTGCGTGTCGCGGGGGTGGTCACGGTAGCGGTCATTTCAGCAGGTCCTGGTCCTTGAGGTCGCCGTCGAGGGTCTCGTTCAGCTCCTTGAGCTGGGAGCGGACGTCGCCGCCGCAGTAGGTGAAGATCGCGTTGAGGCTGTCGGCGGTGTCCTGCTTGATGGGGGCGAAGTCCGGCGCGTTCGGGAACTGCTGGGAGGCGTCCTCGTATGCCTTCTGTACGACGCTCCAGCGCGGGTCGTCGCGGACGGTGGCCGCGTCGAGCGTGGAGTTCACCGGGATGCGTACGACGGGCTGGTTCTCGCCGGTCATGGCGAGCTGCTGGCCCTCGGCGGAGATCAGGAAGGCGGCGAGGGCCTGTTCCTGCTTGGTCTTGCCGGTCCTGGCGCCGAAGTAGATGTTCTCGCCGTCGGCCAGTACGTCGCCGCCCGCCGGGCCCGCCGGGGCCGGGACGACCTCGTACTTGTCCTTGCCGAGGGTCTGGTCGAAGGTGGCGATGTTGTACGGGCCGGTCAGGTACATCCCGGCGTTGCCGTCCTGGAAGTTGGTGGCGGTGCCGGTGACCGCGGTCAGGGCGCCGGGCTGGGTGACAGCGTTGTCACCGCAGAACAGGTTGTCCTTCATCCAGGTCACGGCGTTGACGGCGGCGGCCGAGTCCATGGCCGCCTTGTAGGTGCCCTTGCCGTCGGGTTCGACGATCTTCGCGCCGCCCTGCCAGAGGAAGCTGGAGCCCCACCAGGCGGCGTAGCCGTTCTGGGCGCTGCCGGGGACGACCATGCCGTAGGTGTCGGCCTTGCCGTCGCCGTCCGGGTCGCGGGTGGCGAAGGCCTTGGCGACGCTCAGCATCTCCTGCCAGGTGGTGGGGGCCTTGAGGCCGAGCTTCGCCAGCCAGTCCTTCCTGATCATCAGGGTCTGGGCCTGGCGGGAGTAGGGGATGCCGTAGTGGCTGCCGTCGATGCCGACGGTCGAGGACCAGGACTTGGCGGTGATCTGATCGTGGCCCGCGATCGAGTCCGGGTCGATGACCTTGAGCAGGCCCTGGCTCTGGTAACTGCCCATCAGCGCCGTGTCGTTGATCATGACGTCCGGCAGGTCCCTGGTGGACGCGCGGCTCTGCAGCTGCTGATCGAAGTTGATGACCGGCTGGTAGTCGATCTTGATGCCGGTCTTCTTGGTGAAGGCCGCGAACACCCGCTCATAGGTGGCCGCGGGGTCCGGGTTGCTCCGGGTCCACACCTCCAGCGTGTTCGGGTCACCGCCGGAGGTGTCGGAGCCGGCTCCGCAGGCCGCCGTTCCGAACGCGAGCCCTGTGGCGACGAGCCCTGCGGCCAGGCGGCGACTTCGTCGGCGAACGCCCATGGAAGTTCTCCGTTCATATTCGTGAACGCCTTTCACGAATCTAAATGATCGCTGTAAGCTACGAACGGTTTCATCCGTATGTCAATACATGGCCGGGAGTTTTCACGGACGTCACACCACCCGCACCGGCCCGATAACCAGGTGCCCTCCCGCACCCCCGTGGGGGATGCTGGCCGGTGTGACCGAGATCGCCTGCGACGAGTCGGGGTCGGACGGCGAGAACCTGACCGGCGGGAACACCGACGTCTTCGCGCACGGCAGTGTGGACGTGCCCATGGCGGACGCGGCGGCGGCGATCCGGGAGATCCGCGACCGCATCCGCTCGCCCGCCGAGGAGTACAAGGCCAACCATCTGCTCCGGGAGAAGCACCGGGCGGTCCTGGAGTGGCTGCTCGCACCGTCGGGGCCGCTGCACGGACGCGCGTACGTCCACCTCACGGAGAAGACCTTCTTCATGGTCGAGCGGGTCGTCGACCTGCTCCTCGGCGACCCGTCCCCCGCCGCTCCCCTCTTCCGCGCGGGCGCACCCGCCTTCGGGCCCGAGCCCTGGAAGGCGTTCCTGGCGGCGACCAACGCCCTGCTCCGGGTACGGGGCGACACCGACGCCGGTCCGGCGGCGCCCGTGGACGCGTTCGCGCACGCGGTGGACGCCCTGGCCGAGCGGGCGCCCGCGTTCGGGGACCAGGAGGTGACGGATGTGCTGAAGCTGCTCGGCGGCGCCCGCTCCCGGGCCGCGGACCACCGGGCCCGGCTGCTCGCCGCGCCCGCGCTGAACCCCGTACTGAACCCGCTGCTGCCCGCGATCGTGCGGACGGCCGCACGCTGGAGCGCGGGCGGCGGGGCCGTCGTCCTTGTGCACGACCGGCAGAACATGCTGACGGACGAACGCATCGAGTGGCTCAAGGAGACCGCCCGGATCGACGGGCTGCGGCTGGTCGTCGCGCGGGACGACACGCGGGTCCAGCTGGCCGACTTCCTCGCCGGGATAGCGCGCAGCGTCGCCTCCCACGAGCTGAACGGACGCGGTGACGCGACACTCACGGCGCTGCTGCGGCCGTATGTGGACTGCGGTCGCGCGTGGGGTTCCGTCTGGGGCGACGAGCGCAGCGGGGAGCGGCTCTTCGGGGCTGTTCGGAACTGATCCGTCAGGACCCTCGCCAACATCAACAACCTTGTCTAGATTGCCGGTTGACACTCCTCCGCAGGCACTCAGGAGCCGTATCCGTGCCCGAGAACTCGCCGGCCGCCTCGCTGCACTCGCGGATCAACTCGCGACAGCCGCACACGGCCCGCATCTGGAACTACTGGCTGGGCGGCCGGGATCACTACGAGGTCGACCGCGCGGCCGGTGACCGGATACGTGAACTGCACCCGGGCATCGGCGAGTACGCCCGCGCGGACCGGCTCTTCCTCGGCCGGGCCGTACGGCACCTGGTCACGGCGTGCGGAATCCGCCAGTTCCTGGACATCGGGACGGGGTTGCCGACCGCCGACAACACGCACGAGGTGGCCCAGCGGATCGCGCCGGACGCCCGGGTCGTGTACGTGGACAACGATCCGCTGGTCATGGTGCACGCCCGCGCGCTGCTCACCAGCACCCCCGAGGGGCGTACCGACCATCTCGACGAGGATCTGCGCAACGTCGACGCGATCCTCGAACAGGCCGCGCGCACCCTGGACTTCACCCGGCCGATCGCCCTGATGCTGCTCGGCGTGGTGATCTTCCTCGGGGACGACGAGGATCCGTACGGCGTCGTACGACGGCTGCTGGACGGTCTGCCCCCGGGCAGCCATCTCGCGCTCTCGCACACCATCACCGGGCCCAGGCTGGCCGAGGTGGACGCGGCGGTCCGCTACTGGAACGCGCACGGCACGCCCCGGCTGGTCCAGCGCACCCCGGAGGCGGTCTCGCGCTTCTTCGACGGCCTCGAACTGCTGGAGCCGGGGGTCGTCTCGTGCTCGCGCTGGCGGGTGGACAGGCCCTGCCCCGGGGAGGACGAACCGGCCGAGGTCGCCATGTACTGCGGGGTGGCGCGCAAACCCTGACCGGATCCTGGACCGGGCGGGACGGGATCTTGGACGCGGTGAACACGAACACCGGCTGCCACGTATGGAAGTGAGGGCCACTCAACGACCGGAGGGCTCCGCGGTGTCGACACCGCGCATTCAGGGTTCGGGAGCCATTGATGAGGCACGCACGACGACGGATCGTCCGGCGAGCGACACGGCTGGCGGCCGTCGGCGGAGTCATCCTCGGCGGATTAATGGTCACCCAGGCCGTGGCGAGCGAACCCCCACAGACCACGAACCTGCCCCTCAGTTCCGCCCGCGCGGCCGGTACCACCGGTACCGGTCTCGTCGACGAGCTGGGCACCGCCCGTACGGCGGGCAGTTGGATAGCCGCCGACGGGAAACCGGTCGTCGCGGTGACCGACGAGGAGGCGGCGGCGGAGGTCAAGAAGGCGGGCGCCAGGCCCAAGGTCGTGGACTACAGCATGGACACCCTCAAGTCCGCGACGGAGACGCTGCGTTCGGCACCGCGTGTGGCGGGCACGGCGTGGTCGGTCGACTACACGAAGAACGAGGTGGTCGTCCAGGCCGACACCACGGTGTCGAAGGCCGACTGGGCCAAGCTGTCCGCGGTCGCCAAGGAGATCGGCGGCTCGGTACGCATGGAGCGCACCCGGGGCACCTTCACCACCCGCATCAACGCCGCCCAGCCCATCCTGTCGACGGGCGGGCGCTGTTCGGCGGGCTTCAACGTGACCAACGGGACGGCCGACTTCATCCTGACCGCCGGTCACTGCGGGCCGAACGGCTCGGTGTGGTTCTCGGACACCGGGGGCGCGCAGGAGATCGGCAAGACGATCAGCAGCAGCTTCCCGATCAACGACTACTCGCTGGTGCAGTACGACGGCGGCTCGGCCGGCGACGGCGCCGACGTCGTCTCCATCGGCAACGGCCGGGGCGTGCGGATCACGGGCGCGGCCGACGCGACCGTCGGGCAGAAGGTGTTCCGCAGCGGCAGCACGACCGGGCTGCGCAACGGTGAGGTGACCGGGCTCAACGCCACGGTCAACTACCCGGAGGGCACGGTGTCGGGCCTGATCGAGACCACCGTGTGCGCCGAATCCGGCGACAGCGGCGGCCCGTTGTTCTCCGAGGGCATCGCCCTCGGGATCACCTCGGGCGGCAACGGCGACTGCACACGCGGCGGTACGACGTTCTTCCAGCCGGTGACGAAGGCGTTGAGCGCGCTCAACGTCCGGTTGATCGGGCAGGCGGGACAGGCGGTCGCGCCCGCGCCTGCCGCGACGGCCTCGCAGAGCGCGATCGCCCCTGGGGACGCGCAGCCCGGTTCAGTGACCCCGGTCACGGGCGGGTCCGCGGGTGAGGCGCTCCTTGAGCGGTTGTCCGATCCGAAGAACGTGGGGCCGGGGTTGCTGATCGTGGGGGGCAGCCTGATCGCGCTGGTCGCTACGCGGTGGTTCCGGGTGGAGCAGGATCGGCGGGACTACCGGCGGTCGTATGCGGCTACCTGGCGTTGAGTCGAGTACTCCGTCGGCCGGGTGGTTCGTCGCCATCCGGCCGGTGGGGGCTGGGCGCGCAGTTCCCCGGGTGTGCGCACGCACAAAAGGCCGGGGCTTCGTCGCCCCGGCCCTGCTGCTGAGATGTTGAACTGGATGGTTACGCGTCGCGTCCGGGGTGCGGGGAGACCGCGGCCCATTCGGCTACGAGCTGCTGATACGTCAGCCGCTGCTCGGTGCTGAGGATCCCGCCCGACCGGAACCACAGGGCCCGGATCTCTTCGTTGACGTCGGCTGCCGATCGATCAGGGGCGGATTGAAGAGTGATGGACATGCTGTGAAGCATATGACGACACCACGGAAAGCCGAATCGGTTAAAACAGACTTTTCCGGCATCACGGACCGTGTTGCTGATCACGTCCGTCGGCCGCCCCGAGCACCAGTACCTGGATGGCGAGTACGGCCGCCCCGCGCGCCCAGTCATGGAAGTCGGAGACCTTCGTCTCCAGGTTGACCGGGTCCGCGAGGGGGTGCCGCTGGGCGCGGATGCTCGCCTCGACCGCTCCCCCGGCCGCCTCCACAAGTCCGACACCTTCTCCGGCCAGCAGGATCTTCTCGGGCATCGCGAAGTTGGCGATCTGGGCGACCAGGGTGCCGAGGGCGTGGGCCGCCTCGTCGACGACCCGGGCGGCCATGGGGTCACCTTCGACGGCCCGGGCGAGGATCTCGTCGTAGGTCAGGTCCTGGCCGGTGGCTGCGCGGAGCTGGTAGCGGATGCTCGGGATGGTGAGCAGGGAGATGGCGCTGCCGCGCTCCCCCTCGGGGGTGAGCGGGCCGTTCGGGTTGACGATCCAGCGGCGTCCGATGCCCCGGCCGTCCTCGGAGGACGGGACCCGCCGGCCGCCGTTGACCAGGCCGTAGCCGAGGCCCGCTCCTATCGTGAGGACGGCGAAGCGGTCCAGGCCCCGGCCCGCGCCGAACCAGCTCTCGGCCTCGACGAGGGCGTTGACGTCGTTCTCGACGACCACTCGCAGCCCGGTGCGCTCCTCGACGAGGGCGGCGAGCGGGACGTCGTACCAGTCGAGGAAGACGGAGTCGGCGACCACGGCGCGGTTCTCGACGCGTCCGCCGACGCCGATCCCGACGCCGGCGACGGCGGGGTGGGCGGCGGTCAGCTCGGCGGCCAACTCGGCCACCACGTCGGCGACTTGAGCCGGTTCATGGGTGGTGAGGGGCCGGTCCAGGCGGGCGACGACCTCGCTGCGGAGGGTGGTGACGACGCCGTAGACCATGTCCTCGGTGATCTTGAAGCCGAGGAAGGCGCGGGACTCGGCGACGACGTCGAGCGGCTGCGAGGGGCGCCCCTGGCGGACCTCGGCGGGGGTGCCGGCGTCGGGCACCTCGACGAGGAGGCCCGATTCGAGCAGCGGCTTGGTCAGCCGGGTGAGGCTGCCGGCCGAGAGGTCCAGCCGTCGGGCCAGTTCGGCGCGGGACAGCGGGCCGTGGACGAGCACCTCGATCGCCACCGAGCGCTCACCGGCGCTCAGCGGCGGCCAGCCGTCGGCCAGTGCGGTCATGACGATCAGACCCCTCACCTTTTCTTTTGCTCTGAAACTAACAGAGCGATCATACGTCTCGATCCGACTGGATCACTGTCCCGAAAAAGATATCTCCCCGCACCTTGACGGATGGATTCTTTCGCCTCGAAAGTAAGTGCCCTGAGGACGAGCCGCCGACGAGCAGACGAGGGAGTCGCTCCATGACTGTCGCCTCCACCAGCCCACCCCTGCGTCGACCACGCGGCGACGGCGCGCTAGCGGCGCTGTTCGTCGCTCCGGCGATGCTGGGCTTCCTGGTGTTCCTGCTCTGGCCGACGCTGCGGGGCGTCTACCTGAGCTTCACCCGCTTCAACCTGCTGACCCCCGCCGAGTGGGTGGGGCTCGACAACTACGTCCGGATGGTCAACGACCCTATCTTCTGGGACTCGCTGACAGTGACCGTCGAGTACGTCGCCATCAACATCGGTGTCCAGACGGTGTCGGCGCTCGCCATCGCCGTACTGCTCCAGCGGCTGACCCAGTCGGCGGTGCTGCGCGGGATCGTGCTCACCCCCTATCTGATGTCGAACGTCGTCGCGGGCATCGTCTGGCTCTGGATCCTCGACACCCAGCTCGGCATCGGCAACGAGATCATCGCGGGCCTCGGCTTCGACCGGATCCCGTTCCTCGCGGACGAGACCTGGGCGATCCCGACGATCGCGCTGATCAACGTCTGGCGGCACGTCGGCTACACAGCCCTGCTGCTCTTCGCGGGACTCCAGGCCATCCCGAACGACATGTACGAGGCCGCCAAGGTGGACGGCGCGAGCGAGTGGCGGATGTTCTGGCGCATCACGATGCCCCTGCTGCGGCCCATCCTCGCGGTGGTGCTGATCATGACGGTGATCGGTTCGTTCCAGGTGTTCGACACCGTCGCGGTGACGACGGCGGGCGGTCCGGCGAACGCCACCAACGTCCTGCAGTACTACATCTACGGCTCCGCCTTCGGCCGCTTCCAGTTCGGCTACGCCTCCGCGATGTCGGTGGCCCTGCTGGTCGTGCTGAGCGCGATCACCTTCCTCCAGTACCGGCTCACCCGGGCCGGCCACACCGACCTCGGCTGACCGGAAGGAGCGACACAATGACAACTCCGACAACGCTGACCTCACCGGCTCCGGCCCCGGCGCCGACACCGACCAGAGCCGTCGTACTACCGCCGCGGCCCAGGCCCACTCTCGGGCGGATCGCCGCCTGGGCGGTACTGGCCGCGATCATGCTGGTCACCCTGCTGCCGTTCTACTGGATCCTGCGCACCGCCCTGTCCACCAACACCGGCCTCGCGGCGAACCCCGCCGACCCGCTGCCGGTGGGCCTCACCACCGGCGGGTTCGAGCGGGCACTCGGGCTCCAGTCGACCAAGGAGGCCATCGCGCAGGGCGGTGCGGGCGGCAGCCTGGACTTCTGGCGCTATCTCCTCAACTCGGTGATCGTGTCGACCCTGATCACCGGCTGCCAGATCTTCTTCTCGGCGATGGCCGCCTACGCCTTCGCCCGGCTGCGCTGGCGGGGCCGGGACACCGTCTTCGGGCTGTTCCTGGCGGGCCTGATGGTCCCGGCGATCTTCACCCTCCTCCCGAACTTCGTGCTCATCAAGCAACTCGGCCTGATCGACAGCCTGTTGGGCATCTCTCTGCCGACGATGTTCATGACGCCGTTCGCGGTGTTCTTCCTGCGGCAGTTCTTCATGAACGTGCCCCGGGAGGTGGAGGAGGCGGCCCTCCTCGACGGCGCCGGGAAGATCCGGATCTTCTTCAGGGTGATGCTGCCGATGGCGTCGACGCCCGTCGTCACGCTGGGCGTTCTGACGTACATCACCTCCTGGAACGACTACTTCTGGCCGCTGATGGTGTCCTACACCGACAACTCGCGCCTGCTCACCGTGGCGTTGGCCATGTTCCGCGCGCAGACACCGCAGACCGGCTACGACTGGTCCGGTCTGATGGCGGCCACTCTCATCGCCGCCCTCCCGATGCTCGTGCTCTTCGGCTTCTTCGCACGGCGCATCGTCAGCTCCATCAGCTTCACCGGCGTCAAGTAAGGGGACAGGGATGCGAATTCACATGCGAACGGTCGGCGCGCTGACCGGGGCGCTGGCGCTGTCCCTGGTGACCGGCTGCGCCCAGGGCGGCACGGCCGGGTCGGACGGCAAGACCGTGACGTACTGGCTGTGGGACGCCAGCCAGCAACCCGCGTATCAGGCCTGCGCGAAAGGGTTCGAGAAGGAGAACCCTGGCCTGAAGGTGAAGATCACCCAGCTGGGCTGGGGCGACTACTGGACCAAGCTCACCGCGAGCTTCATCGCGGGCACCGAGCCGGACGTCTTCACCGACCACATCCAGAAGTTCGGCCAGTTCGCCGACCTGAACGTGCTGGAACCGCTGGACGACCTGGACATCGACGACTCCGCCTACCAGACGGGCCTCGCCGCCAACTGGAAGGGCCAGGACGGCCATCAGTACGGGACACCCAAGGACTGGGACACCGTCGCCCTCTTCTACAACCGGAAGCTGACCGACGCGGCCGGGCTCACCGGCGACCAGCTCAACTCCCTCTCCTGGAACCCGAAGGACGGCGGCACCTTCGAGAAGGCCATCGCGCACCTGACCGTCGACAAGAACGGCAAACGCGGGGACGAGCAGGGCTTCGACAAGGACAACGTCAAGGTCTACGGGCTGGCCACGGGCGGCGCCGGTGACGGCGACGGCCAGACCACCTGGAGCCCGTTCGCCGCCTCGGCAGGCTGGAACTACACGGACAAGGCCCGCTGGGGCACCAAGTACCAGTACGACAGCGAGACCTTCCAGTCGGTGATCGACTGGTACTTCGGCCTGGCGAAGAAGGGCTACCTCGCGCCCTTCACCGACTACACCGACGGCGCGAACCCGGCCAACGCCCAGCTCGCCTCCGGCAAGGCGGCGGCCTCCTTCGACGGTGCCTGGATGATCTCCACGTACTACGGCACCAAGGGCCTCGACGTCGGCACCGCGCCCACGCCGACCGGCCCGACCGGGAAGCGGGCCACCATGATGAACGGCCTCGCCGACTCGGTCACCAAGAACGCCCCCAACAAGGAGGGCGCGAAGAAGTGGGTGCGCTACCTGGCCTCCGACGAGTGCCAGAAGACCGTCGGCGGCTACGGGATCGTCTTCCCCGCCACCCCTGACGGCACCAAGGCGGCTGTGGCGGCGTACAAGAAGAAGGGCATCGACGTGTCCGCGTTCACCGAACCGGTCACCGACAAGAAGAACTCCGCCACCTTCTCCTTCCCGGTCACCGACTACGCGGCGGACGTGTACGCCCTGATGCGCCCCGCGATGCAGGACGTCTTCGCCAACGACGCCCCGGTGAGCGGGCTCGACTCGACCAACGACCAGATCAATCTCATCCTCGGCCAGTGAAAGGCACACACTTCATGACGTTCTCCCTCGGCATCGTGGGCGCCGGGCAGTTCTCCGGCCAGTTCGCCAAGCTGTTCCTCGCCCATCCGGGCGTCGGCGACGTGTACGTGACCGACCTCCTGCCGGAGCGCGCGGAGCAACTGGCCGCCAGTGAAGGCCTGTCGGGCACCTTCCCGTCGTACGAGGCGATGCTGGAGTCGCCCGACATCGACGCGGTGGCGATCTTCACCCAGCGCTGGACCCACGGCCCGCTGGTCCTCCAGGGGCTCGGCGCGGGCAAGCACGTGTACTCGGCGGTGCCGATGGCGGTCACGGCGGAGGAGATCGGCGCGATCATCGACGCCGTGCGGGCGACCGGGCTCACCTACATGATGGGTGAGACGAGTCAGTACAACCCGGCGACCGTCCACGCCCGCAACCAGATCGCGGAGGGCGCCTTCGGCAGGATCTTCTACGCCGAGGGCGACTACGTCCACGACATGGACCTGGGGTTCTACGAGGCCTACCAGTACAGCGGCGGCGAGAACTGGAAGGCGACGGCCAGCTATCCCCCGCTCCTGTACCCGACGCACTCGGTGGGCGGGGTGCTCGGCGCCTGGCAGACGCACGCGGTGAGCGTGTCGGCGATCGGGGTGCGGGACGAGCGCGGCGACGGGGTGTTCGACAAGGAGGTCAGCCAGTTCGGCAACGACTACTCCAACGCGAGCGCGCTGTTCGAGGTGGCGGGCGGCGGTTCGTTCCGTACGAACGAGTTCCGCCGGGTCGGCTACCCGTCCCAGATCCGTGAGTCGCGGTTCCGGTTCTTCGGTACGGACGCGAGCATGGAGCAACTGGCCACGGTCGCCTTCTGGCAGGACAAGAAGGGGGTCACGGACATCAGCGAACTCCTGGAACCCAAGCCCACCCTGTCTCCTGACGATCCGTCACTCC
Organism: Streptomyces geranii; assembly: GCF_002954775.1. Classification (GTDB taxonomy): domain Bacteria; phylum Actinomycetota; class Actinomycetes; order Streptomycetales; family Streptomycetaceae; genus Streptomyces; species Streptomyces geranii. The sequence continues at coordinate 15,200 of NZ_PJME01000030.1, forward strand.
AGCACATCGCGCCCGACCTGCGGGCCGCGTTCACCTCGGGCTCGGCCCCGGTGCACGACCGCTCGCGCCTGCCGAGGGAGTTCGACAACCTGCACAACGGCCACGAGGGCAGCCACCACTTCCTGGTGGACGACTTCGTGACGGCGGTCAACACCCGCACCCTGCCGCCGGTGAACGCGTGGGTGGCCGCCCGCTACACCCTGCCGGGCATCGTGGCGCACGACTCGGCGCGGCAGGACGGGGCGCGGCTGGCGATCCCGGACTTCGGAAACGCCCCCTGACGGACCGTCAATTTCCTTCACCCGGACCGTCCTTGACGGTACGGCCGCCGTCGCCCAGGCCCGCGTCCCGGGCCCGGGCGACGGCGGCGGCACGGTCGGAGACCTGGAGTTTGAACAGGATCGACGACACATGGTTGCGGACGGTCTTCTCCGACAGGACAAGCCGGGCGGCGATCTGGTGGTTGCCGCAGCCGAGCGCGACGAGGTCGAGCACCTCCCGTTCGCGCTCGGTGAGTTCGGGGAACACCCGCTCCGCGTAGTCGCGGTGGGCGCCGGTGAAGAAGCCGACGATCCGGCGGGCCACGACTCCGCCGTACACCGCGTCACCGGCGGCGAGGGCGAGCACCGCCCGGACGATCTCCGTACGGTCGGCGTCCTTGAGGAGATAGCCACGGGCGCCGGCGCGCAGCGCGCCGAAGAGCGCCTGGTCGTCCTCGTACATGGTCAGCACCAGGACACCGAGGCCGGGGTGGCGGGCCACCAGGGCACGGGTGGCCGCGGTGCCGTCGAGGCCGGGCATGGCCAGGTCGGTCAGGACGACGTCGGGGGAGGTCCGTTCGACGGCCGCGAGGAGGTCTTCACCGTTGGCGGCCTCGGCGACGACGTCCACTTCTCCGCTCTCGCGCAGCGCGGCGGCGAGACCGTAGCGGAACATGGGGTGGTCGTCGGCGATGACCACCCGGACGGCGGGGTCTGCGGTCATGTTCCCTCCCTGGTACGGGGGTTGAGCCGACGTTCCGGGCGGGTGTCCCGGTGGCCGGGTGCGGGCGCCCCGCCCGGCCCGGACGATCCGCCCGGCGGGGTCGGGACGTGTGCCTCAGGCGGGTACGGGGGCGGCGCTCCAGGATGGCGGCCTGTGCCGCGACTCCGAGGAGCACCATGAGCATGCCCCTTTCCCCGTCCCCGTCCTCTTCTTCTCCGTCCCCCGGTTCCTCATCCTCTTCCTCTTCCTCCGACGCTCACAACTGGCTGCCGGCCGTCATGGCCTCGATCGCTCCTGTCGTCGGCTCCGTCGTCACGCTGGTGCTGCGCTCGCGCGACGCCGAGCAGGTCGCCCAGGTGGTCGTCGGCGTGCTCACGCTCATCGCCACCGGGCTGCCCCTGCTGCAGCGCTCCACCCTGGCCGACTGCCGCCGGGCCGCCCGACCTGGGCAGTCGCCGCTTCCCGTCCTCGGACCGCCCCTGCGGATCGTGCCGAGCCGAACCACCGTCGTCCTGTCCGCAGCGCTGGGCGTCGCGGCGTTCTGGCTGCTCTATCTGCTGACGACCTGGCTGGGTCTTGGCAGCCTCGGCTACTGGAGCGGCAAGTACCCCAGCGACCCGGCGGCGGTCTATCGCGCGGTCGCGCTGCGCAGCCTCGTCTTCCTGCTGGCCGGCATCTTCGCCCTGGCGGTCGCGATCGCGCACCGGCTGCGCCAACGGGCGCAGCCGGTGCTCACCTTGGCGGTCGTGCTGTACACCGGCGCCGTACTGCTCACCAACCTGGTGCTGGTGCACCACAAGGGCAGCGAGCCCCTGCCGGAGAACATCCTGGTACCGCTCCTGCTCGGGGTACTGGCCTGGCCGGTGTGCCGTGCCGCCTGCCGGCGTGCGGCGCGCACGCAGGACTTCTTCGACCTCGTGCAGGAGTTGAGGGCCAGGTCTCACCGGTCGGTGGGGTGATCGCCGAGCCAGAGGAGGGACTTCGTGGCGTTGGCGAGTCCGTATCCGGTCGCGGGGTCGTGGCCGGGGCGCGCGACGCCTCCCGTCATGAGGTTGCTGTGCCCCCTGACGACATCGGTCGCACCGCGTCGCAGGGCCTCACGGATCTCGTGCGGCTTCGCCTTCGGATATGCCTGCAGCAACAGTGCGCAGATCCCGGCCAGTTGTGGCGCGGCGGCGGACGTGCCGCTGGAGACGATCCAGCCGTCGGACGCCTTGGTGCCGTCCCCGTACTCGGCGTAGTTCCGGTCGATCTCGGAACCGGCCGGCGCGGGCAGCCTGATGTAGGCGCCGTTCGGCTGCATCCCCACGAGACCGCACAGGTCGGGAACGGTCCGTCCCGGAAACACCTTGCTCCTGAAACCGCTCGCGTAGTCGGACGCCTCGAACTGACCGCGCAGGTCCACGTGGACCCCGCCCACCGCGATGACGTCGGGATGCTGGGCCGGGAAGGCGTGGTGGCCGTTGCCCGCGGCGCACACGACCACGATGTTCTCGACGACCGCGAGCGCCAACGCCACGCAGAAGGCCTGCTGGACCGCCGAGAGGAACGGGTCGTCGATCTCCGGGTCCTTGATGTCGTAAGCCAGGCTGCAGCTGATGATCTGGGGCTTCGGGTCCTGGGCCACCGCGATGTTGAAGGCACCGAGCAGGTCTTTGCTGTGGCTCTTGACCATGGTGAAGTCGATACCGGGTGCCACGGCGAACGCGTTCGCGGACTCGGCGGTGCCGTGCCCGTCCGGATCGGCTTCCGGTCCTTCGGCCCCGGGACCCGGTACGACCCTGCCGGTCAGCTTCCTGTCGGCGAACCACCGGTGGCGTTCCCAGCCCGTGTCGACCATGGTGAGCCGGACGTCCTGGCCGATGATGCCCTTCTCCCGGACCGGCCGGACGCCGAGGTTCTCCGCCACCTGGTCGAGCGTGAGGTACGGCTGGTCGGCACTGGGCCGTGCCGCGGCGCGGTCGCTCATCATGACGGCCGGCTGTTCCAGCGCCACGCCCTCCAGGAACGCCGCCGCCGCGCACCGGTCGGTGGCGATGAAGCCGCGCAGGTCGCCCGTGGCAGTGTCGATGAACGTGCTCAGCCTGCGCTCGTCGACCGCGCCCGGCTTGATGACCTGCCGCTGCCGGGGTTTCAGCTCGGTGTGGAAGTAGCTCTCGTAGAGTTCGGGCGGGCCGGCGATGTTGATGGTCGCCGGGGAGTGTCCGAGGATGGTGAAGCCCGCCTCGGCCAGCGCGGTCTCCGCCCGGCGGGCGGCGTCCTCGTCGGAGATGAATTCCGTCGCGTTCTCCGTCGTGATGGAGTCGGCCTCGAAGAGCGAGATGTCTCCCCGGGATCGAGGGGAGGCATGGGCGTACACAATTGGTGGCAGGTGAACCTCTGTCGTGTGAGCCATGGTCGATACCCCCGGTGTTGTGGAGATCAGGGACGCTTCGCCGGAACGGCGAGCGCCACGTTCAGCGGGCCGTCCCGGAACACGATTCCGGCGTCCGCGAATTCCGAGAGGACACGTTCCACCTCCGCGACCGGCACCGGTGCGTCCAACCGCTCGCGCACACCGGCCACCGTGACGGGACGTTCGCAGCAGGCGATATGGATATCGGCCGCCAGTCCCTCCAGGAGATACGTGCCTTCGCTCCCCTTTCGCCGCCCGTCGTATATCTGTACGTAGTGCGGGGCCTGCCAGTAGTGCAGTACGGGAGGTGCCGTACCGTCCCGCCAGGCCTCCCGCCAGCCCGCCACCGCCCGGCGCAGCGGAACGTGGTCGGTGTCGGGGAGCGCCCCCTTCACCTCGCCTTCGAAGAAGTAGGCGATCCTGTCGAGGTCGACGTCGGCGGGGTAGACGTACGCGTAACTGGGTTCGGGGCGTAGGTCGTTCAGGAACTCCGCACGGCCGGTGTGGAGCGGGCTGAAGCGTTCCAGGGTGATGCGGTCGGCGCTCGCGGGCGGCTGGAGATGCCACAGGTACGGCAGCAGGGCGGCCTGGTCCGCGCTGTCCTGTGGGGTCTCGCCGGGAAATCCCCAGAGGATGTTCCAGGACACTTCGAGGCCGTAGTGCAGCGCCCAGCGCAGCAGGTTGACGTTCTGCGCGGCGGTGACTCCCTTGCGCATGAGGCGCAGCACGGACGAGCTGAGCGATTCCAGTCCCGGCTGGATCTGGGTGACGCCGGCTTCCGTCAGGAGTTTGATCTGCGCCCGGGAGACATTCGACTTGATCTCGTAGAAGATGTCGTAGCGCGTATCGCTTTCGACGAGAGCGGGAAGGAGTGTTCGCAGATAGCGGGTGTCGAGGATGTTGTCCACGGCCTCGAAACGGAAACTGCGGTATCTGCGGGCCAGTTGGGCGAATTCGACGAGAACCCGATCGGCCGATTTGGCACGGAACCGCATGTTCTCCCCGTTGAGTCCGCAGAACGTGCAGTGGTGTTTCATTCCCCACCAGCAGCCGCGGGCGGTCTCCAGCGGCAGGTACACCGTGCGCCGTGCCGTGCGCCGCAGCAGTCCGAGTTCCTCCGCGTGCCGGAAGTACTCGTCGTAGTCCGGTACCGGCAGATCGTCCAGCCGCTCCACGGGCCGCGCCGCAGGACCGGTCACCACCCCGTCGGCCGTGCGGCGTGCCAACCCGGGCACCCGGCTCAGGTCACCGCCCTCGGCGAGGGTGTCCAGGAGCAGCGGGAAGGACTCGTCCGCCTCGCCGATGACGGCCGCGTCGACACAGTCGGCGGCACGCAGCAGCTCGGTGCCCATGGTGCCGTCGAGGTTGGCACCGCCGAACAGGACGAACAGGTCCGGGTGGCGCTCCTTGAGCCGCCGGGCCAGCGCGACGGACGCCGTGTTCTGCTGGAACGTCGAGGTGAAGCCCACGACCCGGAAGTCACCCCAGGGGTAGCCATCGACGAGTGCGTCCAGGTAGGCGGGGATGTGGTCCCGGCGGACGCGCAGGAGCTGGTCGCGCAGCTGTTCCGGCTCGCCGTTCCACGCCTTGGCGATGTCGTCCACGTACTCGTCGAGGAACCGTGCCTCGGGATCGGGTGCGGCCGGGCCGAAGGCCTCGACGGAGAACAGCCAGTCGCCCAGCTGGCGCGGGCAGCGGTCGGCGAGGAAGCGGTAGAGGTCCGTGCCGAGGCCCGCCGCGAAGTCGAGGTTGGCGTGGAAGGTGCGGGCGGGGAAGCCGCGGGCGCTCGCGATCGCGCGCAGGAGGCCGAGCGGGAGGGAGGGCCGCCGGTCGTCCATGAACGGCATGCACACGAGGACCACCGGCCAGGCCGAACGGCCCCGGGCCGGGGCGTCCGCGGTGTCGCGCGCCGCGACAGGGGCGGGCACCTCACGCGTCCTTGGCATCAGCACCCCCTTCCGACGTCGACAGCACCCACGCCTACAGGTCCTCTCGCGGCTCCCTCCACCCGGGCAGCCGAGTTTTGCAGCTCGGGCACTTGGGGATCTTCCTGTCCTCCCGCGGCGGCTTGGAATACGAGACCTTGAACACCGTTGCCCCGCCGGTGCTCCCGCCCGGGACAGCCGCCGCGTCCAGCGCCTGAGCCATGGCACCGTCGCTCAGCGCACGACCGGCCACCTTGAACACCCTTTCGAGAGTGGCCTGTTCGTCACGCGTCAGCTCAGGCCCCAGGGTTCCCAGAGTCTTGGTGAGCCTCACGACCTGTTCCCAGTGGACCCGCACTTCGTCCATGAAGACCTCCCGCTGGCTGAATTGTCCGTTCCGGTCGAGATGTTCGGTCACGCCCAAGAATGTCGGGGAGTCTGGCGAGGGACGCCCCCTCCGTCAAGAGGCTCCGCCACCGTTCCGGGCCGTCAGTCGTACAGGCCGTCCAACTTGGCGCGTACGCCGGATGCCTCCCGGTGGTCCAGACCCTCAAGGAGGGTCAGCGCGCGGGTCCACGCGGCCCGGGCCGCCCCCGCGTCACGTGCGGCCAGATGCACGTCCCCGAGCGAGGACAGGGTGTCCGCCTCGTTGTAGCGGTCACCCTTCTCCCGGTAGAGGTCGAGCGCCCGCCGGTAGCACTCGGCGGCCTCCTCGAACCGGCTCAGCCGATGGTGCAGCCGACCGAGGCTGTCCCAGGTGTCGGCCTGGTCGAACCGGTCTCCCGTCGCCTCCTGGAGCCGCAGCGCCCGCTCGCAGTGGCGCAGGCCCTCTTCGTGCCGGCCCTGCTGGGAGCAGAACCAGCCGAGCGCGTTCAGCGCCCGGGCCTGACCGGTGCGGTGCCCCGCGGACTCGAACAGGAGGAGCGACCTCCGGGTGTGGACGAGCGCCTCCTCGTAGCGTCCCTCCCGGTCGCCGAGCCAGGCCAGCGTCCGATGCGCGTGCGCCTGACCGACCGGGTCACCGAGCGCCTCGTACAGGTCGAGTGCCCGCCGCAGATGGGTGGCGACGTCCTCATAGCGGCTGAGCCGCATGTACGCATAGGCCAGACAGCCGTGGCTCACCGCCCGACCCCGCCTGGTCCTCTGCCGACGCGCCGCCTCCAACGCCCGCCGGTGCACGGCGACGGAGTCCTGCCAGTGTCCGCCGCGGTCGAAGTACGGCATGAGGGTCCAGGCCAACTGCCAGACATGGGTGTTCAGTTGTGTGACCACCGCGCGCTCCTGCACCGCCAGCAGCACGGCGTGTTCAGTGGTGAACCAGGTGAGCGCCTCCTGATGATCCGCGAAGTCCTCCCCGACGACGGGTCCGGCGGCGGGTTCGGGCAGTGGCTCGGTCAACGGGTCGTCCCGGTGCGGGTTCAGGTGCAGGCTGGCCCGGTGGGCGCTGTGCAGATAGTGGTCGAGCATCCGGCGGACCGCCGTGTTCCGCTCGGGCAACGGGTCGTGGGTCAGGGCGAGTTCGGCGGCGTAGTCGCGCAGCAGGTCGTGCAGGGTGAAGCGGCCGGGTGCGGGCTCGGAGAGCAGGTGGCTTTCGGTCAGCTCGGTCAGCAGTGGCCGGGCCTCGGCCGGTGGCAGTCCGGCCAGTCCGGAGACCGCCGCCGTGCCGAGGTCGGGGCCGGGGTGCAGTCCCAGCAGGCGGAACAGCCGGGCCGCCGGTGCGCTGAGCCGTCGGTAGGACCAGGAGAACACCCTGCGGACGTTGGTGGCCTCGTCGCCGCCGTCCAGCAGGCTCAACGGGCCGCCGGAGGCATGCAGTTCCTTGGCCAGCGCGGCGAGCGGGAACTGCGGGTGGGTGGCCGCGCGGGCGGCCACCACGGCCAGGGCGAGCGGCAGCCGGGCGCACGAGGTGATGATGTCCCGCAGCGCTTCGGGGTCGGCGGCCAGGCGGTGCGCGCCGATACGGCGGCCCAGCACGCCTGTTGCCTCGGCGCGGGACATGAGGTCGAGGGCGACGGGTGTGGCGCCGTCGGTGGCGATCAGGCCGGTGAGCCGGTCCCGGCTCGTGACGACGCTGAAGCAGTCCGGGGAGCCCGGCAGCAACGGCCGCACCTGGTCGGCGTCGTGGGCGTTGTCCAGGACGACCAGCATGCGGCGGTTCGCCAACAGACTGCGGTACAGGCCGAGTTGGCCGTTCAGGTCGACGGGTATCCGGTGTGGCGGTACGCCCAGGGCGTCGAGGAAGCCGCGGATCGCCTCGGCCGGTTTCATCGCGGAGCCGCTCGGGTCGTAGCCGCGCAGGTTGACGTAGAGCTGTCCGTCGGGGAACCGGGCGCGGATCCGGTGGGCCCAGTGCACGGCCAGGGTGGTCTTGCCTACTCCGGCGGTGCCTCCGATCGCGGTGATCACGACGGCGCCGCCGTTCACCGGAGGCTCCGGCACGTCCGCTGTCGCCGGGCCGCCCGGCAGGAGGGCGTCCAATTGGGCGAGTGCGTCCTCGCGGCCGACGAAACCGGCCATGGGGTGCGGCAGTTGGGCGGGGACGACGGTGGTGGGCTCCGCCATGGGAGGAGGAGCTGCGCGGGTGATCGGGGCGGTCCTCGGCGGGTCCGGGGCGTGCGGCGCGTCGAGTTCGGGGTCGGCCGCCAGGATGCGCGCGTGCAGTCGGCGCAGTCGCTGTCCCGGCTCGATGCCGAGTTCGTCGCGGAGCAGGCGGCGGGCGTGGTGGTAGACGGCCAGGGCCTCGGCCTGCCGGCCACCGCGGTGCAGGGCCAGCATCAGCAGACCGTGCAGGCCTTCGCGCAGCGGGTGTTCGACGGTGAGCCGGCGCACCTCGCCGACCAGGTCGAAGTCATCGCCCAGCAGCAGGTCGGCCTCGATGCGCTCCTCCAGCACACTGAGCCGACGCTCCTCGAACCGGTCGCGCTCGGCGTCGAGCAGCGGACTCGACATGCCCTCGCAGAGCCGTCCCTGCCACAGGTCCAGCGCGGCGTGCAGTGCCCGTGCCGTGGCGGACAGGTCGCCCCCGGCCCGGGCGGCGTGCGCCTGGTCGATCAGCCGGTCCACGTCACGCAGGTCCAGTCGGCCGGTCCCGAGAGTCAGCAGATAGCCGGCCTCGGTCCAGGTGAGCAGGCCGGACGGCGCCCGGGGTGAACGTTCCGGCTCCAGCGCGCGGCGCAGTCCGGAGGCATGGCGTTGCAGGAGGTTGGCGGCGCGGGCCGGTGCCGTCCCGCCCCACACCGCGTCCATGAGCCGCTCCCGGCCCACCGGTCGGCCGGAGTTCAGGAGCAGTACGGCGAGCACCACGCGCTGCTGCAGCTGCCCGAGGTCCACCTCGGCGTCGCCGCGCCACGCCCGCAGCTGCCCGAACAGCTGAAAACGCAGTCCCATGGACGGCGATCGTGCGGTCATGACCGGCCCCCACCCCGGACGGCCCGGACAGCGACTGCCCTCCGCCTCGCAGTCCAAGCTAGCGCCGAACCGGGACAGGCACCCCCAACTTGTTGTGGAGCCCTGGTCGTTCGGACTGCAGCGGCGCGTGCAGCGGGGCCTGCAACGCGGGCGCGCACGCTGAGCGCAGACCCATCGGGCGGCGCCGGGCATCCGGTCGCTGATCCGTCCCTTTCCGTCGGCGACCAGCGAGGATCCCATGACCGACCTTCTGACCGCGGCCCGGGCCGAGGCGCTGTTCAGCAGCGACCTCGCCACGGGCACCGAACCGACACCGGCCGAGATCGCCGCGGCCATCCGGCGGTCGATCCGCAGCCACGGCGGCAGTCGCGGCTGTGCGTGCGCGCTGGCCGGGGCCTTCGGCGACCGCCCGGAGACCGCCGTACCCCGAATGCGCTGGGCCCTGCGCCTGGTGCGCGCCGTCTACCCCCGTACGACCCCGGTCGCGACCCGGACCCGTACGGACCGGAGGGCCGAGCGGTGAGGGCCCTGGTGCCGGGCGGTCCCGTAGCGCAGTCGTACCCGGTGTCCGTCGGGCACTCCGTGGGGCACGCCGTCGAGGCGGAGCGGGCCCGGTTGCGGCAGGACCTCCACGACGGGCTGGGCCCCCTGTTGTCGGGCATCGGGCTGTGTGCACACGCACTGTCGGACCGGCTCGGCGGGACGGGTCACGAGGTCGAGCACGCGCTGCTGGAGCGCATCCGTTCCGAGGTGGTGAACGCCGTGGCCGAACTGCGTCGGCTGATCGACGCGCGGCCCCCGGCCGCCGTGGAGGCGTACGGCCTCGTCGACGCGGTGCGCCGGTACGTCCGGTCGGCGCCGCCCGCGGCGGCCGTCGAGCTGGTGGCGACCGCGCTGCCGCCGCTGCCACCGGCGCTGGAGGCCGCCGCCTACCGGATCGTGACCGAGGCCCTGACCAACGTCGTGCGCCATGCCGACGCCCGCCTCACGCGCGTCACGCTCACCGCGGCGCACGGCTCCCTCCTGATCGGGGTGGCCGACGACGGCCGCGGCATCGCCTCTCCGCCGGGCGAAGCGGGGCTGGGAGTCGGGCCGGGAGCCGGACTGGGGGTCGGGCTGGGTTCCATGCGACGCCGGGCGGAGTCCCTGGGCGGGACCCTCAGCATCCGTACCGCACCGGGCGACGGCACCGAGGTGACCGTCGTGCTCCCGCTGCCGTGAGGACGGTGTCCCGGCGGGTGCGGGCAACGCGTCCGGTGCCGACGGGACCGCCGCCCCATGCGCCCGGAGAGCCGGGCGCCGCACGGTAGGAGGCATCCGACGACCGGCCCTCGACGGCCGGTCCCAGACAAGGAGTTCAGATGGCTTCCGGAAGCTTCCAACCGCTCGCCGTGCCCTCGAAGGCACTCGACGGCCGCATCAGCGCGATTCTCCTGGACCCGGACGGCAACCCGTCCGACGTCGTCAACAACGGAACGCCGGTCACCGTACGGGTCGAATGGAACCTCACCGGGTCCCTCGTCCCGTCGCTCGCGGGCACCTGGTACCTGCACGTCACCGTCGAGGAGGAGGGCGGCCCGAACGACTTCAAGGTGCCCGCACCTTCCCTGCCGGTGCCGCTGAACGGGCGCCCCGACTACCGGCGCGACATCGTCCTCACGACGCTGCAGGCCGGGAGCACCTACTCGCTCAGCGTCTCGCTGGCCTACCGGGACGTCCTCGGCTCGCCCCAGCAGCTCGGTGGCCGCGTGGACGTCGGCAAGGTGAACGTCCTGCTCTGACCACTGTCCCGGGGGAGTCCGCGTCCCGTTCCGCCGCGTCGGCGGGGCGGGACGCGGGCGTTCCGTCAGGTGCCCGGCTTGCGCCCGTACACGAAGACGTCGTCGCCGTTCTTCAGGAGCGACCAGTACTTCTTGGCGGTCGTCTTCGTCATGTTGACGCAGCCGTGCGAGCCGGGCGGGTTCCACATGCTGAGGCCGACCGAGTGGAAGGCCTGGCCGCCGTCGAAGAACTGGCTGTAGGGCATGGGCACGTCGTAGATGGACGAGACGTGGTCGATGTCCCGCCAGTAGATCTGCTTCAGGCCGGTGCGGGTCTCGTAGTTGTTGCGGCCGGTGCGGACCGGGACCGGGCCGTAGACGAGCCGGCTGCCGTCCTGGATCCAGCTGAGCTGGAGCGTGAGGTTGACGCAGGCGATCCGGCCCTTGTTGGTCGGGCACTTGCCTTCCTTGTTCGGCTTGTTGCCGACGGCCCGCTGCTTCAGCATCAGGTCCATCACGCCCCAGGTGACTGAGCCCGCGTAGCCCTGGTTGGGGGTGATGCCGTGCTTGTTCTGGAAGGCCTGGATCGCCTTGCAGTCGCCGGTCGACTGCACGCCGTCGACGGGCCGCCCGAGGAACTTCTCGACCTTCTTCTGGTACGGGCCTGTCTGCGTCGTACAGCTCGCGGCCTGTGCCGGGGCGGTGCCGAGCGCGAACGTGAGCGGCGCCACCAGCGCCGTGATCCCGAGCGCGACGGCGCCTCGTCTGCGTGCGTCCCCCATGGTGGACCCTCTCTCCTGCGTTCCGCTTACTACGTACGGGTGGTCATGCGTGTTCATACGTGTTCACGCGTGGTCTCTGCCAGCTAGACTCGCGTTTCGGATGATCGGTTGTGGTATTGGCCGGGTCGGGACGAAACGGTGACATTGCGGCCGGTGGCCCGGCTGTTCCCCCCGATCCGTCTCTTGCCCCGTCGGCGGCCCCGCCACCCTGTCGCGGGCCCAGGTATCGTCCGACGACCGCCTCGACCGTCAGACGGTACTGTCCCGGAGATCAACTGGGCGGCTAACGTGCGGACATGTCCGCGTTCATTCAGCAACTCCCCGCGCTCATAGGGGTCGTCATCGGCGCCCTCGGCTCCTACTGGGCCGTCGCACGAGGGGAACGTGTCCGCTTCCGCCGTGAGCGGGAGGCGCGTTGGGAGGAACGGCGGCTCGCGGTGTACACGGACTACGCGCGGGCGTTGAAGAAGTCGATCACCCTGACGTACCGGGTCGCGGCGGGCCTCGGCAACGACCCGCACCCGCATCCCCTCACCCTTGAGGAGGCGGCCCCGCTCCTCACCGAGGCCACCCTCGCCCGCGACCCGTCCGGCGAGGCACTGCTGCTGCTCGGCGACCCGGAGGTGGTGGCGAAGGCGCGGGAGTGGGTGGCGACGCTGCTGGCGATGGAGGGGTTCCTGCGGGCGCGGACCGAGGATCCGGCGGCCTGGCAGGCGCTGCTGGAGCGCCAGCGGGCCGGCCGCGAGGGCTACTACGCGGCCGTACGGAACGATCTGGCCCTGCCACCGGGCCACTCCGCCCGCTGGCCGGTGCTGCCCGCTCCCGGGAACACGGGCGGCTCGGGCGACACGGGAGGCGTGGGCGGCGGGGGCGGCGGGGGCGGCCGCAACTGACGTACTCCCTACCGGTATCCGCTCGTGTCCGCCGGCTTCCCCGGGTCCTGGACCTCGACCAGATAGCGCCAGGCGTCCGGGCGGCTGCCGTCGAGGTCGGTGAAGCCGTACACCTGGGCGAGCCCGCCGCTGGAGAGGGACTGGCCGTTCCAGCGGGCCAGGTCGGGGTCGGCGGCCAGGGCGGTCACGGCGCGGCCGACGAAGCGCGGGGTCTCCGAGATGGCGAAGTGCGGGATGCGTTCGATCGCGTCGCGCCAGTTCTCCTCGGCGACGCCGAAGTGTTCGAGCATCATCTCGGAGCGCAGCCAGCCGGGGGTCAGCGCGACGGCGGTGGCACCGCGCGGGCCGAGTTCGTGGCCGAGGGCGAAGCCCATGCGCAGGACGGCGGACTTGGCGAGGTCGTAGAAGAAGGTGCTGCGGTAGGTGGTGCCGTTGTATTCGGCGGTGCCGTCGGTCATCTCGACGACCAGGCCGCCGGGGTTGCGCAGCAGCAGGGGCAGGGCGTGGTGGCTGGTGATGGCGTGCGTCTCGACGGCGAGGCGCAGCAGGCGCAGGCCGTTGTCGAGGTCGTGCTCCCAGACCGGGCTCTCCCACTCGAAGAGTTTCTCGCCGCCCCAGATGTCGTTCACGAGGACGTCGAGCCGGTTCTGCTCCTGGGTGATGCGTTCGACCAGCGCCGCGACCTGGGCGGGTACGAGATGGTCGGTCGGTACGGCGATGCCGTGGCCGCCCGCCTCGGTGACCAGGTCGGCGGTGTCCTCGATGGTCTCCGGCCGGTCGTACTCGGAGCGCCGCTGCCGTGTACTGCGGCCGGTGACGTAGACGGTGGCTCCGGCGGCCCCGAGTTCCACGGCGATGCCGCGTCCGGCGCCTCGGGTGGCCCCCGCGACCAGGGCGACCTTGCCCGCGAGTTTCCTGTCCTGCGTCATGTCCGTGTCTCCTCCGTGCGTGACCGCGGGCCCGACGGCCCTGCCCTTGAACGGGCGTCACGACCAGGGTGTCGCCAATTCCGGACATCTGCTGTCGGGTATTCCGCTCACGGCGTGCCGCAGTGCGGGCAGATGCTCCGCCAGCGGGTCCAGCCCCACGTCCTGACGGCGCTCCTCGACCGTCTCGGGGTGGCGGATCGGGTACGGGCAGAGGGTCGCGGCGTCGATCCGGGTGCCGTAGAACTGCGGCTGGCCGAGTTCGACCGCGCAGTGGTCGGCGATGTAGGCGTGGTGGACGGCCGGGCAGCCGCCGTCGGCGACGGCTTCGGCGATCAGGTCTCGGCAGGTGAGCTGGAAGCCGAGGTCGGCGGTGTGCAGCAGGATCATCAGGGCGGCGGTGGAGGCGTGCTCGCCGACCTGGCCGGCCTCGGGCCAGCCGCGCCGGGCCACGAGCGATCTGAGGGCGTCGGCGTTGGCGGCGCGGCAGCGGGTGACGAAGTGCCGGTTGAGCCCCGTGGGCGACTCGCGGGCCCGCCGGGACAGTTGCTGGTCCTCCTCGGCCCGGCGTACGAGTTCGGCGGCAAGCGCGGCCTGCCCGGTCAGCGCGGTCAGCGCGGTCAGCGCGCCCGGTGGCGGCTCGCCGTCCGGGCCTCGTCGGGTCTCCATCTCGGTTTCCGTCTCGGTTCCCGTCTCGGTCTCCATGGGCGGTGCGCTCCTCATGCCGGTGTCCTGCCCCCGTCGGCCTTCACGTCTTCTCTCCTGTGACCAGCGAGAACCACACCTTCTTGCCCGGGGTGCCCGGATCCGGCGGCGCGGTGCCCCAGTCGTCCGCGAGCGCGGCGACGATCGCCAGTCCGCGCCCGGACTCGGCCGCGGTGCCCGGGGTGCGCGGCCGGGGCAGCAGGGGTGAGGGGTCCGAGAGGGTGACGCGCAGTTCGTGCTCCGTGTGTTCGAGGACGACGCCGATCGAGTCCGCGGCGCTCGTGCCGGTGTGCCGGACCGCGTTCGCGAACAGCTCGTCCGTCGCGAGGACGGCGTCGTCGAGCAGATGGGAGAGCTGCCAGAAGGTGAGGTTCGCGGCCACCGTGCGCCGTACCCAGGCCGCGCACGAGGGGCACGCGGGCACGGCGACCTGGAACAGGCGGGGCCTGCTGAGGGAGATCAAGGGAGCCTCACCTGATAGTTCACGTACACGTACACATCGTCCAAGCGGCCCGGAATCTCCGAGATCTCCGGGATCTCCGTACGGCCCGGGTCGCCGCCGCCCCGCCCGGTGCGACGGCCGGATAAGCCAGACGGGGACGCCGTCGATGCCGTCATCAGGACTCCTTCCGGTGCGCCGGAGCGCCGGTGGCTGTTGTCGTAGACAACAGCACCGGGGGCCTGCCGGGACAGGGAGTGCGGGGGTTGTCCGGTTGCATATGCGTAGTGACGGGGGCGGTAGGTTCCCGGACATGGAGTACGTGAACGAAGACCGGGCCACCGGCTCGCGGTACCGCTCCGGCGGCCCGGCCGGGGTACGGGGCAAGAGGGTGCTGGTCACCGGGGGTACCCGGGGGCTCGGCGAGCGGATCGTACGGCTGCTGCTCGCCGAGGGCGCCCTGGTGGCGACCTGTGCGCGCACGGAGGCCGGGCTGGCGGAACTCAGGGCGTCCCTGGACGAGGAGGAACGCGACCGGCTCCTCGTCGAGGTGCTGGACGTGGTGGAACCCGAACGGCTGGAGGAGTTCACCGCCAGCACGGCGAAACGTTTCGGCGGTGCACTGGACGGCGTTGTCGCCTGTGTCGGAGGCTCCCGGGGCGGCCGGATCGAACGGGCCGCCGCACAGGACTGGACGGCGACCTGGGAGCTGAACGCCGGCCACACGGCCCGCCTGGTCCGGGCCGCGCTGCCCGCGTTGCGGAGGGCGGGCGGTGGCTCGGTGGTGGTCATCGCGTCGATCTCCGGCTGGAAACCGGGACCGTACGCGCAGTACGGCGCGGCCAAGGCGGCCCAGATCCACCTGGCGACGTCCCTCGCCCGCGAACTCGGCCCCGACCGCATCCGCGTGAACGCGGTCTCCCCGGGCTCGATGCTGATCCCCGGCCGCCGCTGGGACCGTATGCGCAGGGAGGAACCAGAGGCGTACGCGGCGTTCACCGCCCGCGAGTTGCCCGGCGGCGAGCCGGTCACACCGGAGGAGGTGGCGGAGGTGGTCGCGTTCCTCCTGTCCGACGCGTCGAACGGCATCTCGGGCGCGAACGTACCGGTGGACCGGGCACAGAACGCGCCTACGCCGGAGGGGTATTGAGGTTGTGTGGGGCTGCGTGTGCGGGTGGCTGGGACACGGGGTGGCCGGATGGCCGGGCGGAGCAGTGGCTCGGGGGTCGGGCGGCCTGGTGGTCCGGCGCTCCGGCGCTCCGGCGCTCCGGCGCTCCGGCGACAGCGTGCCCCGGTAGCTCGATGGCGCGATGATCCGCTGGCCCTGCGACCCGACGGCTCGGTGGTCCGCAGGTTCGGTGATCGAGTGGCCCAGCGGCTCGGGGGTCCCGGAAGTCCGGTGATCCAGCGGCAGGCGGCGCAGCGGCCCGGTGATCGATTGGCACCGTGACCCGGTGATCCAGCGGCCCATGACCCGATGCCCCGGCGGCTCGGCGGCTCGGCGGCTCGGCGGTCCGGTGGTCCGGTGGTCGAGTGGCTCCGCCACCGGACCGCCCTGCCGCTAAGCCACCGCCCCCAGCACCGCCCGCGACCTCCGCTCGAAATCCTGTACCGTCGGCTCCCCCCGATGCGGAGCCAATCGCCCCCGGAAGTCGCGCAAAGCCTGGATCGAGCGTTCGCTGTGGACTCCGCTCAGGGCGTCGAGGGCCTCCGTCGCTGTGTCGAGGGCCTCGTCCAGGCGGTGTTGTTGCAGGTGGGCCGTGGCCAGTACCGAGCGGCTGATGGCCTGGCGGCGGCGGCGGTCGGCGTGGGCTCGTACCGATTGTTTCGCCGTGTTCTCCGCCTGGGACGCCCAGCCGAGGTCGCGGAAGCACACCGCCGACTCCGCCTCCAGGTAGTGGTGGTCCAGGAAGCGCACCCACGGGGACTCCTCTGCGCTGCCCCGGCTCGCGGCCAACTGCCGCTCGGCCGCTTGCAGGGCGTCGGAGGTCTCGCGGGGGCGGCCCAGTGCCGCGTGGCCCCGGGCCGACATGGCGTACAGGCGCATCAGACCGAGCGGGCTGCCCGCGCCCCTCGCCGTGGCGAGGCCCGCGCGGGCCAGGCACACGCCCTCGTCGGGGCGGCCGAGGCTGGTCGCCAGGTGGGACAGGCCGGCCAGGATCTGGCCGCCGAGCACCCGGTCGCGACCCTCGGCGCAGAGCCGCAGCCCCTGGGTCATGTAGCGCTGCGCGAGCCCGTACTCCCCCGCGTCGTAGGAACTCCAGCCGGCCATCGCCGCGAGGCGGGCGGCGGCGGCGAACAGTTCGCGCAGCCGGAGCGGGGCGAGGCCGCGCTGCTGGAGCATGGGGATGATCTCGGTGGACAGGTAGTGCACGATGCTGGTGCGCACCCCGCCGCCCCCGTAGTGGTTGTCCATCTCGTCGAACATGCCGATCATCGCGTGGACCTGTTCCACCGGACCGGCGGAGCCGGGGGGCGGCACAGCGGCCGTCGCGAGGCGGACGGCGCCCGTGTCACGGGCCTCGCCGCTCGCCCCCTCGTTCTCCAACAGCCAGAGCAGCCACTCCCGCTGAGGGTTCGTCAGGGCGCCCGCGACGAACGGGACCGTGCCGAGGAGCGTGCGCCGGGAGATGTCGGTGGAGCCCAGTTCCGCCAGCGTGTGCAGGGTTTCCGCCACGTCCTCTCCGTACACGAGTGCCCTGCCCACGACGGGTCGTTGCTGCTCGGGTACGAACCCCAGGTCCGCCGGGGAGAGCGGGCGGGACAGGCGTTCGCAGAGCACGGCCGCGATCAGCTCGGGCGTGCCGCCCCGGGGTTGCTGACCCTGGAGCCAGCGGGTGACCGACGCCTTGTCGTAGTTGGTGTCCACGCCCTGCCGGCGGCCCAGTTCGTTCACGCGGTGCGCGAGTGAGGCGTACGAGCAACCGGCGTCCTTCAACGCGGTCGCCAGCGCCTTGTTGGCGCCGCCCGCGCCCTTGCCGGAACTTCTCGGTTGTCCGTTCGTCACGGCGGCCATCCAGGTCTCGCAGTCTCGCATCACGTCGTATGGGGGGGGCTTCGTCGCCCCGGCCGGAGCTGTCGGGTCGTCAACTTCCCGGCGGGCGGACGAGGTTCGGGGACACCGGCGCGTGATGTGCGCCAGGTCACTCGATCACTATGGTGACCGACAGGCACAGCTCGCAACCTTCGTTCTGATAATTTCAGAATGAAGCGCAAAGGCCTGTCGGTGTCAACCGAGGACGTGGCACACTGCCCGCTGTGACGGCGGTCCCCGGAGGTCCCACGTGAGCGAGAACCGCTCAGGCGGAAGTGCCCCCACGGTCCTTCGGATGGTCCTCGGCAAGCGGCTGAGGCATCTGCGGGAGCGGGCAGGCGTGTCGTTCGAGGAGGCCGCTCGGGCGATCGAGGTCACGCCGTTGACGGTCCGCCGGATGGAGAAGGCCGAGGTCGGCCTCCGCATCCCCTACGTGAAGGAGTTGCTGCGCACCTACGGGGTCCTGGCCAAGGAGGTCGACGACTTCCTGAAGCTGGCCAGGGAGGCCAACAAGCCCGGCTGGTGGTACAAGTACCGCGATGTGCTGCCGGACTGGTTCAGCGCCTATGTGAGCCTGGAGAGCGAAGCCACCGTCATCCGGCTCTACGAACCCCACTACGTCCCGGGCCTGTTGCAGACCCACGACTATGCCGCCGCGCTGCTGCGCATCGGCTTTCCCAACGAGAGTCCCGAGGACATCCGGCGCCGCGTCGACCTGCGGCTCAGGCGCCAGGATCTGCTCGACAAGCCCGAGGCGCCCGCCGTCTGGGCCGTACTGGACGAGACCGTACTGCGTCGGCCCGTGGGCGGAGCCGAGGTGATGCGGGCTCAGATCGACCACCTCGTCGAGGTGTTGGCGTACCCGAAGGTCCGTATCCAGATCATGCGCTTCGCCGTCGGCCCGCATCCCGGAGCCTTCGGCCCCTTCCACTACTTCCGCTTCGGCTTCTCCGAACTGCCCGACGTCGTCTACACGGAGAGCCTCGCCGGCGCGCAGTACTTCGACCAGCCCGCCGACGTCGTGACATACCTGGAGGTACTGGACCGGATGTCCGTCCAGGCGGAGCCGGTCGCTCGGACCAGGGAGACCCTGGCAGCACTGCGTAAGGAGTTGTGAACCATGGCAACCGACGGCCCCATCCACAGCGGGATGCCCGCGTCCGAACTCGGCTCCGAGGGCTGGCACAAGCCCTGGAGCGGTACCAACGGCGGCAGTTGCGTCGAGGCCAAGCGACTGCCCGACGGCAGCGTCGCGTTCCGGCAGTCCAAGGACCCGGACGGGCCCGCGCTGGTCTACTCCCGGGACGAGATCGTGTCGTTCCTCGAAGGCGCCAAGTCCGGCCAGGCCGACTTCCTGATCGCCTGACCGACCGACCGCCCACCCGCCTGACCCATCGGCGCGGGGTTCCGGCGCACGGCGCACCACCACACCCGCACAACCGGACAACCCGCACGCGCACTCCCGCCGTGCCGGAGTCCCGTACACACTGAGGGAGTTGACGCACCACCCGCACGCACCACACTCCGAAGGGAGCGGCATGCGCACGCCGCCTCGCGTCCAGGGCCGAGCCATGCCGCCCGGGCGCACCGGCCTCCCCTGCCGAGCCGCTCCCCGAGGGGTGGGGACGACCTCGCGATGAGCCTGCCGCCGTCCGCCGCGGAGAGCATCGCCTCGTACCGGACCCTGGTCGTCGAGGGCCACGAGGGTGTCCGCCGCACGCATCTGTTCGCCGAACTGGCCTTGCTGGGCTTCCCGTTACGGTGCCGGCCGGGCGGTCTGCACCATCTGGACCCCACCCTGCCCTACCGCGACCTGCTGGCCGCGCCGGGCCCGCTCGTCATCGACGGCGGGATCGTCGGGGAACTCGTCTACGGTCCACTGCGCCACGGACGGTCCCGGGTGACCTGGATCCAGGTGCTCGACCTCGCCGAGGCGGTCGCCGAGCGCGACGGCGCGATGCTCCACCTCACCGGCGCCGGGCCCGCCGCCGACGGCTCGGAGGCCACGGCCGCCGCCCTCGCGTACGCCCGGGTGTTCCGCACACTCGCCCAGCACGTACCCGTCGTCACCGTCGACATCACCGGACCGGCCACCGACCTGCCCGCCGAGTCGCCCCCCGAGCCGGGCCACCGCATCCGTGCACCCTCGTTCCGCCAGT
Organism: Streptomyces geranii; assembly: GCF_002954775.1. GTDB lineage: Bacteria > Actinomycetota > Actinomycetes > Streptomycetales > Streptomycetaceae > Streptomyces > Streptomyces geranii. Next base: position 34,610 of record NZ_PJME01000030.1, read on the forward strand.
CCCAACTCCGGCATACAACACGGAAGTTGACGATAGGTTAGCGAAGTCCGCGCGAGGCGAATCAGGAGAACCCCGATGACAGACGGCCGGCCGACCCCCGACCAGGAAGCACTGTCCAAGATCGACACCACGGTGCCGCACTCCGCCCGTATCTGGAACTACTGGATGGGCGGCAAGGACAACTACGAGGTGGACCGCCAGGCGGGCGACGAGTACCGCGAGATCGCCCCCAACATCGAGACGATGGCCCGGGCCTCGCGCGTCTACCTCATCCGCGCGGTCACCTTCGTGGCCCGCGAACGCGGCATCCGCCAGTTCCTCGACATCGGCACCGGCCTGCCGACGTACGACAACACGCACCAGGTGGCCCAGAAGGTGGCCCCCGAGTCGCGCATCGTCTACGTCGACAACGACCCGCTGGTCCTGCGGCACGCGCAGGCGCTGCTCACCAGCACCCCCGAGGGCACCACGGACTACGTGGACGCGGATCTGCGCGAGCCCGAGAAGATCATCGAGGCGGCGGGCAGGTTCCTGGACTTCGACAAGCCGGTCGCGCTGATGCTGATGGGCATCCTCGGCCACATCCAGGACTGGGAGGAGGCCAAGTCGATCACCCACCGCCTCCAGGCGGCGCTGCCCCCGGGCAGCTACTTCGTGCACTACGACAGCACCGACACCGACGAGGAGCTGAAGCGCGCGCAGCAGGGATACGACGACACGGGCGCCGTCCCGTACGTCCTGCGCAGCCCCGACAAGCTCTCCGCGCTCTACGAGGGTCTTGAGCTGCTGGAGCCGGGCATCGTCTCCTGCCCCCTTTGGCGCCCGGAGCCCGGCACCTCGCCGGAGCCGACGGACGTGTTCGGAGGGATCGCCTACAAGGCGTAACCCCCGCCGCCGGGACAGCCTCGCCGTCCGAGGCCGGCCCGCCACCCGAGGCCGGCCCGCCACCCGGGGCCGACCCGCCACTCGGAACCGATCCGTCGCCCGGGGCCGATCCTTCACCACTTCCGCTGTACCGAGCGGTCGTGTTTAATGTCAGCCTGTCGATCGACAGGATTCCTGGCAATAGCCCGACCGAACGGAACCGCATGTCCCTCCTCGCCAGGCCTGCGGTGGCCTCCCTCATCGCCAAGACGATGCAACGTCTCCTCACACTGGCGGGCAGTCGGTCCAGCGGGCGCGGTTCCGCCGCCGCGTACCACGCCCGCCTCCCCGAATTCCCGCGCCGGACCAGCGAGTTGACGATCCCGACCTCGGTCGCCCCGGCCCGCGTCACGGTCCACCGGCCCGCGACCGAGGACCCGGCCCCGCCGGTCCACGTGAACTTCCACGGCGGCGGTTTCATCCTCGCGGTGACGGAGACGGACGACGCCTTCTGCCGTGCCGTCGCAGCGCAGGCGGGCGTGGTGGTAGTCAATGTGGACTATGTCGTCGCTCCGCAGTACCCCTTCCCGGCCCCGCCCCGGCAGGCGTACGAGGTGGTCCGGTGGATCGCCGGGCACGGCGCCGAGCACGGCTGGGACGGCACCCGGCTCACCGTCGGCGGGCAGAGCGCGGGCGGCGGTCTCGCGGCGGCCGTGGCACGCCAGGCCCTGGAGGAGAACGGCCCGTCGATCGCCCTCCAGGTCCTGCACTACGCGCCGCTCGACCTCGCGACCGCCGCGAAGGACAAGCCGGCGGCCATCGCCAAGCCGCTGCTGCGCCCGTGGATGGGCGAGGTGTTCGACAGCGCGTACGTCCCGGACCCGGCCCTGCGCGCCGACCGCCTCGTCTCCCCCGGCCACCCGAAGGAGACCGCGGACCTCAAGGGCATCGCCCCGGCCCTGGTCGTCACGGCCGCGCACGACCGCCTCCTGGCGGAGAACAAGCGCTACGCCGAGCGGCTGCGCCAGGTGGGCTCCCTGGTCGAGCACCACGACATGGCCGGCGTCGACCACGGCTACGACCTCGACGACGACGAGAAGGGCCGGGAGATCTACGCCTTCATCGCCGACCACGTACGGCGGGCCACGGCGGGCGCCTGACTCCGGCGCCCGCCCCTCCCGTACGGCGCTGACCGCCGGCGTTCGCCGCCGGCTCAGCGCAGGGTGAGCGGGGTCTCCGTCTCGGCGCGGGTCAGCTTCTCCGGATTCCGGACGTAGTAAAGACCGGTGACGAGGCCGTTCTCGACGCGCATCGCCATGATGCCGTCGAGAACGCCGTCCAGGTGTACGGCGAGTGCGGTGCCGCCGTTGACCACGGTGGGGGCGACGGTGACCAGGCTCTTGTTCTTGCCGAGGGCGCCGACCAGGAAGCGGGCCACCTTCTCCGCGCCGTTGATCGGCCGCAGCGCGGCCTGTTTGATGCCGCCGCCGTCGTTCACCATGACGACGTCCGGGGCGAGGACGTCGAGGAGGGTCCGCGGATCCCCCGTCTCCAGCACACGCTGGAAGGACTCCAGAACGGCCCGGCTCTCGGCGGCGCTGACCGTCTGCCGGGGACGACGGGCGTCGACGTGCCGCCGCGCACGGCTGGCGATCTGGCGGACGGTCGCGGGTGTCTTGTCGACGGCGGCGGCGATCTCGTCGTACCCGGTGTCGAAGACCTCGCGCAGGACGAAGACGGCACGTTCGGTCGGCGAGAGGGTTTCGAGTACGAGCATCAGCGCCATCGAGACGCTCTCGGCCAGTTCGACGTCCTCGGCCACGTCCGGCGTGGTGAGCAACGGCTCGGGCAGCCACTGGCCGACGTAGGCCTCCTTACGGCGGCTCATCGTGCGCAGCCGGTTCAGGGACTGCCGGGTCGTGATCCGGACCAGGTAGGCGCGCTGGTCCCGGACCTCGGCGAGGTCGACCTTCACCCAGCGCAGCCAGGTCTCCTGGAGGACGTCCTCGGCGTCGGCGGCCGAGCCGAGCATCTCGTAGGCGACGGTGAAGAGGAGGTTGCGGTGGGCGACGAACGTGTCGGTGGCGGGGTCGATCTCCGGGACGGGGACGGGGACGGGGACGGAGACGGGGGCGGCGGCAGAGGTGGGGGCAGGGGTGTGTGCGGGTTCGGGTGCGGGGGGCTGCTCGCTCATGTCCTGGCTCCTGTCCGGTGCGGGTCCCGGCGGGGGGCCTGGTCGCCGGCGGTCCTCAGGAATGCTTGCACTGCATGCTCCCTTTCGGTTTGGGTTTCGGTCTCGTGGGCGGCCGTTGGCTGGGCGGATCGGCCCAACGACCCGACGACCCGTTCACCGGTCAACGGATCGTCGGCTTGTCGGGCCGACAGGTCGACGCTGCCCGGCGCTCCGGTGCGACATGCGTGGCCGTGGCTCAGGCCGCGGGCTCGGTGACGGGCCGCTCCTGGTCGAGCTTCGCGCGGACCAGCGGGCGACGCTTGGCGTCCTTGGACCACCAGGTGTGCGCGCCGGGCTTGCGGGCCTCGTACGACAGCTGCCAGGGGATGCCACGGCAGATGAGTTCCTTGATCTTCGCGCCCGCCCGACCGCCGACGTAGTACTTCTTGGCGAGGTCGTCCTTGCTCATCACCTGGAAGACGCCGCCGCGTCGGCCCAGGCTGATGCAGGTCGCGACGAACCCCACCTCGACGGCGGCGGGCTGCTCGCCCGTGATCCGGCTCAGTACCGTCTCGGCGGCCTGCGGGCCGAGCTGGACGGCTGCCTGGCAGCTCATCCGGAACGGCAGGTCGGAGGGGGCGGCGGAGTCTCCGGCGGCGACGATGCGCGGGTCGTCCACGCTCGTGAGCGTCTCGTCCGTGAGCAGGCGGCCCAGGGTGTCGGTACGCAGTCCGCTGCGGGCGGCGAGATCCGGTACGCCGAACCCGGCGGTCCAGATCGTCACGTCGCTCGGCAGTTCCCGCCCGTCGGCGAGGGCCACGGTGTCGCGGGTGACCGCCGTGACCTTGGTGCCGGGGCCGTCGAGGACGCGCACGCCGAGCGCGGTGAGCCGCTTGGCCACCGAGCGGCGGCCTCGGGGGTGCAGGGAGGGGCCGAGTTCGCCGCCGCAGACCAGGGTCACGGCGCGGCCCTGCTCCGCGAGTTCGGCGGCGGTCTCGATGCCGGTGGGGCCGGCGCCGACGACGGTGACGGGGGCGGTGGTGGGTGTGGCGTCGAGGACCGGGCGGAGTCGCTTCGCCTCCTCCAGGGCGGCGAGGGGGTGGGCGAACTCGGCGGCGCCCGGTACGCGGGGGGTGGCGCTGCCGCTGCCCACCGCGTAGACGAGGTGGTCGTAGCGGACGGTGGCGCCGCTGCCGAGGGTCACGGTGCGGGCGGGGGCGTCGATCAGGGTCGCGGTGTCCACGACCAGGTGGACCCTGTCGGCGAGGATCTTGCGGTAGTCGACGAGTGCGTCTGCGGTGCCGCCGATGAGTTGGTGGAGGCGGATGCGGTCGACGAAGGTGGGGCGGGGGTTGATGAGGGTGACGGTGAGGTCGTTGCGCTGGGTGAGCCTGTTGGCGGCCATGACGCCCGCGTAGCCGCCGCCGATCACGACCACATCGATGTTCTCGCTCATGGTGTCTCCTCCGTTTGGCCGACGCCCCTGGGGTGGGGTTCGGTCTCAAGACACCGGTGGGTCGGGGGCTGTGACAGGTCCGGACAGATTTTTTTCGCCCCCGCCGCCCCTACCCGTCCCATCCCTGGGGGCTGCCGCCCCCAGACCCCCCTTGGGGTGGGTGGGCAAGGCGGCGGTGGGTGGGGGGTTGATCGGCCTGAACGGCCTCGTCCTCAAGCGCCGGACAGGCTGAGTGGTGCCGGCCGCGGTTTGAGTTTTCAGCGCAGGCCGGCATCTCCAGCCCGTCCGGCGTTTGAGGACGAGCGCGTTCAGCGCGATAGGCGGGGGTCTGGGGGCGCAGCCCCCAGAGGATGGGAACGGGTAGGGGCGGCGGGGGCGAAGAAAGCCGCTGCGGTCAGGCCGTCCTCGTCAGTTCCTCCGCCTTCTTCGGCGCCTGCCGCCCACCCCGAGCCCCCACCCCCGTCAACCCGACGAACACCGTCGCCAGAACCGCCGCCACAGCGAACGCAGTGAACCCCCAGCTCTCCGACCCGTTCGCCACCAACCGACCCCCCAGCCACGGCCCGAACACCGCCCCGAAGCGTCCGATGCCGGACACCCAGCCCACCGCCGTCGCCCGGTTCGCGTCGGTCGAGCGGCCTGCCACCGTCGCGTAGATCATCGCCTGGGCGCTGAAGAGGAACAGGCCGGTCAGGAACACCACCGTGTACGTGAGCGGCAGTGCCATGTGGATGCCCAGGAGGTAGACGCCCACCGCCGTACCCGCGAACCAGATCGTGGCGATCCGCGCCGAACCGTAGCGGTCGGAACAGCGGCCGGCGATCAGCATGCCCACGATGCCACCAAGGTTGATCACGATCAGGAAGGAGAGCGACGAGCCCAGCTCGTAGCCCGCGCCCCGCATCATCGTCGGGAGCCAGTTGCTGACGCCGTACACCAGGAGCAGGCCGCAGAAGGACGCCAGCCAGAACAGCACCGTCGTACGCCACAGGCTGCCCCGGAACAGGGCCGCCACCGCGCTCCAGCGGTCCCCGGCGGCGGGGCGGTCCGGTGCCGCGGCCGGCAGTTCGACGTCGTAACGGTCCGCCAGGGCGCGGGCCTCCTCCATGCGGCCCTTGGCCATCAGGAAGCGCATCGACTCGGGCAGGTACTTCGCGACCAGCGGGACCCCGACCAGAAGCGGGAGCACGCAGATCCAGTAGGCGACACGCCAGCCGTCGGGGCCGCTCGTCCACAGGCCCAGGAAGCCCGCCATGATGCCGCCCGCCTGGTGCGCGGTCATCAGCGTGCCGACGATCAGCGCGCCCCGGCCGCGTGGGGCGTACTCGGAGACCATCGTGATCGTCGTGGGGAGAAGGCCGCCGAGGCCCAGGCCCGCGATGAAACGGCCGAGGCCGAACACGCCCAGGCTGGGGGCGACCGCGCACAGGGCGGAGGCCAGCGAGAAGACCGCCGTGCAGGTGAGGATGACCTTCTTGCGGCCGATCCAGTCGGTGACCGTGCCCGCGGACAGGGCACCGATCAGCATGCCGAAGGTGGCGTAGCTGCCCAGGTCACCGGCCTGGGCGGGGACCAGCCCGAGCGCCTTGTGCTCCAGCATGTGGGGCAGTTCGGCGCCGTAGACGAACATGTCGAGGCCGTCGAAGAAGACGACCAGCCAGCACAGGCCGACGACGAGCACGGCCAGTCTGCCGCCGCGCGCGGGCGGGGCGGCGGTGGGGGCGGGGACGGGAGACGGAGACATCGTTGTTTCCTATCGTCCGGCAGGAGAGCGGAGTGAGGGTATGGGGGGGTGGGGGGTGGGGAGATGCGGTCGACCGTAGGGAGCCGTCCCGCTAGTGTCAACGTTTTTGTCAACAATCTCAGGTTGCAGTGCGGCAGAGTGCAGCGCAGTGGGGTGGGTGGGATGCTCCCTGGACTGGACTGGTAACGGCCTCAGGCGTCCAGCGGGGGCGTCCCGTGCGTGTGGAACGACTCGATGGTCTTCAGGCCCCACGCCTGGCCCTTGGCCCGTTCCGCCTGTGTCCAGGTGATCAGCGGCCAGTCGGGAGCCAGTACCAGGCGCGTCAGCGGGTTGCACAGTTCGACGCGGTTGCCGCCCGGCTCGTAGACGTACAGGAAGAACGTCTGCTGGATGGCGTGCTTGTGCGGACCCGTCTCGATGTGCACGCCGTTGTCCAGGCACAGGTCGGCCGCGCGCAGGATGTCCTCGCGGGTGTCCGTGGCGAACGCGATGTGGTGGAGGCGGCCGTTGGAGCCGGACCAGTCCTCCGTGTAGACGATGTCGTACGACTTGTTGGTGAACGTCAGCCACTGCGCGGCCAGGCGCCCCTCGTCGAGCACGATCTGTTCGGTGGGGCGGGCGCCGAGGACGTGCTGGACGAAGCCCGCGTTCGGTTCGACCGACTCGGCGAGGAAGTTGACGTGGTCGAGGCGGCGTACGCCTACGCCGGTCGCGGGCTTGGCCTGGGGCTGGTTCTTGAGGCCGGGGCGCAGCTCGGGCGGCGCCTCGTACCACTCGCTCTCCCAGTAGAGGGCGTACTCGTGGCCGTCGGGGTCGGTGGTGACGTAGAGGGGGCCGAGGCCCGGTTCGTCCTCGACCCAGCGGCCGGGGCGGCCCGTGTTCTCCGTCTCCTTCACCCTTCGCCGCAGTGCCTCCTCGCTGGAGGCGCGCAGGGCGGTGCGGCGGATGCCGGAGGTCGGGTGAGCGGTGAGGGTGAGGCTGTGGTGCTCGTAGTCGTCCCAGGTGCGCAGGTACACCGAGTCGCCGGAGCGGCCGTTCTCGGTCAGGCCGAGGATCTTGGTGAAGAAGCCGACGCTGGCGTCGAGGTCGGGGGTGAGGAGTTCGACATGGCCGAGGTGGGCGATGTCGCCGAGCGGCGGGGTCATCGGCTGCTCCTGTCGGTGTGGGGGGCGGTAGCGGGCGGGGTGGCAGGACGGGGGAAGACCGTGCCGTCGAAGATCTTGCGGGCGGTGCGGACGACGCCGGTGCGGAGCGCCACCGGGGCCGGGCCGTCGGCGGCAGCCGCAACTCCAGTCCCGGCCCCGGCTCTGGTTCCGGCCCCAGCGGCCGGTGCGATGGAGACCTCGGTGTCGACGTCCAGGAACCCGGTGGGATGTTCGATGCGCAGCGGGGCGTCGTCCTGGGCCGGGAGACTCGCCACCCCCTCCCCCACGCCACCCGGAATGCGCAGGCCCGCCGCGACACTCGCCGCGCCCAGCACGCCGATCGCCGTGTGGCAGCGGACCGGGATGAAGGTGCGGGTCATGACGGCACCGCCGTGCGCGGGCGGGGCGAGCAGGCTGAGCTTGGGTACGGTCGTCGCCGAGACATCGCCGAGGCCCATCAACCTGCCCGCCGCCAGGCGGAGTTCGTGCAGGCGTTCGTTGAGGGTGACGTTCTCCTCCAGGTCCCCCGGTTCCTCGTAGCCGGTGACGCCGAGGGCGGCGGCGGCGATCAGTACGGTCGGCATGCCGTTGTCGACGCAGGTCACCGGTACATCGGCTATGACGTCCCGTACCCGGCCGGTCGGCAGCAGGGGACCGCTCCCCCGCCCGAAGCCGATGGTCACCGGGGCGGCCGTGCCGGGCACACCGGAGATCTCCGTCGTGCCTTCGTAGACGACGCGCCCGTCGGCCGTGGGGAAGGTCGCGGTGGCGTGGTCGCCGCTGTTGACCATGCGGATGCGTACGGAGGCCGACTCCCCCTTCGCCACCACCAGTCCGCGTTCCACCGCGAACGGGCCGACGCCCGCGAGCAGGTTGCCGCAGTTCTGACGGTCGGTCACCTCCGGCCGGTCCACGCCGACTTGGAGGAACAGGTAGTCGACGTCGGCCTCGTCGTCGGCCGAGCGGGAGACGACGGCCACCTTGCTGGTGAGGGGGTGTGCTCCGCCGAGGCCGTCGATCTGGCGGGGGTCGGGGCTGCCCATGACCCGCAGCAGCAGTTCGTCCCGGGCGGCCGGGTCGGCCGGGAGGTCCTCGGCGAGGAAGTAGGCGCCCTTGGAGGTGCCGCCGCGCATCAGCATGCAGCGCAGGCCCTCCCCCGAGCCGGCGCTCATGAGTCGGCTCCGCCGCGGACGTACTCCTCGTACGACTGGTAGGTGACGCCGAGCCGTACGAGGGTCTCGCGCAGCCCGTACCGGTCCAGGCCCAACTGGCCGTCGGCGAAGGCGAGTCGGGACGCCTCCTCCTTCGCGATGCGGGCCTCTGACGCCTTGACCGCCTCGGCCGAGCGCAGCCGGGGGACGACCATCACGCCGTCGTCGTCCGCGATGATCACGTCACCGGGGCGGATCTGCTGGCCGCCCACGACGACCGGGACGTTCACCGAGCCGCCCGTCGCCTTCACTGTGCCCTGGGCGGACACGGCCGCCGACCAGACGGGGAAGTCCATGGCGCGCAGTTCGGCGGTGTCGCGTACACCGGTGTTGATGACCAGGCCGCGTACGCCCCGGTGGCGGAGCGCGGTGGCGAAGAGTTCGCCGAACAGGCCGTCCGTGCAGGGGGAGGTGGTGGTGACGACCAGGATGTCGCCCTCGGCGCACTGTTCGACTGCTGCGTGGATCATGAGGTTGTCGCCGGGCCAGCACAGGGCGGTGACGGCGGTGCCCGCGATGCGTACGTCCTGCTGGATGGGGCGCAGGTGCGGGCCGAGGAGGCCGGTGCGGCCCAGGGCCTCGTGGACGGTGGCGACGCCGTGGCCGGCCAGTGTCTCGACGTCCGCCGCGGCTGCGCGCGGTGGGTTGGTGACGATGATGCCGCTCATGCCAGTTCCTCCGTGACCTGCGGGTAGGGGCGCATATAGGCCTCGCCGTAAGTGGTGTGCGGCAGGCCGAGGTTGGGGCCCGCGTTGCGCTTGAGCTGGACTCCGCGCCGCTTGGCGAGGTCGGTGTAGTAGTCCCACAGGTGCTGTTGGGCGGACAGGCACTCCATGGCCTTGCGCTTGGTGTCGAACACCGGGGTGATGTCGAGCAGTACCTGCGGGGTGAAGTCGCACATCTCCGGCTGGTGGGGTTCGAAGAAGAACACCGGTGGTGCGCCCAGGACTTCGCCGGGGGCCGGGTAGCCGATGGCCTGCGCGAGGATGCGCGCGTCGAGGGCCATCCGGGCGGCGGCCGGGTGGTCGGCGTTGTAGGGGTCGGCGAGCGGGTGGGTGAGGACGACGTCGGGTTGCGTGTCGCGGTAGATGGCGACCAGCTTGTCGGTCAACTCGGGGGTGGCCAGAAGGGGATAGTCGCCGGCGTCGAGGAAGCGGACCTCGGCGCCGAGTGCGGCGGCGGCCTGCTCGGCCTCGGTCCGGCGTATCCCCTTGATCTCCTCCAGCGATTTACCCTCCCGCCAGGCCTTGGCGGACTCACCGCGCTCCCCGTACGAGAGGCAGGCGATGACGACCTTCTCGCCCCGGGAGGCCGCCAGCGCGATGGCACCTCCCGCCCGCCAGACGAAGTCACCGGCGTGCGCGCTGATCACCAGTGTCGAGCGAGCGGCTGCGGGCGCCGCACCTTGTGTCATTGCAGAAATCTCCTTGGTGGACAGGACGTCGGGCCCACCTCGGCGAAGTCGTCCACGCGACGCGCGGTTCGTACGACGGACGTACGACACGCGCCGGCACACGCCGGCACGCACTCACACGTACTGGCACGTACTCACACGTACCGGCACGTGTTATTCGCGCAGCGCGGCGATCACGCTCGTGAGATGGGCGCGAGCAGCCGCTTCGGCCGCCTGCGGGTCCCTGGCCGTGATCGTCTCGACCATGGCCAGGTGTTCGCCCAGGGACCGCTGGGGACGCCCCGGTCGCAGCGCGAGCTGGAAACGGTGGCGCACCAACTGGGCGTTGAGCTTCTCCAGCAGTTCCACGGCCGTCCGCTGGCCGGAGAACTGCCTGATCCGGGCGTGCAGTTCCTGGTTGAGTTCGGAGTAGGTGACCGGCTCGCCGTCGGCGACGGCCTTGGTCATCGCCCGGCCGATGGTGGTCAGTTGGGCCAGTTCGTCGTCGGTGGCGGCGACAGCGGCCTTGGCCGCACACAGCCCTTCGAGGACCATCCGGCATTCGGTGATCGCGACCGCCTCCTCCACGGTCACCACCCGCACCCGCGAGCCTCGGTTGCGGATCCGTTCGACGAGTCCCTCCGACTCCAGCTCGATCAGCGCCGCCCGGACGCTGGCCCGTGTCACACCGAACTGCTCGGCGAGTTCGTTCTCCACCAGCCGCTGGGCCGGTGCCATGTCGCCGCGCAGGATCGCCTGCCGCAGCCGCTCCAACGCGTGCTGCCTGGCCTGCTCTCCGGTGCCTGGACGGGCTTGGTTCGGCATGTGCCCTCCTGAGTGAGTGCCTGTCGACGCTAAATCTAGACGGACAACATTGTCAACAATATTGTTCTCCATGTTCACACACAGTTGACGCACAGTTGACCCGCGATTGGCGCGCACTTGGTCCGCGGTTTACGCGCGGAAAACCGCCGTTACGGCCCTCCGCGCTATCAGGTCAAGCGTCCCGGACTATTGACTCCATCACCTTCCTGTCGCGATCCTCGTCACAGAATTGCGCGCGCCATGACAACCCTTGTGCGAGGACGTGAGTGATGACCGAGCCTGCCTTCCCGCCTCGCCCGCGTCGTGGACGCGGACGCGGCCCCCTGACCGTGCTGCCCCTGCTGCTCGCCGTCCTGTCCCTGATGCTCGGCACCGGACCCAGCTCGGCGGCAGGCACTGACTGGTGGACGCCCACCGCGCGTCCGACGCCCGACTCGCAGATCAACGTCGCGGGTGAGCCCTTCAAGGGCACCAACTCCGCGGGCGAGGTACAGGGGTTCGTCGACGCGCACAACCACCTGTTCTCCAACGAGGCCTTCGGCGGCCGGCTGATCTGCGGCAAGGTCTTCTCGACCAGCGGGATCGCGGACGCCCTCAAGGACTGTCCGGAGCACTACCCGGACGGCACCCTCGCGCTCTTCGACTACATCACCCACGGCGGCGACGGCAAGCACGACCCGGTCGGCTACCCGACCTTCAAGGACTGGCCCGCGTACGACTCGATGACCCACCAGGCGAACTACTACGCCTGGATCGAGCGCGCCTGGCGCGGCGGTCAGCGTGTGCTGGTCAACGACCTGGTCACCAACGGGGTGATCTGCTCGATCTACCCGTTCAAGGACCGCAGTTGCGACGAGATGACGTCGATCCGTCTCCAGGCGAAGCTGACGTACCAGCTGCAGGACTACATCGACGCGCAGTACGGCGGCACGGGCAAGGGCTGGTTCCGGATCGTCACCGACACCGCGCAGGCGCGTGAGGTGATCAAGGCGGGCAAGCTGGCGGTCGTGCTCGGCGTCGAGACGTCGGAGCCCTTCGGCTGCAAGCAGATCCTGGACATCGCGCAGTGCAGCAAGGCCGACATCGACGCCGGTCTGGACGAGTTGTACTCCCTGGGCGTGCGCAGCATGTTCCTGTGCCACAAGTTCGACAACGCGCTGTGCGGGGTGCGGTTCGACGAGGGCGGGCTCGGTACGGCGATCAACGTCGGCCAGTTCCTGTCCACGGGCACCTTCTGGCAGACGGAGACCTGCACGACCGCGATGCACGACAACCCCATCGGCGGCGCCACGGCGACCAGCGCGACGGAGGACCTGCCGGACGGCACCGAGCTGCCGACGTACAGCACGACCGCCCAGTGCAACAAGCGCGGGCTCACCAGTCTCGGTGAGTACGCGGTGCGCGGCATGATGAAGCGCAAGATGATGCTGGAGATCGACCACATGGGCGTCAAGGCGGCCGGCCAGGCGATGGACATCTTCGCGGCCGAGGCCTACCCGGGCGTCCTCTCCTCGCACAGCTGGATGGACCTCAACTGGACCGACCGGGTCTACGGCCTCGGCGGTTTCATCGCCCAGTACATGCACTCCTCCGAGGAGTTCGTCGCGGAGGCCGCGCGCACCGACGCCCTGCGCACCAAGTACAACGTGGGCTACGGCTACGGCACCGACTTCAACGGGATCGGCGACCACCCGGCGCCCCGCGCCACCTCGACGGTGACGTACCCCTTCACGAGTGTCGACGGCGGCTCGGTGATCTCCCGCCAGACCACCGGTGAACGCACCTGGGACTACAACACCGACGGCGCCGCGCATGTCGGGCTGATCCCGGACTGGATCCAGGACATCAAGCAGACCGGCGGCGCGGACGCGGTGAGCGACCTGTTCCGGGGTGCCGAGTCCTATCTCGACACCTGGGGCGCCTCGGAGAACCACAAGGCCGGGGTCAATCTCGCCAAGGGCGTGTCGGCGACGGCGAGTTCGTCCGAGTCGAACCCGTTCACCAGCTACCAGCCGGGCCGTGCGGTCGACGGCGACTCGGGCACCCGCTGGGCGAGCGACTGGAGCGACGACCAGTGGCTCCAGCTCGACCTCGGGTCGACGAACCTGGTCAAGCGGGTCACCCTCGACTGGGAGAAGGCCTTCGGCAAGTCGTACCGCGTCGAACTGTCGACGGACGGCACGACCTGGCAGACCGCGTGGTCCACGACCGTCGGCGACGGCGGCCTGGACACGGCGCAGTTCACCGGAGTCCCGGCCCGCTATGTGCGCGTCCACGGCCTGGATCGGGGTACGGACTGGGGATACTCGCTCTACGAAGTGGGTGTCTACAGCACCTGAGTTCCGCATCTAGGGGGAGTTCATGGCACGCAAGCCGTCGGCCGAGCGGCGCCGGCAGCTGACCGAGGCGGCCATCCGCGCGATGACCCGGGACGGCGTCCCCAGGACGACGACCCGGTCCATCGCGGCCGAGGCGGGCGTGTCACTGAGCGTCTTCCACTACTGCTTCGACTCCAAGCAGGCCCTGATCGAGTCGGTCATGACGACGATCACGGACCACACGGTCGACGTGGTGCGCGAGGCGATCCAGCCGCAGGAGACCCTCCAGGAGACGGTCCGGGCCGGCTTCAGGGCGTACTGGGACCATGTGGCCGCCCATCCGGGCGAGCACATGCTGACGTACGAACTCACCCAGTACGCCCTGCGCGAGCCGGGGTTCGCGCACCTGGCCCGCCGCCAGTACGAGCTGTACGCGGACGCGTACGCCGGTCTGCTGGAGCAGCTGCGCGAGAGCATGGGCTTCGAACTGAGCGTGCCCGTCCCGGTGTTGGCCCGCTACCTGGCCGCGATGACGGACGGGCTGACCCTCAACTTCCTCGCCCTGGGCGACGAGAAGGCCTGCGCGGACATCCTCGACACGGTCACCGACCATGTGGCCTCCCTCGTACGGGAGTAGCCGGTAAGGGAGTTGGGACCGCCCGCCCTACTTCTGCGAGGTGAGGATGCTTACGGCATTGGCGGCGACGATCGCCCCGATACTCGCCCACTCCAGGGCGCCGAGCCCCTCCCCCAGGCCGATCCAGCCGACCAGGGCGGCCATGACCGGGTTGACGCTCATGAACAGGCCGAAGGCGCGGGCCGGTACCCGGCGCAGGGTGAACATGTCGGCGAGGTAGGGCACGGCCGAGGCGAGCACCCCGGCGACGACGGCGTACCCGACGGCCGCCGGGGTCGGCGGACGCTCGGCGACCAGGACGATCCCGACCGGCAGGAAGAGCAGCGCGGAGACGCCCGCGGCGGCGGCCGAGCCCTCCGCTCCGGGCAGCCGCCGTCCGATCGCCCGGTTGAGCAGGATGTACGAGGCCCAGCAGGCGGCGGCAAGCAGCCCGAGGCCCATGCCGAGGTAGTCGGCGGACGGCTGGGGGCGCAGCAGGGCGACGACCCCGGCCGCGGCGATCAGCGCGCAGCAGGCGTCCACGCGCCGCCGGGTGGCCGCCAGCGCGACGGCGAGCGGCCCGAGGAACTCCAGGGTCACCGCGAGGCCGAGGCCGATCCGGTCGATGGCGGTGTACAAGGACAGGTTCATCGTCCCGAAGACCAGGGCCAGCAGGAGTACGGGTCCCCACTGGGCGCGGGTGAAGGCGCGCAGACGGGGCCGGGCGACGGCGAACAGGACGAGGGCGGCGACGTACTGGCGGACGGCCACGACGCCGATCGGGCCGAGCACCGGGAAGGCGAGGGAGCCGGTGGCGGCGCCGACCTGGTTGGTCAGGCCGCTGCCGAGCATGACGGCCACGCCGGTGAGCTTCCCGGTGCGGGGCTCCGGGGGCGCGGGGATGGCGACGCCGCTGGATGCGGCTGCGGTGTGTGCGGGGCCTGCGGTCATACGCCGATCGTGTGCCGGTCCCGTCGATGCGCAAAATGCATGGGCTTCACCATCTATACGCTGGAGTCATGGATACACATCCGGGCCGGACCCCGCAGATCGAGCTGCGGCAGTTGCGCTGTCTCGTCGCGATCGTCGACGAGGGCACCTTCACCGATGCCGCCATCGTGCTCGGCGTCTCCCAGGCGGCCGTCTCCCGCACCCTGGCCTCGCTCGAACAGGCCCTGGGGGTAAGGCTGTTGCGTCGGACCTCGCGCGAGGTGAGCGTGACGGCCACCGGGCTGCGGGTGGTGGCGCACGCCCGGCGGGTGCTCGGTGAGGTGGACGACCTGGTCGGAGAGGCGACATCCGGGCAGGCCCGGCTGCGGATCGGGTACGCCTGGTCGGCGCTGGGCCGGCACACCCTCGACTTCCAGCGGCGCTGGGCCGAGCGGCGGCCCGAGACGGAGGTGCAGCTCGTCCGTACCAACTCCGGTACGGGCGGGCTGGCGGAGGGGGCGTGCGATCTGGCCGTGGTGCGCCGGCCGCTCGACGACCGGCGGTTCGACTCCGTCGTGGTGGGGCTGGAACGGCGGCTGTGCGCGATGGCGGCGGATGATCCGCTGGCGCGGCGGCGGTGGATCCGGCTCGCCGACATCAGTGGGCGGACGCTGCTGGTGGACCGGCGTACGGGTACGACCACGGAGGAGTTGTGGGCGGTGGGGTCGCGTCCGGTGTTCCAGGAGACGCACGATGTCGACGACTGGTTGAACTCGATCTCGACGGGCCACTGCGTGGGGCTGACGCCGGAAGCCACCGCGCACCAGTACCGGCGGCCCGGGGTGGTCTACCGACCGGTGCGGGACGCTGAGCCGGTTGTGGTTCGGCTTGCCTGGTGGCGGGACGATCCGCATCCCGCGAGGGCGGCGGCGGTTGAGTTGTTGACCGAGCTCTATCGCGAGGCGTGAGGGGTGGTTTGTTGTCTGCGGGTCGGTGGGGGCTGGTCGCGCAGTTCCCCGCGCCCCTAAAGGCGGGCGCTGTCCTACCGTTTGCTCAGTGCCAGCAGGCGTTCCGCGTACTCGGTCAGGTATTCCTCCCGCTGTTTTGGTGACACCTCGGCCGGGGCCCTGGCCACGAATGGAGGTTGGACCTCGAAGCCCAGGCAGTCGAGGATGCCGTGGTGGATGGGCCAGAGGGTGCGGTCCAGGTCCTCTTCGGTGGCGTGGGGGCCGTAGAGGCCGGTGGGGGTGCCCGTGGTGGTGCAGATCAGGGCGCGTCTGCCCTTCAACGGGGCCGTGTCGTGGGTGCGGCCCTCGCCGTAGGCGAAGCCCCGGGCCATCGTGCGGTCGATCCAGCCCTTGAGGATGGCCGGCATTCCGGACCACCACAGGGGGAACTGGAGGATCATCAGCTCGCAGCGGGCGACCTTCTCCTGTTCCGCGAGGACGTCGGGCGGGGTCTCGTGGGCGGCCTGGACGCGTTCCTGTTCGGCGGTGACGTCCAGGTAGTCGGGGTCGGTCCAGGCGCCGGGGAAGTCGTCGGCGTCGACGGCGGCCTTCCAGCCGAGCCGGTAGAGGTCGCTGACGACGACCTCGTGGCCGGCCCGTTTCAGGACGTCCACGGCTCTGACTTTCAACGCTCCGTTGAAGGAACAGAGTTCGGGGTGGGCGAAGACGATCAGTACGTTCACTGTGGGGGGTCTCCTCAGATGCGTGGGTGCTGAGGTGTCGCGTTCAGCCGTGCGGCGGTCGGTCCGTCCTGTCGAGCGGGATACGGAGGGTGAAGGCGGTCGTGCCGGGCCCGCTGGTCAGGTCGAGGGTGCCGCCGTGCGCCCGGACGAGGGACAGGGCGACCGCGAGGCCGAGGCCGCTGCCGCCCCGGTCGCGGCTGCGGGCCTTGTCGACGCGGTAGAAGCGGTCGAAGACCCGGTCCTGGTCGGCGGCGGGGATGCCGGGCCCGGCGTCGGCGACCCGGACCACCGCGTGGCCGGCTTCGACGCTCACGTCCACGGACACCGGGGTGCCGGCGGGCGTGTGCACGGCGGCGTTGGTGAGGAGGTTGTCCAGGACCTGCCGGATACGCAGCGGGTCCAGGCGCAGCGGCAGTTCCTTCGGGGCGGCCGTCAGGGTCAGCGGATGTGCCGGGTGGCCCGCGCGGAAGGCGTCGGCGGCCTGGGCGGCCAGTTCCACCAGGTCGGCGGCCTCCTGGCGGAGCGGGGTCTCGATCTGGGCCGCGTCGAGGCGGGCGAGCAGCAGCAGGTCGTCGAGAAGGATGCCCATCCGGGCCGCCTCGGCGCGCAGCCGGGCCAGGTGCTTGTCCCGTTCGCCCGGCTCGTTGGCGGCGGCGTACTGGAAGAGGTCCGCATAGCCCCGTACCGACATCAGTGGGGTACGCAGTTCGTGCGAGGCGTCGGCGACGAAGCGGCGGAGGCGCTGTTCGGCCTCGGTGCGCACGGCGAGGGAGTCGTCGATGTGTTCGAGCATGGTGTTGAACGCGGTGCGCAGCTCCTCGACCTCGGGACCGCCGCTGCCCCGGTCGGCGCGTACGGGCAGCCGGGCGGAGTCGGTGAAGTCGTGCGAGGTGATGCCCCGGGCGGTGTGGGCCATGTCGCTCAGGGGGCGCAGGCCGCGCCGCAGGACCGCGCGGCCGAAGATCACCAGGCCGAGCAGGGCGAGGGCGAAGGCGACGACCTGGACCGTGATCAGCTGGTCCATGGTGTTCTCTATGTCGTCCATCGGCGCCGCCGTGACCAGGACGACTCCCGTCTCGACCTCGCAGGCGCGCAGCCGGTAGGCCTCCCCGTCGATGCGCGCGGTGCGCAGGACGGGGTCGGTGCCGGAGGCCCGCAGGGTCGCGGCGGTGGCGAGGAGTTCGCCGGAGTCCCTGGGCACGTCGGCGGGCTCCCGCAGGACGGGTGCGCTCCCGGAGACCTTGTACGAGGCGGTGTACCAGCCGTAGTAGGGCTTGCCCTGGACGCTGCCGTAGTCGACGACGTCCTTGGACTGGGAGATCTGGACGAGCTTCATCTGGTCGCTGAGCTGGCGTTCCAGATAGTCCCGCATGTACATGGAGAGCGCGGCGCCGACGACGGCGAACACGACCAGGGAGAGCACGCCCATGCCCAGGGCCAGCCTGGTGCCCAGCCGCAGTCTGCGGTAGTTCTCCCGGCAGTGCCGGATCACTCGGATCACTCGGCGACCTGCCGGACCACGTAGCCGACGCCCCGCACGGTGTGGATCAGCGGTTCGTCGTGCTGCTCGGGGTCGTCGAGCTTGCGGCGCAGGCGGCTGACGACGAGTTCCACGACGTTGGACCGGCCGCCGAAGCCGTACTCCCAGACGTGGTCGAGGATCTGTGCCTTGGTGAGCACGGTCGGCGACTTGCGCATCAGGTAGCGCAGCACCTCGTACTCGGTCGGGGTGAGCGTGAGCCGCTTCTCGCCGCGTCTGACCTCGCGGGTGTCCTCGTCCATCGTCAGGTCGGCGACCCGGAGCACCGAGCGCTGGAAGGCGGGACCGGCGCTGCGGCGCAGCACGGTGCGCAGCCGGGCCATCAGCTCCTCCACGGCGAAGGGTTTGACCAGGTAGTCGTCGCCGCCCCGGGTGAGTCCCGCGACCCGGTCGGCGACTCCGTCACGGGCGGTGAGGAAGACCACGGGCACCATGGTGCCCGACAGCCGCAGCCGGTCGAGCACGGCGAAGCCGTCGAGTCCCGGCAGCATCAGGTCGAGCACCACGATGTCCGGATGGAACTCGGCGGCCCGGGTCAGCGCGTCCTCACCCGAGTAGGCGGTGACCGCCTCCCAGCCCTCGTAGCGGGCGACGGTCGCGACCAGGTCGGCGATGGGCGGATCGTCGTCCACGACGAGGAGTCGTACTTTTTCCACGTGTTCATAGTGCTCCACGTGACTCGCGTGCCATACCTCCGTCCCCTCCCTGCGCGAGATCGATAACAACTTGAAAGTCCAACGACAGCATCCCGACAGCTACCGTCGGTCATGCTCTGTCTCCCCGGACCCGATCAAGGAGCACTGTCCGTGACGACCGTCCAATCGCCCCCCGCGCCCCCCACGGCGATACGACCCAAAGTGGTGGCCCGCACCGGCCTGTACGCCGTGCTGGCCGCCAACGTGGCCGTCGTGACCGTCTTCTTCGCCCAGGCAGGCTTCGCCTCCAACGCGCTGATCGTGATGGGCCGGCTCGCCGGGCTGTACGGCGCCCTCTTCATGGCCTTCCAGCTGGTCCTGGTGGCCCGGCTGCCCTGGCTGGACCACCGGATCGGCATGGACCGGCTGACGTCCTGGCACCGCTGGGTCGGCTTCGGGCTGCTGTGGACGCTGCTGGCGCACGCGGTGTTCATCGTCTTCGGCTACGCCGAGGGCACCAGCATGGGTCCGGTCGACGAGCTGGTGGAGCTGGCCGAGACCACCGAGGGCGTGCTGCGCGCGATCGTCGCCCTCGTCCTGATCATGATCATCGGCGCGGTCTCCGCGCGCTACGCCCGCCGCCGCCTCGCCTACGAGACCTGGCACTTCATCCACCTCTACACCTACGTGGCCGTGGTCCTGGCGTTCACGCACCAGGTCGCCGTCGGTACGACGTTCGCCTCGTCGTCGACCGCCACCGCGTACTGGTACGGCCTGTGGGGCGTGGCGCTCGGTTCGGTGTTCCTGGGCCGGGTGGTGCTCCCCCTGCGCAAGAACCTCCGGCACCAGCTGCGCGTCTCGGCGGTCGTCCCCGAGGCCGACAACGTCGTGTCGATCTACATGACCGGCCGTGACCTGGACAAGCTGCCCGCCCGCGCCGGCCAGTTCTTCCTGTGGCGCTTCCTCACCAAGGACCGCTGGTGGCAGGCGAACCCGTTCTCGCTGTCGGCGGCGCCCGACGGCCGCTCGCTGCGCCTGACGGCGAAGGTGGCGGGCGACGGCACGGCCACCCTCAAGCACATCCCGGTCGGCACCCGCGTCTTCGCCGAGGGCCCGTACGGCGCCTTCACCTCGATGCACCGCACCCGCCCCGAGGCCGTCCTCATCGCCGGCGGTGTGGGTGTCACGCCGATCCGCGCGCTGCTTGAGGAGATCCAGGGCCACGCCGTGGTGATCTACCGGGTGGCCAGGGACCAGGACGCCGTCCTGTACGAGGAGCTGCGGGACATCGCCCACGCCAAGGGTGCCGAGCTGCACCTGGTGTCCGGTCCGGTCGCCCCCGACAAGCTGGCCCCGGCGGAGCTGGCCAAGCTGGTGCCGGACATCACGGACCGTGACATCTTCCTGTGCGGCCCGCCGCCCATGATGAACGCGGTGCTGCGCAGCCTGCGGGACCTGGGCGTGCCCAGGTCGCAGACCCACTTCGAGCGCTTCAGCCTGGCCGGATAAGAGGATCAACGTCGTGAAACGAGCACTTCCCGTACTGGTCCTGAGCATCGCGGGCCTGGTCCCCGTCTGGCTCTACCAGCCGTCACTGGGTGTCACGTCCTCCGAGGCCTCGACCCCCGTCACGACGCCGTCCGCGTCGTCGTCCGCCGCTTCGGGCTCCTCGGGCACGTCGTCGACGGTCGTCCAGGGCACGACCGTGGCCACCGAGAAGGGCGACGTCCAGGTCGAGGTCACCTTCGCGGGGACGAAGATCACCTCGGTGCGGATGCTGAAGCAGCCGAACCACCCGCAGACGACGGCCGCCGTCCCGGTCCTGATCAAGGAGACCCTCACGGCGCAGAGCGCGGACATCGACACGGTGTCAGGCGCGACGATCACCAGCGACGGCTACCGGGAGTCCCTCCAGGCCGCGATCGACTCCCAGGCGGATGCCGCAGCGTCGTCCCCGTCGCCCTCCGCGTCCGCGTCCACCTCGGCCCCGGCCGAGGAGTCCGCGTCGCAGACCGTCCAGGGCACGGCGGTGGACACCGAGAAGGGCACCGTGCAGGTCGAGGTGACCTTCGAGGGCGACACGATCGCGTCCGTGAAGATGCTCCAGCAGCCGAACCACCCGCAGACCACGGCGGCCGTGCCGGTGCTGATCGAGGAGACCCTCGCGGCGCAGAGCGCGGACATCGACACGGTGTCGGGTGCGACCATCACGAGCGACGGCTACAAGGAGTCCCTCCAGGCCGCGATCGACGCGAAGGGCTGAGCGGATGCGGCGCGTCGAACACATCATGGGGTTCCCGATCTCGCTGCGCATCGACGACGAGAACGCCCCGGCGGAGGCGGCCGACGCCGTGTTCGCCTGGCTCCACGAGGTCGACGCGCGCTTCAGCCCCTTCAAGGACGACAGCGAGGTCTCCCGCCTGGACCGGGGCGAGCTGGAGCCCGCCGACCTGAGCGCGGACCTCACGGAGGTGCTCGCCCTGTGCGAGGAGTACCGGATCGCGACGAAGGGCGCCTTCGACGTACGGCTGCCCGGCCGGGGCCTCGATCCGTGCGCGATGGTGAAGGGCTGGGCGGTACAGCGGGCGGCGGATCTGCTGACGGCGGCGGGCGTACGGACGTACTGCCTCAACGCCGGCGGTGACGTGGTCGCCGCAGGACGCCCCTGGCGAGTGGGGGTACGACACCCCGAGCACGCCGACCAGCTGTGCACGGTACTGGAGCTGACGGAGGGCGGCGTGGCGACGTCGGCCCGCTACGAGCGAGGCGACCACATCCTCGACGGCCGCACGGGCCTCCCGGCGACGGGCCTGCTGAGCCTGACCGTCGTGGCCGCCACACTCACCGAGGCGGACGCCACGGCGACGGCGGCGTTCGCGATGGGCGCGGAGGGCGTCGGCTGGGCCGCCGCGCGCAAGGGCTGCGAGGTGTTCGCGGTGGACACCGACCGGCAGGTGTCGCGGACGCCGGGGTTCCCGGTGGCCGCCTGAGAGCCTTGCTTGTTCTCGTACGTCCATGAGGGCGCCCTCCGTTGTCGACGGTGGGCGCCCACTGGCGTGCGGGGTGGTGGTGGGGTCAGTGGCCCCGGGTGATCCACTCCTCCAGGTGCGGTGCCTCGGCGCCGATGGTGGTGGGGTCGCCGTGCCCGGTGAGGACCTTCGTCTCGGGCGGGAGGGCGAGCAGCCGGTCCCGGATCGAGTCGATGATCGTCGGGAAGTGGGAGTAGGAGCGGCCGGTGGCGCCCGGGCCCCCGTTGAAGAGGGTGTCGCCGGTGAAGACGGTGCCGAGACCGGGGTCGTAGAGGCAGACGGCGCCGGGTGCGTGTCCGGGCGTGTGCAGGACGGTCAGATCGGCACCGGCGGCCTCGATGACCTGGCCGTCGGCGAGCCATGCGTCGGGGTCGCGGTCCGGGTGGGTCTGCTTCCACAGGGGCAGGTCGTCGCGGTGCAGCCAGATGGTGGCGCCGGTGCGCTCGGCGAGCGCGGGGGCCGCGTCGATGTGGTCGTTGTGCGCGTGGGTGCAGATGATCGCGGTCAGCCGCCGGTCGCCGAGAGCCTCGGCGATGGCGTCGGCGTCATGGGCGGCGTCGATGACGATCGCCTCGTGGTCGTCGCCGACGATCCACACGTTGTTGTCGACGTCCCAGGTGCCGCCGTCAAGGCTGAACTGACCTGAGGTGACGAGTCGTTCGACACGGGCGGCCATCAGAACACCACCACCGAACGCAGGACGTCGCCGCCGTGCATCCGCTCGAACGCCTGCTCAACCTCGTCGAGTTGGATGGTCTCCGTGACGAACTTCGCGAGGTCCAGGCGGCCTTGGAGGTGCAGGTCGATGAGCATCGGGAAGTCACGGGAGGGCAGGCAGTCGCCGTACCAGGACGACTTGAGCGAGCCGCCGCGTCCGAAGACGTCGATCAGCGGCAGTTCGAGCTTCATGTCGGGCGTGGGCACACCGACCAGGACGACGGTTCCGGCCAGGTCGCGGGCGTAGAAAGCCTGCTTGTAGGTCTCCGGACGGCCGACCGCCTCGATGACGACGTCGGCGCCGAAGCCGCCGGTGAGTTCCTGGATCGCCGCGACGGGGTCGGTCTCCTTGGAGTTGACCGTGTGCGTGGCGCCCATCGTGCGGGCCGTGGTGAGCTTCCGGTCGTCGATGTCGACGGCGATGATCTTCGCAGCACCGGCGAGGTTGGCCCCGGCGATGGCGGCGTCCCCGACTCCGCCGCAGCCGATGACGGCGACGGTGTCACCGCGCCCCACGTTCCCGGTGTTGATGGCGGCACCAATCCCGGCCATCACGCCACACCCCAGCAGCCCGGCGACAGCGGGCGAGACGGCCGGGTCGACCTTGGTGCACTGCCCGGCGGCGACCAGGGTCTTCTCGGCGAAGGCGCCGATACCGAGAGCGGGGGACAGCTCGGTGCCGTCGGTGAGGGTCATCTTCTGCTTGGCGTTGTGGGTGTTGAAGCAGTACCAGGGGCGACCGCGCAGACAGGCCCGACAATTCCCGCAGACGGCACGCCAGTTGAGGATGACGAAGTCACCGGGGGCGACATCGGTGACCCCCTCGCCCACCGACTCGACGATGCCCGCCGCCTCGTGGCCGAGCAGGAAGGGGAAGTCGTCGTTGATCCCGCCCTGCTTGTAGTGCAGGTCCGTGTGGCACACCCCGCAGGCCTGGATCTGGACCACGGCCTCGCCGGGACCGGGGTCGGGCACGACGATCGTCTCGACCCGCACCGGTTCGTTCCTGCCCGGTGCGATCACGCCGCGTACTTCCTGCGCCATGGTGCTGAACCCTTCCATCGGCCAATGTTCGGTTCTTCCCTCCGACCCTACGCGCGACTGATCGGTAACGCCGCGCCCACGGCCGAGCCAGCTTCTTGGATACCCCCGGGGGTACCTCTGCTACGGTGTCGAATATACCCCCGGGGGTAATTTTCAGAACGCTGTACGAGCTACGAGCTACGAGTTACCAGTACGGAGAGGGAGGAGTGCCGCCATGTACTTCGTCGACCGCATCGAGGTGCCGGGGCTCGGCAACCGCGGCTATCTGGCGGGCGGGCCGCACCGGGCCGTGGTGGTCGATCCGCCACGGGACATCGACCGGGTGATCGAGGCCGCCGCCAGGCGGGGCGTGCGCGTCGGGCATGTCGTCGAGACGCACGTGCACAACGACTACGTCACCGGGGGCCTGGAACTGGCCCGGATCACGGGGGCCGCGTATCTGGTCCCGGCGGGTGCGCGGGTCGCGTACGACAGGGTGCCGGTGACGGACGGGGACAGTGTGGAGGTGGAGGAGGGGCTGGCGCTGCGGGCGCTGGCCACGCCCGGGCACACCCCGCACCACACCGCGTACGTCCTGGAGGCGGACGGGCTGCCGGTGGCCGTGTTCACGGGCGGTTCGCTGCTGATCGGTACGGTCGGCCGGCCGGACCTGGTGGAGCCGAGGCTCACCGGGGAGTTGGCCCGGGCGCAGCACGCCTCGGCACAGCGGCTGGCGGCCGAACTCCCGGACGGGACGGCGGTACTACCCACGCACGGCTTCGGCAGCTTCTGCTCGGCGCGAGCCGCGGCGGGCGACGACGAGACGACGATCGGCCGGGAACGCGTGGCGAACGAGGCGCTGGTCAAGGACGCGGACACGTTCGTCGCGGAGCTGCTGGCAGGGCTCGACGACGTGCCCGCGTACTACGCGCACATGGGCCCACTGAACGCGGCGGGCCCGTCCCCCGTCGACCTGACTCCGCCGGCCCGGGCGGACGCGGCGGAGATCGCGGCGCGACTGGCGGCCGGGGAGTGGGTGGTGGACCTGCGCAACAGGGTCGCGTTCGCGGAGGGCCACGTGGCCGGCTCCCTGAACTTCGAGGCAGCGGGCCAGCTCGCAACGTACCTGGCGTGGCTACTCCCGTGGGGCAAGCCGGTGACACTGCTCGCGGAGTCGGCGAGTCAACTGGCGGCGGCACAGAGGGAGTTGACCCGGGTCGGCATCGACCGCCCGGCGGCTGCGGCGACGGGCTCGCCGGAGGGTTGGCTGCGCCCGGGGGAACGGGCGCGCAGCTTTGGGCGAGGGACGTTCGCGGACTTGGCGTTGCGGGTTGGTGGGAGTGGGCGGGGGTTGGTGGGGGCGGATCAGGAGGGGGCTGTTGGCAACTCCCTGTACAGCGCCGCAGACACGCGACACCTGGGCGAGCAGCCGCCCTCCACAGCCGCCGACCAGGGGACCCACCTCGTGGACGCCCAGCGGAAGTTGGTGAGCGCCGACATCGACTCGGCGGGCCGGGTGCACGAGCAGGTCGTCGTGCTGGACGTGCGGCGGGACTCCGAGCGGGCCGGTGGCTATATCGCGGGCTCGCTCCACATCCCGCTCCACCAACTCCGCGACCGGCTCACCGAGATACCCGGCGGAACGGTGTGGGTGCACTGCGCGGGCGGTATGCGGGCCGCGACAGCCGCCTCGCTGCTGGACGCGGCGGGGCGCGTGGTCGTCGCCGTCGACGACGGCTTCGCCGGTGCCCGTGAGGCGGGGCTGCCCATGGCCCGGATCACACCGGCCGAGGCCCACGAACACACGGGCGCGAACGGGACGGCCGTACTCCTGGACGTCCGCGAGGCGGAGGAATGGGCTGCCGGGCACGCCGCCGACGCGGTGCACGCCCCGCTGTCGGCACTGACGGCCGGTGCCGCGCTTCCGGGGCCCGCGCGAGACCGCCCGCTGGTCGCCATCTGCCGCTCCGGCAAGCGCTCCCGCGAGGCCATGGCCCTGCTCACGGCGCGCGGCGCCCAGGTCTCGGACGTGCTCGGCGGGATGGCCGCGTGGGCGGCGGCTGGCTTGCCGATGGCGACCGGAGGGGCTGGGGTGGTTGACGGTCGCATGTCGACCGGCGAGCCCACGATGGCTGCAGAACCCGCGCCGGCCGAAGAGTCCGCGGTTCCCGAGGGCCTCACACTGACCGACGGACCCACGGTGACCGCCGGGACCGTACTGACCGACGAGCCCTTGGTGGACGCGGGGCCTGGGGTGGCCGAAGAGTCACTCCCGGCCAAGGAGTCGGTCTCGGCCGGAGAGCCAGGTACGGCAGGCTGCCGGACCGCAGCCGGAAGTCGAGCCGACGCCCCACGCCAACCCCTCCCGGACTCCACCGCCGACCACGGGCCGGCCGCGTGAGCGTGGTCGTTCTCGCCCTGGTCGCCGGAGCGGTGACCGGTATCGCGCTGGGGGCTCTCGGAGGTGGCGGCAGTGTGCTGGCCGTGCCCGCGTTGATCTATCTGCTCGGGTTCACCCCGGCTGCGGCCACCACCGCGAGCCTCGCCGTCGTCACCGTCACCTCCGCCACCGCGCTCGCCGCGCACGCCCGTGCCGGCACCGTCGAGTGGCGGGCCGGTGCCCTGTTCGCGGCGGCGGGACTCGTGCCCGCGACGCTCGGCGGCGCCGTCAGCGGCTACGCCCCGCCCGCCCTCCTCACCGGCGCGTTCGCAGTGATCGCCGCGCTCGCCGCGTACCGCATGCTGCACCCCTCGGCCTCTCTGCGGGAAGGCGTGCCGGTACGCCCCCTTCAGGTCGCCCGGGCGGGCGCGGGGCTCGGCGCGGTGACCGGCGTACTGGGCGTGGGCGGCGGTTTTCTCGCCGTACCTGCGCTCGTGAACGTCGTCGGACTGCGGATGCGAGCCGCCGTAGGGACGAGCCTGCTCGTCATCACCGTCAACTCGCTGGCCGCGCTGCTCGCCCGGGCCGGCACGGCGACCCCCGTCGACTGGGCACTGGTCGCCCCCTTCGCCGGGGCCGCGATCCTCGGCGCGTGGGACGGAAAGCGGCTCGCGGGCCGGGTCTCCGGGAGCCGGCTCCAGCGGATCTTCGCCTGGGTACTGCTCGCGGTGGCGCTCTTCATGCTGGCCGACGCGATGACATGACAAGACGCCACATGACATGACTGTCTGACCACCAGATGAACAGACGACCAGATCGCCGGACCGTCACACCGTCCGACGACCGAGCCGCCGAGCCGCCGAGGTATCAAGCCACCCAACCCCAGCGACAGGGGAAGCCCCCGCCCTCCAACCAACCCCCCGAACAAACTCACGCCAACGACAAGAACAGCTTCTCCAACCGCGCCCTCATCTGCTCCTTCGTCTCCCCGCTCCGCTCCGCCGCCTCCACATCCGTCAAGCACTGCTGCAGCCCGGTCGCGATGATGGCGAAGCCCGCTCGGTCGAGCGCTCGGGACGCGGCGGCGAGCTGGGTGACGACCTCCTCGCAGTCGCGGCCCTCCTCGATCATCCGGATCACCCCGGAGATCTGCCCCTGCGCCCGCCGCAACCGGTTCAGCACCGACTTCAGCTCATCACCCTCGAACTGCAGCTCCACAACCACTCCTCCGCACACCCCGTTGCATACCCTTGGGGGTATTTTACCTCCCCAACGGTCACACCCCCCGAAAGGACCCCCTCACTCATGACCGCTCCCGCCGCTCTCGACACCGACCAGGCCCGCACCCGCCTGCCGCAGCTGACCGTCGTCGATGTCCGCACCCCGGGCGAGTACGCCTCCGGATACCTGCCCGGCGCCCTCAACATCCCCCTCGACAGCCTCCGCCGCGCCCTGCCCGCGCTCAAGGAGGCGGCGGAGCACGGCAGCGAGCTGCTCGTCGTCTGCGCCTCCGGCGCGCGTTCCGAGTCCGCCTGTTCCGTCCTCGTCGACAGCGGCATCCCCGCCATGACGCTGACCGGCGGTACCCAGGGCTGGCGGGACCAGGGGCATGAGCTGCACCACCCCGCCACCACCACCGAGGCCCGCGCCACCTGGTCCATGGAGCGGCAGGTCCGGCTCACCGCGGGCGGCCTCGTGCTCGCGGGCCTTGTGCTCGGCCGGGTGCGTCCCGCCTGGCGGCTGCTCGCCGCGGGCGTCGCGGGCGGGCTCGTGTTCTCCGCCGTCAGCAACACCTGCGGCATGGCCCACGTCCTGGGCAGGCTCCCGCACAACCGGCCCAGGCCCGCCGACCTCGACGCCACCCTCGCCACTCTCACCGCGCTCGCCCAGCGGTCACGGGAACGCGCCGCGACCCGTGACTCGGACGAACAGGCCGACGCCCTCAGCGCATGAAGTCCCGGACGGCCAGGGCGAGTTCCGCCTCGTCCAGGCCGCCTACGCCGTCCGGACCGCCCGTACCTCTCGTACCGCCCAGCGCCAGCAGCCGGTGCGGTACGTGGACCAGCGTGCCGGCGACATGGTGGGCCGACGTGCCGCGCGGGCACGGCTCGACCAGCACCACGTCGGCATGGTCGGCGGCCAGCACGGCCGTACGCAGTCCGACCTCGTCGAAGGGGCGGACGGTGGCCGTGTAGAGGACGGCGAGGTCCAGTCCGGCCGTGGCCCGCAGCACCGGGTCCAGCGTGGCGCCCACCGCCACCACCACACCGGCGCTTCCCTCCCGGACCGGTTCGAAGCCGTCGATCCCGCCGTGCGGTTCGGCGTTGGACTCGGCCGACACATGGACGTACGTCTGCTCGCCGCAGGCCATCGCGGTCAGCACCGCCCGCCGCACCTCGTCGGGGTGGCCGGGGACGTACACCGTCCAGCCGGGGCGGGCGGCGAACCTGGCCAGCTCCGCCGGGACACCGAAGCCGACGAGGACCCTGGCGTCCGGGCTGCCCGCGTCGCCTCCCGGCAGCGGCAGGGCGTCGGTGGCGGCGAGCAGCATCTCGGATTGCACGTTTTCCTCCTGGGTAAGAACTTGACGCACAGCATGAGGAATTCATGAGAAAAGGGCCGCGACACTCCTCTTCACATCGCTCCTGATTCCCCGGAATTTCTCCCTCCAAGCCGGTTTTTCCGGCCTTTAACAACCGCAGATGAACGTGGATGTTTCTTTGCCGTGCCCAGGCTGCGAGCTGGTGTCGACACACGTCGGCTCGTGCTTCTCTGGTCCCTGCTCAACAAACGGTTGCACGGATCGGGAGGGAAACTCCGATGGCCGAGGGCTCAGCGGATTGCGCGGTTCGTCCTTTTGTTCATCTGATCGCGGGGCCGACGGGAGCGGGAAAGAGCGCCGCGGCCAACGATCTGGCCCGGGTCACCGGAGCCCCGGTGGTCGTCGCCGACCGGCTCCAGTGCTTCACGGATCTCGCCACCACCAGCGCCCGCGCGGGCGCCCAGGCTCCGGGCGTACGCCGGTACTGGCTGGCCGACCGGACCGTCGCCGACGGCGACCTGGGCGCGGCGGCTGCCGCCGAGTCTCTCGTCGACCTGGTCGAACAGCTGGGCGCGCAGCATCGGTTCGTGATCGTCGAGGGCGGTTCGATCTCCCTCCTCAGGGTGCTGGCCGCGCGCTGCGTCGCACTCCCCTGGCAGCTCTCCGTACGGGTACTGCCGCTGCCCGCGTACGACGACTACGTCGGGGCGCTGACCGGCAGGGCGCTGACGATGCTCGCCCCGCCGACCCCCGACCGCAGCCTGCTGGAGGAGCTGGCCGCGCTCTGGGTCGATCCCCGGCAACGGCGTTTCGCGGCCTCCGTGAACGGTTTCGAGGCGGTGCTGGAATGCTGTGCGAAATACTCACTGGATGTAGAGACCATTCACAAACAGGTGCTGCCCGATCCGGTACGGTCCCGGATGGCCTCGCTCATCGCCCTGCGCCATGCCGAGCACGGCATTCTGCAGAGCCGCGTGTTCACCGAAACTTTCGAGAAGCGGATGCCCGGTCCGCTTTTCGATCCGAGCATGCTGGGGCGTGCGGCATGAAAGGACTCACCGGCGCCGTTTCCCGGTCGGATTACCTGGTTCCGTCCGCCGGCTCGGTCGGCGAGGGCATGTTCCGGGCCGCCGACGACTTCGGCCATATCGTCGGTTCGCAGCCGCTGGGCGTGTTCTCGCCCCAGTCCGTGGCCGCGCTGCGGGACTTCGTCGCGCTGGCCGGTCCGCAGGGGCTGCCGGTCACCGCCCGGGGCGGCGGCTACTCCGTGTACGGCCAGGGCCAGGCCGAGGGCGGGTACGTCGTCGACCTGGGCGCCCTCGACGAGGTGCGCTGCGTCCCGGCCGCGCGGACGCTGACCGCCGGAGCGGGCGCCCGCTGGAGCGAGGTCGTCCGGGCCGCCCTCGCCGAAGGGCTCACCCCGCCCGTGCTCCCCGACCATCTCGGCGGCAGCGTCGGCGGACTGCTGAGCACCGGAGGTCTGGGCGGCTCCAGCCACCGGCACGGCCTGGTCGCCGACCACGTAAGGGAGTTGGACGTCGTCACCGGGACCGGCGAGGAGGTGACCTGCTCGCGCGAGCGCCGACCCGACCTCTTCCACGCGGTGCTGGCGGGCCTCGGCCAGTGTGCGCTGATCGTGGGCGCCACCCTCGACCTGGTCGCCGCCCCCGCCCTGGTCCGGCGCTTCCGCCTCTACCACCACTCCCCCGGCACGTTCTTCGCCGACCAGCGCGCCCTGGCCCGCGACGACCGCTTCAGCCATGTGTGCGGCCAGGCCCGCCCCGCGCTCGGCGGCGCCTGGGACTACATGATCGAGGCCGTCGCCCCGCACACCGGCCAACTGCCCGACGACGACTCCCTGTTGACCGGCGGACTGCACCACGACCGGGACACCGAGGAGATCGAGAACCTCTCCTACGAGGAGTTCCTGCGCCGCATGGACCGCGACGAGCGGATCCTGCGCACCACGGGCGAGTGGCAGCGCCCGCACCCCTGGCTCACCCTGCTCCTCCCCGAGGAGACGGCCGCCGAGTTCGTCCCGACGGCACTCGCCGACCACGCGCAGAGCGGCCTGCGCGCCTGCGGAGTGGTCCAGCTGCGCCCGCTCACCTCACACACCCTGCGCGCCCCACTCCTGCGCAGGCCGCCCGGCGAACTCCTGTGCCTGCTCTCCCTGATGCGTACGGCCCCGCCGGGCGCCCCCGAGAACGTACGGGCCGCGGTCACCGCCAACCGCGCCCTGTACGAACGGGCCCGCGACCTCGGCGGAGTCCTGCACCCGACCAGCGCACTGCCGATGACCCCCGAGGACTGGCGGGCCCACTTCGGCCCCGACTGGGAGACCCTCGCCCGCGCGAAACACCGCTACGACCCGCACGCCGTCCTCACCCGGGGGTACGGGCTGTGGCCGTGACCCCTGCAACTCCCCTGTCCCCTATACCTTCTTCGACCCCCGTGACCCCCACACCTACCGCGACCGGCGTCACCGCCGCCCCGGCCATCACCGCCGTCACCGTCTTCTGCGGCGCCTCCCCCGGCCACTGCCCAGGCCATCGCGAAACCGCCGCCGAACTGGGCCGCACCCTCGCCGAGGCGGGCCTGCGGCTCGTCTACGGCGGCGCCCGCACCGGCCTGATGGGCGCGCTCGCGGACGCCGTGCTGGACGGTGGCGGCAAGGTCACCGGAGTCATCCCGCGCCGGCTGCTGCCGTACGAGATCGCGCACACCGGTCTCAGCGAGCTGGAGGTGGTCGCCGGCATCCATGAACGCAAGGCGCGCATGGCGGAGTTGGGCGACGCGTTCGTGGCACTGCCGGGCGGGCTCGGTACGGCGGAGGAGTTGCTGGAGGTGCTGTCCTGGGCGCAGCTGCACATCCACCGCAAACCGTGTCTGCTGCTCGACCCGGACGGCTTCTACCGCCCCCTGCTGACGTTCCTGGAGCACGCCCGGGACGAGGGTTTCCTGCACCCCGGGGATCTGGAACGGATCGTGGTGTGCCGGTCGGCCGGGGAGGTGCTCGCCCATTTCACCACTCCCGTACGGCAGTTGACCGAGAGGGCGACACCCGCGAGGCCGACCAGCCCACTCCGGCGGCGTCCTGACGGCCGTACCGCGTTCGTGTTCTCCGGCTCCGGCTCCGGCTCGCGGCGGCCGGAGACAGTGCGTGAACTCCACGACACCTTCCCGGTGTTCGCGTCGGCGCTCAAGGAGGTGTGCGCGGGACTCGACCCCTACCTCGACGTGCCGCTGCTGGACGTGATGTTCGCTGAGGCCGGGACGGGCACGGCCGCGCTGCTGAACCGAACCGCCTTCGGTGATCCGGCGGTCTTCGCCCTCCAGGTCGCACAGTTCCGGCTGCTGGAGAGCTGGGGCATCCGCCCGGACGTGCTGTTCGGCGACTCGGCCGGGCGGATGGCCGCCGCCCATGCCGCCGGGGTGTTCTCCCTCCCGGACGGCTGCCACGCCGTGGGTACGCTGTCGCGGCTCACGGGTACGGAAGTGGCCGCGCACTCGCACCACTTCGAGTCCCCCCACTTCGAGTCGCTCCGCGCCGACGGGTTCCGCCGCACCCTGGAGTCCCTGGACCTGCGCGCTCCGCGCCTGCCCCTGATCTCCGGCAGCACAGCCGAACCCGTCGGCGCGGAGGCGGCCACTCCGGAGTTCTGGCTGCGCGAAATGCGGGAGGCGACGCAACTAACCGACGCGGTACACCTGTTGGCGCAGGGCAAGGTGGCCACGTATCTCGAACTCGGACCGGGCGGCGAACTGACCGGCAGGCTGGACGACTGCCTGCCGAGGACAGACACCCCACCCCTCGTCCTCTCGACCGCGCTGGACTGGCGGGCGCTGTACGAGGAGTACGCCGACCCCGGCCGGTGACGACCGCCCCTCCGCTTGTCCGGCCGCCGACGTAGGGTGAATGTCCCGCCCGACAGCCCGCCGAGGAGCACCGTGAGCATCGCAGCACCGAACGCCGCTCAGCCCGCCTGGCGGCTGCTCCTCGGGTACGTACGGCCGCACCGGTGGACCCTCCTGCTGGGCGCCGTCCTGTCGCTGGCCACGGGGGCCGCCGGGCTGGCGCTGCCGCTGGTGGCGCGGGGGCTCATCGACGATCTGTCCCACGACCGCACGATCACCGGCGCCCTGCTGATGATGTCGGCGCTCGTCGTCGCCAACGCGGCGCTGGGCGCGCTGGGTTCGTACGTGCTGCGGCGGACCGCCGAGTCGGTGGTGCTGGGGGCGCGGCGGGCGCTGTCCTCCTATCTGCTGCGGCTGCGGATACCGGCCGTGGACCGGACCGAGCCCGGCGATCTGATGGCCCGGGTCACCTCGGACACGACCCTCCTGCGCGAGGTCACCACCGACTCGCTCGTCGGCCTCGGCACCGGCGGGCTCACCCTCGTCGCGACGATCGTGATGATGGGCCTGGTGGATCCGGTGCTGCTGGGCGTCACCCTCGCCGTGATCGTGGGCGCGGGAACGGTGCTCGGCGTGATCGTGCCGCGTATCAACAAAGCGAGCCGACGGGCTCAGGACGCGGTCGGGGTCATGGGCGCGTCGCTGGAGCGGGTGCTGGGCGCGCTGCGCACGATCAAGGCGTCCGGCGCCGAGCACCGCGAGGAGCGCAACCTGCACGCGGCGGCCGAGGAGTCGTGGCGGCAGAGCGTGAGCGCCGCCAAGTGGTCCGCGGCGGCGGGCAATACGGCGGGGCTCGCGATGCAGATCGCGTTCATCACGGTGCTCGCGGTGGGCGGCGCGCGGGTCGCGACGGGGGCCGTCGAGGTCGGCACGCTGGTCGCGTTCCTCCTCTACGTCTTCTATCTGATGTCGCCGATCCAGCAGGTGGTCGGCGCGATCACGCAGTACCAGACGGGCGCGGCGGCCCTCACCCGTATCCAGGAGGCCCTCGCGCTGCCCGCCGAACCGTCCTCGGCCCGGCCCGCGCCCCTCCCGGCCGCCGACGCCGAACCGGCGGCGCTGGCCTTCGAGGAGGTCCGCTTCCGCTACGACGACGATCTGCCGTACGTCCATCACGGTGTGACGTTCGCCGTGCCGGCCCGGGGCATGACGGCGTTCGTCGGCCCGTCCGGCGCGGGCAAGACCACCGTCTTCTCGCTGATCGAGCGGTTCTACGACCCCGAGTCGGGCGTGATCACGCTCGACGGCCGGGACACCGCCGACTGGGACCTGACCGAACTCCGGTCCGCCATCGGCTATGTCGAGCAGGACGCGCCCGTGCTGTCGGGCTCGTTGCGCGACAACCTGCTGCTCGGCAGTCCGGAGGCCGACGAGGAGGCGCTCACGCGTGTCGTGAAGACGACCCGGCTCGACGGACTCGTCGCCCGGCTGCCGCGCGGCCTCGACACACTCGTCGGGCATCGCGGCACCAAGCTGTCCGGCGGCGAGCGTCAACGGGTCGCCATCGCCCGCGCGTTGCTGCGCCGCCCCCGGCTGCTGCTGCTCGACGAGGCGACCTCGCAGCTGGACGCGGTGAACGAGGCGGCGCTGCGGGACACGGTCGCGGATGTCGCCCGTACGACGACCGTGCTCGTCGTCGCCCACCGGCTGTCGACGGTGACGATGGCGGACCGGATCGTGGTGATGGACGCGGGGCGGGTACGGGCGGTGGGCACCCATCGTGAACTCGTCGCCGGGGACCCGCTGTACGCCGAACTGGCGGCGACGCAGTTCCTGGCGACCACCGGCGCCGGCTGAGGCTCAGCTCTCCAGCCTGCGCAGGCGTTCGGAGTCGCAGGTGCGGGGGCAGGTGGAGCAGGCCTCGTCGGGGCGGATCGTGTAGTGGAGGCAGCAGCCCGCGCGGGTGCGGGTCGGGTGGCGGTGCCCGGAGGAGTCGGTGAGGTGGCGGAAGTCGGCGCCGCCGGGGTACGGGGAGACTGCGGAGGGCAGCAGTTCGGTGGCCGCGCGGACGGCGTCGCCCTCGCGGCCGAGGACGCGCCCGAGGTACCAGATCCCGGAGACCAGGTCGTCGGAGACCAGACCCCACAGGGCGCGCGAGCCCCGGCGGGCGATCGGGCCGAGCGCGGTCAGCAGCGGGGCCATGTGGTCGGCGACGGCGGAGCGCAACTCGGTGCGCAGGGCGTCCTCGTGGGGCAGTGCCGTCGCTCCGGAGAAGACGGCTGCGGGGTCGTCGGGGAGGCAGGAGAGGTAGGAGCCCGGTGTGATCTTGTACACGCCGGTGGCGAGGTCCAGCCGTACGTCCTCGGGCCGGATGCGCGGCACCCTGCGCTCCAGGTACCAGACCCCGCTCATCAGCAACCCGACCGTCCAGGCGTAGTCGTGCAGGGCGCGGGACGCGGCGACGTGCGGACGGGCGGAGTGCCCGTAGCGCTCCTGGATCCGCGCCGCCTCGGCCTCGACAAAGGCGTCCAGGGCATCCGGACTGTCCGTCAACTCCGCCCCTGTGACTCCTGCTTGAGGGCCCGTCAGACCCGGCTCGGCGACCTGCGCGGTGAGCACTTCACACACGTCGGTGAGGCGTTGATAGGCGCCGCCGAGCACGCGCGCGGCGGCGGTTGCCGGCGGGTTCTCAAGGGCGACGCTCATGGGTACTCCTGCGCAGAGAGGTGCGAGTGGGGTTAGATAGGCAAGGCTTACCTTAGCGACAAGATCGCAAGGTGATGACCGGGGCACCTCCCCTGTCGACGATCAAGGATTGCGCACGTCACAGCACCTCTACAGCTGGTTGAAATATAAAGCATGCCTAACCTAAACTCCCGGCTCGTGACTGTGACCCACCGGGGCGCAACGACCGGTGTGTCCTTCCGTGCCCTGCGGCACCTCCCGGTCCTGCTGACGGTGGCCGACTCGCTGTTCGGCCAAGCCCGGGGGAGAGACGCGCTCGTGGTGCTCGCCGACCGCTCTCGGGATCAACGCGGGCGCCGGTTTCGCGGTGGTGGTCGCCGTCTTCGCGCCGAGGCTCAACGACCCTGTCGAGCCTCCAGCTCGATCCCCCGACCTGGGCCCCAACCCCCACCCGCTAGCGGAAGTTGTTCCACGCCCTCATGCGTCTGTATCTCCTCGCCCTCAACCCCACCGACTCCGTCACCGAGGGCTTCCTGCCCGCCGCCGCCCGACTCGGCCTGGACGTCACCGTGTTGACGGACCAGCCCGACGCCCACCGGGCCGTGTACCCGGACATCGAGATCCTGGCCTGCGAGGTCCGTGACTTCCGGGCCGTGGTCACCCGGATCTCCACGCATCACCGGCCCGACGCCGTCTTCAGCAACAGCGACCACCTCCAGACCCAAGCAGCCCTGGCCGCGCACTACTTCGGCCTGCCCGGCAAGGACTGGCGGGCCGCGCTGGCCTGCAAGGACAAGGCGGAGATGCGGCGCAGGCTCGCCGCAGCGGGCGTGGACACCGTGTGGTCCGCCGAGCTGACCGAGGCCGGTCCCGTCGAGCCCGTCGCGTCGGACGCGCCGTACCCGTGTGTGCTCAAGCCTCGTGAGGGCGTGGCCAGCGAGGACGTCGTACTGGTCGGCAGCAGCCGGGAGTTGGAGGTCCGCGCCGGGGAGATCTTCGCGCGGCGGCCGGGTGCCGTGCTGGTCGTCGAGGAGTATCTGCCGGGCGAGCTGTACACGCTGGAGACGCTCGGCGACGGGGACGTCCGGCACGTGCTGGGCGGGTTCCACACCGAGGTGTCGGCACCCCCGTACTTCGTCGAGGAGCGGCTCGTCCTCGTACCGGCCCACCCCGAGCCGGTCGTCGCCCAGATACTGGCCCAACTCGACGCGCTGGGCGTCGGGTTCGGCGCGTGTCACACCGAGTTCGTGGTGCACGAGGGCCGCGCCCGGATCATCGAGGTCAACTACCGTGCCATCGGCGACCAGGTGGACCTGCTGCTGGCCCGGCTCCTGGACATCCCGCTCTTCGAGCACATCCTGCGCACCCATCTGGGCGAGCCGCTCCCGGCCGACCTGGGCGTCCGTCGCGACGGCGCGGCCCGGCTGGAGTACCCGTGCGCCGACCGCGCGGGCACGCTGGTCTCCGCTCCCCCGGCCACCGAACTCACCGTGGACGGCGTCCATCTGACGTACCGTCCGCTGCGCTCGGTGGGCGAGCGGCACGAGCTGTACCGCACCAACCGCGACTACGTGGGCGTCCTGCGTGCCACCGGCACCGATCAGGCGACGGTCGACCGCGTGTCAGCTGACTTCCTGGCGGCTCAGCGCTGGGTGGTCCAGCCGTGACCGTCGCTCCTCACATGACCGCCGAGGCCGAGCTGCTCACCCGCGTCCTCAGCGCCCTCCTCCGCGAGGACGTCGTCGGTCTGCGCACCCGGGGTACCCTCACCCACCGCCCGGACGGCACCTGGCTGCGCCTGCCGACCGACACCGGCGACGCCCTGCTGCTGCCGCTCACCGAGGACGGTTTCCAGTGCGTGTACGCGGCCCGACTCCCGCTGCTCGTACGCGAGTCGGACGGCGCCGAACTGACCTCGTACGACACCGTCCTCGCCGAACTGCGCGCACTGGCCGACCCCGTGGACCGCGACGGCTTCGACGCCTTCGCCGAGGAGTGCCGCCAGACTCTGGCCACCCTGCGGCTGCACGACGCGACGCGGGCGGAGGTCATGGAGCGGCTGACGGAACGGCACGGTGCCGACCCTGCCCGCTGGACCGGCCTGGCGGCCTCCCTCGCCCACGACACCCTCGCGGCCCGCGTCGACCATCCCGTGTACCCGACCGCACGCGGCCGGTCCGGGCTGGCGGAGAAGCAACTGCGGTCCTACGCACCGGAGTTCCACCCCCGTTTCACGCTGCGCTGGCTCGCCGTGCCCCGGGAGGCGGTGACCCTCGCGGGTGCGCTGCCGGAAGGCTGGCCGACGCCCGCCGTGCTCGGTATGGAGGAGCTGGACGGCACGCATCTCGCCCTGCCCGTGCACCCGTTGACCGTCGGTGCCCCGCTCGACGATGCGTTGCAGGTCACCGGGCTCGCGGGAGGCGCCCGGCTCGCCGAGCACGGGTACCTCGAAGTGGTCCCTACGCTGTCGATGCGTACCGTCGCGTTGGCCGCCGATCCCACCCTGCATCTCAAACTCCCCCTGGCCACCGCCACGTTGGGGCTGCGCAACCGGCGTTCCATCAAACCTGGCACCCTCGTCGACGGTGCCGCCGGACAGCGGCTGGTCAAGCGGGTCGTCGAGCGCGAGCCCCGCTTCCGGGACACCGTCCTGCACGCCGACGAGACGACGTACGCGCACGCCGGACACGAACTCCTCGCCGTCCTGGTCCGTCGCTACCCGGCCGGCCTCGACGAGGCGGCCGTCGTCCCGCTGGCCGCGCTGCTCGCCGAGGCGCCCGGCGGAGGGCTGGTCGTCGACCGTCTCGCCGACCGCTTCCACGGCGGCGACCCGCTCGCCCTGCTGGACGCCTGTCTCACCCTTCTCTTCGACTGGCAGACCACGCTGTTCGGTCACGGGATCGCCCTGGAGTCACACCAGCAGAACGTGTCGCTGGTCCTCGGGCCCGAACCGGGCCGGGTGCGGCTGCTGTTCAAGGACAACGACGGGCCGCGTGTCAACACCGAGCGGCTCGCCGCCGCCCTGCCGGGGCCGTGGGGTTTCGACGACGCGCGGACCTACGGCACCGAGGACGGGCCGGTCGCCGACGTGTTCGCCACCATCACCGTCCATCTGTGCGCGGGCGCCTACGCGTTCGGGCTCGCCCGGCACGGCCGCGCCCCGCTGCCCGCGCTCCTCGGCCTGGTCCGCGACCGGCTCGCCGAGGCCGTCGACCGGCTCGGCGGCACCCCGGCCGCCGTACTGCGCGCCCGCGTCCTGGACGCGCCGCACCTGCCCGTGAAGGCGATGATCAGCGCCGGGACGCTGCTCAGCAAGGAGCGTTCGGGCGCCGCCGACATCAACAAGCACTACACCACCGGCCCCAACTACCTTTTCCGGGCGGAGGATTCGGCATGAGCGCCGAGGCCTGGCGCCTGCCGAGACTCTCCTCCTTCGGCCGTGGCCAGGTGCACGCGGTGGCCGCCTGCTACTTCGTCGCGTCCTTCGCCGCCCTCGGTCTGCCGCCGTATCTCACCCGGATCCTCCCGGAGTTGGGCGACCGCGACGCCCGCTGGGCCGGGGTGCTGTACGTCGTCCCGACGGTGTTCGGCGCGCTCGGCGCCCCGCTCTGGGGGAGGCTCGCCGACCGTTACGGCCGTAAACGGCTGCTGCTGCGCGCCCAGTTGGGGCTCGCCGTCGCCTTTCTGCTCGCCGGGTGGGCGGACTCGCTGGCCACGTTCACGGTCGCGCTGGTCCTCCAGGGCATCCTCGGCGGCACCTTCGCCGCGTCCAACGGCTATCTGGGCGCCGCCCTGGAGGGCCCGGCGCTGTCGAAGGCGCTCACGCTGATGCAGGGCAGTGCCCGGGCCGCGCTGGTCGTCGCGCCGATCGTCGTGGGCGCGCTGTCGGGCCGGCTGTCGCCGCACCGCCAGTACGCGCTGCTGGCCGTACTCCCCCTGGCCGCCGCCCTGTTGCTCGCCGCGCTGTCCGAACCGGCCGAGGAGCGGGCCGCCGAGTCCATACCCGACACCACCGCGCCCGCCCCGGCACCGGTGGTCTCCCTGCGCGCCCTGTACGCCCTGGAGTTCGCGTTCGTGTTCTCCACCGTCATCTCCTTCCCCTATCTGATCTCCCTGGTCGAGGACCGGCTGCCGTGCACCTCGGCGACGCTGTCCGGTGTTCTCTTCGCCCTCCCCCACCTCGTCTATCTGGTGTCGGCACTGGCGGTGCACTCCGCCGTCCGGGACCGGCCCAGGGCCGGGATCGTGCTCGGCTTCGCCTTCATCGCGCTCGGCCTCGCCGGACACGGCGTCGCCGATTCGCTGGGCACGCTGATCGCCGTACGTCTGGTCCTCGGGGTGGGGCTGACGATCGGCCTGGTGTCCCTGTCCGTGCTGGCCGCCGACTGCGCCAAGGGCCGTGCGCCCGGCGGGATGTTCGGCGCGCTGGAGTTCTTCTCGAAGGCCGGCGCGGTCGCCGCCGGTCTCGCCGCGGCGGCGGGCAGCGCCCGCTTCGGCCCGGCCGCGCCGGTGCTGACCGGCGGCGGTGCCGCCGCCCTCACCGTGCTCGCCTCCCTCTTCCTCCCCAACCCCCGCTCGCCCCGCGCCCGTTGGAGCCGCTGATGCCTTCACTGACCGACTCGCCCGCCACCACCACCGCCGGTACCACCGCCGAACTCCCCACCGCCGACGACGTGGTGACCCACACCCTCCTCAACTGCCTGCTGCGCGAGGTGTCGGGCCCGGAACGCCAGACCGTCGTCGACGACGGCCACCTCCTGCTCCGCCTCCCCCGCCGCGGCGTCCTCCTGCGGGTGGGTCTGCGCCGTACGTCCCTCATCGGCGCCCACCGCTTCTCCGGCCCGGTGAGCGAGCGGGCCGGTGCCGGCTGGGCGGTGGTGGACTGGCGGCGGCTGGCCGAGTACACGCGCGACGAGCTGTCCCTGCGGACCGGGGAGCGCAACGACGAGTTCCTGGAACAGATCGCCTCCAGCCACCAGGCCGTCACGACCGCCCTCGCCCACGAGCGCCCCACCGGCCCGACGGCCGCGCACGCCGTACCCCGCACCACGCCCCACCCCGCGTCCCGCCCCGCCTCCCACCTCGCCGCCTATCTCGCCTCCGAGCAGTCCCTGCTGTTCGGCCACCGCTTCCACCCCACCCCCAAGGCCCGCACCGGCGACCCGCGCGCCTGGGCGGCGTACGCACCCGAGACCGGCGCCGTCTTCCCACTCCGACACCTCGCCGTGCGCGCCCGGTTCGTCACCGAGGAGTCCGCCGCGCCCTGGGCCTCCGCCGCGCTGGACGGTCAGCGCGTGGACGTCCCCGACGGCTACCGGCTGCTGCCCGCGCACCCCTGGCAGTACGAGACCCTGCGCGAACACCCGCTGCTGCGAACCGCGTCGGAGCGCGGCGACGTCTTGGACCTCGGCCCGGGCGGGCGCCCCTTCGCCGCGACCGCGTCTGTGCGGACGCTGTACGACGGTGAGACCTTCCTCAAGTTCAGCCTCAACGTGCGGATCACCAACTGCCTGCGCAAGAACAGCAGTTACGAGCTGTCCGGTGCCGTCGCCCTCACCCACGCCCTCACCCCGGCGCTCGCCGAGCTGGCCGAGCGCTTCCCCGGCAGCGCGGTGCTCCGCGAGCCCGCCTACCGCACGCTCGCCCTGCCGGGCCCCGACGGCACCCCCGACCGTGAACTCTTCGAGGGCTTCGGCGTGATCGTCCGCGAAGGCCTGCCCCGGCGCCTTGCACCCGGGGCAACTCCCCTGCTGGCGGCGGCGGTTGCCGACGAATACCCGGTGAGCGCCGCGCACATCTCCCGGCTGCTCACCGACGCGGACCCGGACACAGCCCTCGACTGGTGGTCGACGTATCTCGAACTGCTCGTACCGCCCGTGCTCGCCGCCTACTTCGACCACGGACTCGTCCTGGAACCGCATCTCCAGAACGTGCTGGTGTGCGTGGGCGCCGACGGCCGTCCCGCCCAGGTCCTCTTCCGGGACCTGGAGGGCACCAAGCTGATCCCCGAGCACCACACCGGGACCCTGGCCGCCGTACCGGCCGAGGTCGCGGGCCCGATGACGTACGACGCGGAACGCGGCTGGGACCGGGTCGTCTACTGTCTGCTCGTCAACCACATCGCCGAACTCCTCGCCGCCCTGGCCGACTTGCACCCGGACGCCGAGGCCGCGCTGTGGGCCCGGGTGCGCGACACGCTCCGCTCCTACGCCGACCGTTCGGGCTGCCCGCCCCGGCTCGCGGCGCTGCTCGCCGGGGTGCCGCTGCCCGCGAAGGCCAACCTGCTCACCCGCTGGGACCGAAAGGCGGACCGCGAGGCAGGATACGTACGGCTGCCGTCCCCGCTCGCCGAGGACATCCTGCGAGACACCCCCCGGAGCATCCGTTGA
Organism: Streptomyces geranii; assembly: GCF_002954775.1. Taxonomy (GTDB): domain Bacteria; phylum Actinomycetota; class Actinomycetes; order Streptomycetales; family Streptomycetaceae; genus Streptomyces; species Streptomyces geranii. The sequence continues at coordinate 75,773 of NZ_PJME01000030.1, forward strand.
CCCTCGCCGTGCGCGACCACGCACTGTCCCTGCCCGTCACCGAACTGCCCGCGTACATCTACGACTTGACGGAGCTGCGCAGTCACGCGGCGATGGTCAGGGCGGCTCTGCCCGAGCGGGTCGAGCTGTACTACGCGGCGAAGGCGAACCCGGAGCCGGAGATCCTGGCCGCGCTGTCGCCGCACGTGGACGGGTTCGAGGTCTCCTCGGGCGGTGAACTCGCCCATGTCGCCGAGGCGGTGCCGGGCCGTGCGCTGGCGTTCGGCGGGCCCGGCAAGACGCCGGACGAGGTCTTGGCCGCGCTGAAGCTGGGCGTGGACCGGTTCCATGTCGAGAGCGAGCACGAGCTGCGCATGCTGGGCGAGTTGACGCGGCAGGTCGGGCCCGAGCGGCGGGTGGCGGTGCTGGTGCGCGTCAACATCCCGGTGTCGGACGGCTCGTTGGCGGGCAGCTCGCTGACGATGGGCGGGCGACCGACCCCCTTCGGCCTCGACCCGGCAGGTGCCGCGCGGGTGTTCAGGGCGCTCGCGGAGGGGACCTACCCGCAGCTCGAACTGCGCGGAGTGCACGCCCACTTGGCGAGCGGGCTCGATGCCAGGCAGCAGCTGGCGGTGGCCGAGTCGGTGGTCACCTGGGCGGCGGGGCTCGGGGTGTGTCTCACCGAGGTCAACGTCGGTGGCGGGATGGCCGTCGACTACGCCACCCCCAACCGGCGTTTCGACTGGGCGGCGTTCGGCAGGGGCCTGGCGTGGCTGACCGAGGCGTACCCGGAACTGACCCTGCGGATCGAGCCGGGCCGCGCGCTGACCGCGTACTGCGGCTGGTACGCCACCGAGGTGCTGGATGTGAAGCGGAGCCACGGCGAGGAGTTCGCGGTGGTCCGGGGCGGCACCCACCATCTGCGCACCCCGGCGGCGAAGGGCCACGACCAGCCGTGCACGGTGCTGCCGGTGGAGGCCTGGCCGTACCCCTGGCCGCGCCCGTCGGCCGAGGGCGACCGGGTCACGCTGGCCGGTCAGCTGTGCACGCCGAAGGACGTACTGGCCCGGCAGGTCCCGGCGCCCCGGCTGCGGGCGGGCGACCGGGTGCTGTTCTCGCTGGCGGGCGCCTACGCGTGGAACATCTCCCACCACGACTTCCTGATGCACCCGCGACCCGGCTTCCACTTCCTGGACTGCAGGCGACAGCGGCAGGCGGCAGCGGCACTGCCGGTCCCGACAGGCGAGGGCCGCCCGGTCCGGCCGGGCGGCCCTCGCTCCTGCTCGTGATCTGCTCGTGGTCTGCTCGTGCGGTGTGTCCGTCAGGCCTCGACGGCCGGCAGCAGTCCGGTCACGGGGGCGGCCATGTCGGTGACCTGGTGGAGCTGCTGGAGGTCGCTGAGCCGGTTGAGCGAGCTGAGCTGGGTGGAGACCCGGGGCAGGTCCTCGTGGTACTGGGCGGGAATCTCGCTCACGGCGAGGGAGTCGAGCTGGGCGATCGGGTTCAGCTTGCCCGCGTTCTGGTCGGCGGCGGGGGCCGCGCTGGCCAGCGGGGCGGCGAGGCCGGTGACACCGACGGCGAGACCAACGGCGGCGGCGATTCGTCGTGTTGAGATCATGTATTCAGCAACGCCCACGCCCCGTCCCGGACACGGGCACCCCGCCTCGCTCACTCGTCAGGCTCATCCCCCGTCTGCGCTTGCCGAGGCCCCCGGGAGGGAGGAGCCTCGGGAGGAGAGGCCCCCGCGGCCCGCTCCCGACCGGGCCGCGCCCCTCGGAGGAGGTCACCATGGGCACCGCGGCCAGCCCCGCCTTCGACACCGAAGCCCTGCGCCGGGGCATCGAAGGACAGGACGCGACGGCACTGCTGTCGCTCTACGCCGACGACGCGGAACTGCGCGTCGTCGACCACAACACACAGCCCAGCCACCCGATGGTCATGCACGGACGCGCCGAGATCGGCGCCATGCTGAACGACGTGTACAGCAGGGACATGACCCACAAACTCGAACAGGTGGTCGTCCAGGGCGACCAGGTCGCCTACACGGAGTCCTGTCTGTACCCGGACGGCATCCGCGTACTCGCCGGCTCGATGCTGTCCCTGCGCGACGGCAAGATCGTCGACCAGACGGTACTGCAGGCCTGGGACGAGGAGGGCGGCTGAGACCTCGATTAGGCTGGGCTCCGGGTCGTGACTGGCGCTTGGGTGGATCACCACCGGGGAGCGGCCCTCACGGAGTGGGCATCCTTCCGTGGACGCGGAGTGCGTGCCGTGCGCCTGGGCGATGACGACTGTCACCCTCAGGAGTGGATCATGCCTCAGGCCCGGCTCATTGACGGCACCTCGCTCGCCCGGCGCACGGTCGAGGAGACGGCGAAGAAGGCCGCCGACCTCACCGACCGGACGGGCACGACGCCCTGTCTGGCGACGGTGCTGGTGGGCGCGGACCCCGCCTCGGTCACGTACGTCCGGATGAAGCGGAACCGTTGCCGCCAGGCGGGCATCGAGTCCCGCCATGTCGAGCTGCCCGCCACCACGACGACCGGGGAACTGGTCGCCGCGCTGCGCGCCCTCTCGGACGACCCCGCCGTGCACGGCATCCTGCTCCAGCACCCGATGGGCGGGCACATCGACGAGCGGGCCGCGTTCGAGGCGATCGCCCCCGAGAAGGACGTCGACGGGGTCACCTTCGCCTCCTTCGCGACGATGAGCTTCGGGCTGCCCGGGTTCGTGTCCTGCACCCCCGGCGGCATCATGCGGCTGCTCGACGCGTACGACGTCGACCCGTCCGGCAAGCGGGCCGTGGTGGTGGGCCGCAGCGCGATCCTCGGCAAGCCGGTCGGCATGCTGCTCCTCGGGCGCGACGCGACGGTGACGTACTGCCACTCACGGACCCGGGACCTGGCGTCGGCCGTCCGCGAGGCGGACATCGTGGTCGCCGCCGTGGGCCGCCCCCGGCTCATCCGGGGTGAGGACATCAAGCCCGGCGCGGTCGTGATCGACGCCGGGTACAACGCCGGGAACGTCGGTGACGTCGACTTCGACTCCGCCGTGGAGCGGGCCGGGCTGATCACGCCGGTGCCGGGTGGCGTCGGCCCGATGACGATCGCGGTGCTGCTGGAGCAGACCGTGGATGCCGCCGCCCGGCAGCTGGGGGCGTGAGGGCTTCCGGGAGCGTCAGGCGCCGCTCACGTTCTTGTCCGGAGGTGTCCAGCCCGCCGGGCGCAGGATGCCCAGGAGCATCCGGACCAGCTCGTCCACGACCTCGTCCAGGGTGGCGTTTACCCACCCCGCGCTCCAGTCGTGCAGCAGGCCGTTGACGCTGCCGATGAACGCGGTCGCGGCCAGCTGGTAGTCGCGCGGCGCCGCTTCCCCCGCCGCGACGGCGGCCTCCGCCTCCGTGCAGATGAGGTCGACCCAGCGGGAGCGCCGGGAGAGGCGCTGTTCCTCCAGGCGGGCGCTGACGCCGATGATCTCGACGAAGGTCATCCGGATGCGGCGCGGGTCGGAGGTGACGTTGGCGGCGTAGGCGCGGAAGATCGCGGCGGCCCGCTCGGCGAGGGGCAGGCCCTCGGCGGTGGAGAGGGCGTTGAGGGCCGCCTCCTCGGCCCAGTCGTTGACCTGGAGGTGCAGGGCGGCCAGCACGTCCTCCAGGCTGCGGAACTCCTCGTAGAACTGGCGGGTCGACAGGCCCGCCGTCTCACTGAGCGCGGCGACGGTCGTCGAGCGGTAGCCCGGGGTGTCGCCGAACAGCTGGAGCGCGGCGTCCAGGAATCGCCGACGCCGTGCGATCTGCCGCTCCTCGGCCGATTTTCCGGCGTAGCGGCCGGTCGGCGCCTTGAGCCTGCCCGCCAATGAGCCCTCCTTCGTCGGTCCGAGGGCCAAGTTTGTCGTGCACGCAGTCTTGTGGAGAAGGGCACCCCCTCCTTACTTTCCAGTAAGTCCAATCTGAACGTGCTCGTTTTCAGTTTCTTCGCTCCGCCGTGCCTGTCATGCACCCGCCACAGTTCGCATCCACACTCCCGGAGGGGAGAGCACTCATGCCCGCTTCCAGATCCAGGTACCTCTGTGCCATGGCCGCCGCCCTCGTCCTGACCATCACCGCCCCCGCGTCCGCCGCCGTCGCGGCGACCGACGCCGAGGATGTCGGCGCCGCCGCCCTGCGCGAGGTGATGTTCGTCGGCAACAACTGGGAAGGCACCGCGGACGTCATCAAGTCCACCGGCGACTTCGCCAAGATCGGCCGGATCAACGTCGTACCGGACAAGGCGGCCCGGCTGGCCGCGATCAACGCGGACCCGATCAAGTGGATCTACTTCATGGCCATCCGCAACGGGGTCGGCGAAGGCCATGACCAGCTGGTCGACGACATGTACTCCACCCCGGACGGCAAGTCGATGGTGGTCTCCCGGCCGAGCTTCGCCGACGTGGTCTCGATCAACCTGGCCACCGGGGCGATCAACTGGCGCTTCCCCGTGTCGGGTTACCGCTCCGACCACATGGCGGTCTCCCCCGACGGGACCCGGGTCGCGGTGTCCGCCTCGATCTCCAACACCGTGCATGTGCTCGACATCAACACGGGGGCGCAGGTCGGTTCGTTCAAGACCGGCGACAAGCCGCACGAGAACATCTTCACCAAGGACGGCAAGTACATCTGGAACATGTCCATCGGTGACGTCAACACCGATCAGGACGCCCCCTGGCAGGACTTCACGAAGGGCGACCGGAAGATCACGGTCGTGGACGCGGCCACCTTCCAGCAGGTGAAGGTGATCGACATGCGGGCGCGGCTCGACGCGATCGGTCTCACGGACTACTCGGACGCGGTCCGTCCGGCCGCCTTCTCGCCCGACGAGACGAAGCTGTACTTCCAGGTCTCGTTCTTCAACGGCTTCTTCGAGTACGACATCGCCACCGACAGGATCACCCGGACGAAGACCCTGCCCAAGAACCCGGCGACCAGCGACGACCGCACCACGTTCGTCAACGACTCGCGCCACCACGGCATCTCGATGAAGCCTGACGGCACCAAGCTGTGCGTCGCGGGCACGATGGACGACTACGCGACGGTCGTCGACCGTGCGACCCTCCAGGAGGGCCCGCTCGTCACCGCCTCGAAGCCCTACTGGGCCACGGTGAGCGGTGACGGCAAGTCCTGCGTCATCTCGGAGAGCGGCTCCGACCAGATCACGGCGATCGACTTCGCCACGGGCCAGAAGACGGTCTCGGTTGCGGTGGGCGACCACCCCCAGCGGGTCCGCCTCGCCCATGTGGAGGCGAACTGGACAAGCCCGACGGCCAATTGAGACACCGGCTCCGCTGAAGCCACGAACAGCCCCGCGCCCCTGTCTTTCAGGGGCGCGGGGCTGTGTCGTTTGAACTACCTGTCCTAACTGAACTCGGACGCAGCCCAGGAAGCCAGCTCAGCCCGGGCGGCGCTGAGCAGGGTCGCGGACGGGGCGGTCGCCCCGTTGGTCACCAGCGCGTAGTGCAGTACGCCGGTGTCCGCCGAGGTGAGCAGGAGACGGCGGCTGCCCGTGCCGCCGGGCTCGGTGCCCGCCGCGATCGGGGTGGTGCTGGTGTAGGCCGGCGGGCCGTACACCGTGCCGAGGTCGGAGACGACCGTGGTCGTCGCGGTCGGGAAGGACGCCGGCAGATGGAGTTCGGTCGGCGCGGAGATGCCCTTCGAGCGCCACACCAGCACGCTGTACTGCCCCGAGCCCACCAGCGAGGACACGTTCGGCAGCGAACTCGGCACCGGGTTCCAGGTGAGGGTCGTGGACCCGTCCCGGGAGCGGTCCTCGTAGGTGAAGGCGAGCGTCGTCCCGGCCGTGGCGCCCGGGTAGACGCGGTCCAGCATGCGGGCGTCCTGGCGCAGGACCGCCGTACCGGAGTCGTCGAGGCGGACTGCGGACAGGTCCTCGTCGTTCCAGGCGTCACCGGTGGTGAGCACCTTGTCGGGGTTGTCGTTCATCAGCTCGTTGTGGCGGCCGTTGTAGATGTCCCACTGCCACTGGCTGCCCGAGAGGACCGGCCCCGACCCGCTCGCGCCGGACCACCAACTCGCCCCCTTCACACGGGAGTCGAGGGCCTGGTACATCGCCTTGTAGACCGTGGGCGCCTTGCCGGAGACCGAGCCGGCCAGCGGGTGGCCGAACTCGCTGATGATCCCGGTCGTCCCGAGGGCGGTGGCCCGGTCGCGGATCGTGCCGAAGTCGGTGACGTACTGGCCGTCCTCGGCGTTGCCCCACATGAAGACGCCGGAGATCGCCTTCTGGTCGTAGAAGTGCGTGTTGAAGACGTAGCGCGTACCGATGGCACCCGCGTCGAGGAGTCCGCCCTCCTGCTTCTGGAAGTCGATGTTGGCGTTCCAGAAGAGGTTCGGCTCGACGAAGGCGGGCTTGTCCTGCCAGCCCGCCGCGTCCATCCGGGCGCGGAACTTGACGTAGAACGGCCACATGACGTTCTTCTCCCACGTCCGGCTGGTCTCGCCCGAGTCGAGGATCCCGAAGTGCGGCTCGTTGTACGGGTCGAAGCCGACGACACCCGTGAACTGGGCGCTGGTGAGGTTGGCCTTGAGGTACGCCATCGTCTTCTGCGCGGTGAGGAGGAACGAGTCCTGGACGCCGTTGGTGTTGTGCCAGAAGTCGTAGGTCGCCTCCGTCACCGCCGCGTTGGAGGTGATGTTCTGTCCCCAGAAGGGGCAGATTCCGCAGTACTCGTCCGGGTAGTCACCGAGGTCGACGGCCCACTTGGGGGCGCCGTCGCCGGTGTACCAGCTGTCCGAGTCGAAGAGCCAGCGGGAGTAGAGGTCCTGGTGGAAGTCGGGGTAGACGCGGATGCCCGCGTCCAGGAAGGCACCCATCTGAGCGGTGGCGGCGGCCAGGTAGCTGCTGCTCACCGTGCCACGCACGGGCTCCGCGTACGCCCAGGAGAGCAGGAAGCGGATGCTGTTGCCGCCGCCGAGCGCTCGCAGTGCGGTCGCGGACTTCTTCGCGTCGGCGACCGAGGCGAAGGGCAGTCCGTTGTTCTCCTTGAGCTTCGTCTCGCCGGAGACGTTGTAGCCCCGGAGGACTACCTCGCGGCCCAGGGCGTCGGTGAACCGACCGTTCTGGACGGTGAGGGTGGTGTTGGTGGGAGTGTCGAACCAGAGGGTGTCGGCCCGGGCGGGCTGGGAGCCGACGGTGGTCAGGAAACCCGTGACCAGGACCAGTACGCCGAGCAGATGCACACGCAACTTCGACATGTGCATTACAGTCCCGCGCGCAACAGTGGTCGTCAATACCAAGTGACTGTTGAGTAATCTTCAGCTTTTGACGCTCATGGGCGATGATCAAGTCACATGAGCGACAAAAGGAGCGGATCGTGCGTGACATCCTCCCGGCGCTCGGGCGCTGGTACGCGGCGGGCGAGCCGTTCGGACTCGCCACCGTCGTCTCGGTGAGCCGCAGTGCGCCGCGCGACCCTGGGGCCGCGATGGCCGTGGGGCCCGGTGCGGAGGTGGTGGGGAGTGTGTCCGGGGGGTGTGTCGAGGGCGAGGTGTTCGAGCTGGCCCGCGAGGTCGTGGCGGACGGGGAGGCGCGGCTCGCGACCTTCGGCTACAGCGACGAGGACGCCTTCGCGGTGGGGCTGACGTGCGGCGGCGAGATCACGGTGCTGGTGCGGCCGGTGACGCCGGTTCTGGATCCGTCCTTCGCGGCGGTGGCGGAGTCGGTGGCGGCGGGCCGGCCGGTGACCGTGGCGACCGTGACCGACGGTCCGGCGGCGCGCGGCGCGACGCTCGCGGTGTGGCCGGAGACGGTGTCGGGCACGCTCGGCACGACCGGCCTGGACGTGGCGGTCACCGCCGACGCGCGCGGCGAACTCGCCCTGGGGGCAACGGGGTTGCGGCACTACGGGCCACACGGTGAGCGGCGCGAGGACGCGGTCACGGTGTTCCTGCACTCGTTCGCGCCGCCGCCCCGGATGCTGGTCTTCGGCGCGATCGACTACGCCGCGGCGGTGGCCCGGATCGGCGCGTTCCTCGGCTACCGGGTGACCGTCTGCGACGCCCGCCCGGTCTTCGCGACCCCGAAGCGCTTCCCCGAGGGCGTCGAGGTGGTCGTCGACTGGCCGCACCGCTACCTGCGCGGCACGAACACGGACGAGCGCACCGTGGTGTGCGTCCTGACCCACGACCCGAAGTTCGACGTACCCCTGCTGGAGGAGGCGTTGCGCCGCCCCGCCGCGTACATCGGCGCGATGGGCAGCCGCCGTACGCACGACGACCGCCGCACCCGCCTGACGGAGGCCGGCCTCACCGGGGCGGAGCTGTCCCGGCTGCGGTCGCCCATCGGGCTGGACCTCGGGGCCCGTACGCCGGAGGAGGTGGCAGTGTCGGTGGCGGCGGAGATCGTGGCTCTGCGGTGGGGTGGCAGCGGGGTGTCGCTGACGGCTACGCAGGGTGCGATTCATCCGCCGAAGGGGGCGGGTTAGCTCTCGCGGGGCGGCAGGCGGTGCGGGTCCACGTCGGTGAGCCGGGGATCAGCAGCGGATCTCGTGGCCCCGGGCGGGGCCGGTCTCGTGGACAACCCTGAAGCGGAGGCATTCCGCAGGGGGTGCCACGATCTGCCGTCTCGCGACTGCGGCGGCGTCGGGGCTGGGTCGCGCCCGCGCGGCGGAGCCGCATATCGAACACAGCCCCGCGCCCCTTTCGGGGCGCTGTCGCACCCGGCGGACATCACGCGCACCGGCCTCGACGAATCCCTCTGACGCCCCGGCGCACCATGCCCCCGCACATGCCGGAGAGCCTCGCGAGGTTAGTATCGAGCAGCCCGTTCCGTGTCGATGCGGAAGCGGGGAGTAAAGCCAAAAGGGGGCTTCCAGCCGCATGTCGGTAAAGGTCAGCGTCATCGTTCCGGTGTACAACCCGGGGCCGTACATCGAGGACTGCGTCGCGTCGCTGTTGCGGCAGTCGCTGCCTGCCGACGAGTACGAAGTGATCTTCGTCGACGACGGTTCCACCGACGGGACCCCGGCCAGGCTGGACCAGCTCGCCGCCGAGGAATCGCGTTTCCAGGTCATCCACCAGGAGAACTCGGGCTGGTCGGGCAAGCCGCGCAACGTCGGTATCGAGGCCTCGCAGGGCGAGTTCGTGATGTTCGTCGACAACGACGACTATCTCGGTGACGAGGCCCTTGAGCGGATGTACGACTACGGCGTGGCCAACGGTGCCGATGTGATCGTCGGGAAGATGGCCGGCAAGGGTCGGCCCGTGCCGGTGGAGTTGTTCCGGCACAACCATCCCAAGGCCAGTGTCGAGAACGCCCCGCTGATCGACAGCCTCACCCCGCACAAGATGGTCCGGCGGGCCTTTCTCGACCGTATCGGTCTGCGTTTCCCGGAGGGTCGGCGGCGGCTCGAAGACCATGTCTTCGTCACCGAGGCCTATCTGCGCGCGGACAACGTCTCCGTGCTCAGCGATTACGTCTGCTATTACCACGTCAAGCGCGACGACGCCTCGAACGCGGGGTTCCAGCGCTTCGACCCGGTCGGCTACTTCCGTAATCTGCGTGAGGCCCTCGACGTCGTCGAGCGGTACACCGAGCCCGGTACCGTGCGCGACCGGCTCTTCCGGCGCTGGCTGCGCAACGAGATGGTCGAGCGGATGCGCAGCAACCGGCTGCTCAAGCTGCCGGAGGACTACCGCAAGGAGATGTTCGACGAGATCCGCGGGGTCGTCGTCGAGCGCTTCGGACCCGGTGTCGCCAACGGTATGCAGGAGGCGCAGCGGATCGTCGCCGCGCTGATCGCCGCCGACCGGCTGGACGACGTCATCGCGTTCGCCGAGTGGGAGGCCTCGCTCGCCCCCACCGCCACCCCGCAGAGCGTGGAGTGGCGGGACGGTGTCCTGCACGTCGGCTTCACCGCCGAGTTCACCTCCCACGGCAAGCCGATGACGTTCCCCGCCGAGGACGACAGCGACGGCGCCGACCTGGACGGCACACCCACCGACGCCGACGACGCGATCGCCCGCGTCGCGGCCTCCACGGTCGCCCGGTTCGGCAGTGCGACGGCCGACTTCCTGGTGCGGGAGCGGGCCACGGCCGCCCAGTTCTTCCAGCCCGTCGAGCTGACCCGCGAGACCCTCCCCGCAGGTGAGGGCGGCGACGACGGTCAGGTGCGGCTCGTGCTGCGCGGTACCGCCACCGTCGATCCCGGTACGGCTGCGGGCGGTGTCGCCCTCGGCGGCGGACTGTTCGACGTGTTCGTCCGGATCAAGCTCGGCGGCTGGACCCGCGAGTGCCGGCTCGGCCCGGTCAAGCTGGACCCCCGTCCGGTGCCCCCGGCCGGTGTGGTCGCCGGTCGCGTCGTCCTGCCGTACTGGACCGCCAAGCAGGCCACCCTCTCGCTGGACGTCGACCGTGCCGTGAAGGGCGTGGGCCTGGGTCGGCTGAAGCCCGACGACGTCACCGTCACGGGTGACCGACTGCGGGTCGCCCTCCCCCTGCACGTACCCGCCGACACCAAGGCTCTGCTCCGGTTCACCTCGGCGACCGCCGCCGAGCCCGTGGACGTCGAGTCCACGCTGACCGGCGGCGCCGTCGAGGCAACCCTGCCGTCCGGCGCGCTGGCCGACGGGACCTGGAAGCCCTCCCTCTGCCTCGCCCCCGAGGCCGACGAGCCGCGTTTCCTGGCGATGTCCGTCAACCTCGCCGCCAAGTCCGGCCGCGTACAGGTCGTTCGGCCCGCCAAGCCCACCGGAGCGAACGGCAGTCAGACGCTGGTCCGCAAGGTGCGGCGCACCCTCGGGAAGATCGCCCGCAAGGCCGGGCTGCGACGCGGAAACGGAGCCTGACACCATGCGCGCACTGGACATCGAAGGCGCCTGGGTACTGGAGCCGAAGATCTTCCCTGACGACCGGGGAACCTTCCACGAGTGGTACCGGGGCGAGGAGTTCCGCGAGGCCACCGGCTACGACCTCTCCCTCGCCCAGGCCAACTGCTCGGTCTCACGCCGGGGCGTCGTACGCGGGGTGCACTTCTCGGACGTACCACCGAGCCAGGCCAAGTACGTGACCTGCGTGCGTGGCGCGGTCCTGGACGTCGTCGTGGACATCCGGGTCGGCTCGCCCACCTACGGGCGGTGGGAGGCCGTACGCCTCGACGACGACACCCGGCACGCCGTGTTCCTCGCGGAGGGCCTCGGGCACGCCTTCATGGCGCTCACCGACGACGCCACCGTGGTGTACCTGTGCTCGACCGGGTACGCGCCGGGGCGTGAGCACGGGGTGAATCCGCTCGACCCGGCGCTGGGCATCGCCTGGCCCGAGGGCATCGAGCCGGTGCTGTCGGAGAAGGACGCCGAGGCACCCACGCTGGCCGAGGCGGAGGAGGCCGGACTGCTGCCGTCGTACGCGGACTGCGCGGCCTACTACGCGGGCCTGCGCGACAACCGGTAATCCTCACGAGGAACAAAGGCCTGTGGCCCGACAGCTCGTCAGCTGCCGGGCCACAGGCCTTTGTTCAGTGGTACGTCAGCGCGTGGTGCTCAGCGGCTCCAGGCTGCGGCGGAGCTGCTCCAGGCCCTTGCCGCGCTTGGTGCCCCGGTTGCGGGACTTGACGAGGGGGGCCCAGAAGGCGGCCTCGACCAGGGTCTCCGGCTTGACGGCCGGGGTGCGCTCCAGGACGCTCTCGGGCACCTTCTGCGGGTCCGCGACCTCGAACTCCGCGATGATCTCGTCGTACTTGTCCGAGAGCACGGTGTTGTCGGGGTCGGCGCCGAAGACGATGAGCTGACCGGTGGGCGCGGTGTCGACGAGGACCGTGACCAGGTCGGGGCGGTACCGGGCGAGGATCTCGATCAGCTTGTAGACGTCGCCGGTCCAGGCGTTGGTGTGCCGGTCGCGGGCGGCCTCGTCGATGCTGCGGGGCAGCATGTCGTCGAGGACGATGACGCTGGCCCAGTCCGAGTGCTTCTCGACGTTGATGAAGTCGCGCAGCGCGTACTCGAACAGGTGCATGCCGTCGATGAACGACAGGTCGAGCGTGGTGCGCTGCCAGTAGCCGAACGGGCTGCGGTTGCGGGCCAGGTTGCGCAGCGGGTGCCGGCCGCCCGTGAGGTGGGCGAGGGGGTTCTTACGGGCGAAGAAGTCGTCGCTGGTGGCCTTGGCGAGATGGACGTCGCAGCGGATCTCGGAGACCACCCTGAACGCGGGGTCGATCGCGATGCTGGGTACCCGGGACAGGGTCAGGCTTCGGCCGTCGTTGACGCCGATCTCCAGGTAGTTCCTGTTCGCGCTGACCTTGTGGAGCTCCCGGAGGAACTCATGGCGTTTCACTAGGAAATCTCCTTGCGGATGTGTGGCAGTGCTTCGTGCAGGGCGGTACGCCAGTCTCGGAGGGGTCCGAGACCGGCCTGCTGCCAACGGCCGTGGCCGAGGGCGCTGTATGCGGGCCGGGGTGCGGGCCTGGTGAAGGCCGCGCTGGTGGTGGGGCGTACCCGGTCCGGGTCGGCGTCGACGAGGCGGAACACCTCGCGCGCCAGCTCGAACCAGGTCGCCTCGCCGGAGTTGGTGGCGTGGAGAATACCGTTCGCCTCGGGGCCGATGCGGGGTCCGAGGTCGGCGATGCGTACGGCGACGTCCGCGCTCCAGGTCGGCTGACCGCGTTGGTCGTCGACGACGTCGAGGGTGTCCCGACGCGCCTCCAGGTCGATCATCGTACGCACGAAGTTGCCGCCGTGGGCGCCGTACAGCCAAGCCGTGCGCAGGACGGCGCTCGCGTCCGGGAGCGTGGCGAGGACGGCCTGTTCGCCGACGAGCTTGGTACGGCCGTACGCCGTGCGCGGGGCCGGGGTGTGGTCCTCGGGGTACGGGGCGCTGCGGGCCTCGCCGTCGAAGACGTAGTCCGTGGAGATGTGGATCAGGCGGGCGTCGAGTTCGGCGCAGGCCTGGGCGAGCAGGCGGGGGCCGACGCCGTTGATGCGGAGCGCGGTCTCCTCGTCCGTCTCGGCGTCGTCGACGGCGGTGTAGGCGGCGCAGTTGACGACGACGTCGGGGCGGTGCTCCGTGAGGACGCGGCGTACGTCGTCGGGGTCGGTGATGTCCAGGGCGGCGCGGGCGAGGCCCACGACGTCCTCACCGCGCCGGAGGAGTTCCTCGACGGTGTCGTGGCCGAGCATTCCGGCGGCGCCGGTGACCAGCCACTTCATTCCTTGACCTGCTTCGGCGCAGAACTCACCCGCTGCTTGAGGGGCTCCCACCAGGCGCGGTTGTCGCGGTACCAGGCGACGGTCGCGGCGAGGCCGGTGGCGAAGTCGTGGCGCGGGGTGTAGCCCAGCTCGTCGTGGAGCTTGCTCCAGTCGACGGAGTAGCGCAGGTCGTGACCCTTGCGGTCCTCGACGTACTCCACGCTGTCCCAGGTGGCGCCGCAGGCCTCCAGGAGCAGTCCGGTGAGTTCCTTGTTGCTCAGCTCGGTGCCGCCGCCGATGTTGTAGACCTCGCCGGGCCGGCCGCCGGTGCGGACCAGGTCGATGCCCTGGCAGTGGTCGTCGACGTGCAGCCAGTCGCGGACGTTGAGGCCCTCGCCGTACAGCGGGACCTTCTTGCCGTCGAGGAGGTTGGTGACGAAGAGCGGGATGACCTTCTCGGGGAACTGGTGCGGCCCGTAGTTGTTGGAGCAGCGGGTGACGCGGACGTCCAGGCCGTGGGTGCGGTGGTAGGCGAGGGCGAGCAGGTCGGAGGAGGCCTTCGACGCCGAGTAGGGCGAGTTGGGGGCCAGCGGGTGGGTCTCCGGCCAGGAGCCGGTGTCGATCGAGCCGTACACCTCGTCGGTGGAGACGTGCACGAAGGGGCCGACGCCGTAGCGCAGGGCCGCGTCGAGGAGCACCTGGGTGCCCACCACGTTGGTGCGGACGAAGTCGGCGGCGCCGTCGATCGAGCGGTCCACATGGGACTCGGCGGCGAAGTGGACGACCTGGTCGGCCTCGGCCATCAGCTTGTCGACGAGTTCGGCGTCGCAGATGTCGCCCTGGACGAACGTCAGCCGGGGGTGGCCGGCCGGCAGGTTCTCCAGGGTGCCCGCGTACGTCAGCTTGTCCAGCACGGTGATCCGGGGCGCGTCGGGGCCCTCGGCGGCGAGGAGGTTGCGGACGTACATGGAGCCGATGAATCCGGCGGCGCCGGTGACGAGGAGGTTCATGAGTGGATCTGCACCTTGCTGTGGTCTCCGAGGACGAGTCGGTGGGCGCTGGGAACACTGGGGGCCGGGGTCACCTCGACATGGCGGCCGATGAGCGAGGACTCGATACGGCCGACCCCGGCGATGGAGGAGTCGCGCAGCACGATGGAGAACTCCAGCTCGCTGTCGGTGATCCGGCAGTTCTCCGCGAGGGAGGTGAAGGGTCCGACGTAGGAGTCGCTGACGACGGTGCCGGCGCCGATGACGACGGGGCCGACGATCCGGGAGCGGGTGATGCTCGCGCCCTCCTCGATGACCACGCGTCCTATGGTCTCGGACGCGTCGTCCACCTCGCCGTCGATCCGCCGCTCCAGTCCCTCCAGGACCATGCGGTTGACCTCCAGCATGTCGGTGACGTTCCCGGTGTCCTTCCAGTAGCCCTTGATGAGCGTGGATCGTACGTCGGACCGGGCGTCGATGAGGTGCTGGATGGCGTGGGTGATCTCCAACTCGCCGCGCCAGGACGGGCGGATGGCGCGTACGGCGTCGTGGATGGCCGGGGTGAAGAGGTACACGCCGACGAGCGCGAGGTCGCTCTTGGGGTGCTCGGGCTTCTCCTCCAGGCCGATCACCTGGCCGTCCGCGTCGAGTTCGGCGACGCCGAAGGAGCGGGGGTCGGGGACCTGGGTGAGGAGGATCTGGGCGTCGGGGCGCGCGCCGCGGAAGCCGTCGACGAGATCGCGGATGCCGCCGACGATGAAGTTGTCGCCCAGGTACATGACGAAGTCGTCGTCGCCGAGGAACTCCCGTGCGATCAGCACCGCGTGGGCCAGGCCCAGGGGCTTCTCCTGCGGGATGTAGGTGACTTGGAGGCCGAACTTCGAGCCGTCGCCGACCGCTTCCTCGATCTCGGCGGCCGTGTCGCCGACGATCATGCCGACCTCGGTGATGCCCGCCTCGGCGAGGGATTCCAGGCCGTAGAACAGTACGGGTTTGTTGGCCACGGGCACGAGCTGCTTCGCCGAGGTATGGGTGATCGGCCGAAGCCGCGTGCCGGCGCCGCCGGAGAGCACGAGAGCCTTCATCCGTTCACCCTAGCCGCGATTCGCCGGGACGTAATATCCGGTGCCTCAGGGTGACCGGAGCGGGTGCCCGTCAGGACTCCAGAGGGATCTCGCTCCACACCTGTTTGCCGCCGCTGACCGGGACGGTTCCCCAGGTCGCCGACATGGCCTCGACCAGGAGCATGCCCCGGCCGCCGGTGGCCTCCCAGCCGAGGTTCGTGGGCCGGATCGGGGTGCGGGGCGAGTTGTCGGCGACGGCGACGCGCAGCCTGCCGTTGAAGAGGGTGAGGTCCAGGCGGACCTGCCCGTCGGTGTGCACGAGGGCGTTGGTGACCAGTTCGGAGACGACCAGGAGCACCGTGTCCATGCCCTCCTGGATGTTCTCCTGGCCCCCTGCCTCGCCGGACAGGCTCCACGCGCGCAGGGTGCGCCGGGTGAAGCGGCGGGCGTGCCGGACCGCCTCGGGCACCCGCCACACCGTCCAGCTCTCGCGCAGGGGCCGTTTCTCCATGCCGTCGTAGCGGAGCAGGAGCAGGGCCACGTCGTCGTTGCGGTTGGCGCCCGCGAGGAGGGCGTCGGCGACCAGGCCGAGGTGGACGGGGTCGGCGGCGGCGAGGTCGGCCGCGAGGGCGTTGAGGCCGTCCTCGACGTCGGTCTCCGCGGACTCGACGAGACCGTCGGTGGTGAGGGCGAGCAGGGTGCCGGGCTGGAGGCGCAGCATGCTCATGGGGAAGTCGGCCCGGGGCAGCACACCGAGCGGCGGGCCTACGTCGGACTCGACGACCTCGGTGGTGCCGTCGGGGTGGCGGACGACCGGAGGGAGGTGGCCCGCACGGACGTACCAGGCGGTGCCCTCCTCCATGTCGACCTCGACATAGCAGCAGGTGGCGAAGAGGTCCGTCTCCATGTCGGCGAGGAGCCGGTTGGAGAGGGAGACGACGACGTCGGGCGGGTGGCCCTCGACGGCGTAGGCGCGCAGGGCGGTGCGCATCTGGCCCATGAGGGTGGCGGCGCTGGCGTTGTGGCCCTGGACGTCGCCGATGACGAGGGCGACGTGGTTGTCGGGCAGCGGGATCACGTCGTACCAGTCGCCGCCGACCTCCAGGCCCTCGGTGGTCGGGAGGTAGCGGGCCTCGGCCACCCCGCCCGGCAGTTTGGGCAGACGGCGGGGCAGCAGGGAGCGCTGGAGCATGCCGACGAGTTCGTGTTCGGCGTCGAAGGCGTGGGCGCGGGTGAGGGCCTGGCCCGCGAGGCCTGCGGCTGCGGTGAGCAGGGCGCGTTCGTCGGTGCCGAACTCGTGCGGGCTGTCCCAGCCGATCAGGCAGAGCCCGGCCATCCGGCCGCCCGCGGGCAGCGGCAGTACGGCGAGTCCGCCGGGGCCGACGCCGTCGAGCGCGGGTTCCATCTCGGTGCCCGCGGGCCAGATCGCGGCGCGGCCCTCGCGCAGGGCGGCGGCCAGGGTGGGCATGGAGCGGACGGGCGACTCGGGCCACTCCGAGCGCCATTCCAGGCGCCACGACTCGGGCCAGGCCTCGGGTTCGGGCGGGTCGAGGACGGTGACGACGAGCCGGTCGTTCTCCAGCTCGGCGAGGGCGATCCGGTCGGCCCGCAGCGGCTCGCGCAGCGCGGTGACGACGGCCTGGCTGACGTCCCGGACGGTCCCGGCGGTGGCGAGGGCGGCGGCGAGGCGCTGGACGCGGGCCACGTCGGTGACGCCGGAACGCAGGGTGGAGGCGTCGCCGACGGTGCCCACGAGCCGGGCGGGCCTGCCCTCCCCGCCGGTGACGAGCCGACCGCGCAGCCGCAGCCACCGGGGCGGTCCTGCGGGCTGGAGCACCCGGAACTCCAGCTCGCGGTCGCCGATGGACATGTGGTCGGCCTCGACGACGGACATCAGGGAGGGCAGGTCCTCGGGCACGGTGAGCCCGAGCAGCGTCTCGACTTTTCCGTCGAAGGCGGTCCGGTCGAGCGCGAACAGTTCGAGGAGTTCGTCGCCGACCTCGACGCGGCCGGTGTCCATGGCGAGGCTGAAGGCGTTGGCGGGGAGTTCGCCGAGGTCTCCGGCCAGGGTCGGGGCGGGCCAGGCGACGGCGTCGGCGAGCAGGGTCAGACAGTCCCGGGCGTCGTCGTCGAAGCCGCCGGGACTCTCCGTCACGGCGAGCAGACAGCCACCGTCACCGACCGCCGCGCCGGCGCGCACGGGCAGGGCGGCGAGGTGGACGTCACCGGCGGGCATCCGGCGGGACTCGGCGCAGTCGGCGAGTTCGTCGGGGCCGAGCCAGAGCGGGCGGCCTGCGCGGTGGGCGTCGGCGGCGGGCGAGCCGCCGGTCACGGGGTAGCTGTCGCGCAGCCCGTACAGCGTGCGGGGCACGCCGGCGGACTCGACGAGACAGAGCAGCTCGCCGCCGTCGCCCGGGGTGTACACGGCGGCGACGGTCGCGCCCGCGAAGACGAGCGTCTGTTCGAGGACGCGGCGTAGGCGTTCGCGCGGGTCGAGGTCGACGGTGAGCGTTTTGAGGACAAGTTCGGCACGCAGCGTTCTCGATCCGCGCCCGGCGGCGCCCTCACCTACCACGTTCGTCATTACAGCGCGTATCTGCCTCCGGCGCAGCCCCTGTGCCGCTCCGACGACACCGATCGGCCCAGTCGGCACCCGGGCGGGCCACAGCGGGGGCGAGAAAAAGCCGGTGCCGTGGCGTCGGGGGCTTCGCCGTGCGCCGTCGGTCGTGTGGAGGGAGCCTTGAGCCGGGAGGGCCCGGGTCCGGTGAGGAGGTGGTCCGGATGGGTGATGCGCAGTTCCCCGGACGCCCGGGCGCCGGCGGCTCCGCGGTGTTCGGCCGGCCCCTGCTGTCGCTGGCGCTGGCCGGGATGATGGACGACGTCCACGCCCACGCGGGCGGCGTGTATCTGCTGGCGCCCGGCGGGTCGGTGCTGGAGATGGCCGTCATGGCGGGGCTGCCCCGGGCCTTCGCCGCGCCCTGGGAGCGGGTCGGGATCGGCTCGCCGGTGCCGGTCGCCCAGGCGTCGCGCGAGCGGCGGCTGGTGTGGGTGGGCGGCGAGGAGGACATGGCCCGCCGGTATCCCCGGGTCGCGGTGGTGCTGCCTTACCCCTTCGCGCTGGCGGCCATGCCGGTGGCGACCGAGTCGACGCTGTACGGAGCGGTCTTCGTGACCTGGCCCGGTTCGCATCCGCCGGAGCTGTCCGACCGGGAGCGGGAGCAGCTCACCTCGGCCTGCGACCGGCTGGCGCTGCGGCTGGAGCGGGCGGCGGCCGAGCACCGTACGCTGCGGCCCGAGGCGGATCTGCTGGCCGCGCTGCCGGGGGCACCGGTGGCCGACACCCTCGGCACGGTCGAGGCGGCCCGGATGGTGGCGCGGCTGCCGTTCGGGCTGTGCTCGCTCGATCTGCACGGGCGGGTCGGTTTCGTGAACGCAGCCGCCTCGGAGCTGCTGGGGGTGCCGGCGGGCGGACTGCTCGGCGGCCACCTGTGGGGGTCGGTGCCGTGGCTGAACGATCCGGTGTACGAGGACCGCTACCGCGCCGCGCTGTTCAGCCAGCACGTCACGTCGTTCGTGGCGCTGTGCCCGCCCGGGGACTGGCTGTCGTTCCGGCTGTATCCGAGCACGACGGGGCTGAGCGTCCGGATCACCAGGGCGCGGGCGGTGGCCGAGCTGGACCGGGCGGGGCGGCGGCCGGGCGGTCCTTCGAGCCTGGTCACGATCTCGCAGGTGCTGTCGCTCGCGGGAGCGCTGACCGAGGCGGCGGGTGTCCAGGACGTGGTCCAGCTGGTCGCGGACGAGATCATGCCGGCGGTGGGCTGCCAGACCCTGGTGATGCTGGGCTCGCGGGGCGGGCGGATGCGGGTGGTGGGACACCGGGGATACGCGGACGCGCGGCTCGTGGAGCAGTTCGACGGGCTGCCGCTGACCGGGCAGACCCCGGGCACCCAGGTCCTCACCACGGGTGTGCCCGCGTTCTTCGAGTCGCGGGAGCAGTTGGAGCGGCTGTATCCGGCGGTGCGGGAGGTGCCGGGTCCGATGGCGGCCTGGGCGTTCCTCCCGCTGATCGCGTCCGGCCGCCCGGTGGGCACGTGCGTGCTGGGCTACGCCGAACGGCACACCTTCCCCGCCGACGAGCGCGCCGTCCTGACCAGCCTCGGCGGCCTGATCGCCCAGGCCATGGAACGGGCCCTGCTGTACGACGCGAAGCACCGGGTCGCCCACGGCCTCCAGGCCGCCCTGCTGCCCAGCTCCCTGCCGTCCCTGCCCGGCATCGAGGCCGCGGCCCGCTATCTGCCCGCCACCCAGGGCATGGACATCGGCGGCGACTTCTACGACCTGGTGACCTCGCACGGCCGGGCCTCGGCGGTGATCGGGGACGTCCAGGGGCACAACGTGACGGCGGCGGCGCTGATGGGGCAGATCCGTACGGCCGTACGGGCGTACACGACCGTGGGCCAGGCACCGGAGGAGGTCATGAGGAGCACCAACCGCCTGTTGATCGACCTGGGCACGGAACTCTTCGCCAGCTGCCTGTACCTGCGCCTGGACCCGGGTTCCGGCCGGGTCGTCCTGGCCCGCGCGGGGCATCCTCAGCCGCTCCTGAGAGCCCCGGACGGGCGGGTACGGGTGCTGGACCTGGCCGGCGGCCCCCTGCTGGGGATCGACGCCTCGGCCACGTATCCGACGACGGAGATCGAACTGCCCCCGGGCTCGGTCCTGGCCCTGTACACGGACGGCCTGATCGAGTCTCCCGGCATCGACATCGACGAGACCCTGACCGCCCTGGCCCACCTGCTGGCCGAGACGGGCGACCGCCCACTGGACGAACTGGCGGACGGACTGGTCGAGTTCGGCGCCGGGGTGACGGCCCGGGCGGACGACATCGCGTTGCTGCTGCTGAGGGCACGGGCGGAGGGCTGACGGTTCTGGGGGGGTGCCCGTGCCGAAGGGCCAGGGCGTGGTGCGAGGGCTGCCTCCCGGGAGGGGCGCGCACTCCCGTGCCTACGGGCCGGGACCCGGGGTGTCCGCGCACCTGCGCCAAGGGCTCGCCCGGTGGGGTGCCGCCGCCCTGCTGGATAGACGCCCACGCCTGTGATTCAGGGGCGCCCGGCCGGACAGGGCCGAGGCTCGGGGTGTCCACGCCCACGTGCATCGAGGGCTCGCCCGGAATCGACAGCCGCTGTGGGTGGGCGGCGCGTGAGGTGTCTGTCGTGCACGGCCGTGCGGTCGGTGCCACGCGCAGGTACGCCACGAGGTGCCTCCGTCGAACCGCCGGAGGCATACGCAGAACGGTCCGGCCCTCCCGCCGGAGGGCCGGACCGTTGTCACTGACGGCCGGTGCTACTGGTGTGGCCGGTCAGTGGTCCTGGTTCTCCTGGCCGATGCCGTCGTCCACGCCCTCGGTGGCCTGGTCGTCGACGCCGCCCAGCTCGTCGCCGCCGACCTCTTCACCGAGTCCGGCCTCTTCGCCCGCGCCGGCTTCCTCGCCCGCACCGGCCTCTTCACCGACGCCGACCTCCTCGCCCGCGCCCGCCTCCTCACCGGCACCGGCTTCCTCGCCCGCACCGGCTTCCTCGCCCGCGCCGGCCTCATCGCCGGCTCCGGCGCCCGCGTCGGCCGCGCCGAGGGTCGCGCCCACGGCCTCCAGGGCGGTGGTGACCGGCTGGAAGAAGGTCTCGCCGCCGACCGTGCAGTCGCCGCTGCCGCCGGAGGTCAGGCCGATCGCGCTGCCGTCCTGGGTGAACAGCGAGCCGCCGCTGTCGCCGGGCTCCGCGCAGACGTTGGTCTGGATGAGGCCGGTGACGGTGCCCTCGGGGTAGTTCACGGTGGCGTCGAGGCCGGTGACCTGGCCGTCGTTGAGGCCGGTCGTGGAGCCCATGCGGAAGACCTGCTGGCCGACCTCCGCGTCGGCGGCCTGGAGGATGTCGACGGTCTGGCCGCCGCCGACGTCGACGGTGCTGGCGGCGACGGTCGCCGGGTCGTCGTACTTCACGAGTGCGAAGTCTCCGTCACCCGGGAAGGTGGCCGCCTCGACCGTGCCGACCGGGGCGCCGCCCTCCTCCTCGGACCACTCGGCCGCGGCGACACCGCAGTGGCCGGCGGTCAGGAAGCCGGGCGTGCCGTCGCCGGTCACGACGTTGAAGCCGAGGGAGCAGCGGGCGCCGCCGCCGAAGATGGCGTCGCCGCCCTCCACGGCGAGGGGCTTGAAGGTGCCCGCGCTCTTCTTGATGGTCGCCATGCCCGCGCCGAGGCTCTGGACGGTCGACTCGATGGTGTCCCAGTTGGTGCCGGTCACCGTGCTGTCGGCGAGGACCTGGATCTTGTTGGTGCGGGGGTCGACGGACCAGGCGGTGCCCGGGATGGTCGCCTCGGCCTTCAGCGTCTGCGCGCCGGCCTTCAGCTCGGCGATGCTGTTCTCGACCTCACGGACGGCGGCGCCGGCCTTCTGGGCCTGGATGATGACGTTGTTGTTGTCACCCTCGACCTCGACGACGTTGATGATCAGCTGCTGCTTGTCGGCGTCGTAGTAGGAGCCCGCGAAGGCGTCCCCGAGCAGTTCCTCCAACTGCGAGGCGAGATCCGAGGCAGCCGTCGCCTTGAGGGTCTTCGGAGCCGCGCCGTCCGCAGCGTCGGTCTGGGACGCCATGGCGTTGGGGAGCAGCAGAGCCGCCGCACCGATCGCCGCGACACTGCCCACCGCTATCGCGGCCTTACGCTTCGGAACTCGCTTGTGACTCAACTTCTTGACCTCCTGCGGGGCGGGGTCTTAGCCGCCGTTCGTTCTCGGCGACCGACTGGGGCGCCTGGATGGCTGTAGGTACGCACGGTTCACGTGGGGCGTTCAAACGTGTTTGCCAACTCCCTTTGCGAAACAGCGAATCGGCCATTGCCAGGGCCTGACCGAAGGCCGCCGGGAACAACCACCCATATCCCGATGACGCCCACCGAAACAGACAAGATCCTTTCCATCGGCCCCACTCCCCGAGGACTCCGTCCGCCGGGTCCGGCGGGCCTTGCGCACCGCCGTGACTTCCCTGGTCGGAGCGGTCCGCCGGAGTGGGTGGCAGGCCGCCCGGGCGCCGTCCGGGGCCGCCGGGGCGGCGCGCGGCGATCCGATGCCGGATGCCCGAATCCGATGTCCTGAACAAGTCGCTCCCCCGCGGCGGCCCGTACCACAGCGGGAACACAGGAAGACACGCCTCGTGATCGCCTCATGGCGCTGCGTCGGTCAAACCGATACGAATCCCCGCTTCAGGGAATCTGCACATCGAATACTCAGTCAGGTCACCGCATACGACGGTCCTGCACATCCGCTCGTTACACGCCACGCCTTTGGTGGCGGACTGTCCGATTCCGTCGCGCACCCGTGACCGACGCGTGCGCCCGGCCGCAAGAGCCGTGGTGCACCGAAGCCGTGCGGACTGTGAAGAAGTGGCCACCAAGGCGTGCGCACACCCTCACGGTGTGTGGCCCGTTGGGCTCAAGTGCCCTGGTGAGGGCCTTGGTTGATTGGAAGCGCGCTGTGCGGGCGTGCTTTGATCCATCGCATCGCAGGGGCCGCACAGGTTCCGGAAACGGGCCTGGTCCGGCCCTGCGGTCGCGGCCGTCATCTGTCCCCAGAGGGGGCCGCTCTCCCCCCTTGAAATACCCATACGAAGGGAAGTTCCATCATGAACTCCACCCCCCAGGTCGAGACCGCCGAGCTGTCGGACTCCGCTCTCGACGCCGTCTCCGGCGGTCTGTCCCTGAACGCCGTCGGCACCGTCACGGGCCTGGTGGACAGCGTTGCCCCCGCCGCGCTCCCGCTGGTCGGCTCGGTCGTCGGCACCGTCGAGGGCCTCACCGGCCTGCACACCGGTGCGGTCACCGGCCTGGTCGCCGGTCTCTGATCGACGCCTTGTGCCGCTGAGTCCCGGAACCACTCCCCCGGTTCCGGGACTCTCGGTTGCCACAAACCCACCGGCCCCGGTCCGGGCCGGTCTTCTCACACAGGTGAGGAATGCCCGTGCAGTTCCGCCAACAGGCCCTCGCCAAGCTCCAGTCGCCCGAGGAACTGGACCTCCCGGTGCGTTTCGCGCGCCCGCAGGGCTGGCTGGTCCTCTCGGTCACCGTCGTCGTGATGGCCGCCGCGTCGGTGTGGGCGGTCACCGGTTCCGTCTCCTCCACGGTGAGCGCGCCCGCCATCCTCACGCACGGGGAGGGCAGTTACGTCCTGCAGAGCCCCGTCTCAGGCCAGATCACCGCGGTCCTCGCCGAGGAAGGCGCCCGGCTGCCCGCCAACTCCCCTGTACTCAAGGTCCGTACGGCCTCCGGCGACACCGTCGTCCGCTCGGTCGCCGCGGGCCGGCTCACCGCGCTCGCCGCGACGATCGGCCAGATCATCGGTACGGGCACGAACATCGCGGCCGTGGAGAAGGTCGCCCGCGCGAGCGATCCGCTGTACGCGACGGTGTACGTCCCGGCCGAGAACGCCGCCACGATTCCCGCGAACGCGGCCGTCGACCTGACCGTCCAGACGGCACCGACCCAGCAGTACGGGGTGCTGCGGGGCCATGTGAAGTCGGTGGACCGGGCTCCCCAGACGCAGCAGCAGATCGGCGCGTTCCTCGGGGACAGCCAGTTGGGCGAGCAGTTCACCAAGAAGGGGCGGCCGGTCGCCGTCCTGGTGAGGCTGGACAAGTCGGCGGCCACGAAGAGCGGTTACCAGTGGTCCTCCGCCGAGGGACCGCCGTTCGCGCTCACCTCCATGACCCTGGCCTCGGGCTCGATCCGGCTGGCCGACCAACGTCCCCTCGATTGGCTGCTGCCGTGAGCCCCGCACCGAACTCCCGGGCCAGGCGCCGCTCGGCCCCGCCCCGGCGCACGGTCCCCAAGGGCAGCGGCAGGTCCGTGCGCACGCCGACCGTCCTCCAGATGGAGGCGGTGGAGTGCGGCGCGGCCTCGCTCGCCATGGTCCTCGGGCACTACGGGCGGCACATCCCGCTCGAAGAGCTGCGCATCGCCTGCGGTGTCTCCCGGGACGGCTCTCGGGCCAGCAACCTCCTTAAAGCGGCCCGGAGTTACGGTCTGACGGCCAAGGGCATGCAGATGGACACGGCCGCGCTCGCCGAGGTGAACGCGCCCGCGATCCTCTTCTGGGAGTTCAACCACTACGTCGTCCTGGACGGCATGGGCCGCCGCCTCGGCCGACGAGGCGTGTACATCAACGACCCGGGCAAGGGCCGCCGGTTCGTGCCGATGGAGGACTTCGACTCCAGTTTCACCGGTGTCGTCCTCGTCATGGAACCGGGCCCCGACTTCGAGCGCGGCGGACGCAAGCCTGGCGTCCTGGGCGCCATGCCGGCCCGCCTGCGCGGCACTTCGGGCACGATGCCCGCCGCGATCCTGGCGAGCCTGCTGCTGGTGGCGGTGGGCGCCGCGATGCCCGCGCTCAGCCGCACCTACATCGACACCTTCCTCATCGGCGGCCAGACCTCGATGCTGGAGGTGCTGTTCGCGTCGATGGGCGCGTGCGTGGCGCTGACGCTCGTCCTGACCTGGCTGCAGCAGGCGAACCTGCTGCACGGCCGCATCATCTCCTCGACCCTGAGCAGCGCCCGCTTCCTGCGCCATCTCCTCCGCCTCCCGGTCACCTTCTTCTCCCAGCGCAGCCCGGCCGACCTGGTCCAGCGCCTCCAGTCGAACGACTCGGTGTCCGAGACCCTGGCCCGCGACCTCTCGGCGGCGGGCGTCGACGCGGTCGTCGTCGTGCTGTACGCGGTGCTCCTCTATACGTACGACCCGCAGTTGACGGCGGTCGGCATCGGCGTGGCGCTGCTGAACATCGTGGCGATGCGGGTGGTGATCCGGCTGCGGGCGACCCGTACCGCCAAACTCCGGGCGGACAACGCCCGGTTGACCAACACCGCTTATTCCGGGCTCCAGTTGATCGAGACGATGAAGGCGACCGGCGGCGAGGAGGGCTACTTCCGCAAGTGGGCCGGGCAGCACGCGACCACGCTGGAGGAGCAGCAACGGCTCGGGGTGCCGAGTGCCTGGCTGGGTGTGGTCGCGCCGACGCTGGCGACGCTGAACAGCGCGCTGATCCTGTGGATCGGCGGGATGCGGGCGGTCGAGGGGCACTTGTCCGTGGGTCTGCTGGTGGCGTTCCAGGCCCTGGTCGTGCGGTTCACGGCGCCGCTGACCCGGCTGAACGGGGTAGCGGGCCGCATCCAGGACTTCGCGGCGGACGTGGCCCGGCTGAAGGATGTCGAGAACTTCCAGGCGGACCCGCTGTACAACCGCCCGGGTGGGGGTGGCGATTCGACGCGCCGACTGCACGGCCACGTCGAGCTGCAGAACATCACCTTCGGCTACAGCCCCCTCGACAAGCCGCTCCTCTCCGGCTTCGACCTGACCGTCGGTCCGGGGCAGCAGGTGGCGCTGGTCGGCGGTTCGGGGAGCGGCAAGTCGACTGTGTCCAGGCTGATTTCGGGGCTGTACGCCCCCTGGGAGGGCGTGATCCGGATCGACGGACAGCGTCTGGACGACATTCCCCGCGGCGCGCTGGCAGCGTCGGTCTCCTTCGTCGACCAGGACGTGTTCCTGTTCGAGGGCAGCGTCCGGGACAACGTGGCGCTGTGGGACCCGTCGATCCCGGACGAGTCGGTGGTGGCGGCGCTGGAGGACGCGGCGCTGTACGACGTGATCACGCGTCGGCCCGGCGGTATCCACAGCCGGGTCGAGCAGGACGGGCGGAACTTCTCCGGCGGGCAGCGTCAACGGCTGGAGATCGCGCGGGCGTTGGTGCGCGACCCGAGCATTCTCGTCCTCGACGAGGTGACCAGCGCGCTGGACGCGGAGACCGAGCAGACAGTGATCGACAACCTGCGCAAGCGCGGCTGCGCCTGTGTGGTGATCGCCCACCGGCTCTCCACGGTCCGCGACAGCGACGAGATCGTGGTGCTCCAGCACGGCACGATCGTGGAACGCGGGCGCCACGACGCCCTGTTGGCGGCCGGTGGGGCGTACGCCGAGCTGGTCAGGGAGCGTTGAGATGACGACCGTGTCCGAAGTCTCCGACGTCTCCGGGGGCGATGTCGTCCTGGGCGCGCTCGGGCAGATGGGGACGCGTTACGACCTGTCCGGGCAGACCCGGCTCGACCTCGAAGGCCCGCAGGTGCTGTGGCTGGTCGCGTCCGGCGCGCTCGACCTGTACGCGGTGGACGCCGTGGAGCAGGGCCAGTGGCACCACATCGGCCGCCTGGAGGCGGGCGCGCTGCTGCTCGGCCCGGTCACCGGCCCCGAACACACCCTGGTCGCCCGCCCGGTGCGCGACTGCGCGGTGCACCGCATCAACCTGCGCGAGCTGTACCAACAGCCGGAGACGCAGACCTGGTCGTACGACGAGTACGGCAACGCCCAGTACGTGCCCCCGGCGACCAGCCCGCTGGAGTACGCCCTCGCCCTGGGCGTCGGACGCGGACTGTCGATCCTCTTCCAGGCGCCGATGGCATCGGAACGGGCCGCCGCCCCGACCGACGACGACGTGTTCTGGATGCAGGTCCCGCCGGGCAGCGTGCAGTACGGCTCGCTGTACGGCGCCGAGGCCGCCGCCGATCTGCTGATGGACCCCGGGGTCTGGCAGGGCATGGTCGACCAGCAGCACCGGCTGCTCGGCACCCTCGACCGGTGGATCGAGCAGTTGGAGCGCCGCCACGAGACCCGTACGGCGGCCGGTATCAAGGCGGGCGAGGCGGTTCGTGCCCAGGCCGACCGGACGCTGCTGGCGTCGATCGGCAAGCAGTCGTCGGGGAAGCGCGCGACCGCCGCCGACGCGGACGCGACCTACGCGGCCTGCAAGTTGGTCGCCGAGGCGGCGAACATCACCCTCGCCGAACCGGCCCAGAGCGGCACCGAGAGCGACCGGCTCGACCCGGTCGAACGGATCGCGCTCGCGTCCCGGGTCCGCACCCGGGCCGTACGGCTCGACGGCCGCTGGTGGCACGACGACGTCGGCCCGCTGATCGGCCACCGGAGCCTGTCGGGCACGCCGGTCGCGCTGCTGTGGCGGCGCGGCGGCTATGTGGCCGTACAGCCGTCGTCGGGGCGCGAGACCCCGGTGGAGAAGGCGAACGCGGCCGAGTTCGAGGAGCGGGCGGTGATGTTCTACCGGCCGCTGCCCGAACGCGGGATGAGTCCGCTGCGGCTGCTGCGGTTCAGCATGGGCGGCAGCCGGGGCGACGTGGTGAACCTGCTGCTGAGCACGCTGGTGACGATCGCCATCGGCGCGCTCGTACCGGTGGCCACCGGCAAGGTGCTGGGCGAGTTCGTACCGAAGGCGCAGACCACACTCATCGTGCAGTTCTGTCTGGCGGTGATGATCAGCAGTGTGGTGGCGGCGGCCTTCATGCTGCTGCAGAACCTCACCCTCCTGAGGATGGAGGGCCGGATCGAGGCGACGCTCCAACCGGCCGTCTGGGACCGGCTGTTGCGGCTGCCGACGAAGTTCTTCACCGAGCGCTCGACGGGTGAGCTGGCGAGCGCGGCGATGGGTATCAGCGCGATCCGCAAGCTGCTTGCGGGAGTTGCCCCGGTGGTCACGCAGTCGGTGACGGTCGCGGCGATGAATCTGGGCCTGCTGCTCTGGTACAGCGTCCCGATGGCGCTGGCGGCGATCGGCATGCTGGTGGTGATTGCCGCTGTGTTCCTGGGACTTGGCCTCTGGCAGGTCCGCTGGCAGCGACGCCTGCTCGTCCTCTCCAACAAGCTGAACAACCAGGCCTTCCAGACCCTGCGCGGGCTGCCCAAGCTGCGGGTAGCGGCGGCCGAGAACTACGCGTACGCGGCCTGGGCGGGCGAGTTCGCGCGCAGTCGGGAGCTGCAGCAGAAGGTCGGCCGCATCAAGAACCTCACGACGGTGCTGGGCGCGGTCTATCTCCCCATCTGCACGCTGCTGATGTTCATGCTGCTCGCGGGCCCGGCACGCGGAGAGATGTCGGCGGCGGCCTTCCTCACCTTCAACACCTCGGTGACGATGCTCCTGACGTCGGTCACCCAGCTGACCGGCGCCTTCGTGTCCGGGGTGGCGGCACTCCCCCTGTACGAGGAGATCAAGCCGGTCCTGGAGGCGACCCCGGAGGTACGCGTCGCGAGCACCCGCCCCGGCGTACTGACCGGCGCGATCGAGGCCCGCCGCCTCGCCTTCCGCTACGCGGACGACGGCCCGCTCGTCCTGGACGACGTGTCCTTCCAGGTGAAAGCGGGCGAGTTCGTGGCGATCGTCGGCCCCAGCGGCTGCGGCAAGTCGACCCTGCTGCGCCTGCTGATCGGCTTCGACAAACCGGTCTCGGGCAGCGTCCTGTACGACGGCCAGGACCTGGGCGCCCTCGACCAGTCCGCCGTACGACGCCAATGCGGCGTGGTACTCCAGCACGCGCAGCCGATGACGGGCTCGATCCTGGACGTCATCTGCGGTACGGAGCCCTACACCCCGGAGGAGGCGATGGCCGCCGCCGCGATGGCGGGCCTCGCCGAGGACATCCAGCGGATGCCGATGGGGCTGCACACCATCGTCCAGGGCAGCGGAGCGATCTCGGGCGGCCAGCGCCAGCGCCTGATGATCGCGCAGGCCCTGATCCGCAGGCCACGCATCCTCTTCTTCGACGAGGCGACCAGCGCCCTGGACAACGAGACCCAGCGCACCGTCATCGAGAGCACCCGCGCCCTGAACGCCACCCGCATAGTGATCGCCCACCGCCTCTCGACGGTCCTGGACGCGGACCGGGTGATCGTCATGGAGGACGGCAAGGTCGCCCAGCAGGGCCCACCCGCGCAGTTGCTGGCGGACACGGGCGGACGGCTGCACGAGCTGGTGCGGCGGCAGCTGGCGTAGGAAGCCGTCAGGGTGCCTCCGGTGCGCCCCGCCACAGCCCCGGCACCCGGCCGTCACCCGCGTACATCTGGGTCGCCAGAACCCGTACCGCCGCCGCGAAGCGGGTCGGGTGGCGGAGGAACTCCATGTGGATGCCGGGGAACTCCACCCAGGCCGCGCCGGTCCTGCGGGCGATCTCGATCGACGGGCGGGCGTAGTACGTGCCCCGGTCGTCCGCGCCCGCGCCCAGGACGATGGGGAAGGGGGCCGATCGCAGTGCCGTCTCGTCGGGGTGGAAGGCGGCGAAGGCCGGCCATTCGTGGGCGAAGAGGTGGTCGGCGTTGGCCAGGAAGCGTTTCCACAGGTCGGGGGGCCAGCGGTAGGAGCCCTCGCCGCGTGTCGTCTCGCCGAAGCGGCGGCCCGCCGCCGGGGCGCCGCCCGTCCGGTAGCGGGCGGCCACGTCGGTGAAGAAGTCGCGCCCCGGGTCGTCGTCCGGGAGGACGTTCACGGCGGGTGGTTCGTGGGCGATGAGGCCCACCAGGCACTCCGGGTGCAGGGCGGCCAGTGTCAGGCCGATGATCGCACCGGCGCTGTTGCCGAAGACCAGCGCCCGGCCGCCCGCGAGTGCGACGGCGAGCGCGTGGGCATCGGCCGCCTGCCGGGCCAGCTCCACGGGGGCGCCCCCGCCGCCCGTGCTGCGCGAGTTGCCGCGCCGGTCGTAGGTGATCACCGTGAACGCGTCCGCGAGGCCCTCGGCGATCCCGGAGTAGTAACCGGCGTCTCCCCCGGCGCCGCTGATCATCAGCAGGGCCGGGCCGACCCCGCGTACCTCGTAGTACAGCTCGGCCCCGTCGACCGCCAGCCTGCCGCTGCGCACGTCCGTACGACCTCCTTAACGACACTTCTTCGTATCGATACTTTGCCGTTTCGATGAAAGTGGTCTAGTCTCGACGAGTCGAGAGTACGAAACCGTTTCGTTTACGTATTCGTAACCCCTCGACCCCGTCAGTTTCCGAGAGTCTCCGCTTCACGAGCGACCTTCCCTGGAGTGTGCTCAGATGTCCCAGTCCCTGACCGAAGGCGCCCCGAAGGGCGCCGCGAACGACACGGACAAGGGATCCGCCGCGCCGAACGCGAGGCGGTGGTGGATCCTCGCGATCATCGGGATCGCGCAGCTGATGGTCGTCCTCGACGCCACCATCGTGAACATCGCCCTCCCGTCCGCCCAGGCCGACCTCGGCTTCTCCGACGGCAATCGGCAGTGGATCGTCACCGCGTACGCCCTGGCCTTCGCCTCCCTGCTGCTGCTCGGCGGCCGGATCGCCGACCTGTTCGGCCGCAAGCCCGCCTTCCTCATCGGCGTCGCCGGATTCGCCGGCGCCTCAGTCCTCGGCGGCGCCGCGAACAGCTTCGAGATGCTCGTCGTCGCCCGTGCCCTCCAGGGTGTCTTCGGCGCGCTGCTCGCGCCCGCCGCACTCTCCCTCCTCAACACGACCTTCACCGATGTGCGCGAGAAGGCCCGCGCGTTCAGCGTGTACGGCGCCATCGCCGGCGCCGGCGGCGCGGTGGGCCTGCTCCTCGGCGGTCTGCTGACCGACGCGCTCGACTGGCGCTGGACGCTCTACGTCAACCTGGTCTTCGCCGTGGTCGCCTTCGCGGGCGGCTGGATCCTGCTCGGCAACCACCGCGACGCCGCCGGCTCCAGGATCGACCTCCCGGGCACCCTGCTGGTCTCCGGCGGTCTCTTCTCGCTGGTCTACGGCTTCTCCAACGCCGAGAGCCACGACTGGAGTTCGCCGCAGACCTGGGGCTTCCTGATCGCGGGCGGCCTGCTCCTCGCCGCCTTCGCCTGGTGGCAGACCCGCGCCGAGCACCCGCTGCTGCCGATGCGCGTCCTGCTCGACCGTGACCGCGCCGCCTCCTTCTTCACGGTGCTCATCTCCGGCGCGGCGATGTTCGGCGTCTTCCTCTTCCTCACCTACTACCTGCAGCTCAACCTCGGCTTCAGCCCGACCAGGACCGGCCTGGCCTTCATGCCGATGATGGCCGCCCTGATGGTCGCGGCCCAGGTGTCCACCACCAAGCTCGTGCCCCGCTTCGGCCCCAAGATCATCATCCCGCTGGGCTTCGCCCTCGGCGCGGCCGGCATGGTCTGGCTGACCGGCATCGACGTCGGCTCGTCCTTCAGCACCGCCGTCCTGCCGCAGCTCATCGTGATCGGCCTGGGCATGGGCGTGATCATGCCGCCCGCGATGCAGCTGGCGACCAGCGGAATCGGCGCCGAGGACGCGGGCGTGGCCTCCGCGACGGTCAACACGATGCAGCAGGTGGGCGGTTCGATCGGTACGGCGCTGCTGAGCACGCTGGCCGCGAGCGCCGCGACCAACTACCTGGCCGGCCGCAACGCGAGCGACAAGCTGGTCCAGGCCCAGTCGACGATCGAGAGCTACACCACCGCCTTCTGGTGGTCGGCCGGCTTCTTCGCCGCGGGCGCCCTGATCACCTTCTTCCTCTACCGCCCGGGCGTCCCCGCCCAGGACGAGAACGCCGCACCGGTCGTCCACATGTGACCCACCGGGTTCCCCAGGCCGAGGGGCCGCCGTCTTCAGGGAGACGGCGGCCCCTCTCGGCTGTCGCGACACGCGCCGCGCTGCCATGGTGAAGGGATGCGCAAACCGGCGGCGGCCCTGGGCAGTTCACTCTTCCTCGCACTCGCCCCCGGCACCGTGGCGATCCTGGTGCCGTGGTGGCTGACGGGCTGGCATACGGGTGACTGGTGGCCGCCCCTGCGCCTGCTCGGCCTGCTCCCGCTCGCGGCGGGCACGGCCGTCCTGCTGTCGGCCTTCGTCCGCTTCGCCACCGAGGGCCTGGGCACCCCGGCCCCGGTCGCCCCCACCGAGCACCTGGTCGTCGGCGGCCTCTACCGCTACGTACGCAACCCGATGTACGTGGCTGTCGTGGCCGTCGTCGTGGGGCAGGCGCTGCTGCTCGCCCGGCCGGTCCTGTTCACGTACGGCGCCTGCGCCGGCCTGCTGATGTGGGCGTTCGCGCGCTGGTACGAGGAGCCGGCGCTGGCCGACAGGTTCGGTGCCGAGTACGAGGGTTACCGGCGGTCGGTACCGGGCTGGTGGCCGCGACCGCGCCCCTGGCAGGGCGAGTGAGTGCACGCCACACGGAAACGTCAACCGTTGTGGCCGTAATTCACCTTGTCGAGTGAACCAGATCTTGCGGGCGGCGCATCAGGGATGGTCACGGCTCCGCCGGGGTAGTTTCCGAGATCGAATGCGCCCCCTGCAGAGGTGGAGCAGCCATGACGCCGGAAGCCGACGACCGTATCCCCGGGCCGCCCGAGCGCACGGACTCCGACCCGGACTCGTCCGGAGCCGCGCCGCCGACGGCCAATCCGTATGCCCGTACGCGCAGGCGCGGACCGTTCACCGTCGTCGAGGTCTCCGGCGAGATCGACCTGGCGACCGCGGGCTTCCTCGCCGAGCAGCTGGACGCCGCGACCTCGCGCCCCGACCCGGACGTCCTGGTCGACCTCCGCGGGGTCGGTTTCTTCGACTGCTCGGGCCTGCGCGAACTGTGCCGGGCGGAAAGCCGGGCCCGCGAGCGCGGCGGACGCCTGCGCCTGGTCTCGGACACTCCCCGCCTCCACCGCCTGCTGCGCGCGTCGGGCCTGCTGCACCGCTTCCCGCCCCTCCCCCGGATCCCCGAGGAGTGATCCGCGGCCACCCTCCCCTTTTCCGCACGTTCCACAGATTCCAGATGTTCCAGATATTCCAGATGTTCCACATGCCAAGGGCCGGTCGGCGGCCCCACACCACCGACCGGCCCCGCTACGAGATCGCGCGGCACCCCGCGACACAGGTTCCGCACTCCCCATCCGCGAGCGACCTGCGATGCTCACGGAGGCGCGCGACCCCGGTCCCTAGAACGTGAAGAGAGCTGTCCCGTAGGTGCTCTTCACGCACTCGTTCGCGAAAGTCCGCTCGTAGGCGACCCGCTGGCCGCGCCACACGCCCTCGACGGTGACGACCACCGGGTCGTACTGCTTGGTGCACTTCACGTCGTCTCTCGCCGCGAGGACGTCGAGGTCCCCGCCGGCGGCCCGGAGTTCGGCGCAGGCCTCGGTGGCGGCCGGGTGCGTGCCCGAGGCCGTCGGCGCACAGGTCAGGGTGACGGCACGCTCGGGGGTGACGGCCGCCGAGGCCTCGCCGTGGCCCACGGTGAGCACCAGGGCCGAGGGGGCGTAGAGCCCGGAGAGGGTGGGGCCCGGGGCGGCGACGGCGGCCCCGGCGAGGGGGCCGCAGACGGCGGTGGCCGTCATGGTAAGGGTCGCTGCCCAGCGCGCGGTGTTCGGCATTGTGTGCATCCTTCCGCTCAGTTCGAATGCGAATCGAAGGTCCAACGGTCCGCATGGGTGCTCGATCCCAGCCGGTCGGGCCGGATCGGCGAGCGTGAGTCTGCCGAGTCCGGCGCCGAAACTCATCTCGACCCCATGCATTTCGGTAACCTTGCGTATTGAATCAGTGGCGTGAAGTTACGCGACTCGAACGCCTGAAGCCCGTAACTGGGCGCCCGTTGATCGCCCGGGGCGACCGACTGGCCGGATTCACCGGTGTTTTTAATCGGCCTGAAACATTCCGATTCGACTGCCACCCCCCTGGCACATCCATCCATGAAGGCCCCGGAAGATGGATGAAACATCCCCTGGCGCGACCCCGACCAGGCCCCCTACGGTCGGCAGACCACCCATGGACGCCATGCGCCTCCGCCGCACACCCAGCGGCGACGGCAGGCCTCCCCGCCCGCCCGCGCCACAACGCGCTCCACCGCCGATCCCCCGCTGGAGCCCCCCTTGCCGTCCTCACCACCGCCCCCGTCCCCCGCGCCGCCGGCCCTCACCGAGGTCGAGACGCACGGCGTCGAACGCATTCCCGACGCGGACCGCACCGCGACCCCGCTCGACCTGTTCCGGGTCGCGTTCGGCGGCGCCAACACCTTCTCCACCTGTGTCCTCGGCGCCTTCCCCATCCTGTTCGGCCTCTCCTTCTGGCAGGGCCTCGCCGCCACGCTCCTCGGGGTGGTCGCGGGCGCGCTGATCCTCTGCCCGATGGCGGTCTTCGGCCCGGTCAACGGCACGAACAACGCGGTCTCGTCCTCCGCCCACCTGGGCGTCCACGGCCGAGTGGTGGGCTCCTTCCTCTCCCTCCTCACCGCTGTCGCCTTCTTCTCCATCTCGGTGTGGAGCTCCGGCGACGCCCTGGTCGGCGGCGCCCACCGGCTGTTCGGCCTGCCGCGCGGCGATGTGTCGTACGGCGTCGCCTACGCGCTCTTCGCCGGTCTGGTGCTGGCGGTGTGCGTGTACGGGTTCCGGTTCATGTTGTTCGTCAACAAGATCGCGGTGCTGTCGGCGACGGTGCTGTTCCTGGTCGGCGCGGTCGCGTTCGCCGGTGACTTCGACCCGTCGTACGCCGGTGTCTTCACCGACTCGGCGGACGCGGCGACGCAGGACCTGTTCTGGCCGTCCTTCATCGGCGCCGCGCTGATAGTCCTCTCCAACCCGGTGTCGTTCGGGGCGTTCCTGGGCGACTGGTCGCGCTACATCCCGGCGGACACCCCGCGCCGCAGGGTGATCGGGGCGGCGTTCCTGTCGCAGGTCGCGACGCTGCTGCCGTTCGTGTTCGGCCTGGCGACGGCGAGCATCATCGCGACGAAGGCCCCCGACTACGTCGATCCGGCCGCACCGGACTTCGTGGGCGGTCTGCTGGCCATCTCCCCCGGCTGGTTCTTCCTGCCGGTGTGCCTGCTGGCACTGATCGGCGGCATGTCGACAGGCACCACGTCGCTGTACGGGACCGGCCTCGACTTCTCGTCGGTGTTCCCCCGGCTGTCGCGGGTCCGGGCAACCGTGCTGGTCGGTGTGCTGTCGATCGCGTTCATCTTCGTGGGCCGGTTCGGGTTCGACCTCGTGCGGTCCATCTCGACGTTCGCCACGATGATCATCACGTGCACGACGCCGTGGATGGTGGTGATGATCCTGGGCTTCTACACCCGGCGCGGCTGGTACGACCCGGACGCCCTCCAGGTCTTCAACCGGCGTCAGCGGGGCGGCCGTTACTGGTTCGCGCACGGCTGGAACTGGCGGGGCATGACCGCGTGGTGGGTCGCCGCGGTGATCGGCGTGCTCTTCACCAACATCCCCGGTCAGTTCGTCGGCCCGCTGGGGGACCTGGCGAACGGCATCGACATCAGCCTGCCGCTGTCCCTGGCGGTGTCGGCGGTCCTGTTCCTGACGCTGCTGCGGGTGTTCCCGGAACCTCGGGCGGTGTACGGCCCGGAGGGGGCACGGCTGGCGCGGACGGTCGAGGTCCCGGTGCCGCCGGTGACGGGCCCGGGGGCAGAGGCAGAGGCAGGCGGTGACGATCTACCGTCTCCGGCGCTCACCACCGAGAGCAACTGAGCCCAGACCTTTCCTCGCCCCCGCCGCCCCTACCCGTCCCATCCTCGGGGGCTCCGCCCCCGAACCCCCGCTATCGCGCTGAACGCGCTCGTCCTCAAGCGCCGGACGGGCTGAGGGGTGCCGGCCTGGGCTGCAGATGGTGGCGGCCGGCGCTTGGTTTTTCAGCCCGTCCGGCGTTTGAGGACAAGCGGGGGGTCTGGGGCGGCAGCCCCCAGGGATGGGAACGGGTAGGGGCGGCGGGGGCGAGGAAAGGTTGTTCGGGCACCCGAGCCCGCCCTACCTCGGGGCCGCCTCCACCTGTGCCGCCTTCCCCCGCGGCCCCCCTATCGACAGCGAACCAGGACTCGCCGTCACCACATCCGTCAGCCAGCGCTGCTCCGCCGAGCCGTTCCGCACCTTCACCACCACATCCGTGTCCGGATCGTCGGACGCCGGAGCCACCGCCAGGCCTTCCTCCCAGCGGGGCAGCAACTCGCCCCGCACGGTGAGGTCGTAGCGGACGTCGTCCGCCCGTGACGTGGACGCCGCCGCGCAGCGGCCGAGGATCACGACGCCCGCGTCCGCGTGCGAGTCCAGGCACAGGTCGGGGTTGGCGACACTGCGCAACAGCCCGTCGTCCTCGTACGTCCACAGCTGGGTCCACGCCGTCGAGCAGGACGCCAGCCTCGTGGTGGCGCCGGCTACCGCCTTTCCGCCCCGGATGTCGAGGCACAGGTCGGCGGTGACATTGCGCAGCCGGGTCTGCCGGGCGGCGGTCGGGTTGCTGCCCGTGCCGGGCGGTGAGGAGGACACTGCGGGCGGAGTCGGCGAGGCGTCGGGTACCGGGGCGCGTCCGCCGGTCGCGCTGGAGGAGGCGGCCGGGTCGGCGCCGCTGCCGTCCTTCGGCCACAGCCCGCTGCCCAGGACGACCGCGAGGACCACCGCAGAGGCGAGGCCCACGCTGGTGAACAGGGTCCGTCTGTTCCGGACCCCGCCGGGGACCGAGCCGCGCTGGGACGGAATCCGGGACAGCAGGCGCCCCCGGCCGACGGCGATGCCCCCGCCTTTGCCGCCGTGCCGCGCATGCCCCCGTACCCGCGTACCCCCCTGGCTGCGCGACGGGCGCGAGTCGAGATAGCGACGGGCGCCCCAGCCGAGCACCGCCTCCGCGAGGAGCGTGCCCAGGCTCCCCTCGAAATGGCTCAACTGCTCGGCGGCGTAACGGCAGTAGCGGCACTCCATCAGATGCTGCTGCACATCGGGCAGCAGTGCGCCGCCGCGCCGGATGGGAATGTCGAGAAGCCGGTTGTAGAACCGGCAGTCCTTGGACGGCGCGAGTTCCCGGTGGGCGCGTACACAGCCCTCGCGGAATTGTTCGCGGGCCTGTTCCAAAGAGGCCGCCGCCGTATCCGTGTCCATGCCAAGAAGAACGGCGGGGACATTCATCGGATCGGCTTCCACCTCGACGTGCCACAGCAGACACTGCGCGAGTCCGGGAAGGGACTGGAAGGAACGTTCCGCGAGCTTGCGGTTTTCCGGCGTCATGGACTTCGCCGCGCGCATACCGCGACCGCCCGCCGGTTTCCGCAGATCGGGCAGCACATCGGATATGCGGTCGTCGGCGGCCCAGCCCCGGACGGTGTCGCGGACGGCGACGAGGAAACGGGGGCGCAGTGCCACGGCCGACTCGGCCCGCATCACCCGCTCCAGGACCTGGTGGAAGGCGGCGGCGGTGACCATGGAGGCGGCCTGGGCCGAGGTGGCGAGGCAGATGACCGCGTACTCGTGGGTCGCCTGCCAGTGCCGCGCGGTCAGCAGGGCGACGGCGGGGCCGGTCTCGCCCTCCGGCCTGCTTCTGAGCTGGGCGGCGAGACTCTCGTCCGATTCCCCCGGAACCCCACCGGAGTACGGGGGGTAGGACGGACGAGGAGGGTGGGGGGTGGGCACTGAGCGGTTTCCTTCCCACACGCGGATGACTCACAGACCTGCGGATGACTCACAGACCTTCCGGGAAACGGCCCGGACGAATCCGCGCGCGGACCGGCGGCTTTGTGTCCCCCCGCCCCCGGTCCGGCCATTCCCCCTGCATAGGTAGTTCACCTTTGCACAAGTCACTCACGGCCAACAAGGCACTTGAGCAACATCCATTTCTTGAAGGGAAGTCAGCGAAGGAAAGTCGGCGACATCTTTCGGGTCTTTTCCCGCGCCCCGTGTGAACCCGACGCACGCGCCGGTGCGTCGCGCACGCTCCCGGCGTGCGCGACGGTGTAGTCCACTGGAACCCGGCCCTTCCTCGGAGGCCACGCGCGGGACGGCGGCACTTCCGCGCGAAACGGCCGCCGGCCCCGTTCCTCCCGCCCTCGGTCGGCGGCCCCGAGGGCGGGCCCGGCCGCGCTGCTCAGATCTGCCAGGAGCGCAGGCGGTCGGCCGCGCCGTAGACGTCGGTCTTGCCCGAGATCAGGTCGCGGGCGAGGTCGACCAGAGCCCCGTAGGGCGGGTCTATGCCGACATCGCTGACGAACATGTACGCCACCGCGGTGGCACAGGCGAAGCGGGCGTTGGCCGAGGGCAGCGGCTTGAGCAGGGCGAGGGTGTGCAGCAGGGCGGCGGCCCGCCAGGCGGGGTCGGAGTCCACGCCGAGGCGCGGCGGGTCGACCCGGTGCCGGGCCACGGCGGCGACCAGGGCGGAGAAGTCGTTGACCGTGGGCTGGTCCGGGAGGACCTCCTCGTGGCGCTGGAGGAGCCACGGCACGTCGATATGGATGACGGGAGCCATCGGTCAGGCGACCTGCCCCTGACGAGCCGGCGCGACCGGTTCGTCCTCGGGGAACGCGGCGGCGAACTCGTCGGCGTGGGCCGCGAAGAAGCGCCGGAATTCCTCCGCGCCCTCCTGCAGTGCCCGGTGCCGGGCGATGTCGGCCGCCGCCGCCTCGCGCACGAGCGCCTTCATCGATGTACCGCGTTCCTTGGCGATCTGCCGCAGGTCCTCTAGCTCGCGGTCGCTGAACTCCACATTCAGAGCTGGCATGCCCCCACGGTACCGCGCCGGTACTTACCCGTAAATATCCCCAGGTCAGGCGGGTGTGCCGGTGGTACCGAGGGGGCTGGGCCAGGCCCGGCTATCCCTGGTCGGCGACGAAGGACGCCATCCGGGCCAGGGCGGCGTTCCAGTTGATCGTGTGTTCGTTCGTCGACCAGGACTGGATGTCGTCGATGTAGCAGAACTGGCCGACGCAGCCCTGCAGTTTGCTCTGTGCGTAGGGGTCCTGAATGCTGGAGTTGGGGCCTCCGGCTACCGTGCCGTCCGGCGGGCTGGGCAGGCTGGGGTCGAGCTGCTTGGCGTACCAACGGCTGTGCTGCTGATGGGAGTTGACCTCGCCGTAGCCCGTCACGTACGAGATGTTGAGCGCGTTGCGGCCGAGGACGTAGTCCATGCTCTGGAGCGCGCCGTCACGGTACTTCGAGGCGCCGGAGATGTCGTACGCGGTGGCGACGACGACGGCGTTGTTGAGGATCTGGGCGTTGGAGCCCCAGTCGTAGAGGTTGGCGTCGGGGGCGTAGGGCATGCCGTACGGCTGTGCCGCCAGGGTCGTCAGATAGCGGTCGGCGCCCTTCAGCACCGACTGGCGGACCTTGTCCCGGCCGGGGAGCCGGTTCGGGACGGTCGCGAGGTCGAGGCGGCCGGCCGCTGCGGTTCTGGCCCAGTCGAAGCCGAGGGGGCCGAAGATGTCGGCGGTGTGGATCGGCGAGTCGAGGATGTGCCGCTCGAACGCCTTCTCGCCGGTGGTGAGGTACAGCTCGGCCGCCGCCCAGTAGAACTCGTCCCGGGCGTCGGTGTCGGGGTAGGCGCCGCCGCCGGTGCCGTCGTTCGGGTCGGGGTGGATCGCGGGGTTCGCCAGGGCCGCCGTCCAGGCCTTGCGGGCGACCGCGAGGGCGTGTGCGGCGAACGTACGGTCGTAGGGCCGGTACAGCCTGGCCGCCTGGGCCGCCGTGGCCGCGAGGTTGAGGGTGGCCTCGGTGGTCGGCGGGTGCAGTTCGCGTTTCTGCGGGTCGGCGCTGGGCAGCAGCGGGAGTCCGGTCCACTGCTCGTCGTGCATCTTGTGGTGCGCCATGCCGGCCAGCGGCTGCCCGTCCGGCACCTGCATCCTCAGCAGGAACTCCAGCTCCCAGCGGGCCTCGTCGAGGACGTCCGGCACCTTGTTGCCGCTCTCCGGGATGGCGAGCGTGCCGTCACCGAGCGCGTCCCGCTGCCCGGTGCGGGCGTGGAGGGCGCGTTCGTACGTGCTCAGCAGCTCCCAGGTGGAGATGCCGCCGTTGACGACGTACTTGCCGTGGTCGCCGGCGTCGTACCAGCCGCCGGTGACGTCGAGGGTGTAGTCGCAGACGCCGGGCTGGCAGGGCACGTTGCTGTCGCCCTGGTTGGGTGCCACGTCGACATGGCCGGCGGGGCGGGCGTAGCCGGGGCGCAGGTCGTCGCGGATCTCGATGCCGCTGCGCTGGGTGTAGTAGTACTTCAGCGAGTCCAGCCGCAGCCGGTCGTAGGCGCTCGCGTCGACGTCGAAGGGGCGGCTCGTCTCGCCGTCGGCGACCAGGGTGAGGCCGGTGGCGCGTTTGCGGTAGGCGCCGAAGTCGATCGAGTGGACGTTCTGCCCGGAGGAGACGTCGGTGCCGCGCGGTACGGTCCTGCCGTGGGCGACGGTCGTCCCGTCAGCCCTCTTCAGCTGCCAGGGCAGAGGCTGGGTGGAGTCGGTGACCAGTGTGGCGTTCTTCGGTCCTGCGGGGAGATAGGCGACCTGGTTGACCCGCACCCGGGGACCCGTGTCGGGCTCGTACACCTCGGGTGGCACCCCGCCCAGCAGGGACACGTCGTCCATGCAGAACCGGAAGGGGTCGGCGCTGCCGCCGAGTTGGAAGCCGACCTGGCCCTGGGTGGTGTCGGTGGGGGCGGTGAATGTGTAGGTATAGGAGTCGCCGGAGACGCTCAGCTGCGGGCTGACCTCGAAGTAGGTGTCGTAGGGGGACACGGACAGCCCGACGATCGCCCGGACGACGTGTCCGGCGGGAGTGCCGGTGGCCTTGAAGGCGAAGCGGTACGACTCGCCCTTGACGAGGGTGAGGTCGTTCTGGCCGATGGCGGCGTCCCAGCGGTTGGCTGTGCCGCCGGGGATGTCGGCGCAGAGGGCGCCGTCGGTGAGGCCGGCGGTGACGTTGCTGGTCGTCCACCAGGGGGCGGTGGTGGTGTCGAAGGTGCCGTTCTTGAGCTGTTCGGTCTCGGCTGCGCCTGCGGGGGTGGAGGGGAGGGTGGTGAGGGTTGCTGTGAGGAGGGCGGTGAGGGAGAGCAGGGTGGTTCTGCGTCGTTTCACGTGTGGGCTCCTCGGGTGGGGGGCTTGGTGGCGATGGGAGCGCTCCCAGGGGTGGACGTGGCCCATGCTGTGGGAGGTTGAAGGAGTCGTCAACGCTCCGAACGGGTTTTTCGCCCCCGCCGCCCCTACCCGTTCCCATCCATGGGGGCTGCCGCCCCCGGACCCCCGCGTTGGGGGGGGGCGCCGGGGCGGGGGGGGGGGGGGGGGGGGCG
>NZ_PJME01000031.1 GCF_002954775.1 Streptomyces geranii
CATCGCCCCCCGTGACCACCCCGCCGACCAAGCCCCCCCACCTGCCGCCGACCGGCAGCCGGGAGGAGTTGATCGCGGCCTCGGCAGTGAGCGTTGTGATGATCGCGGGCGGATTCGTCCTCTACAGGCGAGGCCGACGCGGCGGCCCGGGCGCCCACGAGTAGCCCACGGCTGAATCACCGCCGACCTGAAACGGCCCCCCGTGCCCCCGCAAGGGGCACGGGGGGCCGTTTCAGGGGCGCGGGGAACTGCGCGACCAGCCCCCACCGAACCCGCGGCAGAAAACGAACCGCCTACCCCGCGGAGCGAGACCGCACAGCCTCCTCACGCCGCCCCGAAGCCGAAGCCGAAGCCGAGGCCGGCGCAGGCACCACCACCGCACCACCACCCCGCGCCCGCAACCGCCGCCGCACCCCCCGCACCAGCGTCTCCGCCGTGAACGTCGCCCCGTGCACGAACCGCATGGCGGGCCCGAACCCGGACGCCGTCACCAGCCCCGCCAGGAACAGCCCGGGGTACGAGGACTCGAAGTGCCGCCCGACCGCGGGCGACCCGTCCGCCAACGTGCCCAGCCCGGCCCCGAGTTCCGCGTCCAGCAGCCCCATCCGGTCCGTCGTCGCCCTGAACCCCGTTGCCGCGATGACGTGTTCGGTCTCCAGGGTGCTTCGCTCACCCGACCGGCTCACCGTCTCCAGCCGTACGCCACCCGCCCCGCCCGCCAACTCCCGGGCCTGTGCGACCTCCTGACCCAGCATCACCTCCACCGCCGGTTCGACCCGGGCCCGTACCCACCACGCGCCCGCCGGACCGAGCGCCGTCGCCGCGATACGGGCGCGGGTCGGTTCGGGGAGGCGATGGTAGAGGCCGGGGCGTTCCGAGTAGAACCAGTTGCGCCAGCCGCAGCCCAGGCCGCTGTGCGGGGCGCGGACCGAGCGCCACCAGGGGCGTTCCCACGCGGGCGGCACGTCGTTCCAGGTCAGCTGGTCCGCCCGGGCCAGCACCCGTACGCGCGTGCCCTGTTCGGCGAGCAGGGCCGCCGTCTCCAGGGCCGCCTGGCCGCCGCCGATGACCGTGACGTCCCGGCCCCGGAAGCGGTCGAGTTCGCCGTGGTGGCTGCTGTGGGAGACCAGGTCGGGGTCGAGGCCGTGCAGCGCTGCCGGGATCTCGACGAAGGGGAGTACGCCGACCGCGAGGGCGACCGTCCGGGCGCGTACCGTCTGGCCGTCCTCCGTCACCGCCTCGAAGCCCCCGGCGACGGGCGCCACTCGCGTGATCGTCCGCTCGTCGACCTCGGGCACGGCGTTGCGGGCGAACCACTGGCCGTACGCGGCGAACATCTCCAGCGGGATCGGCTCCCCGTGCCGGGCCTCGACACCGCGCCCGGCGCAGTACGTGTCCAGGCGCCAGCGGCCGTCGGGGTCGGACAGGTTCGAGGCCCACGGCTCCGACTTGAGGTACATGCCCCGGGGCATGTGGTCCCGCCAGGACGCCATGGGCCGGCCGAACACGCGCTGCCGGAGCCCGGCACCGGCGGCATGGGAGGCGATGGACAGGCCGTAGGGGCCCGCGCCCACCACCAGCAGGTCGTACATCAACAACTGCTCGCTTTCTCGTCGTCGGTCAACGGACCGTCGGTCAGGGGACCGCCGGTCACGGGTACGTCGGTCACAGGGCCGCCGGCCCGGGGTGTGTCGGTCGGGGGACCGCCGTCCCGGGGCGCGTTGATCAAGGGACCGCCACTCATGGCACCGTCGTTCAGGGCGCCGTCGCTCCGAGCCCCGTCGTCCGAGGCACGGTCGGCCACCGGCACGTCGGCCGGCAGGCCGCCGGTCTCGGACGGCCGGGCGTCGGTGCCCTGCCGCACCACGCGCACCCGCACCCGCGACCGCGCGTCGTCCGGCACGCTCCGCTCGCACAGCCGGCGCAGCCGCGACGGCAGTCGCCGCCCCGCGTGCCGGGCCCACAGGGCCCACATCGCCCAGCCGGGACCCAGGTCGTCCGGCGCGTGCCAGGCCAGTTCGCGGCCGGCCGGTGCCGGGCGCAGCGCGCTGAGCGGCGCGTAGTTCTCCACCACGAACGCCCGCCCCGGCCGGGCCGCCCCCTCCGGCATCGGACGGTGGGTCAGATCCAGGTGCTGCGCGCGTACGACGTCAAGACCGGCCGTGTCGGTGAAGAGCCGGAACTGGGCGCCGGGGCGCGGGTTGAAGTCGAGCAGGTGGTAGCCGCCGGTGGTGGTGCAGCGGCGGTAGTCGAGGTCGAAGATGCCCCGGTAGCCGAGTTCGCCGATGAGCCGTTCGGTGAGCGCCCGTACCGGCGCGTTCGGCGTCCAGTGGCCCACCGCGGTCAGTCCGGCGGCGCGCGGCCAGGAGTGCAGCTTGCGCCCGGGGCCGCCGCCGCGCACGGTTCCGGTGCGGTCGACGTACCCGTGGGAGAACCAGTCGAGGTCGGGCCCGGGCGGCAGGAACGCCTGGAGCAGCAGCCGGCTGCCCGCCTCCTCCGTACGCAGATACAGCTCCCGCGCCTGCCGCGCCGAGCGCACGACGACCGTGGAGCGCAGCCCGCTGCCCGCCGGGAGCAGCCAGGGCCTGCTCCACTTCGCCACCGTCGGCAGCCCGAGCCGCCAGGCAGCGGCGGCGGCCTCGGTCGCGCTGTCCGGGATCAGCGTCAGCGGGTGCGGTACGCCCACGGCCGCGCACACGGCGGCCAGTTCGGCCTTGTCGGCCACCCGTTCGGCCAGCGCGCCGGGCTGCTGCGGCAGCAGGAAGGCGGGCGCCAGCTCGTCCCGGGCGCGGGCCACCGCGACGGCGCTCGCGTCGTCGAGGGGGATGAGTACGGCGGGCCGCGCGACCTGGGCGGCCACCCGCAGTAGCGTGCGGGCGATGTCGGCCGGGCCCGCGCCGGGCGGCGGCGGGGGATGCAGCCGTCGTACGAAACGCGATCTGCGTACGGGACTTCCGGTCACGTCGGCGATCAGATGGACGTCGACGCCCGCCCGGCCGAGGGAGCGGACGGCGCCCAGCGTTCCGTGGTGAAAGGGATTCCGGTCGGTCCGCACCAGGACGGCGGGGACACGGGTGTCGAGGAGCGACACGGACATGTTTTTTCGGGTTTCCTTCGGGTCGGTTCACTCGAAAGTCTTAGGCGCGGTGGCGGAATTCATATTTGTATGACTGAGTGTCAGTAGGTGAAAAGCAGGAGAAGGAGCAGGAGAAGGAGCAGGAATGGCCCCACACAAGCGACGGGCGCGTACCGGACGGCTGGCGTTCATGGCGGCGGCGGTCGCCTTGTCGGCTGTCCTGACGACGGGTCCGGGTCACGCCGTG
This sequence comes from Streptomyces geranii, assembly GCF_002954775.1. GTDB lineage: Bacteria > Actinomycetota > Actinomycetes > Streptomycetales > Streptomycetaceae > Streptomyces > Streptomyces geranii. The sequence goes on from NZ_PJME01000031.1 coordinate 3,324, forward strand.
GGCGCGGGGGTGGCCGATCCTCCCGTTCCCGTACCACCCACCGGGACGGTCGCCCCGGTCGACCCCGTGGCCCCCGAACCCCCACTGCCGCCCGAGCCCCCCGAGCCGCCCAGACCCGAGCCACCGGAGCCCCCCGAGCCGCCGGAGCCCCCGAAGCTGCCCGCCTTCGGCGCGTACGTCGACTACGACGGCGTCCGGGGCACGGCCAGGATCGCCGAGCTGAGCCGCTGGCTGGGCGGTGCCGACCTGACCGTCGGGCACACCTACCTGCCGGGGGACCGGTGGAGCAACATCGAGGGCCTGCCCGGGTTCCTCGACGTGTGGGCGGACTGGCGGCGGGCCCAGGAGGACCGGCTGTTCGTCCTCAACGTGCCCATGCAGGAGCGCAACGAGGAGGGCGTCTCCGACCGCGGGGTCCGCAGCCTGCTGCGGCGCGGCGCGGCCGGTCTCTACGATCACCACTTCCGCACCCTGGCCGAGCGGCTGGTCGAGCTTAAGATCCCGGACACCGTGATCGTGCTCGGCTGGGAGATGAACGGCATTACCTACACCTCTCGCTGCGGGCCGGACCCGGAGTCCTGGAAGAAGTACTGGAACAGGATCGTCACCACCATGCGGTCGGTGCCGGGCCAGAAATTCCGGTTCGACTTCAATCCGACCCGGGGCAAGGACGCCATTCCCTGGACACAGTGCTATCCGGGTGACGACACGGTCGACATCATCGGCATGGACTCCTATGACCAGCCGCGCGGAATCTCGTTCGACGAGCAGATCAGTGAGCCGTACGGACTCCAGGCACATGTGGATTTCGCCAAGGCGCACGGAAAGCCCATTTCCTATCCGGAATGGGGGCTGTTCCGCAACGGCGACAACCCGGAGTACATGCGGCGCATGCTCGCCTGGATGGACGAGCACAAGCCGCTGTACAACACGCTGACCGACTACTGTCCGCACGGCGTCTGGCAGTGCGGCAGCAATCCGCAGGCGTCCGAGGTGTACCGCCAGATCCTGACGGGCCGTAAGGACCCGGAGCCGACGGTGCCGACCCCGGAACCGACCGTCCCGACGACGCCCGAACCGACCCCCGAGCCGCCGAAGCCCACGGACCCGGTGACCCCGCCGCCCGTGCCGCTGCGGCCGCCCAACTGCTCGCCGCTGGATCTGGGCGACTGGGTGGAGTACTGGCTCGGCGGGAAGCTGTGCCTGAAGTTCGACTGGTGGTCCCGCGGTCGGTGACCGCCCGGTGGCGGCGGGTCGTTCACGATCCGCCGCCACCGTTCGCGTTCTCCGCCCCACCGCCGTTTCCCTCACGTTCCCGCAGCCGGCGCAGGATCTCCTTGCCCCGGCTGCGGGCGGCGACGTCGCACACCACCGCCGACATCAGCGGCGCGGTCAGCCGCCGGGCCAGCAACAGGCGCTGGTTGACGACGGGTTCGGGGCGCCAGTGGTACTTGTACGGCTCGTCCCCGCGCAGCAGACTCAGCGTGCCGTGCCCGCCCGCCCCGGTGTGCTGGGCGCAGGCGTCGAGGAGCATCACGGCGACGTCCGCCTTGCGCTTCCGCAGGCCCGGATGGGCGCCGTACAGATAGCCGCCCGCGAGGCGTCCCGACAGCAGGGTCAGATCGACGGCGACCACGGTGTCGTCGAGGCGGAACTCGGTGACCACCGCGTCCCCCGAGCGGACCATCGGCCCGACCGACCGGGCGAGGTGCTCGCGGAACCGGGGCTGGAGATGCTCCGACGTCACCTTCCGTCCCTGCCACTGGAGTTGGTGCAGTTCGAGCAGCCGGGCCAGCGCCGCGTCGACCTCGTCCGGGCGCACGACGCGCCGCTCGACGCCGAGCGCGGTCAGCTTGCGCAGCTTGGCGCGGACCCGCTGGGCCTTGGAGGAAGGCAGCCGGGAGACCAGGTCGTCCATCGAGACGGCCGGGAGTTCCAGGCACAGGGAGTCCTTGACCTGGCGTCGGGGGCCACGCCAGCACTCGTACACCTGCTCGGCCGCGCCGCCCGGACGGACCTCGCGGAGGTCGATCAGCGCGGTGCCGGCGGCGGCGGAGAGGCCCTCGGCGAGGGCGGCGGCGGCCTCGTCGGCCGTGGCGTCGTCGAGGAGGACGTCACCGTAGTCGGAGATCGCACCGCCCAGCGGCACCAGGGCGGGCAGCGGACGGTGTACGCGCATCAGCGGGGCGGCGGCGAGGAGTTCGCCCTCCGGGTCGCGGACCACGACGATCCGCAGCCGGCCCGGGACGCCGTACGACAGCCACCACGAGTGCAGCCAGGCGTGGCTCTGGAACGGGGTTGCCGCGCCGCACCGCTTGTACAACCGGCCCCAGGCCGGGGCGAGTTCGGCGAAGGCGGTCTCGTCGCTGACGACTTCGGCGCGCAGGGCGCCCGGTGCCGTGACCGTCACAGCTGGCCGTGCGCGTCGGCGGCCACGGCCGGGCCCGGTACGGAGGCCGCGGGCGCCGCCTCCTCCGTACGCCGCCGGGGCCGCACCAGCAGCACCAGGCCGCCGAGCAGCCCGCCCGCGCTCGCGCCGACCAGCCCGGTCACCGCCGCCGAGGCCGAGGACGGGTCGGCGGGCTTCGCCGCGCGCGAGAACTGGAGCAGCTCGACGTGGGTGGAGTCCTTGGTGTCGTTGGCGTGCCGGGTGAGCGAGCGGGCCACCGCGTTGGCCATGTCGGCGGCCAGCTCGGGGCGGGCGGAGGTGGCGGAGACGGCGACCATGGGCGCGTCCGGCGAGGTCGCCGTCTGCACGCTCTTCCGCAGCGTCGAGATCGGTACGCCCGCCCACACCTGGGCGTCCCCGAGCACCGCGAGCTGCGTGGCGACCCGGCCGTACGCCTGCGCGAAGCCGAGCGCGGACGCCGGGTCGGACTTCTCGGTCGGTACGGCGACGACGTAGCTGGTGGCCGTGTAGGTGGGGGCCTTGAAGGTGCCGTAGGCGCCGCCGAGGAGGCCGCCGAGTACGGCGCTGGCCGTGAGGAGGTACCACGCGGGCAGGACGCGGGTGCGGGTGAAGGGAGTGAGGCGGGGAACTCTGCTGGCGTTCTCGGTCATGAGGAGGGGACTCCCTGGGGTGAGGGGGACGGGGACGGGGTGGCGGAGGGGACGGTCGCGGCGTACACGTCCATCAGCTGGGCGGCGCTGCGGGTGATGTCGTAGTGGTGGGCGGCTGCGGGGGGTGTGCGGTCCTGCGGGCCCAGCGCGCGGGCCTCGGCGAGGGCGCGCGCGAAGGAGTCGGCGCCGCCGGGTACGCGGCGGGCGCCCCCGGCGGAGTCCGGGGGCAGGTCCTCGACCGCCGGGCAGGAGACGTACCGGACGGGCAGTCCGGCGGCCAGGCCCTCGACGACGGCGAGCCCGAAGGCCTCCTCCGGGCAGGGGGAGGCGAGCAGGTCCATCGCGGAGGTGAGGGAGGGCAGGTCGGGGCCGGGGGTGCCGTCCGGCACGTACGGGCGCTCGCCGGTGAACAGGACCCGGTCGGCGACGCCCGCCTCGTGCGCGGTGCGCCGGAGGGTGTGCTCCTCGGGTCCGCCGCCGACGAGCAACAGCCAGTAGTCGTCGGGGAGTTGGGCGAGCGCGTCGATGAGGTCGCCGAAGCGCTTGCCCGGTGCGAGGCGTCCGATGCCGCCGACGACGTACGCGCCCTCGGGCAGTCCGAGCCGCTCGCGGGTGCGGTGGCGGGCGACCGGGTCGAAGCGGAAGCGGGTCAGGTCGATGCCGTTGGGTACGACCTCGATCCGGGGCGCGGGCACACCCCAGCGGCGCAGCCGTTCGGCGACCGTGGGGGAGACGGCGACCGTGGCGCGGCCGAGGCGCTCGCTCGCGAGATACAGCGCGCGGACCCCGGCGGTCAGCGGCCGTCCCTCCATCTGCGAGTCGCCGAGGGAGTGTTCGGTGGCGACGATCCCGCGCACGCCCGCGAGCCGCGCGGCGAGCCTGCCGTACACGCAGGCCCGGTAGAGGTGGGTGTGGACCAGGTCGTAGCGACCGGACCGGATGACGTCGACCAGGCGGGGCAGCGCGGCGAGATCCCGGTTGCCGGCCATGCCGAGGTGGACGACCCGGACGCCGTCGGCGACCAGCCCGTCGGCGACCGAGCCCGGGTTGGTGAGCGTCACGACATCGCAGTCGACCGGCAAGTGCCGCAGCAGCAGCCGGAGTTGCTGCTCGGCGCCGCCGACGCCGAGGCCGGTGATGACATGCAGGGCCTTCACCGCAGTCACACCCCCTCGACGGGCCGGCGCCGCAGCCGGTGCAGCCGGTACTTGAGGTGGAGGCGTACGGCGGTGTCGTTCTCGCCGATGTGCACGCGGGGGAGGACGTGGACGCCGTTGAGCGCGCCGGGGTTGATGGCGACGCCGTAGCCGTACCCGGCGTCGCGCACTGCGTCGGCGGCCCGCTGGTCGACGGTCCCGTACGGATAGCAGAAGCCGTCGACCGGAGCACCGCTCAACTCCGAGAGCACCGCTCTGCTCTCGGCGACCTCGGCGCTCAGCAGCTCGTCGTCCGCCTTCGTCAGGTCGACGTGCGTCAGCCCGTGCGAACCGATCTCGATCCCCGCCTCGGCAGCCGCACGGATGCCGTCCGCCGTCAGCAGCGGCTTGCGCGGGCCCAGCGGGTCCCAGGCGTTCTCCCCGCCGAGCCGCCCCGGCAGCACGTAGAGGGTCGCGCCGCAGTCCCAACGCTCAAGCACCGGAAGGGCGTTGGTGAGGAAGTCGGCGTACCCGTCGTCGAAGGTCAGCCCGACAAGCCCGCGCCCTTCACCCCGGGCACGCGCGGCGAGCAGCTCGGCGACACCGACGCCCCGCAGTCCGCGCCGGTGCAGCCAGCGCAGCTGGGCGTCGAGGCGGTCGGGCGTGACCGTGATGCTGTAGGGGTCGTCCGAGCAGTCGCCCACCGAGTGGTACATCGCGATCCACGGGACGGACAGCGCGCCTCTTCGGGCCCGGTCAGCGGACGCGGTCGCGGCGGCGGGGACGGGCGTGGGTACGGGTGCGCTTGCGGGCATGCGGAAGCCTTCGGGTCATGGAGCGTAGGGAACGGAGTGCGAGCAGGAGGCTCTGCACGGGCTGGGCCCGCATCAGCAGGCCCAGCAGGAAGAAGACGACGGTCACGGTCGCCGTACCGGCGGCGAGAGCCGTCACCGGCCCGTCGATCCGGCTGGTCACGAACGCCCCCGCGGCCGTCGCGCACACCGCCGCGCGCACCGGCTTGCTCAGCTCGGCCAGCACCCGCCGGGTCCGGATCGGCACACTGCGCGGACCCATGCCGTACAGCAGCAGGGCGGCGGACAGGGTGATCCCGGCCGCGTTGGCGGCGGCGATCCCGCACACGCCCCACGGCCCGACCGACCAGGCGCCGATCCAGGAGGTCGCGACGATCCCGGCGGCCATCGCGGCCAGCGGGTACCAGGTGGGCCGGTTCGAGGAGAAGTAGGAGCGGACGAGCGCGCCGACCATCGTGTGCCCGAGCAGCCCGACCGCGTAGACCCGCATCACGGTGGCCGTCGCCTCGGTGTCCCGGGCGGTGAACGCGCCCCGCTGGAACAGGACTTCGATGATCTGCGGAGCACAGGCGACCACCGCCGCCGCCCCGAGCAGCACCACCCAGGCGGCCAGCGCGAGATCCCGCTCCACCCGGCTGCGGGCCCGCTCGGTGTCGCCCTGGGCGATGGCCTGCGCGACCACCGGGAAGGTGACCGTGCACAGCATCAGCGACAGCGTCATCGGGATCTGCGCGACCTTCTGCGCGTAGTTGAGGTGCGAGATCGCCCCGGCGGGCAGCGTGGACGCGAGGAACCGCTCGATCAGCACCTGCGACTGCCGGGTCAGCGCGAACAGCAGCACGGGCGCGACGAGCGCGAATGCCATCGGCGCCCCGGACGTCTCGTCCGCGACCAGCTCGGCAGCCGCGACCTCGTCCGCCTTCGACCGGCGCCGCCGCAACTGCCGCAGCACGGAAGGCAGTTGGGTTACGACCATCAGGCCGCCGCCCACCGCCACCCCGACCGCCGCCGAGCGCACCCCCCAACGCCCGCCCAGCACGAACATCGCCGTGATGATGCCGACGTTGTAGGCCACGTAGATCGCCGCCGGCGCCAGGAACCGCCGGTGCGCGCGCAGGGCCGCGCTGCAGTACCCGGCGAGCCCGAAGCTGAGGACGCAGGTCGCGGTGAGGCGGGTGCAGTCCACGGCGAGCGAGGGGTCGGGCAGCCCGGGGGCGAGCGCGTCGACCAGGTAGGGCGCGATGGCGATCAGCAGGGCGCCGCCGCCCGCACACGCCAGCGCCAGCCGGGGGAGCGTCGAGGCGACCAGCGCCCGTACCGGATCGCCGGGGGCACCCTGGGCGCGTCGGGCCAGCGCCATGCTGAACGCCGGGATCAGGACGAAGGCCAGCCCGTCCTCGATGAGCAGCGTCGCCGCGAACTCCGGCACGGTCCACGCGACGAGAAATGCGTCCGTGTCGCTGCCGGCCCCGAACAGCCGGGCCAGCGACTGGTCCCGGACCAGCCCGAGCAGCGCGCCCGCGACCGAGAGGACGGCGGTGACGAGGGTGGCCTTGGCGAGGAACTTGCGGGAGACGGGGGCGAGTTCGGCGGCCCCGGCCCCGGTACCTGTCTCGGCACCGGCGCCGCCCCCTTTGTCACCCTCCCCCGCGCCTCCCTTTCCCTTCTTCGTGGCCGGTGAGGCGGCGCGGGCCGCGGGCAGCGTCACCTTGGTCCCACCCTCGATCTCGCCCTCGATCTCACCCTGGGTCTCTCCCTCGGTCCGAGGAGGCGTCGCGTTCATCGCGTGGACGCCCTGGGCGCTTCGTCGCCGCCGACGAGGGCCCACCAGGCGACGAGCCCGAAGGCGAGGGCGGTCAGCACGGTCGCGGGCCCGCCGATGTCGGCGTACAGGAAGTCGATCAACTGCCAGATCAGCAGCCCGCAGGCGACGAGCGCGCAGTCGAGCCCGTCGGGCGTACGGCCCCTGCGCACCCGTACGAGCCCGCGCAGACCGCACACCAGCAGCGCCAGCCAGCTGCCGCCGAGGGCGACGAGCCCGATGAGGCCCTGCTCGCTCAGCACCAGCAGGTACATGTTGTGCGGGGACAGCAGTGGCTGTTTGCGGTAGGCGGCGCCCGCGCCCTCCGTGTCGCTGCCGGAGGACAGGGCCAACGAGGCGTGGCCGTCGCGGTGTTCGGGGAAGCCCTTCAACCCGACGCCGGTGAGCGGGTGTTCGCTCCACATGTCGGTCGCCGCCGCCCACATCGTGTACCGGTCGGTGACCGACTGGTCGGGGGCGTCGGTGACTTGGCCGATGCTGCTGATCCGTTCCTGGAACATCGCCGAGCCGACCCCGAGGCCGCCGACCAGGATCACGGCGCAGGCGGCCACCACCGCGCCGACCTTCAGCGCGCGGCGCATCCCGGCCAGCACCAGCTGCAGCGCGCAGGCCGCCGCCGTGGCGATCCAGGCACCCCGGCTGAAGGAGACGGCGAGCGGGGCGAGCAGCGCGAGGGCGCAGCAGGCGGCAACGGTCCGCTGTCGAGAGGCGGTTGCCCCCAGCGCCAGCCCGACCGCGCACATCAGCCCGAAGCACACCACCGTCGCCATGCCCATCACGTCGGCGGGTCCGAAGGTGCCCACCGCCCGGATCTCCTCGCCCTGGTAGGAGGCGCCGGTCCCGGTCGCGTACTGGTGCACCCCGACCGCCCCCTGGAACCCGGCGAAGGCGACGAACGCCCAGGCCAGCACCCGGAAGTCGCGCCGGTCCCGGACCAGCAGCACCACGGACGCCGGGACCAGCACGAAGATCTGGAGGTAGCGCCCGAGCCCGCCGAGCCCGGCGGCGGGCGAGGAAGCCCCGACGGCCGCGACCGCGAGCCCCACCACGGGCATCCCGATCACCACGGCGGCCGTACGGGACAGCGGGCGCCGCCGCTCCCGTACGACCCGGATCGCGCAGTAGAGGACCACGAGCCCGGAGACGGCATCGGCCGGGGTGGCCCCGCCGTCCGTGCCCTGCGTGGCGGGCAGCCCGAGCAGGGCGATCACCAGCATGACCGGGAGGAGCGGGGCGAAGGAGGCGAAGGGCACTCGGTACGGCAACGTCAGCGCGGGGCTGTGGCTCACCGCTGTCAACTTCCTGTCGGTCGGACGAGCGCGGCGGCGGTGCGCAGCAGGATGCAGATGTCCTGCCACAGCGACCAGTTGTCGATGTAGGCGTTGTCGAACCGGCAGCGGTCCTCGATCGAGGTGTCCCCGCGCAGCCCGTGGATCTGGGCGAGCCCGGTGATCCCGGTCTGCATCCGGTGCCGGGCCGCGTAACCGGGGTAGGTCTGGCTGAACTTGCCGACGAAGTACGGGCGTTCGGGGCGCGGCCCGACCAGGCTCATGTCGCCCCAGAAGACGTTCCACAGCTGGAGCAGCTCGTCCAGCGAGGTGCGGCGCAGGAAGCGGCAGAACCAGTTCATCCGCCGCTCGTCGGCGACGCTCCAGCGGGTCGCCGCCTCCATCTCGTCGACCGGGCGGTGGGTGCGGAACTTGAGGAGGGTGAACGGCCGCCCGTCCATGCCGATCCGCTCCTGCCGGAAGACCACCCCGGGCCCGCCGGTCAGCCGCAGCACGACCGCGCACAGCAGCAGCAGCGGCGACACCATCAGGAGCAGCGCGCCCGAGACCACGACATCGAGCGTCCGCTTGCTCAGGCTGCCCGGCCGGTCCGGCACCATCGCGAGCCGCCGGCAGGAGAACCCGGCGAGCCGTTCGGCGCTCTCGTACGAGGGCGACTCGGCGTCGATCTCCCACACCGTGCAGCCCGACTCGGCCAACGCCCGCAGCAGCGGCCCCTGTTCGGCGCGTACGGAGGGGTGGACGGCGAGCACGGCCCGGACGCCGTTCTGGATCAGCGCCCGCTCGACCTCCTCGCCGGTGGTCAGCACGGGCAGGCCCGCGATGCCGTCCGGGTGGTCGGTGATCAGCCCCACCGGCCGTACCCCGCACGCCGGGTGGCGCAGGAACGCGGCGGCCACCCGCCGGGCGGTGCCGGTCGGGCCGATGACCAGGGCGGTGTGCGGGCGGCGCAGCAGCGCCCGGCGCCGCACCCGGTGGACGGTCCCGCGCCCGGCGGCACTCGCCGCCGCCTGCACCGCGCAGCCCAGGGCGAGGGTCCGGGCGGAGAGCGAGTCGGCGGGCGCGTACGCCCCGACCACGGCGGCCAGCGCCAGCCAGCCCATCGCGATCCGGCCGCAGACGGCGGGCAGTTCGTCGAGGAACGCGGGCATCGACTCGGGCCGGTACAGCGAGGCCCGCGTGTTCAGCACGACCACACCCAGCAGCAGCGCGCCGACGAGAAGGGGGTGGCGCTGCGGCTCGGGCAGGGCCAGGACGCCGAGCAGGGCGGCGGTGCTGTCGACGGCGAGCAGGGGCAGCGGGGAGGCCGGCCGGGGCGCGGGGCGTCGGCCGGCCGGGAATCTGAAGCCGCCGATCGCCCCGCGGCGCGGGATGACCGAGACGGCCGATACGGTCGAGAATCCGTGCTCCCGCGGCCTTCCGCCGGGGGAAGGGACGGTACTTTCCGCAGTCACGAGTGGATGGACTCCCTGTACTCGGCGCGCACGGGCCGCACGGCGTGCGCGGTGATCAGCTCGCGGTACACGTCCGCGACGGCCTCGGCGGTGTGCCGGACGTCGTGCGCGGACAGGACGTGCCGACGCCCCAGCTGCCCCAGCGACTCACGCAGCGGCGGGTCGAGCAGTAATGCGGATACGCTCCCGGCCAGCGCGGCGGGGTCCTCGGCCGGCACCAGACAGCGCGGGGCGAGAGCGGCCGGCAGACTCTCCCGCCCGCCGTCCACATCGGTGACGACCACCGGCCGCCCGCAGGACATCGCCTCCAGCGGCGCCAGCGCCATGCCCTCCCAGCGCGAGGGCAGGACGACCAGATCGGCGGCCCGGTACCAGGGGACGGCATCGGCGACGGCCCCCACGAACAGCACGGAGTCCGGCGCGAGCGCCCGCAGCCGCGCCGCGTCGGGACCGTCCCCGACGAGCACGAGCCGCGCCCCCGGCACCCGTTCGGCGACCTCGCCCCAGGCCCGGAGCAGCACGTCCTGCCCCTTCTGCCGGCACAGCCGCCCCACGCACACGACCAGCGGAGCACCCGGACCGACCTCGGCGAGCAGCGGGATCCCGGCCCGTACGGAGTCCCGGTCCGTCGGCCGGAAGCGCTCGGTGTCGATCCCGTTGGGGATCACCCGCCACCGCCCGGCGATCCCGGCCCGCACCCCGGTGGCCCGCTCGGCGTCGCTCACGCACACCACGCGGGAGGCCCAACGCGCGCCCCACCGCTCCCACTTGAGCGCCAGCGCGGCGGTGGGCCCGCCGACCGCCTCGAACGACCAGGCGTGCGGCTGGAACACCGTCGCCACCCGCTCCCGTACGGCCAGCCGCGCGGCCAGCCCGGCCTTCGCGCTGTGCGCGTGCACGACGTCCGGCCGCACCGCCCGGACCAGCCGCCCGAGCCGCCGCACCTCCCCGGCCAGCGCGGGCCCCGGCGCCCGGGTCGCGTGCCAGGGATGTACGTCGGCGCCGAGCGCCGTCAGCTGTGCGGCGAGGCCGTGGCGGTCACCGCCGTCCGGGCAGGCGACCGAGACGTGCAGACCGGCGGCCAGCTGAGCCCGCGTCAGGTCCGTCACGACCCGGGCGACCCCGCCGTCCACCGGCTGGGTGATGTGCAGGACCCGTGGCCGGAGGCCGGGTGCTGACAGTTGCATGCGCGGTTTCCTCGCTCACGGGTGGCGGCGTTGGACGCGCCTCGGCTACTGCCTGGCGTCGACGGCCACGAAAAGTGCGCCGGCCCACGCCGCGTCCCGCTGGGAAACGAGCCGGAAGGCCAGCTGGTCACCACCGCGCCGCAGCGCCGTACCCAGTTCGAACACGTCGGAGTCGTAACCGAGAGTGTTCGCGTACGCCGGAACGCGCTCCGAGACGGCCCCGCCGATCGTGGAGTTCAGTACGTCGTCGCGGGGGTTGGCCGGGTCCCCGAGCGTGGTCGTACGCCCGCCGACGGACACCGACAGGGAGTCACCGACGCTGCCCCGGTCGCCGTTGTAGGCGACCAGACCGGCCCGCCCGTTCGCGCCCACCGGGAACTTCAGTTCGGCCAACCGGACCGACGGAATGTCACCCGTACGGGTCTCCGGCGTGTCGAACCCGTCCCACACCGCGAGCCGCCGCAGCGGTTCCGCCGCCTTCTCGTACGCCACCACCAGCGTCCAGCCGCCCCAGGCACCGGCCGCCGACTTCCCCATGGCCACATTGATCTGCGCGACCGTGTAAAGCCCCGAACCGCTCTCCCTGACCAGCTTCGTGACATCGGCGGAGGCCTGGAAGGCGTCGGCGCCGCGCGCCACCCGGTGCCCGACGACCGAGTCCGCGAGCAGCTCCTTGTACTCGCCGCCGGGCTCCGCGATCAGCACCCGCCCGTTGTCCTTCGGCGGCTTCTGCTCCCCGACCTTGAGGTTGCCGCCCCAGTACAGGCGCGCGTACGTGACCGTGCCGCCCTGCGGCACCCGGACCTCCGCGCGGCTGGAGTTGTACGTGTTCGGATCGCTGTCGACATCGACGTAGAACATGTCGAAGTCGCTGTTGACGGCCGCCTTCGTGCCGCCCGTCGCGCTCGCGAGCCGCTCGCCCTTGCGGACGCCCGCGCAGGTGCCGAGGGCGGTGCGGCAGCTGATGGAGGCGTTGGCGGCGCGGACGATCCCGCCGTGCTGGAGGGCGCGGTAGCGCTCGGTGAACGCGAGGCGGGTCGCCTCCTTGCCGGACTGCTTCTCGGCGGGCGGCCCGGCCGTCGCCGTACCTCCCGGGGTACAGATCGCGGCGACGGCAAAGACGCCCACCATCGCACGGCGCAGCGGAAGGCCCGGGGAAATACGCATGACCGGCGTTGCCCTTTCGGGGAAAAGGTCGTGGACCGACGGACAGAAAATGTGGACATCACTTATTTGTCGCGGTCGGCAGAAGGTGAGTCACTCTAGCCGCTATGCGTATTTATCGCTGATACATGGCAACTGTGTCGGAATCGTGCGTCCGAGCGATTAGCGAGATCACCCCATTGGCGGCACAACCCGGGCGCGCGCCACGCGTTGACACAGCGCCGGGCATCCCCGCCCGGATGTTTGTGACAACTCCCAAGGAGCACTTCTCCATGTCGCGTATCGCGAAGGGCCTCGCCCTTTCCACCGTTGCCGTCGCCGCCGTGGCGGGTACCGCCGGTGTCGCCGCCGCCGACAGCGACGCGCACGGCGCCGCTGCCCACTCCCCGGGCGTCCTGTCGGGCAACGTCCTCCAGGTCCCGGTCCACGTTCCGGTCAACGTCTGCGGCAACACCGTCAACGTCATCGGTCTGCTGAACCCGGCGTTCGGCAACACCTGCGTCAACGACTGACGTAAGTCGTCAGCGGCCGACGTGAGTCGGCGCGGACCCTTCTGCCGGCCGTCCTCCCCTCCAGGGAGGGCGGCCGGTTCGTGTTCCGGGCGTTCGCTGCGCCGAATGGCGGCGGGGAGGGCCGGACCGGTTGCGGGTGGCAGCGGTGGATCTGACGGTGGATCCGACGGCGGGTTCATCCGTCCGTACACCTCACCGCACCACCGCACACCGGAAGGAACCTCCATGCGTGCTCTGCCCGCACGGCGTATCGCGTCGACCGCACTCTGCGCCACCCTCCTGCTCGGAATAGGCGCACCGGCCGCTCTGGCGGCAGACGGCGACCCGGCCCGCGAGCGCGGCAACGCGGCTTCCCAGGCTCCCGTCCCCAACGCCGACGCGCTCCTCGCGCAGGTCGAGGCGCTGGGCGACCTGGGCGGCGTACTCAAACCCGTCACCGATCTGCTGACCGCCGTGCTCAAGGCGGACAACGGCCAACTCCCGCTGGACGAGGCGACGAAGCTGGTCGACACCGTCAAGACGGCCATCGCGTCGGCCACGGCGGCGGCACCGGCTCCGGCACCGGCGACCCCGCCGGTGAACCTGCCGACGACGCCGGAGGCTCCGGCGGTCCCGGCGGTTCCCGCAGTCCCGGCTGTCCCGGCGGTTCCGGCGCTGCCCACGACTCCGGCGCTGCCGACCACCCCCGCCCTGCCCACCACCCCGGCGCTTCCCCCGGCGCCCGCGCTTCCGATCTACTCCACGCTTCCGGCGCCCGCCAAGGCGGTCAAGGCGGCCAGGGAGGCCAAGGGGCCGCTCGACATCAAGGGCGACGCGCTCGCCGCGCTGGAGAAGGCGGTCGACACGCTGCTGACGGCGGTCACCTCCGGCGATGCCGCCAACGTCGTCCCGGCCGTCACCGGGGTGGTGACCAGCCTCGTCGGCCTCGTCGCCGCCACCCTGCTCGGCAGCGGTCTGCCCGCGGCCGACCTGGCCGGTCTGCCCGCGCTGCCCAAGCTGCCGGCGGAGGTGCCCCCGCTGCCGGTGCCGGTACCGCCGCTGGCGCTGCCGGGCAACTAGCTCCACGAGCGGCACCATTTCTGCGGCCCGTACGTCAATCCGCTGAGAGGCATTTCGTCTTTCGGGAACGACACGGGCCGCAGAAATTTCTGCTTACGGGGTTTCCGTCGTCACCGGAGATCGTTAGGCACGGCGACAGAATTCCCGATGGAAGGAACATGATGAAGTCCCTGAAGGCTGCCGCTGTTGTCGCCGGGTCCCTGGTCATCGCCGGTGCCGCCGCCCCCGCGTTCGCCTACGACACCGCCGCGCTCACCCCCACCAGCCTCAACGGCGGTCTCGACACGCTGACCCGGAACGGCCTCGACGTGGACCAGTTGCAGCCGCTCCAGCACCAGTCGAACGCGCTCGACACCGAGAACAAGGGCTCGGTGCTCAACTCGGTGAAGGACGCGACGACCGCCCTCAACTCCAACGGCGGGCTCCTCGGCGGCCTCCCCCTCCAGGGCTGACACGAGTTTTCACATGGGTGTCGAAAGGACCGGTTCCGGCGCGCGGAATCGGTCCTTCGCGCTGTTCGAGTCCCGTCCCTCTTTCGTGTGGATACCGGCGGGAAATCCCCCGGTCGAGTGAGAATGCGGACGGCCGCGCCAAATCCCGTCGATAAGGTTCCGCGGTGACCTCAACCTCAAGCGAAACGCGCCCTTTCCGCATCGCCGACCTGGGCACGCTCGTCGTCATGGCCTGGAGCGGTGACGCCCCCGACGGCGACATGCCCTACCTGCTCGCCTACTCCCTCGGGGACGGCGAGGGCGGCCCGGAGGCCTCGGCCGTCGCCGTCGAGCAGCTCCTCGCCAACACCGGACTGCCGGTGGGCGGCGACATCGTCGACGGCTCGACCCGGCCGAGCCTGCCGGTCAGCCTGCTCGTCGAGGCCGGTTCGGCCGTCGTCAACATGCCGCAGCTCAACGCCCAGTGCACGCCGCCCCCGGAGTGGCTGACCGCCGTCGCCGAACGCGGCTTCGCCTACCTGGTGTTCACCACCCGCGCGTGGCCCGAGGCCCAGCCCGGCAAGGCCGTCGAGCCGGAGGCACTGGCCGCCTTCGCGGGCGCCGAGGAGACCCTCACCGCCGCGGCCCACGTCATCCTCCCGGCCCGCAGCCTGCGCTGACGACCGACGTCCGGAGCGGCGAAGGGGGGAGCCGCTCTCCGGACCGATCTCATGACTAATGCGCCGGTCGGGGGAATCTTGCGCTGATGCGGTTCTCAGGATCGTTACGCGGTACGGACGAACACCCCCGATTCCTGTAAAGGACCGTACTTGCCATGAAGTCGACCACTCGAACCTTTGCCGCCGCCGTCCTCACCGGCGTTGCGGCGGCGGTGGGCGCCGCGGCCCCCGCCGTCGCGGCCGACACGGTCCCCGTACCCGTCCCGCTGGACGGCGTCGAGCAGTCCCTCAACCTGGACCTGCCCAAGGTCGGCGGCGAACTGCCGCTGCTGATGCCGGGCGTGCCCGAGGGCCCGCGCTACGTCGAGGGCCAGATGATCCCGGCCAGCGCGCTGCCGCAGGTGCCGCTCGGCGCCGCCCTGCCCGGCCTGTCGGCCGAGACGCCGCTGCCGCAGGTGGTCGGCAAGGGCTTCGACGAGGCCTCCGTCAAGGTCCCCGCGGCCGACCTGCGGACCCTGACCCCCGGCCTGTCCGTGGAGACCCCGCTGACCGCCCCCAACCCCGAGGTGTTCGGCCTGCCGACCCTCCGGGAGCCGCAGGCCGCGGTCCTCACCCCGCTGCTGCAGACGGCCCCGACGGGTGCCCTGGGCCTCGGCTCCCTGTAGCCGTCGTAGTCGGCGGAGTCGGCGTCTCGCCGGCCTGACGAACAGGACGCGCTGGGTCACCGGGCGGTCGCACCACCGAACGAACGGAACCAGGAGAGAGGCGAGAGTCTTGTTCGTCAGCAGAGTGGAGCGGGGCCCGTCCGGTCCCCCCGTCCGGTCCGGGACGCGCCGGGACGCGCTGCGCGCCCTGTGCGTGTCGGCCCTCGCCCTGGCCGTCGTGCCGGTCGTCGCCGCCGCGTGGCCCCGCCGGGAGCCCGGCGGCGACGACGCGTCGTCCTTCGACGAGATGTACCGGGGCCGCCGGCTGCGCGGCATGCGGGCCGACGACGGCCACATGACGCAGGCGATGCGCACGCCCGGCGGCGGGCCGTGGCACGTCACCGTGGACGGGCGGCCCCTGCATCTGATGCGGCGCGCGGACGGGACGTATCTGAGCATGGTCGACCACTACCGCTCGTACCCCACGCCCCTTGAGGCGGCCCGCGCCGCCGTCGACGAGCTGGGGCCCGGGCGGAAGCTGACGGTCGCCGGCGGCGAAGGGGGCGGTCGTGGCGTACACGCGTAAGGACGTCAGCACGCTGACGCGGACCGAGCGGCGGCGGTTCGTCGGGGCGCTGATGGAGGTCAAACGGCGGGGCGAGTACGACGAGTTCGTGCGCACGCACATCGAGTACTACGTCTCCGACGGTGAGAAGGGGCTGCGTACGGCGCACATGGCGCCCTCCTTCCTGCCCTGGCACCGGCGGTTCCTGCTGGACCTGGAGGAGGCGCTGCAGCGGGTGGACCCGGCGGTGACGCTGCCGTACTGGGACTGGACCCGGGACCGGACGGCCACCGGCACGCCCTGGAGCGACGATCTGCTCGGCGGGACCGGGCGGGCGTCCGACCAGCGGGTGATGAGCGGGCCGTTCGCCTACGACCGCGGTGACTGGACCGTCAGGGAGAGCGTCACCGACGGGGAGTTCCTCACCCGGGATCTCGGCCGGGTCCGCGATCCGCTCACGCTGCCGACCCCGCAGGACCTGGCCGTGGCCCTCGACGATCCCGTCTACGACGTGTCGCCGTGGAACTCGACGTCCGCGAAGGGGTTCCGCAACAAGCTCGAAGGGTGGGGGAGCGGGCGCGGCGCCCCGTCCTGGCGCAACCACAACCGCGTCCACCGGTGGGTCGGCGGGCACATGGTCGGCGGCGCGTCCGTCAACGACCCGGTGTTCTGGCTGCACCACGCCTTCGTCGACCTGTGCTGGTCGCGCTGGCAGCGGCGGCACGGCGCCGGCGCCCGCTATCTGCCCGAGCGGGCCCCGAAGCTGGGCGATCCGCAGCGCGGCCGGGTCGTCGCCCGGTACGAGGCGCTGCCGCCCTGGGACGTGACGCCGGATCAGCTGGAGGACCACAGCGCGATCTACCGGTACGCCTGAGGGGTTGAGCTGGCCGAGCGGCTGAGCGGCCGAGTGTTACGCGTGAGAGCCCCGGCGGTGGATCCGCCGGGGCTCTCACGGTGTGCGTACGACGGGTCAGTTGCCGTAGCCGCCGGGGCCGGGGTTGCCCGGGTGGCCGTCGCTGACGTTGGCGCAGGTGTTGCCGAAGGCCGGGTTCAGCAGGCCGATCACGCTGACCGAGTTCCCGCACACGTTGACCGGCACGTGGACCGGGATCTGCAGGACGTTGCCGGACAGGACGCCGGGCGAGCCGACGGCCTCGCCCTGGGCACCCGCGTCGGCCGAGGCCATACCGGCACCGCCGAGCACCACGGCACCGGTGCCGAGCGCGGCGACGGCTGCCTTCGCGATGCGAGACATCACGTTCTCCTTTGGTTCGATGAGTGCGAGCGCTGGACTCGCGCCCGCACTTCCCCTACAACGCGCCCGCTCACGCCTGGTAACGGCGTCGGACCGGGCGTCACCCTTTTCGGAGCGCAGGGGTTAACCTCAGGCATGGCATTCGACCAGGCCGACCAGAGCGAGCGGCAGCAGACCCAGAACGTGTTGCGGACCTTCGTGGGGCCGGACGGCCGCCTCGCGCGGCTCCCCGAGCACTTCGAGACCGGCGTGGAGTACCCGGAGCGGCTCGTCGACGAGCGGCTCCGCGTGTGGTGCGAGGTGGACGCCGAGGCCGCCTGACCGCTCCGAACCGCGCCAACACCCTTGGCCCGCTTCCCGGATGACGGGGGAGCGGGCCTTTTCGCGCCCGGCGGGACGCCGGAAGGACGCCGGCGGGATGCCGAAGGTATCGGGTCCATAACTGTCGTGGACCCGTTCGCGAAAGCTGTGTGAAGGTCTCCAAGTGAGCGTAAGCGGAACCTTTTTGACGCTCCCTTGACTGCTAAGATCATCCCACTTTCAGTAGGCTGAGGCGTGCCGCGCGCACGGGGGACAGTCTCTAAGGGCCCCATCGCGAAGGAGTGGCTGAGTCGGTCCGCCGGTAAGGTTCGCCACCGGGCTGGGCCCGTGTTCCAGGCCGGACCCAACGGACTGCAACTGCTCCTGTCGCAAGGCGACTTGAAGAGAGTCTCATGACGTCATTGATCCAGGATCCACTGCTGTGGATCTTGCTCGTGGTCCTGGTCGCTGCGGTCGTCGCAGTGATGCGGGCCCGCAGAACCAACATGGCCCTCCGCAGGAAGAGCAACGACCTGCAGAGCGCCCGCGAAGCAGCAACGAGTGAACGCGACCGCCTCTATGCGGAATACACCCAGCTGAACGCACAGCACGCCGGCGATCTCGCCGCGGTGCGCAAGGACGCGGAGGAAGACACCAAGGCCGTACTGAAGTCCGCGATGCGGACGCTCCAGGTACTCGCCGACGAACAGCAGCTCATCATCGAGAAGTCGCAGCGCCGCTACGGCGACGACGAACAGGTCCTCGGCGACCTGATGATGATCGACCACACCAACAGCCAGTTCGGCCGCCGCGCCCAGGGCATCGCGGTCCTGTGCGGCGGCTGGCTCGGGCGGCGCGAGTCCACCGCCTCCGTGTACGACGTGGCGCGCAGCGCCCAGGGCCGGATCAAGCACTTCGACCGCGTCACCATCAACACCCAGGTGAACGTCTCGGTGGCCAGCCGGGCCGTCGAGCCCGTCGCGGTCGTCCTCGCCGAACTGCTCGCCAACGCCACCAACTACAGCGCGCCCGGCACCCGCGTCGACATCAACATCCAGGCCGTGCCCACCGGCGTCTGCCTGATCGTCGACGACGCCGGCCTCGGTATGAACACCGAGGAGAAGGCGCGGGCCACCGTGCTGCTCTCCCCGCAGGCACCGGTCGACATCACGAGCCTCGGCGACCCGCCGAAGTTCGGCTTCGCCGTGTCCGGGATGCTCGCCACCAGGTACGGCTTCAAGGTCTCGGTCGATTCGGTGTCGCCCTACGGCGGCGTACGGGCGGTGATTCTGTTGCCGGAGAACCTGTTGACGACGGACGTTCCCGAGCCCGAGGGCGGTGCGGCCAAGGCCGAGCCGAAGCCGGTCGAGGCTCCGCCGGCCGCCCCCCAGCGGCTGACCCCGGTGGCCACGCCGGGCGGACCCCCGCGGCCGATCGGCACGACGGCCGGCGGTCTGCCCAAGCGGCGGCGGCGCGGCAGTCCCGTCGCGGTGGTGCCCTCGCCGCCGGACCCGGCCGAGCCGGAGTTCAACACAGAGGTGACGGCCTCACGTATCGGTGCGTTCCAGCGCGGAACGCTGCTTGGGCGGGATACGACGACCATGGAAGGACCACAGGACCAGTGAATCCCGATCTGTCGTGGGTGCTGAACGATGTGCTGCAAGTCCGCGGCGCCCGTCACGCGATCCTCGTATCGGCCGACGGCCTCCTGCTGGAGCGGTCCAGTGACATCGAGCGCGACGAGGCGGAGACCAACGCCGCCGCGATGAGCTCGATGCAGTCCCTCAGCCGCGCAGTCGCCCCCTTCGTCGGCTCCGGCCGCGGTCTGTGGAAGCAGACCCTGATCGAGTACGACGGCGGCTGGATCTTCCTCATAGCCGCGGGCAGCGGCGCCTACCTCGCCGTGTCGGCCGCGCTCGACGTCGACATGGAGGCCATGTCCTTCCGGATGCAGCAGCAGGTGGGCGCGCTCGGCAAGGCGATGACCACCCCGCCGCGTCAGAACGCCGGTGCGGACGCATGAACGCCCACGGCGAGGAAGCTCCGGTCACGGTCACCAGCGACTTCGTCCGCTCGTACGTCATCACGGGCGGACGGCGGCTGCCGACCGCCGACGACCTGTCCCTGCACACCCTGGTCACGCTGGCCCCCGACCGGGAGCTGCCGCTCGGCGCCAGCCCCGAGGTCCGGGCCATCTGGGACCTGTGCGGCGGCGGCTACCTCTCCGTCGCGGAGGTCGCCGCGCATCTGTCGCTGCCGGTGGGAGTCGCCCGACTCCTCCTCACCGATTTATTCGAACAGGGTCATCTCCTGCGCCGTGCCGCGCCCCCACGCGCCCAGTCCGTCGACAGAGGAATCATCGAAAAGGTGCTGCATGGACTCGAATCCCTCTACGGCTGAGACGATCTACGTCTCAGACGCGGTGACCACCACCGCGAAGATCCTTGTCGTGGGGCACTTCGCGGTGGGCAAGACCACGTACATCGGCTCGCTGTCGGAGATCGCCCCGCTGCGCACCGAGGAGAAGATGACCCAGGCGTCCGCCCACGTGGACGACCTGAAGGGCGCTCCGGACAAGGTGACGACCACGGTCGCGCTGGACTTCGGCCGGCTCACGCTGAGCGAGGAACTGGTGCTGTACCTCTTCGGTACGCCCGGTCAGCAGCGCTTCATGCAGCTGTGGGAGGACATGGCCCGCGGCGCGCTCGGCGCCCTGCTCCTGGTCGACCCGTCCCGGCTGGCCGAGACGTTCCCGGTGATCGACCTGGTCGAGAAGTACGGCCTGGAGTACGCCATCGCCGTCAACACCTTCGACCCGCTGGGCGGCGCGTTCGACGAGGACGAGATCCGCGAGGCCCTCGACCTGCTGCCGGACACCCCCGTCGTCTACTGCGACGCGCGTGACCAGACGTCGTCGGCGAAGGCACTGATCGCCCTCGTCCAGCACCTGCTCACCCGCGCGGCCTGAGGCCCGCCGTCACATCGGGCTCCAGCCCCGGTCCCACCCCTTCGTCCGGCCCCTCCCCGCACAAGGGGCCCGGGCAGGGGGCGGCCCGGGCAGGGCCGCGCACACGCTTTCGCGCACAAGGTTTTTCCTCACCCCCGTCCCCGCCGCGAGGCGCGGGGAACCCAAAGGAACCTCCATGGACATACAGCACGCGGGTGCCACGTCGAGCGCTCCCGCCAGATGCCCCATGCACGGCGCCGACTTCGCCGCCGACCCGCAGGGCGTCTACGACAAGTTGCGCGCCCACGGCCCCGCCGCACCGGTCGAGCTGGCACCGGGCGTGGACGCCACGCTCGTCGTCCAGCACGAGATGGCCCTCAGGGTGCTCCAGAACACCACCCTGTTCGCCCGTGACTCGCGCCGCTGGGCCGCCCTGAACGAGGGCCGCATCGCCCTCGACAGCCCCGTACTGCCGATGATGATGTACCGGCCCAACGTCCTGTTCACGGACGGCGCCGTGCATCTGCGGCTGCGCAAGGCCGTCACCGAGAGCCTCGCCAAGCTGAACATCAGCCGTATCCGGCGGGACGTCGAGCCCATCGCCGACTACCTGATCGACCAGTTCAGCGAGCGCGGGCGGGCCGACCTCCTCAACGACTACGCCAAGCTGATCCCGCTGCTGCTGTTCAACAAGATGTTCGGCTGCCCCGCCGACATCGGCGACCGCCTGACCTCCGGCATGGCCGCCATGTTCGACGGCCAGGACGACGCCCTCAAGGGCCTGGAGCAGGTCGCCACCTGCCTCCAGGAGCTGATCACGCTCAAGCGCCGCGAGCCCGGCGACGACGTGACCTCCTGGCTCATCCAGCACTCCGCGGGCCTCAACGACGAGGAACTCCGCGACCAGCTGATCGTGCTGATGGGCGCGGGCCTCGAACCCCAGCGCAACCTCATCGCCAGCTCCCTGCTCCTGCTGCTGTCCGACAACCCCTCGGAGCGCGGCAGCGGCATGCTGGTCGAGGAAGCCATCGACCACGTGCTGTGGAACAACCCGCCCATCGCCAACTACGCCACGCACTACCCCTTGCAGGACGTCGACCTCGGCGGCGTACCGGTCGACGCGAACACCCCGGTCGTCATCAGCTTCGCCGCCGCCAACAGCGACCCGGCCCTCAACGAGGCCCGGCAGCTGTCCAGCAAGGGCGCGCACCTGGCCTTCGGCGCGGGCCCGCACGCCTGCCCGGCCAAGGACCCGGCCGTGGTCATCGCCCTCACGGCGATCGAGAAGATCCTCAACGCCCTGCCCGACCTGACCCTCGCGGTCCCGCAGGACAGCCTGCTGTGGCGCCCGGGCCCCTTCCACCGCGCGCTGGCCAACCTGCCGGTCCGGTTCAGCCCGACCCCGGCCACCCGGATCGCCTCGGCCCTGCGCAACCAGGCCCCGAAGCCCACGACACCGGAACCGGTGCACCGCCCGGCCCCGCAGCCGGTGCAGTCCCAGGCGGGCCGTCCGGAACAGCGGAAGAAGGGGTTCTGGAGCTCCTTCCTCGATGTCTTCCGGCTCTGAGGACCGACCGACCACGCACTTAGGCCGATCGGCGCGAGCGCCCTGTGCCCGAGGTTCCCCCTCGGACACAGGGCGCTCTGCCGTTCCCGTCAGCCCGCCCGTCCGCTCAGCCGAGCAGCGCGTCCAGTTCGGCCTCGAACAGCAGGGCCGGGTCGAACTCCATCCCGGTGAAGTGGCCGGCCAGCTCCAGGGACAGGACGCCGTGCAGCCGGGTCCAGCAGGTCAGGGCCCGGCGCAGGACCGCGGGCGGGGCGGGGTGGCCGGCCGCCCACAGCCGGTGGTCCTCGATGTGCGCGTCGAACGGTGTCCTGGGGCCGGCCGGGGGCAGCGTGGCGCAGGCGTCGAGCAGGGTCGTCATGATCTCGGACGCGATCCCGGTGACGTCCGAGGGCGCGTGGTAGCCCGGTACGGGCGTGCCGTAGACCAGGAAGTAGCGCTGGGGGTCGGCCAGGGCCCAGGCGCGCAGGGCGCGGGCGAGCGCGGCCGGGTCGGGGGCGGGCTCGGCGGCTGCGCGGAAGGCGTCGGCGAGGCTCCGGTACGCGTCCCTGATCAGCTCGGAGATCAGCTCGTCGCGCCCGGCGAAGTACCGGTAGAGCGCGGGTCCGCTCATGCCCATCTGTTTGGCGACGGCGTTCAGGGAGAGCGCGGACGCCCCCGCCGTGGCGATCTGCTCCCACGCGCGTTCCTTGATCTCCGTACGCACCTGGGCGCGGTATCGCTCGCGCGGGGTCTCGGTCATGGTTAGAGGCTATCACTCAAGTTATTGACACTCGCGGTCGATGAGTTATAGCTTCTAACCAACGCGATAACGAGAAACAAAGGGGTCGGTCATGGAGGCTGTCATGGGCACAGAAGTACTCGTCGAGGTCGTTCTGCCGGGCAAGGTGGAGCCGGAGGGGCTGGAGGTGCGGCACGGAACCGTGCCCGTCGCCGGTCCCGGGCAGGTCGTCGTCCGGATGGAGGCGACCGGCGTCTCCTTCGCCGAACAGCAGATGCGCCGCGGCCGGTACTACGACCAGCCGGCCTTCCCCTTCGTCCCCGGGTACGACCTCGTCGGCACCGTCGTCGCCGCCGGTGAGGGCGTCGACCCGGGCCTGACCGGCACCAGGGTGGCCGCGCTGCTCAAGGTCGGCGGCTGGGCCAGCCATGTGCCGGTCGACGCGACCGATGTCGTCCCGGTGCCCGAGGGGGTCGGCGCGGCCGAGGCGGAGACCGTGGTGCTCAATGGCATCACCGCCTGGCAGATGCTGCACCGCAAGGCCCGCGTCCGCGCCGGGCAGACCGTCCTGGTGCACGGCGCCAACGGCGGCGTCGGCACGGTCCTGGTCCAGCTCGCTCAGGCGGCCGGCGCGAAGGTGATCGGCACGGCGTCCGTACGGCACCACGACGCGCTGCGGGAGCGGGGCGTCGTCCCCGTCGACTACCGCACCGGGGACGTCGCCGCCCGGGTCCGCGAACTCGCCCCCGGCGGAGTGGACGCCGTCTTCGACCACGTCGGCGGGCCCGGTGTGACCGACTCCTGGCGCCTCCTCGCGCCCGGCGGCACGCTCGTCGCGTACGGCAGCGCCTCCACCCGGGACGACGAGGGCTCCAAGCAGTTGCCGGTGCTCAAACTGCTCGGCCGGGTGTGGCTGTGGAACGCGCTGCCCAACCGCCGCAGCGCCTACTTCTACAACGTCTGGGCCGGGAAGGCGCTGGCCCCGAAGCGGTTCCGGACCCGGCTGCACGCCGACCTCACCCAGGTACTCGCCGCCCTCCGCAGCGGCGACGTCACCGCCCAGGTCGCCGCCCGGCTGCCCCTGACCCGCGCCGCCGACGCGCTGCGGCTCGCCGAGTCGGGGACGGTCGCCGGGAAGGTCGTCCTCACTCCGTAGGGCGCTCGGCGGGCAGTTGCGCGAACTCCGTCAGGGCGTGCGTGAGCCACTGGGTCCAGAAGGTCTCCAGGTCGATGCCCGCGCGCAGGACCAGGTGCTGGAGACGGTCCTGGGGGGCGGCGGCCGAACCCGGGGGCCGGGGCGGGAAGTCGCGCTGCTCGATCTCCTGGTACTCCGTCAACTGGCGCTGGTGCAGCGCGAGATGGCGGCGCAGATCGGCCTCGACGCCTGCCGTGCCGACCACCGCCGCGGCGCGCAGCCGCAGCAGCATGGCGTCCCGGTACGGCTTGGGGTCCTGGGGTGCGGCCGTCCAGCGGGCCAGTTCGGCGCGGCCGGCGGGCAGCACCTCGTAACTCTTCTTCTGGCCCCGGCTCGGCTGTTCGGCGGGCAGGGCGCGGATGTGGCCCTCGGCCTCCAGTTTTCCCAGCTCGCGGTAGATCTGCTGGTGCGTCGCCGACCAGAAGAACCCGATCGACTTGTCGAACCGGCGGGTCAACTCCAGCCCCGAGGACGGCTTTTCGAGCAGGGCGGTGAGGATCGCGTGCGGGAGGGACATGGGTTCAATCCTAGGGACCGGACGCGGACGGCGGTTGTCCGCCCGCATGCGCGTTCGTACGGGTGTCAGAGCCTCGCCGCCAGTTCCGTGCCCTGCTTGACGGCCCGCTTGGCGTCCAGTTCGGCCGCCAGGTCGGCGCCGCCGATCAGGTGCGGCTCGCAGCCCGCGGCCAGCAGGTCGTCGTACAGGTCCCGGCGCGGGTCCTGGCCGGTGCACAGGACGACGGTGTCGACCGGGAGGAGGGTGCTGGTGCCGTCGACGGTGATGTGGAGTCCGGCGTCGTCGATGCGGTCGTACACGACGCCCGGGGTCATGGTCACGCCCCGGTGCTTCAGTTCCGTGCGGTGGATCCAGCCGGTGGTCTTGCCGAGGCCCGCGCCGACCTTGCTCGTCCTGCGCTGGAGGAGGTGGACGGTGCGGGGCGGTGCGGGGCGTTCGGGGGCGGTCAGGCCACCCGGCGTGCGGTGGTCCATGTCGACGCCCCAGGCGCGGAAGTACGTCGCTGGGTCCTCGTGCGCCTTGTCGCCGCTGTCCGTGAGGTACTCGGCGACGTCGAAACCGATGCCGCCCGCGCCGAGGATCGCGACGCGGTCGCCGACGGGGGCGTTGTCGCGCAGGACGTCGAGGTAGCCGACGACGCTGGGGTGGTCCACGCCGGGGATGTCGGGGGTGCGGGGGGTCACGCCGGTGGCCACGACGACCTCGTCGTAGGCCGTCGCCAAGTCGGCCGCGGTCGCTCGGGTGTTGAGGCGTACGTCCACCTCGTGGGCGTCCAACTGGTGGCGGAAGTAGCGGAGTGTCTCGTCGAACTCCTGCTTGCCGGGGACCTTGCGGGCGACGTTCAGCTGGCCGCCGATCTCGGGGGCGGCGTCGAAGAGGGTGACGTGGTGGCCGCGTTCGGCCGCGGAGACGGCGCAGGCGAGTCCGGCGGGCCCGGCGCCGACGACCGCGATCCGTTTGCGCAGGCGGGTGGGGGCGAGGACGAGTTCCGTCTCGTGGCAGGCGCGGGGGTTGACCAGGCAGGAGGTGATCTGGCCGCTGAAGGTGTGGTCCAGGCAGGCCTGGTTGCAGCCGATGCAGGTGTTGATCGCCTCGGGGCGGCCCTCGCGCGCCTTGTTCACGAACTCGGGGTCGGCGAGCATCGGGCGGGCCATGGAGACCATGTCCGCGCAGCCGTCGGCGAGCAACTGCTCGGCCAGTTCAGGGGTGTTGATGCGGTTGGTGGCGACCAGGGGGATGCCGACCTCGCCCATGAGCCGCTTCGTCACCCAGGTGTAGGCGCCGCGCGGCACGGAGGTGGCGATGGTGGGGATACGTGCCTCGTGCCAGCCGATGCCGGTGTTGATGATCGTGGCCCCGGCGGCTTCGACTGCCTTGGCGAGGCTGATCACTTCGGGGAGTGTCGAGCCGCCCGGGACCAGGTCCAGCATCGACAGACGGTAGATGAGGATGAAGTCCTCGCCGACGGCCTCGCGTACCCGGCGGACGATCTCGACCGGGAAGCGCATGCGGTTCTCGTAGGAGCCGCCCCAGTGGTCGGTGCGGTGGTTGGTCCGGGCGGCGATGAACTCGTTGATCAGGTAGCCCTCGGAGCCCATGATCTCGACTCCGTCGTAGCCGGCGCGGCGGGCGAGGGTGGCTGTGCGGACGTAGTCGTCGATGGTCTGTTCGACCTCGGTGGTGGTGAGTTCGTGTGGGGGGTAGGGGCTGATCGGGGCCTGGAGGGGGCTGGGGGCGACGAGGTTCCGGTGGTAGGCGTACCGGCCGAAGTGCAGGATCTGGAGCGCGATTTTTCCGCCCTCGGCGTGTACGGCGGTGGTGATGGTGCGGTGCTGGTCGGCTTCGGCGTCGGTGGTGAGTTTGGCGCCGCCTTCGTAGGGGCGGCCGGCGTCGTTGGGGGCGATTCCGCCGGTGACGATGAGGGATACGCCGCCGCGGGCTCGGGTTGCGTAGAACTCGGCCATGCGTTTGAAGGTGGGGTCTGCTTCTTCGAGGCCTATGTGCATGGAGCCCATGAGGATGCGGTTGGGGAGGGTGGTGTGGCCGAGGTTCAGGGGGCGGAGGAGGTGGGGGTAGGGGGTGGGGCTCATGGGGGCCTCTCCGGGTGGGGTGGGGGTGGGCTGGTTCTGCCTTTGTAGGGGACGTGGGGGGTGTTGTGCAACTAGTTGCATAATGGCGTGCGGCACATTGCCGTGCTTTCCTCGCCCCCGCCGCCCCTACCCGTCCCATCCCTGGAGGCTGCCGCCCCCAGACCCCCGCCTATCGCGCTGAACGCGCTCGTCCTCAAACGCCGGACGGGCTGGAGATGCCTGGGCCTTGGCTGGATGGATGCAGTAAACGGGTGGGTGGGCGGGAAAAATCGGCCTCGGCGGCCCCGCCCTCATGTCCCGGACGGGCCGCGTGGGGGTGTGCGTCTGTCCATTTACTAGGACGTCCTAGTATCCTCACTAGTAGGACGTCCTAGTAAATGGGAAGGCAACCCATGACCGCGAGCGATCTCCACCGTCCCGTGCACCCCGTCCGGCTGGTTACCGCCTCGGCGTTGTTCGATGGGCATGACGCGTCGATCAACATCATGCGGCGGATCTTTCAGTCCCAGGGTGCCGAGGTGATCCACCTGGGGCACAACCGGTCCGTGCGGGAGGTCGTCGATGCCGCGCTGGAAGAGGACGCGCACGGGGTTGCCGTGTCCTCCTATCAAGGCGGGCACGTCGAGTACTTCGAGTACCTTGTCGAGTCGCTTCGCGGGCAGGGGGCCGAGCATATTCAGGTGGTCGGAGGCGGGGGCGGGGTCATCGTGCCCGAGGAGATCGCCCGGCTGCGGCGCAGCGGTGTCACCATCTTCTCGCCCGAGGACGGGCAGCGGATGGGGCTTGCCGGGATGGTCAACTCCGTCGTTCGGGATTGTGACTTCGACCTTTGGGACAGTAAGGCTGTTGATGCCGCCGCCGTGCTCACCGGTGATCGGTTCGCCATCGCCCGTGCCATCACCGGCGCCGAGCTGGGCAAGCTGCCCCCCGAGCTGCTGGAGCAGGTCCGGGCCGCCGCTGCCGCTCGGGTCACGCCCGTTCTCGGGATCACCGGTACCGGCGGCTCCGGCAAGTCCTCACTCACCGATGAACTCGTACGACGGTTCCGTGTCGACCAGCAGGACAAGCTGCGGATCGCTGTCATCGCCGTCGACCCCACCCGGCGGCGCGGTGGCGGGGCGCTGCTCGGTGACCGGATTCGGATGAACTCCCTCGACGGCAGCCGGGTCTTCTTCCGGAGCCTCGCCACGCGGGGGAGCCGGGAGCTGCCCGAGCATCTGTCCGACGTCATCGACGTCGTCAAGGCCGCCGGGTTCGATCTCGTGATCGTGGAGACGCCGGGGATCGGGCAAGGCGACGCTGCGATCGTGCCGTACGTCGACACCTCCATGTACGTGATGACGCCCGAGTTCGGCGCCGCCTCGCAGTTGGAGAAGATCGACATGCTCGACTTCGCCGACGTCGTCGCCATCAACAAGTTCGAGCGGCGCGGCGCCAAGGACGCGATGCGGGACGTGGGGCGGCAGCTCGTCCGGAACCGGGAGGCGTTCGGGCAGCGGCCCGAGGACATGCCCGTGTTCGGGACCTCGGCGGCCACCTTCAACGACGACGGTGTCACCGCCCTCTACCAGCACCTGCGGGACGGACTGGCCGAGCGTGGGCTGTCGCTGTCCGAGGGTGCTCTCGCGCCCGTCACCGTGCGGCACTCCTCCGGCATCCGGCGCGTCGTCCCCGCCGAACGCGTCCGCTATCTCGCCGAGATCACCGAGGCCGTCCGGGCCTATCACGCCCGTACGGAGGCTCTCGCCGATGCCGCTCGGCGGGTGCAGCGGTTGGATTTCGTCAGGTGTGAGCTGGACGAGGTCGGGAGCGATGCGGGGGGTGTCGAGACCCTGCTCGCCGACGCCCGGCGTCAGCTGTCTCCCGATGTCGCCGATCAGATCCGGGACTGGCCCGCGGTCGTGGCCTCGTACTCCGGCGACGAGCAGGTTGTGAAGGTGCGGGACCGGGAGATCCGTACGGCGTTGAATCGTGAGTCCCTCTCCGGTAATAAGATTCCTCGGGTCGCTCTGCCCGCTTTTACCGACCACGGGGAGCTGGTCCGCTTCTGGCGGCGGGAGAATCTGCCCGGTCTCTTCCCCTTCACCGCCGGGGTGTTCCCCTTCAAGCGGGACGGTGAGGATCCGGCGCGGATGTTCGCGGGGGAGGGCGATCCGTTCCGTACGAACCGGCGCTTCAAGCTGCTCTCCGAGGGGCAGCCCGCCACCCGGCTGTCCACCGCCTTCGACTCCGTCACCCTCTACGGCCGCGACCCCGACGAACGCCCCGACATCTACGGCAAGGTCGGCACCTCGGGGGTCTCCGTCGCCACCCTGGAGGACATGAAGGCGCTCTACGACGGGTTCGATCTCGTCGCTCCCACGACCTCCGTCTCCATGACCATCAATGGGCCCGCGCCCACCGTTCTCGCCTTCTTCCTCAACACCGTCATCGATCAGAGGGTTGACGCCTTCCGGGCCGCCGAGGGGCGTGAGCCCTCGGCGGAGGAGGCCGGCGAGCTGCGGGCGCACGCGCTCGCCAACGTGCGCGGGACCGTGCAGGCCGACATCCTCAAGGAGGACCAGGGGCAGAACACCTGCCTCTTCTCCACCGAGTTCTCGCTGCGGATGATGGCCGACATCCAGGAGTGGTTCATCGAGCAGAAGGTCCGCAACTTCTACTCGGTCTCCATCTCCGGCTACCACATCGCCGAGGCCGGGGCGAACCCGATCAGCCAGCTCGCCTTCACCCTCGCCAACGGGTTCACCTACGTCGAGGCCTATCTCGCGCGTGGCATGCGCATCGACGACTTCGCGCCCAATCTGTCCTTCTTCTTCTCCAATGGGATGGACCCCGAGTACTCCGTGCTGGGGCGGGTCGCCCGCCGTATCTGGGCCGTCGCCATGAAGGAGCGGTACGGGGCCAACGAGCGCAGCCAGAAGCTGAAGTACCACGTCCAGACCTCGGGTCGTTCCCTGCACGCCCAGGAGATGGACTTCAACGACATCCGCACCACCCTCCAGGGGCTCATCGCTATCTACGACAACGCCAACTCCCTGCACACCAACGCCTACGACGAGGCCGTCACCACCCCGTCCGAGGAGTCCGTGCGGCGGGCGCTGGCCATCCAGCTGATCATCAACCGGGAGTGGGGGCTCGCCATGAACGAGAACCCGCTCCAGGGGTCGTTCATCATCGACCAGCTCACCGACCTGGTCGAGGAGGCCGTGCTCGCCGAGTTCGACCGCATCAACGAGCGGGGTGGGGTGCTCGGGGCCATGGAGACCGGGTACCAGCGCGGGCGCATCCAGGACGAGTCGATGCTGTACGAGCAGCGCAAGCACGACGGCACGCTGCCGATCATCGGCGTCAACACCTTCCGCCGTCCCGGTGGCGAGGGTGCGCCCCACGAGGTCGAGCTGGCCCGCGCCACGGAGACGGAGAAGGAGTCCCAGCTCACGCGGGTCCGCGACTTCCAGAACGCGCACGGTGCCGAGGCCGCGCAGGCCCTCGCCCGGCTGAAGGAGGCCGCGGTGGGCGGCGAGAACGCCTTCGAGGCGCTGATGGCCGCCGCCCGCGTGTGCACACTCCGCCAGGTCACCGAGGCGTTCTTCGAGATCGGCGGCCAGTATCGGAGGAATGTCTGACGAAAGGCCGGGGGCGGCTGACGAGCGGCTGGGGAGCGGTCGGGGAGCGACAGGGCGGCGGCCGGGGGTGCCTGCAGCGTTCTTGACCGCTGCTTGGCTCTCCATGATGCTGTGTTGCGACACGTGAGATGTGTGCCGTAATGAGCAACATCCAGTCTCGTACCAGCCGAGGAGTGGCCATGACCCATCAGGTCCGTGCTGTCGTCGCGAAGGGGAAGGGCGCCCCCGTCAGCCTGGAGACGATCCTCGTGCCGGACCCCGGTCCGGGCGAGGCGCTGGTCCAGGTCCAGGCCTGCGGGGTCTGCCACACCGACCTGCACTACCGCGAGGGCGGGATCAACGACGACTTCCCCTTCCTGCTGGGGCATGAGGCGGCGGGTGTCGTCGAGTCGGTGGGCGAGGGGGTCACCGATGTCGCCCCGGGTGACTTCGTCATCCTCAACTGGCGTGCCGTGTGCGGGAACTGCCGGGCCTGTCTGCGCGGGCGGCCCTGGTACTGCTTCAACACGCACAACGCCAAGCAGAAGATGACCCTCGCCGACGGTACGGAGCTGTCGCCCGCTCTCGGTATCGGCGCCTTCGCCGAGAAGACCCTGGTCGCCGCCGGGCAGTGCACCAAGGTCGACCCGGCCGTCTCGCCTGCTGTCGCCGGGCTGCTGGGGTGCGGGGTGATGGCCGGGATCGGTGCCGCCATCAACACCGGGAACGTGGGGCGCGGTGACACCGTCGCCGTCATCGGCTGCGGGGGCGTCGGGGACGCGGCCGTCGTCGGGGCGAACCTCGCGGGCGCGGCGAGGATCATCGCCGTGGACATCGACGAGCGGAAGCTCGCCACCGCCCGCACCCTCGGCGCGACCCACACGGTCAACTCCAGGGAGACCGATGCCGTCGAAGCCATCCGTGAGCTGACCGGCGGCCACGGCGCCGACGTCGTCATCGAGGCGGTCGGCCGGCCGGAGACGTACAAGCAGGCGTTCTACGCCCGCGACCTGGCCGGAACCGTCGTCCTGGTCGGTGTGCCCACGCCCGACATGAAGCTCGAACTGCCGCTGATCGACGTCTTCGGACGCGGCGGCTCGCTGAAGTCGTCCTGGTACGGCGACTGCCTGCCCTCCCGCGACTTCCCCATGCTCATCGACCTTCATCTCCAGGGGCGGCTCCCGCTGGACGCCTTCGTGACCGAGACCATCGCGCTCGACGACGTCGAGAAGGCGTTCGAGCGTATGCACGGCGGAGACGTGCTGCGTTCGGTGGTGGTGTTCTGATGGGCGCCCCCATCGAGCAGAGCGCGCGGATCGAGCGGCTCGTCACCTCGGGCACGTTCTCGCTCGACGGCGGCACCTGGGACGTCGACAACAACGTCTGGATCGTCGGCGACGACAGCGAGGCGATCGTCGTCGACGCCGCCCATGACGCCGACGCCATCGCGGCGGCCCTCGGCGGCCGTACCCTCCGGGCCGTCGTGTGCACGCACGCCCACAACGACCACATCGACGCGGCCCCCGCGCTCGCCGCGCGCACCGGCGCCCCGGTCCTGCTCCACGGCGACGACCTGCCGCTGTGGAAGCAGACCCATCCGGACCGGGAACCCGACGGCGGACTGGCCGACGGCCAGGTCCTGACCGTGGCCGGCGTCGAGCTGACCGTCCTGCACACGCCCGGACACGCCCCGGGCGCGGTCTGCCTGTACGCGCCCGCCCTGGGCGCCCTCTTCAGCGGCGACACGCTGTTCGCGGGCGGTCCCGGGGCCACTGGACGGTCGTACAGCCATTTCCCGACCATCGTCGGCTCGATCCGGGACCGGCTGCTGACCCTGCCGGGCGAGACGGTCGTATACACCGGGCACGGCGACACCACCACCGTCGCCGCCGAGGCGCCGCATCTTCAGGAGTGGATCGACCGCGGCTTCTGATCGTCCGGCCGTGGACTGACTGCCCGCCTGCGTGTTGTGTCATGTGCTGTGTGTTGTGCAGTGCGCAACTGTCATTCATGGCTCGTACGTGGCTCATCCCGGCCCCTGGACTTCTTGACAAGGGTTCTGGGCGCCCTCAAACTGACGTTGCGCTTACCGCAATCCGTTTCGCTATACGCACCGAGGTGTCATGATGATTCCCGCGTGCCGACTCGCGGATCTCCCGCGAGGTGAGGCCTTCCGGCTCGACATCGACCCGCCCGTCTCGGTGTTCCACACCGAGGACGGCGAGGTCTTCGCCATCGACGACACCTGCACCCACCAGGATGCCTCGCTCGCCGACGGCTGGCTGGAGGGCTGCGAGGTGGAATGCCCGCTGCACGCCTCGAAGTTCGACCTGCGCACCGGCGCGGTCGACTCCCCGCCGGCCAAGCTGCCGGTGCGGACGCACGAGGTGGTCGTCGAGGACGGCATGATCCACGTCCGGGTGTCCGCGGACGCCCCCAACCTGCCGCCGTGCGTCGCGGCCCGGCTAGCCGGGGGTCCCGCGTGAGGACGGTGGCCGTGGTGGGCGCCTCGCTGGCCGGACTGTCGGCGGCGCGCTCGCTCCGGAAGCAGGGCTACGACGGGCGGCTCGTCGTCATCGGCGACGAGGCCCACCGCCCGTACGACAGACCGCCGTTGTCCAAGGAGTTCCTGGCCGGAACCCTCGGCGAGGCGGACCTAGGGCTGGAGACGGACGGCGAGGACCTCGGCGCGGAGTGGCTGCTCGGCACCCGCGCCACCGGCCTCGACCGCACCGACCGGTCCGTCCGCCTCGCCGACGGCCGGGAGGTGCGTGCGGACGGCGTCGTCATCGCGACCGGCGCCGCCGCCCGCACGCTCCCCGGCGCCGAGGGCCTCACCGGCGTACACACCCTGCGCACCCTGGACGACGCCCGCGCCCTGCGCGACGAACTCGCCCGCGGTGGCCGCCTGGTGGTCATCGGCGGCGGCTTCATCGGCGCGGAGGTCGCCTCCACGGCGTACGCCCTCGGCCTCGACGTCACGGTCATCGAGGCCGCCCCGACCCCGCTGGCCGGCCCCCTGGGCGAGACCATGGGCGCCGTCGTCTCCGGCCTGCACACCGACCACGGCGTACGGCTGCTCTGCGGGGTCGGCGTGAAGGGGCTGAGCGGGGAGCGGCAGGTCGAGGCGGTGCTGCTGGAGGACGGGCGCAGCGTTCCGGCCGACATCGTCGTCGTCGGGGTGGGGGCGCGGCCGTGTGTGGAGTGGCTTGAGGGGTCCGGGGTCGTTCTCGACAACGGGGTCAAGTGCGGGGCGGACGGGCGCAGCAGTCTGGCGGGGGTTGTCGCGGTGGGGGACTGTGCCAACTGGTACGACCCCCGGGCGGGCGTTCACCGTCGGGTCGAGCACTGGACCGGGGCGGTGGAGCGGCCGGCTGCGGCGGTGGCTGTGCTGCTGGCCGGGGGTGCGGTGTTGCCGGGGGCGCCCCGGCCTCCCTACTTCTGGTCGGATCAGTACGGGGTGAAGATTCAGTTCGCCGGGTTCGCGGGGGGTGCGGACAGTGTGACGGTCGAGGAAGGTGCGGTGGGTGACCGTGACGTCCTGGCTGTCTATCGGCGGGGTGGGGAGCCGGTTGCTGTGCTGGGGATGAATCAGCCTCGGCTTTTTGTGCGGTGGCGTAAGCAGTTGGCTCTGCCGGTTGTGCGGTGAGTTCGGCTGCCGGTCGGTGGGGCTTCTCGCGCAGTTCCCCGCGCCCCTAGCGGGTGCGCCCCTGCGGGGCGCTACCCGACATCAAGTGATCACTACGTTTCTCCGAGGAGTGCCCTGTGACCTCGACCAGTCTGCCCGACAGTCTGATCGCCACCCTCCCCGGCTCCTCTTACACGGACGCGGGGATCTTCGCCCAGGAGCAGGAGCGGATATTCGAGACCATGTGGTTCTGTGTCGCGCGCGCTTCCGAGCTGGCGAAACCCGGTGCTTTCCGGACCGTCGACGTGGGGCGCGAGAGCATCCTCGTGACGCGGGCGCGGGACAACTCGATCCGGGCCTACTTCAATGTGTGCCGGCATCGGGGAGCCAAGCTCTGCACCGAGGAGACCGGTGAGGTCAAGCGGGCCTTCCAGTGTCCCTACCACGCCTGGACGTACGGGCTCGACGGCAAGCTCGTCGCCGCGCCCAACCTGACGAAGATGCCGGATGTCGGCCGTACCGAGTACGGGCTGGTGAGCGTGGCTGTCCGGGAATGGCTCGGCTATGTCTGGGTCTGCCTCGCGGAGAACCCGCCCTCCTTCGAGGAGGACGTGATCGGCGAGGTCATCGGCCGGCTCGGTGACGTCGAGTCGATCGAGCACTACGACATCGACAACCTCTCGGTCGGCAAGCGGATCGTCTACGACGTGAAGGCCAACTGGAAGCTCATCATCGAGAACTTCATGGAGTGCTACCACTGCGCCACGATCCACCCCGAACTCACCGAGGTGCTCCCGGAGTTCGCCGACGGCTACGCCGCCCAGTACTACGTCGGCCACGGCGCCGAGTTCGGCGGGGAGGTGCAGGGGTTCACCATCGACGGCTCCGAGGGGCTCGACCGTATCCCGGGGGTCGCGGAGGAGCAGGACCGCCGCTACTACGCGATCACCGTCAAACCGCAGGTGTTCATCAACCTCGTACCCGACCATGTGATCTTCCACCGCATGTACCCGGTGGCGGCCGACCGCACGGTTGTCGAGTGCGACTGGCTGTATCTGCCGCACGTCGTCGAGACCGGCAAGGACGTCAGCCGGTCGGTGGAACTGTTCGACCGCGTCAACCGCCAGGACTTCGAGGCCTGCGAGCGCACCCAGCCGGGCATGAGTTCCCGCTTGTACGCGAAGGGCGGCGTGCTGGTGCCGAGCGAGCACCACATCGGCGCCTTCCACGACTGGGTCAGCGAGCGGCTGGGGACGCGCTAGCCTCCGCAGGGCCACAGCCGCAGGACCACAGCCGTGGACGGCAAGATCACCGGTTTGTCCCGCCTCGTCCGACGTACAACCTTTCTGTGCCATGGGTAGTCTCACTCAGCGTCAGAGTTGTGCGACCAAGGGCTTCAAGGGGGACACGGTGCGAGGTATCAGAGCGGCGATGACGGCGCTCGCGCTTGCGGGCACCATGCTGGGGACGGCGGCGGGCACCGCAGGCGCGGCACCGGCGGAGGTCTCACGCGCGGCGGCGGCCTGTCCTACGGGCTGGGGCAGCGGCGCCAAGAGCGGCGGCGCGGTCATGGGGGCCGATCATCTGACGGACGTCAGGACCGGACGGCACGACTGCTACGACCGCATCGTGTTCGACGTGCCCGGCGGCGGTCAGGTCGGCTATGCCGTCCAGTACGTGGACCGGTTCTACGCGGACCCCTCGGGTCAGTACATCCCGGTCGCCGGCGGGGCGATCCTCGACATCGCCGTGGGTGCGTGGAGCTACGACCTGGAGGCCGGCGTACCGACCTACCCGGGTGTGGTGGGCAGGCCGCTGCCGGGTGTGAACATCAGCGGGTACAGCACCTTCCGGGACGCCCGCTTCGGCGGCACCTCCGAGGGCCAGAGCCAGGTCGGGCTCGGTGTGCGCGCCCGACTGCCGTTCCGGGTGATCCAGTTGGCCGACCGGGTCGTGGTCGACGTCGCCCACAGCTGGACGAGCTAGGCCCTGTCGTGTGACTCCTGCCGCAGGCGTACGTCCCTGTTCACCCGTGCCTCAGGACACGCCGGCGGCAGCAGCCACGAACCCCATCCGGTGGCTGATCTCCGCAGCCCCCTTGACCAGCAGCGGCGCCGTCTCGTGCAGCCGCTCCGTCGTGAACCGGTAGGAGGGCCCGGACGCGCTCACCGCCGCGACGACCGTCCCGGTGTGGTCCCGGATCGGCGCCGCCATCGCGTGCAGCCCGATCTCCAGCTCCTCCTGCGTCCAGGCGTACCCCTGCTCGCGCGCCTCGACGAGATCCTTCTCCAGCTTCGACTTCGCGGTGATCGTGTGCGGGGTGACCTTCTTCAGGCCCGCCCCGTTCAGCAGCGCGGTCCGCTCCTTCGCCGGGAGGTGGGCCAGCAGGATCTTGCCGCTGGACGTGGCGTGCAGCGGGGTCAGCTGGCCGACCCAGTTGTACGCGCTGACGGCCCCGGGGCCGCGTGCCTCGAACAGGTTGACGGCGTAGTGCTCCTGCAGCACGGCGAGGTTCACCGTCTCGCCGATCTCCTCGGCGAGCTGCTCGCAGACCGTACGGCCCTGCTGCGTGATGTCGATACTTCCCGTGACCGCGCCGGCCAGCCGGACGATGCCGAAGCCGAGCCGGTACTTGCCGCGTTCACCCGCCTGCTCCACCAGACCACGCGCCTCCAGCGCGCCGAGCAGCCGGAACGCGGTCGATTTGTGAACATCGATCTCGGCAGCGACCTCGCTGACGCCTGCCTCGCCGCGTTGGGCGAGGATCTCCAGGACGCTGATCGCGCGGTCGACCGACTGCACTCCGCCGGCCGGTGAATTGGACGTTTCGGTGTCTGTGCTGTGGTTGCTCACAACGAAACTATACGCGCAGTAAAAAACGCCCCTTCCGGTAACAGCTCCGAAATCAAGACCTTGCATGTTGCGTGTCCCGCAACCTGGTGCGTATAGCGCTACTGGATTAGCATGCCTCGCGTATCTACGGCGCGAGCGAGACGAGACATCATGGCTCCCCTGCAATACGACTTCGTCATCGTCGGCGGCGGATCGGCCGGCAGCGCACTGGCGAACAGGCTCTCGGCGGACCCGGCGAACCGGGTGCTCGTCCTGGAGGCCGGCCGGTCCGACTACCCGTGGGACGTCTTCATCCACATGCCCGCCGCCCTGACCTACCCCATCGGCAGCCGCTTCTACGACTGGAAGTACGAGTCCGAGCCCGAGCCCCATATGGGCGGGCGGCGCGTCTACCACGCCCGCGGCAAGGTGCTGGGCGGCTCCAGCAGCATCAACGGCATGATCTTCCAGCGCGGGAACCCCATGGACTACGAGCGCTGGGCGGCCGACCCAGGCATGGAGAAGTGGGACTACGCGCACTGTCTCCCGTATTTCCGGCGCATGGAGAACTGTCTCGCCGCCGACCCCGACGACGAGTTCCGCGGCCACGACGGCCCCCTCGTCCTCGAACGCGGCCCGGCGACCAACCCGCTCTTCGGCGCCTTCCTCAAGGCCACCGTGGAGGCGGGGTACCCGGCGACGGACGACGTCAACGGGTACCGGCAGGAGGGCTTCGCCAAGTTCGACCGGAACGTCCACCGTGGGCGGCGGCTGTCCGCGTCGAAGGCGTACCTCAAGCCCGTCCGCAAGCGGCCCAACCTCACCGTGAAGACGCGTGCCTTCGTGAACCGCGTGCTCTTCGAGGGCAAGCGGGCGGTGGGGGTCGAGTACCGGCACGGCAGGGGACCGGTGCAGGAGGTCCGCGCCAAGGAGGTCATCCTCTGTGGCGGCGCGATCAACTCACCGCAGCTGCTCCAGCTGTCGGGCGTCGGGAACGCCGAGGAGCTGAGCGCCCTGGGCATCGACGTCGTGCACGACCTTCCGGGCGTCGGCGAGAACATGCAGGACCACCTTGAGGTGTACGTCCAGTACGCCTGCAAGCAGCCCGTGTCGATGCAGCCGTACATGGCGAAGTGGCGGGCCCCCTTCATCGGGCTCCAGTGGCTGTTCAGGAAGGGTCCGGCGGCCACCAACCACTTCGAGGCGGGGGGCTTCGCCCGCAGCAACGAGGACGTCGACTACCCCAACCTGATGTTCCACTTCCTGCCCATCGCGGTCCGTTACGACGGCTCCTCGCCCGCCGGTGGCCACGGCTACCAGGTGCACGTGGGGCCCATGTACTCGGACGCCATCGGCTCGGTGAAGATCAAGAGTAAGGACCCGCGCGAACACCCCGCCCTGCGCTTCAACTACCTCTCCACCGAGCAGGACCGGCGGGAGTGGGTCGAGGCGATCCGGGTCGCGCG
Organism: Streptomyces geranii; assembly: GCF_002954775.1. Lineage (GTDB taxonomy): Bacteria > Actinomycetota > Actinomycetes > Streptomycetales > Streptomycetaceae > Streptomyces > Streptomyces geranii. The sequence goes on from NZ_PJME01000031.1 coordinate 41,259, forward strand.
CAGGCTGCTCAACCAGCCCGCGATGGCCCCGTACAACGACGGCGAGGTCTCGCCGGGGCTCCAGGTGGACACGGACGAGCAGATCCTCGACTGGGTCGCCAAGGAGGGCGAGACGGCGCTGCATCCGTCCTGCACCTGCAAGATGGGGCCCGCGGCGGACGAGATGGCCGTCGTCGACCCCGAGAGTCTGCGGGTGCACGGGGTGGAGGGCCTGCGGGTCGTGGACGCCTCCGTCATGCCCTACGTCACCAACGGGAACATCTACGCGCCGGTGATGATGATCGCCGAGAAGGCCGCCGACCTGATCCTCGGCAAGGAGCCGCTGCCCGCCTCAAAGGCCGTGTACTACCGCCTCCGTGACGCCGAGCAGGGCGGGTAGGCGTTGGCTGCCTCGGGGTTGAGGTCGCTGCTGGAGCGCGTCCGGTACGAGGTGCTGCCCGCCAAGGCGACCGAGGAGAAGGTGCTGGCCCATGTGCCGCGCGACGTCGTCGTCACGGTGACGGCGTCGCCGGTCAAGGGACTGGAGCCGACTCTCGACCTCGCCGAGCGGCTGGCGGGGCACGGGTATCGGGTCGTCCCGCATGTGCCTGCGCGGCTGCTGCGGGACGACACGCATCTCAAGGACGTCGTCGACCGGCTGCGGGAGGTGGGGGTCGATGACGTCTTCGTGCCGGCGGGCGACTCGGATCCACCGGCCGGGGCGTACGAGGGTGCCTTGCCGGTGCTGCGGAGGCTCGGTGAGCTGGGCGGCCCGTTCACGCATGTCGGCGTGACCGGTTACCCCGAGAGCCATCCGCTCATCCACGACGACGTCACCATCCAGTCGATGTGGGACAAACGGGAGCACGCGACGTACATCGTGAGCAACCTGTGCTTCGACGCGCGGGTGTTGGGGGAGTGGGTGGGTCGTATACGAGGGCGGGATGTCTCCCTGCCCGTGTACGTGGGGGTGGCCGGGCCGGTGCAGCGGGCCAAGCTGCTGTCGATGGCGACGAAGATCGGGGTGGGCGAGTCCACCCGCTTCCTGGCCCGGCACCCGTTGTGGTTCCTGCGGTTCGCCGCGCCCGGCGGATACTCGCCGGAGAGGCTGCTTGCCCAGGTGGAGGGGGCGCTCACGGCACCCGGGGCGGGGGTGGCGGGCCTGCACCTGTTCACGTTCAACCAGGTCGCGGAGACGGAACGGTGGCGGCGGGCCGTGCTGGAGCGGTTGGCAGGCTGAGGTTCGCTCCTGGCGGGGCGGGGCCTCCGGTGGGAGACCTCGCCCCGCCAGGCCGGGCTCACACGCGGTCGGCGGCGATCAGGACGTACTGGAAGGAGCCGTCCTTGTACGACTCGATGAACGCCTCCTCGATTCCGGTGACCAGCGAGGACGTGGCCCGCAGCTCCCAGTAGGGCAGCGTGTCCGGGGTGAGGTCGATGACGGCGTTCGGCACCAGCCGGTTGTCGGCCATGGCGCGCAGGTACTCGCGGCGGGAGTGGATGTTGCACTCGAAGTGGGCGTTGATCTGGGAGACCCACTTCGACGGCTGACCGTAGCGGGGGTTCCAGCAGCCCGTGATGGTCACGTACCGGCCGCCCACCCTCAGGAAGCGGGAGTGTTCCGCGAACAGGTCGTGCAGGTCGACGTACATGGTCGACTCGTTGTTCCACGACGCCGCCACGCTGCCCTTGTCGAAGGGCGTGTCGAGCATGTTGCACACCCGGGAGCGGACCTGGTCCGCGATGCCCAGTTCCCGCGCGCGCCTGTTGCCGAAGTCGGCCTGGGTGGCGGAGAGGGTGACGCCCTCGACCCTGCTGCCGAAGCGGTTGTGGGCCATGACCATGGATCCGCCGCGCCCGCAGCCCGCGTCGACGAGGGTGTCGTCGGGGCCGATGGTGCCGAGGTGGTCCATGAGCAACTCGGCCTGCGCCGACTCCAGTCGATGCAGCTCCGCGACGAGCTTCTTGTCGTACTCGCTGTGCGCCGGATCGCCGAGCGCGGAGTGGTCGACGGGGCCGATGCCGTAGTGGTGGTGGTAAAGCCCGTCCACGTCACCGAGGCGCAGGTTGACGGGCCGTGCCTCGTTGTTCCAGTAGCGGGCGATGTCCTCCTGGTACGGCGTCGCCGGGGCCGGGATCTTCACGGTGGCGGTTGCGGTAGAGGTGGCGGTAGCGGTTGTTTCAGTGGTCACAGATAAATTCCGTTCTTTACCAGAAATCGGGCAGTGTGTAGCGGTAGGTATTGGTCCGGTGCCAGTCGTGGTTGCCGTCGACCCAGGCGGCCACGCCCTTGAGGAAGCGCAGCATGCTGGGCAGTGGACAGGCCTTCGCGAGGTCGGCCGCGGCGGCCTCGAAGGTGTGCTGGAGTTCGTTGTGGACCTCGACGGCCTTCAGATAGGCGTCGCGCTCGGAGAGCTTCTCGCGCTCCGCGATCACCACCGGCAGGTTCAGGTGCAGGCCCGGGCTGTCGAGTTCCTTGGTGTACGAGTAGAGATCGTTGACGATGGTGGTCGCGTTGCCGGCCAGCGCGATGACCCGTTGCACGTCCGGCCGGGCGTGCAGGTCCGCGGGCAGCTCGTAGCCGCCGACGGTGTCGGTGATCGTGGGGCAGGGCCGGAAGTTGTTGAACTGGCGCATCGCCAGGTACTCCCACACCTCCGGAACATGGCCGGTCTGTGCCCAGGCGGCCTCGGCGAGGTAGCCCAGGTGCAGCCGGGCCATGTCGTGCCGGTAGCGGTCGGCCTGGGACGGCGTGGCCGCGCGGACGAAGTAGTCCATCGCGCTGCGGTAGGCCCGCCGGGGGGCGTCCGAGGTGAGCGACTCCTGCCACGCCGGTGCGTATTCGGCGGTGGTGTGGAAGTGGTCGAGCGCGGTGTGCGCGAGGAGGAGGCGCCCGCCGAGACCGACGGGTGACCCGCCGTGGTCCTCGCAGTAGCAGTCGTCCACCGCGTTCTCCGCGACCATCAGCCGCGTGGCGAGCATCAGGTGGTCGACCGTCGGGGCGTCGGGGTGGCAGCCGACCATGTATCTGCCGACGGAGAAGCCGTCGAACTGCCCCTCCCACTCCTCGGGAAAGAGCTGGACCTCGTCCTTGGCCCAGTCCTTGATCCGGCGGCTCACCTCCTCGACCCGCACCGGGTCGGGCTCCGGGACGGAGTGGTGGTAGAGGCCGGGAACGGCTCGCCCCTCGGCGGGCGGCGCGGATGCCGGGGCCCCCGGAACCGGGAGCGAGGGGGCGTGGCCGCCCGTCAACGAGAGCGCGGTCGCGCCCAGTCCGCTCGGTCCGCGCAGGATCCGCTGGAGGGCGGAAGCGGCCTCGGCGGGGTGAGGCGTGTCCCGTACGGCGGCTGCGGATACGGCTGCGGATGCGGCCGTGGGGGGTGGTGGCGGGGTGGGGAGCGGGACCGGTGGATGCAGCGAGGCGAGAAAGCGCACGGCGGTCGGCGTGACCGGGAGGTCGGGGACGGCCGGCGTACCGGTGTCCGGCACGGCGGTGGGCGGTGTCGGCAGTTGGTCGGGGGAAAGTGACCCGAGGGACCCGGAGTCGGGCATCGGCGGCTCCTTGTGGACCTGTGATGGGCGGCGTGGGCCTGCGACGGATCAGGGCCTCAGCGCGGCCTGGGGGCGATCTGCACGTTCTCCATCACGCCGAGGGCGTCGGGCAGGAGCACCGCGGCGGAGTAGTAGGTACTGACCAGGTAGGAGATCACCGACTGTTCGTTGATGCCCATGAACCGCGCGGAGAGCCCCGGTTCGTACTCGTCGACCAGCCCGGTCTGCCGCAGGCCGATGACGCCCTGGTTCTTCTCACCGGTACGCATCGCGATGATGGCGCTGGTCTGCTCCCTGCTGATCGGGATCTTGTTGCAGGGCAGGATGGGGACCCCGCGCCAGGCGGGGACGGACTGCCCGCCGAGGTCGACATGGTCGGGATAGAGACCGCAGGCGTTGAAACCACGTCCGATGGCGGCGATGGTCCTGGGGTGGGCGAGGAACATCTTGGTGCCGCGTCGGCGGCAGAGCAGCTCGTCCATGTCGTCCGGGGTCGGATGACCCTCGCGGGGCTGGATGCGCTGCTTGAAGTCGACGTTGTGCAGCAGCCCGAACTCCCGGTCGTTGATCAGCTCGTGCTCCTGGCGCTCGCGCAACGCCTCGACGGTGAGCCGGAGTTGCTCCTCGCTCTGGTTCATCGGACCGTTGTAGAGGTCGGCGACCCGGGTGTGGATCCGCAGCACGGTCTGTGCGACGGAGAGTTCGTACTCGCGCGGGCGCAACTCGTAGTCGACGAAGGTGCCGGGCAGTTCGGCCTCGCCGACGTGACCGGCCGACAGGGCGATCTCGGCCTCACCGTGCTTGTTCTGACGCTGCCGGGTACGGGAGTCGAACTGATCGACGTGGGCCTGGAGGTGGGGTGCGGCGGCCCGGACGGCGGCGAAGTCGGCGTGCGAGAGGGTGAGGAGGGTGCCGGAGGTCTCGGCGGTGACCGTGCAGTCGTGGCGGGCGTCGGGGTCCGACAGCGCGTTCTCGCCGAAGTGGGCGCCGTCCGCCAGCACCGCGACGGCGATCTCTCCGCCGTACTCGCCCTCGGCGGTCTGGCTGACCCGGCCGTGTGCGATCAGATGGATCCGGTCCGCGGGACCGCCGCGCTCGACGAGGACCTCGCCCGCCGTGAAGTCACGCTGTGTGCAGCGGTCGGCGAGGGCGGTGAGGACTTCCGTGTCCTCGAATCCGCGCAGCAGGGCCAGTTCGGCGAACGCCTGCGGGATCACCCGGACCGTGGCGCCCTCCTGGACGAACTCGACGCGCCCGCTGCCGACGGTGTGGCGCAACCGCCGGTTGACCCGGTAGACACCGCCCCCGGTCTCGACCCAGGGCAGCATCCGCAGCAGCCAGCGGGAGGTGATCTCCTGCATCTGCGGGGCGGACTTGGTGGTGCCGGCGAGGTTGCGGGCGGCGGCGGTGCTCAGGGACTGCTGCGGCACGTCGGCCGCGGTCCGCGCTTCCGGGGTGCTGTCGACAGACATCGGGGGATTGCTCCTTGCACGACGGGTCGTCCGACGCACACGGGTACGCCGACCGGGAGACAGGGAGGAGGAGGCAACTGGCGAGAGGGATCAAGGGAATCCGTCCACTCGCAGCAACCTAGCCGCCAAACCGGCCGCGTCGTTCGGGGAGTTGAGTGAGGTAGCTCGAAGCAGTGAAAACCGGCGGGATGTGGTTTGTCGGCTCGACCTCAGAGATCCGTCATGCCGCCCACGTATACGAAATACCGACCCCGTATACGAAATGCGGACCTCAGCGGAAGACCACCGTCCTGTTCCCCTCCACCATCACCCTGCTCTCGCTGTGCCACTTCACCGCGTGCGCCAGCACCTGCGCCTCCACGTCCCGGCCCACCGTCACCAGCTCCCCGGGGTCCAGCGAGTGGTCCACCCGCACCACGTCCTGCTCGATGATCTGGCCCTCGTCCAGCTCGGGCGTGACGTAGTGCGCCGTCGCGCCGACCAGCTTCACGCCCCGGTCGTACGCCTGCTCGTACGGCCGCGCCCCCTTGAAGCTGGGGAGGAAGGAGTGGTGGATGTTGATCGCCATGCCCTCCAGCTCCTTGCACAGGTCGTCGGAGAGGACCTGCATATAGCGGGCCAGGACCACCAGGTCGATCTCCAACTCCCGTACCAGCTCCAGCAGTCGGGCCTCCGCCTCCGGCTTCGTCTCCCTTGTCACCGGGATGTGGTGGAAGGGGACGCCGTAGCTCTCCGCCAGGCTCTCGAAGTCGCGGTGGTTGGAGACGATCGCCGGGATCTCGATGTTCAGGCCGCCCGTGCGGCGGCGGAACAACAGGTCGTTCAGGCAGTGGCCGAACTTCGACACCATGATCAGGGTGCGGGTCGGCGTCGACGCCTCCCGAAGGGTCCAGGAGATGCCGTACGCCTCCGCCACCGGACCGAATCGGTAACGCAGATTTTCCAGTCCCGCGTTTGGATCGGAAACGTCGAAGTGGACCCTCATGAAGAAACGGCCCTGGAGCCGGTCATCGAACTGCTGGCTCTCCAGGATGTTTCCCGAGTTGCGGACGAGAAAGCCGCTCACGGCGTGCACCAGCCCCGAGCTGTCGGGGCAGGAGAGGGTGAGGACGTACTCGCTGCCGGTCTGCGGGCGCGGGAACTCAGGGGACACGTCAGCCTCCGTTGGTGCGTATTGCACAACATGGTGAGCGATACGCAACATGGTCGGCTCGGTGGCCGGTCGCGTCAAGGGCGGTCGGGCCTTGTCTGGTGTATGTGGGCGCGGCGCGCGCCCGTGACCTCGGGGGCTGTCGAAATCGTCATCCGCCAACTACTTGACGTATGTCTGCACATTCGCCAGGGTGTTCCACCACAAGCAATTGGGTGCACGATGCGCAACGAATTCCTATGGAAAGGCTTGGCGCGTGGCAGACCTGTATGTGGACGGTGAATGGCGGGAGCCGGTGGCCGGTGGCCGCCGGGAAATCCGATGTCCCGCCGACGGCACGCTCGCCGCCACCGTCTCGGAGGGGACCCGCCCCGACACCGAGGCCGCGATCGCCGCCGCCCGCCGCGCCTTCGACACGGGACCCTGGCCGCGTACTCCCGAACGGGAGCGCGGTCAGTTGCTGCTCCGCACCGCCGACATCATGGAGCGCGACGCCAAGGAGTTCGCCCGCGCCGAGTCCCTCGACACCGGCAAGCGGCTGGTGGAGAGCGAGTACGACATCGCCGACGTCGTCTCCTGCTTCCGGTACTACGGCGGGATCGGGGGCGTCGACGCCGGGCGGGTCATCGACACCGGGCGGGACGACGCCGTCAGCCGGGTCGTGTACGAGCCGGTCGGGGTCTGCGGGCTCATCACCCCCTGGAACTACCCGCTCCTCCAGGCCAGTTGGAAGGTCGCCCCGGCCCTTCTCGCCGGGAACACCTTCGTCCTCAAGCCCAGCGAACTCACCCCCTCCACCTCCGTCCTCCTCGTCCGCGCGCTCGCCGAGGCCGGGCTCCCCGCCGGTGTCGCCAACCTCGTCCTGGGCGCCGGGCCCGAGGTCGGAGCGCCGCTCTCCGAGCACCCCGACGTCGACCTCGTCTCCTTCACCGGCGGCCTGGAGACCGGGAAACGGATCATGGCCACCGCCGCCGCGGGCGTGAAGAAGGTGGCCCTGGAACTCGGCGGGAAGAACCCCAACGTCGTGTTCGCCGACGCCGACTTCGAGACGGCCGTGGACTTCGCCCTCACGGCCGTCTTCCTGCACTCCGGGCAGGTCTGCTCCGCCGGGGCCAGGCTCGTTGTCGAGGATTCCATCCATGACCGGTTCGTGGACGAAGTGGTGCGGCGGGCCCGGCAGATACGGCTCGGCGGGCCCTTCGACCCCGACGCCGAGACCGGGGCGCTCATCTCCGCCCAGCATCTCGCCAAGGTCGAGGCCTACGTCGCCGCCGGGCTCGCCGAGGGCGCCGTGCTGCGCTGCGGGGGCGCGCGGCCGGACGAACCCGCCCTCGCCGGCGGGCACTTCTACCCGCCCACCGTCCTCGACGAGTGCACGCAGGACATGCGGGTCGTGCACGAGGAGTCCTTCGGGCCCGTGCTCACCGTCGAGCGCTTCAGCGGCGCCGAGGACGATGCCGTACGCATCGCGAACGACACCGAGTACGGGCTCGCGGGAGCCGTGTGGACGCAGGACGCGGGCAAGGCCCAGCGGGTCGCCCGGCGGCTGCGGCACGGCACCGTGTGGATCAACGACTACCACCCCTATGTGCCGCAGGCGGAATGGGGTGGCTTCGGGCACTCGGGCGTAGGCCGGGAACTGGGACCGTCCGGCCTGGACGAGTACCGGGAGCCCAAGCACATCTGGCAGAACATCCAACCCCGGCCGCAGCACTGGTTCCGCGGCTGAACGCCGAAAAGAGGTCGATCGTGACCCCAGTACAGACCGAGGTGCCGCAGCGGCGCGGCACGCCCCAGGACTCGGACGGCACGCCGGTCATCTCCGTGCGCGGCCTGTGGAAGGTGTTCGGGCCGAAGGCCGACCGGGTGCCGGAATCGGAGGAGCTGTGCGGGCTCACCCGACGCGAGCTGATGGACCGTACGGGCTGCACGGCCGCCGTACGGGACGTGCACTTCGACGTGTCGCCCGGCGAGGTGTTCGTCGTCATGGGCCTTTCCGGGTCCGGGAAGTCGACCCTCGTGCGATGTCTCACCCGGCTGATCGAACCCACCGCGGGGGAGATCGTCTTCGAGGGCGAGAACATCCGCGACGCCGACGACAAGCGGCTGCGCGAGCTGCGTCGGCAGAAGTTCTCCATGGTGTTCCAGCACTTCGGGCTGCTGCCGCACCGGCGGGTCGTCGACAACGTCGCCTTCGGGCTCGAGATACGGGGGATGGGCCGGGCCGAGCGGATGAAGCGGGCGCTGGAGGTCGTCGAGCTGGTCGGGCTCTCCGGGTACGAGAACTCCTATCCCGATCAGCTCTCCGGCGGTATGCAGCAACGCGTGGGCCTGGCAAGGGCGTTGGCCGGTGAACCGGACGTCCTGTTCTTCGACGAGCCGTTCTCCGCACTCGACCCGTTGATCCGGCGGGACATGCAGAACGAGGTCATCCGGCTGCACCACGAGGTCCACAAGACCATGGTGTTCATCACCCACGACCTGTCCGAGGCCCTCAAGTTGGGCGACCGCATCCTCATCATGCGCGACGGCAAGATGGTCCAGTGCGGCACGGGCGACGAGCTGGTGGGCGCCCCGGCCGACGACTACGTACGCGAGTTCGTGAAGGACGTACCGCGTGCCGATGTCCTCACCCTGCGCTGGATCATGCGTCCGCCGGTCGACGAAGACGCCCTGGACGGGCCGGAGTTGGGCCCCGATGTCGTCGTACGGGAGGCCACCCGGGCCGTGCTCGCCGCCGAGAAGCCGGTCAAGGTCGTCGAGAACGGCAAGCTGCTCGGCATCGTCGGCGACGAGGAGATCCTCGCCGTCGTCGCCGGGCAGGAAGGCGACGCGCGATGACCGTCGCCGTGGAGAAACCGCCGACGCCCGAGCCGCCCGGGCCCGAGGACGCCGTGCCCGAGGCCGCGCCCGCCGCAGCCGTACGGCGGGTCAGCCGGCGTGTGGTGGTCGGGGCGATCCTCGTCGTCTGGCTGGTGCTGTTCGCCGTACTGCGCGGCACGAACACGCTGACCCTCGCGGCGGCGGACCTCACCGACCTGCACCGGTGGCTGAACGACGTCTACGACTCGATCGGCGCCAACCGCAACTCCAACCCGCTCTTCCTCTACTTCTTCAACGAGATCCGCCTGGTCATCGACAACCTGGCGACCTTCGTCCAGCACCTGATCTCCCAGCCGTCCGACTCCCGGCCGCTGCCGCAGATCGGGTGGCTCGGGGTCGTAGGGATCGCCGGGTTCGTGTCGTGGGCCGTGGGCAACTGGCGGGTGGCGCTGCTGACCGTCGCCGGGTTCGTGTTCTTCGGACTGCAGGGGCTGTGGCAGGAGAGCATGGACACGCTCGCCCTGACGCTGACGGCGGTGCTCGTGGCGCTGCTGTTCGCGATCCCGCTGGGGGTGTGGGTGGGGCTGTCCGACCGGGTCAACAAGGTGATGACGCCCGTCCTGGACTTCATGCAGACGATGCCCACCTTCGTCTACCTCGCCCCGCTGACCCTGTTCTTCCTCATCGGCGGCGCCTCCGCGACCATCGCCACCGTCATCTACGCGGCCCCGCCGGCGATCCGCATCACCGCGCACGCCATCCGGTCCGTGCCGGAGACGACGGTCGAGGCGGCCGACTCGCTGGGCGCCACCCGCTGGCAGTCGCTGCTGAAGGTGCTGCTGCCGATGTCCAAGCGGACCGTCGTCATGGGCGTCAACCAGACGATCATGGCGGCCCTCGCCATGGTGACCATCGCCGCCCTGATCGACGCGCCCGGCCTCGGCAAGACCGTCATCCAGGCCCTCCAGTCGCTCGACGTGGGTACGGCCTTCAACGCGGGCCTCGCCATTGTCATCATGGCGATCGTCCTGGACCGGGTCACGACAGCGGCCAGCGGACGCGAGGAGGCGGCGCGGCGCTCGGGCGGCCGGTTCCTCGCCCGGCGCCGGCAGCTGGTGGTGGCGGGCGCGGCGGTCACCGCGGTCCTGGTCTACCTCTCCCACACCTATGTATGGGCGGCGGAGTTCCCGGGTGAGGGCAGTGTCGGCAGCTCCGTCGCGAGCGCCGCCGACACCGCGAGCACCTGGGTGCAGGACAACCTGTCGGGCCTCACCAACGCCTTCCGCGACGCCCTCACCAACGGTTTGCTCAACCCCTTCCAGACGCTGCTCACTGACTCGCCCTGGTGGCTCGTCGGCGCGGTCCTGGTCGGGCTCGGCGTGGTCCTCGGCGGCTGGCGGTCCGGGGTGACGACGGCGGTGTGCGTCGGCCTGCTGGTCGGGACCGGCTTGTGGTCGGACAGCATGACGACGCTGGCGTCCACGCTCGTGGCCACGGTCATGACGATGCTGCTGGCCGTGGTCGTCGGGGTGTGGATGGCCCGCAGTACGGTCGCGGACCGCCTGATCCGGCCCACCCTCGACGCGGCGCAGGTCATGCCGCCGTTCGTCTACCTCGTACCGTTCCTGGCGCTGTTCGGCGCGACCCGCTTCACGGCGATCGTCGCCGCGATCGTCTACGCGGCGCCCGTCGCCATGAAGATCATCGCGGACGGTGTACGGAACGTGCCCGCGACGACCGTCGAGGCGGCCACCTCCGCCGGGTGCAACACCTGGCAGATCATCACCAAGGTCCAGCTGCCGATGGCACGCGGAGCCCTGACCCTGGCCACCAACCAGGGTCTGATCTACGTGCTGTCGATGGTTGTTGTGGGCGGCCTGGTAGGCGCGGGCGCCCTCGGCTACGACGTCGTGGCCGGCTTCTCGCAGGGGCAGCTGTACGGGAAGGGGCTGGCGGCGGGGCTGGCCATCGTCCTTCTCGGAGTCATGTTCGACCGGATCACTCAAGCAGCGGCGCGGCGTGCCGGCGCGTAAGGAGCTACCCACCATGGCAGGACAAGCAGCAAAGTGGAGAGTCGGCGCGGCCGGGGTGGCGGTGCTCGGCCTCGCCCTCACCGCCTGCGGTGGCGCGAAGGTCGGCGACACGGCGTCGGGCTCCGACGACTCGTCCGGGGCTTCCGGGTCGTCCGGGAAGTGCGGCACCTTCAACCTCGCGGTGAACCCGTGGGTCGGTTACGAGGCGAACGCGGCGGTCGTCGCGTACGTGGCGGAGAACGACCTCGGGTGCAAGGTCACCAAGAAGGACCTGAAGGAGGAGATCGCCTGGCAGGGCTTCGGGACGGGCGAGGTGGACGCCGTCATCGAGAACTGGGGCCACGACGACCTGAAGAAGAAGTACATCACCGACCAGAAGACGGCGGTGGAGGTGGGCGCGACCGGCAACGAAGGGCTGATCGGCTGGTACGTACCGCCGTGGCTGGCCAAGGCGCACCCGGACATCACCGACTGGAACAACCTCGACAAGTATGCGGCGGAGTTCAAGACGTCGGAGTCGGGCGGCAAGGGCCAGTTGCTGGACGGCGACCCGTCCTTCGTCACCAATGACGAGGCGCTGGTGAAGAACCTGAAGCTGGACTTCAAGGTGGTGTACGCGGGCAGCGAGACGGCGCTGATCCAGGCCTTCCGCAAGGCGGAGAAGAACAAGGAGTGGGTGATCGGCTACTTCTACGAGCCCCAGTGGTTCATGGCCGAGGTGCCGCTCGTGAAGGTGAAGCTGCCGGAGTACAAGGCGGGTTGCGACGCGGACCTGGAGAAGGTGGCGTGCGACTACCCCGTGTACAAGCTGGACAAGATCGTCAGCGCGAAGTTCGCCAAGTCGGGGAGTCCGGCGTACGACCTGGTGAAGAACTTCACCTGGACGAACGACGACCAGAACACGGTGGCGAAGTACATAGCCGAGGACAAGATGACGCCGGAGGCGGCGGCGAAGAAGTGGGTCGACGCGAACCGGGCGAAGGTTGACGCCTGGATCAAGTAGTACCGGGATGGTCGGGTACGGCCTCTTCCAGGGGCCCGTGGCGGGGCTGCCGCAGCTCAAGGGCTGCCGCGGTCCCGCCACGGGCTGCCGGGCGCCGGGATGACCGGGCGGACCTCGGCGGGAGAGGGTGTTACTCGCTCACGACGCCCGAGGCGGCGATGACGATCTTCGCGCGGGTGGCACCGGACTGGGAGCCCAGGGACTCGATCCGCGTGACCAGGTCCTGGCCCTCGACGACCTCGCCGAAGACGACGTGCTTGCCGTCGAGCCACGAGGTGACGATCGTGGTGATGAAGAACTGCGAGCCGTTGGTGTTCCGGCCGGCGTTCGCCATCGACAGCAGGAACGGCTTGGTGTGCTTGAGCTTGAAGTTCTCGTCGGCGAACTTCTCGCCGTAGATGCTCTTGCCGCCCGTGCCGTCGCCACGGGTGAAGTCGCCGCCCTGGAGCATGAACTCCGGGATGACGCGGTGGAAGCCGGAGCCCTCGTACCCGAAGCCGTGCTGGCCGGTGGCCAGCTCGCGGAAGTTCTGCGCCGTCTTGGGGACGACGTCGTCGTACAGCTTGAAGACGATGCGGCCCGCGGCGTCGCCGTCAATGGTGATGTCGAAGAATACGTTGGTAGACATACGGGTATCCTGTCACGCCGATTTGTGCCCCGCCGGTGAGCCCGCCCGTAGGCCGCCCCGGCGCGTGACCGCCCGCACCACTTGTGTGTTCCCCGCGCCGCGAGCGCGGGGCTTTCTTCGTTTCTGCCCCGGCCGGGGACCGCCCCGCCGGGGACCGCCCCCACCGGTGGTCGTCCTCGCCGGAGAGGCCTCCTCTCCCACCTCCCTGACCCTCTTGACACCCACCTGCGAGGCGGGCACATTGAGTTGCGCAACCTGAGTCATGTTGCGTAGCAAGCAACTGACACTGAGGGCCTGGACTGGTTTTCAACCGGAGGTGCGGCGATGGCGGGACCCCGAGTGGTCATCATCGGAGCGGGTGTCGTCGGCGCGGCACTCGCGGACGAGATCTCCGCGCGAGGCTGGACCGAAGTGACCGTGGTCGACCAGGGACCGCTTCCCGCCACCGGAGGTTCCAGCTCCCACGCCCCGGGCCTGGTCTTCCAGACGAACTCGTCCAAGACGATGACCGAACTCGCCCGCTACACCGTCGAGAAGTTCTGCTCCCTCGACGTCGACGGCCAGCCCTGCTTCCTCCAGGTCGGCGGCCTGGAAGTCGCCACCACCCCCGAGCGCCTCACCGAACTCCACCGCCGCCACGGCTGGATCACCGCCTGGGGCATCGAGGCCCGTCTCCTCACCCCCGACGAGTGCGCCGCCCAGCACCCCCTCCTCAACCGCGACCGCGTCCTCGGCGGCCTCCTCGTCCCCACCGACGGCCTCGCCAAGGCCGTACTCGCCGTCGAGGCCCAGATCCGCCGGGCCACCGAGCGTGGCGTGAGCTTCCTGCCCCGCCACGAGGTGCTGGACATCCAACAGAGCGACGGCCGGGTCACCGGCGTCCTCACGTCCCAGGGCGAGATCCCCGCCGACATCGTCGTGTGCTGCGCCGGCATCTGGGGGCCGAAGATCGCCCGCATGGCCGGGCTGAACCTCCCCCTCACCCCGCTCGCGCACCAGCTCGCCTGGACCGGCCCCGTCCCCGCGCTCGCCGGTCAGACGGAGGAGGCGGTCCGGCCGATCCTGCGCCACCAGGACGCCGACCTCTACTACCGCGACCGCTTCGACACCCTCGGCATCGGCTACTACGGCCACCGCCCGATGCCGGTCACCGCCGACGAGATCCTCTCCTTCGACGAGGCGGACACGGCCGGCGGGATGCCCTCGGTCCTGAAGTTCACCGAGGACGACTTCGAGCCCGCCTGGACGGAAACCCAGTCGCTCCTCCCCGCCACCAAGGACGCGAAGGTAGAGGAAGGCATCAACGGCCTCTTCTCCTTCACCACCGACAACTTCCCCCTCCTCGGCGAGTCCCCGGACGTCAAGGGCTTCTGGGTCGCCGAGGCCGTCTGGGTCACCCACTCCGCGGGCGTCGGCCGCGCCGTCGCCGAACTGCTGGTCGACGGCTACTGCTCCTCCTTCGACCTCCACGAGTGCGACCTCAACCGCTTCGAGCCGCACCAGCTCTCCCCGGAGTACGTCCTGGCCCGCGACTGCCAGAACTTCGTCGAGGTCTACGACATCCTTCACCCCCTCCAGCCGTCCGGGCACCCCCGCCCGATCCGCACCAGCCCCTTCCACACCCGCCAGCGCGAACTGGGCGCCTTCTTCCTGGAGGCGAACGGCTGGGAACGCCCGCACTGGTACGAGGCCAACGCGCCCCTGGTGGAAGGCCGTTCGGTGCCGACCCCGAACGACTGGGCGGCCCAGTTCTGGTCCCCGATCGTCGGCGCCGAGGCCCAGGCGACCCGCGAGACGGTCGCGATGTACGACATGACGGCCCTCAAACGCCTGGAGGTGACCGGCCCGGGTGCCGCCGACTTCCTGGAGGGCCTCACCACCAGCAAGGTCGCCAAGTCGGTCGGCTCGGTGACGTACACGCTGCTCCTCGACCACGACGGCGGCATCCGCAGCGACATCACGGTCGCCCGCCTCGCCCGCGACCTCTTCCAGGTCGGCGCCAACGGCAACCTCGACCTCGACTGGTTCACCCGCCACCTCCCGGCCGACGGCACGGTCCAGGTGCGCGACATCACCCCCGGCACCTGCTGCATCGGCCTGTGGGGACCCCTGGCCCGCAAGGTCCTCCAGCCCCTGACGGACGCCGACTTCTCCAACGACGGCCTCAAGTACTTCCGCGCCAAACGCGCCTACATCGGCAGCGTCCCGGTGACGGCGATGCGCCTCTCCTACGTCGGCGAACTCGGCTGGGAGCTGTACACCACCGCCGACCAGGGCCAGAAACTCTGGGACACCCTCTGGCAGGCGGCCCAGCCCCTCGGCGGCATCGCGGCGGGCCGCGGCGCCTTCAACAGCCTCCGCCTGGAGAAGGGTTACCGCTCCTTCGGCACCGACATGACCTACGAGCACGACCCGTACGAGGCCGGCGTCGGCTTCGCCGTGAAGCTCGACAAGGGCGAGTTCGTCGGCAAGGCGGCCCTGGAACGCCGTAAGGCGGACGTACGGCGCAAGCTCACCTGCCTGACCATCGAGGACCCGAGGTCGGGCGTCATGGGCAAGGAGCCGGTGTACGACGGCGAGCGCGCCGTCGGCTACGTCACGAGCGCCGCGTACGGCTACACGATCGGCAAGGGCATCGCGTACGCCTGGCTGCCGACCGAACTGACCACGCCCGGCACGGCGTTGCACATCGGCTACTTCGACGAGCGCGTCGAGGCGGTCGTCGCCGAGGAGCCGCTGTTCGACCCGACGATGTCCCGCCTCCGCGGCTAACCACCACAGTCGACTCGCAGAAGACGGAGACGCGCGATGAGCCCCCGTACCCCCGGCGCCGAACTGCCGGAGCACCCCGACTGGTTGTGGCGCACGCCCGAGCCGAAGCGTTCGTACGACGTGGTCGTCGTCGGCGGCGGCGGACACGGCCTGGCCACCGCCCACTACCTCGCGAAGAACCACGGCATCACGAACGTCGCCGTGCTGGAGAAGGGCTGGCTCGCGGGCGGCAACATGGCCCGCAACACCACGATCATCCGCTCCAACTACCTCTGGGACGAGAGCGCGGGCATCTACGAGCACGCGCTCAAGCTGTGGGAGGGCCTGGAGGAGGAGCTGGACTATCCGATCCTCTTCTCCCAGCGGGGAGTTCTGAACCTGGCCCACAGCCTCCAGGACGTCCGCGACAGCGTGCGGAGGGTGGAAGCGAACCGCCTCAACGGGGTGGACGCCGAGTGGCTCGACGAGCGGCAGGTCAAGGAGGTCTGCCCGATCGTCAACATCTCGCCGGACGTGCGCTATCCGGTGATGGGCGGCACTTACCAGCCCCGCGCGGGCATCGCCAAGCACGACCACGTGGCCTGGGGCCTGGCCCGTTCGGCGGACGCGGCCGGTGTCGACATCATCCAGAACTGCGAGGTCACGGGTCTGGACGTGGTCGGCGGGCGGGTCGTGGGCGTACAGACGACCCTGGGTCCGATCGCGGCGGGCAAGGTGGCGCTCTGCTCGGCGGGCCACAGCTCGGTCCTGGCGGCGATGGCGGGCATCGAACTCCCCCTCCAGAGCCACCCGTTGCAGGCCCTGGTCTCCGAACTCCTCGAACCGGTGCACCCGACGGTGGTGATGTCGAACGCGGTGCACGTGTACGTGAGCCAGGCGCACAAGGGCGAGCTGGTGATGGGCGCGGGCATCGACTCGTACAACTCGTACACGCAGCGCGGGGCGTTCCACATCATCGAGGAACAGATGTCGGCGGCGCTGGAGTTGTTCCCCGTCTTCGCCCGAGCCCATGTGCTGCGCACCTGGGGCGGCATCGTGGACGTCAGCCCGGACGCGTCACCGATCGTCGGCCTCACCCCGGTGGACAACCTGTACCTCAACTGCGGCTGGGGGACCGGCGGTTTCAAGGCCACCCCGGGCGTCGGCTGGGTCTACGCCCACACGATCGCCCATGACACCCCCCACCCCCTCAACGCCCCCTTCTCGCTCGACCGTTTCACCACCGGCGCGCTCGTCGACGAGCACGGCGCTGCTGCGGTGGCCCACTAGGGACCCTCAAGGGAGCCGAACGACATGCTGCTCATCCCCTGCCCGTGGTGCGGGCCCCGCGACGAGGCCGAGTTCCACTACGGCGGCCAGGCCCACGTCCCGTACCCGGCGGACCCGTCGACCCTGACCGACGAGGAATGGGCCCGCTACCTCTTCTTCCGCGCCAACCCGAGGGGCCCCTTCGCGGAGCGGTGGAACCACGCGGCAGGCTGCAGAAGGTGGTTCAACGCCGTTCGGGACACGGGCACGAACGAGTTCCTGATGGCGGTGGACGGGGGCATGCTTCCAGCCCGTCCGGGGGTCCCCCCTCTGGGGGAGTTTGAGGACGAGGCCCCTTCAGGGCCGACCGGGGGCCTGGGGGCGCAGCCCCCAGAACTTTCGGGAAGGGGTGGGGTGGGGGAAGAGGAAACCCAGCCGTTCCGCCTCCCCACCGCACCCCGAACAACCCCCCTCACCTTCACCTTCGACGGCACCGAGTACCAGGGCAACGAAGGCGACACCCTCGCCTCCGCCCTCCTCGCCAACGGCGTCATCCACACCGGCACCAGCATCAAACTCGGCCGCCCCCGAGGCATCTTCTCCGCAGGCCCCGAAGAACCCAACGCGGTCATCCAGATCGAGGCCCCCTTCCCCGAACCGATGCTCCCCGCCACCACCGTGGAGCTGTACGAGGGCCTGGTGGCGACCAGCCTCCCCGGCCAGGGCAGACTCGCGACCACCCCGGACCCCGCCCGCTACGACGCCGTACACGCCCACTGCGACCTGCTGATCGTCGGCGCGGGCCCGGCGGGCCTCGCAGCGGCGGCGGCAGCCGCCCGCACCGGCGCCCGCGTCATCCTCGCGGACGACCGCCCGGAGCTGGGCGGCAGCCTCCTCGGCACGGGCGAGCACCTCGACTGGGTGAAGTCGACCGTCACCTACCTGGAGGCGTCTCCCGACGTACAACTCCTGCGCCGCACAACCGTCTTCGGCCACTACGACGACAACCACCTCCTCGCCGTCGAGCGCCGCACCAACCACCTCGGCGCCGCCGCCCCCGCGAACGTCTCCCGCGAACGCGTCTGGCGCATCCGGGCCCGCCGGGTCGTCCTCGCCACCGGCGCCCACGAACGCTCCCTCGCCTTCGCGGACAACGACCGCCCCGGCGTGATGCTGGCCGCCTCGGCGCGTACGTACATCCATCGCCACGGCGTGCTCCCCGGCCGCAGGGCGGTCGTGTTCACCACGAACGACAGCGCGTACGCCGCCGCACTGGACCTGGTCGCGGCGGGCGCGGAGGTGCCGGCGATCGTCGACACCCGCACCGAACCGGGAGCGTGGGCGGAGCGTGCGAGGGCCGCCGGCATCGAGGTGCTGCCCGGTCACGCGGTCGTCGGTACGGCGGGCGACGCGCGTCTGACGGCGGTCACCGTAGCCCCGTACGGAGGTGAACCGGCAGGAGTGCAGCGGGAGTTCGCCGCCGACCTGCTCCTGGTCTCCGGCGGCTGGAACCCGGTCGCCCACCTCTTCAGCCAGGCGGGCGGCAAGCTCCGCTACGACGACGCGTTCGGCACCTTCGTCCCCGACAGCTGCCGGCAGGCCGTCGAGGTCGCGGGCAGCGTGACCGGCGTACCGGATCTGCCGTCGGTCCTCGCGCAGGGTGTGGCCGCCGCGTCCCGGTCGATCGAGGCGGAGGGCTACCTGCCCCGGGAGCCGAGCCTCCCCACCCCGGCCGCGCAGCCCCACACCCCGCCCATGCACGTGTACGCCATCCCCGACGCCTCCGACACCCGCTCCTTCGTGGACCTCCAACGAGACGTCACCGTCGACGACTTGGCCCGCGCCACCGGCGCCGGAATGCGCTCGGTCGAGCACACCAAGCGCTACACCACCGCCGGTACCGCCAACGACCAGGGCAAGACGTCCGGGCTGCTGGCCAGCGGGATCGTGGCCGCACTGCTCGGCGTCGACATCTCGGCGCTCGGCACGACCACGTTCCGGCCGCCGTACACGCCCGTCTCCTTCGCCGCCCTCGCGGGCCGCGACCGGGGCGCGCTGCACGACCCGATCCGGACGACCGCCCTGCACGGCTGGCATGTCGAGCAGGGCGCGCTGTTCGAGAACGTCGGCCAGTGGAAGCGCCCCTGGTACTACCCGCAGGCGGGCGAGGACATGGAGACGGCGGTGCTCCGCGAGTGCGCCGCCGCGCGGGACGGCGTGGCCTTCATGGACGCCTCCACCCTCGGCAAGATCGACGTACAGGGCCCGGACGCGGGCGTCTTCCTCGACCTGCTCTACACGAACATGATGAGCACCCTGAAGGTCGGCATGATCCGCTACGGCGTGATGTGCCGCCCGGACGGCATGGTCTTCGACGACGGCACCGTCATCCGCCTCGCCCAGGACCGCTTCCTGGTCACCACGACGACGGGCAACGCAGCCGCCGTACTGGACTGGATGGAGGAGTGGTCCCAGACCGAGTGGCCCGACCTGCGCGTCCACTGCACCTCGGTCACCGAGCAGTGGGCGACGGTCGCCCTCGTCGGTCCCCGCTCCCGGGAGGTGTTGGGCTCCCTCGCGCCCCAACTGGCCGTCGCCAACGACGACTTCCCCTTCATGGCCTGGCGCGAGACCCCCGTCGCGGGCATCGACGCACGCGTCTGCCGGATCAGCTTCTCCGGCGAACTCGCCTACGAGATCAACGTGTCGCCCTGGGAGGCCCGCACCCTCTGGGATGCGCTGTACGAGGCCGGTGCCCCGTACGGCATCACGCCCTACGGCACCGAGACCATGCACGTCCTGCGCGCCGAGAAGGGCTACCCGATCATCGGGCAGGACACCGACGGCACGGTAACTCCGCAGGATCTCGGCATGAGTTGGGTGGTGTCGAAGAAGAAGCCCGACTTCATCGGCAAGCGGTCCTACGCCCGCGCGGACAACACCCGCCCCGACCGCAAGCACCTCGTGGGCCTCCTCCCGGACGACCCGGGCACCTTCCTCCCCGAGGGCACCCAACTGGTCGCCGACAGCGTGCTGCCCGCGCCGCCCGTCCCGATGCTCGGCCATGTCACCTCCAGCTACCGCAGCGCCGCCCTGGGCCGGACCTTCGCCCTCGCCCTGATCAAGGGCGGCCGGGAACGCCTCGGCGAGCGCCTGTACGCCCCCGTCGGCGACCGGCTGGTCCCGGTGACCGTCGCGAGCCCCGTCCTCTTCGACCCCGAGGGAGCCCGCCGAGATGGCTGACACCACCACCCTGCTCCGCAGCCCCGTCTCCCCCCTGTCCGACGCGGCCGGCCGCCTCGCCGCCGCGACCCGCGCCTCCCGGGGCGCGATCCGGCTCGCCGAACTCCCCTTCCTCACCCAGCTCAACGTCCGCCTCGACGCCAAGGGCGCCGCCGCCGACGCCGTCGGACTCGCCCTGGACCTCCCGCTGCCCCTCGCCCCCAACACGGCAGTACGGGCAGGGGAGTCGGTCGCCCTGTGGCTCGGCCCCGACGAGTGGCTGATCGTGGGCCCGCCCGGCGGCGAACGGGACCTGGAGGCCCGTATCAGGGAGGCGGCCGGGGACGAGCCGGTCGCCGTCACCGACGTCTCCGCCCAGCGCACCACCCTCCTGGTCACCGGCCCGCGCGCCCGCGACCTGCTGGCCCACGGCTGCGCCCTCGACCTGCACCCCCGCGTCTTCGGCGCGGGGCACTGCGCCCAGACGACCCTGGGCCGCACCCAGGTCGTCCTGGTCGCCCGCGACGAGGCCCGCGCCGGCTTCTGGGTCCTGGTCCGCTCCTCCTTCGCGGGCTATCTGACGGACTGGCTGCTGGACGCGGCGACGGAGTACGTGGAGTACCCGGCCTGACGGTCAGGACAGCGTTCGCCGGTCGGGCTGGAGCGCATCGCCTGACGGTCGGTACACCCCCGGACCGTCAGGCCTTCGGCAGCAGTACGACCCCGTCCTGGTCGGCGTGCAGGATGTCGCCGGGGCCGAAGGTGACCCCGCCGAACGTCACGGGCACGTCGACCGCGCCCGCGCCCGCCTTCGCGCTCTTGCGCGGGTTGGTGCCCAGCGCCTGGACGCCGAGTTCGATCCCGGCCAGGACGGCGCTGTCGCGGACGGCGCCGTAGATCACCACGCCGGCCCAGCCGTTGTCCCGCGCCCGCCCGGCCATCAGGTCCCCGAGGAGCGCGGTCCGCAGCGAGGCCCCGCCGTCGACGACCACGACACAGCCCTCGCCGGGGGTGCGGAGCAGTTCGTGCAGCAGGGCGTTGTCCTCGGTGCCGGAGACCGTGCGGACCGGTCCGGCGAACGCGGGGACAGCTCCGTACGAGGTGAACTGGACGTCACAGACGCGCAGTTCGTCTCCGTACTCGTCGACGAGGTCGGCGGTGGGGATCGGGGTCGTCGGGGTCGTCGGCATGGCTGCTCCAGAGGAGGGTCGTGGTGCGTCGTGGTGGCTGCGACGAGAACGATGCCATGGGGCGGCGGTTCTCCGGGGGTTCACCGGCGTCGATCGTCTGGACGTCCGGGCGGGGGCTGTCCTAGGGTGCAAGTGCACATAGCAAGCGCTTTCTAGCCTGGCCATGCCACCGCATACTCATACGCTCAGCTCCTCGACCGGCTGCGCGAAGAGTCGGCGCGGGGGGTCCTGGGCGGAAAGGGAGCGTCTCGTGCCGCACCGCGAACCTCAGCACAGGTCACCGCGACCAGCGCAGCCACCGCAATCAGTGCAGCCACTGCAACCAGCGCAATCAGTGCAGTCACTGCAACCAGCGCAATCAGCGCAGCCACCGCAATCGGCGCAGCCCCAGCCACCGCACGCCCCGGCCACACCCTGGACCCGCAAGTCCTTCCTGCGGGGCATGGCAGCCGCCGGAGTGACCCCACTGCTCCTCCCCGGACTCCTCCCGGCAACCGCCCACGCCGCACCCGCACTTGAGTCCGGCGGACCCGAATTCCCCCTGGTACGCGCCGGATCGGCCACCGGCATCTACGTGGACGCCGCCGACGACCGTGCCGTGATCCGCGCGGCCGGCGACCTCCAGGCGGACGTCGAACGGGTCACCGGCAGCCGCCCCCAGCTGCTCCACACCCTGCCCGAGCGGGCCCCGCACCTGGTCGTCGTCGGCACGATCGGCGCGAGTCCCGTCATCGACCGGCTGATCGCCCAGGGCCGCCTCAAGGTCGCCCGGGTGCGGGGGCGTTGGGAGGCCTCGGTGACCCAGGTCGTCGAACGCCCGCTGCCCGGCGTGGACCGCGCCCTGGTGATCGCAGGCAGCGACCGGCGCGGCACGGTCTACGGCGTCTACGACACCTCGGAACGCATCGGCGTCTCCCCCTGGTACTGGTGGGCCGACGTGCCCATCGAGCACCGCGAGGAGGTGGCCGTCCCTGCGGGTCCCTTCGTCCGGCACGAGCCGTCCGTCCGTTTCCGGGGCATCTTCATCAACGACGAGCAGAACCTGACCACTTGGTCCCACCGCACCCAGGAGCCGGACAAGAACATCGGCCCGGAGACCTACAAGCACGTCTTCGAGCTGCTCCTGCGCCTCAAGGCCAACTACCTCTGGCCCGCCATGCATCCGTACTCCGACTTCTTCAACAAGCACCGCGAGAACCCCGAACTCGCCGAGCACTACGGCATAGTCGTCGGCTCCAGCCACCCCGAGGCCCTGCTGCGCAACGGCGTCCACGAATGGGACCCGTGGGCGGCCGAGCACCGGAACGCCGACGGCACCCTCCCGGTGTACGACTACACGGTGAACCCCGGTGTCATCTCGGACTACTGGAGAGCCCGGGCCGCCCAGAACGCCACCTACGAGAGCAGCTGGACCCTCGGCATGCGCGGGCTGCACGACTCGGCGCTGGAGACGAAGTACGCCACGACGATCCCCGAGAAGGTCGTGGTGATGAACGACATCATCGCCGACCAGCGCCGCATCCTGGCCGAGGAGGTCGGCCCGGCCGCCGAGCCGCAGATCTTCATCCCGTACAAGGAGGTCCTGGACCTCTACAACGCGGGCGTCCAGGTCCCCGACGACGTCACGCTCATCTGGCCGGACGACAACCACGGCAACATGCGCCAGCTGCCGAACGACGCCGAGCGGGGGCGCCCGGGCGGCAACGGCATCTACTACCACCTCTCCTACTGGGGCCGCCCGAAGAGCTATCTCTGGCTGGACACCACCCAAGTCGCCAAGGTCTGGCAGGAGTTGCGCCGGGTCCACGAGCACGGCGCCGACCGGATGTGGATCTTCAACGTGGGGGACGTCAAGTCGATCGAGACCGGCCTGTCCTTCGCGATGGACGTCGCCTGGGACGTGGACCGGTGGGGCGCGGACGACGTGGAGGGCGCCAGGGGTGTCGAGGGCTTCCTCGTCGAGTGGGCGGGGCGGCAGTTCGGGCGGCGGCACGGCCCGGAGATCGCGGCGATCCGTACCGAGTACTACCGTCTCGCGGCCGAACTGCGCCCGGAGTTCATCGCCAAGGGGATCGTCTCGGTGGTCCACCACGGCGACGAGGCGGGCGCCAGAATGGACGCCTACGCCCAACTCCTCGACCGCGCACGCACCTTGGGCGCCAAGCTGCCCGCGGCCTACCGCGACGCCTACTTCGAGCTGGTCGAATACCCGGTGCACGGGGCCTACTTGATGAACCTCAAGTACTACTGGGCGGACCGCAACGCCCTCGCGCTCCGCCAGGGACGCGGCGCCGGGACCAACCGTTTCGCGGACCTCGCCGAAGCGGCCCACACGGCCGAGGCGGCGCTGACCAAGCGCTACAACACCGAGGTGGCGGGCAGGAAATGGGACGGGATCGTCAACCCGTACCCCTCGCAGATCCCGAAGGCGCCGGGCCGCCCGGCCGTCAGCAGGGTCGCCCGGCAGGAGACCTCGGGCCTCGGGGTGGCGTCGGAGGGCAACGAGACGGGGACGGCCCGCCCGCTGTCTTTCTTCTCCGGCACCCGGGACCGCCGCTTCGTCGACGTCTTCAACACCGGCTTCCTGCCAGTGAGTTGGACGGCCGAGGCCGGCCAGCCCTGGGTCCTGCTGAGCGAGTCGGGCGGCTCGCTGACCGACCAGACCAGGGTGTGGGTGGAGATCGACTGGGACCGGGTGCCCGAGGGCACGTGGGACGCCACGGTCACCGTGAGCGCCGTGGGCGGTGCCGACGCCGGTCAGCGGATCGACGTACCGCTGACCGTCCGCAACGACGGTGAACGGGCCCGGCGTTCGGCGCGCGGGTTCGTCGAGGCGCACGGGTACGTCTCCATCGACGCCGTGCACACCGACCGCCGGGTGGCGCGCGGCGGGGCCCGCTGGCGTACCGTGCGTGGGCTGGGGCGGCGTACCGGCGCGGTGGAGGCGGTGCCGTCGACGGCGGCGCCGGTGACCGCCGAATTCGCCTCGCGGGCGCCGGAGTTGAGGTACCGGGTGCGGTTCGTCAGCACCGGCACCTTCCCGGTGACCGTCTTCCGGCTGCCGTCGCTCGACGAGCGGGGGTATCGGCGGCTGGCGATCTCGCTCGACGACCAGCCGGTGACCGTCCTGTCGGGACAGTCCGTCGCCACCGGCAACCGGGGTGACGCCTGGGCCCGCAATGTGGAGGACGGTGTCGAGCGGCTGACGGCCACGGTGACCGTCACCGAGCCCGGCGAACACGTCCTGCGGCTCTTCATGGTCGACCCGGCGATCGCCGTCGACCAGATCGTCATCGACACGGGCGGGTTGCCGGTCAGCTATCTGGCTCCCCCGGAGAGTTATCGGAGTCATCGGCCCGCCTAGGAAGCCGGCGTTTTACATCGGATCTATCTTCGGCTTGACAGGAGCGTTGACGGGCTTCTGGGCCAGTTCTAGGCTCCTCCGCAAGATAGATCCGATGAATCGCCATCTCTAGAAGTTGCACTCCTGGAAGCTGGAAGGGTTGATTTGGCATGCCCATGACTCCATCGAGGCGCACGGTTCTGGCGGCCGGAGGCTTACTCGCCGGAGGCGCCCTCTGGTCCGCGACCCAGTCGACGGCCACCGCGTCTCCCGCCGCCCGCGCCGCCGCGGACCCCACGGACGGCTGGACGAAGACGGCCTTCACCTACGGCATGCAGAAGCCGTGGAACCTGGCCCTGAGCGACCGCTACAGCAACAGCGGCGGGGTCCACCGCATGTGGGTGTACGACACCGACGAGCCCATGTCCGAGGGGAGTTCGACCGACCCGCGCACCGAGATGCGCTGGCGGCAGGAGTACACGTCGGGCCGCCACATGTGGGACGCCGACGTCTACCTCCCGTCCGGCACGAACGGCGCGACCTTCGTGCAGATCCTCCGCGTGATCCACCCCGAGGGCACCCCGGCCACGGACTTCATGCTCAACGCGTACAGCGGGAGCGGTGGCACGGTCCGGGCGTACGACAGCACGGTGTTGAAGACGAACGCGTACGACACCTGGTTCAACGTCAAGCTCGCGCACAACGCCTCGGCGGGCAGCGTGGAGGTGTACTTCGACGACCAGTTGGTTCTCACCAGGGCCGACCGGGGCCCCGCCACCCGGCACTTCAAGAACGGCGTCTACCACCACGGCACCGGCCGGGCCGAGGCCCGCTTCCGCAACCTCACCTACTGGACGCGGTGATCCGGCGATGACTTCCAGAAGAGCGGTCATCGGATCGGCGCTGGCCGGGACAACGGCCGCGGCGCTGCCGGGAGTTGCCCAGGCGGCCGGTGGTGAGGGTGTCACCGCTCTTCCCTCGGGCGGCCGTTGGAAGCTCCGCAACCGCATGGACTCGGACGCGGCCTGGGCGGACTTCCTCCGCCGGCAGGACCTGCTGTGGTGCCGGATACCCACGCTGTGGCACGAGGGCCCGTTCCTCGGGGACGGCCGACTGGGCAGCATGATCTACAAGGAGCCGGGCGCGAACGCGATCCGCTTCACCGTCCAGCACGGCGAAGTCCAGGACCACCGCCCGGAGTTCGGGAGCGGCTGGGGCACCTGCCGGCTCCCGGTCGGGCATCTGACCCTGGACCCGGTCGGCACGATCACGGCGGTGGACTGGCGCCTGAGCCTCTGGAACGCCGAACTGACAGGCACGATCACCACCGACAAGGGCACCCTGACCCTCGCCGCCCTCATCCACGACGGCATCCTCGCCGCCCGCGTCACGGCGACCGGCGACGAGGAGGTCCACTGGACCTTCCACCCGGAGGAGGCGATCAGCCCGCGCAAGATCAGCGAGGCGCCACCGACGGGATACGTCCCGAACCCACCCTGGACCGCCAGGACGATGGACGACGGCATCGAGCAGGTCCTCCAGCCCCTGGCGGGAGGCGGCCAGACGGCAACGGCGTACCGCCCCCCGGACTCGCAGTCGCAGTCGCAGTCGCAGTCGGAGTCGGAGTCGGAGTCGGGCGACACCCTGCTCCTCACGGTCGCCCACAGCCACCCCTCCGACACCAGGGCGGGCGAGGCCGCGCTGCGGAAAATCCGCCGCACGAAGCCGGGTTACCGGAACCTCCGCGCTCCGCACACCCGTTGGTGGCACGCGTACTACCCCAAGAGCTTCGTCTCGTTCCCCGACGAGCGGCTGCAGAGCTTCCACTGGATCCAGCTCTACAAGGTCGCGTCGGCCAGCCGCGCGGGCGGCCCGCCCATGGCCACCTGCGGCCCCTGGCTGGAGCCCACCCCCTGGCCGGCGGTGTGGTGGAACCTCAACATCCAGCTGGAGTACTGGCTCATCCACGGCTCCAACCACCTGGAACTCGACGCGCTCGCCACCACCGTCCGCCAGAACCAGGAGCAGTTGACCGCGAACGTGCCCGCCGCCTACCGCTCGGACAGCTCAGGGGTGGGCCGCAGCTCGGACATGTTCGCCAACCGCAACGTCGGCACCCCCGGCACCGGCGCCGAAGTCGGCGACCTGGCCTGGGCGTTGCACAACGTCTGGCTGAGCTACCGCCACAGCATGGACGAGCGCCTGCTGCGCGACACCCTCTACCCCCTCCTCCGCCGGGCGATCAACTACTACCTGCACTTCCTCCAACCAGGAGACGACGGCAAGCTGCACCTCCCCTCCACCCTCTCCCCGGAGTACCCGGTGATCCCCCCGAAGGACACCAACTACGACCTGTCGCTGATCCGTTGGGGCTGCACGGCACTCCTGGAGGCGGCGGACCGCCTGGGCGTGGACGACCCGCTGGCCCCCCGCTGGCAGGAGACGTTGACGCGACTGACGCCGTACCCGGTGGACGCCAACGGCTACATGATCGGCGCGGACACCCCGTACGCCCAGTCGCACCGCCACTACTCCCACCTCCTCATGGTCTACCCGCTGTACCTGGTCAACTGGGACCAGCCGGAACACCGTGAGCTGATCGAGAGGTCGGTCGTCCACTGGCACGCCCTGACCGGCGCCCACCGCGGCTACAGCTACACGGGCGCCGCCTCGCTCTACGCGATGATGGGCCGAGGCGAGACGGCCCTCACGTACCTGAAGAAGTTCTTCGACACGACCACCCGCTACCCCTGCCGGGCCAACACCCACTACACGGAGGCGGGCCCGGTCATCGAGACCCCGCTCTCCGCCTCCCAGTCCCTGCACGACCTGCTCTGCCAGAGCTGGGGCGGTGTCGTACGAGTGTTCCCCGCGATCCCGCCCACCTGGCCGGACGTCACCCTGCACGACTTCCGCACCCAGGGCGCCTTCCTGGTCAGCGCGGTCCGCAGGGCGGGCACGACCCGCTTCATCCGCGTACGCAGCCTGGCGGGCGAGCCGCTGCGCCTCCGCCACGACCTCACCGGCGGCCCGCCGCACGCACTCCTGGACGACGGCACGCGGGCCCGTACGAAGGTGTCGGCGGACGGCACCCTCACGATCGACCTGGCGAAGGGGCGGGAGGTGCTGCTGTACGCGGGGGAGCGGCCCGAGTTGGCGATAGCGCCGGTGGATCCGGGGGAGCGGGGGGAGGCTTGGGGGCTGCCGTAGCCCCGACCCCGATCCCGGCCTCGGCCCTGACCCTGACCCTGACCTCAGCCTCGACCCTGACCCTGACCCTGACCCTGCCCCTGACCTCAGCCCCGACCCCGACCCTGACCTCGGCCTCGTCAGCGCACGATCGCGCGCAGAAGCTCCACTCCCGTCTGCATCAGCTTCTGCACGTCGACCCGGTGGTAGACGTATCTGCCGCTGCGCTCCGACGTGAGGACGCCGGCCGTGCGCAGGCGGGCGAGATGGCGTGAGACCTGCGGTCGGGTCATGTTCATGCGGCGGGCGAGGTCGGAGGTGGTGATCGCCTCGTTCACCAGGTGGCGGCAGAGGGCGAGGCGGGCCGGGTCCGCCAGAATCGTCAGGCGTCGCTGCATCTCGTCGATGGACGCGGGTCGGTCGTGCCAGGCCACCGGGTAATGCACCACCACGGGGAATCCCGCCTCACCGCGAATGATGAGATGCGGGCGGCCGTGAATGGTCGGGACGAGAAAGGTGCTGTTTCCCCGGAGGGCGACCGTCAGGTTCTGCAGTTTGTCGAAACGCACCGCCCTGCCGCCCTGGACCGGCAGGGCGGCAGGGCTCACGGACGAGATCAGCTCGGCGAGCGGCAGCCCGCGCAGCCTCGAACGGGCCTGGTCGGCCTCCTCGCGCAGCCGGTCGTGAATGCGCGCCCATTCCTCCGCGAAGAACTCCTCGACGCAGTCCGACAGGGTTCGTAGCAGCATGACGCGGAATTCCGCCGGGTCGTCGACGAGCGTTCTCGCCAGCTCGCCCCGCGAGAAAGAGCGCGCCTCGCACGCGGCGACGAATTCGCCCGGCCGGGATGCCGCCTCCCGGGGATCGAATTCGCCCCCGTGGATCGAGTAGGCGGCGGCCTCGACGAACTCGCGTTCCGGCAGCCGCGACAGCCGCTCGATCTCCGCGTCCACGTCCGTGCCGAGCGGGCCGCTCAGCGGCAGCAGCAGTCGGCAGCGGCGGCGGGCCCAGAGCGGCGCGAAGCGGGTCAGCCCGGCCCGCAGCCCCGGCGACAGCGACTCGTCGGTCCGCAGCAGCCACGCCCGGTACTCGATGTGGTGGTCGGGCTCTGCGAGTGCGTGCAGACAGGCCTGCAGTTCGGAGATCGGCGAGACCCCGATCTCCACGTCCGCGCTGTTCGCCCCCCTGAGGTCAAGTAGCACCGGCACTTGGCCAGCCTAACCCCGCCCCCGCCCACTGTTGTCGCCTGCGCGGTAACAGTGGGTCCGCGCCGTGGCCGTCGGCGTAGCGTCCCCGCCCACATGCAGCGATGCGAGGTCCTGCGAGGTCGAGGTCGAGGGAATGGACGTGGACGTGGACGTGGTGGACAGTCCGGGTGGGCACGAGGTCTGGGAGCGCGTACCGGCGCCGGGTTCCGGATGGCGTCAGGCGGTCTCCGTGCCGGTGCGCGACGGCGTCGGACTCGTCGCGGACGTCTACGCCGCCGAACCGGACCCGGCTCCCAGGCCGGTCCTGCTGGAGCGCACCCCGTACGGCCGCCGCAGGCCACGCGGCTCGGACGGCGCCTTCGAGTCCTGGAACCCGCCGCCCCCCGAGGCGGTGTGCCGGCGCTTCGTCGAACGCGGCTACCACGTGGTCCGCCAGGACTGCCGGGGCCGGGGCGACTCCGGCGGCGAGTTCGTGAAGTACCTGAACGAGGCCGAGGACGGCCACGACACCGTCGAGTGGATCGCCGCCCAGCCCTGGTGCGACGGACGGGTCGCCACGATGGGCGTCTCCTACGCCGCCCACGTCCAGACCGCGCTCGCCTCGCTCGGCACCCCGCACCTGGCCGCGATGTTCCTCGACTCCGGCGGCTTCGCCAGCGCCTACGAGACCGGCGTCCGCCTGGGCGGCGCCTTCGAGCTGAAGCAGGCCACCTGGGCCTTCGCCCGCGCCAGGACCAGCGCGGAGACCCTCGCCGACCCCGTCAGGGCCGCCGCGCTCGACGCCGAGCCGATCGAGGAGTGGTTCCGCCACCTGCCGTGGCGCCGGGGCCACTCACCCCTGCGGCACGCACCGGAGTACGAGGCCTATCTGTTCGAACAGTGGGAGCACGGCAGCTTCGGCCCCTACTGGCAGCAGCTCGGCATCTACGGCCGGGGCCACTTCGACCGCTTCCCCGACGTGCCGAGCCTGCACATCTCCAGCTGGTACGACCCGTACATCCAGACCGCCGTGGAGAACTTCCGCGAACTCGGCGCCCGCAAGACGAGCCCCGCGTATCTGGTGCTCGGCCCCTGGACCCACGGCAGGCGCAGCCTCTCGTACGCCGGTGACGTCGACTTCGGCCCCGAGGCGGCCCTGGACGGCAACCTGGCGCCCGACTACGTCGAGTTCCGCGCCGACTGGTTCGACTCCCAGCTGAACCCGACGGCGACCAGACCCCCGGCCGTCCGGTACTTCCGGATGGGCGGCGGCTCAGGCAAACGCGACGCCGAGGGCCGCCTCGACCACGGCGGTCGCTGGCTCAACAGCACGACCTGGCCACCGGAGTCGTCGTACGCCGCACGGTTCTTCCTCGGCGCGGACGGCACTCTCACGCAGGAACACACAGGCGAGTCGAACCACTCGGACCACTCGGACTCCTCGGGCTACTTGGAGTACGACCACGATCCGCGCGACCCCGTGCCGACGATCGGCGGGCAGGTCACGTCCGGTGAACCGGTGATGGTGGGCGGGGCCTTCGACCAGCGTCCCGACGAACGGACGTTCGCCCTGAAGCCGTCGCGGCTGCCGCTCGCCGCCCGCCCCGACGTGCTCACCTTCCAGACCGGGCCGCTGGAGCGGGACGTCGTCGTGGCCGGTCCGGTCGTCGCGCGGCTCACCGTGTCGTCGAGCGCGGCCGACACCGACTTCACCGTGAAGCTGATCGACGTCCACCCGCCGAGCGCCGACTACCCGGCCGGCTTCGCCATGAACCTCACCGACGGCATCCTCCGCTGCCGCTACCGCGACTCCTTCGAGACACCGTCCCCCCTCGAACCGGGGCGGCTCTACGACATCACGGTCGAGGCCCCCGCCACCGCCAACCTCTTCGCCCGCGGCCACCGCATCCGGGTGGACATCGGCTCCAGCAACTTCCCCCGCTTCGACGTCAACTCGGGCACCGGCGGACCGGAGACCACCGACCGCCGCCGACTGACCGCGACCAACCGGGTCTTCGTCGACGGCCGCTCCACGATCACGCTCCACCTCGTCGCCGAGGAGCAGGCATGAGCATCGAAATCGACAGGGGTACGGGTACGGATGCCGGGGCCGGTCTCACCCTCGCCGCTGTCGGCGATCTGGTCCTCGACGACGACATCCTGACGCCCCGTCTGGAGGCGACCGCCCCCGGACTCCTCGCCCTCCTGCGGGACGCGCACGTCACGATCGGCAACTTCGAGACGACCGCGATCGACTTCGACCGCTTCACCGGCTGGCCCGAGGCCGAACCCGGCGGATCGTGGCTGGTCACCTCGGTGCGCGCCGGAGCCGACGTCCGGGCGATGGGCATCGACATGGTGTCGCGCGCCAACAACCACGCCACCGACTGGGGCGTGGCGGGCCTGCGCTCCACCAGCGCCGTCCTGGACGAAGCCGGGCTCGTCCACGCCGGCGCCGGCGAATCGCTCACCGCGGCCCGGGCGCCGCGCTACCTCACCACCCGCCGGGGCCGGGTCGCGCTGGTGTCGGCGGCGAGCCGCTACCAGGCCATGTCCCTGGCCGCCGACCCCTTCGGGATCGTCCCGGCCCGTCCCGGGATCAACGGCCTGCGCACCACCAGGTGGTTCGGCGTACGCCCCGACGAACTCCGGTCCCTGGCCGCGATCCGCGACAGCCTGCCGCCCGAGTCCCTCCACCACACCGCCCGCAGGGCCGACGCACGGGACGGCTCGGTGACCCTCGGCGGCACCGCGTTCATCTCCGCCGAGGCCACCGGCGGCCGGGTCGGCCCGTACTGGAAGGTCGAGGACGAGGACGTCGCCGCCCTGCGCCTCAGCGTCCGCCAGGCCCGGCAGAACGCCGACGTCGTCGCGGTCGCCCTGCACACCCACGAACCCGGCAACCACAGCGCCGAGCCGCCCCCCTTCCTCCACGACCTCGCGCACGCGGCGGTCGACGAGGGCGCCGATGTCGTTCTCGGCCACGGCCCCCACCAATTGCGGGGAATCGAGGTGTACCGGAACCGCCCCATCTTCTATTCGCTCGGGAATTTCGTCTTCATGCAGAATCGCCAATTCCCCCTGACCCGCGAGGCATGGCGACGCACCGGCCTGGACCCGGCACGGCACACTCCGGGCGAGATGCTCGAACAGAAAAGAACCAAGGGGCCTTTCGACGACCGGATCTGGTACGAGAGCGTCGCGGTCTCCGTGTCGTTCGAGAACCAGGGCGAGTACGCGGGTCAGGGCGCCGTCGGCGTCACGATCCACCCGGTGACACTCACCTTCGACGCACGTCGCGATTCCGACCGGGGAACTCCCGGACCGGCGGACGTCACCGCCGCGCATCGCATACTCAATCGACTCCGCACACTTTCCGAGGCGTACGGAACCGAAATCCTCCTAGACGGCGATCAAGGCCGCATCCGCATCGACCGATAAGCACGTGCCTCGGTGAACAGGTACCTCGGTAAAGGAGCCAGCGAGAAATGACCACCCCTTCAGAAGTGCAGCGGAGACCCCAACGACTCACCCGATTCCTGGACGGCGTCGAACGGATAGGCAACAGACTGCCCCACCCGTTCTGGCTGTTCTGGATCCTGGCGGCCGTCGTGGTCGTCACCAGCGCGATCATGGCCGCGGCCGGAGTCTCGGTCACCGACCCGGCGACCAGTGACCCCTCGCCGGTCAAGAACGCCCTGTCGGTCGCCGCGGTCCGTGAACTCACCCTCGGCGCCGAGGAGTCGTTCCTGACCTTCGGTCCACTGGGCACCGTACTGATCATCATGCTCGGCCTCGCGGTCGCCGACCGCTCGGGCATGCTCGAAGCGCTGGCCCGGCACACACTGGGCCGGGTCCGCC
The DNA here is from genome assembly GCF_002954775.1 of Streptomyces geranii. Classification (GTDB taxonomy): domain Bacteria; phylum Actinomycetota; class Actinomycetes; order Streptomycetales; family Streptomycetaceae; genus Streptomyces; species Streptomyces geranii. The sequence continues at coordinate 73,911 of NZ_PJME01000031.1, forward strand.
CGAGCCATGCCGTCTTCGCGGTCTGTGTGGCCGGCGCGATGTCGAAGTTCCTGTCCTACAGCGCCTATGTGATCCTCGTACCGCTGGCCGCGCTCGTCTTCAAGGCCGTCGGACGGTCGCCCATGCTGGGCATGATCGTGGCGTTCCTCTCGATCAACGCGGCCGGTGACGCGAACCCGTTCATCGCGCCGAGCGACGTCATCTTCGCGAAGATCGCCACCGAGGCGGCGCGGATCGTCGACCCGCACGCGATCGTCCGGCCCACCGACAACACGTACTTCACCACCGCCTCGGCGGTGCTCCTCGCGATCGTCCTCACGGTGGTCACGGAGAAGGTCCTGTCGAAGCGCGAGCACGAACTCGTGCCCGACGAGGGCGCCACCGGCCCGACCACCGGCGTCCGCGCCGTCTCCGTACCCGAGGAGACCGAACTGCGCGCCCTGCGCCGGACGGGCGTCGTCGCCGCGGCCTACTTCGGGCTGCTGGTCGTGGGGATGATCCCGGCGGGCTCCCCGCTGCGCGGCGAACACGGCGCCATCCTCGACTCCACCCTCTTCAACAGCATCGCGCTCGTACTGAGCCTGTTCTTCCTCCTGATCGGCGCCACCTACGCCCGTCTTACCGGCCGGCTCACCAACTCCGCCGACCTGCCCGCCTTCATGGCCGACGGCATCAAGTCGATCGCGCCGCTCCTGGTCCTCTTCTTCGCGGTCTCACAGTTCCTGGCCCTCTTCCAGTGGACGGGCATCAGCACGGTCGTCGCGGTACGGGGAGCGGAGGGCCTGAAGAGCCTCGACGCCCCGGTGTTCGTCGTACTCATGCTGCTCATCGCCGGCATCGCGCTGCTGAACCTGCTGATCACCAGCGGCACCGCGCTGTGGGCGCTGATCGCCCCGGTGATCGTCCCGATGACCATGCTGGTCGGGGCCGAACCGGCCACGGTCATGGCCATCTACCGGATCGCGGACTCCTGTACCAACTCCATCACCCCGATGAGCGCGACGTTCGTCCTGACGGTCGGCTATCTGCAGACGTACCAGAAGAAGGCGGGCATCGGCACGCTGGTGTCGTTCACGCTCCCGGCGGCCATGGCGATGATGGTCGCGTGGATCGCCCTGTTCGCCCTCTGGTGGGTGCTGGGCCTCCCGCTGGGCCCGGGCTCGCCGATCCACTGACCACGACCGTGCGGGGCCACCTTCGGAGAGGGAATGTGCGCCCCCGGCAGGACTCGAACCTGCGGCCAAGCGCTTAGAAGAGACTGATCTTGTTCACCGGCATCAAGCCGCTGACCTGCACCGTAGCCCGAACGGCTTGCGCTGGGTGTTGAGCGTCACCGCGTATTCACCGGAGGACGGCATTCCGGAGCTGGGCAACGGCTACAGCAACTGCATTGCAGTGGAAGGTGACCTACATCGCATATCACATACGATGTGCAGAGACCAGGTGGCACGGTGTTACCTGTCGTACGGTCTTCGCTGGACGGTGCTGCTGTGCGCGACCTTGACGTTGCCCGAGGACTTACCAATCGGATGGACGCAGGCGAACGGTAGGCAGAGTGCGCTCTCGTGCAGGATCATTTAGTCATGGCTGACATGATCCACCTGGGTGGGCAACTTGTAGATGCGACACCGTTTCTCCCTGAGGGTTACCTGGGGGGTGACGTGAATAATTTTCGCATCTCACTTAAATCGGCTCAATTTTTTCATGGCGCGACGGTAGATTTCTTGGCAAAAGGTGTTACTGCGATTGTAGGCGCCAATAATGCAGGGAAGAGTACCCTAATTAGGGAATTGGTTAGTCGCCTCTCTTCCCAGGTAGGGAGAGATCAGAATCAATATAAGATCGTCGAGTCTGTCAGTCTGGGGGACCAGGTGGCGTTGGCGGATCTCGGAGCTTGGTTTATGGCCAACGCTACATTCAAGGTCGAGGCCAATCAGCAAGGGTTTGTTCGGGGTAGGCGGCAGCATCCTTTCAGTATGGAAGCGGTTGCCAATTTGTGGCAATCTAAAAGACTTGGTCAGGATAGGCTCTGGGACCTGGCTAGCTACTTGGTGCACCATTCGACTCCATTTGACCGTATGGGGCATGTCGGGGGTGCGTCTGCGCGGTCTAGTTTTACTGACCCACCCGAACAGCCCATGCACTACATTGAAGACAATGAGGTAATTCGAAATGAGATCGATTCTTATTGTCGTCGCGTTTTTGGGGAGTGCCTGACAATCGACTATTTGAGTGGGAATATTCAATTTCGGGTTGGTCGACCGAATGTTTCTGCTCCCCCGGTCGACGGGGTGACGTCGGAATATCGGCAGGAACTTGGTGCACTTCCTTTGCTGCAAGAGCAGGGGGATGGAATGAAGAGTCTTCTGGGTCTCTTGATTCCATTGGTTGCAATGCCATTTCCCATCGTCCTAGTGGATGAACCGGAAGCATTTTTGCACCCGCCTCAGGCTGTTGCCTTGGGGAAGATCCTCGGGGAGCTTGCCGAGCGTAAGAATATGCAGATTATCCTCGCCACGCATGACAAGAACCTGCTGGCAGGGTTGATGGGGTCTGGAGCCTCGGTATCTGTTGTGCGCATCGAGCGGCGTGGCGCAGAGGCGCGTGCGAATCAGCTGAAAAATGATGCATTGCAGGAGATTTGGAAGAATCCTTCACTGAAATATAGTAATGCGCTTGACGGTTTGTTTCATAAGCTTGTGGTGATTGCTGAAGCGGATCCAGATTGCAGGTTTTATGCGGCTGCTCTTGAGTTCTTCCTGAAGAGTCCAAACCATGGTTTCTCGATTTCTGAGGATGACGTTCTGTGGGTGCCGGCCGGTGGTCTCGGCGAAATGCCAAAGCTAGCTATGGCGTTGCGTGAGCTGAGTGTTCCAGTGATTATGTCTCCGGATATGGACGTGCTCAGCGATTCGGGCAGAGTGAAGAAATTTATTACCACGCTGGGTGGCTCGTGGGTAGACTTTCAAGACCTAGATAAAAAACTCAGAGAGCCTTTTTCTGCACCCAAGTCTCCTCGGACGGTGGACACTGTTTTGACCGCAATTAAGGCTGCGCTGCAAGGGCATGAAAGTGAAAAATATTCGGCTGAGCACAAGAAGTTTGTTGAGGAGGAGCTATATGTCGATAGTGTATGGCGCGAGGTGAAGAAATACGGTATCAAGGGATTTCCTGGAGAGGCGCGCACTGCCGCAATTGGATTTATCGAAAAAGCGTCACGTGTCGGACTTGTTCCAGTTCACGCTGGTGAGCTTGAAAGCCTGTCTGACGTGGCAGTTTCGAAGGGTCCTGAGTGGCTTCCGGCGGCTTTGGTCGCTCGTTCCCATGAGTCGGCTGACGTGCAAACTCACGTGCGAAATATCCTCGTTTCTAGTCAGAGCGTCATCTAGAGCTGTGCTGGTGCGAGCGAAGTTCGGAATGTGGGGACTGGCAGCCGCTGGCCTATGTAGGGCTGAGTGCGACCAGCGGATGTCGAGACGACATCGATCGTGCCCCGGGTGACCGTGGGACCTTTGGGGTCGTGCGATGGAGCTACGCGAGAGGAGTCGAAGTGCCGGAGGCTAGTCCGCGCGGAACCTACTTGAGTATTGCGGAGGCGCTGCGAAACGAGATCGAAGAGGGGGAGGGCATCGGCACCTTGTCATCGGAGGCCGACCTCATGCGCTCGTACGGCGTTGCCCGTAACACCATCCGTCGTACTCTGAAGACTCTTGAAGCTGATGGTGTCGTTGAGTCTGCCCCCGGGATCGGTTGGCGGGTTGCTCAGGGTGACGACCGTCGGTCTCTCGCGGAACGGATGACCGACGTGATCGCAGAGGACTCACTCTCGGTGGGCGACGGGTACCCATCCGAAGCGAAACTTTGCGAGCGGTTTGGTGCCTCGCGTACTGCGGTGCGTCGTGTCCTTGCTCAGATGGAGGGAAATGGCGTGCTTGCCACCGTTCATGGCAAGGGGCGAACCCTGCGCGCTCTCCCAACGCGACCCAGCCGGTCGTAGTCTTGGCCGCCATGGGACTGACTGAGTGGGCGTACTCGCTCTCCGAATCGTTGCTGTCCGATCCGCTCCCGCGCCGGTGGGCGCACTCGCTGGGTGTCGCCAAGCGCGCTCGCTCCGTGGGCCCGATTCTGGGTGGCGATGCTGAGTTGTTGGAAGCTGCCGCGGTGCTGCATGACATTGGGTACTCGCCGGCGATCGCCACCACCGGCTTTCACCCGCTGGATGGCGCACGGTTCCTCCGGGACCAGGAGAAGGCAGACGAGCGGGTCGTTCGACTCGTGGCTCACCATTCCTGCGCCCTGCTCGAAGCAGAGGAGCGCGGACTGCGGCAGGAGCTTGAGGGGGAGTTCGTTCGTTGGGAACTGGACGGGAAGGAGTGGCGGGCACCGTTCGGCACGTTCCCTCTCGCGGAAGCCTTCCGCTCGGAGTTGGTCGGCGCTACCTGCCGTGGCGAGGCATTCAGCCTCGCCACGGGGCGCCCGGTCTCGCACCAGTCCAGAGCCAGCAGGATGAATTGGTACGGCTTTGCCGTCCAGTTCGCGGATGCCCAGTGGGATCAGACAGCGGGCAACAGCCGGAAGAACACAGCCAAGGCCTCATGGCAACGACCGTTGCTCTGCTGCGTAGGCAGCCAACCGCCTTCAAGCCGGTCGATGTGCGGACAGCCCTTCGGGAATTCGCGTTCAACACGCGACGGAGGGAAGAGGTACCCCCCGAAGTGGCCGCGATCTTGAAATGGGTGGAACGCAACACCCACTCCATGGCGGTGTGGGAGGACCCGGTCAAAGTCGAGGCACTTCTACGTGCCGTCGATACGAGGCTGGACGGCAAGCGGGCGGCGGCGTGGTCGGTGAAGCGCACACGCAGGATCTTGAACGTGGCCATGGAATACGCGGTCAAGCATCAGATCCTGCTTGCCAATCCGCTCCCGAAGGCGAGAGGCACAACACCCTCGACGTCCAAGGCATTGGACCGGCGAGCGCTGATCAATCCGCACCAGATGGCGCGCATCCTGGATCGGATCAGGCGCCGGCCGCGTGGCGGTCGACGCCTGCACGCGTACTTCGCCACGGTCTACTACACCGGGCCGCGTCCCGAAGAGGCTGCGGCGATGTACGTGGAGGATTTCCTGCTGCCCGCCGAGGACGCAGAAGACCAGTGGTGCGAAGTCGTTATCCACACCGCCACCCCGGAGGTCGGGAGGAACTGGACCAACGACGGTGAGATCCACGAAGTGCGGGGGCTGAAAGGGCGAGCAACGGACGACACGCGTGTCGTCCCTGGACCGCCCGCGCTGACGAAGGTCATTCGGGAGCACGTCAGGAAGGAGAACCTGAAGCCCGGCGACCGGATGTTCCAGGGCGAGAACGGAGGGATCATCGCTGGCTCGGTTGTCCGCCGGGCCTGGTTGACCGCTCGGAAGGCGGAGCTGGCCGAGAGGGAGGGTGAATCCTCCATGGGAAGGCGTATCTACGACATCCGGCACACCCGGTTGACGAAGTGGCTCAACGACGGCATCCCGCCGGTGCAGGCCGCCTACTGGGCTGGCAACAGCGTGGCGGTTCTGCTGACTTTTTACGCCAACTGCATCGAGGGTCAGCTTCCGGAACTCAAGCGGCGGATGGAGGCTCAGGGAGACCTCCCGGAGCTGCCAGAGGGGGACTGACCACCCGGGGAACTTCTCCGCGTATTCACCGCGGCCACCCGCAGAAACCCGGTGACAGCCGGACAGCGCCGGACGCTCCCAACGGTCACAGGGGGAGCTTCCGGCGCTGTTCTGTGTCTGGCTGCACCTGCTCTGACCAGCAAAAAAGCCTTCCCGGAGGAAGGCGGAGATAGAAGCGCCCCCGGCAGGACTCGAACCTGCGGCCAAGCGCTTAGAAGGCGCCTGCTCTATCCACTGAGCTACGGGGGCCGGGTGTGGTGGCCTCGGTCGCGGTGGGCCCGGGTGCGGGCTGGTCCTTGACGTTGCCGGGGACAAGGATAGGGCTCCCGGGTCCTTGTCCTGGTTGCTTCGCCTCCGTGGCTCAATGTGGAGGTTCGGTGAAGCGGTCCTGATAATCGCAGGCAGGTACGAATCGTGCACCGCTTTTGCCGTCTCGCGCATCGGGTGTTGTGCACTCGTTATGCCTGGACTATGCCTACGTCCCAGTCATCCCTTCCGTCCCCTTGTGTTCCGTCGGCGCGCAGACATGCTCATATGCTTCAGAATTCCCCTAAAATTGGGCATTCTTCGCATGTGGTGACCTTGGACGTACGGCCTCAGCTGCTCGACGCACTCTCCGCCCTCCGCGACCGTGTCGCCGCCGCCCGCTTCCGGCTGCCCCTGGCGGGAGCTCCACGCGCGCGTGCCAACCGCGACGAACTGCTCGCGCAACTCGACGACTACTTGGTGCCCCGACTGAGGGAACCTGAAGCGCCCTTGCTCGCCGTTGTCGGCGGCTCCACCGGGGCCGGCAAGTCGACCCTCGTCAACTCCCTTGTGGGACGCCGGGTCAGCGAGGCCGGCGTACTGCGCCCCACCACCAGGACACCGGTACTGGTCTGCCATCCCGAGGACCACCACTGGTTCAGCGGGATGCGCGTACTGCCCGACCTCACGCGCGTGTGGGTGCCCCAACAGGAGCCCGGCCGCGACTCCGACGACGAACTGCTGCTCCCCGGCGAGGACGGGGGCCGGGTGCTGCGCGTCGAGACCGCCGACAGCCTGCCGCGCGGACTCGCCCTCCTCGACGCCCCCGACATCGACTCCCTCGTCGCCGACAACCGCGTCCTCGCCGCCGAACTCATCTGCGCCGCCGACATCTGGATCATGGTCACGACGGCCGCCCGGTACGCCGACGCCGTCCCCTGGCACCTCCTGCGCACCGCGAAGGACTACCAGGCCACCCTCGTCACCGTCCTCGACCGGGTGCCCCACCAGGTGGTGTCCGAGGTGTCCCGGCAGTACGGCGCCCTCCTCACCAAGTCCGGCCTCGGCGACGTCCCCCGCTTCACCGTGCCCGAACTGCCCGAATCCGCCTGGGGTGGTGGGCTGCTTCCAGCCACCGCGGTCGCACCGCTGCGCGCCTGGCTCACCCAGCAGGCGCAGGACCCGGCAAGCCGCCAACAGGCCATGGCCCGTACGGCGTACGGCGTCCTCGACTCCCTCAAGTCCCGCATGCCCGAGCTGGCGAGCGCCGCCGCCGCCCAGTACTCCGCCGCCCTGCGCCTCACCGCCGCCGTCGACGGGGCCTACGACAGCGAGCACACGCGCGTACGGGGCCGGTTGCAGGCCGGTGCCGTACTCGCCGGGGACGCGCTGAAGCGGTGGCGTGCCTTCCCCCTGGACTGCACCGCGGGCGAACTCCTGGACGCCCTCGTGGAGAGCCTCTGCGCCCTCCTGCTCTGCTCCGTCACCGCCGCCGACGAACGCGTCGACGACACCTGGCGCCGCGAACCCGCCGCGGGCGCCCCGGAACTGACGACCCGCGACCCGTCCCAGGAGACCGCCGAACACCGCATCGGGATGGCCGTACGGCGGTGGCGGCGCGAGCTGGAGGAGTACGCCGAGGACGAGTTGCGCGACCTCGACCGGAGCGTCGCCCCGGACGTCGAGGCGGTCGCCGCACTCGTCGCCACCGCCCTGCTCGGCGGCCGACGGGCCCGCTCCGCCGGCGAGGGGCTCGCCGAACGCATCGGCGCCCACGGCGCCCTGCGGCTGCGCGACCGCGGCGGACGGCTCCTCGCCGAGCACCTGGACCGGGTCATGCACACCGAACGCGAGCGCCGCCTCGCCCCGCTCGACGCCCTCGACGTCCATCCGGAGCCGCAGGCCGAACTCATCGCCGCGCTGTCCGTACTGCAGAAGGAGAGGTGACCGCGGTGACCGCCGTCACTGACCAGGACCACCACGACACCTCGGCCGCCGAGAACGCACCTCCACAGGAGGTCCCTTCCGGCACCGACACGGCCGAGCAGAAGGAGGGGAGGGAAGAGAGGGAGGAGAGCGAGGAGAGGGCAGAGAAGGCCGAGGCCGAGGAGAAGGGCGGCCGGGCCGACGGCAGCGCGGACACGGCCCCCGAGGGCGGTGCCCCTGAGGAGGCCCCTTCCGACGCCGACGCCTCCGCCGCCGAAAGCGACGCCCACGCGCGCGTGGCGCGCGATCCCGGCTCCGCCGCCCCTGGAACCTCCTCCACCCCCTCAACCTCCTCCAGCCCTGCCCGTCACTCCACCCCCAAGACCCCCCACCCGGATTCCGACACCCCCGGCGCCTGGGACGACGGCCTCATCGCGCGCCGGGTCTCCGAGACCGACGGTCCCGCGCGCGAGACACGCGAGACGATCACCGAGCCCCGGATCACCAGCGCCCCCCAGCCCGTGATGCCCCTCGCGTACGACGGACAACTGCGCTCCCGCCTCGACGCGCTCCGCGAACTCGTCGGACTGTCCCGCACCCGGCTCGACAGCAGGACGCTCGCCGAGGCCGGCCGGGTCCTCGACGAGGCGGCGGCCCGGCGCAGGCTCTCCGGGCAGCACACCGTCGTCGCCATCGCGGGCGCCACCGGCAGCGGCAAGTCCCAGCTGTTCAACTCCCTCGCCGGAGTGCCCATCTCGGAGACCGGGGTCCGCCGTCCCACCACCTCCGCGCCCATCGCGTGCAGCTGGAACGACGGCGCGGCGACCCTCCTCGACCGCATCGGCATCCCGGGACGGCTGCGCAGACGCCCCCTGCAGAGCGCGGAGGCGGAGGCCCAGCTGCGCGGCCTGGTCCTGATCGACCTGCCCGACCACGACTCGGCGGCCGTCCAGCACCGTGAACAGGTGGACCGCGTACTGGCCCTGGTCGACGCGGTCATCTGGGTCGTCGACCCGGAGAAGTACGCCGACGCGGTCCTCCACGAGCGCTATCTGCGGCCCATGGCGGGCCACGCGGAGGTCATGTTCGTCGTCCTCAACCAGGTGGACCGGCTCCCCGGGGAAGCCGCCCACCAGGTCCTCGACGACCTGCGGCGACTGCTCGACGACGACGGCATCGCCCTGGGGGAGTACGGCGAACCGGGCGCCACCGTCATGGCGCTGTCCGCGCTCACCGGGGACGGCATCGCCGAACTGCGCGAGGCCCTCGGGCAGTTCGTGGGCGAACGCGGGGCCGCCGCCCGCCGGATCTCCGCCGACCTCGACGCCGCCGCCTGGGAACTGCGGCCCGTCTACGCCACCGGCCGGCGCACGGGGCTGAGCGAACGGGCCCGGGACGAGTTCGCCGACCGGCTCGCCGACGCCGTGGGCGCCACCGCAGCGGGCCAGGCCGCCGAACGCGCCTGGCTGCGCAACGCCAACCGCGCCTGCGGCACCCCCTGGCTGCGGCTGTGGCGCTGGTACCAGGACCGCCGCGAACCCTCCACCGGCCGGTTCGCCGTACGGACCCAGCCGGACGAGGAGGCCACGGCCCGGCAGCGGGTCGAGCAGGCGGTGCGTACGGTCGCGGAACGGGCGTCGGCCGGACTGCCCGCGCCCTGGGCGCTGGCGGTGCGCGAGGCGGCCGTACGCGGCTCCCAGGGCCTGCCCGAGGCGCTGGACGAGCTGGCGGCCCGCGCGGGGACGCCCTCGGGACGGCCGCCCCGGCCGGGCTGGTGGCCGGTCGCGGTGCTGGCGCAGGCCTCCATGACGCTCCTTCAGATCGTCGGCGGGCTGTGGCTGGTGGGCCAGATCGCCGGGTTCATGGCGCCGAACCTGGGCGTGCCGGTGCTGCTGATGTCGGTGGGCATCGTCGGCGGGCCGGGCGTCGAGTGGAGCTGCCGGCTGGCGGCGCGCGGCCCGGCCCGCCGGTACGGCCTGGAGGCGGAACGGCGGCTGCGGGAGGCGGCGGCCGGCTGCGGCCGGGCCCGGGTGCTGGATCCGCTGGCGGCCGAACTGCTGCGCTACCGCGAGGTGCGGGAACAGTACGGACGGGTGGTGGGGGCCCGGGCGGTGGTGGGGTGAGCGTGGGAGAACCGGCAGGTCACAGCGGTGGAACCCCGGAGGGGTGAGGCGGGGGAGGGAAGTGGATCACTCGGTCGGGTGACGGAGTTCTCCACAACCGGCCGGTGGTCCACAGGCCTCAGCGGGCCCGGCCCGGCGGATGCATTCTGGCTTCGCGGCGATCACGACGGACGTGGTCGACGCACCGGAAACATCCGTACGGGACGGGCCCGTGCGCGTATCCGCCCGGCGCGAGTGCGCCGGTGCCGGGAGGGGTGGCTCATATGAACGAGACGACTGTGTGCGTGGCGGGGAACGTGGCGACGCAGCCGGTGTACCGCGATCTGGCGTCGGGGGCGTCGGCCCGGTTCCGGGTCGCGGTGACCTCGCGCTACTGGGACCGCGAGAAGAACCTCTGGACGGACGGCCACACCAACTTCTTCACGGTGTGGGCGAAACGGGCGCTCGCGACGAACGTCGGGGCGTCCCTGACGGTCGGTGACCCGGTCATCGTGCAGGGCCGGTTGAAGGTGCGCACGGAGGTGCGCGACGGCCAGAGCTGGACCTCGGCGGACATCGACGCCGTGGCGATCGGCCACGACCTCGCCCGGGGCACGTCGGCGTTCCGGCGTTCGGCCGGAACCTCCAGGGGCGAGGCGGGAGCACCGGCCCGTCCCGAACCCGACTGGGAGACGCCGGTGACCGAGGAGGGGGCCGGGCAGCAGCGGGAGCCGGCGGTGGTGACATGACGTGACCGACCGTCGCCCGAGTGATCTTGGCGATAACGATTCCGAGTCGGATCGGTTGTCCGATGACACGACTGGGAAACGGGGTCCGCCCGCGTCCCTAGGATGCCGGGCATAGCTCACGGGGCTTCTGATGCTGCTGGTGGGACCGCACCCCCCACGTCAACGAGCCCTGTTCGAAGGGGAATCCTGTGTTTTCTTCGTTCTCCGCGCTGTCCGGGCGCGGGCGAGCGGCGGCGGCCCGGCTCGCCGCCGCGACGACGGTGTCCGGTCTCGCCCTCACCGGCGCGCTGGTCACCGCCGGTACGGCCGTCGCCGACAGCACTCCGCAGCAGCAGGGCGGGGCGACCGCCACCATAGGCGGGCTGAAGACGTACGGCGCGGCCGTCGTCCACGGCGAGGACGGGGACGAGCAGATCTCCGCGGGCCTGTTCGAGATGTCCGTCGACAACGGCGGCATGCTCCAGACGTACTGCGTCGACCTGCACAACCCGACGCAGAAGGACGCCAAGTACCAGGAGACGTCCTGGAGCGGCACCTCCCTGGTCGGCAACGAGGACGCGGGGAAGATCCGCTGGATCCTGCAGAACTCCTACCCGCAGGTGAACGACCTCGCGGCGCTCGCCGACCGGGCGGGTGCGGCCGGTCTCACCGAGCAGGACGCGGCGGCGGGCACCCAGGTGGCCATCTGGCGCTACTCGGACGGCGCCGACGTGGACGCCGTGGACCCGGCGGCCGAGAAGCTCGCGGACTACCTGGAGAAGAGCGCGCAGAACCTCGCCGAACCGGAGGGCTCGCTCACGCTCGACCCGCCCGCGGTCTCCGGCCACCCCGGCGAGCGGCTCGGACCGGTCACCGTGCGCACCGACGCGGACAGCGTCACGGTGATACCGCCCGCCGACGCCGCGACGAGCGGGGTGCGGGTCGTCGACCGGGACGGCAGACCGGTCACGTCCGCGGTCGACGGCGGCCAGGTCTTCTTCGAGGTGCCCGAGGACGCGCTGGACGGCTCGGCCGCCCTGAGCGTCCAGGCCTCGACCAGCGTGCCGGTCGGCCGGGCCTTCACCTCCGACAGCAGGAGCCAGACCCAGATCCTCGCCGGTTCCAGCGAGTCCACCGTCTCCGCGACGGCGACCGCGAACTGGGCGGCGACGGGCCCGGTCCCCGCGCTGTCGGCGCAGAAGAACTGCGCGAAGAACGGCGTGGACATCACGGCCGCCAACGAGGGCGACGAGGCGTTCACCTTCCGGCTGATGACCTTCGAGCACACCATCGGGGCCGGGGAGTCGCGGACGGTGACGATCCCGCTCCAGGAGGACCAGCCGTACGACTTCACGATCCAGGGGCCGAACGGCTTCGAGCAGCGCTTCACCGGCGTCCTCGACTGCGAGACCCAGGGCGAGGCGGGCGGCGACTCGGTCCAGACGCTCAGCGAACCGAGCCCGGCCCTGGCGGGCGACACGGCCGCCGAGGGCGTCAACCTGGCCGAGACCGGCGGCTCCAGCGCGACACCGATGATCGCCGGCATCGCGATCGTCCTGCTGGTGATCGGCGGCGGAGTGTTCCTCCTCGTCGGCAAGAAGGAACAGCACGGGACGGACGCCCGGCACCGGATGTGAGCGACGACGCACCTTGACAACTCAACAGTGTGTGACCGGAAGGTGACCCACTGGACCCAGCGGCCCCGGCCCGCCCTCCGGGCGCCCGGGGCCGCTGACGTACTCGTTTCCCCGCAGGGGTGGGGGTACGGCAAGATGGGGTGTATCCCACCACTGCCAGATTTCAAGCGCCGGACGGTTTCTCTTGGCTGAGTTCATTTACACCATGCGCAAGACGCGTAAGGCGCACGGCGACAAGGTGATCCTTGACGACGTGACGCTGAGCTTCCTGCCCGGCGCGAAGATCGGTGTGGTCGGCCCGAACGGTGCCGGTAAGTCCACCGTTCTCAAGATCATGGCGGGCCTTGAGCAGCCGTCCAACGGCGACGCCTTCCTGTCGCCCGGCTACACCGTCGGCATGCTCCTCCAGGAGCCCCCGCTCGACGAGTCCAAGACCGTCCTGCAGAACGTCCAGGACGGCGCCGCCGAGATCATGGGCAAGCTCAGGCGCTTCAACGAGGTCGCCGAACTCATGGCGACCGACTACTCGGACGCCCTGCTCGACGAGATGGGCAAGCTCCAGGAGGACCTCGACCACGCCAACGCGTGGGACCTGGACACCCAGCTCGAACAGGCCATGGACGCCCTGGGCTGCCCGCCCGGCGACTGGCCCGTCACCAACCTCTCCGGCGGTGAGCGCCGCCGCGTGGCGCTGTGCAAGCTGCTCCTTGAGGCCCCCGACCTGCTCCTCCTCGACGAGCCCACCAACCACCTGGACGCCGAGTCCGTGCAGTGGCTGGAGCAGCACCTCGCCAAGTACCCCGGCACCGTCGTCGCCGTGACCCACGACCGGTACTTCCTGGACAACGTGGCCGGCTGGATCCTGGAGCTGGACCGCGGTCGCGCGATCGGCTACGAGGGCAACTACTCGACGTACCTGGAGAGCAAGGCCTCCCGTCTCAAGGTCGAGGGCCAGAAGGACGCCAAGCGTGCGAAGCGTCTGAAGGAAGAACTCGAGTGGGTGCGGTCCAACGCCAAGGGACGGCAGGTCAAGTCCAAGGCGCGGCTCGCCCGTTACGAGGAGATGGCCGCCGAGGCGGACAAGATGCGGAAGCTGGACTTCGACGAGATCCAGATCCCGCCGGGCCCGCGGCTGGGCTCGATCGTCGTCGAGGTCACCAACCTCTCCAAGGGCTTCGGTGAGAAGCTCCTCATCGACGACCTGTCCTTCACCCTGCCGCGCAACGGCATCGTCGGCGTCATCGGCCCCAACGGCGCCGGCAAGACGACCCTCTTCAAGATGATCCAGGGTCTGGAGACGCCGGACTCCGGTTCGATCAAGGTCGGCGAGACCGTCAAGATCTCGTACGTCGACCAGAGCCGCGAGAACATCGACCCGAAGAAGACCCTCTGGGCCGTGGTCAGCGACGAGCTGGACTACATCAACGTCGGCCAGGTCGAGATGCCGTCCCGCGCGTACGTCTCCGCGTTCGGGTTCAAGGGCCCGGACCAGCAGAAGCCGGCCGGTGTCCTCTCCGGCGGTGAGCGCAACCGCCTCAACCTCGCGCTCACCCTCAAGCAGGGCGGCAACCTGCTGCTCCTCGACGAGCCGACGAACGACCTCGACGTCGAGACCCTGTCCTCGCTGGAGAACGCGCTCCTGGAGTTCCCGGGTGCCGCGGTGGTCGTCTCCCACGACCGGTGGTTCCTGGACCGGGTGGCGACGCACATCCTCGCCTACGAGGGCGAGTCCAAGTGGTTCTGGTTCGAGGGCAACTTCGAGTCCTACGAGAAGAACAAGATCGAGCGGCTCGGCGCCGACGCCGCCCGCCCGCACCGTGCCACCTACAAGAAGCTGACCCGGGGCTGATCTTGCGGCACATCTACCGCTGCCCGCTGCGCTGGGCGGACATGGACGCGTACGGCCACGTCAACAACGTGGTCTTCCTCCGCTATCTGGAGGAAGCCCGTATCGACTTCCTGTTCCGCCCGGACAAGGACTTCCAGCAGGGGTCGGTGGTGGCACGCCACGAGATCGACTACAAACGGCAGTTGGTCCACCGGCACACCCCGGTGGACATCGAGTTGTGGGTCACGCGGATAAGAGCGGCATCCTTCACGCTCACCTACGAGGTCAAGGACCCGGACCAGGTGTACGTCCGGGCCTCGACGGTCGTCGTGCCGTTCGACTTCGCGACCCAGCGCCCGCGCCGGATCACCTCCGAGGAACGCGAGTTCCTGGAGGAGTACATGGACCAGGGTGGCAAGGCCGACAAGGCCAACAAGGCTGCGGACGAGGACAGCGCCGACGAGGGCGGGGCCGTCGCCGCATGACGGTCCTGCACCTCGCCGACGAGGGAGAGGCGGCCGACGTCGCCGCCTTCCTCGGCAGGCTGCTCCACTACGACCGTGGAGCGGCGGTGCGCCTCCAGGCGACCGGAACAACGCTCGCCGTGTTCGGGCGGCCCCCGTCCTTCGAGGTGCTCGCCATCCGGGCCGCCCGCCTCGCCAAGCCGTACGAGAACGGTTTGGACGCCGCCCTCGACGTCACCGTGTCGGCCGGTGAACTCCTGGAGTCGGTGGACGAGTCCGCCGTCACCCTCACCGTCCCCGCCGCGGTGACCGGCCCGCCCTGGGCCGGCGTACTGCCCCCGCGCGGCGGCTGGCGCCCGGAGCCCGGCCTGCCCGCACCAGACGCCCTGCGTGCGATGGTGGCCGCCGGGGTCGCCGAATTCCGGTCCCGTACCGGGGAGTTGGCGCCCGAGCTGCGTACCCGCCCCGAACTCGACCGGATCGGGCGGGAGATCTGGACCCGGACGGTGGGGGCCACCCGTCTGCCCGTCCGGGCCGTGCACGCGGCACAGTCCCTGGGCTTCCTGCGCCCGGCGTCCTCCGGAGAGACGCCCCTCGCGCTCGTCTCCTCCGGGGCCTGGCTGCGGCTGCGCACCCTCTACGGCTCGATCGCCGTACGCCGGGCGGGACTCGGCGCGCTGGACGTCAGCGTCCGCTGAGACCCTCGCTGGCCGGTCAGCCCTCGGTGTTCACCATCGAGGCCGCCGCGTACGTCAGGTAGTTCCACAGGGTCCGCTCGTGCTCCTCGGAGAGACCCAGCTCCTCGACGGCGACCTTCATGTGCTTGAGCCACGCGTCGTGCGCGGCCCGGTCGACCGCGAAGGGCGCGTGGCGCATCCGCAGCCGGGGGTGGCCGCGGTTCTCGCTGTACGTCGTGGGGCCGCCCCAGTACTGGATCAGGAACAGCGTGAACCGGTCCTCGGCCGGGCCCAGGTCCTCCTCCGGATACATGGGCCGCAGCAGCGGGTCCTCGGCGACACCCTCGTAGAACCGGTGCACAAGGCGCCGGAAGGTCTCCTCGCCGCCGACCTGCTCGTAGAAGGTCTGCTCCTGAAGCGTGCCGCGCGGAATCTCTTTCACCTCACCATGGTCTCAGACGCGGGGACCGAGGTCTTCAGGCTTAGGACCACCCCTCCCGGACCCCCCTCCCCGCCCCCTCCCGTGCTCCCCCGGAACCACTCCGGCCGGTACCGGCGCTCGCGGCCCGGCCCGGGGCGCAGGACAGTGGACGTATGGGTGCGCACGCCGTCCACAAGGATCTCGACGATCTCGCCGCCGCGGCGCGGGCCGAGCTGGTGCGGGTCATCGGGGCGAGCGGGGCCTGGGACCGGGACCCGGTCTGGCGGGAGGCCTTCGCGGTGGTGCCCAGGCATCTGTTCGTGCCCTACTACTACGCCGGTGCCGTGGGCGGGCAGCAGCGGCTGTGGAGCGGGAGCCCCGATCCGCGTGCCCGGGAGCGGTGGGTGCGCGGTGCCTACGCGGACGTGCCGCTCGCGACCCGGATGCGTGACGGCGAGCTGCTCTCCTCCAGCAGCCAGCCCTCGCTGATGGCCGCGATGCTCACCGAGCTGGCGGTCGAGGACGGCCACCACGTCCTGGAGGTCGGCGCCGGTACGGGCTACAACGCGGCGCTGCTCTCCCACCGGCTCGGGGGTGACTGCGTCACGACGGTCGATCTGGACCCGGAGATCACCGAGTCGGCCCGCCGGCATCTGGCCGCCGCCGGGTATCACCCGCTCGTCGTCACCGGGGACGGTACTCGCGGAGTGCCCGAGCGGGCCCCCTACGACCGGATCATCGCGACCTGCACGCTCACCAGGGTCCCGCGCGCCTGGCTCGCCCAGTGCCGCCCGGGTGCCCGTGTCCTGACGCCGTTCGCCACCGGGCTGGCCGCCCTCACGGTCCACGACGCCGACCACGCGGAGGGGCGCTTCCTGCACACGGCCGCCTACTTCGTGCCGCTGCGGGGCGGCATCCGGCCGGACGCCGAGGTCCCGCACCTGGGCGCGCTGCCGCGCCGGACGCGCGAGCACGAGCTGTTCCGGTTCCTGCTCGCGCTCACCCGGGGCAGCCTGGACCCGCAGGAGGCGTACGCGCTGTGGGAGCGCGAGGACCGGCCCGTACGGGAGCGGTACGGGATCACGGTCGACGGCGACCGGGAGTGGGCCTGGCTCGACGGACCCGCGGGTCCGTACGCCTGGCCCCTCCCCACGGCCTAGGTACTAACCCCGGCGGATCGTGATCGTCGTCCATGCGCCCACGTGCACCCGGTCGCCGTCCTGGAGGGGGACGGGGACGAAGGGCTGGATGGGCTCCTCGGAGTTGTTGACCGTCGTGCCGTTCGTCGAGTTCTGGTCGACGACCGCCCAGCTGCCGTCGGGCTGCTGGACCAGCACCGCGTGCTGGTGCGAGACGCCCGGGTCCTCCGGCGGCACCGCCAGGTCGATGTCCGGGGACTCGCCCGTGGAGTGGCGGCGGCGGCCGATGGTGATCTGGTTGCCGGTGAGCGCGCGCTGCTGCTCGGGCGAGTACGCGGGCAGGTTCAGGCCCGCCGCCTCGGGGCCGGAGCGCTGCATCATCGCCATGAAGTACTCGCGGTCCGGGCCGATCGTCGCCGACCAGGACAGCGGGCGCTGCTGGCCGTAGCCGCCGCCGGGCGGGGCCTGGGTGACGCCGGGCTGCGGATAGCCGTAGCCGCCCTGCTGCGGGGGCGGGGGGCCGCTCGGGCCGCCGGACGGCGGGGAGATCACCCAGTCGTCGTCACCGCCGAAGCCGCCGCCCTGCTGCGGGCCGCCGCGACGGCCCGTCTCCTGCGGGAACGCGGGCGGGGAGGGCGGGGAGTGCGGACCGGACGGCTGGAACGCCTGCGGGGCGCCACCGGGCCCGCCATAGCCATCGGGACCTCCCTGCGGCGGGTAGCCTTGCGGGCCGCCGGAGGTGGGCGGGTACCCCTGGGATCCACCCGGTCCGTTGTTGGGCGGGTAGCCCTGCGGACCGCCGGCGGAGGTGCCGCCGGGGCCACCGGGCACGCCCGGGGTGGGACCGGGCGGCGGGGGCACGGGACGGGACGGGTCGCCGCCGAAGGGCGGGATCGGCTCGGCGGGGCGGTTCATCTGCGACGGGCGCGAACTCTGGTAGTCGTAGCCGTCACCGCCGCCGTAGGACGGTCCGGGCGGCGGGGGCTGGTAGCGCTGCTGGCCGGGGCCCGCGCCGACGGGACCTCCGCCGTAGCCCTGGCCGGGGCCGGGCGCGGGCGGGCGCGGGGCGGCCGGGGTGTACGAGGTCGCCGTGTTCGTCAGGAAGTTCCACCGGCACTCCTCGCAGAACGGAGCGCCCCCCTCACGCGGGGTGCGGCACTGCGGGCACAGCTCCGGCTCGGAGTCCGGTACGGCGGACAGGTGCGAGCGGCTGCCCGGGGCACCCGTGGCGGAACCGGGCGGCGGGTAGCCGTATCCGGGCGCCGGGGGTGGCGGCGGGGGCGGGGGCACGGCACCGGCCATGCGGTGACCGCAGACCTCGCACCAGTCGTCGGAACCCGACTGGTGTCCGTTCGGGCAGGTCGGCATGTCGGCGCTTCCCCCTCTCCTCTTAGCTACGGTTTGTTCGGTTACTTCTTTACACGAACAGTCTTTGTGGACCGTGTTTCGAGCGTCATCTCGTCGGCCTCTTCGACCTTCGCCTTCAGTCGCACAGTACCTGCCGCGGCGTCGACCACGTCCACCACCTTCGCAAGCAGTTTCGCAGTATCCGCGTTTCCGGAGGCGCTGGCGAGCTGAACGGCCCGTCCCAGCTTGGCCGTTGCCCCGTCGACATCGCCCGCTTTGCGGGCATCCAGCCCCTGCTGGATGACCTGTGCCAGTTCGGCCTGACCTGTGTAGTGCGCGACCTGGGGGTTGATCGACGTCGAGGCCGCCATGTCGTCGGTCCACACGGCCCGTACGAGGCCCTGCGCGCCGAGGTTCTGGGCGCTGCCGTCGGGCTGCGGGATCACCAGGGAGACCCGGGCGGCCAGCATCTCCTGGCCGAGGTTCGCCGAGGGCACCTCGACGCACACGTGGTAGTCGCGGGACTCGTCGCCCCAGGAGCCGGTGGGGTAGTCGCCCGCGCGGGGGCCCGCCTCGGTGCGGCGGTCGGTCAACTCCTCGACGGTGGGCGCCACTTGCTTGACGAACTTGATCTCCGTGCCGACCGGGGTCCACAGCCGCAGGGCGACGTCCGCGACCTCCTTGCCCATGGCCGTCTCCATCATCCGCGTGAAGTCGGCGGCGAGACCGGCCGGGTCGGCGACGATGTCGGCGGTGCCGAGGAGCGCGGAGGCGATCCCGGTGACCTCCTTGACCTCCCAGTCGGTGCCCACGCCACGCGCGTCACAGGTGAAGCGGCCGGCGCAGGAGTCCAGGGCGGCCTTCAGGTCCTCCGCGGACTCGTGTTCGTTGCGGCCGTCGGTCAGCAGGATGCCGTGCCGGATCGCGACGTCCGCCGAGGACAGGAGGCGGTCGGCCAGACGCAGCCAGGTGCCGATGGCGGTGCCGCCGCCCGCGCTCAGCCGGCGCAGCGCCTGCTTGGCCTGCTCGCGGGTGGTCGCGTCGGCGACCGCGAGCCGCCCGGCGCCCGGATAGACCTCCCTGGCGAGGTGTGTGCCGTCGATCACCGTGAAGTGCACGCCGTCGCGCACCGCGTCGATCGCGGCGGCCGTAGCCTCCCGGGCGCCGCGCATCTTGGTCGGCGGGTAGTCCATCGAGCCCGAGCAGTCGACCATGATCGCCACGGCCGCGTCCGGGCCCTGGCCGGGTGAGTAGAGATGAGGTGCCGCGACGGCGGTGCCGACCGTGCCGCCGCCGGTGGCGGTGACCGTCACGATCGCGCTGACCTCACGGCCGCCCTCGGGCAGGTACTCGTTCTGGTAGACGTCGACCGAGAACTGCGGCACGTTCGACTTGGAGAAATTGGCCATGCGTGCTTCGCTCCCCCTCGAAAACCCCACATCCGTGGAGCAATGACTGTATGCGGACCAGTCCCCTCCGGTCCTCCTGAGGCCACCCCGTGTCAGTGCCCTCAGGCCGATCCTGCCCCCTGCGAGGGGGCCGGGAACGGCACGACGGCCACTGTTACGTTGTCGTGGCCCCCGCCGTCCAGCGCGTGGCCGACCAGGACCCGGGCGGCGTGCAGTGGGCGCGCGGAGGCGTCCGGCGGGAGAATCTCGGCCAGCTCCTCCGCCGCCTCCGCGTAGTTCCACAGTCCGTCCGTGCACACCACCACTACACCTGGCCGGTCCGGCTTGAAGGAAGCGGTGTGCGGCTCCAGTTCGTACGCGTCCGCGCCGAGCCAGCCCGTGATGGCGTGGGCGCGCTCGTCGGCGTACGCCTCCGCCTCGTTCATCAGGCCCGCGGCGACCATCTGCGCGGCCCACGAGTCGTCCTCGGTGAGCCGGGCGGGGGCGGTGGAGCGGTCCAGCGGGACCCAGTAGGCGCGGCTGTCGCCGACCCAGCCGACGACCAGCAGGGTCGGGGTGACGATCGAGCCGACCAGGGTGCAGGCCGGGGAGTTGTGGTGCGGGGTGTGCTCGCGGGCCCCGGCGGGCTCGTCCGCCAGCGCGTTCACGGCGTGCGAGGCCGCGATGATCGCCTCGTGCATCGCCTGCTGCGGGTGCGTGCCCAGGGGCAGCGCCGCCATCAGCGAGTCCCCGGCCGCGCGGGACGCGGCGAGCGAGGCCTCGTCGGGGCGGGTCGCCGAGGAGACGCCGTCGCAGACGATCGCGACCAGCGCGGGCGCGCGGTCGGGCAGCGTGGTGTGGGAGATCGCGTACGCGTCCTCGTTGCGGTGGTGGCGCAGGCCCCGGTCGGTGACCGCGGCGAGCGGGCCGACCTCGTCCTCCATGTGGTCGCGCTCACGCGGCTGGGCGTGCCCGCAGTTCTCGCAGTAGCCGTCGTGGTCGACCCGGCCCACGCGGCAGGCCACGCACACCTTGGTGCCGGCCGGCGGCGTCGAGGAGCCGGAGGGGCGCGGGGCGGGCGCCTGCAGCGGGTACTCGTCGGGCTCGCCGGACCGGCGGTCGAACCGGACGCCGGTGGCCGGGGACACCGGCGAGCCCGTGGGCGGCAGGTCGGGCACCGGCGGCGGGCCGGGCACGAGCGGCGTCTCGCCCGAGTCGGCGCCCTGGAGATCGGTCGCCAGGTGCACCGGCGCCGGGGTGCCGGTGCTGCTGGTCTCGGGGGCGCGGGGCCAGTCCACGGAAGCGGCCTCCGAAGGCGGGAGCTGGGCGGCGAGCGCCCCGCTCAGGGTGAGCGTGGGGGAGTCGCCGGGGCGCGGGGGCACGGCCGACAGGTCGTACCCGCACGCGCCGCAGAACCGGTCGCCGGAGTCGAGCGGCTCCTCGCAGCTCGGGCACCGGGACAGGGCCGTCGGCTGGGACGACTGGGGTGGCTGGGGCATCTGCGACATCAACTACACCCACGTCCGGGGGCGGTAACGGTTGGCTCGTTCCACCAGGTCGATCCTCTCCTCGCCGCCTGCCGCGAGCCGGGCCAGCGTCCGGTACGAACGCTCGAGCCCGAAGCGCAGACCACGCTCGTCCAGGTCGCTGCCGAGCAGCACCCGCCCCCCGACGGCCGGAGGGGCGGAAGCCTGGTCCTGGGAGAGTATCCAGTCCAGCGCGCAGCCGAGGACTTCCGTCGACAGCCGCTCCCGCCGGACCGCGTCCAGGCCGTAGCCGCCGAGCGCCTCCACCTGCCCGGCGGACGCGACCAGATCGTCCAGGAAGGGCGCGTCACCGGGTGCGGCGGTCCGCTGCCGCAGCCGGGCCCGTACGGCCGCCACGCGGGCCGCCGTGTAGTGGATGGACGCCTCCGGGACCGACTCCAGCGTTCGCACCGCGCTGCGGCGGTCGCCCGCCGCCAGCTGGACGCGGGCCAGGCCGAACGCGGCGCTCACATAGCTCGGGTCGGTCGTCCACACCAGCCGGTAGTACTCGGCGGCGTTGTCCAGCTGCCCGAGCACCTCCGCGCACAGCCCGAGGGCCAGCTTGGGCGGGCTCTCGCCCGGGAAGGCGTCGTAGATCGCGTCGAAGGACAGCGCGGCGCCCTCGTGGTCGCCCGTCACCAGCGCGGCCACGCCCTGGTACCAGACCAGCCGCCAGTCGTCGGGCCGCTCCGCCTCCAGCTCGACCAGCGCCTGCAGCGCGGGCGCCGAGTCGCCGTTCTCCAGCTGGGCCCGGACCCGGCGCAGCCGGGTCTCGGTCGACTGCGCCGGGACCACCGCGAGCGCGGCGATCAGCTCACCGGCCGCCGAGGCCATCAGCCCCGCCAGGAAGCCCGCGTTGGGGTCCGTCGGGTCGACCCGGGGCACGGGCAGCGCGAGCGAGGCGGCACCGGCGTCGACGGCCTTGACGAGCCGCGGGGTGCCGGTGAGCGCCCTGGTGGCACCGCCGAGGGCCGGAGCGGCCGACACCGGGGACTTGCGGCCCGGCGTCACCACGCGCGCGCCCAGCCGCGACACGTCGCCGTCCAGCGTCCCGAACAGCTCCGTGTCCGTGACCTTCAGCTCGGGCCCGAACAGCGTCGACAGCGCGGGCCTGGAGCGGCCCGTCTGGAGCGACACGACCTCGCGCAGTACGCCCGTCAGCTGCTCGGACATCTCCTGCGCGGACGCGAACCTGCGGGCCGGGTCGGGGTCGGTGGCGCGGACCAGCAGCCGGTAGAAGGACTCGTACTGGCGGAAGACCTCGATGTGGTCGGGGTCGGGCAGGGAGTCCACGAACACGTTCGTGTAGCCCTGGAAGTCGAAGGTCATCACGGCGAGCGTGCGCGCGACCGTGTACAGGTCGGACGCCACCGACGGGCCGACCTCGGCCACCTCGGGGGCCTGGTAGCCGACCGTGCCGTAGATCGCCGACTCGTCGTCGTCCATCCTGCGGACGGCGCCCATGTCGATCAGCTTCAGCTGGTCCTCGGTCTGGATCGCGTTGTCGACCTTGAAGTCGCAGTACAGCAGATTGCGGCTGTGCAGATGACCGAGGGCCTCCAGCGCCTCGATGCCGTACGCGCACGCCTGCTCCACCGGCAGCGGGTCCCGCTTGCCGCCCGCGGTACGGCGGTCGTTGGCGATCTCCTTCAGCGACTTGCCGCCGACGTACTCCATGACGATGTAGCCGTCGAGCGAGCCCGTGCGCTGGTCGAGGTGCTCCACGAAGTTGTAGATCCGCACGATGTTGGCGTGCTCGATCTCCGCGAGGAAGCGCCGCTCGGAGATCGCGGCGGCCATCGCGTCCTGGTCGCCGGTGTCCAGCAGGCCCTTGAGGACCACCCAGCGGTCGGACACCGCCCGGTCCACGGCGAGATAGACCCAGCCGAGGCCGCCGTGCGCGAGACAGCCCACCACCTCGTACTGGCCGTGCACGATGTCGGCGGTCTGCAGCTTCGGCACGAACGAATACGGGTGCCCGCACTTCGTGCAGAACCCCTCCGTGCGCCCCGGCCGGCCCTCGCCGCGCGCGCGGCCCACCGGCGCCCCGCAGTCGGAGCGCGAGCAGAACCGCTTGCGCTCGGGCACCTCCGGGTTCTCCAGCACCATCGCGCGCGGGTCGGGCCGCGGCACCCCGGGCACCTCGACCAGGCCCGCGCCGAGCCGCCCGCGCCCGGTGGACCCGGCGGTCGACCCGGAGCTGCGCACCGACACCGAACGGCCCGTCGACTTCCCCGACAGGGCCCGCGACAGCCGGCCCGAGACCGAGCGGCGGGACTGCGAGGAACGGGAGGAAGCACGGGAGGACGCCCGCGAGGAGGCGCGGGAGCTGGACGAGGACGAACTGCCGCGCCCGGAGCCCCGTTTGCCGCTCCCGGTGACCCCGGTGGGCGGTGAACCGACCATGCCACCGGCGGACACCACCGGCGCGAGCCCGCACATGTCGCAGTACAGCTCACCGCCGCCCATGTCCTCGTAACTGCCCTCGCAGTCGGGCCGCTGGCAGTTCTGCCGCTCCGTCCCGGTCTCGCTCATCAGTAGTCCCCCCTCCGGTCACTGGGCCCGGCCTGGCCGGGCACCCGCGGGCCGCCGAAGAACTCGGCGGCGGCCTGCTGGTAACGCAGCACGGCCTGTTCCGCGACCCGCAGGTCGCAGGGCGCGCTCCACAGCATGCGGCGCGCGGCGTCGTAGCGCTCGATCAGCAGCGGGTCCTCCGCGAGACCGTGCCTGGCCACCTTCGCCTTGTACGCGTCGAGCCGGCCGCGCAGCTCCGCGCGGACCGCCAGCGGCTGCGTGACCGCCGTCAACGACTCGCGGGCGCGCAGCAGTTCGTCCTCCGCCTTCGCCTCCAGCGACTCAAGGAGCGGCGACAGACGGTGCCACTGGGCGTGTCTGCGGTACTCGGCGGCCATCGACAGCTGCTCCTGCAGCGCCGTCGGCGGGCCGCTCACCGCGGGCACCTCGGAGGCGGCGATCTTCGCCAGCACCTCCCCGCGCGCGCTGCGCGCCTCGGCGAGCGTGCGGTCCGCGCGCGACAGCGTGTCGCGCAGCCTCAGGAGCCGCGCCTCCGCGTCCTGCCGGACCGTGAGGACGGCGTCGATCTCCCGGCGCACGTCCTCCAGGGCGCGCGCCTCACGGTCGTACACCGTGGTGTCCGGACGGCCGCCGCCGGGCGCCGAACTGCCCTGCGCGGGCAGCCAGAAGGCCAGCGGGTCGGAGATCACCCGCTCGCGCAGGCTCGTCAGCGTGCGCGTGATGCGCTCCAGGTCGTCGCCCGCCGGGTGCTCGCCGGGGCGGACGCCCACCGAGTGCGCCAGCTGGCGGGTGCGCTGCAGCTCCGCGGCCAGTAAATCTATCCGCGCGGGCAGGGCCGACCAGACCGCGTCGGAGGTGACGACCATGTCCAGCGAGGTCGCGTACAGCTCGTTCATCCGCTCCACCAGGGCGGCCAGCGAGTACGCCTGACTGAGCCGGCCGGTGCCGTGCAGGGTCGGCGCGTTGGCCGTCGCCGTCGCGCTGCCCGCGACCGTGACGCACTCGCCGCGCAGCAGTTCCGTCAGCTCCACCAGGTCCTCGCGGCTGGACCAGCGGCGGCGCGAGCGGATGTCACGGGCGGAGCGCAACGCGTCCGTGTACGCGTCGAAGTACGCCCACAACAGCGTGATCGACGCCTCCGCGGACGTCCAGCGCTCCTTGGTCGTGCCGGTGAGTTCGGCGCCTTCGAGGAGTCTGCGGCCCGCGTGGTCCTGGAGGGCGAGGAGCGAGGTCTCGATGGCCTCGTGCTCCGCGCCGAGCCGCGCCAGCGCACGGTCCACCTCGTCCCGGTCCATCACCGGCCCGGTGGCTCCCGTGACGCCCATCGATCACCTCGACTAGTCGGCCCTGCGGTCGGTTGGTTGGTTGGCTGACCTTCACTTGTAGATCGGCTTCGGCGGATCCGCCGACTGCGAGTCCCTGCCCAGCGTGGGCGACAGCCACTTGTCGTACGACTTCTGCCAGCTGTCGTCCGCGATGTACTGCTCCAGTATGCGATTGACCCGGGCGGCCAGGTCGGTCGCACCCTTCTTCACCGCGACGCCGTAGTACTCCTTGGTGAACGTCTTGCCCTTCAGCTCCACCGTCGGGTCCTGCGCCGCCTGGCTCGCGGCGAGCGCGCCGTCGGTCACCACGGCGTCCACCTGGCCGAGTTGGAGCCGGACGAGGCAGTCGAGCTGGTTGGGGACCCTCGTACTGATGTCGGCGGAGACGGCCGGAACCCTGCCCGCCGCCTTGTCGTCCTCCAGCTTGTCCAGCGCCGTGGAGCCCCTGGCCGAGCAGATCCGCTTGCCGGACAGCGTCTTGTCGTACCCGTCGATCGAGGAGTTCCTCGGCGCGAGGACCTGCTGTCCGGTGAGGAAGTACGGGGCGGAGAACGCCACGTCCTGCAGCCTGGCGCAACTGATCGTCATCGTACGGACGATCATGTCGACGCGGCCGGCCTTGATCGCCGGGATGCGCTGGTCGGTCGGGATGGCCTTGAACTGGACCGCGTTCTCGTCGCCGAGGATGTCCTTCGCTATCCGGTGCACCAGGTCGATGTCGAAGCCCTCCAGCTCCGCGCCCCGGCCGCCGTTCGGATCGCGGTAGCCCCAGCGGTAGCTGTTCTGGTCGACGCCGACGATCAGCTTGCGGTCGTCGCCCGTACGGGCCTTGATCGCCTCGATTGTTTTGCCGTCGTCGCCGGACGGGAACGGGCTCTGGTCCTGCGCGTTCCCGCAGTCCTCCGCGGCCCGGGCCTGGATGCCCTCGGCGACGCCCTGGCCGCCCGTGCCCGTACTGCCGTCGCCGTGCGACTGGGTCAGGGGGAGCAGCAGTGCAAAGGCCACCGCGAGGGCGCAGACGGCCGCCATCGCCCCGACCCCGCCCCAGCCCCGCAGCCCGGCCCGCAGTGTCCGCAGCCCGGCCCGCAGGAACCGGAGACCGGTGCGCGGACCCCGCGACAGTCGCTGTGCGTCCATCCTCACGCCCCCTTCCGTCGCCCTCATCGCCCGAACTCCCTTGCCGCCGCACTCCCTTGTACCGCGTCGTACCGCATCTCTACCGTGCCGGACCGCATCAGCGGTACTCCGACAGCCTGCGCCCGATGCCGAGCACCGCGCCCGCCGCGCCCAGCACGGCGAGGGCCGCCGCGCCCAGCGGGAGGCCGGTCATCGCGGACCGGCCGTCGGTGGCCGCCTGGCGGAACTCCGTCTGCTCATGGCCGATCGCCGTCTTCAGCGCCGTGTCCACGTTGTCGAAGCACTCGCCGGTGGGCTTCTTGTCCTTGTCCCCTATGACCCGGTCGAGGGCCAGCTGGAAGTCGCCCGACTTGTACGCGGTCTGCGCCGCGACGTGGCGCTCCTGCCACTCCTTCATGCCGCCGACGGCCGAGGTGACCGGCTTCTTGCCCGTGGCGTCGTCGGCGAGCCGCTCGGCCTCGGCGAGGCCCTTGCCGAGCGTGCTCATGTCCGTCTCGAAGGCGTAGTCGTAGGTGTCGACGACCTTGCCGCTGTCCAGTTCCTTCGTCTCGGCGCCGCGCGCCACCAACGTCAGGTTCTCGTTGCCCCGCGCCTTGAGGGAGGCGATCCGGGCGTCGTGCAGGACGTTCAGCGAGCGGATGCCGTGGTCGTAGGAGTCGTTGAGGCCC
The DNA here is from genome assembly GCF_002954775.1 of Streptomyces geranii. Taxonomy (GTDB): domain Bacteria; phylum Actinomycetota; class Actinomycetes; order Streptomycetales; family Streptomycetaceae; genus Streptomyces; species Streptomyces geranii. The sequence goes on from NZ_PJME01000031.1 coordinate 100,668, forward strand.
GAGCGGGCGAAGGTCTGCCCGGCGACCAGCCACAGCAGGACGACCGTCGCGGTGGCCGTCGCCGCCACCAGACCGTGGTTCAGCACCCGGTTGGTCCGCCGGTAGTTGCGCCGCTGGGCCCAGACCAGGGCGCCGAGCACGACGACACCGAGTCCGATCGCCGCCCAGGGGTACGAGGTCGCGTCCGCGTAGTCCGAGCGCAGCCGCTGGTTCTCCCTGGCGTAGAGCTTCTCCGCCTGGGGGAGCATCTGCTGCTGCATCGTGTCGTTGGCCAGCCGCAGGTAGGAGCCGCCGACCGGGAAGCCCAGCCGGTTGTTGGCGCGGGCCCGCTCGATGTAGCCGGTGTACTCCGACAGCAGCTCGTTGAGCTTGGTGATGGTGGCCGCCGACGGCGAGTCCGGGTCGGAGTTGGTCGCGGCGTCGGAGAGCTTGGCGGCGGCGGTGCGGATGTCCTTCTGGTACCGCTCGCGCGAGGTCGCCGTCTCGTCACCGCCGGCCAGGAACCCGCTGGAGGCGGCCGTGTTGGCGTCGGCGAGGGAGCTGTAGATGTCCGCGGCTGCCGAACTGAGCGGCTGGCTGTTGTGCAGCACGTCGTCGGCGGCGGACGAACGGTCGGCCATCTGCCAGGCGGTGACCGCGCCGAACGCGACGACGAGCGCGGCGAGCAGGGCGCCGATGATCCGCAGCCGCCCCGGCTCGGTGGTCGCGGCGGCCCGCAACTGGTCGACGCCCTCGGCGAACGCCGTACGGCGCGGGGGCTCGGGGACACCGGGGGCGGAACCCGCGCCCGCCTGCGCCGGAACTGCGGGCAGGGGCGGGGTGGCGGACGCGCCTGCCGCCCCCACCGCGCCGGGCGTACCCGGCGAGTTGGGCGCCGCTGGTGCCGCACTGCTCGTGGATGTCACTGTGACCTCCCCCATGGTCATCCGTCACCGCCAGTATCGCCCCCGGCACCGACAATCCGCACCGGCCTTCACTGGATCTTGATCGGATCGCAGCGCGGACGCGTTGTGGCGCAGTGCGGGGGTGCTGTACCGGGGCGCGCTGCGATGTATTCGGACACACCCGCGCTCCCCGCACCACCCCTCTGCCCATGAATACGCCGGAGGAATCTGTTCGGTTCCCGTACGAAGCAGGTCAGCCCTCGTAGAACCCCCTTACCCGCTCATGTACCGCCGCCGGGGCGTTCGTGTGGTCGAGCCCCAGCAGCGCCGCGCCGAGCACCGGCCGGGCCGTCACCACCCGGGCGACCGCCTTGGGTGCCCGCGCCGCCAGCAGCTCGGTGATGCGGTCGGTCAACCGGGCGTGCTGGGCCGCCAGTACGCCGCCGCCCAGCAGGACCGGTGTCTCCTCTTCGAGGAGACCGAGGCGGCCCAGCGCGACCGTGGCCATGGCGACGACCTCCTCGGCCAGCCGGTCCACCAGCGCGCACGCCACCGGGTCGCCGTCCGTCGCGGTCGCGAACAGCACCGGCGTCAGCTCGTGCCGCCGCGCCTCGTCGATGCTCCCCAGGTGCAGGGCCTCGATCAGCGCGTACATGGAGGTCAGCCCGAAGTGCGCGGGCAGCGCGGTGACCAGGGCGGTCGGCCCGCCCCGCCCGTCCTCGGCCCGCGCCGCGTGCCACATGGCCTCCTCCGCGAGGCCCCAACCGCCGCCCCAGTCCCCGGAGATGCGCCCGAGGGCGGGGAAGCGGGCGGTGCGGCCGTCCGGGGTCATCCCCACGCAGTTGATCCCGGCGCCGCAGACGACGGCCACCCCGCGCGGTTCGGTGATCCCGGCCCGCAGGATCGCGAAGGTGTCGTTGCGCACGTCGACACTGGCGCCCCACGCGCGTGCGTGCAGCGCGGCGGTGAACTGCCGCTCCTCCACGGGGAAGTCGGCGTTCGCGAGACACGCGGAGACCCGGTCGACGGAGGAGACCCCGGCGGCGGCGAAGGCCTCGTCGACGGCGTCGGCCAGCCCGGCGACAGCCGCGTCGAGCCCGTCGGCCGGGGGTCTGAAGCCCCCGCCGCGCGCGGTGGCCAGCACCTCCCCGTCGGCGGCGATCACGGCCACATCGGTCTTGCTGTTGCCGGCGTCGACGGCGAGGACGTGTGCGGTCATGCCCACGCGAGGTGCTCCCGGTTGTGCGCGATCAGGGTGTCGGTCAGGGTCTCCGCGTAGTCGTACTGTCCGACCAGCGGATGGGCGAGAAGCGCCCGGAAGACCCGGTTCCGCCCGCCGTGCAGAGCGGCCTCCAGGGCCAGCTCCTCATAGGCCGTGACATTGGCGATCAGCCCCGCGTACAGCGGGTCGACCGGCGCGACGGCCAGCGGAGTCGCCCCCTTCGGGCCCACCGCCGCCTGGGTCTCGATGACCGCGTCGTCCGGCAGGAAGGGCAGCGTCCCCTTGTTGTAGGTGTTGACCACCTGGTAGGGACTGCCGCCCCCGCCGAGGAGCGAGGCGGCGAGGTCCACCGCCGCCTCCGAGTAGAAGGCGCCGCCGCGCTTGGCGAGCAGCTCCGGCTTCTCGTCCAGGGCCGGATCGCCGTACAGCCGCAGCAGTTCCTCCTCCATGGCAGCGACCTCGGCCGCGCGGGAGGGCTTGGTGCGCAGTTCCCGTACGACGGCGTCGTGGGCGTAGTAGTAGCGCAGGTAGTAGGAGGGGACCGTCTCCAGGCTGTCCAGGACCGGGCGCGGAAGGTGAAGGTCGTCGGCGATCCGGTCGCCGTGTTCCGTGAGGAGCCGGGGGAGGACGTCCTCGCCCTCGGGGCCGCCGAGGCGGACGCCCGTCTCCCAGGTGAGGTGGTTGAGGCCCACGTGCTCCAGGTGGATGTCGGCCGGCGTCACCCCGAGCAGCGCGGCGAACTTCCGCTGGAAGCCGATCGCCACGTTGCACAGGCCGACCGCCTTGTGGCCGGCCTCCAGAAGGGCCCGGGTCACGATGCCCACCGGGTTGGTGAAGTCGATGATCCAGGCGTCCGGGTTGGTGCGCCGGACCCGCTCGGCGATGTCCAGGACCACCGGCACCGTGCGCAGCGCCTTGGCGAGGCCGCCCGCGCCGGTCGTCTCCTGGCCGACGCAGCCGCACTCCAGCGGCCAGGTCTCGTCCTGCTGCCGGGCGGCCTGGCCGCCGATACGGAGTTGCAGCAGGACGGCGTCGGCGCCCTCGACGCCCTTGTCCAGGTCGTCGGTGGTGGTGATGGTCCCGGAGTGTCCCTGCTTGGCGAAGATCCGCCGGGCCAGTCCGCCGACCAGCTCCAGGCGTTCGGCGGCCGGGTCGACGAGGACCAGTTCCTCGATGGGCAGGGTGTCGCGCAACCGGGCGAAACCGTCGATGAGTTCGGGGGTGTAGGTCGAACCGCCGCCGACCACGGTGAGTTTCACTGAGAGATGCCTCGCTTCCGGGCGCCGTGGCCGGTGTTGTTCGGCCGGGGGTCCGGGGGTTGTCCCCCGGGGAGATGCTGCATATGCGGATCAACCCTTTACGCCGGTCAGAGTGACGCCCTCGACGAACGCCTTCTGCGCGAAGAAGAACACGAGGAGCACGGGGGCCAGGACCAGCACGGTCGCGGCCATGGTGAGGTTCCAGTCGGTGTGGTGGGCGCCCTTGAAGGACTCCAGGCCGTAGGACAGGGTCCACGCGCCCGGGTTCTCGGAGGCGTAGATCTGCGGGCCGAAGTAGTCGTTCCAGGCGTTGAAGAACTGGAAGAGGGCGATGGCCGCGATGCCGGGCTTGGCCATCGGGAGGATGACCTTCAGCAGGGTGCGCAGATCGCCGCACCCGTCCACCTTCGCAGCGTCCACGTACTCGTTGGGGATGGTCAGCAGGAACTGGCGCAGCAGGAAGATGGAGAACGCGTCGCCGAACGCCAGCGGGATGATCATCGGCCAGAGCGTGCCGGACAGGTCCAGCTGCTTCGCCCAGAACAGGTACATCGGGATGACGACCACCTGGGGCGGCAGCATCATCATCGAGATGACCAGCATGAGCGTCAGATTCCGGCCCCGGAAGCGGAACTTGGCCAGCGCGTACGCCACGGGGACCGAGGAGACGACAGTAAGTACTGTGCCCAGTCCGGCGTAGATGAGCGTGTTCTTCCACCAGGTGAGGAAGCCCGGGGTGTCGAAGACCTTCCGGTAGTTGGACCACTCCCAGGTGTGCGGGATGAGGTCCCGGCTCAGTGCCTGCGAGTCGCTCATCAGCGAGGTCAGGAACACGAACACGAAGGGCAGGGTGAAGAAGAGGGCCGCCGCGATGCCGAGCGAGTGGATCGCGATCCACTCCAGGAGCGCCTTGCGGCGGGCCGTGCGCTCGGCGGGCGAGGCGGGGACCTTCGACTCGACCGGCCGTTCCAGTAGTTGGGTCATGTCAGTCACCTGCCTGGATGAGACCGCCCCGGCGCCGCATCAACAGCGCGGTGAACGCCATGGACAGGGCGAACAGCACCAGGGCGACGACACAGGCCGAGCCGTAGTCGAAGCGCTGGAAGCCGAGGTTGTAGACGAGTTGGGGGAGGGTGAGCGTGGAGTGCTCGGGGTAGCCGGGCTCGAACATCGTGCCCGCGCCCTGGATCACCCCCGAGGCGACCTTCCCGGCCACCAGTGGCTGCGTGTAGTACTGCATCGCCCCGATGACGCCGGTGACGACGGCGAACATGATGATCGGCGAGATGTTCGGCAGCGTGACGTACCGGAACCGCTGCCAGGGCGTCGCCCCGTCCAGCTCGGCCGCCTCGTACTGCTCCTTCGGTACGTCGAGCAGCGCGGCCATGAAGATCACCATCAGGTCGCCGATGCCCCACAGGGCCAGCATGGTGAGCGCCGGCTTCGACCAGGTGGGGTCGTTGAACCAGCCCGGGGCCGGGATACCGATCTTCTCCAGGATCGAGTTGACCGGTCCCGTACCGGGGTTGAGGAGGAACGCGAACGCCATGGTCGCGGCGACCGGCGGGGCCAGGTAGGGCAGGTAGAAGAGGGTGCGGAAGATCCCCGTACCCGTCTTGATCTTCGTGATGAGCATGCCGATCCCGAGTCCGAACAGGACCCGCAGGCTCACCATGATCACGACCAGCCACAGGGTGTTGCGCAGGGCGGGCCAGAAGTAGGGGTAGGACTCGAAGACGTAGGTCCAGTTCTTCGTCCCGCTCCAGGTCGGCGGCTTGAAGCCGTCGTAGTGCATGAACGAGAAGTAGACCGTCGAGACCATCGGGTACGCGAAGAAGACCGTGAAGCCGATCAGCCAGGGCGAGAGGAAGGCGAGGGTACGCAGCCTCTCGCGCCGGTGCTTCGCCCGCAGGGTGTGGGTGGTGGTGGCCATGGCTACTTCGCCTGCGCGATGTCCGTGTCGATCTGCGCCGCCGCCTTCTGCAGGCCGGCCTTCAGGTCGGTGATCTTGCCGCTCTCGTAGTCGTAGCCGAGCTGCTGGATGGTGGTGAGGTAGACGCCGCCGTTGATCGAGGCGGGCGAGGTGGTCGAGTTGGGGTTCGCGGCGATGTCCAGGAAGGTCTTGAAGCGCGGGTCGTACTTCAGCTTCGGGGACTTGAGAGCCGCGAGGGTGGACGGCACGTTGTGGATGGCGTTGGAGAAGCCGACCACCGCGTCCGTGTCCGTGGTGATGTACTTCACCAGCTCCCAGGCCGCGTTCTGCTTCTGGCTGGTCGCGGCGATACCCGCGATGGTGCCGGTGATGTAGCCCTTGCCGTACTGGTCGGCCTGGTCGTCGGGCACGGGCAGCGGGGCGACGCCGATCTCGAAGTCGGGCTTCGCGTCCAGCGCCATGCCGAGCCGCCACTCGCCGTCCAGCTGCATGGCCACCTGGCCGGTCTGGAAGGGGTGCTTGGGGCCCCACTCGTCGCCGAGGCCGGCCCGGTACTTCTCCAGCTTCTTGAAGCCGCCGAGGTCGTCCACGAGCTTCTTCTGCAGGGTCATGGCGTCGGAGACGGCAGGGTCGGTGGCGATCGTCGACTTGCCGGACGAGTCGAAGTACGTCGGCCCGAACTGGCCCATGTAGTGCTCGGTGGTCGTCTCCCAGCCGTGGTAGTTCGGCATGAAGCCGAGCTGGGAGTACGTGTCGCCCTTGGTGACCGTCAGCTTCTTCGCGTCGGCCTCGAACTCGGACCAGGTCTTCGGCGGGCTGGTGATCCCGGCCTTCTCGAAGGCGGTCTTGTTGTAGTAGAGGCCGTACGCGTCGCCCAGCAGCGGTACCGCGCAGCGGTCGCCGTCGTACTGGGTGTACTCGCTCATCGCCTTCGGGAAGGTGGTCGCCGGGTCGATGCCGTCTTTCTTGAAGAGCGGGTTGAGGTCGACCAGCGCGCCCGAGGAGCAGAACTTGCCGACGCCGTTGGTGGTGAAGGAGGAGATCACGTCGGGTGCCTTGCTGCCGCCCGCGCGCAGCGCCTGGTTGATCTTGTCGTCGGTCATGTTGCCGACGACGTTGACGTGGATGTTCGGGTGGGCCTTCTCGAAGCCGGCGACCAGCGCCTTCACGCCCGCGACCTCGTTCGGCGCGCTCCAGGCGTGCCAGAAGGTGATGGTCGTGTCCTTGCTGGCGTCGTCCTGGGCTCCCGTGGAGGACTGTCCGGTACAGGCGGTGGCGAGCAGGGCGGTGGACGCGGAAACGGCGAGCGCGACGGCGACTTTTCTTGATATTCCGGGCATGGCGAGGTCTCCCAGGGAAGGGCGTGGCAGGGCAGGGGACTGAATGTGACGAGAGTGGGCCGAGAAGGGGTGATCAGCGCGAGGTGTCGAAGACCTCGTCGCGGGTGGTCGCCAGGGCGCTTTCCAGCGCGCCCCGCAACACGGGGTGTTCGCGTACGTCGCCCACGACCAGCCGGGGCCGGGTCGCGGCCAGTTCCTCCAGCTCGGCCTGGACCAGACCGCGCAGGGGTTCGCCGCCCGCGGTGAGGGAGGCGCCGCTGAGGACGACGAGTTCGGGGTCGAGGACGGAGACGAGCGAGGCCAGACCGGTGGCCAGGCCCGTCGCGTACGTTTCGAGGAGTTGTCGGTGGGGACCCGCGTCGACGCCGGCGGCCTGCGCGACGAGCGCGGCGGCGACCTCGGCGTACGGGCCGTCCGGTACGGGGGTGATGCCCAGCTCGCGGGCGAGCCGGGGGATTATCTGGGAACCGGCCAGCTCCTGGTAGCCGCCGCTGCCGGTCCTGCTGACCTGCCGGACGAGGGGTGTGCCCGGCACGGGCAGGAAGCCGACCTCGCCGGCGCCGCCGGTCCAGCCGCGGTGCAGCCGGCCGCCGAGGACGAGCGCGGCACCGAGGCCGCCCTCGTTCCAGAGCAGTACGAAGTCGTCGTGGCCCCTGGCCGCGCCGAGCCGCTGTTCGGCTATGGCGACGAGGTTCACGTCGTTCTCGTACTCCACCGGCATCGGCAGCGCGGCGGCGAGTTCGTCGAGGAGGGTGGGGGAGTGCCAGCCCGGGAGGTGGGCGGCGTAGCGCAGCCGTCCGGTGCCCGGGTCGAAGGCGCCAGGCGTGCCGATGACCAGCCGCCGGACGTCGTCGCGGGCCAGTCCCGCCGCCTTGACGGCGCCGTCCAGGGCCTCGGTGACCTGCTGGACGACGGGCCGGGCGGGGCGCTTGCCAGGGGTGGGCAGTTCGTGCTCGCCGACGGTCCGGCCGGTGATGTCGGCGACGGCGGCGAGGATGCGTTCGGGGGTGACGTCGAGCCCGGCGGCGTACGCGGAGGTCGGGTCGACCTCGTACAGCTGGGCGTTGGGTCCTGGCCGGCCCTCGGTGGTGCCGGAGGCCAGGACCAGGCCCGCCGCTTCCAGGCGGGCGAGGAGCTGGGAGGCGGTCGGCTTGGAGAGGCCGGTGAGCTTGCCGATCCGGGTGCGGGACAGGGGCCCGTGCTCCAGGAGGAGGTCCAGGGCGGCCCGGTCGTTCATGGCGCGCAGGACGCGCGGTGTGCCGGGCGTGCCCGCGGTTCCTGCCATGGGGAGTGCACCTGCCTTTCCGTTGCCGTTGCCCAGCTTTTCACAGTGCCGATGACTGTTAGGAAGGTTTCCTATCGGATGGCGAGAAGATAGGACCAGACAAAGGAGGGCGTCAAGAGGCAAACCAGAAGCGGCGCTCCCGGAGTCCGGGAGCGCCGCCTGACTGTGTTTCCGTGCGGTTACTTCGCCGCGGCCTGCGGACCGCTCAGCGGGGTGGCCGCCTGGGCCTGTGGGGAGCCCGTGTTGGAGTACGCCGAGGGGGCCGCCATGGCCGCCGTCGGGTCGGCGGGCTCCTCGGTGTCCGGGACCAGGGGCGTACCGCCGACTATGCGGATGCCCGCGGCGTCCAGGGCCCGCTTGACGCGCCAGCGCAGCTCGCGCTCGATGGTCAGGGACTTGCCCGGCATCGTCTTCGCCGAGAGGTGGATGACCATCGAGTCCAGGAGCACGCTGTCCAGGCCCAGGATCTCGATCGGGCCCCACAGCATCTCGTTCCAGGGCTCTTCCTTGCTCAGCTGCTCCCCGACCTCGGCGAGCGTCGCCTTCAGCCGGTCCAGGTCCTCGTCCGCGCGGACGGTGACGTCGACGCCGGCCGTGGCCCAGCCCTGGGAGAGGTTGCCGATGCGCTTGACCTCGCCGTTGCGGACGTACCAGATCTCGCCCTGGTCGCCGCGCAGCTTGGTGACCCTGAGCCCGACCTCGATCACCTCGCCGGAGGCCACCCCCGCGTCGATCGTGTCGCCGACGCCGTACTGGTCCTCCAGGATCATGAACACGCCGGAGAGGAAGTCCGTGACCAGGTTGCGGGCGCCGAAACCGATCGCCACGCCCGCGACACCGGCGGAGGCCAGCAGCGGGGCGAGGTTGATCTCGAAGGCGCCCAGGATCATCAGGGCGGCGGTGCCCATGATGATGAAGCTCGCCACCGAGCGCAGCACCGATCCGATCGCCTGCGAGCGCTGCCTGCGGCGCTCGTTGTTGGCCAGGAGGCCGCCGATGGTGGTGCCGTCGACCGCCTGGGCGGTGCGGTTCATCCGGTCTATGAACTTGGTGATGGCCCGCCGCACGACCATTCTCAGCACCCCGGCGATCACCAGGATCAGCAGCACTCTGAGCCCGATCGCCAGCCAGGTCGACCAGTTCTGCTCGACCCAGCTCGCCGCGTTGGTCGCGCTCTTCTGGGCGTCCTGGAGAGACGGGACCAGTGTGGTCGGCGACTCCGAGGGGGTCGGCGACGGCGACGAACCGGCGGCCAGCAGGACGGCGGACAAGGACACGGCGGGTACCTCCAGGTGCGCGTTCTGCCGTCCGGCGGGGCGGTCAAGGTCACGGAAAGGTCACCGGATCGGCAGGCTCACCACACTAACGGGTGCATCCTGTGGGAATCGTCAGGATGCGGAGGGGAGAGACCGTCCTCACCTGGGGATGTATGGGGGTGTGGTCGAAAACACTCCCAGCCCGTTACCGGGACGTGGTGGCGCTGTCACCTGGCGAGAGGGGAGACTGACTGCAGATCGTCCCGGCGCGAGCCACGCGCCGCCGACGCCCAAGGAGGCATCCGTGCCGCATGTCCTGGTCCTCAACGCGTCGTACGAGCCACTCGGCGTCGTACCGCTCCGCCGCGCGCTCGTCCTCGTCCTGGAGAACAAGGCTGTCTCCCTGGAGGAATCGGGCGCCTTTATGCACAGCGCGACCGTTACTGTCCCCGCACCCAGCGTGGTTCGGCTGAAGAGGTTCGTCCGGGTTCCCTACCGGGGGCCCGTCCCGCTCACCCGTAGGGCGCTGTTCGCCCGCGACGGCGGCCGGTGCATGTACTGCGGCGCCGCCGCGACCAGCGTCGACCACGTCATCCCGAAGTCCCGCGGCGGTCAGCACCGCTGGGACAACGTGGTGGCGTCGTGCCGCCGCTGCAACCACACCAAGGCCGACCGCCATCTCTTCGAGATCGGCTGGCGGCTGCGCCACAAACCCGCCCCGCCCACGGGTCTCGCCTGGCGCATCATCGGAACCGGGCACAGGGACCCGCGCTGGCTGCCATACCTGCAGCCGTACGGCGCGGACGACGCGTTGGCCCGGATCGACGGCATCTCAGCCTGACGTCCGGGCTTTCGTGTACCCGCACGCCCGTGCGAGCAGGGCGTGCGGTACGGATGCGATCCGGCCCTGGGAACCGTTCCTAGGGACTGAGCGGGAGTGAGTCCTGTTGCCAGGTCTCATGCTCAGCCGAACGCCCCGAACGGTGTTGGGCGTTCTGGTTGCCCGCGTTCGCTCCGCGTCCGGGCCGGACGGATCGTGTCCGTGGTCCGGGGATGCGGGGGCGGGTTCCCTCACGCCCAGGAACATCTGATCCGGCCTGGACGGTCCGATGCCCCGCACGATCACTCCGGTCGTGTGGGGGCGGTGCCGTCCGTCGCCGGATCGGGTGTCCCTGGGCGCGCCTTCCGATCGCCACGGCGGCAGCATCGTGGCGGGTGGTGGTGCGGGTTGTGGTGGTGAGGGGTTTCTGCCAGTGCTGGGCGCCCCAGCGGCTGGTGTAGGCGGGGTCGACGGCAATGACCGCGACACCCGTCTGATCCACCATCGAAGACAGCCGGGCACGGAGTTTTCCGGTGGGCATGCCGGAGATCAGCTGGCGGAAGCGTTTCCTGCGGCCGTGTTTCTCCCGGGTCTTCTCGGTGGCGAAGTCCAGGTCCTCGACCGCGATCGCCTTCACGCCGCAGGCGCGGGCCCAGTGCAGGAGGCGGGTGAGGGCGTGGCGGACCTGGGCGTCGCGGTGTTCGGCGGTGCCGGTCAGGTCGT
>NZ_PJME01000032.1 GCF_002954775.1 Streptomyces geranii
TTCAACAAGCTCAAGCACAACAAAGCCCTCGCCACCCGCTACGACAAACGCGCCCGCCACTACCAAGCCCTGGTCACCATCGCCTGCCTACGACTCTGGCTCCCCTGACATTGCGGACACGACCTAGGGGCGCGGGGAACTGCGCGACCAGCCCCAACGGCGCAGCAGAAAACGACTACCTGCCGCACCCCTCAGTTCTGTTCAGTGAATCTCATCGACCAGCACATCAAGCGCCCAAGCCACCCCACCCCTCGAAGGCGCATCGACCTCCACCACATACCCCATGTCCCGCAACGCCTCCACCAGCTCCCCCGGCCCGGAGGGCGCCACACCCGAACCGACAAGGCTCCGCACGATCCGCCCCTTGGTCGCCTTGTTGAAGTGACTCACCACCTTCCGCGTAGGCGCGTGCAACACCCGCACGGTCGCCGTCCGCCCGGCCACCTCCCCCTTCGGCTTCCACGCGGAGCCATACGCGGCGGACCGCAGGTCAAGCACCAGCCCACCCCCCGCCACCTCGGGCAGCGCCGCACTCATCGGCGCCCGCCAGTGCGAGGCCAGCGCGCCCAGCCCGGGCAGCTTCACCCCCATCGAACACCGGTACGAGGGAATGCGGTCGGTGATCCGGACGGCACCCCACAACCCGGAGAAGACCAGCAGCGACCGCGCCGCCCGCCTCTTCGCGGCGGCGTCGAGGGAGGCCAGGTCGAGGGCGTCGTACAGCACACCGGTGTAGATCTCCCCGGCGGGCCGGGTCCCGGCGGTGCGCAGCTCCGTGTTCTTGGCGACCTCGCCCCGCAGCCCCTCGCTCAGCCCGAGCACCTCACGCGCCTTGTCCTCGTCCCCGAGGCACAGCTCGACGAGCTCCCCGAGGACGGCCTCACGGGCGTCGGCGAGCCCCGGCAGGGACAGCGACTCCGGCTTGAGCGGGGCGCCGCGTCCGGAAGAGGCCTTGCCTTCGGAGGGAGGCAGCAGGACAAGCACGGTGGGTTCTCCAAACGGGTACGCGGGCTCGACTCGCGCCAGATTACGTGGTGCGGCGGCCGGATCCCGTGGTGCGGCGGCCAGGTCACGTGGTGAGGCGGGTACGTCGGACTGTGCCTACGCTCGTTCCATGCCCCGCCGCCACATACGCGTGACTGGCGCCCCCGAAGCCCCTCTCCGGGCCGCCCTCACAGCGCTGCGCACAGAACTGGGCGTCCCCGAGAGCTTCTCACCGGCCGCACAGGCCGAGGCGGAGGCGGCAGCGAAGGCCCCGGCCCTCCCCGCGACGGACGCCACGGAACCCACGGACGCCACGGACATCCCCTTCCTCACCATCGACCCGCCCACCTCCACCGACCTCGACCAGGCGATGCACCTCGCCCGCCGCCCCGGCGGCGGCTACCGCGTCCGGTACGCGATAGCGGACGTCGCCGCATTCGTCGTACCGAACGGCCCCCTGGACGCGGAGACGCACCGCCGGGTCACGACCCTCTACTTCCCGGACGAGAAGACCCCGCTGCACCCGCCGGTCCTCAGCGAGGACGCCGCCAGCCTCCTGCCCGGCCGGACCCGACCGGCCGCACTCTGGACGATCGACCTGGACGCGGACGGCCGTACGGTCGCGGTCGACGTCCACCGGGCCCTGGTCCGCAGCCGCGCCAAACTCGACTACGCGGGCGTGCAACGCCAGTTGGACGCCGGAACGGCGGAGGAACCGCTGGCCCTCCTCCGGGAGATCGGCGAGGCGAGGGAACGCCTGGAGGCGGAACGCGGCGGCATCTCCCTGAACGTGCCCGAGCAGGAGATCGTGAAGCGGTCCGGAACGTACTCCCTCACCTACCGCGCCCCGCTCCCCGCGGAGACCTGGAACGCCCAGATCTCCCTGCTCACAGGCATGGCGGCGGCCGACCTGATGCTGACGCACGGCACGGGAGTGCTCCGCACGCTCCCCGCCGCACCCGACGGCGCGGTCGGCCGCCTGCGCCGCACCGCGCAAGCCCTCCGGATCGACTGGCCGCACCACGTCTCGTACGCGGCCCTGATCCGCTCCCTGAACCCGCACGACCCCCACCACGCGGCCTTCCTCCAGGAGTGCACGACTCTCCTGAGAGGCGCGGGCTACACGGTCTTCCGGGACGGCAACCTCCCCCCGATCACGACCCATTCGGCAGTGGCGGCCCCGTACGCCCACTGCACGGCCCCCCTCCGCCGCCTGGCCGACCGCTACGCCTCGGAGATCTGCCTGGCGGCGGCAGCCGAACAGCCCACGCCCGACTGGGTGTTGGCGGCCCTGGACGCCCTCCCCAAGGAGATGGCCGAGGGCGGGAGGCGGGCGGGCGCGGTGGAGCGCGGCTGCGTGGACATCGTCGAGGCGGCGCTGCTCAAGGACCGGGTGGGGGAGGAGTTCGAGGGGTGCGTGGTGGACGTGGAGGAACGCGAACCGACGGTCGGGAAGGTCCAGTTGGAGTCCCCGGCGGTGGTCGCCCGCATCGAGGCGGACGGCACTCCACTGCCCCTCGGGGAACGGCTGCGAGTACGGCTCACGAGGGCGGAGCTTGGGCCGGCGGGGGTGCGGTTCGCTCCTGCGTGACGGCCCGCAGCGAGCGTACGAGACTGTCGGCGTCGTCGGCGTGGAAGCGGACGAGCCGGATGTCCTGCCGACGGCCGAAGAAGGTGAAGTGGGCGAGCGGCTCGGTGAGTTCGAGGGTGATGGTGGTCTGGGAGCCGATGGGGAGGGAGAGTTCGCCCGCGGTCCGCTGATGCGTGGTCCGCAGCTCACGACGCACGGCCGCGATCCGCTCCAGGGGGATGCGAAGATCGACGTGGGCGGCGTAACGGAGGCGCAGCGAACGCGAGTCGGGGTCGAGGACGTGGGGGCGGACGACGGAGGCCGCGTGCAGCCCGATGACGAACTCGACGGTGTAGACGTCCAGGACGAGCACGGTCCAGTGCGCGATCGGCCAGTCGCGCAGCAGCACGAACATCGCGACCGTCTCGACGACGCACACGAAGGCGAACGCGAACATGGTCGAGCCCTGCCCTCGGGCATACCCGAAGGCAATCCCGTCGCCGACCCCGTGGCGCCGCCGCCGCACCCACAGCACCAGACTGACCAGCAGCCGCACTTCATGCCGTACCAGAGCACCGGCGGTCTTCATGGCTGCCGCCCGCTGAGCAGGAGCAACGCGCCACGGACGGCGGCGGCCTGCGCGGGTGGGAAGTCGGCGTAGAGGGCGCGGAGAAAACTGTCGTCGTGGTCGATGTCACCCTCCGGAAGCAACTCACGCGGAAGACAATCGGCGAGCGCACGGGCGGCCTCACCGACACGAGGATCATCGGCGGGGGCATCGACGAGGGCGTCGAGAAGCACGTACACCTCGTGCGCCCGGGCCGCACCCTCGGGCGTGGCGAAGGCACCGCCCAGCGCGGACATCAGCCGCGCCCGGTCCTCGGGACGGGCGGTGGTCTCGACGAGGGCGAGCAGCTCGCGGTCCTTGGCGGCCATGGGGGAGTCGGAGCGGGGCCCCAACTCGGCGAACACGGCGGCGAGTTCGGGCGAGACGGGCCCTTCGGCGGCCAGCGCCTCCGCGTCGCGCAGCAGCGCCCGCAACCGCGCCCGCCGCTCACGAAGGGCGACCTCCTGCCGGGCCAGATCCGCGTCCAACTCCCCGAGCACCTCGACGAGTTCCCGCCCGGCCTCGTCCGCGAGCACGTCCCGCACCTCACCGAGCCCGAGCCCCAACTCGGTAAGCCGCCTGATCCGAGCGAGCACGACGGCATGCCGCAGGCTGTAGTCCCGGTACCCGTTACCAAGCCGCTCGGGCTCGGGCAACAGCCCCAGATGGTGATAGTGCCGCACGGCCCGCGTAGTGACCCCGACGGCGCCGGCAAGTTCTCCGATCCGCATGGGACCAGTAGAAACGTTGACGTTGCGGCTGGGTCAAGCGGGAACATCGGCCCTGCGCAGGTCACGGTCCGCGAAGTACCGTGGACCGGTGAAGGCACCCGGGGGCATACGTACGCGCGAGCAGGCACTCTGGACCAGAGCGAGGCTCGGCCGCTGCGGCCCCGCCCTGGACCTCCTCACCGCCCGTTTCGACCGCCACGTCTACGCCCCGCACGCCCACGACGAGTTCACCGTCGGTCTGTGCACGGGCGGTACCGAGGTCATCGACTACCGGGGCGAGCGGCTGCGCCCGGTGCCGGGGTCCATCGTCGTGCTCGACCCCGGCGAGATGCACACCGGTGGCCCGGACGCCGCCGGCGGCGGCTACGCCTACCAGGCCCTGTACGCCGCCCCCGCCCTCCTCACCGACGGCACCACCGGCGGTCTCCCGCACTTCCGCCAGCCGCTGCTCGACGACCCCGAACTGGCCGCCGCCTTCCGCGCCGCGCACACCGAACTGAGCGCCTGCCCGGACCCCCTGGAGGCCGAGTCCCGCTTCCCCTGGCTGCTCACGGCCCTGGCCCGTCGCCACTCCACGGCCCGCCCGGTGAACGACCACATCCCCGGCGCGAACGCGATAGCCCACGCGGTACGAACCCGCCTGACGGACGAACTCGTGACCCCACCCTCCCTCGCCGACCTCGCCACCGACCTGGGCCTCTCCCGCTACCAACTCCTCCGCGCCTTCCGCACGACGGTCGGGATACCCCCGTACGCCTGGCTGGCCCAGTACCGGGTGACCCGGGCCAGGAGTCTGCTGGAGACCGGACTGCGGCCCGCCGAAGTAGCGGCGCTCGTCGGCTTCGCCGATCAGGCGCATCTGACCCGCTGGTTCCGGCGCGTGATGGGCGTGACCCCGGCGGCGTACCGCAACAGCGTTCAAGACGGCGGGTAGGGGAGGGGCCGAGACTTGCCCGTATGACTGCACGCGGCTGGTTGTTGTTCTCCCTGATGGGAGTGGTCTGGGGCATCCCGTACCTGCTGATCAAGGTGGCGGTGGAGGCGGACCTCTCACCGTCCACGGTGGTGTTCGTACGCTGTACCCTCGGCGCGGCCCTCCTCCTCCCCTTCGCGATCCGCCAGGGCGGCCTGCCCGGCACCATCCGCACGCACTGGCGCCCCATGCTGGCCTTCGCGGTCATCGAGATCATCGGCCCCTGGTGGACCCTGACCGACGCCGAACGCCACCTCTCCAGCTCCACGGCGGGCCTGCTGATCGCGGGCGTACCGATCGTGGGCGTCGCACTCGCCCGCTTCTTCGGCAGTACGGAGCGACTGGGCACCCGGCGGCTCACCGGCCTGACCCTCGGCCTGGCGGGCGTCGCGGTCCTCACGGTCCCGCACCTGACCGGCGGCGACGCCCGCTCCCTGGCAGAGGTCCTGCTGACGGTGATCGGCTACGCGACGGCCCCCCTGATAGCGGCGCGCCACCTGAAGGACGTCCCCTCCCTCCACCTCACGGCTCCCTGCCTGGCCCTGGCGGCCCTGGTCTACGCCCCGGCGGCGATAGTGACCCGCCCATCCGCACTCCCCTCCACGGAGGTACTGGCCGCGCTGGCCGTCCTGGGCGTGGTCTGCACGGCCCTCGCCTTCGTGGCGTTCCTGGAGTTGATCAAGGAGGTCGGCCCGACGCGGGCGACGGTCTTCACGTACGTCAACCCGGCGGTGGCGGTGGCGGCGGGAGCCCTGTTCCTGGACGAGCCGCTGACCGCCGGCATCCTGGCCGCCTTCGCCCTGATCCTGGCGGGCTCGGTGCTGGCGACGGCCACCGGACCGCGCCGGGGCGGACGCCCGGTAGCATGGTCGACACGGCAGACGAGCCGGGCGGACGGCCGCGTGGACTCCCCTTCGGGGGCGCTCCCCGAGGAACGTCCGGGCTCCACAGGGCAGGGTGATGGCTAACGGCCACCCGGGGTGACCCGCGGGACAGTGCCACAGAAAACAGACCGCCGGGGCTGTGTCCTTGAAAGAGGGCGCTCTCCGGTAAGGGTGAAACGGTGGTGTAAGAGACCACCAGTGCCCAGGGTGACCTGGGCAGCTAGGTAAACCCCACCCGGAGCAAGGTCAAAAGGAGCGCCGCTGTAAAAGGCGCGCTCTGCGAGGACGTTCGAGGGCTGCCCGCCCGAGTCCCCGGGTAGACCGCACGAGGCCGGCGGCAACGCCGGTCCTAGATGGATGGCCGTCGCCGAGACGTCCGCGAGGACCCTCGGCACAGAACCCGGCGTACAGCCCGGCTCGTCTGCCACCAATGGCCTGTGACCAGGGAAATCTCTGGTCACAGGCCATTTTTCTGTCACGCGGCCCGCCGTCCCGGTGTCCGGCCGCGCGGCGAGGGCCACGCGGTAATTGAGGGCCACGCGGTAATTGGGGGACTTTCCCTCATACGCCCGGTGCGGGCGGCGGGCACATTGGTGACCACGTTTCAGCACGACGTCACCGCGCGTGCGCAACCGAGGGGAAGTCGATGGGCAGAAAAGCGTTACTCCGGGTTCTGATGGTCGCCGTGATGGCGGGTTCCGCGGTGACCTTGACCGCGGGGTCCGCGAGCGCGGCCACAGGGGTGTTCGTGAGCGGGGGCGATGTGATCGTCAACGCGGGGTCGGGCGTCGCGAACAACATCACGGTCTCCCTGTCGGGAAGTTTCGTCGTCATCCAGGACACCGCCGCCACCCTCACGGCCGGCGTCGGCTGCTCGGCTCAGATCAACGGATCGGTGGCCTGCCAGGTCGGCAGCTTCGCCACGGTGGTGGTGAACGCGGGGGACCTGAACGACCGGATCACCAAGACCGGCAATGTCCGGGGCAACCTGAAGGGCGAGTCGGGCAACGACATCATCGGCGGCGGCCCCAGCCCCGGCAGCAACATCCTCAACGGCGGGGCGGGCAACGACACTCTCAACGGTGGCGCCACCTTCGACCTCCTCATCGGCGGCGCCGGCGCCGACACGCTCAGCGGCGGGGGCGGCACCTCCGACATCGCCAGCTACTTCGAGAGCGGCTCAGGGGTGGTCGTCGACATCGACAACTCCGCGGACGACGGTGCCGGCGGCGAGGGCGACAACGTCCTCACCGACGTGGAGATCATCTACGGCAGCGAGTTCAACGACACCATCACCGGGAGTGCGGCGAACGACACCATGCTCGGCTACGGGGGCAACGACCGGCTGGTCGGCGGGGCGGGCAACGACAACCTGACCGGGGACCTCGTCCCGTCCAGCAGCGGCCGGACCGGCGCGGACACCCTGGTCGGCGGTCCCGGGAACGACACCCTGAACGGCGTGGACAACATCGTGGGCAACGACAGTGTCGACGGGGGCGCCAACACCGACACCTGCACCGCCGACTCCGGGGACACCAAGAGTCTCTGCGAGGCGTGAGAAGAGGCGTGGGAAACCGCCGCACGGGACCAGCCCAGGGACATGCGCGAGACCGATGCGGGCATGTGCCGGAATGATCCCGTGCGGTCAGCGGTCAGCGGTCAGCGGTCAGCCCACGTCAGGTACCGGATTCATCGCCCGTCCGCGTACCGGCGGGCCAGGCCGCGCAGGGCGGTCCGGCTGGTCTGGCCGGTGCGGTCGCGGAGACTCGACAGGTGCTTCTCGACGGTGCGGGGCGAGAGGAACAGCTGCTCGGCGATCTCCTGGTTGCCGAGCCCGCGGCCGAGCAGGCGCAGCACCTCGTACTCCCGGGCGGTCACCCCCGTCCGCCGTAGCTCCGGCGGAATCGTGTCGTGGCCCTGGCGCCGCCGGGGCACGGGAGAGCCCGCTTCCCGCAGCAGGGCGCGGCAGGCCGCCGACATCCGGGTCGTGCCCCGGTCGTGGAAGAACTGCTCGGCGGTGCGCAGCCACTCGACAGGCTGCCCCCAGTCGTCGGTGAGCGCCGCCTGGGCACCCAGGCGCAGACACAGGTGACGGGCCATGGGGATGGTGTCGGTACCGGCCAGGGCTTCCTCGGCCGCCTTGGCGGCCTCGGCGGCCCGGCCTTCGCGGCCCAGCAGCACGGCCCGGGACCATCCCACGAAGGGCCGGTCCCAGTGGACCTGGGTGAGCCGGTCGGCGGCCCCGCCGTCCAGCTCCGCCCAGCCGACCGCGCCCCGTACGGTGCGCAGGAGCAGGTACGGGCCGAGGAAACCGATGACTCCGCGGGTGCTGGGCAGTGCCCGCATGATCCGGTCCGCCTCGGTGAACTCGGCCATGGCGCGGTCGGGTTCCTCCAGCAGCAGGGAACACACGCCCCGGGCCCAGCCCCACACCGAGGTGTCGGCGTAGCCCCAGACCGCTCCGGCGCTCCCCCCGGCCAACGCGGTCTCCAGAACGTGCAGCGCGGCCTGGAGTTTCTCCCGTTCGCCCCGGGAGGCGGCGATGACGGCGTCCATCGCGACACCGATCAGCTGCACCTCGCGCAGCCGCAGCCTGGCGGCCGTCGCGTGGAGCCGCTCGGCGTACTCCAGGGCCCCGTCCAGGTCGTCGCGCAGCACGTGAGCCTGTGCCAGATGCGTGTCGGCCCAGGCCGTCAGGAGCACGGCACCGGTCTCCTCGGCCGCCTTCCGCGCTGCCAGCAGCCGATCGGTACCGGTGAACCGGATCCGGTCCAGCGCACCGAGTTCCAGCAGGCCGCGTATCCGCCAGACCGGCAGGGCATGGGTCTCGGCCGTGGACACCAGACGTTCGAACACCTTCTCCGCCTCGGCCAGGTCGTGGGGCCGCAGGCAGTACCCGAGGATGTTCAGCGCCTTGCAGCTCACCTCCGGCAGCCCGCCCGCCTCGGCGGCGGCCAGGGCCCCTTCGGCCAGGACCCGGGCGCTCTCAGCCCGGTCGGGGCGCTGTGAGCCGAGCACCAGGTGCGCCGCCACGGCGTCCAGGGCGGCCCGGGACGCCGTGTCGGGCTCGGCGCCGAGCAGTTCCCGTGCCCGCCGCACGGCGGTCAGGCCTTCCTCCCACTGCTGTGCGGTGGCCGCGGCCCGGGCCCGGGTCAGGAAGCCCGCGGCGCGCCGGGCGGCGGGCGCGCCCCACGCGATCAGGACCTGGTCCAGCCGATCGCCGAGCTCCGGTACGCGCTGGACGTCGCCCGTCAGAACGAGGGTCCCCAGCAGCTCCTCCAGCAGCCGGGCCACTGTCTCGGGCGGTGTGTCGGCTGCGTCGGCGGTCAGTTCCAGGCCCCGGTCGAGGAGTTCCACCGCGGTCAGCAGCGCGCCCCGTAAGGCCGCCTGCCGACTGGCCCGGGTGAGCAGCGCGGCTGCCCGGGCCGGCTGCCCGCCGGCGACACACAGCTCCGCGGCCAGGCGGTACAGGTCGTCGCCCGAGCCGCCGCCGAGCAGACCTCGCGGCTCCCCACTCCGGCCGGGGCGGGGAGCCGTCGGCTCCGGCACCGCCGCGTCGGCGGCCTCGATGGCGTCGGCGGCGGCGAGACAGAGCGCCGCCCGCTCGGCGGGCAGCAGCCGGCGGGCGATGGCGTCGGCGGTCAGGGCGTGGCGGAAGGAGTGCCAGCCGGGCTGCTCCGCGGTGGCGCCGTCGGCGACCAGGTCGGCCCGTGCCGCCTGTCTCAGCCGGCGGAGCGCCGTCGTCCGGTCGAGCCCGGCGACACGGGCGGCCACGTCCACGGGGAACCGCCTGCCCAGGACCGCCGCCGCCTCCAGAAGCGCGATCCCGGCGGGATCGAGGTGGTCGACGCGCTGGAGGACGGCGGCGGCGACCGTCGTGGGTACGCCGGCGTTCACCGCGCCGGTCACCGTCCAGCCGCCGTTCCGCGTCCGGACGAGGTCGCCGCTGTCGACCATGGCTCGCAGCAGTTCCTCGACGACGAAGGGGACGCCCTCGGAGACGGCGTGCAGGCGGTCCAGTACGGCCGCCGGTACCTTGCCGGCGTCGTCGTGACCCAGACAGCGGGCGGCCAGTTCCGCCGTGTGGGCGGGCCCGAGGCGCGCCAGGCGCAGTGTGCGGGCCGCACGGCGGGACACCGCGGCCTCGGCGAGGTCGAGAGCCGGTCCTGGCCCACCGCGCAGGGTGGCCAGCAGGGCGGCCCGCTGGCCGGGGAGGTTGTCCGTGAGGTAGTCGACGATGGTGAGCGTGTCGGCGTCCGCGTCGTGCAGGTCCTCCAGCACCAGTACGCAGCCATGGGCACGTCCGAGGACGCCCAGGAGCCGCAGTACCGCCTCGGCGTAACCCACCAGCGGCGCGCCGTCCTGCGGCGCCAGCCCGCACAGCCGTGACAGCAGCGGCTCGTAGGGGCCCAGGTCCCCGTCCGTCGGCGCTCCTTCACCGCGCAGTCCGGAGAACACGGCCTCCGCCAGCGGGCGCAGCGGCACCGCGCGCCCGGCCGACCCGGCCCGCCCGCGCAGCACCCGTGACCCGGTGCGCGCGGCGGCGGCCACGGCCTCCTCCACGAGGCGTGACTTGCCGATCCCCGGCTCGCCCAGCACGAACACCGACGAGCCCCGTCCGTCACCCGCCGACCGTCCCAGCTCGGTCAGCAGGTCCAACTCCGGTCCTCTGCCGACCAGTGCCGGTGACGACAACGACACTCGGGCCCCCCGCGCCTCTTCGCCTTCTTCGCCTTCTTCTTCCGGGATGTCCCGGCCGCCCCCTCGAATGCTTCTTCGAGTCCGTACAGCGTAGTGCCCACGAGTCACAGGGGACGCACAACTACATGGGGGCTCTTCCCCCATGCCCCCGGCAGCAGGCGCACGGCACTCTCTTCTCAGCAGGTTGGGGGGACAGGGCATGTCCGGGGGAGGGGGGGACATGCCCTGTCTGCTGTTCTTTCTTCGATGGGCGGATCCACATGCGTTCAAGGTCTTCGATTCTGGTCACCGCCGGCTTTCTGGCCGTGGTCCTGTCCGGGTGCTCGTCTCTCACGGGAAGCCCGGGAGCAGGAGGGGGCGCCGGCACGTCGCCGTCGACGGGTTCGGCAGCCGAGGGGCCGGACGTGCCGACGTACGCCCTGGATCTTGAGCGCGTGTGCACGGACGGGCTCGGCTACGCGGGGATGCCCGCCTACGACCGTACGAAGAAGACCGTGCATCCGGCGGTGCTCATGACCAACCCCGGCGACAGCTGGTCACAGTCCGAGCCGCCCTCCGGCGACTTCCCCAGGGGCTGGATCCTCGGCTACGCGGACAAGCCCGCCGAAGCCGAGCTGGTCGTCTGCGTCGAACGCACCAAGTCGACCCCGACCGGCAAGGTGTGCGCCATGGAGACCGATGACGGCAAGCCGCTGAAGATACGCACGTACGACACGTCCTACCGGCTGAGCGTGGTCGAGTCGCGGACGGGCGAAGAGGTTTACGAGTACACCGGTGACGCCAAGTCCGACGAGTGCCCGGTGTACATCTTCACCTCGGAGGGCGAGGACAAGGACAAGTACTACAACGAGGTGCGACCCAAGGACTACCGCAAGCGTGTCCAGCCCTTCATCGCGCCGTAGCCTCACTCCGGCCACCCCGCCCCCGGACCTCCCCTGGAGGAGAGTTTGTCCGCCACGACCACGACCACCACCACTGCCGTCGACCTGAGCGGGCTCAGCGCCGCCCGCGGCGGCTCCCGTCGGCTCACGGGCCATGTCACCCGGCCCACCGGGCCGGGCCCCTGGCCCGGTGTCGTCGTGATCCATGAGGCGCTGGGCGTCAACGACGTGATGCACCGCCAGACAGAGCGGCTGGCGAGAGCCGGTTACCTCGTCGCCATGCCCGACCTGTTCACCGACGGAGGGGCCGTACGCTGCCTGGTGCCGACCTTCCGGGCCGCCCTGTCCGGACGCGGCCGGGCCTTCCATGACATCGAGGCGGCCCGCACCCACCTCGCCCAGGATCCCGACTGCACCGGCCGGATCGGCGTCATCGGCTTCTGCATGGGCGGTTCCTTCGCCCTCCTCGCCGTGGGCGGCGGCGACTACACCGCCGCCGCCGTCAACTACGGCCGCCTGCCCAGGCATCTCGAACAGGCGCTCACCGGTTCCTGTCCCGTCGTCGCGAGCTACGGGGCCCGCGACCGCACGCTGAAGGGCGCGGCCTCCGGTCTGGAGGCGTCACTCGACCGGCTCGGCGTCGCCCACGACGTCAAGGAGTACCCGGAGGCCGGGCACTCCTTCCTGAACGACGCCGAGGTCGGACCACGCGCGCTGCGCCCGCTGATGCGCGTCGCCGGAATCAGGCCGCACCCGGAGTCCGCCGTCGACGCGTGGCGACGGATCGACGAATTCTTCGCCACGCACCTCAAGGGTGACGGCATCGACGGGGCGCGGGGGACGTGAGAAGCAGGGGCCGTTGCCCTCGCGGAACGGGTGGAGGACGTTCAGGTCGCCGTACGACGTGGACAGTTGGATGACGAATGCCTGTCGTCGTACGCGCCCGGGTGATGTCCGCCTCCGCTGCCGCGAGCAGCTGATGGTCGGTGATGCCGAGATTGTTGCGTAGCACGCCGTTGGGTATGGAGTACGGGTCGTTCACCCGGCCCGCCGCTCGGCCGCTCAGGGCCTCGACGGACAGGAGGACGCTCTGGGGCTTGCGTGGGCGCCGATGGCTTGATTCTGTACAGATTTCCAGTACGGATTCCGGCGAGTGTCCCGCCTCGGGCGTCTCGTCCGGCCCCTTCAGGCAATGGTCGTACGATTCCGGTGTGGAAGAGCTCATGCACCCGCGAAGCGACAGCGTCCGCCGTTTCCTCCGCCGTTGGTACGGCACATCCGGCGTATCCGTGGAACCCGCCTTCCCGGAATTCGAGGACGTCCCCGGTGAACTGGTCGAATGGCACAGAGCGGCTTCTTCGACCGGAACGCGGGTCGTGTTCCAGGACCACGCGGTGAAACCGGCCGACCTGAAAAGGGACGGCACCGGAATGCTGGTTTTCTGGATCGAGAACCAGCACGGCTACTACTGGGCCGTGGATCCGGAAGCGACGGACCCGCAGGTCTTCGACCGCACGAACACCTCCGACACCTGGAGACCCACCGGCGAGCACCTTGAGCGGTTCCTGCTGCACCGCACCGTGGACGAGGCTCTGGCGGGAACAGAGGTGAAGTTCTCCGCCCTGGTGCCGACCGAGGTGCTCGAATCCGGCGCCTTGAACGGATTCTCGGCCCTGCCCTTCGCCCCGGCGGTCAACGACTCCCCGTCGACCCGTTGGCTGTGCGACGGGGACACCCTGGTCAGGGTCGTCCCGCCGCCGGCCGGCTACGCCCCGCCCGGACAGGAGAGCTGGATGCTCACCGTCGCCGGGGCGTCCGGTGGCGACCTCCAGAGGTACCGCGCCGGGCTGGAACCCTATGTTCTCGAAAGGCCACGCCGCGAGGAACGGCCCGGCGAGCCCGTGCCGGCGCCCCCTTTCTGAAGGCCTGGATCCGCGCCGGGAAGCACGTCTGCCGGTGGAGCGTTCACACGCTCCACCGGCAGACCGGTCAATGCCGGATCACTTGGGACTGCCTGGGATCACCTGCGGTTTCCGCGGAAGTGTCGCGTGCCCCCTCCGGCCACGGTGACCCAGAGATCCGCGCCATGGGGCAGGGCGTCCTCGATGTTGATTCCCCCGTAGTCGAAGCGTCCGTCGCAGAAGCCGCAGATGCCGTCCGGGTGGTTGATGTACACATGGCCCTGCCGGATGTTGTTCAGCCGCATGTAGGCCGCGGCCTGCATCTCGACGTGGTGACGGTTCTTCTCCGTCATGCCCGGAATGGTCCGCCAGTCGACGACGCCGTTGGTGTCACGAGCCGCGTTCCTGTCCCCAGGCCCGCCGCTGAGGAACCCGCCGGAGTCCGGCCCACTGCCCAGCGGAATCTGCTCGACCTGGGTGTCCAGCACACCCGAGGTCACGTGCGACTGCTCGGAGGTCCAGACCTCGCACGCTTCTCCGCTGGTGTTGTGGTTGAGGACCGAGGTCCCCGCCGCCACCACGTAGAACGTGTGGAGGTCACCGACCGTGAGATTGTGAACGGTCGCCCGCTGTGCCGTCCAACGCTGGATCGAGGCGATCTGGACGTGTGTGCCGGAGCTGGTCCGCAGCCACTGGCCCGACCTCAGGTCGGTGGCGGCGACCCACTCGCCGAGTTCGGGGACCCAGAAGGGGTGGCCGTCGGTCGCGGTGACCTGGGCCGTCCTGGTGCCCTTCTTCCCGTCGGTGTCGATGGTGACCCTGACGAGATGCTTGAGGCCCTGGCCCTTGATCTCGGCCGTGACCGTCTCGATCCGGGTCTCGCCCGTCCTCGGGTCGGTCGCGACGATCCTGTCGCCCGCCCGGACCCGCTCGATCGGCTTGGTGGAGCCGTCGGCCATGAGGACCTTCGTGCCGGGCACGAAGCTGTTGCAGCCGCCGCCTCCGTCGGACCTGCCCGAACCGCCCCCGCCGCTGGCTCCACCGTTGTTGCGCGAGGAGCCGCCGGAGCTGCCGCCGGGCTTGGAACCGCCGCTCTTGCCGCCGCCCCCGGAACCCTTGCTGGTGGACACCTTCGGGGCCGCCTTGGCCTGAGCCTGCTTCTGGACGGCGTTACCGGTCTTCTTCGTCTGGGCGACCGCTTTGTCGGCCGTTCTCTTGGCCTGTTCGGCGGCTTTCTTCTTCGCTCTCTGCGCGGCCTCCTTCTTGGCCTTCTCGATCGCCGCCTTCTTTGCCCTCAAGGCCGCCGCCTCGGCTGCCTTGGCCGCCTTGAGCACCGCCTCGGCGGCCTTCTTGGCGGTCTTGAACGCCTGGATGGCGTCGATGGTGCGGTTGATCGCCTTCAGCACCGACGGGATCTTGCCCAGCTTCGTCCAGGGAATGGCGTCCAGGATGATGCTGCCGCACGACCACATGTCACCGCCGAAGCAGGCCATGGCGTCGTTGATGCCGATGAAGTCCTTCAGCGTCTCCCAGGCGATGGCGAGGATCACCGAGGACAGGGACCTGCCCATGGTGGACTGCGCCTGCGCGACCTGGGCGGCCGACAGACCCGCACCCACGAGGGCCGCGGCCCGCTCGGAGGCGGTAAGGGTGATCGCCAGCCCGGTCGGGTCGGAGTGCGTGACCGGGTTGTTGTGCGCGTAGGCGTAGCCGTTGGACTGAATCGGGTCGTTCAGGTCCACGATCGGGTCCGCGGACAGGAAGCGTCCCACCACCGGGTCGTAGAGCCGGGCGCCCAGCGGCTGGAAGCCGGAGGCGTCGTCCCGGGTCTGGCCCGTGAAGCCCTTGTGGCTCTGGAGGTTCGCGCCGGCGACATCGGGGGACCGCTGGTTGCCGAACGGGTCCTGCTTACGGATCCGGACGGGCATCCCGGTGCCGAGGGCGACCTCCGTGTACACGCTGGCCTGGTGGTCCATGGTCTGCGCGACCAGGGACTCCCCGCCGGTGCCGTTGGCGTAGCGCATGACCGCGCCACCGGGCGCGGAGTAGGTGCGCTCGGTACGGACCAGGGCGCCGCCGGCCTGGACGGTGACCTGGGCGTCGCCCAGGTTCAGCGTGGCCTGCTTGCCCTGGATGGTGAGGAGCCGTTGCCCCGTGGGGCCGTAGATGTGCCGGGTGTCGGACTGCGGCAGCCACTGCTGGGCGGACTGGGCCGCGTCACAGGTGGCCAGGACGATCGGCGTGGCGTTCACGTTCGCCGCGCCCTGCACCGCGAGGCACAGGTTGGAGTCGGCGTGGGTCAGCTGACCGGCCGCGTTCCGCTTCAGGTGCTGCGCGGTCGTGCCGTTGCACTTCTGGAGCTGGACCGCGGAGCCCACGCTGTTGGCGGCCGGCTGGAGGCACCAGGTGTCGTAGACCTCCAGCGTGCCCAGGTCGGCGCTGGGCTGCGGAACCGCCGCCGTGCCGGGGACCGGGTCGAAGTGCCAGTTCTGCGCCACCGTGGAGTTGCACTGGTACAGCTGGATCGGCTGGTTCGCGGCGGCGAGGCCGGACTTGAGGTCGAGGCACTTCTGGCCGAGACCCACGTACGGGGTTTTGCCGCCGGTGCCCTGACCCGTGATGCGCTCCACCTGGCCGTCGTAGGTCCAGGTCAGTTCCTGCTTGTCGCCGTTCGCGACCGAGGTGATCGTCCTGGTCTCGCCTGTCAGCTCGTACAGACGCGTGGCCTCGGCCGTGACCTGTGCACCCGTGGGGGTCTTGTAGGCCTTCGACACCTTGGTCAGCGTGTGCGGCTGGTCCTTGGCGGCACCCTTGCCGTACGCGTATGTGGTGACTGCGTTCTTGGTTGTGTCACCGCCGAGGTCGTTCTCGGTCAGCTCGGAGCGGTTGCCGAGCAGGTCGTACTCGTACTCCTGCCAGTAGCCGGAGCCGTCCTTGCCCGCGGCGACCCGGAGGGTGCCGTCCGCGTTCTTGTTCAGCGAGCCGTCCGGGTTCCTCGGGTTGACGCAGGAGGTCTGGTCCTTGGCGGTCCAGGCCGCCTTCAGCTGACCCAACGGGTCGTAGTCGAAGCACTGCCGCTCCTCGATCCCGACGGACTTCTCCTGGATCGAGGTGACGTTGCCGGCCGGGTCGTAGGTGTAGGCCCGGTTCGACACCAGGTTGCCGCCGACGAGACTCGCGGTGCTCTGCTCGCGGTAGACCTGCTGGTCCTTGAGCTCACCGCTGCTCTCGTCGAACGCGTTCTGCGTCCAGACCCGGTAGGGCTGGGCGCCCAGGGTCGAGCGGAGCAGCTGGCCCTGCGGGTCGTACCGGGTCTCCGAGCCGTACCAGTCCTTGCCGGAGACGGAGAGCGGCTTGCCGTCCTTGTTGTAGCGGACGACCAGCTTCTCCGCCGCGAATTTTCCGATCTTCGGGAGAGTGGTCTCCTCCAGCACTCCGGTGTCCGAGTAGGAGTAGGTGTGGGTGTAGTCCTTGTCCAGTCCCCATGCGTCGACGACGGACTGCGGCAGGGACAGCGTGGTCGAGGTCGGCTGGTAGTCCTTGGTGTAGCCGTTGACCTTCTGCGTGTACGCCTGGCCGTCGGTGTAGCGGATGGCCTGGGCGGGCATGCCCTTGCCACCGGTGGCGGAGTCGTACGTGTAGTCCGCGAGGACCGTGCCGGCGGCGTCGTCGAGACGCTGCTGCTTCGGCCGGGACAACTCGTCGTAGCTGTTCCAGACCTTCACACCGCGGGCGTTGGCCGAGGTCAGCATCCGGTCCCGGTTGTCGTACGTCATACGGGTGGTGCCCGAGTCCGGGTCGGTGGAGGTGTCCATCCGGCCACGGTGGTCGAACGTCCAGGACCACGGGTGTGCCGTGTCCGCGGAGTTGACCGCCTTCACCAACTTGCCGTGCCTGTTGTACTCGTAGGCCATCGAGACCCGGCCGCCCGGAGCCTCCGGGTTGAAGGTGTCCACCCGGGCCGTGCGGCCCAGTGCGTCGGTGAAGACGCGGTAGGACGAGGCGCCCTGCGGGTTGACGACCTTCGACCAGTCGGCGCCGTACTCGTACTTGGTGGCCCGGTCCTCGTACGCCTTGGAGAAGGACTCCTCGGAGATCGGGTCGACCCACTTGAGGTACGGCGTCTCCTGCGTCACGCGGCCGAGACCGTCGTAGGTGTAGCGCGTGATGTTGGGGATGGCGACGTCCGAGACCGGGGTGAACAGCTCGCCCGGCTCGGCCTCGTCGGTCAGGTAGGCGTTGTTCGTCTGGTAGACCTCGCCGGATGTGTTGTACAGCGTGTCGGTGATCAGCCAGCCGGCGTCGTCGTCGGCCTCCTCCTGCGTCTGCCGCTCACGGCCGAGGCCGTCGTAGAGGGTGACAGAGGTCTCGACCCGGTTGTCGTAGCCCCGCGCGTAGGTGGTGACGTACGGAGGCTTGCGGATCTTTGTGTTCGGGTCGGTCGGGTCGGTCTCCTCCGCGGGGATCGTGTAGACCGCGCGGAAGTCCGGCACCGACGAGGCCGAGGGGGTGCGGCCCGGGGCCCAGGCCTCGGAGAGCCGGCCCAGCGGATCGTACTTCGCCTCGCTGACCAGGTCGTTGGCGTCGGTCGTCTTCAGCGTGACCGAACGGCCCGGCTCCAGGTCCTGGATCTGTCTGTGCCCGAGCACGTTGGTCGTGGTGACCGTGAAGACCTGGCCCGTGGCCGGTCCTTCGGAGCCGTAGGCGATCGTGGATGCCTTCGGGACCGGCTTGGCCAGCTCGTCCGGGTCGGTCTGCCGGACGACCCGGCCGACCGCGTCGAAGCCGGTGGTTCCGTCGGTCTGGAACCCGGTGCCGGTGCCGTTCAGTGACCACGACTCGGTGGCCAGACCGCGGGTCGAGCCCGACAGCGCGGTGCCGTAGGAGGCGCCGTCGTACGCGGTCCGGGCGGCCCCGCTCAGCGTCGTGAGGTCGCTCCAGTTCGCGTTCGCGCAGGTGGTCGGTGAGACGAGGACCTGCTTGCTGAGACCGATCAGGTTCTTGTCGGTCTGGTGTACGTACTCCGACTTGGTGCAGGACTCGTCACCGGTCTTGTTGACGGCGGCGTCGCCCAACGACTCCACCAGCGTCGGCAGCCCGTACGTCGGGTCGTAGGTCGTGGTCGTCTTCACCGACCGCACCGTGCGCGTGTCGTCGGAGTTGGTGCCCGACGACTTGGTGTACGCGACCTCCTCGGGCTCCGTGACCCGCCAGGCGCGCAGCGGGGTCAGGCCGTCCTCACGGTTGCGCTTGGCCAGTTCGGTGGCCTCGGGCTTGGTGCTGGAGCGGGTCAGCCAGTCGGTGTCGGCCTTCGTGGAGTCGACGTAGGAGAGCTCCTCCGCGATCCGGCCGGCGAACGGCTCCTCGTCCTTCGCGATCTCGGCGCCCGTGATGTCCTTCACGGACACGGTGTCGCCGAGGCCGCGGAAGTAGCGGGTGACGGACTTGGAGCGCTGACCGGCGGTGTCCGCGGTGCCCTCGTCGTCGACCGGGCCCGTCAGGACCGTGGTCTGCTCGACGCCCGCGAACTGCGAGTAGGTGCGCTGCGACTTCTTGGTGAACTCGGCCTCGGCGAGCTTCCAGGCCGGGTTCTTGTAGTCGTACTCGGTCCTGGTGGTGAAGTTGCCGTCGATGTTGGGCAGTTCCTCGACGGTGTCCACGACGTACTTGTGGAACCAGTCGATGTCCTCGACCTCGGGGTCGGGGTTCCAGAACGACGGGTAGCAGAGGCGGTTGTTGGTCTTCAGCTGCGACTGCAGCCGGGCCAGGGCCGCCGCCCGGGTCTCGCCGGACTGCTGGTCGAGCAGCGGCAGGTCGCCGGTGAGGCAGTCGCCCTCGATCGGCTTGTAGCGGACGATGGTCTCGCCGCCGTACTCGTTGATGACGCGGGTGATACGGAGCCGGGAGAAGCCGGGACGGTGCGCGTTGACCGCCTTGACGCGGTTGGGCATGTCCTCGGCGTTGGACTCGAACCGCACCGAGTTGAGGGTGACCTTCGCGTCGGTGCTGCCGTTGCGGGCGTAGCCGGTGCGCTGCACGGACTCCAGCCACAGGGCGGTGTTCGGGCCGGTCTTCAGCTTGGCGAAGCTCTGCTTCAGCTGGTACTCGTCGACGACCTGGCGGGCGGCGGTGTCGGTACGGCGCTGGGCCGAGGTCGTGATCTTGTCGAGCCGCTTGCGGGTCCAGAAGGTCGGGCCCGCGTTCCAGCACTTCTTGCCGGACTCGCAGCGCAGGTCGGCCGGGGTGTCGAACCAGGGCCGGTAGTTGCGCGGGTCCTTGGACTTGAAGTTGGTCTCGGAGCAGGTGACGTCGTCGACGGTGTAGCAGCGCTCCTCCACCGCGAAGCCGACCCGGGCCGGGGCGGTCTCCGTGTAGATGGTGTTGCTGCGCTGGCCGTAGTCGATGTGGTCGAGCCAGCCGTCGCGGTCGTAGACGACCGGTTCCTTGAAGTTGAAGTTCCGGGCGTAGTAATTCTGGTCCTTCTTCCACCACAGCGACATCGCGTTGCCGTGGACGTCCTCGACGTAGTCGAGACCCCAGCGCCAGCCCTGGGTGCAGTAGGAGTTGGTCCAGTCGGTGGTCGTCGGGCCCTTGTAGCAGTCCTCGTCGGAGTGGTTGCCGTAGACCGGGACGGTGAGCACCGAGTTGGTGGTCGGGTCGTCGGCGGCGGTGCCGCGGTCGGACCAGCCCGGGAGCTTGTTCCTGCCGAAGTGGTACTTGATGCCGTCCTTGGTGGTGACGACCCAGTACTCACCGTCCCGGGCGCCGTTGCCGGTGGCCTCGCCCTTGACCAGCTCGACGGTGGAACCGTCGCCGTTGGCCGTGAACCACTTGCCGGTGGGCTTGCCGTCGCCGTCGAGCGGTCCCTTGGTCTCGTCCCACACCAACTCGGTGGTCATGCCGCCGAGGGAGAGGGTGGCGTTCTCCGAGCCCCAGCACAGGTCCGCGGTGCGGTGCGTGGAGTTGTTCGAGCCCGCCTTCTTCGAGTCCTGGCGGCAGTTGGCGTACGTACGGGTGATGGAACCCGCGTTGTAGTCCCAGCCGTCGCCGATCCACGAGGCCTGGTTGTTCGTCGAGGACGTACGGCCGTCCACGGACTGCGAGGAGTACGCCAGGTTGACCTTCGGCATCAGGCCGCCGGCGGTCTCCGGGACCTGCGCCTGGTACGAGTACGTGAACGCGCCCGAGGACGAGCCCGACGACCAGGAGCCGGAGGACAGCAGCGGTGAGGCCGTGAAGTCGCCGGACACCGACGAGCCGATGTCGAGCCCGCCGACGGCGGCGCCGCCGTTCGCGGAGACCGCGGGCTGGACACCGTCCCGGTACGTGGCCTGCGTCGCCTTGGCGGGCACGAAGCCCTCGCCGACGAGGCTGGCGACCGGGATGCTGCCGCCGAGGATCTTGCGGGTCCTGGCGTTCTTCGCCGTGGTGGTGTTGGTGGGCGCGTCCTTGGCCGCCACGGTCCGTACCGTGCTGCGCAGCCGCTGGAAGTTCTCCTTGCCGTTCCTGACGTCCTTGTCCCCCTGCGGGACGGACATCGTGGTCACACCGCCGGCGTCGGCGCAGTCGCCCTCGTTGGGCGAGGAGTAGACGCACTCGGGCAGCAGCATCAGACCGAAGCGGTCGGCGGCCTGCGGCCCGTAGAGGTCGGCGAAGCCCGTGGTGTCGATGCTGATCGCGACCTCGGCGGCCGGGTCGACGGTGGCCGGCGGGGTCAGCTTCATGACGATGCCGGAGACGCCCGCGTCCTGCGAGGTGGTCTGCGGGGCCACGCCCACGGTCCAGTCGCCTGCCAGGTCGGCGGCGTCGCCGCCCGCCGGGACGCCGATGGCGACGGGCAGGTTGTTGCTGACCGGCTTGGTGGTGCCGGGCGCGTCGGCCGCGGAGAGGGTGGCGCTGCCGGTGCCCGAGGTCCACGGCGCGATGGCGTCGGGGGTGTACGGGACGACCGGGTTCTGCGGAGCCAGGGTGAGGGTCTTGTCCGCGGCCTCGTCGCCGTCCACCTCGGTGGCCTCCGGCAGTTCCGGAAGGTCGACCTCGGCGATCGACTTCTCCCGGCTCATGTCGGGGCCGGGGACGGCGAGCGCCTCACCGCCCAGGCTGGTCACCGTAAGAACCGAGGACAACAGAAGAACGGTCGCCGTGCGGCTTCGCCGCCGGCGCCTTCTCTGTGAGTCTGTCAGGGCTGGGCGTATCGGCCCCAGCCATGACAGGCGACCTGAAGCACGCATCCGCGTCGACCCCCACCTGGTGATTCACCAAAAACACACGTCCGGCTCAGACGCGTGCGTGCGCACTCTGTGTCATGTCCGCCGCACAATTCAAGATCGACCAAAGGGACGAAAGCATTCCGGAGTGATCCGGGTCACGGGGCGAAACGCACCAGATCGTCCCGTCGGCGACCTGCCAGGCGGACCGGGTGAATCAGGTGATCGCTCTCAATGTGGCTCCAGAAAAGCCCTGAACCAGGCGTAACTGTCACACCGTCACATCAGTTTCGTATTTTCATAACAAATCCTTAACTAATTAAAATGTGGACGTGCTATGGCGAGTGTGTGATCGTGTGGCCGCCTCCTGCCCCGCAGCCTGCTGAACGGGGCTGCTTGTGCTGTCCTCAGTCCGCTTGGTTCCCACGGGAGTAGACCGCCGTGACCGCGCCGCCCCGATATCCCCGATATCTCAGCCCCTTCGTGCGCACCCGCACCCGGCTGTCCCTGACCCTCGGCCTCGTGCTGGCCGCCCTGACCGTCTCCCTGCTGCCCTGGTGGCAGCCGGACGACGACACCCCGCCGGCCCGCGCCGGAGGCACCACCACCGACGCCACCCGTGCCTCCACCGGCCCGCGCGACGAGGCCGCCGCGATGGCGCGGGCCAGGCTCACCGGCAAGCAGGTGCTCGTCGACACGGCGACCACGGCCACCGCGCTGACCTGGGCGCTGCCCGACGGCCAGTTCAAGACCCGGATCACGGCCGCGCCCACCCGGGTGAGGAACGCGGCCGGGACCTGGGTCCCCGTGGACAACAGGCTCAAGCGGACGGCCAGGGCCCCGCGCGGGCTCGGCGTCGCACCCG
Source organism: Streptomyces geranii (assembly GCF_002954775.1). Lineage (GTDB taxonomy): Bacteria > Actinomycetota > Actinomycetes > Streptomycetales > Streptomycetaceae > Streptomyces > Streptomyces geranii. The sequence goes on from NZ_PJME01000032.1 coordinate 22,305, forward strand.
CGAACCCGGTCGTCCCGGTCCGCTTCGCGAGCGGCACGACCGCCTCGACCGCCCCGAAGACGCGCGCCGACCGGTCGTTCGCCCGTGACGAGAAGCTGGTCACGGCGTCGGGCGAGACGGTCCTCGCCGAGGTGGAACTGGGCGAGCACACCGTCGCGTACACCTGGCCGGGCGCCCTGCCCGAGCCGGTGCTGGACGGACCGCGCGCCCTCTACTCCGAGGTGCTGCCCGGCGTGGACCTGCTGCTGGTGGCCCGCGAGGAGGGCGGCATGGCACAGCTCCTCATCGTCAAGACCCCGGAGGCCGCACGGCAGGAGGCGCTCAGGACCGTCACGTACGGCCTGCGCTCCGACACGGCCGTGTTCCGCCAGGACCGCAAGGCGACCCGGGTCCAGGTCCTGGACAAGGCGGGCAAGGAGGTTGGCTCGATCCCCACGCCGTTCGCGTGGGACTCCAGCGGCCGTGACCCCGAACTGCCCCCGGGCACCCCGAACCGTACGTCGGTCGCCACCCCGGCCGACGTGCTGAAGCTGTCGGGCCTGACCGGCATCGAGCCCGGCGCCAACTCGGCACCGCTGCCGATCACCCTGGACGGCGAGAACACAGGTGCCGCGAGTCTGAAGCTGGGCTTCGCCGCCACAGGTCTGGCAGACCGCAAGGACGCCGCATACCCCCTGTACGTCGACCCACCCCTGAACCCCGGCTGGGACGCGTGGACGGTGGCCTACAAGCCGTACCCCACCACCAGCTTCTTCAACGGCACCAACTTCTCCTCCGGCACCTCCGACGCCCGCGTCGGCCACGAGGACGACACGGGCGGCACCGCCCGCTCCTTCTGGCGCATGGACTGGTTCAGCAGCATCAAGGGCGCGGAGATCACCAGCGCCACCTTCAAGGTGCTCAACAACCACTCCTGGTCGTGCACCAAGCGCGAGTTCCAGATCTGGCGCACAGGCCCCATCTCCTCCGGCACGACCTGGAGCGCGCAGCCGAGCTGGTCCGACGAACTCCAGCGCAAGTCCTTCGCACACGGCTGGTCGTCCTCGTCCTGCCCCAACGACTACGAGGACTTCAACGTCAAGGACGCCGCCCAGTACGCCACGGACAAGGGCCACGCGACCGTCACCCTCGGCATGCGCGCCTCCAGCGAGTCGGACACCCAGACCTGGCGCAAGTTCAAGGCGACCTCGGCGACCATCGAGGCCGAATACAACCGCCCTCCGTCCGAGCCCACCAAGGGCACCTCCAAGCCCGGCGGCGCCTGCACGCCCGGCACGGGCGCGGGCGTGACGGTCGGCAAGACCAACATCACGCTGTCGGTGACCGCCAAGGACCCCGACAACAACATGAGCAAGGTCCGCTTCCGCTTCTGGAAGAGCGGCACCACGGCTCCCGCCGGTACGTTCGTCACCATCGGCGCGTCGGGCGGCACCTCGTCGCTGACCATCCCGGTCACGGACGCCCGCCTGAAGGACATCACGACCAACACCACGTTCAACTGGGACGCGATGGGCCAGGACCTGGCGAGCGCGACGTCCACCAACTACCCGCCGGGCACCGACCCCTGCCGCCTCACGGTCGACCCGAGCGGCCCGTCGCAGCCCGAGGTCACCAGCGACGTGTTCCTGGAGGCCACCCCGAGCGGCACCACCTGGGCGAAGGTCAACTTCGGCACGACCGGCCCGATCACCTTCGAGTCACCGGGCGCGGTGCGGTTCCAGTACGCGTGGGGCGGGGTGAGCCCGAAGTCGGTGAACGCCGACGCGAACGGCGTAGCCACGGTCCCCGACCTCCAGCCACTGAACGCCGGCCCCAACACCCTCCAGGTGTACGCCTACGACACCCTCGGCAACCCGAGCGTGCGCACGGACTACACGACGTACGTCCCACCGAAGGAGAACGCCGACACCCCCGGCGACACGGGCGGCGACGGCACCCCCGACCTGATGGTCATCGACGCGGCGGGCACCCTGCGGACCTACGCGGGCCAGAAGCCGGACGGCGAGCTGTACGGCTCACTGATCGCGTCGTACGCGAGGGCGACGGACGGCACGGTGACCTTGAACCCGCCGGGCCACTGGTACGACGCGGCGTCGACACTGGGCAACAAGGCGGCGCTGATCGCGCATTACCAGGACACGTATCCGGGCGACGGTACGACGGATTTGTTCGCGCGCACTCCGGACGGCGGCTTCTGGCTCTACCCGGGGGACGGGTACGGCTCGTTCGACGTGGGGCAGCGGATGAAGGTTCGTTTGCCGTCCAATGCGCCGGCGCCTTCTACGTGGACGCAGTTGAAGGCGCTTGGCGATATCACGGGGGACAAGCTGCCCGACCTGGTGCTGCGTACGGCTGCTGGGTTCTGGGTGCTGTCCGGGTATACGGGGGGCAGTGTCCAGACGGCGACGTTGATGAACGCGGATGCTTGGGCTCGGCGGGATGTCGTCAACCTGGCCGACATGAACAAGGACGGGGTGGCGGACCTGCTGTGGCGGAACCTGGACAACGGGAGCATGTATCTGCGGCGGGGGAAGGTGGGAGCTGCGGGGGCGGGGAGTGTCGATCTCAACTCGCTGATGCTGGCGTCCAATGCCGTTGATGGGGACGAGGCGTTCGGGACGAGTTGGACGGAGGCCAATGTCAATTCGGCTATTGGGGTTCCGGATATCAACGGGGATGGGGTGCCGGATATTTGGGCTCGGTTTGCGGCTGACGGGCACATGTCCGTGTATCACCCGTCCACTACGAATACCAATGCTCCGGTGAAGACGGTTATTGGGTCGGGGTGGAACGATAAGTTGGCGTTTGGGTGAGGTGAGTGGGGTTCGGGTGGTACGGGCCTAGTGAGCCTCCAGCGCCGCATAGTGCTGGGGGCTCACCCCTTTGCGTACGGCTCTGAGGGGAACACGAGCCTGACAGGTTCCCGGAGAACAGAGGCAGCCCCTTCCAAATCGGCCAGGCGCGCCGCGACGGTTGCATCTGCCAGTCGAGGAGGCAGGGCCGCGCTGAATTTCAACCCTGCCACCGCACGAGGGTCCACGGTCGGCAGGCAGAGACGGTCAGCTGCCTCCGCAGCGGCCTTTCTCCATTCCTGAGCCGTGATGTCCTCGCGCAGCCGTACATACGCGTCTGTCGGGCGCTGCAATGGGTCGGCAACAGAGGTGAGCGTCGCGGCGAGGGTGGCGTTGGCTCGACTGCCTGCCCAGGTCCACCAGCGAACATTGGTGTCCTGCCCACCGCGGATCACGATGGTGCTGCCGACATGTACTACCTCGCCGTACCGTTCCCGAGTCTGCGCCAACGCGCTCTCGGCGCGCCGGGTCAGCCTGACCGGAGGCGTCGAGCCGAGCAGGACCTCCCGCGCGGCGCGGGCAAGTTCGAACGATGCGGAACGGGCAAAACCCATGCCACCCCAGCGTGCCCTGCCGCCGTCTTCGACCGGCTCCACGAAACAGCGTCGCCGTGACCAGTCGATGTAGGTCACCTGCCAACTGCGTCCGGCGAGGAGCAGCCGACGTGGCCCTACGACCTCATCGGTGAGCAGTGCCGGATCCGTGGTGCCGATCTCCGTTCGGCCGGACAGCACGGTGAACTCGGGGGCCGCGGTGAACACTGCCGTCAGATCCATGAAATGCCGGAATCCGAAGCGTTGTTCGGCTTCGGGGCCGATGAACAGCATGCCTCCGTCCCGGTCCAGATAGCCCTGCTCGATCAGATGGCGCATCACCGGTTCAGCGGCGGGACCGAAGGGCCCGATGCCGCCCCACCATTCCTGCCACAGCCGGTCCCCGATCCGGTGTTCCTGAAGGCACAGCGCGAGGATCTGCTGAGCGGCGATGTGCCGGGGCTCGGGAGGCGGTGTGATCGGCTCAACCCAGCCACGCGACCACAGTAGGAGCAGAGCGGCGGCGGACACCAGGTCGTCTTCGTCGATGGCGAGGAAGAGGCAGTTGCGTACGGATCCTGGCCGCCGGCCTGTGCGCCCGATGCGTTGCAGAAACGAGGCCACGGTACCCGGCGCACCGATCTGCAGGACCCGGTCCAAGTCACCCACATCGATGCCGAGTTCCAGTGTGCTGGTGGAGACGATCACGCAGTCGCGGGCCTCGGCGAACGCCTCCTCGGCTCGGGTCCGCTCGTCCACGGAGAGCGAGGCATGGGACAGGAACGTGGTGACACCCTTCGCACGCAGGCCGGCGCCGAGTTCCTCCACCTCCCTGCGGGACTCGCAGAACACGAGCCGCTTCTCGCCGTGGTGGAGGGCCGCGATCACCCGGGCGGCGTTGTCGAGGGAGCCGACGTAGTCGAGTTCGACCTCCCCCGGTGGGGGGAGCGCCGCGGAGACGTCACGCAGGTGGGGAGCGACGACATGGGCCGCGCGTTTTCCGGCCCCTGAACCCTGCAGCCAGTGCAGCAACTGCTCCGGGTTGCCGACCGTCGCCGAGAGGCCGACACGCTGCACGGGGTTCCCCGCCACCCGTTCCAGCCGCTCCAGTACGGCGAGCAGATGCCATCCCCGGTCGTCCCCGGCGAACGCGTGCACCTCGTCGACCACGATCGCCCGCAGGCCCGAGAAGAAGGCGCGATGGTCGACGTTGGTGCTGACCAGCATGGCTTCGAGGGATTCGGGGGTGGTGAGCAGCACGTCGGGCCGGTCGCTGAGGATGCGTTTGCGGCGTGAGTGGGTCACGTCCCCGTGCCAGAGCGCGGAGGTACGCCCCAGCCACGAGGTGTATGTCTCAAGACGTGGCAGGAGGTTGTTGAGCAGTGCTTTGAGGGGGCAGACGTAGAGCAGGGAAGTGCCTGCCCAACCCTCCAGAGCCATTTTTGAAAGCAACGGAAAGGCCGCCGCCTCTGTCTTTCCGCCGGCCGTGGGCGCCAGCAGCACCGCGTCCGCCCCGTCGAGCAGGGGGGTGATCGACTCCTCCTGGAGTGGCCGAAGAGCAGGCCAGCCGAGCGAGTTGACGATGTGGTGGACCAGGCCCGGGTGCAGCCGGTCCAGTGGGTCCAGCGGGTCGGGGACCTGGTCGTATCCCGTCACGGAAGCTCCAGTTCCACGTCGTCCGCCCCGGCTGCCGCGGCGTTCCTTTCGACTTCGGTGAGTTCGGAGGTCTTAACCGTCAACGAGTAGTGCCTGCGCGGATCGAAGTCGTCGAACTGGTCGACGCGGTCGAGGACGTCACCCACCAGCTTCTTCAGGAACAGCCGGGGGGCCACTCCGACCTTGCCCCCAAGAGTGCCGCCGACGGCACGTGCCAGGTCCGCGACATAGGCGTTGTCGGCCATCGCCGCGATGCGTTTCGGACTCGAGGACCCATCCGCGTACAGGTCTCGGATGGTCTGCCCGAGAGCGATCAGGGACTCCTCCGTGAAGCCCGGAAGCCTCAGCTGTACCGCGCGTGGGTTGTCGAAGCGCGGTTCGGTGGTGAAGTCGGTCGCCAGTCGCTGGGCCAGGGGCGCCAGCCGTTGCACGCCCTGCTGGCCGTCGTAGAACGCGGGTGTGCCCGTGATGATGAGATAGAGGCCGGGGAAACGCCCGGAGTGCACCTCGTCGATGAGCTGCCGCAGCGCGTTGAGTGCTTTGTCGCGGGCATCCGAGCGGACCCGTTGGAGGGTTTCCACCTCGTCGAGTACCAGGAACAGACCCGCGTGACCGCTGTCCCGCAACACCGTGAGCAGTCCCTGGACGAAGCCCAGTGCGCCGAAGTGGTCGAGATCTCCCCGAACCCCGGCGGCTCTGCGGGCGGCGGCGGCCACGTGGGGCTGTCCGCCGAGCCAGGCCATGACGGCCGCCGCGGTGGTCTCGTCACCGGAGGTGAGTGCGACGCGGTATCCGCGGAGTGCGGCGGCGAAGGACGGGGCGTGCCGGGACACCTCGGCGAGACGCGCGGCCATGAGCCTCTCGACCGACTCGGCGAGCCCTTCTTCGGCGGCGCCGTCGGCCAGAGCGTCCTCTTCCAGGGCGTAGAACCACGCGTCGACGACAGGGCGGAGCGCGCTCGGCGGGAATCCGGGTGTGGCCAGCCGTTCCGTGAGCCGACGGTAGACGGTTTCCAGCCGGTGCAGAGGAGTCTCGGTCTCCGAGATCTGGATCTCGGCCACGGCGAAATTCCGGCGCTTGGCGCGCTCGCCGAGCCACCGCGTGAAGAAGGTCTTGCCGGAGCCGTACTCCCCGCGGACCGCCTTGAACACCGACGCGCCCGACGCCACCGCCGAAAGCTCCGCGTCCAGTGCGGTCTCGAAGCGGTCCAGGCCGGTCGCCAGCAGGTCAAGACCGTTCTCGGGTACGGCCCCTCGCCGCAGCGCGTCGATCACATCGCGTCGACGCGTCGCACTGACGGGGGAGATCCGGGACGGCTGATCTGTACTCACCTCGTCAGTCTTCCATCCCGTGGAGGGCGGTGCGGCGGGGCCGGGAGTAGGTATCCGGCGGCAGGGGACGACGGCACCGGCTCCACCGTGGCATCACGGGTGTCCGAAGACGGTAGTGATGGCTGAATAGTAATGAGGCGCAGGTGTCTCGATTTCCGCATTCCTTGACGGCGCTCAGAATGGCTTGATGCAATACGGTATCCACCATTGAGGTTCAAAGCGGGGGAGACCGCAGCGTGTCGCTGGACAGTCCGAAGCTCAGAGATCTACTCAAGCAGGTCGAGTCAGGGGCCTTGCAACTACCTGATTTCCAGCGTGAGTGGAAATGGAACGACGAACACATCCGGGCGCTGATCGCGACGGTCACGCTCAACTACCCGCTCGGCGTCGTCATGTCGCTCCAGACCGGCGGCAACACGCCCTTCAGGCCCAGGCCGCTGAGCGGTGCGCAGGTCTCGGAGAACAGGGTGCCCGACCTGCTTCTCCTCGACGGCCAGCAGCGCATGACCTCGCTGTACCAGGCTCTGCGGCGCGACCAGCCGGTGGACACGGTGGACACTCGCAACAAGGAACTGAAGCGCTGGTACTACATCGACATCGCCAAGGCGATCGGCTCGCCCTCGGACCGGGACGAGGCGATCGTGTCGGTACCCGAGGACCGGACCCTCAAGACGGACTTCGCTCGGCGGGTCGTCCTCGATCTGAGTACGACACAGCTTGAGTGCGCCGCGGGTTATTTTCCGCTGAATCTCGTGTTCGACACCCAGCGCATGAATGCCTGGCACCGGGAATTCGTGAAACTTGACGAAGCGAACTGGGATGTCTGGTCGCGGTTCGAGGAGCACGTACTCAACCACGTGCAGTCGTTCGACGTGCCCATGATCAACCTGCCCGCCTCCACCGAAATGGACGCGGTGTGCGCGGTCTTCGAGCGGGTGAACGCGGGCGGCGTCCCGCTGAACGTCTTCGAGCTGCTCACCGCCACCTACGCTGGCGACCGCACCCATGTGGCGGAGTTCGGGGAGTACTACCGGCTTCCCGACGCGTGGCTGCAGATCAAGTCGGACCTGACCGCCGCCCATCCCGTGTTCGGCAGGATGGAGGCCGGGGTCGAGGACGGGCTGAGCAGCAGCGACTTCCTTCAGGCGATCGCCCTCGTACGCACCTGGGAGGACAAGCGGGACGGACTTCGCAACTCGCTCTCCTGCAAGCGCCGCGATCTGCTGGGGCTTCCGCTGGTCGACTTCATGCGGCTGGCCCCGCGGCTGGCGGAGGCCTTCGCCTGGGTCGGGGCGTTTCTGGAGCGGCAGTGCATCGTCAACTCGGCGGACCTCCCGTACCGCACCCAGCTCGTGCCGCTGGCGGCCGTACGCGCCGTCATGGGCGACGAGACGGACACCGCGGACGGAGAGGAGCGCATCGCCCAGTGGTACTGGAACGGCGTGCTCGGCGAGATGTACGGCGGGTCCATCGAGAGCCGTTTCCCCCGTGACGTGGAGCAACTCGTCGCGTGGATCCGTGGGGAGGGCGGAGAGCCGGACACGGTGGCGGAAGCCGTGTTCGTCTCCGACCGGCTCGACACCCTGAGCACGCGCAACAGTGCCGCCTACAAGGGAATCTACGCCCTGCTCGTCAAACAGGGCGCTGTGGACTGGTACTACACCGAAGCTCCGCTGAGTCCGGGCCGACTGGCCGCGCACGGCGTCGACGTACGGCTGATCTTCCCCAAGTCCTGGGTGGCCAAGTCGCACCCGGGCTACGCGTCGCGCGTCAACTCGATCGTCAACAAGACCCCGCTGTCGTACCGGGCGAGCCGGAGCATGACCGGTCCGCCCACCGCGTACCTCAAGTCGCTGATGCTGGAATCGGGCATGCGCCCCGAGTGGTTCGACGATGTCGTCTCGACGCACCTCATCGATCCGGCCACGCTGCACGAAGGGGATTTCGAGCGCTTCTACACGGACCGTTCCAAGCAGCTCCTCGACCTGGTGCGGTCCGCCATGCGCAAGCACACCGTGCACCGCGGCTTCGCCGAGAAGCTGGGCGGGTGAGCGCCACCATGCCCTCCGACGACAGCCTGATGGCCCTCAAAGGTACGAAGATCCCGGTGCGGGAACTTCTCGCGCTCTTCGGCACGCGCCGACGCGACGACCAGTCCGTCCTGGCCATCGCGCAGGCCCTGAAGGATGTGGGCCTGTCCACCGTTCCGTCCTTCGCCACCTGCGGCCACGGCAGCTCCGTCCACGTCGTCGCCCTGGAGACGGTCGTGGTGGCGGACGAGGTGAGCGACGAGGAACCGGAGGAGGAGCCGACGCCGGGCCTGCTTCCGCAGCATCCGCTGAGGATCGGGGACATCGCGGCGGCCAGAGCCGGCCTGGAGTCCCTCCCGCCGACCGCGCAGCTCTCCGAGGCCACGCACCTGATGCGCACCAAGGACTACTCCCAGCTGCCCGTCATCGACGGGACGACCACACTGTGCGGTGCCGTCACCTGGGGTTCGGTCGCCAGGATGTACGAGAAGGCGGGCGTCGACCGGGTCCTCGCGAACGCACTCGTGGACGACGTTCCGGTGGCCGAGGAGCACCAGAACTTCTTCGCCGTACTGCCTCTCGTCAGCGAGAAGGGATACGTCCTTGTCCGCCGCAACGACGGCCGGTTCAGCGGGATCGTGACCTCCGCGGACATTACGGAACGCTTCGACGCGACGGCGAGGCCGTTCTTCATGGTCGGGGAGATCGAGTTTCTGCTGCGCAAGTGCCTGGGTGCCGCGATCGACCCCGAGGCCATCAAGGCCGTACAGCCGAAGAAGGCGGAGCGGCAGACCGGCAAGATCTCCGACCTGATGTTCGGTGACTACGTGACGCTGCTCGACGGCCAGCAGACCAAGGACGCGTTGCGCGCCAAGGCGGATCAGAACTGGCAGGCACTCGGCTGGACCATGGTGAACCGCGTCCAGTTCGTGTACCAGCTCGACCAGGTCCGCAAGATCCGTAACAAGATCGCCCACTTCGCCCCCGAGCCGCTGGAACAGCGATTCCTCGACGAGCTGGGGCAGTTCGTACGGATCATGCGGCAGCTCGTCTGACGGCGTGCGCGGAAGTGGAACCTGGTACCGGCCGGTGCTTCCCGGGCCGGTACCAGATCACAACTACTGCGGGTCCAGCTCGAACTGTCCCTTCAGCAGGCCGCTGTTCAGCCGCAGGGTGCGGCCGTCCGGCAGGGTCTCCAGGACCTGGGCGCCGTCGTAGTTGAGCAGTTGCCGCAGTACGGCGCAGAAACCCTCCGCGCTGCGGCCGGCCGGAAGCCCGACGCGCTGCGCCAACGCCGTCATGGGAAGCGTGCCCCCGATATCCAGCAGGACCCGGACCGCCGCCTCCATCCGCGGCAGCTCGCGCCTGCGGGCCAGCACCTCCACCTGGGCCTGGTAGATCTCGGAGGCGAGCAAGGCGGTCATCAGGGCGTCGTTCGGCGAGGCGGACTCGTCCGGGGCGACAGCCGTGACGGACAGCAGTGAGTCGGTCTCCTCGGCGGGGACGAGCACGATGTCGAAGAGCGAGTCCCGACCGGCCACGATCTCGACCGCCTTCTCCGCGGCCTTCCCGGTCGGGCGCGGTGCCGCCGGTGCGGGCCGGGTCCCCGCCGGCCGTGACGTGGTCGAAGGCGCGGTCGTCAGGGCCGTCGTCTGCGCGGTCTCGGCCGAGGGTGCGTCGAGGCGCCACCAGGAGGGCCGCTGGTCACCGAGTTCGCGCCAGCCCTTGGGCGGCTGCGCGCCGAAGGGCAGGAACGCCAGTACGGGGATGGCCACTTCGGCGAGGGAGGCTCCGCCGTGGTAACCCGCCTTCTGCGACGTGTAACGAGAGTCCGCGTCCCAGAGCGCGACGACCTCGCCACCTGACGCGCGCCCGGACGAGTCACCGGCATCGGGCACGACGACCCGGCGCCCGGTCAGCAGGATCTCCGGCTCGGCGAGAGGCCCGCCCGGCTCCCGGTGCCGGGCCGACAGCGGGGCACCCGAAGCGACCCGCGAGCCGTGCCGGTCGACGACGTGCCCGTGGTCACTGGTCAGGATCACCGCCCGGCCCTGGAGCGCGGCGTACCGCAACAGCTCCCGCAGTTGCCCTATGTCGCCGAGCCGCCAGGTGGCGTCGCCCAGTTTCTGTTCCTTGGCCAGCCGGTCGTCGATCGTGTTGAGGACCACGGCTACCTGCGTACCGTCGTCCATGAGCGCGGCGAGCAGTTCGGGACCGAAGGAGTCTCCGGCGGCGTCGGCACGCAGGTCGTCCTTGTGGAAGACCGCGGCCTGCGAGTCCCCCCAGAACCTGTGGGCCGGAAACGTCCGCTTCTCGTCGGCCTGGGTGCCCGAGGTCAGCGTGGCGGCGAAGAGCGAGGTCCGGGAGACCGACGTGAGGGTGGGCAGCGCGGCTGCCATCGCCCGGCGCCGTGCCGGGTCCTTGGCGTCGGCCAGCGGGTCGTACTCGACCCAGTGCTCGCGCAGTTCCTCGGCCAGCTCGGAGGCGATCGCCGCGCTCATCCCGTCGAGGACGAGCAACAGCACCCGGCGGTCGCCGGACTTCGTCACGGGAGCGACGACGCGCGGGAGGAAGGTTTCCACCGTCAGCATGGTTCCGGGCGTGCCGCCGTCCGCGGTCCAGATGGCGAGTGCCTGCGCGAAGTGCCGGTCGATCTCCCGACGGCGAGCCCGCACGGAGGCGCACAGGGTGTCGTACGAGGACCGCAGCGTCGGCTCGCTCTCACCACCGGCCTCGATGTGTTCGAGGGCGAGATCGACCCAGCCCGTCTCCGAGACGTGACGGCCGATCGCGGACGCGAGGTTCTCCGACGAGTCCGGCGGATCGCCCGCCAGCCACCGCGTGAGCCGCTCTGCCATGCGGGCGCGTGCGATACGCGTACGGGGGTCGGTGTCCGCCGAGAGACTGTGGTCGTCGAGGGCGCTGACGGCCTGGGAGATCGATAGCGGGTCGCCACTGCGAAGTGCCTGTCCGACCGCACCGAAGCGGGCCTCAAGTCCGGCCGCCAGTACGGGACTCGACTGAGCGGCCCGCTCGGCTCCGAACTGCCGTACCAGCGACTCCGCCCGGTCCAGGGCGGCGCCGCTCATCCTCCGGGCGGCTGCCGCCGACTCGTCGAACTCCGAGCGGCCGGTCAGCAGCAGCGCGGAGACGAACTCCTCGCAGGCCCGGCCGAAGGAGGCCGTGAGCCGGTCCAGGGCCTCACCGTGCGCCAGCGGCTCCTCGCCGAACCAGCGTTCCGCACGTCCACGGGCGCGGTAGTCCTCGGCGTCCACGGTGGCACCGCCGGCTGCCGCCTGGGCGCGGCCCGCCGTACGCCGGTGACCGCGCCGCCCGCCCGCCGCGTCCGGAACCTCGGTGTCCCGCCAGAGCGCCGCGCACACCAGTCCGAAAGCGACCGCGTCCGGCCCGTGCTCGGCGCCGATCAGCGCGAGCAGGGCCCGCCCGGTCAGCCCGACCTGGTCGTCCTCCCCGAGGAACCGGGCCAGCCCGGCCCGTTCCGGTGCGCGCAGCGCGAGGAAGCGGTCCGGGCCTCCCGGCTGCAACGTCCAGCGCAGCAGGGCGTGCACGTCGAGTCCGTCGGCCCCCGCCGCGCTGCCGGGGACGCGATCGGGGTCGTAGCGCCCGATGCCGAGCCGGCGCATCGCCAGTGCCGCCAGCGCCTCGCGCCGCGAGAGCGTGCCGCCCGCGAGGCGGGGCCAGCCGCCCGGAGGAGTGGCGTCGAGGAGCGCCTCGGCGGCCCAGTTCTCCTCGGACAGCCAGTGGTCGGTGGCGTCGGCGCCGAACGCCTCGCGGACCACGTCCCAGATGTTGACGGCGCTGACCCGCTGCTTGTGGACCTTGGACAGTAGGTCGGGGCCGAGTTCGGCCTCCTCGCGGTCGGTGAGGACGACCAGGACGTCGGGACCGGTGACCAGGGCATGGGGGCCAGGGGTGCCAGCCGCTTGGTGGGCCAGCACCAGCTCGTACACGGCGAGCGGTGAGGGCCCGGACGCGATCCGCGCCCGCCGTCCTTCACCCCACGGGAGTTCGGCAGGGCCGTCCCAGACAGGTGCCGCCCGCAGCAGGACCGAGCGGTGCTTGTCGGGGGTGAGGCCGGGCTGGGAGGTGAGGTACTGGGTGATGGTGGCCGAGTTGAGCCGCACCGCGCTCGTGCTGGTCGCCGTACTCACGCGCCTGCCCGCCTCGTCTCCCTGGCGTTCACCGCCGCACCTGCCTCTTGTCCCGTTCCCACATCTCCGGCATCTCCCACATCCATGGCCCGCGCCACGGTAACCGCCGTCGTCACTCCACGACCTGCCAGCTGAACTCGATGGTGGCATCGGGCTCAGCCGCAGCCAGTGCGACCAGCTCTGCGAGCAGCTCGGCCGGTGCCTGAGAGATGTTTGTGCGCGCCCTGCCCGAGCGCCGGACGGCACGGCCGTCGGTCCCGGTTCCCGTCCCGGCGGCCGGAAGGGGCGGCTGTGTCGTGGGCACCGGAGGGTGACTGCTCGCGGTGGTGAGGTCCACGGCTCCGGGCGAGGTGAGCGGCCCCGGAGCTGGCGTTGACGGACCGGGCGCGGGCCGGGTGGGCGCGTTGGCGGCCTGGTTGCGCTTGAGCGCCGCGACGCCCGCCATCCGTGCCTTCTCCAGGGCGTCCTTGAGATTGACGGTGCGCTGGTCGGCGTTGGCGGCACTGCGCAACTGTGCGAGGACAGCCTCGCCCTCCGGGCCGACGTTCGCCGCCAGCTCGAACGTGTCCCAGCTCGCGCCCGCGAGCGCTGCCGCGACGGCCTCGGCCTGCTTGACGGAGGCGCCGTAGCGGCTGGCCGAGGCCGCGCCGAGATCGAACGCGGCGAAGGCCGTGATGATCTGCTTGGCCGCGGCGATGCCGCCCGCCACGCCTTGGTCGAAACCGGCCAACTCGTCTAGGAGATCCCGCGACCGGCGGGCGAGGGCGAGCCGGCCGGACTCGTCGCCGCCGTCGAGCGAGAGGAACACCGAGTGCCTCTCCAACTGCCGCAGAAGATCGTCCGCGTGCGGCCGGAAATGCCGGGCCTTGGCAAGAATCTGCCGCGCGAACTGACTGACCAGCCGCCCCCGGCGGAGCGTCGGCGGCTTAGCCTCCGCCCCCTCCACCCCGAAGACGTCCCAGTACCGCCGCCCCGCTTCCTCCCAGACCTCCTCCTCGGGCAGCGGCTGTGACCGCAGCCCGTCCTGCGACCTGATCGCCGAAAGCTCGGGCGCCGGGTCCAGAACGGCACCCGCACGCACCCACACACGGTCGTCCATCTCCGCGTACGACGCGATGACCAGGTTCGCGAGGAACGGCTCAAGGCCCATCCGTTCGGGCCGGTCGATCCACTCGGTGAGCTTGGCGACGCCGAGGTCACCGGGGCCGCCGTCCGTCCGCGCCATCAGCGCGAAGTGATCGGCCCACCGGTTCGACAGCCGGAAGTACGCCTCCTTCTGCTGCCCCAGCCCGAGCGGGACGGCGATCCGCTCCATCAGGGCCTTCTCCTTGCCCGAGTTCTCCACCTGCCGGTCGGAGGCCTCGGCAGCCGCCCGGACGAGCCCGAACACGGTCCGCGCCTCACTCGCCCTGACGGGGGTGTTGCTGCCCTGCGGGTCGAAGTCCGGGTGGGCGGGGAACTGGTGGGCGAGCAGCTTCGCGACGATGTGCCGGACCCCGGCCCGCATCGACTGCCCGATGGAGATCCGCAGGTCGGCAACCTCGGGCAGGGCCTCAAGATGGTCGTTGAAGGAGACGTCGACGTCGGAGGCCTTCTTGTCGGCCAGCCCGTACGCCTCCTTGAACGCGTCTTTCACGGTCTGCGCCAGCGACTCCCGCTGCCCTTCGAGCAGGGCCTTGGCCCGTGCCCGGTTGTCGGCGTTGAGGTGCATCGCGTACTGGGTGTCGAAACGCCGCTGGTCGGCGAGCGCGTAGTCGATGACGACGAGCCGTTGGAAGTCCTTGTAGCGGGCGGCGGACAGCCGGGCGGGAATCCACGCCACGGTCTGCGGATGCGTACCGGGCCGCTCCCGCAGCCCCTGCATCCGGTTGGCGTCGTCGACCGCCCCCCACTCGCCCTCCGCGTACGGCAGACCCATGATGATCCGCCACATGCCCTCCTGGCTCGGCTGGAACTCGTGGTCGGCCAGGTCGTCGGGATCGGCGACGGTGCCGAAGACGACCTCCGCCGTGCGGTTCGAGCCGCGCCATACGAGGTTCAGCTCGTCGGCGATCAGCCGGTCCTGGAGGTCGAGCCCCAGCTCCTCGGCGAGCAGCCGCTTGGCCAGGGTGCGCCGGTTGCCCCGGCTGTTGTTCACGTTGGCGTTGGCGATGACGGAGTCCACATCCACGCCGGCGAGTTCGAGCCGCACGCCCGGGTTGGTGTCGGTGCCGGTCGCCTTGATCTCGGCGAACTGGGCGGCCCACTCCTTGACCTTCGTCTTGATCATGCCGACGTCGGCACCGGGGATCGGCGAGACGACCGAGCCGTGGTTGAGCGCGCCGAGCCGCCGGATCGTGAGGTCCCGCAGCGCGGGCACGCTGGGCGCGAGCGCGGACAGCAACAGCGTGCACATCAGCCGGTTGTCCCCGACGAAGCTCTTGCACCGGCCGAGCAGCGCCGGGTCCGTGATCGAGTCCCGCCGGTGCGTGTACTGCTCGATGTCTTCTTCGGTGACCTCGTACGTACCGAGCAGATACGGCCGCATCTTGGTCCGGTACAGCTTGTCGGCGGTCTGGAACTCGACCTTCAGAGCGTCCACGAACGGCTTGTCGCCGCCGTCCGCGATCACCGGATACAGATCACCGAGCGGGATCAGCTGATCGAGGGTGGCGTCGTCGCGGTGGGTGGCGAGCAGCTGCCCCATGAGCTTGAGACCGGTACGGGACCGCTGGAGCGCGGACGAGATGTGGACGAGCGTGTCCATGAAGGCCGGCGAGAAGGGGTACGTCAGCCGGAACGACGCCTCGTCCGCGCCGGTGGTCCCCTCGTCCGACCCGAGGAGTACGTCCCACACCTGCGGCCCGACCCGCTTGATCTTGGTGAACGCGGCGTCGAGCTTGGCCCCGGCCTCCGCGTTCTTGGGCTTCAGCAGCCGGGCGTGCGCGATCTGCGGGAGGTTGCGGTCCTCCAGGGTGATCTTGTCGAAGCGCCCGGAGGCAAGGTTGAGGCTGTCCTGGATGGCGGTTTCTGCGGCCCCGGAGGTCTCCTCACCCACCAGCTCACGCAGATCGCGCTGGCGGGCGATGAACGACACGATCGGAATGGCCCGGCGTGAGTCGGCGCCCTCCACGAAGTTCGTGATCTTGTCCGCCTCGCGGGAGACGAACTTCTGGTCGTGGATGCGGTTGGCGAGCCAGAGGATCAGCTCGTCCATGAACAGGATCAGACCGTCGTACCCGAGCGACTTCGCGTGCTCGGCGATCACCGCGAGCCCCGCGTCGAGAGAAATGAATCCTTGTTCGTCCTCGGCGGCATTCTTGGCGAACCCCGGGAACCAGGTGGTACTGGCGTCGTGTACGAGTTTGGCGCGCAGCTCGGCGGGGGTGCTCGGGTTGACGAGGTCGAGGTTGACCTCGCCGCCGTCGAGTTCCTCGGCGGCGAGCGCGGTGTCCAGCAGTTCGGGGGTCCAGGCGAAGGACTCGCCCCACTCGTCCTCGTCGTCCCCGGTGCTGCCGGGCACGTCCGCGTCCCCGTCGGTGCCGGCGAGCCCTTCGATGAACTTGTCGTCGCCCATACGGATGCGGTGCGAGCGGATGTCCTCGAAGAGGGCGTCGGTTCGGTAGACCTGCGGGGTGGGGATGTCCTTGTCGCCGTGGAGCGCCTTGACGTGACTGACGTACCCGCCGAGTACGCGCTGCTCCAGGGACTTCGCCCCGAGCATGTGGTACGGCACCAGCAGGAAGTTCTTCTGCTCGGTGTTCAACCACTCGTGCTTGCCCAGTATCGGGTCGAAGTCCCGGCGGGAGAGGGCGGCGGGGTCGCGACGCAGGATGGCGTGAAGGACGGCCATGAAGTGGGACTTACCCGAACCGAACGATCCGTGGAGATACGCGGCTTTCGAGGTGTTCCCGTCGAGCGCGGCCCTGATCAGCCCGAGGGCCTCGTCGAAGTTGTCCAAGAGCCGCTCGGTGACGACATAGTCCCGCAGCGCGTTCGCCGCGCCTTCCTCGGTGACCGCCTCGGCGAGCTTCAGGACGAAGTCGGAGGTGGAGATCGACGTCTTGATGTCGATGACGTCACGGAGGAGGGGGGCGGTGGCGGCGGCTGTCGGGGCCATGTTTGTCTCGCGTCTCCTGGGGCCGGTTTTGATGTGTTGTGGCACATCTGGGGTTGTTCTGGGGCGGGCGCCTTGGGGCTGGGGTGGTGCTGGGGGCGGGGTTGTTGCTTGGGTCCCAGGTCCGAAGGGCCGTATCAGATCGTAACCGGCAGGTATGACAGGGCGGAGGTGCGTGGGGAGGGGAGGGGCGGTTTGTGGGGTGGCTGGGTGGCGAAGGGCGGGCTGGGGGGCCTGGCCCTTCGCCGGGGCCGTTCTTCCTGCGGCCCTGTGACCGACCGTGGTTGGTGGTCACGGGAGGGGACTCAGCAGCTGAGCTGAGTGACGAAGGTCTGCCAGGCGTCGCGGCTGAATCCTAGGACGGGGCCGGTGGGGCACTTGCTGTCGCGGACGGGGATGAGGTGGGGGATGTTGTCGGCGATCTCGACGCAATCCCCCTGGCCGCCGCTGTAGCTGCTGACTCGCCATGCAGCTATGGCGAGGTCCGACGGGGCGACGCGGGCATGCTTCATGGTCTGTACTCCTTGACGGCGCGTTGGATCAGCGTGAGCGATTCCGTGGGCGGCAAGGCCGACATGCGGGCGTCATCGAATAGCGCTCGATAGTGGGCGACTTCGGGTTCTCGTTCGATCCAGATGTTGCCGGTCGGCGTCTCGGTGAGTACGAGATCCAGTGATGCCACCTGCGGAAAGCGCATCAGCAGGTACGGGCCGAACATACCCGAGTACGCACCCCGCGAGAACGGCAGCACCTGAATGGTGAGGTTGGGCAGATCAGCAAGGGCGGCGAGCTGCTCCAGCTGCCCACGCATCACCTCGGGACCCCCGACCTGCTGTCGCAGAACTCCCTCGGAGAGGACGGCCCAGAACTCCATCGGGGAGTCGCCGGTCAGCCGTTCCTGCCGGGCGAGCCGCACCTGCACGAACTGCTCGATCTCCTCTGGGCTCTGCCAGGAACGCGAAGCGACGGTCACCGCACGCCCGTACTCGGGTGTCTGTAGAAGCCCTGGAACCAGCTGTACCTGGTACGTCCGCACGCTGTCGCAGATCGCCTCCAGCTCGATCTGGTCGCGGTACGCATCGCCGAGGACGGAGTCGTACTGGTGCCACCAGCCTTCGCGCCGCCGCCGGTTGGCCTTGCGGGCCAGAGCTTCGAGGCGCTTGCGCGCATCGTCGTCGTCGACTCGGTAGGCGCCCATGAGCGCGTTCAAGTCCGGTGTGCGAACCGGGACATGGCCGTTCTCGATGCGGCTGATCTTGCCCTTGGTGCAGTCGAGGACCTCGGCGGCATCTTGCGTGGTGAGGCTTGCCGCCTCACGGAAACGGCGTAGCTCGTCGCCGAGTTGGCGTCCAAGGACAGTGGATGGCTTCACGTTTGGCATACGCACTCCCTATCAGGGCCGAGGGCCCGTGATGGCGAGGTTACTCGAAAGGGTGAATCAAGCCTGAGAAATCCCTTCAACGTTGCGTGAATGTCTCGTCTCGCGGCATTCTGCTGCACGGAGCAAGGGCAACCCCTCAGACCAGTGGGGGAGTTGACTGCGAGGAACCGACCCGCCTCAGGGGGCGTCATGGCAGACCGCGACAGCTCGAACGAAGTGCACTTCCGGATCTCCCGACACCCTCGGGGCGTGGGCTGGTCGCGGTCGATACTCCGGGACGCGCTCGCGGGTTGGGGCATGGAGGAGGGCGTCACGGAGGCGGCGGAACTCGTGTTGTCCGAGCTGGTGACCAACGCGCTGCGGGTTCCGGTGCCGAGGGACCGACTGGTTGGCGTGGGTTTCGTCTACGACGTGGAGGTCGGACTACTGCGCCTGGAGGTGAGCGACGCGGGGGCGGGGTGCCCGGAGTTGGGGTCGCCGGGGGAGGGTGACACATGCGGGCGGGGTCTGGTGCTGGTGGACGCGCTGGCCGACCGGTGGGGTGTGCGCGATCGGGAGGGCGGGGTCGGGAAGACAGTGTGGGCGCAGTTCAAGGTGCCGCAGGCGGCGATTCTGCCGGTGGGCGGTGCGGTGTCCTCTGGGTGAGGTAGTGGCCGGGGCTTCGAAGTTGCTTGGTGGCGCGGGGAATTGGTGGATTTGGGCCAGGGGGCTTCGGTGAGGGCGGGTCGTGAACGGTGGGGCTGGCCCAGACACACCAGTCTCACTTGTAGCGGGCAGTGGAGACCGCGTCACCGCCCCTGAGTGCGCTGCTCAACGTCGGCCATCACATGCGAACGCCTTGTCGAGGCCCGGTGGTGGACACGCTGGGCCTCAACAGGGCGTGGGTGGAAGTCAGTTCTTTGCGGCGGCGCCACCGCTTCTGCCGCGCTTGGCCGGTGCGGGGCGCCAGGCACGCAGGTCGTCGTCGGTGAGACCATGCTGCCCCTGGTACACGGAGCGGTGCCCGGCGAAGAAGGCGGCGGGGGAGCCGCTGTACATCGCGTCGAACCCGTTGTGCCACTGATCGAGCCAGGGCTGGAGTTCGAGCAGGCCGGCGAGGAGTGGGGTGATCTCCTCCTTAGTCAGCTCGTGCACGGTGAAGTACGTGGCGAGCGCTTGCGCCTGCTCTCGGTGGTCCCAGCCAGCCCAACCAAACAGCTCGGGGGTACCGGAGAGGGACCCGGTCGCGTAGGAGATGAACCGCTCCTTGGGGACGTCGAGTTTGCCGCGTGCCCGCCAATAGGACGGCTTGAGAAAGTCGGCGGAGACGTAGCTCTGTGGTGCTCGAATGGAGTCCCGGATCGTTCGCTTTTCCGCCTCGGTCTCAGCGGCGTCCTCGTTGCGCTGAAGCTCCCAGACGCGCTCCCAGTCCTGACGCTTCTTCAGGGCTGCGGGCTTATGGCGGAGGGCGGCGAGGAAGGGGACGTGCTCGTCGGCGAGGAGCGCCGACATGACGGTTTCCAGTTCGGTGTGGGGCGAGTACAACTCGGCGACGCCGACGAAGTCCTCGTCCCGAGAGAGGAGGTCGGTGAGCTGGTACCGAGTGCGGATCGTGGGCTGTCCGTCCTCGTCGAACCAGTGCTCACGCTTCTCGATCCGGTCGAGCAACCAGGACTGCAGGGCCTTCTTTTGAAGGGCATCCCACCCTTCGGTCGCCCAACGTCGCTTGTACTCGGGCCGCTCGATCATGCCGATGGCACGGCTGGTCTCGATGACGTCGATGCGCTTCTGCACGACAGCCTTGTAGGCGTCGGACCAGTGTGCGGGCAACTCCGTGATGGGCGTGGACCCATGCCGCTTGAACCACTCCCCGGACGCCACTCCCTTCTTCACCCGCCGAGCGAGAACAATCTCGAAGGCCCGCTCGCCGAGGACGAGTTTGGGAACCTCGGATTCGGGGGCGCGAAGGTCTTCTGCATGCAGGTTGTAGAGGGAGTAGACCTGCCAATCGAGTTCCTCTTGGAGGCCGATCATTTGGCCACGGGTGGAGAGCCACTTGGCTTGGGCTTCTTGGAGAGAGGCAGCAGTCGGGGTGGTGAGAGCATTGGGGCTGGAGGCAGCAAGCCTCTGCGCGAAGTTGTCCAGCTTTGTGGCCAGGGCGGTGGGGTAGGTGGATGGCAGCGGGAATTGCTCCAGCTTTGTACCTGTGAACTCGTAGCGGTCAGACCAAGGATGGATGCTGACGCGTGCTCCGTCGTCACCCATGGGGTCACCCCCCTTTGGGTAGCTCACCATCTTGAGCCAAAATCCAGCTGTAGAGCTATTGAGAACTCCGAGCAGCCGAAAATACTCTTCCTCGCCAGCCTCCTCCCTCAGCTTGACTACTGGCGCGGACTGCTTGAATACCTTGCCGCCTCGATCCAATACGAAATGATTGTGAGTTGCGACAAAGGCGAATGTAATCAGAAGTTGAGCATTTAGACGCTCTTCCTTGTAGAACGCATAGTTCGACCAGGGAATTCCTCTCTGTTCCTTTGTTTTGGCAAAATATAGAGTGTTGCGGAGGATGTTTCGTGCGGGCCACAGTGGGCCGTTTTCTAGGTGCTCGCGTTCTTTGGGGCTAGCATTGATCGGGTAAATTGCATCCGCTTCAGGCGAACTGTCCCAGTCGCGGATTTGGTCACCCTCTAGGCAGGGGCGTGAACGTGCCATGTGGGCTTCAGTCCATGTGGCTTTGGGGCGCGGAAATGCGAATACGTCGTCATCACCTGTGATGGCGGAGAAGCCGCTGGAGCTAGTCAGTGTGGCGAGCTTTTTGATGGTCGAGCTTGTGATTTTTTCAACCATCTCCAAACCGCCATCGGGAAGAATCCATGGCTGCTTCCCGAAGTATCGCTCCCGGTCGAGGTCATCGACGGAAACCCATTCACTTACCGAACCCGGCTCTTCGATTTGACTCTTGAGAGCCTGCCAAACGAGTCCGTCTTCCCCGAATTCGGGAGCGGAAGGTTCTCCTTGGACACTGCGAACAGTCCGAATCGTCTTCCCCCGTGCTGTCCCCGCTCGCCGCCGCCCCACCAAAATCACAGTCGGTGTCCCATGTCCAGGAATGTAGGCCCCCGAGGTGTCAATAACCTCAGTCAATTCCACCTTATGCGCGAAGTATTCCTCAATCAGCTTCGTCCCGAACTCCCGCTTCATGAACGAGTTCGCAGTGATCTGCCCAACCATCCCGTACCCGCGCCCATCCGGCTCCCCAACCTTCGCCAGCTGGAAAAATCGCTCGGCAAAAGGAACCGACAATGCATATTTTCCGGCGCAGGATTTATAAAGCTCTCGATAAAGCGTGTTGAGCTTCTTATCCTTGACGGTGATGTAAGGTGGATTCCCCACCACCACGTCATACCGCCCAACCTCAAGAATCCCCTTGAACTGGGCCTCGTGCACATCCTCAGTAGCGTAAGAAAACTCCGCCAGCTCGTCCTTCTGCTCCGCACTGAACTCCAGTTCCCCTTGCCCTCCGGTCCCGCGCACGCCGAACTCCAGCTGCCGAGCCTTGATCAGCGAGTCGCCTACCGCCAGGTGTACAGGCCAGTCATACCGCCCGGCATCTGCCAGTGTCCGCACATTCGCCGCCGCCATCGCGGCCATCAGCAACCGGAACCGCGCGATAGCCACGGCGAACGGATTCAAGTCGACCCCGTGCACGGAATCAAGCGCGGCCCGCACCAGCTCGTGCGGGTCCTTGCCCGGAACCTTCTCCGTCCACAGATCTACCATCCGCTTGAACGCGCCCAGCACGAAGTGACCGGATCCGCACGTCGGGTCGATCATCTTCAACTCGCCGAAACGGGAACCGAGTTCGCGCACCACCGGATTCATCGTCCGGTTGAGGATGAACTCCTCCACGAACTCCGGAGTCTGAAGCAGCGCGTACCTCTTACGGGCCGCCTCAGACAGATTCTGGTACAGGTCACCCAGGAACCGCGTGTCCCAACCCTCCGTGCCGTCCGCGTTCAACGGGTCGGTGAAGTCGTGGATCAGTCCTTCCTCGCCACGTTCCCTCCAGAACTCCACCAGCACCCGAGCCCCGTCGTGCGACAGCGGAATCTGGTAAAGCGGGTTGTGACGGCCGTCAAATAGCAGCTTGCCCGCCTGTCCCGCACCTAGTTCCGCGAACGCCCGCTCCAGCCACCCCCGGTACGTCGGGTCGGCGCCCTCGGAGTCGTCGGCCACGTACTGGGCGTACCGCGCCTCCGCGAGGTCCTGGCGCTCCTGATCCGGACCCGCGAGATACGGCTCGGGAATCAGTCGGTTGTCCTCGCAGAACCGTACGAACACCGTGCCGAGCACCCATGCCACGGCGACCTGGGTGATCCGCTCCTTGAGCCAGTCGTTCCACGTGGCCGCCGTACGTTCCAGCTCCCGCGCCCGGTCGTACTCGGCTCGCAGCCGCGCGCCCACCTCAGGTACGGCACTGACTTGCTTGTCCAGGTCCACCTCGACCGCCTTTACCCGCTTGATCAGGTCGGCCAACAACGCCTTCGACTTGCGGTCGATCACTTCGTCACATCTCCACTCGTCGCTCGTACACCCGCCGACCGAGCCGCGCCCACCGCGCCGCCCGCTCCATAACTCACGCCAGTCCCGCTCCGGTCACACCAGCCCCACCCCTACTCCACCACCAGCCCCGCCCCCGCCCGATGCCGATTCCCCACCCACGAGTCCGGCAGCACGATCCACTCGCCCAACCCCGCCTGATACGGAACCGCGGTCACCCCCAGCCGAGGCGGACGCGTCGGGTCGCTCTGCGGGCACAGCAGCCACAGCCCCCGCCCGCCCCGCCGGGACCGCTCCGCCAGCCGGTCGAGGACGCCCATCGCGTCGTACCGGCCCAGCACCCCGGCATCAACGAGAAGCATCGGCCCGCCGCCACTCACCGAGCCCCCCGCACCCGCACCCGTACCCACACCAGTCCCCAGCAACAGCTCAGCCAACCGAGGCTCCACCACACCCCAGGCAGTCCGCGCGTACTCCGCGAACTTCATCGCTCCCCGAGACCCCGGCTCCGCCACATCCGCCCGCACCAGCGTTTCCCACGTCGGCTTGGGACGCTGTTCGACCAGTTCGTGCAGGGCCGCCAGGAACAGCTCGGTCACGGAGACGACCCCGGCCTCGAAGCGATCCCCGTCCAACTCCCGTACCGCCGCGCCCGCCAGACCCGTACGTACCGTCAGCACCCGGAACCCGTCCCGCCGCGACGACGACGTCAGCCGTTCCTCCGCCGCGACCGCACCAGCCAGCTCCGTGTCGTCGGCGTAACGGTGCGCTGCGATGGTGCCGGTGGCCACGCGGCGGGCGCCCGAGGACAGGAAGCTCGACGCGTCCGCCAGTTTGCGCGGTAGGTAGCGCGATGTCCGGGTGCCGGAACGGGTCGACAGTTCCAGGTCGAAGCCCGCCTCGCGCAGAGCCGTCGTCAGACGACCGCCCCTCGGGAGTTCGTGGCTTCCCCGGTGGTCCAGCAGCTCCGGGAAGCGGGCTCGTACGCGCTCGTGGACCTCGTCCACCGTCAGGCCGGGCTGACGGGCGCGCTCCAGGTCGGGGATGACGCGGACCAGGCCCGCCTGGGTCAGGCGCAGCGCCCGTACGAGGGGTAGGTCGCGCGGGTAGATCTCCAGGCGCGGGGTCGCGGCGGCGTTGCGGGAGGCCGCAGCCGCCAGCTCCGCCGTGCGGCGCTCGTCCCACTCCACGGCCGCGCTCGGGGGCGGGACCGCGCCCAGTTCCGACAGGACCGTCGCGGCCGTCGGCAGCGTCGGCTGCTTCGACAGGCGGTCGGCGATCTTCCCCAGACGCTGGGCGTAGTCGAGGAGGCCGGGGGCCGACGGTGTTTCCGGGGCGTCCGCCTCGCCGACCTCCAGGGCCAGCAGGCCGGCGCCCATCGCCTCGTCGGACGCCTCACGGTTGGGAGCGTGCCGGAACTCGCTCTCGTCCGGCTTGAGTTGCTCCACCTCGACCACGGCGCGCACCGCCGCCAGGGCCAGGGCCCGCCGCTGCTCCCGTTCCTCCAGCTGGGTGCCACGGCGTACCACGAGCGCGTCGGCGATCTCGGCGGCCGAGGCGACCCGGCCCAGGTCACGCAGCAGTTCGAGGATCTCGGCGCGCAGGGCCTGGACCGCCGGGTCCTTCTTCCACCGTCCGCGCTGGGTCTTCAGCATCTGAGGGATACGGCCCGCCGAGAGGCCGAGGGCCGTCGCCACGTCCTTCTGCTTCGGCCACACCCCGATGTCGGGCAGCTCGCCGCGCTCGTCGGGCAGGCGCAGCAACAGCCGTACCATCTCGCACTCGTTGCGGTTCGACTCGTCCTTCTTGAGCTCGGGGACGAAGACCGTGGCCAGTGCGTCCAGGCTCACCGTGCGCAGGGCTGCGGCGGGGAGGGATCCCGCGCCTCCGCTCGCCGCCACCGCGTGTGCGACGGCCGCCTCGGCCTCCGTCAGCTCCTCCTTCGCGGCCTTCCGGCCCTCGGGAGTCAGGGGCGCGGTGGGCCGCTCGGCGAGCTGCCGGCGCCACTGCTTGATCCGGCCCAGCACCTCCTTGCGGGTCTTGGCGCCCAGGCCGGGGGCGTTGACGAGCTGGCGCTGGCTGTAGTCGAGCAGCCCCCCGACCGTGTTCACCGGCAGGCCGTACACGAACGACTCGGCGGCCGGGCTCAGACCCGAGGCCGAGACCGGCGTGTCACGGTCCACCTGACCGGCCAGCCGGTCCCGCTGCTGCTCGGCGGTCTCCTCCTCGGCGGCGTCGATCACCGGTTCCGCGCGCGCTGCCACGCCGTCCCCGGCGGCGGCTTCCGTAGCCGTTGCTCCAGCCTTGCCCGGAGTGGTCGACACCGGACGCAGGCGCCGCGACGACGGCTTCGCCTCGTCCATCGCCAGGAAGATCCGCTTCCAGGCGTCCCGCATCGGCTTGAGATCCTTGAAGCGCTGCGCCGCGTCGCGGTGCAGCGCCTGCTGGAAGAACGTCTCCAGTCCGTCGCGTACCGCCGGGTCGAAGGCGTCGACGGCGATCGCCGGATGCGGCTCCTTCTCCGGATCGGTCTGCCGGGCCGACACCCGGCCCCCGCCCCACAGCGGCAGCTCGCCCGAGGCCATCTCGTGCAGGGTGACGGCCACGGCGTACCGCTCGGCGTGGGCGTCGTACACCGAACGGTCTGTGAGGTCCCCGATGAACGGGTCCAGATAGCCGTCCGTGCCCGCTCCCGTCTCCTTCACCGGGTAGCCAGCCAGCGAGAAGTCGATCAGCACCAGCTCGCGGGTGCGGTTCGGGCGGACGCGGATGGCGATGTTGTCCGGCTTGATGTCCCGGTGCCAGACGCCCTCGCCCTCCAGAAAGTCGACGGCGCCGAAGAGGTAGTCGCCGTACGCCTCCAGCTGGTCCACGGTCAGTCGGCCGGACTCGCGCAGCTGACGGGCCACGGTCTCCTCGCGCCGCCTGGTGCGGGAGCCGCCCGGAGCGGACGCGTCGCCCTCGCGCTCGTCACCGACGTACTCCAGGACCAGGACCGTGCGGCCCGCGATGCGCTGCGGCTCGGACTCGACGAGGCGGATGATGCGGGAGTCGGGGCGCAGCCGCCCCATGACCTCCGCCTCGTGCTCCAGCACCTCGCCGCAGCGGTCCGACAGCGCGACCTTCAGGACCGCGAAGGACTTGGACGGCCGTACGTCGGGGCCCGCCGCCAGATCCCGCACGAGGAACGCGCGGCTGGTCGAGCCCGTCCCGAGCCGGCGCTTGACCTCCCAGCGGCCCGCCAGCAGATCGCCCGCGACGGCCTCAAGTGGGTCCTTCTCCGGTTCCGGCTCAGGCTCGGGTTCCGGTTCGGGTTCGGCAGGAGTCGGAACCGGGGTCGGAGTCGGAGCCTGCGGTGCCGCCGGGCGGGCGGGCTCGGTCAGGGTCTCCTCGACTACCTCCAGCATGTCCAGGAAGTCGTCCACCGAGGTCAGCCGGTCGTTGAGGCTGTAGGCCGTGGCCAGCTGGACCAGCTCGTCGATGTCCTCCGACAGACCGTCCACCACGGCGCTCGGCCGCAGCCCCTCGCCCGCCTCGAAGCGTGCCACCAGCTCGGCCTGACTGGCCGCCGGAGCCCTGCCGGTGGCCAGCAGGTAGGTGAGGACGCCGAGGCCGTAGACGTCGAGCGTCACCGGGTCGGCCTTGGGTGCGGTCAGTTCCGGTGCGAGGTAGGGGTCAGCGCCCTCCGCGAGGTGCGCGCCCGCCCGGGAGAACGTGGTCGGCGCGAACCGCTCACCGCCGCCCGAACCGGCGTCGCGCTGCACGGCGACCTGCCAGTCCGAGATCTGCACGTACGGGTTGAGCCAGCCCGCCTCCTCGCCGTCCGCCCCCGCGGCGCGGCCCCGGGGCCGGGGCATCACGTGGATCGCCCTCGCTGCCAGCGTGCGGTGGTAGATCCGGCGGCCGTGCGCCGAACGCACCGTCTCCGCCAGCTGCCGCACCAGCGCCATCCTGGTCAGCACGTCGAGCTTGTCGCCGTACTGCGCCAGATACTCGTCCAGCCGCAGGGTCCTCGGGTCGTAGTCGAAGATCAGCGCCGGACCCGCCGGGTGCCCGGACGGGTCGTACTGCTTCAGCTGTACGACGCCCGGGTGCCGGAACCGACGCAGCACCGCCGCCTCGCGCCGCGCCGCCCGCTCCACCGAGGCCCGCTGCTCGGCGTCCGAGCCGCGCTCGCGCAGATAGACGCGGACCCGTGCCGCCTCGGGCAGCTCGCTGTGCCGGGCCAGATAGTCCGCCCACGTCGGTCCCGAGTCGAACGACTTCCGGTCGAGCTGGTAGGGCCCCACCCGGTACTCGGCGTCACTGGGCGCGATGCCGATCCGCCGCAGGGCGTTCGCGATGGCACGCGACTTCGGGGCGTCGATCCGGCGGCGTTCGTCGAGGGGCGGGCGCTCCAGCATCTCGGCGAGCTTCGGCACCGTGAACAGGCCGTGCTGGTCGTGCGCGGGCAGACGGTTGCGCAGCGAGGAGTCGGTGAAGCACACGGCCTCCGACACCCACACCGACAAACCCTCGCGGCGCAGCAGGGAGGCCAGCTCCTTGGCCTTCCGGTTCGCCAGGTGTAGGGGATTGCCGTGGGAGACCTGCCGGCCACTCGGCTGGGTCTGCAGCCAGGACCCGTTGCGGGACTCGACCGAGCCGTGCCAGTCCTTCAGCTCGATCAGATGCACCCCACCCGGGGTGATGACGAGGAGGTCCACCTCACGGACGTGGCCGGTGCCCGCAGTGAAGGTGAAGTTGGACCAGGCATGCCAAGGTTCGTTGTTCTTGTCCCGGAGCTTCTCGCGGATGGCCGTCAGGCCGCGCCGCTCATGCTCGAACTGGGATTCGGTGACCGTGACCCACCGGCCGTCCCGCATACGTGATCCCCGCTCATCTCGCCCAGCCGCCCCGACCAATGCTGCCCGGACGGCGAAAATCGCCCCTCGCATGCTACTGGGAGTGCACGGTCCCTGCGGCTGCCCTGCGCACATACGGCCCCTCGGGCACCGCCGGAAGCCTGCCGATCTCACGGGTCTTGGCCTGCGCGTTCCGGCCCGGTGACCGGAATCGCACCCTTTCGGTACGCATGACCCCAGCTCACCCTGGTCCCAGACTGCCGCGGGGCAATGTGGAGGGGGCCACCATGTCCGGACCGTTGTACGTTCCCGCTCTGCCCGTGCGCCTCCACGCCGTGGCCTCGGTCAAGGACCTCGCCCCACGGATCCGTGACCGGACGGCTCCCCTGTGGACGCTGCCGGCCCTGACAGCCGCAGGCACCGACGAACTCCAGCGGACGGTGGACAAGGAACTCCGGCGGGTCGCGGCCGTACAGAAATACACGCCGGCCTGGCTGGACGCCCCACACGCCGACCTCGACGAGCGCGCCTACGCGGACCTGCTCCCCTCGTACTGGTCCCACACAGCGCTCCGGCCGGTCACCGACCCGGACCTTCCCACAGCCCACCAGGCCGTGGCCGTGGAGAGCGCTCGCTATGGCGGCAACGGCCTCGGCATACGTGTACGGCTGCCCGGCGCATGGAACGACGAACTCGCCGAACGCACCGCGGCTCTGCTCGCCCGGACGGGTCCCGAGGTGCGGGTCGATCTTCTCCTTGACCTCCAGACGGTGCTCCCCGGCCGTCCCGACGCGGGCAAAGAAGCGCTGCGCGCGCTCGACGCCCTGGTGCCCCTTGCAACCTGGCGCACGATCGCCACCCTTGCCGGTGGCTTCCCGGACGAAGTCGACAGGTTGCTCGACGGAGAGCGGGGCGAGGCCGACCGCGCCGACTGGGACATGTGGCACGAGATACGCGCGAGCGGGCGGTCGTACGCGGAGTCCGTTCGGTACGGCGACTACGGCACACTCCCCGCCCGCAACCTCGACAGAGCGGCGGACGACAGTGATCGGTCGCGGTTCGGGCTGCTCCGGTACACGACGGAACGTTCCTTCCCGCTCGCCCGGTTCTGGGCCGAGAACCGGGGCGAAACCGGTGTCACGAGGGAGGCGGCGCGGTGGATCACCGAGTTCCCGGACTTCCGGGGAGAGGGCGCGAGCGCGGGCGACCGCTGGTATCAGCAGTGCGCCCGGACCACGGGTTCCAAGGGCACGGGCAACGCCGGGACGTGGAACCAGGTCGGCAACGTCCAGCACATGACGTACGTCGTCCGCTGTTTGGCCGGAGGCGCGGATCGTCCCTGAGGTCGGCAGCGGTCAGTGACTGCCGAGCGCCTCGCGTAGATCGTCCGTGAACGACCGCCAGGACGCGAGCTGCCTAATCGGCCCTTCGCGATCCAGCATCTGTAGGAGCCGCGCACGGTTCTCCGGAAAGCGAGCCTGGAGCTTCTGCAGACGCCGTCCGCTTTCTTCGCTGGCCGTGGCGATCGCTTGCTTGAGCATTTCCTTGGGGTCCGGCACCGACTCCGCGCGTGCCGGTCTCGGAAGGTTGAGCGCCACCCTGCCGTTCGGGTTTCCCGCCACCTCGCGAATCGCCACCTGGTCGAGTAGCAGCCAGGCTTCCAGCATCCGCACCGGGATCGCGGGCACATGGGCCAACCCGGGGCTCACCGCGCTCACCGCGTCCGTGATTTCTCTGCGGCGCTCATCAGGGCGTTCGCGGTCGGAGTCGCGGTGGACGACGACGAGGTCGAACTCGTTCTCACCATCGCTGAGTTGTTGCGCGGCGCGCAGCTTGTTCGCGACCGAGCGGCCCGGCTTGTTCGGCAGACGGTCCAGCTCGGGGACCGTCACATGGATCTCCCTGCCCATATCCCATGCGATTCCCTCGATGTGGGAACGCAGGCCCATGTCACTGGTTCCCTCACAGAGATAGAGGGCGCGAATGGTCACGAGGCATTCTCCTCGAGAGTCAGCCGTGCCTGGGGTGGGGCCGTGAGGTAGGCGAGGATGTCGGCCTTGGTGCCGTAGCCCTTCCCGGCACCGCCGGCACGCCAGGTGCCTGCCAAGGGGCGCAATCGCAGACCGCGCGCGGCCCTGCCGCCGGTCCCCGGAACGGTGGTCGTGTCGGCGATCAGCAGGTCCGCCGCATCGACGAGCTGTACTACACCCGGTGAGTGCGTGTTGATCAGGACCTGCCGGAAGGGGTTGTCCTCGCCCACCGGCAAAGAGGGATCCACGGCCAGGTCTCGTACCAGGTCCACCATCGCGGGGAGGTTCGCCGGATGGATGCCGTTCTCCGGTTCTTCCATGCAGAGCAGACCGTGCACCTGCGGGTCCTCCAGCAGGACGCACAGGGCGAGGAAGCGCAGGGTCCCCTCCGACAGGCTGCGGGCGGGCAACACCATGCCGTCGATCTCATGGAGCTTGATGGTCAGCAGTTCGCGGGTGTCGTCGGCCTCTACATTCAGCGTCCTGACGTGCAGACCGGAGAGGTCCGACAGACGACCCGCGACCCGTGAATAGATCCGCGCGGGATCGTCCGGAGACTTCTTTCGCGCGATCCGGTCCAGGCTCCGCGGCAGGTACCGGCCGTCGGGCTGCATCTCGCTGGGGTCCGAATAGCGATCGGATGTGCGCAGCGCGGAGGGCTCGAGCGCCATCCGGCGCCAAGACTGCATTTCCCGCCGGGCAGTCAGGATGGTCGGGTCGTCGTTCCGGTTGATCGTGGAGAGCATGGTCTGCGGTGCCCGGCTCGCGGGTGCTGGACGTGGCTTGCCGCCGCCGCCGCCGTCGGCATGGATGCGGACCACGGCACTGCCCGTCTCAAGGGACGTTGAGATGTAGGGCGCGCCAGATCTGCGACCCCGGACCACGACATCGCGGAAGTCCCTGGCGCTGTGGGGGAAGCGCAATTGTGACAGAGCGTCACTCGGCCTGATCCGGCTGAGATCCTCGTACCGCAGTGTCAGCCTGCCGCCCCGCTCCCCGCCCTGCGGCGGCTGGTAACCGAGGTGCACCTCGTAGCGGAGGAACGTGGACGTCGGTCGTGCCAGCCTGCCGAAGTCGTCCTCCGCCTCACCCGGGACGATCATCTCGGCGGCGAACGTCATCAGGTGCTCGCCGTCCGCATAGCCGTTCCAGAACAAATCGCGCGCGTCACCGTGCAACGTGCCATGCGTTCCGCGGACGGCCTGGGCCGCCTCGATCATGGAGTGATCGGTGAGCAGACTCAGGAACTGGATCGCGTCGAAGACGTTCGACTTCCCCGTGCCGTTCTCTCCCGCGATGCAAGTGAACGGGCCGAACTCGACCCGGAGATCCAGCAGGTTCTTGAATCCACTGACTTCGAGCCGTGTCAGCATGTGCCCCCCGTCGGTCCAACCCTGGCGCGCCCCTGGAACGAGTGCTGCCCGGCCCGCGTCCAGGGCCGCCTGCGCGCAGAGGAATGATAGGGCGTCAGACCGCGATGGGCCGCGCGCCCGGCGGTGACCGGCGACGGAACCGGGGCGTCGGCCGAAGAGCTGGCAGGATGTATCCGACGAGACAGTGGATCGTGGACGCCGACGACGTACGGAGGAGAGGTCGCCGCTGTGCCTCCGACTGACGGAGCTGATTCGGGGACGTCCTCGCTGGACAGGGCCGCGCTTGTCGCGGGCGTACGCAAACAGGTTCGGGCGCTGGAGGTGGATCTCCGTGAGCGCAGCGATGACGTCGACCGGTATCGCGACCGCCTCCGGGGCGTGTACGAAGACGCGCGGGCAACCGGTCGTACGGCTGCCACGTACGGTGTCTGGCGGGACGAGCGCATCACACAGACCGCCGTGGCCTGGGTGCTGGGCACGGTGTTCGTACGCTTCTGTGAGGACAACGGACTCATCGACCGGGTCTTCATCGCGGGGCCGGGGAGGCGTCTGGCGGAGGCTGTGGAACGGCAGGACGCCTATTGGGCTGAGCACCCAGGGACCAACCACCAGGACTGGCTGGCGGAGGCGTTCACTTGTCTGGCGCGGTCGCACATAGCGTTGGCCCGCATCTTCGACCGGGAGCACAACCCCGTTTGGGACCTGTCACCCTCCCCGCGCGCTGCGGCCGAGCTGGTTGAGTTCTGGAGGTGGCGGCGGGGCAAAGACGGGTCACTTCAATACGACTTCACTGACCCGGAACTCGACACCGATTTCCTCGGTGACCTGTATCAGGATGTCAGTGAGACGTCGCGAAAATCCTACGCGCTGGTCCGGACGCCTGATTTCATCGTGGATCTCGTCCTGGACCTCAGCGTCGATCCGGCCATCGCGGAATTCGGGCCCCCGGGCTTCCGTGGGATCGACCCGGCCTGCGGATCGGGAACGTTTGCACTGGGGTTTTTCGAACGGCTGCTGGCCGCCTGGCGAGTGGAGGAACCCGCGACGCCGGATCACGTACTCATCCGCCGGACCCTGGATTCCGTCCATGGCTGCGACGTCAATCCGTTCGCCGTGAGCATCACTCGGTTCAGGCTGCTGATGGCTGCCCTGAGGGCGAGCGGTCACCGGGCCCTGAGTGAGCTGTCGGGACACGTGATCAATGTGGCGGTCGGTGATGCTCTGCTGGACGGGCGAGGTGCTCCGGGAGAGTCGGCGCTGTCGTTCCCCGGGGGGAGGGAGGGCGAAAGTGGGGGAATGATGGAAGACGTCGATTATTTCTCCGAGTCGTGCGATCTCCTGGGCCGGAATTCCTACCATGTCGTGATCTCGGAACCTCCCTTTGTTGCTGAACGCGACAAGGCGAAAAGCGTGGCCTACAGGGAGGCATATGACGTGGGTTCCGGGATGTCCCCGCTCTCGGTCTTCTTTGCCGAGCGCATGTTTCAGTTGGCGGTGCGGAAAATCGGAGGAACCTCCGCTGGTTACGTCGGCCAGTACACGTCCAGTTCCTTCATCACTCGTGACTTCGGCGAGAAACTGATCGAGGAGTTCCTTCCGCGCGTCGCACTGACCCATGTCATCGACACCTCCGGCGTCTACGCACCGGGCCACGGGACCCCGACCCTGATCCTGGTCGGTCGGAACGACCCGACCAGGAGTGATACCCGGGTGCGGTCGGTCCTCGGTGTGCGTGGTGAGCCCAAGCAGCCGACGGATCCGGCCGAGGGGATCGTATGGAAGGCGGTTCTCGACCAGATCGACCGGCCTGGCAGCACGTCGGAATGGGTGAGCGTTCAGGACGAACCACGGGAGCGTTACGCCCGCTTCCCATGGACATTGGCGGGTGGCGGGGCTGCGGACCTCATGGACGTACTCTCGCGGGCCCCCCGACAGCTGGCCGACGTGCTCGCCGCCTCGGTCCGAATCGTCGCAGATCCAGGTCAGCGAGAGGTTTTCGCCCTTGGCCGACCCTGGTTCGCCAGGCATCCGGACTCTGCCGGACTAAGCCTCAGCATGGTCACCGGCGAGACCGTACGGGACTGGCGTGCGGAAGTGTCGACGGAAATGCTGGCCCCTTACCACCGGGACGACTCACCGCGTCTACTGGACCTTCGTACCTCATGGGGTCGCCACCTCTGGACGATGCGAGGGATCCTTCAGGCTGCCCCCGGGGCGCGGGAACCCTTCCAGACCGGGCCGTGGTGGACCTGGAGACGCTGGTCCCCCGGCGCCAATCGGGGACTGGTGATCACGTTCGCGGCCATGGCCTCTCACAATCACTTCGCCGTCGCATCCGCCGAAAGAGCGTACAACAGGACCGCACCCGTGCTGCGGCTGTCACCGGCCGGGGGCGAGGACGAGAACATCGCTCTGCTGGGAGTGCTCAACTCGTCGACGGTCTGCTTCTGGCTCAAGCAGACAGGCTCCACCACCGGGTCCGATGGGCCGGGTGTCTCCTCGCCCGGTGAAGAATGGGCACGGACCTACCGTTTCGCCACGAAGTCTCTCCCACGGCTTCCGCTGCCGACTGCTGTTCCGCTTGCCCGTGCGCGGAAACTGCATACCTTGGCCGAGCGGCTGGAGGCCCAGGAACCGAGCGTCGTCTGCTCACAGGAACATCCGCCCTTCCGAAGCGCCCTCGACGCGGCGAGGATCAGCCGCGACAAGACACACCATCGGATGATCGCTCTTCAAGAAGAGCTGGACTGGCAGGTCTACGGCGCCTATGGAGTGTTGTCCGCCGACGAGCAGGCACGCTTGACCACCACCCTCGATGTTGCGCCGCCTTCGCTGCGGCTGGGTGAGCGTGCTTTCGAGATCGTGTTGGCACGCAGGATCACCACCGGCGAGGCTTCGGACTCGTGGTTCGTGAGACATGGCGCAACGCCGATCACCGAAATCCCGCAGCACTGGCCGGCCGCCTACAAGCGGGTCGTGCAGGCCAGAATCGACGCAATCGAGTCCCATCGGGCGCTCGCCGTTGTCGAGCGCCCGGAGTACAAACGGCGATGGTTGTCGGAGCCCTGGGACCGGCGCCAGGGACAAGCGCTGCGTACCTGGCTGCTCGACCGTTGTGAGGATCCACGACTATGGTTCGAGCACAGGAACGGGGTCGAGCACCCGCGTCCCCGGACGATCGACCAGCTCGCACGGGAGTTGACCACCGATGCCGCAGTCCGTTCCGTGGCCGCGCTCTACGCAACCGATCACCTCGGGAAGCGAGACGCGCCCCTGCGTGATGTGCTGGCGGCGGTCGTGGCCGACGAGTATGTGCCCTATGCGTCCGCGCTGACCTACCGGGAATCGGGACTGCGCAAACGCGCCCAGTGGGAGCAGGTCTGGCAACTCCAGCGCAACGAGGACCTGACGGGTGAGGCACTGGGCATTCCCGTCCCGCCGAAGTTCACTGCTGTCGACTTCCAGCGTGCCTCTTACTGGTCGCTTCGCGGCAGCCTGGATGTTCCACGGGAGCGCTTTGTCTCCTATCCCGGCACCGATCCCGAGGAGGACGGCCCGCTGATCGGCTGGTCCGGCTGGAGCGACATGGACCGTGTTCGCGTGCTGCTGGACATGGTTGGTGCACTACGGCAGCAGCCTCACCCGAGCGCCCACCGGATCGTTCCCCTGCTTGCCGGAATGCAGGAACTGATTCCCTGGGTAAACCAGTGGAGTGACCCGAGAGCACTGGGCGGGGACCTCGACCACGCAGGGACCTACCAACGTGAACTCGACGACCTGCGCACCGCTTTCGGGCTCGCCACCCACGACTTGACCTCCTGGCGACCTCGGAAGGTCACGCCGAGAGGGAAGTGACCGGCGATGCGCGCAGTGTCAGGAGCGGTGCGAAAACCCGTGACCAGCTTCACGGAGGAGAACCTCAAGTCGCTGGCCGGCGCCCCTTCCTACGAGCGCGGGCTCGGGTACCTCGACGTGGTGTCCGGGGTCGAGGTCGGCGACGGCTGGATCACCGCGACCGTCCATGGCACGGACCGGTACGGGGTTGAGCTGAACCTGGACGGCCCCGGAGGGCTGACCGGCGAGTGCGACTGCCCCTACGGGCTGGAGGGCAACTTCTGCAAGCATCTGGTGGCCGTCGGTCTGACCGTGCTCGCCCAGAAGAAGAGCCTGCCGCGGCAGCGCAAGGCGGCCCGGAACCGTGCGCAGGAACTCGACGCCTGGCTGTCGGCCCTGTCCCAGGGCGAGTTGCTCGCCCTGGTACGCGAACAGCTCGGCGAGGACCGTCAGTTGCGGCGCCGCCTTGAACTGCGGGCCGCGAGTGCCCGCGGGGACCTCGCCGCGGTCCGGTCGAGCATCCGTGAGCTGCTCGACATCGGCCCGTTCGCGCGGTACGGGTACGTCGAGTACGCGGACGCCCGCGCGTACGCCGACCAGGCCGGGCAGGCGGTGTCCGCCATCGGGGCGCTCACCGGCTCGGGCCAGGCCTCCGACGCGATCACCGTGGCGCGAGAGGCGATACGGATGCTGGCCGAGGCGTTGGAGAGCGTGGACGACTCCGACGGAGGGCTCGGGCAGGTCGGCGACGGCCTTGCCGACGCCCATCTCGACGCGTGCCGTGCGGCGCGTCTCGACCCGGACGAGCTCGCTCACTGGCTGGTCGGCCATGTGCTCGGCGACTTCGACGGCATCACTGACATCGATCCGCTCGACTACGAGGATGTCCTCGGCGAACGAGGGATGACCGTCCTGCGAGAGCTGGCGACCGAGGCGTGGCGGCGCAGGCGCACCGGTTGGGCCGAGAAGTCTCTCATGGAGCGGCTGGCCAAGGCTGGAGGCGACATCGAGACGGTGGTAGCCGTGCACGCGACCGACCTTGCCGCGAACGGCCACACGCACCTGGTCATCGCCCGCGACCTGGACACCGCCGGACGTGCCGGCGAGGCCCTGCACTGGGCGGAACGCGGCGTCCGGGAAGCACGGGACCTCGACACCGTCGACACAGCCCTCATCGACTATCTCCACGAGCGCTACGAGCAGGCGGCCCGGCTTCCCGACGCCGTCGTCCTGCGCCGGAACCACTTCGGCGCCCGCCGCACCCTGCTCGCGTATCAGCAACTTCGCGCCGCCGCGCGGGCCGCGGACTGCTGGCCGGCGGAACGCGAGGGAGCATTGGCCCTGCTGCACGCAGACGCGTCGGGACGGCAAGGGAGCTGGTACGGCGGCCCTGTGTTGATCGACGCCCTGCTCGACGACAAGGATGTCGAGGCAGCCTGGCAGGCCGCCGCAGAAGCCGGTGGGGCTACCCACGACCGACAGTGGCTTGCCCTCGCCGACCAGGCACGCGCAGCCCGTCCCGCCGACGCGCTCGGCGTCTACCTACGCCTGGCCGAGCCGCTCACCAAGCAGACCGGCAACGGCGTCTACGCACAGCTTGTGGGCCTCCTGCTGAGCATCCGGGACTGTCACCGACTGCTGGGCACACCAGGTGAGTTCGCCGCGTACGTCGCTACCCTGCGGGCCGCGCAGAAGCGCAAGCGGAACCTGCTGCGCCTCATGGAGGAGCACGGGCTGTGAGCGGGACAACGCCACGACTGCTCACACACAGCCCCTGCACACGGCGAACTACACGAGCGCGGGCGCCCCAACCCCAGACACCGGCTGCGTCAGCGACCGCAGTTTCTCCCGAGTCTCCGGGTCCGTCGAGTACACGATCGTGCCGATCATGCCCCGAGTCAGCAGCACCTTGTACGTGTTGCGGATGAGTCGGCTGATGTCATCGTCCGAGGTTGCCTTCGTGAAGGACGGGTCCTTCGATGCCGTCCGGTCCACGACCCAGTGGTCCGTTCGCCACACCAGGTCGGGGCCGATGATCACGCCCGACCAGTCGTACTCGAAGCCCTGCGCGGTGTAGACGCAGCCGACCTGGCCGAAGCCGGCCGGGTCAGTTGCCCAGAGAGGCGCGGGCGGTGCTCCCAGCAGGGACCGGTCGCCGTACACGTTCCAGGGGCGGGCCCACTCACCGATGACGACGTCGGTCGGTAGTGTCGCCATGTCTGGGGTGACCTTCGTGGTCCACTTCCAGCAGTAACCGGCGGACATGCGTGCGCCGTAGTCCTCCTCGCGGCGTGCGACTAGGAAGTCCTCCAACTCCTGGGGGCTTTCGGCGGTCAGCAGCTCGAACTTGCCGTCCGGTTGCCACTGGCCGGGCGTGCCGCCCTCCAGGCCGAGCAGGTCGACGACCCACTTCTCGTACGCGTCACTGCCGCCGCACCGGAACTGGCTGTCCAGCTCCACCACCGTGCATTCGAGGCCCTGTTCGGCGGCGGCCCGCTGGATCTCCTCCTTGGTTCCCATCTCGCCCGGTCGAACGACCTGGTGCTGGTCGAGGAGGAAAACCGGCACGCGGGCCGCGTCGATCAGTTCCGCCACCTGGGGGCGGCCGGTGCGGAGTTCTGCCTTGGTGTAGCGATTGGCCGAGGTCTTCCGGAGGCGGTGGGCCTCGTCGCAGATCAGTACGTCAAGGTCGTTCGGCTCCGCGTCCATGAAGCTGTTGAAGTACTTGAACAGCTGCTGGACTTCACGCTTTTTCGCCCCCGCGACCCTGCGCATCGTCTTCGTGAACGACTGCGACCCCGTCGCGTGCAGCGCGTGCACCCCGCGCCGGTACAACTCGCCCAGCAGCGACATCGCGATCACACTCTTGCCGGAGCCGGGACCGCCGGTCACCACGACCACCTGCTTGTGGTTCGACCGCTTGGCCTTGCGTACGGCCGACATCACCTGCTCGTAGGCGACCCGTTGTTCGGCGATGAGGACGAACTGCTCGCGGTCGCGGATCTCGGCCGCCGCGACCGACATCAGCTGCTTGGAAGGCCGGATCCTGCCGCCGAGCAGTACGTCCGCCGCCTCCGCGCCGGGCTTCGCGGCCAGCCGCGACCGAAGGAAGTCCAGGAAGGCGCCGCGCTGTTCACCCGTGTACATCCGGCCGTGCGTGTCCTCCGTGACTGCACGCAGACCTGCGACGCCGAACTCGGTGGCGTTGTGCAGGAACGCGACACCGGCCAACGACCTGGGCATCCGCTCCAGCGCGCCGTTGAACGACAGCAGGTACTCGCAGTAGCCCCGTACCTGCTCGATCGGGTTGAGGACGGGACGCGTGTACGCGTCGATCCGGCACAGCAGCGGCTCGTCCTCCTCCGGGTAGGCCGCGCTCCACTGCTTGAGCTCCACGACGACGTACGACGGCTCACCTGTGGTCGGGTGCACGCCTGCGAGTACGGCGTCCGCGCGCTTGCTGGTCAGGGGGAGGCTGTACTCGATGAGGACCTCGACGTCGTCCAAGCCGGCCTCGACGAGTGCGTTGACGAGCGCCGGGAGGCTCCGTTCCCAGGACCGAACCTCCGCCGGTGCGGGCCTCCGGCCGTGCTGGTGACGGAAGTTCTCGGTCAGATGCAGCGCCAGCGACCCTTCGAGGATACGGGCGGCCACGGACGCCGCGGACTCACGAAACAGCAAGAAAATGCCCCCAGGCAGCACGAAGAAGACTCGTGCGGGTGGGGGCATGTCCTGTGATGTCCGCACAGAAGGCGGATCAGGAAGCCCGTCGGGCCGCTGAGATGGTTCTCGTCATCCTAGGTCAGGGTGCGGATCACAAGGAGGGGACGGCGCCGACGGAATGCGGCTGAGGCACGCTCGGTGCGGTCGCCCAGCAAGCTGTCGAAAGAACTGCGACGGGAGTTGGGGGAGAATCCCAAGTCCGGAATCGGTCACTCCCGACGACGTGAGCAACGAGTGGCCGCACGACTGGCATTGCAGGCGGGGCCAGTTGAGCACATCCTGCCGGTCGTCGAAAGCGGAACGTGGCGGCACCGATGCAGGGCCCTCCGGTGGGCGTGTGCTCGTGGAGGGCCCTGCGCATGTCCGCCCCCGCAGCACCTTCGGCTGCACCGTCACTCATACAACGAGGCCCCAACGGAGCTGACGCAGTACGGCTCTTGGAGCGCGGAGTTGCTGTAGGTTCCTGCCATGAAACAGGGCAAAGGGATCGAGAACCCCGAGTCGCGCTTCTCCGCGGTGCTGCTGGCGGCAGCAAAGCTTCCGGGTGTGCGGATCGACAGGGAGGCGTACCTCCGAAGCGCGCTGGCTCGTCATTGCTCCGAGGACGACATCCGAAGGGCGATCGAAGAGACCCCCGCAGCGGCGGGCATCTCAGTCGAGGTTCTCGACAAGTTGGCCAACGACTCCATCCGCTACGAGACCGCCAAGGTCAGCGCCCTCTCCGCCGCTGCCGGGATACCCGGCATCCTCGCCCTTCCCGCCACCGTGCCTGCCGACCTGGCCCAGTACTTCGGCCACATGGTGCGTATCGCGCAGAAACTCGCGTACCTCTACAGCTGGCCCGATCTGTTCTCCGACGATGGTGACGATGGTCATGACGTCGATGACGCGACCATGGGGGTGCTCACGCTGTTCTTCGGCGTCATGTTCGGTACCCAGTCGGCGAACGCCGCTGTGGGGAAGGTCGCCGGGATGATGGCGGAGCAGGTCGCCAAGAAGCTGCCGCAGAAAGCGCTCACCAAGGGTGTCGTCTACCCGGTGGTGAAAAAGGTCGCGGCCTACCTCGGTGTCCAGATGACGAAGCAGTCCTTCGCGAAGAGCGTCTCGAAGGCCATCCCTGTCGTCGGGGCCGTTGTCTCAGGCGGGCTCACTTTCGCGACCTACCTTCCGATGGCCAAGAGGCTCAAGAAGCACCTCTCCGGCTTGGAGCTGACGAAACCGTCGCACCGAGCCGTGGATGACGAAGTCGTGGATGGGGAGGTCGTGGAGGACCACGAGTCCTTCGCCGTAGCAGACGCCGTAAGCGGCCCCTGAGGCATCCTGCCTCGGCGGTCACCGCGAACCGCGAGAGCCCGTCGACGCGCCGGACATCAGGGGCGGGTCCAGCGTGGCGATCTCCCGGTCGAAGAAAGTGTGGAACCCCTCGCCGCGCTCGTATAACGCATCGAATCCCGCGTTCGTTTCCCGGATCAGTGAGCGGTCGGTGTAACGGTTGGCGCCAGCCGCATTTCCGGCCTCGTCGTAAACGACCTCATACATGGCCACATCGCCGAGAATCACCACTTCCGGAACAGGGCGTCCTCGCTCGATGTTCGAAATATCGCCCGCGTCGAGGACCTTGATGTCGTCGCCCATGTCCACGCGTACCCGCAGCACGAACAACTCCCATTGCACATACGGCGTGATCGGGAATTCCACGACGCGAAGGCGGCGATGTGTGACGCCCAGTCGCGATGCCTGGCGGAGTTCCTGGGTGTAGTCCTCGCGCCGCTCGTCGGCCAGGGACAAGGCCCTCTCCCAGTCGCCCTCGGCGAAGGCCTCCCAGCTCGGGAAGCCGCGTTCCTGGAAGTGCTGGCCGCGCTCGAGCTTGTTGAGGAAGCCGACCCCGTCGGCGTAGACCCGGCTCAGGTCCGCGTGGTACGTCGGGCGGTCCAGGCGTTCGGAGGTGCCGTCGGGGAAGGAGTCAAACACTGGGGATGTCCGGTTTCGCTGCGATGAGCATGTTCCTGGGGATGACCACGAGACGTTCGTCCGACCCGATCGAGACCCCGTCGGGCAGGTTCCTGCCGAGTGACTGGGTGACGTCCCGGCCGATGACGGCGATGTCACCGTTGGCGAGTTCCCAGATGTCCGGGCAGTCGGGAGTTCCGGTTGTGATGCCGAGTTCCTGGGGTGTTTTCCCCAGGCGTTGTTTGAAACTCGTGTCCGGATCCGCTTCCCATGGCCTGACCATTTCCGTCGCCCCCTCGATCAGTCTGGATCGCCTCACTGTAGCCTGCACCTTGACTGCCTGACCATGTGTTAGCCCCGGCTTGCGGGGGTATTGGCGAGGATTGATTCCTCCTTGTCTCATGTCGCTCAAGGGTGGAATGATATTGGTCGGAAAGAAAATCATGCCAACGCCCGGCAGGCGACACTTTCCCACTCTGCTGTCGGAAAATCGGGTGAACGGGGGGCGATTGTGGAACCGGAAGTGACCTTGCTCGCGCAGAGCGCGGGGACCACCTTGGTCGCGTTGATGGCGACCGATGCCTGGCACCGCGCGCGTGACGGGATCACACAACTCTGGCGCCGGACCCAGCCCGAACGTGCCGAGACCGTCGCCGCCGAGTTGGCGGCCGGTCGCGAGGACGTGCTGGCCGCCACGGCGGCGGACGACCGGGAGACCCTGGACGAACTGCGCCTTCAGTGGCAGGGAATGGTGCGGCGGCTGCTCGTTGCCCGGCCCGCCGCCGTCGAGGAACTGCGTGTGCTGCTGGATCAGCTCGATCCCGGTGGCTCGGCTGCCGCCCGGCAGATCAGTCAGCACGCCACCGCGTCCGGTCAGGCCCGGGTCTACCAAGCGGGACGTGACCAGCACATCACAGAGCGATGACGGGTGGGACGGACGGCCACGCCGAGGACCACGGACGTGTCTACCAGTCGCGGGGTGACCAGCACATCAGCGAGCACCACCACCACTACGGCGGTGACGGGTCGGAACACGGCGGACCGGACTCGGTGCGGCGCCCGGCGGTCGGCCGGCCTCCCGCCACGCTCCGCGACCGCAGCGAGGTGATGGAACGTCTGCGGGCGAGCGTCGAGGTGGAGCGCGGCGGGCAGGTCTATGTGCTCTACGGCATGGGCGGCTCGGGCAAGACGGCGGTCGCCTGCGCCCTGTTCCAGGAGGTCGCCGGAGAGCAGGGCCGGGTGGGCCTGTGGGTCAACGCCTCCGACCGTGCGAGCCTGCGCGCCGGCATGCTCGCCGTCGCCGCCGACCGAGGGGCGAGCGACGGCGAACTGCTTGCCGCGCGGAACGGCCTCAGGCCTGCCGCCGATCTCGTCTGGACGTATCTCGACCGTTCCGCCGAACCCTGGTTGCTGGTCCTGGACAACACCGACGAGCCGGAGATCCTGAGGGACGGCAACTGGCTGCGCACCAGCCCGCGCGGCACCGTCCTGGTGACCACACGGCGAGCGGCGGCCCGGTGGTGGCCGGGCGCCGAACTGCAGCACATCGGCGTACTGCCCCGAGAGGACGCCGCGCTCGTACTGCGCGATCTCGCACCGCACAGCGGTACGACGGAGCAGGCGGCGCGGGTCGCGGACCGGCTGGGGCGGCTGCCCCTCGCCCTCACCCTGGCGGGCGGTTTCCTCTCCCACCAGGTCATCGACCCCTGGACGATGGACGCCTACGGGGATCAGCTCGACGGCGACGAACGGGTCCAGCTGATCGACCGGGGAGCCGACGCGCTGTCCGAAGCGGACCCCCGGCACCTGGTCGGTCTGACCTGGCAGCTGACCCTCGACGCGTTCGAAGCGCGCGGGCATGCCCACCACCTGTGGCGACGGCTTCGCGGCGGGCCTGCGGCAGCTCCGCGACCACGACGGTGTACAGGTGCTGGAGAACCTGCCGGACGGGCGCACGCCACGGCTCCACGAGGGGCTGCTCCGCGAGCAGTTCGCCCTCGGGTGAACTGACAGCGGTCGGGGTGCCTATGGCGTTCGTCTGAAGGCATCCCCAGCCTTCGCACGGCCGACCCGCCGAGGTCCGTTGAACAGGGCGGGTACGGACAGGGCGGGTACGGACAGGGCGGGTACGGACAGGGCGGGTACGGACAGGGTGGCTGTCGGGGCGCTCGCCGACAGGTGGGGCAGAGCGACTTCCTACCCACCCTGCCAAGCCACCCCCCACCCCCCGGACCAAGCCGGAACCGGCCCCCTCAGCGGCACGCCCGCGCGGGCCCAAGGGGCCGCCGAAGGGGGCGGCGGCCCCTTGGGCGGGGTGGGGGTGGAGGTGGTCACGGCGTGCAGGGCCAGTAGCAGTGCGGCCAGTTCCTCTGCCCCCGGCGTTCCGCGGAGCACTCGTACCGTCGCCGGAGTCACTGCGGTTGGTTTCCGTGTTTGCGGGACGGGAGGGGGGCGTGTTTGGCTCGGAGCATTGACAGGGCTCCGATCAGGCGGGAACGGGTCTCGGTCGGGTCGATCACGCTGTCGACCAGGCCGCGTTCGGCCGCGTAGTAGGGGTGCATCAGTTCCGTGCGGTACTCCTTCACCAGGCGGGCGCGCGTCGCCTCCGGGTCCGTCGCCGCGGCGATCTCTCGGCGGAAGACGATGTTCGCCGCCCCCTCCGCTCCCATCACCGCGATCTCGTTGCTCGGCCAGGCCAGTGAGACGTCCGTGCCGATGGAGCGGGAGTCCATCACGATGTACGCGCCGCCGTACGCCTTGCGCAGGATCAGCTGGACGCGGGGGACCGTGGCGTTGCAGTAGGCGTAGAGGAGTTTCGCGCCGTGGCGGATGATGCCGCCGTGTTCCTGGTCGACGCCGGGGAGGAAGCCGGGGACGTCTACCAGGGTGACGAGCGGGATGTTGAAGGCGTCGCAGGTCTGGACGAAACGGGCGGCCTTTTCCGAGGCGTGGATGTCCAGTACGCCGGCGAACGACGCGGGCTGGTTGGCCACGATGCCCACCACCTGGCCGGCCAGTCTGGCCAGCGCGCACACGACGTTGGTCGCCCAGTCCTCCTGGATCTCGAAGAAGTCGCCGTCGTCGGTGATCTCGGCGATCACCGCCCGCATGTCGTACGCCCGGCCCGGGTCCGCCGGGACCAGGTCCAACAGTGCTTCGCCGGGGCGGTCCGGTGGGTCGGACGTGGGCTGGGGCGGGGGGAGTTCGCGGTTGTTCGAGGGGAGGAGGGACAGGAGGTGGCGTACGTCCTCCAGGCACGACCTCTCGTCGTCGTACGCGAAGTGCGCCACGCCGGAGAGTGTGGCGTGGGTGTCCGCGCCGCCCAGGGTCTCGTGTGTCACCGCCTCGCCCGTGACCGCCTGGACTACGTCCGGGCCCGTGATGAACATCTGGCCGGTGCCGCGCACCATGAACACGAAGTCGGTCAGCGCGGGGGAGTAGGCGGCGCCGCCCGCGCAGGGTCCCAGGATCACGCTGATCTGCGGGATCACCCCCGAACTGCGCACGTTCCGGGTGAAGATGCCGCCGTAGCCCGCGAGGGCGGTGACCCCCTCCTGGATCCGGGCGCCCGCGCCGTCGCACAGGCCCACGATCGGGGCGCCCGCGCTCTCGGCCAGGTCCATCAGCTTGTGGATCTTCTGCGCGTGCGCCTCGCCGAGGGCACCGCCGAAGATGCGGAAGTCGTGGGCGTACGCGAACACCGTACGGCCGTCCACCAGGCCCCAGCCCGTGACGACGCCGTCCGTGTGCGGGCGCCGGTCCTCCAGGCCGAAGCCGGTGGCGCGGTGCCTGCGCAGCTCCTCGATCTCGGCGAACGTGTCCGCGTCGAAGAGGAGTTCCAGGCGTTCGCGGGCGGTCAGTTTGCCCTTGGCGTGCTGGGCCTCGGTGGCCCGTTCGCTCGGGCCGCGCCGTAGGGTCTCGGTCAGTTCGGCGAGTTCCGTGACGCGGTCGCGCAGATGGCCGCCGCCACCAGGGGCGGCCGTGTCCGCCGTGCTCCGGGGGGTCACCGGCGCCGAGGTCGTTTCGTCGACAACGCTCATGTCGTGCAGCGTGCGCCCGGGCGCTCAAGGCAGGCTCGACGGGTCGCGCGAGAGCCGGTGGAGAGCGGCTCGATCCGGGCCGTCCAGCCTGGCACCATGACTGAACCTCACCGCCGTTCCGTCGTCCTGATGTTCCCGGGGACAGGAGCGCAGCACCCGCAGATGGCGGCCGGGCTCTACGGCCACGAAGCCGTGTTCACCGACGCGGTCGACTCCGTCCTGGCCCGGCTCGGCGCGGACGGCGAGGCGGCCAGGGCCGACTGGCTTGCCGAGCGGCCCGTCGTGCCGATGGAGGCCGACAGCCGCTCCGCGCCCCTGCTGTTCGCCGTGGACTACGCGATGGGTCGGC
The DNA here is from genome assembly GCF_002954775.1 of Streptomyces geranii. Classification (GTDB taxonomy): domain Bacteria; phylum Actinomycetota; class Actinomycetes; order Streptomycetales; family Streptomycetaceae; genus Streptomyces; species Streptomyces geranii. The sequence goes on from NZ_PJME01000032.1 coordinate 67,035, forward strand.
TGGTCGAGAGCTGGGGGGTGCGGCCGGCGGCGTATCTCGGGCACAGCATGGGCGAGTTCGCCGCCGCCGTGCTCGCCGGGGTCTTCCGGCTGGACGACGCGGTCCGGCTGCTGTGGGAGCGGGTCCGGCGGCAGCGGACCACACCGGCGGGCGGGATGCTCGCGGTCGCCGCGGCCCGCGAGGAACTCACCGGATACCTGGGGTCCGGGGTCGTGGTGGGCGCGGTGAACGCGCCCCGGCACACCGTCCTCTCGGGTCCGGCGGGCCCACTGGAGGCCGTGGCGCGCGGGCTGACCGCGGACGGCAGGACCTTCCGGCGGCTCGCCACCCGCACCCCCTACCACAGCCCGGCACTGGCGCCGCTGGTCGCCGAGACCGAGGCGCTCGTACGGGAGCTGCCGCTCGCCCCGCCCCGTACGCCGCTGTATTCGGCCTACACCACCCGTCCGCTCGGCGCGCGGGAGGCGACCAGCGCCGCGTTCTGGGCCGGGCAGCCGACCGCGCCCGTGCTGTTCTGGCCGACGCTGGAGCGGGTGCTGGCGGACGGGGACCGGCTGCTCGTCGAGGCCGGGCCGGCGCAGAGTCTGGCGGTCATCGCCCGGGGGCACCGGGCCGTGCGCTCGGGCCGCAGCGCGGTCGTCGCCACGCTGCCTCCCCGGGCCCTGGGGCCCGAGGAGGATCGGCGTACGGTCGGTGCGGCGCGCGAACTGCTGTGCCGACAGGCGGGTGTGGCGGTGGGTCACTCGGGCAGGTTGCCGGTGGAACTGCCCGCCTCGTAGGGCGTGGTGACGCCGTCGTAGGCCAGGTGCAGGACCATGCCGTCGCGGGCGTGGTCCAGGTTGTGGCAGTGGTCCATCCACAGGCCGGGGTTGTCGGCGCGGAAGGCGACCTCGAACCGTTCGCCGGGCGCGATGTTCAGGGTGTCGGTCCACCAGGGACTGCCGGTCGCCTCCTGCCCGTTCCGGGACAGGACGAGCATGCGATGGCCGTGCAGGTGCATGGGGTGGTCGTCGAGGCTGCGGTTGACGAAGGAGACCCGGACCAGGTCGCCGTCGCGGACCAGCAGGGCCGGGATGTCCGGGTAGACGGCGTTGTTGACGGTCCACAGCACCATGGGGCGGCCGTCGTAGAAGCCCAGGCTGTTGCCCAGGACGAGGTGGAAGTCGCGGTCGTAGCGGGTGCCGGGGGCGAAGGGGACGGGTGTGGCAGCCGTACGGGAGCCGTAGTCCAGCGGGTCGAAGAGCGGGCCCGTGGCGGTGGGCGGCGGGTCGGCGGTGCCGGTGGGGTCGAGCAGCAGGGACGCCGTCTCCACCTGGCCCGCGCCGTAGGCGCCGTCCTCGCCGCAGCCCTCGGTGCCGTGGCTGGCGCTGGTGGCGTTGGCGTCGCCGACCACGGTCAGGTGGACGGGGCCGTCGGGCTGGCGGAACGTCACGTCGTACCGGCCGCCGCCCGCGATCCGCAGCCGGGTGCCGCGCAGTTCGGTGGGGCCCGACACGTCGTTGCCGTCGATCGCGGCGACCCGGAAGGCCGTACCGGCGAGTGAGTAGGTGCGGGGGCAGTTGTCGGCGTTCACCAGGCGCAGCCTGACCGGGGTGCCGGCCGGGACCCGCTCGCGCCGCAGCCGGGTGTCGTCGCCGAAGGCGGTGCGCAGGAGGCCCCCGATGCCGTTCTGCCCGCTGAGCGCGCCCCCGCCGCCGGGGCGCCCGCCGGTGGCAGCGCCCTTCGCGCCCTCGACGCTCCAGGCGTGGGCGACGACGGTACGGTCCACGCCCGTGGCGTCCGCGCCGGGCTCCTCCACGACCAGGGCGCCGAAGAGGCCGCGCGCGACGGCCGTGCTGGACTGCTGGTGCGCGTGGTACCAGAAGGTGCCCGCGCGGGGCGGCCGGAACCGGTACACATGCCGTTCGCCGGGACGTACGGCGTCCTGTGTCACGCCCGCCACGCCGTCCTCGGCGGCCGGGACGTCGACGCCGTGCCAGTGCAGGGTGACTCCGGCGCGGACGTCCCGGTTGACGAGGACGACCTCGACCAACTCGCCCTCGCGCACGCGGAGTTCGGGTCCGGGAAGCTGCCCGTTGAAGGCGAGGGCGGCGACCTGCTCGCCCGACGCGAGGCGCATCGTGCGGGCGGACGCGGTGAGGGTGAAGCTGCGGTCGGGGGTGCCGGTACGGGGGCCGGTGAGGGCGGTGAGATCACGCGCCGGCGCCTGTCCGGCCGCCGGGCCGCCGCCGGTGTCGTACGTGTGCGCGTGGTGGTCCTGGCCGACGCTCTCCGGCAGTCGGCTGCGCTCGGCGGCGAGGGCCCAGCCGCCCGTGACGAGGACGGCGAAGGCGGTCACCGTGGCCGTGCCGCGCACCAGCCGCCGCGCCCGCGACGGCCGCCGCCAGCCGGGCGCTCCCACCACGGCCCGCCACCGCTGCTGCCGGAGCACCAGCCCCGAGGCGGCGAGAACGAGCAGCACCAGTTCGAGGAGGAGGAGCCCGCCGTAGGGCGGGGCCGGCGGATGCAGCGTGAGCCCGCCCGCGAGCAGCGAGGCCAGGAAGCAGACGCGTACGGGCACGACGACCCGCCAGGAAGCGGCGGCGAGCCGCAGATCCGTGGGGACGCCTGGGTCTGTGGCCGCGTTGCCGTTCGCCTCGCCGGCCGGTGCCGGTACTGCCGGCCGGGGTGGTGCGGTGGTGGTGAGCTGCGGTCCCGGCGGGGTGGAGATCCCGGCGAGCCGGAGCCCTGGGGAGGTCGCCGGTGCGCCTGGGTCTGTGGCCGCGCTGCCGTTCGCGTTGCCGTCCGGTGTCGCTGGGAGGGGTGGTGCGGTGGTGGTGATGGTCTGCGGTCCCGGTGGGACGGGTGGCCTGCCTGGTTCCGTTCCGGGGCCGCCGTTCTCCCGGTGGGCGGGCGGTCCCGGCGGAGTGGAGACTGCGGCGAGCCGGAGCCCTGGGGTGGCCGCCGGTTCACCCGGGTCTGTCGCCGAGCTGCCGTTCGCCTCGCCGTCCGGAGTCGGTGTCGCCGGCCGGGGCGGTGCGGTGGCGGTGGTGGTGAGCTGCGTCCCCGGCGGAGTGGAGACCGCGGCGAGCCGGACCCCCGGAGAGGTCGCCGGTGCGCCCGTGTCCGTGGCCGTACCGGCGTTGCCGTGCCCGGCCGGAGCCGTCGGTGGCGGGTACGGCCCGGCCGTGCCGGAGTGGGTCGACGGCGTCTGGCCTGCGGCGGGCCGGATCGCGGCGCCGCCTTCGCCGGGGGTGGCCGGTGCGTGCCGGAGCAGTCGCCGGTACGTCGGCACCGTGGTGGTGGCCGGCGTCTGACGGAGCAGTCGCCGGTACGTGGGGGTGGTCGGCGTCTGCCTGAGCAGCCGCCAATACGCCGGCACCGTGAAGGCCGCGACCGCTGTGCCCGTCAGGGTGAGGGGGACGGCCGCGAACAGGACGAAGTCGGTTGCCGCCGGCCAGCCTGCCGTGGTCGCCAGGGCTACCGCCAGCGCTACCCGCAGCGCCAGTACCAGCAGGGACACGGTCAGCAGGATCAGGCCCAGGCGGGCCCGGCGGCCGAGTGAGCGGGGTGTGGGGCGGGTCGGCAGGCGGCGGGCGCCGCGGGACGCGAACGCCCAGAAGAGCGCCGTCAGTACGGCCCAGAGCAGGTTCTGTTCGAAGAGGTTCTCCACCATGCGTGCAGCGTGCCGGGTGCTCTTCGAGGCTGCCTTGAGTCCCTCCGCCGATGCTTTCGACGCCGTCGATGCCTTCGGCGGTCCGGGCAGAGCCGGTCGGTAACCCATTCACAGGAGGGTCATGTCATGACCGAGAGACGTTGCGCGTTGGTGACCGGCGGGTCGCGGGGCATCGGGCGTGCCATCGCGGTGCGGCTCGCCGGGGCGGGCTACGACATCGGGTTCTGCTCCCGTTCCGCCGACGAGGCCGCCCTGGAGACCACCCGGCTCGTCGCGGAGACCGGCGCCGCCGTCCACCACGTCGTCTGCGACGTCACGGACGCCGAGGCGGTCCGCGCCTTCGTCGACGAGGCCGAGGAGAAGCTCGGCCTGCCGCCGTACGCGGTGGTCAACTCCGCCGGGATCCTGCGGGACCGCCCGATGGCCCTGATGTCCGAGGGGGACTGGCACTCGGTGGTCGGCACCAGCCTGGACGGTGCCTTCCACCTGTGCCGCGCGGTGCTGCGCGGCCTGATCAGCCGCAGGGCGGGCGCGGTCGTCAACGTCTCGTCCGTGATCGGCGTGTTCGGCAACCCCGGGCAGACCAACTACGCCACCGCCAAGGCGGGACTGAACGGCCTCACCCGCGCCCTGGCCAAGGAGGTCGCCCCCTACGGGGTGCGGGTCAACGCCGTGGCGCCCGGCTTCATCGACACCGACATGCTCGACGGCATGACGGCCAAGGCCCGCCAGGCAGCCCTCGGCAAGGTCGCGATGGGCCGCTTCGGCACCCCCGAGGCCGTCGCCGAACTCGTCGCCTTCCTGCTCTCCGACGCCGCCGACTACATCACCGGACAGGTCGTGCGGATCGACGGCGGGATCTCCCTGTGAGAGCGACGGGATGACCACCTCACAGAACACCTCACCGAACACCTCGTCGAATATCAAGGCTCCCGCCCCGGACCCCGGCACCCGCCCCGTCCGCGCCCTGTTCCGCGAGCGCTGGTTCAGCACCCTGTTCATGACCGACATGTGGGAGCGCTTCAGCTTCTACGGCATGCAGGCCCTGCTCTTCCTCTACGCCACCGCGCCGGAGGCCGAGGGCGGGCTCGGGCTCGCGGACGGCACCGCCGGTGCCCTCTTCGGGCTCTACATCTCCGCGTCGTTCCTCGCCGCCATGCCCGGCGGCTGGCTCGGCGACCGGGTGCTCGGCACCCACCGGGCGATGCTGAGCGGGGCCCTCGTCATCGCGGCCGGGCACGCCTGTATGGCCGTACCCGCCCGCACCACCTTCTATCTGGGCCTGCTGCTGGTCGCCTGCGGCACCGGCCTGCTGAAGCCCAACCTGCCCGTGATGTTCGACCAGATGAACCCGGGGGCGGGCAGCGCCCAGCGGCAGGCGGCGTTCTCCGTCTTCTACATGAGCGTCCAGGTCAGCGCGCTCGTCGGACCGTTGGTCACCGGTGCGCTGGGCGAACGCGTCAACTGGCATCTCGGCTTCGGCGCCGCCGGCGTCGGCATGGTCTTCGGCGTCCTGCAGTACCTGCACGGGGCGCCGACCCTGCGCGGTGCCCGTACCGGCCCGTCCCGTCCGCTGCCGCCCGACGCGCTGCGCCGCCTGGTGCGCGGCGCCTGGGCGGCGCTGGCCGGGGTGGTGGTGCTGGTCACCGGGGTCGTCCTGGCCGGCGGGCTGCCGCTGCGGCCGGTGCTCGCACTGTGCGGGCTGGCCTCGCTGGTGGCGCCCGTCTGGTACTTCCGGCGGCTGCTGCGAGGGGCGGAGCTGGACGCGGCCGAGCGCGAACGCATCCGCGGCTACCGCAGGATCTTCGTGCCGTCGGTGCTGTTCTGGGCGATGTACGGCCAACTCGGCTCGGTCTTCAGCCTGTTCGCACGCGAGCACACCGACCGGGACATCGCCGGGTTCACGGTCCCGGCGAGCTGGTTCCAGTCCGCGCACCCGCTGTTCCTGCTGCTGCTCGCCCCGCTCTTCGCCTGGCTCTGGCTGCGCCTGGCGGCCGGGACGGACACGGTACGGAAGTTCGCCGCCGGGCTGCTGTGCGCGGCGGGCGGCTTCGCCGTGCTCGCGGCCGGTGCCCGGTTCGCCGGTGACGGCGGTGTCCCGGTCTCCGCGCTCTGGCTGCTGGGCGCCTTCCTGTGCATGACCTGCGGCGAACTGGTCTTCGGGCCGGTCGGGCTCAGCACCACGGCGGAGAGCGCGCCGGAGGGGCACGGCAGCCGCATGATGGGCCTCTTCTACCTGGGGGCCGCGCTGGGCGCCGGACTCGGCGGCCAGCTCTCGCACCTGGTGGGCGTGGTGCCGCTGTGGACGTACCTGGCGGCCTTCTCGACCGCCGCCGTGGTCACCGCGCTGTTCCTCTTCCGCGAGACACGCCGCAGAACGGCTCAAATCTGACGTCGAGTTGCCCTGGACGGGGCCTCAAGCAATCCCGTCCAGCATCGAAAGCGGCAGGTCCGAACCGCTCACGGACCGGCCGGAAGCCCGGGCGGCCCCACCGCCCGCGGGCGACAACCCGATAGGAGTCCCCATGGCACATCGCACGCTCATCGTCGCGCGGATGGACCACGACGACGCCGAGAAGGTCGCCGCGCTCTTCGCCGAGTCCGACGCGACCGAGCTGCCCCACATGATCGGCGTCCAGCGCCGCACCCTGTTCCGTTTCCACGGCCTCTACTTCCACCTCGTGGAGGCGGAGCAGCCCATCAACGGCGACCTCTACCGGGCCCGCACCCACCCGCTGTACGAGGACATCAACACCCGGCTCCAGGAGTTCATGACGCCGTACTCCCCGTCCTGGCGCGAGCCCAAGGACTCGATGGCCGAGTCCTTCTACACCTGGACCCCCTGAGCCCGAGACGTCCGCCGCACCCCGGCCCGCCCTCCCCGGACGACCCGGGCCCCCGTCCCCACCTGGAGCACCTATGCAGACCACCGACCTCATCAAGGTCGCCATCGACGACGTACCGCCCAACCGCAAGCGCGGCGGCGACCTGCGTGTCCTGCTCAGCCCCAAGACCTGCGGAGCGACCTCGGGGTTCATGGGCGTGGGCACCCTGGAGCCCGGCGAGTTCGTCTCCGAGCACTACCACGAGTACTCCGAGGAGTTCTTCTACGCCATCCGCGGCCGGCTGCTGCTGCGCGTCGACGGCCGGGAGCTGGTGCTGGAGCCCGGCGAGTCCTTCATGGTCCCGATCGGGGTGCGGCACCGCATCGAGAACCCCTTCGACGAGCAGGCGTTCGTCTCCTTCTTCCTCAGCCCGCTCGCCCCGCGCCCCGAACTCGGCCACGTCGACTGCGAACCGCTGCCCGGCGAGGGCACGCTGCCCGAAGTGGGGGGCGTCGAATGACCGGGCGCGCGGTGATCACCGGCATCGGGGTCGTCGCCCCCGGGCAGCCGGGCCGGGAGGCGTTCTGGGAGATGATCGTCAAGGGGAAGACCGCGACCCGGCGCATCACGCTCTTCGACCCGACCCCCTTCCGCAGCCGGATCGGCGCCGAGTGCGACTTCGACCCCGAGCTGGCCGGACTGTCGTACCAGGAGATCCGGCGCACCGACCGGGCCGGCCAGTTCGCCCTGGTCGCCGCCCGGGAGGCGATGGCCGACAGCGGACTCGACATGGACGCGGAGGACCCGCACCGGATCGGCGTGAGCGTCGGCAACGGCGTCGGCAACGCCATCTCCATGGAGCAGGAGTACCGCACCGTCAGCGACAACGGCCGCCAGTGGCTGGTCGACCAGGGCTACATGAAGCCCCACCTGTACTCGTACGTGATGTCCAGCTCGCTGGCGACCGAGGTGGCCTGGGCATCCGGCGCCGAGGGCCCGGCGACCGTCGTCAGCTCCGGCTGCTGCGCCGGGATCGACGCGGTCGGGTACGCCGTCGACCTGATCCGGGAGGGCTCGGTGGACGTGATGGTCGCCGGTGCCACCGACGCGCCCATCTACCCCGTCACCGTGTCCTGCTTCGACACCCTGCGCGCCTCCTCCACCAGCAACGACGACCCGGAGCACGCCTGCCGCCCGTTCGACCGGCGGCGCAACGGGCTGGTCCTCGGCGAGGGCTCCGCGGTGTTCGTGATCGAGGAGCTGGAGCACGCCCGCCGCCGGGGCGCCCGGATCTACTGCGAGGTCGTGGGCTACGCGGCCCGCGCGAACGGCTACCACATGACCGGCCTGAGGCCCGACGGCCGCGAGATGGGCGAGGCGATCACCGCCGCGCTCGACGAGGCCCGGATCAACCCCGACGAGATCGACTACGCCAACGCCCACGGCAGCGGCACCAAGCAGAACGACCGGCACGAGACGGCCGCGTACAAGCGCAGCCTCGGCGAGCACGCCTACCGCGTCCCCGTCAGCTCCATCAAGTCGATGGTCGGGCACTCGCTCGGCTCCATCGGCTCGATCGAGATCGCGGCCAGCGCCCTCGCCATCGACCGGGGCGCCATCCCGCCCACCGCCAACTACGAGGAACGCGACCCCGAGTGCGACCTGGACTACGTGCCGGGCACCGCGCGCGAGGCCGAACTGGACGTCGTCCTCAGCGTCGGCAGCGGCTTCGGCGGCTTCCAGAGCGCGGTCGTCCTCACCTCCCCGAGGAGGATCACGTGAGCGCCCCCGTCATCACCGGTCTTGGCGTGGTCGCGCCCAACGGCCAGGACCGCGAGGCATGGTGGCGGGCGACCCTCGACGGCACGTCGGGCCTCGGCCGGATCAGCCGCTTCGACCCGGAGCGCTACCCGGTGCGGGTCGCGGGCGAGGCCACCAAATTCGACCCGGCCGCCCACGCGCCGCAGCGCCTGGTCAGCGAGACCGACGCCATGACCCAGTACGCCTTCGCCGCGACCAACGAGGCGCTGGCCGACGCGGCCGTCGTCCCGGACGACTTCGCCGACCTGGACATGGCGGTCATCACCGCCAACTCCTCGGGCGGCGTCGAGTTCGGCCAGCGCGAGCTGCAGAAGCTGTACAGCGAGGGACCGCAGGCCGTAGGCGCGTACATGTCCATCGCCTGGTTCTACGCGGCGACCACCGGGCAGCTGTCCATCAGGCACGGCATGCGCGGCCCCTGCGGAGTGCTGTGCTCGGAGCAGGCCGGCGGTCTGGACGCCCTGGCGCAGACCCGGCGGGTCCTCGCCAAGGGCACCCGGCTGGTGCTGTCCGGCGGCACCGACGCCTCGCTGTCCCCGTACGGGCTGGTCTGCCAGCTCTCCAACGGACGGCTCAGCGAGGAGCACCGGCCCGAGCGGGCGTACGTGCCCTTCGACTCCGGCGCGAGCGGCTACGTACCGGGGGAGGGCGGTGCGATCTTCGTGGTGGAGAGCCGCGAGGACGCCCGCGCCCGCGGCGTGGAGCGGATCTACGCCGAGGTCTCCGGCTACGCCGCCACCTTCGACCCGCGCCCCGGCTCCGGCCGCCCGCCCGGCCTGCGCCGGGCCGTCGAACTCGCCCTGGCCGACGCCTCGCTGGCGCCCGAGGACGTCGACGTGGTGTTCGCCGACGGGTACGGCGTACCCGAGCTGGACCGGCAGGAGGCCGAGGCCCTCGCCGCCGTGTTCGGCCCGGAGGCGGTCCCGGTGACGGTCCCCAAGACCATGACCGGCCGGCTCTACGCGGGCGGGGCGGCACTCGACGTGGCCGCCGCCGCGCTCGCGCTGCGCGACCAGGTGATCCCGCCGTCGGTCAACGTCCGCCCCGACCCCGAGCACCGGCTCGACCTGGTCGTCGACCGGCCCCGCGAGACCCGGCTGCGCACCGCGCTGGTGCTCAGCCGCGGCTACGGCGGCTTCAACGCGGCCGTCGTGCTGCGGGCCGTCTGACCGGCCGCTCCGTTTCCCCGCTTCAACGCTTCTTCGCCTCGCCTCTTCTTCTCCCCTCTTCTTCTCTGCCGTCCATCGCATGTCACGTTTCCCATTGGAGGAACCCCATGAGTGCCAACATGACCTTCGACGACCTCAAGGCGGTCATGAGCCGGTGCACCGGTGACGTCGACGACCTCACCCCGGACAAGCTCGACGCCGCCTTCACCGACATCGGCTACGACTCGCTCGCCGTGCTGGAGATCGCCAGCCAGATCCAGCGCGAGTACAGCCTGCAGATACCGGACGAGGCCATCGAGGGCATGCAGTCGCCCCAGGCCGTCATCGACTACGTCAACGCCAGCCTCGCGGCGGTCTGACATGGCGCAGACCGACAACACCGTGGTCGTCGACGCGCCCATGGACCTGCTCTGGGCGATGACGAACGACGTCGAGACCTGGCCCGAGCTGTTCTCCGAGTACGCTGCCGCCGAGATCCTCGACCGCGACGGAGCCACCGTACGGTTCCGGCTCACCCTGCACCCGGACGAGAACGGCGCCGTCTGGAGCTGGGTCTCCGAGCGCACCCCCGACCCGGAGACCAGGACCGTACGGGCCCGGCGGATCGAGACCGGCCCCTTCGAGCACATGGACATCCACTGGACCTACACCGCGACCGACGGCGGGGTGGCGATGCGCTGGCGCCAGGAGTTCGCCGTCCGCGCCGGACTGCCGTTCGGCGACGCGGAGATGACCGAGCGGCTCAACACCAACACCCGCCGGGAGATGGCCCGGATCAAGGGGCTGGTGGAGGAGGCCGCCGCGCGGGCGGCGGTGCGCTCGTGACCGCTTCGGCGCCGACGGCGGCCGGACTCCGGGTCCTGCTGCGGATCCGGATCACCCCGGGGCAGGAGGCCGCGTTCGAGGAGCTGTGGCGCGGCCACGCCGAGACCGTACGCCGGTTCCCCGACAACCACGGCCAGCAGCTCCTGCGCGACACCGCCGAGCCCGGCAGCTACACCGTACTGACGGACTGGACGGACGAACCGTCCTTCCGGGCCTTCGAACGCAGCGACGGCCAGCAGGCCTATCTCAAGGTGCTCTGGCCGCTGCGGGAGGGCGGCGAGATGCGGCTGCTCGAACCGCTCCACGAACTGTCACCGGCCGCCCCGGCCGAGGCCCAGGGACCAAGGAGGAACCGATGAGTACGCAAGCGGAACAGGTGACCGAGCTGATCGAGCTGGTCGAGTCGGTGCCGACCAAGGAGCTGGAGGCCGTGGTGGCCGGGCGGGAGGGCGGCCTGGACGGCGCGCTGACGCTGATCTTCGAGCTGCTGGTGTCGGAGTTCAACCCGGAGAAGGCCAAGGGCCAGGGCGGCGTCTTCCAGTTCGAGATCGCCTCCGGCGAGGGCCCCAAGCTGCACTACGTGCAGGTCGACGCCGGCACCTGCCGGACCGACAAGGGCCGGCACGAGAACCCCGACATCACCATCGGGATCAAGTTCCCCGACATGCTGGCGATGGGCGTCGGCAAGCTGCCCGGCGCCAAGGCCTTCCTGACGGGCAAGCTGAAGCTGCGCGGCAGCCCGCTGATGGGCACCAAGCTCGGCGAGTGGTTCGACCACCCCGAGGACTGAGACACCCGCACCGAGCCACCCGCACCGAGCACGTCAGACACGGAAACCGCCGCCGGGACCAGCGCCCGGCGGCGGTTTCCGTTCCGTACGGGGGAAGGGCTGCCGTCAGTCGACGCCCAGCACCGACATGTGCGCGATCGACAGCATGGCCTGCTCGTGCACGAGGGCGAGATACGAGTCCGGGTGGGCGGGCCGGACGGCGTCCAGCAGATACGGCTCAAGCCATGTCTCGGCCGCCGTGCCGAAACAGCGTTCCGTCAGATAGCCCACGACGTCGTACGGGTGGCCGTCGTACTGGACGACACGGACCAGGGTGTCCTCGTGCAGGAACAGCGCGGTGCGCACGATCGTCGGATGCTCCGGCGACAGCAGCAGCGTCGCCCGGAGGTTGGCGGTGGCGCGGGTGGCGGCCAGCTCCGCGCCCGCGCCCCGGCGCAGCGGATACCGCAGCGCGACCGTGCCGGCCGCGGGCCGCTCGTCCGGGCTGTGCTGCTCAAGCACGGTCATGAAACTGTGATGGAAGTGCCGCCGGAACCCCTCGGGGGTCTCCGTGTCGCGGGGCTCGGCCAGATACGGCAGGATCGCCCGCTCGGCCTCGTGCACCCCGTTCTGCACCGACATGTGCCGGGCGATCCGGTCGGCGGACACGCCGTCGTGGTGGATCACCCGCATCAGGGTCTCCCCCTGGACGAACAGACCGGTGCCGAGCAGCATCCCGGCCGTCTCGCCGGAGGCGTCCTTGATCACGGGCGAGTCGACCCGGGTGAAGTTGTGCGGTGCGAAGACCTCCGTCAGCTCGTCCTCGTGGCCGGGACGGACGCGGTAGGTGATGGCGTTCAGTGGCATGGGGTCTCTCCTCCTCGGCGGCGCTCGCGGAGCGCCGACGGCCTTCAGGGAGTTGCGGGTTGCCGGTGTTTCAGGGGGTCGCGAGTGCCGCCACGGTGACGCTGGCCAGGGCGAGCCCGGCCAGTGCCGTACGCAGCCGGTGCCAGGCCCGCCACAGCGGACGGGGGTCCTGCCAGGGTCCGTCCGAGGCGAGCCCGGCCAGCGAGCGGTTGATCGGCACGTTGCCGAGGTGCGAGACGGCCTGTACCCCGATGAGCAGCACCGACGCGGCCGGGAACAGCACCTGGCCCGGCCCGTCGGCGAGCACGCCGAGGGCGAACCCGCTCAGGGTCACGACGTTGACGAGGATCGGCATCAGCGGGTGGTAGCCCTTGCCCAGCAGGGCGTGGGCCCGCAGGTAGTCGGCGCGGTTCATGACCGACATGGCGGGGGCCACACTGACCAGAACCGCCACGAAGATGCCCGTGACGGTTCCTGTTCCGATCAGCACGACCCCGGTCAGTACTTCCTTGAGCATCACGACTCCCGGTCCGTGGTGGATGTACCGGTCACCCTGCCCCCACCTGCTCGATTCGCTGTGGAGGGGTGCTCGACGGCGGTGCCCGCGCTCCCGCGCCCGCCCTGTCGAGCCGTCTTCGAGTCCCCTTCGACCTGGCCCTCCCACAGTCGGGGCAGCGGTCCGCCGCACAGGGGCGGCGACCGGATCGGGAGGGTGACTGTGGTGGAGCCGGTCCAGGTACTGATGCCCGCGGCGCTGCTCGCCGGCGGTCTCGCGGCCGGCGGCCTCGCGATCTCCGTGCTGGCCGCCCCGCTGTTCACCACCCTGCCCACCGGGATGTACGTCCCCGTGCACAAGGGTCTCGTCACCCGCTTCGACCCGTTCATGCCGCTGTCGCTGCTGAGCTGTCTGCTGTGCGACCTCGCCCTGACCGCCACCGGCCCCGGCACCGCCGTACGGCTGCTCGCGGCCCTCGGGGCGCTGCTGCTCGCGGCGGCCATGACGGTCTCGCTCACCAAGAACGTGCCGATCAACCGCTGGCTGTCGACGCTCGATCCCGCGCACCTGCCCGCCGACTTCGACCGCCTCGACCCGCGTGAGCGCTGGATCCGCTGGAACCGCGTCCGGGGCGCGCTCGCCGTCGCCGCGCTGCTGGCGAACGTCGGCGCCGCCGCCGTGCTCATCTGACCTAGGAGAAGGTGTGGACACCATGACCGGAGTGGTCGGCCCGGCGCTGACCGCCGCGCTGCCGCCGCACGTACGGCTGCTGCTGCTGACCGACGGCAAACGGATATCCCGGGTGCTGCACGTCGTCGCCGAGCTGGGCGTCGCCGACGAACTGGCCGACGGCCCGCTCACGGTGGCCGCGCTCGCCGAACGGACCGGCACCCACGAGGACTCGCTGGGGCGGGTGCTGCGCGTCGCCGCCGCCTTCGGGGTCTTCGCCGAACAGCCCGACGGCACCTACGCGCTCACCGACATGGCCGAGGTGCTGCGCTCCGACGTGCCGGGCAGCCAGCGGGACATGGTGCTGTACAACGGCGACGACATGCTGTGGCGGTCCTACGGCGCCCTGATGCACACCGTGCGCACCGGCGAGCCCGCCTTCGAGGCCGCGTACGGGCACGGCTTCTTCGAGCACCTGGAGCAGGACCCGCGCGCGGGGGCCCTGTTCGACCGGGCGATGACCGGGATGAGCCGGGCCACCACCCGCATGCTGCTCGACAGCTTCGACTTCGGCCGCTTCGAGCGGATCGCCGACGTCGGGGGCGGGCGCGGCTGGTTCCTCTCCGAGGTGCTCCGGCGCCACACCGGGGTGCGCGGCACGCTCGTCGACCGCCCGGCGGTGGTGGCGGAGGCGCCCAAGCTCCTCGAAGAGGCCGGGGTCGCGGACCGCGTCGAGGTGGTGCCCGGCGACTTCTTCGCCGAGCTGCCCGCCGGGCGGGACGCGTACGTGCTCAAGGCGGTGCTGCACGACTGGGACGACGAACGGGCCGCCGCGATCCTCCGCCGGATCCGCGACGCCCTCGCGGGCAACCCCGAAGGACGCCTGCTCATCTGCGAGTTCCTGGTCGGGCCCGCCAACGAGTGGGACCGCGGCAAGCTCCTCGACCTGGACATGCTCATCCGGTTCGGCGGCCGGGAACGCGGCGAGGCCCAGTGGCGGGCACTGCTCGCAGAAGCGGGCTTCGAGCTGGTGAACGAGCCGGTCGCCGGGCGCTGGGCGGTCCTGGAGTGCCGCCCCGTCCCGGCCGCCCGGTGAACAGAGGGAACACACGCCCGTACGGCAAACCCGGCGCGGCCACGGTCGCGAGAACGAGGACATGGAGAATGACATGCAGCTTCGACTGGTGGGAAAGAACGCGCTGGTCACCGGCGGTAGCCGGGGCATAGGGCGGGCCGTGGTGCTGGCACTCGCGAACGCCGGCGCCTCGGTGGTGACCTGCTACCGGCAGGAGGGCGAGGCCGTGGACAGCCTCGCCCGCGAGCTGAAGGAGATCGGCGGCGAGCACGCCCTGGTCCGGGCCGACGTCGGCACCGCCGAGGGCGTCGAGACGCTGCTCGCGACGGTCCGGGAGCGGTTCGAGACGCTGGACGTGCTGGTCAACAACGCGGGCGTGATCAGCCAGATCCCGTTCGCCCAGCTGCCGTTCGAGGAGTGGGAGCGGGTGATCAGCACCAACCTCACCGGCCCGTTCATGGTGATCAGCAAGGCCCTGCCGCTGCTGCGCGAGGGCTCGTCGGTCATCAACATCGGCTCGCGCGGCGCCATGGCGGGCATCCCGCTGCGGGGCCACTACACCGCCTCCAAGGCGGGCCTGGTCGGGCTGACCCGCACGCTGTGCAAGGAACTCGGCGGCAAGGGCATCCGGTTCAACGTCGTCGCCCCCGGCGTCATCGACACCTCCGCGCCCGACGAGCTGACCGACGAGCAGCGCGCCGCCTACGACGAGCGCTACCTGCGCATGATGGCGCTCGGCCGGTTCGGGCGCCCCGAGGAGATCGCCGGCGCCGTGCTGTTCCTGGCGAGCGAGCTGTCCACGTACGTCAACGGCGAGACCCTGCACGTCGACGGTGGTGTCTGAGGTGGCCGCGCAGCCCGGGACCTTCCGGGTGCTGCTGACCGTCGAGGTCAAGCCGGGCCTGGAGGCCGACTTCGAGAACGTGTGGGCCGAGGGCAGCAAGGAGGTCACGGCCCAGCGCGCCAACCTGGGCCACACCCTGGCGCGCAGCGCGAAGGAGGCGTCCGTCTACTACGTGGTGAGCGACTGGACCGACCGGGAGTCCTTCCTCGCCTTCGAGAGCAGCACCGAGCACGTACGGCACCGCGAGAAGCTGCACCCGTACCGCACGGGCGGGTCGCTGGCGATGATGCACCTGGTGAAGGTCGCCGGATGAGCGGGGCGCCCGGCCGGGTACGGATCCTGCTGTACCTGCGGGCCACGGCGGAGCAGGTCGCCGGGGTCGAGGAGGGGTACCACCGGATCAGCAAGGACCTGGCGGGCACGCCGGGTCTGCTCGGCAACGAGCTGCTGCGCGACCTGGCCGATCCCGGCGCGTACGCCGTGCTCAGCGAGTGGGAGAGCATGGCCGCCTTCCGGGACTGGGAGGCGGGCGCCGGCCACCGCGGGACGACCTCCCCGCTGCGCGCCTACCAGGACACCGGACGGCCCAGCCCGTTCGCCCTGTTCCAGGTGGAGGCGGCGTACTGACACCGCCCCGCTGACCGCCGCGGTCCCTGTGCCGTGAGGAGCACTGCTCCTCACGGCACAGTCGTGTGCGGTGCGGTGGGCGTAGGGGACGCAGGGGCGGCAGCACGAAGCGGGCACCCGGCCGGTACGTCGGCCGGGTGCCCGCTGCGGTCCTGCCCCGAGGGTGCGGCGCTCAGGGCAGGCGTACCACCTGGCCCGCGTAGACCAGTCCGGCGCCGAAGCCGGCCAGCAGGGCGAGGCCGCCGCTGGGGGCGCCGCCGGTGGACAGGAGTTCGTCCATGGCGAGCGGGATGGAGGCGGCGGAGGTGTTGCCGCTGGTGACGATGTCCCGCGCGATGGCGGTCCGTTCGGTCAGGCCCAGTTCCTGGACGACGAAGTCGGTGATGAGCATGTTGGCCTGGTGCGGGATGAACGCGTCGAGCTGGTCCACGGTGACGCCCGCGAGGTCGAGCATCTTCCGGGTGGCGGGGACGAGTTCGCCGGTGGCCCAGCGGAACACCTTCCAGCCCGCCATGGTGATCGCGGGGCGGCCGTCCGGGCGTACCCCGGTGCCGTCGTGCCAGGGCGAGGTCATCTTCAGGGCCGCGTTGCGCGAGCCGTCGGCGTGCCAGACCACCGGTCCGATGCCGGGCTCGTCCGAGGGGCCGACGACCACGGCGCCGGCGCCGTCGGCGAAGAGGAAGGCCGTGTCGGAGTCGGAGTGGTCGAGGATGTCCGTCATCCGCTCGGCGCCGATGACCAGGACGTGGTCGGTACGGCCCATGCGGACCAGGTCGCTGGCGAGCGCGACCGCGTGGCAGAAGCCCGCGCAGGCCGCCGAGACGTCGAAGGCGGCGGCCTTCTCGGCGTGCAGCCGGTGCGCGACCTCGACGGCGACGGCGGGCATCTGCTCCATGGAGGTGATCGTGGCGACGATGACCGTGCCGAGCTGGTCCGCGCCGATGCCGGCGGCGGCGAGCGCCTTCTCGGCGGCGGCGGTCGCCATCATGGGCAGGGTTTCCTCGGGGGAGGCGTAGCGGCGGGAGCGGATGCCCGAGCGCCGCTCTATCCAGTCGGGGTCGAGTCCGGTGCGTTCGGCGATCTCGGTGTTGGGCACGGACCGTTCGGGACGGTAGGTGCCGACGCCCAGGAGGCGGCTGTGGCGCAGGGCCTGGGTGTCCTGAATCGTGGTCATGACTGCGGGTCGTCCTTTCGAGACGCACGGGCGGACTTCGCGGGGGAGTGCCGGCGGCCCCGGTCGGTCAGGCCCCAGGGCTTGTACGTGGAGACGGCCGTCATGAAGACCAGGGAGAGGAGGGCGAGCAGGGCCGAGCCGGCCATGGTCCAGCCGACGGTGTCGAGTTCGCCGCCGCGCACGGGGGCGCCCGCGTCGACGAGTTCGTTGGCGCGCAGGATCTGCTGGTGGATGACGGAGAAGCCCAGCACCATGACGCCCATCGTCCAGAAGAACTTCACTGCGACCCAACGGCGGTGCAGCAGGCGCCACTTGGTGCCGGCGCCGACGACGATGCCGGTGATGAGGGCGAACATGCTGGTCATGCCGAGGAAGATCTCGTCGAGCATCGACATGGTGCGGTACATCGCGGCCTGGGTGTCGGCGTTGTGGGTGGTGGCGCCCGCGACGGACATCGCGAACATGCCGGTGACCAGGCCGAGCCAGCCCACGGAGATGCCCACATGGGCGGTGAGGACCGCCTTGCGCAGCCGCTGGGAGACCGTGCGGCTGTCCTCGCGCACGCTCGTCATCCACCGGTTGACGGAGGGGACGTAGAGCAGGACGAGGCCGACGACGGACGGGATCAGGCTGGCCACGGCGAGGCTCGCCTGCAGCGGGCCCACCAGCGGGCGCCCGCCGAGCTGGGCGAGGCCGAGGCCGGTGAACAGCAGGCCCAGGGCGGTGAACACCGTGAGCAGGACCCGGCCCCACTGGCGTCCGGCCCGGAGCATCTCGGCGAAGAAGCCGAACAGGGCGCAGAAGGCGATGGTCAGGGCCAGGTCGCCGGTGGTCGCCGCGCCGGCGACCCCGGTCTCGACCTGGTGGGCGATCTCGAAGACGTTGCTCGCGATCGCGGCGAGCGTCGCCACGATCACCATGGCGTAGGCCCAGCCGACGGCGGCCGGCGGGCGGGGAACGGGTACCGCGGCTGTGGCAGGGGCCGGGCGGACGACCCGTGCGGAGCCGGCCGCCCGCGGGCTCCGGCTCCGCTCTGTCCGGTCGGTCCGGTCAGTCGTACTCACCGTCGCGCCTCCTTCGGGACAAGGCGCGTCCGCCCCACGGCAGCGGGGCTCTGAGCGCCGTCGGTAGCGGGTTCGTGGCGCGCTCAGCGTCACCGGACACCCTCGAAACCCACTCGAAGCCCGGTGGACGGCTCTCTCCGTACCCCGGCGGAGGCCGGGGTCGGCCCTGGGGTCAGTCGCGGGTCTTGTCGTTGAGGGAGTCGACGAACCGGGTGAGGAGGAGGGCGAACTGGCGCTGTTCGTCCGGCTGCCAGTCCTTCAGGGCGTCGGCGTAGAAGTCCTGGCGGGTGCGGTGGGCGGCGGACACCGCCTCGCGGCCGGCCTTGGTGAGGGCCAGGCAGCTGCGGCGGCCGTCCTCCTGGGAGGCCACCCGGCGCACGAAGCCGGACCTGACCGCGTCGGCGACGATGCGGCTGGCCCGCGAGGGGTCGATGGCCAGCCGGTCCGCGATGAACCCCACCGTCACGTCCCGTTCGCTCCCGCCGCTGCCCTCGTCGACCGCGTCGATGACGGAGAGCGTGTTGAGGTCCAGCGGCTCCGCCATCCCCTGGACGACCGGCCGGGCCAGACTCCGCCGGGACTGCCGCCGGCGGATCCGGATCATCGCCAGCTCCACGGCGTTGAGCACGCCGTCCTCCACGGGCGTGCGCCGCTCCGCGCCCGGGGCGTTCGCGGGGGCCGTGTCCGTCGACAGCTCGTTTTCGCCACTCATCTCTCCGAGATTACCCGCACTGGCATATGACTGGACCGGGCATTCCTGGATGTGGGACAGTTATATGCGAAGGTCATGTATGTGCTTATGGCAATGACCTCTGTCGGAGCGACGGCCGTCGCGCCCCCGAAGCCCTGAGGAGTCACACATGTCCGCCAAGTCCACCGTCACCCGAACCGAGAGCCCCCTGCGCGTCCGAGCGCTCGCCGTCCTGGCCACCGTGGCCGCCGGCGCCGTGATCTGGCTCGTGGCCCACTCCGTACTCGACATCGACCTGCGCGTGCCGGACGGCCCCGGTTCCACCACCACGACCGCGCTCGCACTCCCCGCCGTGCTGATCGGCACCGCCGTCGTCTCCCTGCTCGGCTGGGCCCTGCTCGCCCTGCTGGAGAAGGCGGTGGCCGCCCGCTCGCGCGCGATCTGGACCGGCGTCGCACTCCTGGTGCTCGTCGTCTCCCTCTTCGCCCCGCTGTTCGGCGCGGGCCTGAGCGGCGGCAACCGGGCCACGCTCGTCCTGCTGCACCTCACGGTCGGCGCGATCCTCGTCCCGGCCTTCCGCCGAAGCTCCGCACCCGCCTGACCGGCGGAGATCCACCCGGTCAGGACGGTCCAGCGCCCCTCCAAGCGGAATCGAGCGCCCGGGCAGATCTTGGAGCCCAGGCACCAACCTGCCACGGAAGGAGAACCCCAATGTGCGGCATCGCAGGCTGGGCCGGCCGCGAGGGCGGACCGGCCGGGCGGGAACCCGGACTCGCGGCCGGTATGGCGCGGACCATGGTCTGCCGGGGCCCCGACGACTCGGGAGTCTGGGCGGACCCCCGGGCCACACTGATCCACACCCGGCTGGCGGTCATCGACGTGAGCGGTGGCCGCCAGCCCATGACCGCCGGACCCGACGGGCGTACGGACCTCGGCACGGCCGCCGCGGGGGAGGAGCCCTCCGCGGTCCTCGCCTACAACGGCGAGGTCTACAACTTCCGCGAACTGCGCGCCGAACTGGCCGGACTCGGCCACCGCTTCCTCACCCGCAGCGACACCGAGGTGGTGCTCCACGCCTACCTGGAGTGGGGCGAGCGGTGCGTCGAGCACCTGGAGGGCATGTTCGCGTTCGCCGTCTGGGACCCGCGCCGCCGCACCCTGCTGCTGGCCCGCGACCGGTTCGGCATCAAACCGCTGTACTACGCGCCCACCGCCGGCGGCCTGGTCTTCGGCTCCGAACCCAAGTCCCTGCTGGCCCACCCCGCCGTACGCCCGGTCGTCGACCTCGACGGCCTGCGGGTGCTGTTCTCCATGGCCCGCGCCCCCGGCGAGAGCGTCTACCGCGACATCCGCGACCTGCCGCCCGCCCACACCCTGACCTACGGCCCGGACGGCACCGTACGCCTGCGCCGCTACTGGCAGCTGGAGGCCCGCCCGCACGAGGACGGCCTCGACGACACCGTGCGCACCGTGCGCGAGCTGCTGGAGGACAGCGTCTCCCGCGAACTGGTCGCCGACGTCCCGCTGAGCGTGCTGCTCTCCGGCGGCCTCGACTCCAGCGCCGTCGCCGCCCTCGCGGCCCGAGCCCTGGCCGGGGAGGGCGGCGACAAGGTCCGCACCGCCACCGTCACCTACAGCGGCTACAGCGACAACTTCCAGCCCGACCTGGTGCGCAGCGCCCCCGACGCGCCGTACGCGCGAGCCGTCGCCGACCACGTCGGCGCCGACCATCTGGAGATCGAGCTGAGCACCGCCGACCTGATCGACCCGGTCGCCCGCCGTGCCGTGCTGCGCGCCCAGGACGTGCCCGCCCCCTTCGGGGACATGGACACCTCCACGTACCAGGCGTTCGCGGGCGTGCGGCGGTACTGCAAGGTCGCGCTCACCGGCGAGAGCGCCGACGAGATCTTCGGCGGCTACAGCTGGGTGCACATCCCCGACCTGGCGTACGAGCGGCAGTTCCCCTGGGTCGCCTTCGAGCAGTGGCATCCGGGCACCCGGGAGGGCCTGGGGCAGGGGCTGCTGTCCGCCGCCTTCAAGGACCGGCTCGACATGGGCACGTACTACGCGGAGCGGTACGCCGAGGCCATGGCCGGCATCCCCCGGCTGGCCGGGGAGGACCCCGAGGAGCAGCGGGCCCGCGAGGTCTGCCATCTGCACCTGACCCACTGGCTGCCCCGGCTCCTGGAGCGCAACGACCGGCTGAGCATGATCTCGGGTCTTGAGGTGCGGGTGCCGTTCTGCGACCACCGGCTGGTGCAGTACGCGTACAACGTCCCCTGGGCGATGAAGACGTTCGACGGCAGGGAGAAGAGCCTGCTGCGGGCAGCCGTGCGCGACCTGCTGCCCGAGCAGGTGCTCGAACGGCCGAAGGCGCCGTTCCCGGTCAGCCAGGACACGACGTACACCAAGGCGCTGCACGAGGAGTTCGCGGAGGTGCTGGCCGACCCCTCGTCCCCGGTGCTCGCGCTGCTCGACCTGGACCGGGCCCGCCATGTCGTCTCCCCGGAGGGCGGGGCGGAGACCCGGGACTGGCTGCACCGGATGAACGTCGAGATGGCGCTCCAGGTGAACACCTGGCTGACCGGGCTCGGGGACGACCTGGAGCTGTGACCCCGGCCCTCCCCGCCGTCCGCCCCGCATGACTCAGGGGCGCCCCTCACGGGGCGCCCCTGAGTCACCGGTGGCAGGCGGTCAGACCGCGGCGTGCGGCGCGGCCGTGCGCAGGGCCGCGCGCAGCAGGTACGGCAGGCGGTACTGGAAGAAGCGCCCGGAGGAGTCGTCGCTGACGAGGTCGACCTCCAGGAGCAGGAACTCCACCAGTTCCTCCAGGAGTTCCTCGGTGTCGTCGGGGTCCCGGCCCAGCGCGCGGGCCGCGTTCTCCACCGTCAGCACGCTCTCACCCGCCCCGGCCAGCTTGGCCAGCGCGTCGTGCAGGGACCGGGTGAGGCCCTGGCAGCGCCGGACGACGTGGTGGAAGGGGGTCGGGCGCTGGGGGGCGACGGGCGTCGGGCGGTATCTGCTCATCCAGTCGACGAGCTGCCGGGCCGACCAGTGCGGACGCAGTCCGAGCAGACCGGCCGCCTCCGTCACGGGTCCGGGCAGCCCGCCGCACAGGTCGATCATGGTGCGCAGGGACGGGGCGTCGTCCAGGAGCCGGTCGCGCCCCAGGGCCTGGAGGACGAGTTCGCCGGACTGGTCCGGGTGCAGCGGCGGTACGTCCACGGGCTTCCCGAGCTGGCCGCCGTACAGGCGTCGGTAACCGGCCACCAGCAGACCCGATCCGGAGTTGGCCGGGACCAGATCCGTGACCTGGTCGGCGGCGCCGACGTCGTCGACGACCAGCAGCACGCGGCGGGCGGCGAGCCAGGCCTGCAGCGATCTGGCCCGCCCCGGTCTGGTGGTGGGCAGCTCGGAGCGCCGGCAGCCGATCGCCTCCAGCAGTTCCCCCAGCACGTCCTCGACGGGCCGTGGTGCGGCCGGGTCGCCGAAGGACACGTACAGCCGTCCGTCGGGGAAGACGTCGCCCAGGCCGTGGGCGACGGCGACGGCGAGCGCGGTGGTGCCCGCGCCGGGCGGACCGGCGACGGCGACGCACCGGGTGCCGTCCGTGCCGCCCGGCTCGCCGAGCAGCCGGGTGATCCGGGAGATCTCGGCCGTCCGTCCTCTGAGCGGCACGTCCGGGGGCAGGACCACCAGTGTCTCGCCGGGCGGGCCCTCCGTACGGCTGCCGATCACCGTGGTCCGCTCCGCGGGCAGGTCGAGCCCGCGGTCGCCGGCCAGCACCTGCTGGTGCAGCCGCTGGAGTTCCGCGCAGGGCTCCAGGCCCAGCTCCCGGGCGAGCACCCGGCGGATGCGCTGGAAGACCTCCAGGGCGTCCGGGCGCCGGCCCGCCCGGTACAGGGACAGCATGAGCTTGGCGTGAAGTCCCTCCCGGGTCGGGTTGTCGGCGGCCAGGCCGGTGAGTTCGCTGATCAGACGGTGGTGGCGGCCGAGGAGCAGATCGGCGTCTATCCGCTCCTCCATCACCTCGTAGCGCTGTTCCTCCAGCCGCAGGGCGTCGATCCCCACGATCGGGCCGGGGGCCAGGTCACTGAGAGCGGGCCCCCGCCACACGGCGAGGGCCCGATGGAGCAGGTCGGCGGCCTCGGCCACCGCGCCGCGCTCCATGACCTCCCGTCCCCGGGCCGACAGCTCGGTGAACTCCTGTGCGTCCAGGCAGCCCTGGGGCATGGAGAGCCGGTAGCCGCCGGGGGTGGTCACCAGCGCCTGGGGCGAGTCGGCGCCGCCCGGTGACTGTGTCTCACCGAGTCCGGGCAGTTTGCGCAGTTGGTAGATGTAGGTCTGCAGGGTGGTGGCGGCACTGCACGGCGGGCGCTCTTCCCACAGCTCCTCGACGAGCTGGTGCAGGGGAACCGTGGTGTTGGCCCGCAGGGTCAGCAGAGCCAGGACTTGACGTACCTTCGGGGCGGATGGCGTGACGTGGACTCCGTCGTGCACGACTTGCAGCGTTCCGAGCAATCCGAACTGCAGCACTGGCCCTCCCGTTATTCGCATCTGACACGGCCTGATGCCCGACGTGAGCGTGCGGTTGATCCCTTGACTCTTGCTTGAGCAGCGCTCGACAGGTGAGGGCAATCCGAGGTCTGGCTCAAAACCCCCGACACCGAGCACTTCCCCCGGGTACGCTACACAAAGCATTCATGTGCCAGGAGCATTTAATTGCGAAGAGCTTAGTATGTACCTGACAAGGAGTTCCCGATGGCACAACCCGGCACGGGCCGCGTGAGCGGAGCGTCCGCCCCTGCTCAACCGCTGCCGCCACGCTTCCCTCTCCTGCTCGCCGCCCTGTTGCTGACCAGCGCGATGTCGATGCTCGACCAGTCGATCGTCGCCACCGCGGGACCCAGCCTCACCGGTGACCTGGGAGCCCTGGACCTCTACAGCTGGACGTTCACGGCGTACATGCTCACGTTCAGCGTGGCCATGCCCGTCTACGGCAAGCTCGGAGACCTTTTCGGCCGCCGCACCGTCTACCTCTCCGCCGTACTGATCTTCCTCGTGGGCTCCGCCGCCTGCGGCGCCGCCGGTTCGATGGGCCAGCTCATCGCGTTCCGGGCGCTCCAGGGGCTGGGCGGCGGCGGGCTCCAGGTGAGCGCGTTCTCCGTGCTGGGCGATCTGATGCCGCCCCGGCAGCGCGCCAAGTACCAGGGCTGGTTCGCCGGGGTCATGGTGATCGCCAACCTGGCAGGCCCCCTCGCCGGCGGCGTGCTGACCGACCAGCTGGGCTGGCGCTGGATCTTCTACGTCAACATCCCGCTCGGGCTCCTCGCACTGGCGGGCCTCGCCACCCTGCTGCCCCGCACCGCCCGCCGTACGGCACGGCCGCGCATCGACTACTCCGGTACGGCACTGCTGTGCGCCCTCATCGGATGCCTGGTCCTCGGCACCGACCGCGCCGGCCGGGACGGCTGGGGCGACCCGGGGGTCCTCGCGCTCGGCGCCGGGGCGGTACTGGTGGCCGTGCTGTGGGTCTGGCGGGAGCGGTCCGCCCCCGAACCGATCGTCCCGCTGGGCCTGTTCGCCGACCGCACCTTCACCATCTGCGTGGCCGTGGCCTTCGGCGTCAGCTTCGCGTTCTTCGGCTGCGTCAACTTCGTGCCGCTCTTCTACCAGGCCGCGCTGGGCGTCAGCGCCACCGGGACCGGGCTGCTCTTCCTCCCGGCGATGATCGGCCTGGCGGTGGCCACGGTCGTGGCGGGACAGGTGATCGCGAAGACCGGCCGCTACAAGTGGTTCCCGGTGACCAGCACGGCACTGGCGGCCGTCGCCGCCGCCGTCATGTCGCTGACCGCCCAGGACACCGGCGCCACGGCCCTGGCACTGCTGCTGGCCCTCATGGGCATCGGCGTCGGCCTGTCCTCCCAGGTCACGACACTCGTCGCACAGAGCACCGCACCCCGCGAACACATGGGCGTCAGCACGTCCACGGTGGGCCTGGCACGCAACCTGGGCACCGCCTTCGGCGCCACGGTCTTCGGCTCGATCCTCAACGCCCGCCTGTCCACAGAGGCAACGGCCCGCCTCCCCGCGGAAACGGCCGACCGAATCATCGCGGGAACCTGGGACCCCGCCCACCCGGGCTCCCTCCCCCCGGGCACGACCGAGGCGATCTCGGAGGTCTACGGCAACGCGATGTCGACGGTCTTCCTCTCGGCGGTACCGGTGCTGTTGGTCGGCCTGGTGCTGTCCTTGCTGCTGAAGGACGCGCGACTGGAGGCACGGGGGCCTGGGGGTCCGGGCGGCCCGGGCGGGCCTGGCGGCCCGGGTGGTCCCGGTGGTCCGGGTGGTCCCGGTGGTCCGGGTGGTCCGGGTGGTCCAGGCGGCTCCGGTGCCCCGGTCGGGCAGCCTGGCGCGGGTGGCTGAGCGCCCCCCCCCGCGTCAGCGGAGGTCCGTGTCCTCCCATACCTCGGCGAGGTCGTGCCACATCGCCCGCTCATGGGGTGGCAGATCCGACAGCGGGGTCGGGACCAGGCGCTCCGGATGCCCCGGCGGTGGGACGGTCGGAGGAGTGGCTGGTGGCGCGGTCGGTGGGACGGTCGGCGGGACGACGTACGGGGTGAAGCCGTAGCACTCCGGTGGGGTGAGGGCGCCGAAGCACTGGCCCACGGCGACCAGTCCCGCCGCCAGGTCGTGCCACGCCCGCCGCAGCAAGGTCCTCATCCTGTGCACGACGACTCCCTCCGCTCTGATGCCGGGGCCCGAAGCTAGCGCCCCGGCGTCGAAGGCGGCTGGAGCGGACGTCCAGCGGGGGACGAGCCGCGGACCAGCGGGCTTCGAGGGCGGGCGGGCATGATGTCACCGGGGGTCATGTCCACGGCCTGGCTGACCCCTCACCGGTGGGCCGGGCGCTGCGTCTCCCCCGTGGCGCAGCGCCCAGCCCGCCGCCTCGGTCCCGCGCCTCTCCGTGTCGCCCCACCCCGCGTCGCGCCGCCTCGGTCCCGCGCCTCTCCGTGTCGCTCCTCCCCGCGCCGCCCCGCCTCGGTCCCGCGCCTCTCCGTGTCGCTCCTCCCCGCGCCGCCCCGCCTCGGCCCCGCGCCCCCCCGCGTCGCCCCTACGAAGTACCCCCCAGAGCCGTCGTCAGTTCGCCCCGCCTCCTGATGCCCAACTTCCGGTAAGCACTGGTGAGATGGGTCTCCACAGTGCGCCGGGCCACATGCAGCAGTCCCGCGATCTCCGTATTCGTTCGCCCGTCCGCGGCCAACTCCGCGATCCGGCGCTCACTGGCCGTCAGCGCCGTCGCTGTCCGGCGGGCGCCGCCCTCTCGCAGGGCCTCGTCCGCCGCCGCGCGCAGGCGTACCGCGCCCAGGCGTTCCGCGCGTTCCGCCGCCTCCCGCAGGGACTTGCGGGCCCGGGCCCGTTCGCCGGCCGCGATCAGCTGGCGGCCCCGGGCGATCAGGGCGGGGACCAGTTCCGTCTCGACGGACGACTCCCGCAGGACCCGTACCGCCTCGTCGGCGAGGTCCAGGCCACGGCGTCCGCCCGTCGCCGTACCCAACACCCGCAGTGAACGGCCCACCAGGCGCGGGGTGTTCCACACCCGGGCCAGCCGCAGTTCCTCCTCGGCCAGCGAGAGCGCCTCCCGGGGGTGGCCCAGTGCGAGACGGCACTGGGCGGCGGCTGCCCGCCAGGGGGTGACCACCGGGCTGAGTACGTCCCGTGCCGACTGGCGGCGTCCGCACTCCAGGAAGTCCCCTAGCGCGCCGGCCACATCGCCGAGGGTGGCCCGCACCACGCCACGGGCGTACAGGAAACGGTTCAACTCCCAGGAGTCGTGCGCCTCCCGCAGGTCGAACGCGTCCGCCAGCTGCCACGCCTCGTCCATCCGGCCCGTCTCGACGAGGGCCAGCAGCACATGCGCCTCGACGTTCGTCGGCCCGCCGCCGCCCGGTCCGCCCTCGCCCTCCGCCTCGGCCCCCGTCCCGGACCTGTTCCCCCTACTACCTGTACCTGTACCTGTTTCGGTGGCCGGCTCCGGCCATGGCTCCTCCGTGGAGCTGGAACCTGTCGCCCATTCCAGTCCGAATCTGAACCCCGGCCCCGGCCCCGGCCCCGACCCCGAGCCGTCGGACGGCTCCTCTCCCCGCCACGACTCCGCCTCGCTCAGCAGCTCCGCATAGTCCCCGCGAGCCGCCGCTATGTCCGCGCGTACGTTCAGCAGGGCCGCGTGCATCGGGTGCAGCAGGGTCGGGCGCTGGCCCGTCAGGCCCCGGTCGGTCAGGCGTTCCGCCTCGTCCAGGTCGTCCGCCCACTGCGCCACCGCCGCCGCCGTGCCCAGCAGGAACGGCTCCGCCATCGGGTCGGCCGGTTCCGCAAGCAGGGCCCGTACGCGCTTCATGGCGCCCTCCGCCGAGGTCAGGCCCGCGGTCGCCTCGTACCGTACGAGGAGGGCGCGGCCGGCGGGACCCAGTGCGCCGGGGGAGTGCTCGGCGGTCTCGCGCAGCCAGCGGTACATCTCCTTGCGGATCGTCTGGTCGTGGTCGCTCAGCAGCGCCGAGGCCGTCTGGACCGTGCGGAGCAGGTCGGGATGGTTCGTCAGCTGGCCGTCCAGGTCGCGCAGCAGGGTCACCGCCGCGCGGGCCTCGCCGCGTCTGGCCAGCGCCGTGCCCAGGGCAACCGCCGCCTGGACGCGGTACTGCGGCAGACCCGGCAGCCGCATCGCCTCCGTCAGCCGGGGGATCCCCGCCGACGAACGCACCGACGCGAACTCCAGCGAGCCCAGCTCGGTCAGCACCTCGGCCCGGCGGCCGTCCGACATCGGCTCGTCCAGCGCCCGGCGCATCAGGACCACCGCGTCCTCGGTGCGTTCGTCGCGGACGGCGCCGCCCGCCGCGTCCAGCAGGGCGTCCGTCGCCCACACCTCGCCCATCGTGCCCGAGCGCAGCAGCAGCTTGGACACCGTCGCGGTCGGG
Source organism: Streptomyces geranii (assembly GCF_002954775.1). GTDB lineage: Bacteria > Actinomycetota > Actinomycetes > Streptomycetales > Streptomycetaceae > Streptomyces > Streptomyces geranii. Next base: position 94,578 of record NZ_PJME01000032.1, read on the forward strand.
ATGCCGCGCCGCAGCATCGCCTCGGCCGCCGCGCCGTGCGCCGCCTGCCGGTCGGCCGTGCACCAGCCGGCGAGCACCGCGTCCCGCAGCAGCGGGTGGGCGTAGCGGGGCAGCGCCTCGCCGCCGCAGCGCAGCATGCCGAGCCGGGGCATGGCGGTCAGCCAGCCCCGTACCCGGGCCGGATCGGCACCCAGGGTCTCCACGGTCTCGGTGAAGAGGTCCACGTCGGCGCCCTCGGGCAGTTCGTCCAGCGCCGCCAGCACCCGCGCCGCCTCGGTCGTCGCCGCCCCGGCGCACTCCAGCCACCACGACACCGCCGCCGGATACGCCCCCGGGTACAGCGCCGCGGACGTCTCCGGGAGCGGTGCCGGGGCCGCGTTGGTCGCGCCCAGGTCCTCCAGGAGGGCGCGCAGGAGCAGCGGGTTGCCGGCGCTCGCCCGTACGTAGTCCGCCACCCACTTGCGCGGCGCGTCACCGATCGTCGAACGCACCAGGTCCGTCGCCGCGTCGAGGCTCAGCGGGGCGAGGGTGTGGGTGCGTACGAGGGCGGGGGAGAGGGAGTGGACCAGACCGGCGGACGGCGGGTCCACGTCGTACTGGCTGCGTTCCGTCACCAGCAGCAGTACCGGTAATCGGTCCACCCGCCGCGCCGCCTCGATCAGCCAGCCCCGCGACTCCTCGTCCGCCAGGTGTACGTCGTCCACGGCGACCAGCACCGGCCCCTCGGCCGCGTACGCGCGCAGCAGCCGCCAGAGCCGGGCGGCGGGCGAAGGGGACTCGTCCTCGGCGTCCGGGGGATCGCACAACTCCTGTATGGGGGACAGGAGTTGTTCTACGACGGGCAGGTCGGCGCCGACCGTGCCGCCCCCGGTGGAGCAGCGGACGCGCAGGACCCGCATGCCGTGTGCCTCGGCGTGCTCGGTGGCGGCCTCCAGGAGCGCGGTGCGGCCGGTGCCGGTGGCGCCGCGCAGCAGGACCAGGCGGCCCGATCCCGCACGGGCGCGCGCGGCCTCGTCGGCCACCAGCGCCAGGGCCTCCCGGCGCTCATACAGCGATGCGGACGAGGAGAACGGTGAGGACGACGAGAGCGATGGGGACGACGAGCGTGGTGAGGACGAAGAGAGCGGTGAGGACTGCATGCCTGCCTCCTGTCTTGGGTAGTCGTGTCGCTGGTGGCTACTGGCCGGTGTCGTGGTCGGGCCGGTGGCCGATCTCGTGGTGTGTCTCGTGGTCGTCCACGATTGTGCGCGCCCCATGTGCAGCAGAAGTGTTGGCTGTGCACGTCTGCCACCGACCGCTCACAGGTGGCGGCATCCGACCATGGGGGCAGTTCTTGCGCACCACACTTCGCACCACGGGCCCCGGCACCGGGGCAGGTACACGGGCCGCCGGTACGAGGCCCGCCGGCACCGGTCCCGCCGAACCAGGGCGCCGCGTACCCGTCGCCGTCCACGCGGCCGACCCGATCTCCCGGGCCGGCGCGGTCAGCCAGCTGCGGCAGCATCCGATCGTCGATCTACGCGAGGAGACCGACACCGGACCAGGCATCGTCGCCATGCTGGTCAGCGAGAGCCTCGACGAGGCCACGCTGTCGCGGCTGCGCCGGCTCGTCCGCAGCGAGGGCGCCAAAGCCGTTCTCGTGGTGGGCATGCTGCGCGAGAACGAACTCCTGGACGTCATCGAGTGCGGCGTCGGAGCCATCGTCTGGCGCCACGAGGCCACCGGGCACCGGCTGGCCCAGGCCGTGCTCGCCGCTGCCCGCGGGGACGGCGACCTGCCCTCGGACCTGCTCGGCCGGCTCATCAGCCAGGTGGGCACACTGCACCGCTCCGCGGCGGGCCAGCCCGGTGCCCCCACCTCGGGCCTCGCGCCGCGCGAGGTCGATGTCCTGCGCCTCGTCGCCGAGGGACTCGACACGGGGGAGATCGCCAGCAAGCTGTCCTACTCCGAGCGCACGGTCAAGAACGTGATGCATGGACTCACCACCCGACTGCATCTGCGCAACCGGGCGCACGCCGTGGCCTATGCCCTCCGCGAAGGCTACATCTGACCGAACGGGCAATCGAACGCGGCGCGCGGGCACCAACTGATGCCCGTCGTCCGTCCCTTGGGTGCCTGCGCGGTCGGGCACCCGGAACGGCACGATGACCATGAGGCACACATGGGACTCACATGGGACAAGTCGTGAGACGCATGTGACAGGTGCGGTACGCGGGGTCTACGCAGGGTCTACGCGGGGTCACGGCACGCGAGGTACGGCAAAGCGGGGCGGCGGGAGCGCGACAGTGATCCACGAGGTGGACGAGGTCCTCAAGGGGCTCCTCGGCGGCGGAGCCCTGGCCGGATCGGGCATCGACGTCTTCTTCGACGCCCCGACCCGCGACTGGGCCGCCCGCCGCAACGGCCCCGCGGTCAACGCCTACTTGTACGACATCCGCGAGGACGTCACCCGCCGCCAGCGCGGCACGGTCTCCGTCCGCGACGAGCACGACGTGATCGTACGGCGCCGCCAACCGCCCCGCTGGTTCCGGCTGTCGTACCTCGTCACCGCCTGGACCAAGCAGCCCCAGGACGAACACCGCCTGCTGTCCGCCGTGTTGACCAACCTGCTGCCCCGCGAACTGCTTCCCGCCACCGACCTTCCGGGCGCCCTGGGCGAGTTGGGCCTGTCCGTGCCGCTCAGCGTGTCCGGCACCCAGACGGAGTCCCGCTCCCTGGCCGAGATCTGGTCCGCCCTCGGCGGCGAACTCAAGCCGTCCCTCGACCTCGTGGTCACGGCCCCCTTCCCGGGCTTCCCCGAGTACGACGCCGGCCCCCCGGTCACGGAGGGCGCCGCGGTCCGCGTCCGCGCGATCGACGGCTCCCTGGAGGACTCCCCAGAACGCGCCCACCAGCCAAGGCACTTGGAGAACGCAAGAGTCCAACGGGCTGACCAGACGGACCGGACCGGCCGGACGGGGACCCGCACCTCGTGACGCCGTACACCCTGACGGTCGATGCCCCTGTCATCGGCCTCCTCGCCCGGCTCGCCCAACTTCGAGCCCAGGTAGCCAAGTTGGTGGACGAACGCAGCGCCGACGACCCGACGGCCGATGATCCGCTGCGCGGGCTGTACCTCTCCGAGGAGGCGATACGGCACCTGCTGCTGCACCCGGTGGCCCAGGCGCCCGGGTTCCGGCCGACGGTCGAGGGCGACGACGACCAACTCGCCCGGCTCGCCGACCGCTTCGGCCTCACGGCCCTGGACGTCCACATCCTCCTCGCCGCCCTCGCGCCCGACCTCGACCGTTCCTTCGAGCAGCTGTACGGCTACCTCAACGACGACGTCGGCCGCCGCCGGGCCACCACCGGGCTCGCCCTCGACCTGTGCGGACTCCCCGTGCACGAACCGGCGGCCAGGGCCCGCTTCCACCCCTCGGCACCGCTGACCGCCCTCGGCCTCCTGACCGTCGAGGAACCCGAACGCCCCTTCGTCAGCCGCCAGTTGCAGGTCCCCGAACGGGTCACCGCCCACCTCCTCGGCGACGACACCCTGGACGCGTCCCTCGCCGGACACGTACGCCCCCTGGCGCCGAGGGCGGCCCACTCCTCGTACGCGACGGACTTCACCGACAGACTGGCCGTACTCCTGACGGCCGAGACCCCGCCGCCCACGGTCTACCTGCGCGAACACCGCGAGGGCGACGGCCTGGCCTGCGCCACGGCGGCCGTGCACACCGCCGGGCTGACCGCACTGCACTTCTCCGGCCCGCCCGAACTACTCCCCGACCTGCTCCGAGAGGCCCGCCTCGGCGACCGGGTGCTGGTCGTGTCCCCCCTGCCGGACCAACCGGCCTCCCTGGTACGAACGTTGACCGCACCGGACGTAGCGGACGTACTGGTAATCCTGACCGGAACCCGCCCGTACGACCCCCACTGGTCCGAGGACGACCCCCTGGTACTGGACGCCCCCAGACAACGGGCCGGGCAGGTGGCCACGTGGGGCGAGGCACTGAGCCGAGACACCGAGGGCACGGGTGCCACGGGCATTTCAGGCCGGACCCCCAGCGACCCCAACCACCCCCCGCCCCCCAACTTCGACCTGGCGGCCACAGTCGCCCCGTACCGCCTGGGCGCCGACCACATCGCACGGGCGGCCCGGGCCGCCCAACGCCTCGCCCGTTTCGACGGGACCCCGCTCACCGCCGCCCATCTGCGGCTCGCCGCTCGGCAGCAGTCGGCGTCCGGGCTGGAGCGGCATGCTCGGCGGATTCGGCCCGACGTCGGCTGGGAGGACCTCGTCCTGCCCGGCAAACCCCTCGCCCAGCTGCGCGAACTCGCCCTGCGTGCCCGTCATCGCGACCAGGTGCTCGGCGACTGGCGGCTCAGTGCGGGCGGTGGCCGGGGGCGGGGTGTGCTCGGGCTCTTCGCGGGGGAGTCCGGTACCGGCAAGACGCTGTCCGCCGAGGTCGTCGCCGCCGAACTGGGCCTGGATCTCTACGTCGTTCAGCTGTCGTCGATCGTCGACAAGTACGTCGGCGAGACCGAGAAGAACCTCGAACGCATCTTCACCGAGGCCGACCGCACCGACGCCGTACTCCTCTTCGACGAGGCCGACGCCGTCTTCGGCAAGCGTTCCGAGGTCAAGGACGCGCACGACAAGTACGCCAACATGGAGAGCGCGTATCTGCTCCAGCGGCTGGAGTCCTTCGACGGGATCGCCCTGCTCACCACCAACCTGCGCGCCAACATCGACGAGGCGTTCACCCGCCGGCTCGACCTGGTGGTCGACTTCCCGTTCCCGGACGCCGGTCAGCGGCTCGCCCTGTGGCGGCACAGCCTCGCCCGGGTGCCCTGCGCCCCCGGCACCGACCCGGCACGGGTCGCCGGCGCCTTCGAACTGGCCGGCGGCTCGATCCGCAGCGCGGTCGTCACGGCCGCCTACTCCGCCGCCGGGCGGGGGGAGTCGGTCACGACGGCGGACCTGGTCGAGGGCGCGGAACGGGAGTACCGCAAGGCGGGGCGGCTGGTGCCGGGCGAGGGCTCCTGGTAGGGGTTCGGCTCGGCGGCTCGATCAACAAGTGGCTCAGCCCCTCACTTGCTAAGCCCCTCACTTGCTCAGCCACTTACCGGCTGAGCCACTCACCCTCCCACCAACCCCCCCTACTGCACCCGCCACTTCTGGTTGGCGGTCCCCGAGCAGGTCCACAACTGCAGCTTCGTCCCGTTGCCCGTGCCGTTGTCCTTGGCGTCCACGCACTTGTCGGCCTGTGGATTCACCAGGTCGCCCGCCGTGCTCAGCACGAACTGCTGGGCCGGGTTGCCGCTGCACTTGGCGAGCTGGATCGCCGCCCCGTCGTCGCGCGAACCGAACGCGACATCCATGCACATGCCGAGCGAGCGCACCGTACCGTCGGACCGGAAGTCCCACTTCTGGTTCGCCGTGCTCGCGCAGTCGAACAGCTGGAGCCCGGTGCCGTCCCGCCCCTTGCCGTCCTGCGCGTCGGTGACGTCGACGCAGCGGTTCGAGGCCTGGCCGATGATCAGGGACCCCACGACGGCGGCTGCCGTCTCCGCAGGCGGGTCCTCGGCATCCGACCCCGACCCCGACCCGGAACCTGACCCCGACCCTGAGCCGCCTCCCGAACCCGAACTCGTCCCGCCTGCACCGGAGTTGGAACCACCCACCGTCCCCGCCCCGGGCTCCACCGCCGAAGGCAGCGGTGCCGCCGACACGGTCGACTGACCCCTCGGCGCGGACGGAGCGGACGCGCCGCCCGCGCTGGGCGGCGGCAGCGTGCTGACCGAACCCGTCTCCGTCAACTCGGTCGCCTTGGTGCTGAATTGGGGCTTGTAGGAGATCCAGAGCATCACGAACGTGATGGCGAGGGCCATGGCGACACCGAGGAAGGTGGCCAGCCAGCGCGGCAGGAAACCACGCTGTACGTAGGTCCCGTCGACGTCGATCGGCACCGCACCCGACCGCTGCACGGCCAGCGTGAACGGCCGCTGCTCCTTCGAGCCGAACCAGATGATCTGGCGCGGCTTCAGCCGCGCGTCGACGAACACCGCACGCCCCGGCTCGACTTGGACGCTGCCAGGGTGGATGTCGTACGACAGGTTGTCGCCGTTGTCCCTGCCGCTGATCGAGGCGGTGAGCTTGGTGTTGCCGAGGTTGTCGACGGCCAGCTTCGGGCGTCCGCCGAAACGCCCCTTCACCGTCGGCGGGACCAGTTCTGCCCGGATCTCCGTGAAGGGGGTGATGGTGAGGTTGCCCTCTGGGACGGTGGTCGCCTCCGGGTTCGTGGTGGGTGTGATGCGGATCGCGTACGGGTTCGGGCCCGCCGTCGCGTCGGACGTGCGGGGCGGGGCGAAGGTCAGGTCGACCGTGCCCGTCGTACCCGGGTAGAGGCGCAGGGTCGGCGGTTCGACCGTCGTCCAGGGGGCGATGTCGCCGACCGGTTCGAAGCGGTACTCGTCGACGACGTCGCCGGTGTTGCGCAGCCGCAGCCGTACGGTCGTGCTGCCGCCGGGGTCGACGGTCGCCGAGGCCGGTTCAAGAGAAGTCCACAGAGTCACCTCCCGACGCTACGACGGGGGCCGGGGGACGTCAGGAAGCCGTGGGGCACGACCGTTGCCCATAAGGGACGAGCGGCCGTGCCCCAGGTTCACCACCAACCACCAACCACCAACCACCAACCACCAGCTGCCCACTGCCGACCACCAACTGCCAGCCGCCGACCGCCGTCAGACCGTGAAGCGGACCGCCTCCAACTGCTTGTGGTCCTCCACCCGGCTCCCGATGTACTTCCAGCCGCCGGGGTCGGTGCACACAATGCCCAGCCAACCGGCGTCCTGCACATGGGGGTTGCCGCAGACACTGCCGTCGTTGACCTGGATCGTGAGGCCCTGCAGGGGTTCGTCCGACTCCTTGGTGCTGCCGAGGTAGTTGTCGACGCCGTCAGCCGCACCCGTCCACTTGGTCCCCTCCCAGATCTTGTACTTGAAGGCGCCGCTGCCCCGGGTCCCCTTGGTGCCGGACACCGCGATGTTGAGGGCCTTGATCGGCAGGTTCTTGCCCACGGTGCCGGCCTCGGCGCCGTCGCACACCGGCGCCTGCCAGCCCTGGTCGGCGACGTAGGCGCGGTAGCAGATGTGCCGGCCCGTGCTGCGCGCGGCCAGTTGGGTCACCGCCGTGGCGGCGGTCACCTCCGGCGCCTTGGCCTCCTTGGTCTCCTCCGCCTTGGGCGTCGAGCCGCCCCCGCCTCCGCCGCCCCCGCCGTCACCCGCGGCCGGGGACTCCGCCGCCGGCGGCGCGCTCACCTGCGGCTGCACGGGCTCCACGGCCGGTGCCGAGGAGGACGCCACCGGAGCGGAGAGGCTGGGACTGGGCGGCGGCAGCGTACTGACGACATCCGTATTCGCCAACTCCGTGGCCTTGGTGGTGAATTGGGGCCGGTAGGAGATCCACAGCATGACGAAGGTGATGGCCAGCGCGAGGAAGACACCGAGGAAGGTGGCCAGCCAGCGCGGCAGGAAACCACGCTGTACGTAGGTCCCGTCGACGTCGATCGGCACCGCACCCGACCGCTGCACGGCCAGCGTGAACGGCCGCTCCTCCTTGCTGCCGAACCAGATGATCTGGCGGGGCTTGAGCCGCGCGTCGACGAACACCGCACGCCCCGGCTCGACTTGGACGCTGCCAGGGTGGATGTCGTACGACAGGTTGTCGCCGTTGTCGCTGCCGCTGATGGACGCGGTGAGCTTGGTGTTGCCCAGGTTGTCGACGGCGAGCTTCGGGCGCCCGCGCAGGCGTCCCTTGACGGTCGGCGGGACGAGTTCGGCCCGGATCTCCGCGAAGGGGGTGACGGTGAGGTTGCCCTCGGGGACGGTTGTCGCGTCCGGGTGCTCGGTCGGCGTGATGCGGATCGCGTACGGGTTCGGGCCCGCCGTCGCGTCCGGGGTGCGGGGCGGCGCGAAGGTCAGGTCGACCGTGCCCGTCGTACCGGGGTAGAGCCGGAGCGTCTGCGGCTCCACCGTCGTCCAGGGGGCGACGGGGCCGACCGGTTCGAAGCGGTACTCGTCCACGACGTCGCCGGTGTTGCGCAGCCGCAGCCGTACCGTCGTGCTGCCGCCGGGGTCGACGGTCGCGGAGGCGGGCTCCAGGGAAGTCCAAAGGCTCACTGGGGTGTTCACTTCCCGGTTGTGGGGCGGACCCGGCCGCGATCGGGTCCGGTCGGCCCCCCAGCCTTACAGGCGCGGGCGGGTTGCCGGGAGAGCCGCCGGGGCAGACGTACGGGCAGGGCGGACGCGGCCCGTCGGCCACAGGCAGCGCGGACTGCCCTTGTGGGCACGGAAGTTGCCCCCCACCAGGTACCGCAGGCCGTTCCGGGGTGCCGGTCGCGCGCGTGAAGGTGGGAGACGTCCTGTCTCGTACCCCGAGGAGATCAGAGCATGCCGTCCTACCTGTCGCCCGGCGTATACGTCGAGGAGGTGGCCAGCGGCTCGCGACCCATCGAGGGAGTGGGCACCTCGGTGGCGGCCTTCGTCGGACTCGCGCCGACCGGCCCGCTGAACGAGCCGACGCTGGTGACCAACTGGACGCAGTACGTCGCTGCCTTCGGTGACTTCACCGACGGCTACTACCTCGCGCACAGCGTCTACGGCTTCTTCAACAACGGCGGTTCGGCCGCGTACGTCGTCCGGGTCGGCGGTGCGCCCGGTGGCGCCGGGGGAGCGGGAGCAGGGGCAGCGCCCGCCAAGTCCCTTGAGGGTGTGGGCAGTCGGGCCGCGCTGCCGGCCGGTGAGCCGAAGCAGCTCGGCACCTTCGCGGTGACCGCCATCGCGGGCGGCTCGCTGAGCGTCGAGGTCGCCGACCCGGAGGGCGAGGGTCCCGCCGAGCGGTTCAAGCTGATCGTCAAGGACGGCGACAGGGCCGTCGAGACCTTCGACGTGACCGCCAAGAAGGGCGGTCGCAACTACGTCGTCACGCAGGTGAAGGAGCGCTCCAAGCTCATCACCGTGACGGAGTCGGCGCCCGCCGCGCAGCTCGTCCGCCCCGACAACCAGACCGTGGCGCTCGCCGCCCCGGCCGCCCCCGCCCCGGTCGTCCCGGCGGCGGCGGAGGACGAGGGCTCGCACGCTGGTCCCGCCGAGTACCTGGGCGACTCCGCCGACCGTACCGGCTTCGGCGGCCTGGAGGCCGTCGACGAGATCTCGATGGTCGCGGTGCCCGACCTGATGGCCGCCTACCAGCGCGGCGCGATCGACCTGGAGGCCGTGAAGGCGGTGCAGTTGGGCCTGATCGCCCACTGCGAGCTGATGGGCGACCGCGTCGCCGTCATCGACCCGCCGCCCGGTCTGAACGCCCGTCAGATCAGGGTCTGGCGGCAGGAGACGGCCGGTTACGACTCCAAGTACGCGGCCCTGTACTACCCCTGGATCAAGGCCTTCGACCCGGCCACCGGCCAGTCCCGGCTGATCCCGCCGAGCGGCCACATCGCCGGCATCTGGGCCCGCAACGACTCCGAGCGCGGTGTGCACAAGGCGCCCGCCAACGAGGTCGTACGCGGCGCGGTGGACCTGGAGATCCAGATCACCCGCGGCGAGCAGGACCTGCTCAACCCGATCGGCGTCAACTGCATCCGGGCCTTCCCGGGCCGCGGCATCCGCGTCTGGGGCGCCCGCACGATGTCCTCCGACCCGGCCTGGCGCTACCTCAACGTGCGGCGCTACTTCAACTACCTGGAGGAGTCGATCCTGATCGGCACCCAGTGGGTGGTCTTCGAGCCCAACGACCACCAGCTGTGGGCCCGGATCCGGCGCAACGTCTCCGCGTTCCTCGTCAACGAGTGGCGCAGCGGGGCCCTGTTCGGCCAGCGGCCCGAGGAGGCGTACTACGTCAAGTGCGACGAGGAGACCAACCCGCCGGAGTCGGTCGACCTCGGCCGGGTCGTCTGCGAGATCGGCATCGCGCCGGTCAAGCCCGCCGAGTTCGTGATCTTCCGGCTGGCCCAGTTCTCGGGCGGCAGCGGGGAGTTGGAGGAGTAGGCCCACCCGCCCACCTCCGGCCGCGCACCGGCTTCGGCCGCGTGATCGTCAAGTCCCCCCAGACATACACGGATTCGAGAGAGTTAAGAGAGCCAGATGAGTCTCCAGCCGGGTGACGCCCTCACCTCACACAATTTCGGCCTGCAGATCGACGGCGTGATGGTCGAGTACCTCGCAGAGGTCAGCGGCCTCAGCATCGAGCAGGACGTCATCGAGTACCAGCAGGTCTCCGCCCAGGGCAAGCCCGTCACCAAGAAGCTGCCGGGCGTGAAGAAGGCAGGCACCTGCACGGTCGTCCGCGGGATGACCCAGTCCTCGGCGTTCAACCAGTGGATCACCGAGTCGGTCGCCGGTCAGATGGCCACCGCCCGCAAGAACGCCACGATCATGGTCATGGACTACATGAACAACCCGGTCAAGCGTTACAACATGCGCAACGCCTGGTGCAGCAAGATCGACACCAGCACGGTCAAGGCCGGCGAGGCGTCCGCGCTGCAGGAGACGGTCACGATCACGTTCGAAGAACTGGTCATCGAGTAATGCGTCGTACGGCTCCCAGGCCGGCCGGGGCGGCACTCGCCGACCCCGGTCCGGCCTCTCTCGGGGCAGCGGCGGCACCGGCGGCCGAACAGGTGGTCGCCGCCGCCACTCCCCAACGGCTGCGCACCGAGTTCGAGTTCGAGCTGCCGCGCGGCTACGTCGACGAGACCGGCACGGTCCACCGCGACGGCGTGATGCGGCTGGCCACGGCCCGGGACGAGCTGATCCCCCTGCGGGACATGCGAGTTCAGGAGAACCCGGCGTACCTGTCGGTGGTCCTGCTGGGCCGGGTCATCACCCGGCTCGGCTCGCTGCCGCTCGTCCACGACGGCGTGGTGGAGAACATGTTCGCCTCCGACCTCGCCTTCCTCCAGGACTTCTACCGGCAGATCAACGCCGAGGGACACACCCGCGCGGGGGTGACCTGCCCGCACTGCGAGCAGCCCTTCGAGGTCGAACTCGGCGGGAGCCGCCTGGGGGAATCGTGACGTACGCGAGCGACCGGCTGTACGAGGAGATCGCGTACGTCGCCTACCACTTCCACTGGAGCATGGACGAGATCCTCGACCTCGAACACCGCGACCGGCGCCGTTACACGGACCAGATCGCGGCCCTTGTCACGCGCGCCGCGGGCGAGGGGTGAGGGCGTGGGGATCGTGGGGCGACTGAGGGCGCGTCGCCGGGACGCCGAGGCAAGTCCCGTGCCGGACAGGACAGTTGACGGCGGAAGCGAGGAAGGTACCGAGGGCACGTCCCCCGGCGCCGTGACTCGTGTTCCGTCGGCCGGGTGGTCCGCGTTGCCGCCGATGCAGCGCGCGACCGCCGTCGGCCGAACAGGGGTGGCCGACGCGGGCTTCGCCGCCCGCCTCACGACCTGGCAGAACCCCTCCTTCACCGGCACCCTCTCCCACGCCGTCCTCGACAACGCCCCGAGCGGCCTGGTGAAGGGGGCGCTCGTGGAGTCGCGGGGCCCAGGCACGGGTCTTGAACTCCCCTCATTGTCAATGCCGTTGGCGATGGCGATGGCGATGGCGATGGCGATGGCGGAGGAAGAGGTGGCGGGGGCCGGCGGGGTTGCTGTCCAACGGGCGAGGTTTCCGGGGGCGGTTGCTCGGGCTGCGGGGCCTCGGGTGGTTCCTGTGGTGGGGAGTTCGGGGTCTTCGTCCGGTCCGGTCTCCGGGGGCGGGCCGGTTGCGGCGCGCGCACCGGTTGTCGGGGCACGGTCTGTCGCGGGTTCGGCTGCGGGTTCCGGTGCGGCCGGGGGTGGCGGGGGCTCGTCCGTTGCCGTGCCGTCGTCGTCCGTGGCCGGGCGCGTGCCGCTGACCAGGGTCTCCGGTGCGCCGGTGGTGCAACGGCGGAGCTTGCCGGTGGCGAAGAGGGCGGCTGCTGCCGGGAGTTCCGGTGGCGGTGCGAGTGTGAGTGCGCCGGGAGTTGTGGAAAGCGCGGGAGCTGTGTCGGTGGCCGCGCCGGTGTCCGTGGATGGATCGGCCGCGATACCGGTGGGGGTGGGTGAGTCCTCGGTCGGGCCGGCCGTCGCCTCGGCGGGGGCGGTCACTGCTCCTGTACGGCCGGCTACGGCTTCGTCGGGATCGGGTGCCGCGTCGGTGCAGTTGGCGCCGGGCGTGCCCGCGCGGCCCGTGTCCGGGACTGAGGTGCCTGCTCCTGTGGCTGTGCAGCCTGTACAGCGGGTCGCCGATCAGGTGCGACCGGCTGCCGTCTCTTCGGAGCCGAGGTCGGGTGCGGCTGTCGTGCAGACGTCTGCTGCATCTCCGGGAGCGCCTGTCGGCGTGCCCACGGGAGGTACCTCGGTATCCCTGGTACCTCCGACGCCAACTGCCGCTGCGGTGCGGCTTGGTGCCCCGTCAGTCGGTACCGGTTCTGTGTCTCATGAGGCGCCGACTGGTGTGCCCAGCAGTGCTGCCTCGGTTTCCTCTGAGCCCCCGGTGCCTCCGGCGACCGCGCTTCCGGTGCAGCCGTCTGGAGCCAGGGTCGTCACCTCGGCAGCTCCCGCGTCTGCGGCACCCCCGGCGTCGGGCGGAGCCGTCGTACAGCGGTTCGCCGCCCCAACGGCACCAACAGGCGTGCCCGTGAAGCCGGTTGGCGTATCCAGCACCCCGGTCGTGCAGAGGGCCGCCGGTTCGGCGAGGCCGACTCCCGCCCCCGATGCCGTATCGGACGTCTCGCAGTCAGTACCAAGTCCCGTTGCTCCGGAACCGGTTGGGCGCCCTGCGGAATCGACCGCACCCCTCGTGAAGCGAGCCGCGACCCCGTCCGGCCCGGCGACAGCTCCCCTGGGGCCGGTCACCACCTCGCCGCTCCGGCAGCCGACGTCCGCAGTCACCACCCAAGCCGCCAACTCGACTCCTCCGGTGCGTACTTCCGCAACCCCCAGCACCCCGCGCGACCCCGCGCCGGTCGTAGCCCAAAGCACCCGGCCGACCTCCGCCCAGGTGCCGCAGCACACCAACACGCCCCGCCCATCGAACACTTCACCCGCCGCACCTGTACCGCTGCCGCCCGTCGAGAGCAAACCCCTGGCCGGACTCGCCGCCCCGATCCAGCGAACGTCCGCCGCGGAAACCCGGAGTGCGCCCCAGCCCACACCCACGCCCACGCCCGCCACCCCGGCACCGCCCGCACCCCGTCGCCGTACCTCCCTGGGCGCCCCGCTTTCCGCCCCGCCCGCGGACGCGGCACCCCTGGTAGCACGCACCCGCCCAACACCCCCCGGCGTCACCGGAACGCCCGTCCAGCGAGTCACCGCCCCCTCGGCGGCACGACCACCCCACCCGACGACGCCCCCCAACACCCCCGCACCCCCCGCCCAGCGCGCCGTCACCACCGCTCCGGCACCGGCAATCTCCGTACCGATCAAGCAACTTGAAGCGCCCGCCAGTAACAAGTCGCGCCCCCAGACCGACGCCCCCGCACCGCAGGCACCGCAGGCACCGCAGGCACCGCAGGCACCGCAGGCACCGCAGGCACCGCAGGCACTGGAGGTACCTAAAGTCCCCCAGTCACCGCAGGCACTTCAGCAACCCAAGGCCCCCCAGCCGCCGCAGGCACCGCAG
>NZ_PJME01000033.1 GCF_002954775.1 Streptomyces geranii
CGGCTCCCCCCCGCCGGGCCAGCCCACGGTCGGGCCCGGCTATCAGGCCGTCCTCCGGTACCGCGCGCCCGACGGGTCGGAGCAGCAGGTCATCCGGCGGTCCGCGCCGGGGACGCCGCATCCGGAGTGGCAGATCTTTCACGAGCTGCGCGGGATGAACATCCCGCCGGACCAAGTCCTCGAGCTCCACACGGAGTTGGAGAGCTGCGAGCTGCCGGGTGCCTACTGCGCGCGCATGATCCGCGAGCAGTGGCCGAACGCCCGGATCACCAGCATCGCCCCCTACGGCACCGACCACGCGAGCCGTCAGCAGGGCATGGCCCAACTCCTCGCGCACCAGGGCGAGTTGCACCAGGTCGCCGACGGACCCGCCCGCCCGGGGCCGGTACGCGCGCCGCTGCCGCCCGTGCAGCCCGCGCCGCCGATCCCGCCGGAGTCGGTCGCGCAGGAGCTGGCGGGGGCGTTCGGGCCGGGGGTGTTCCGGTTCGACCAGGCCGCGGTGTCCCGGCAGGGGGTGCCGCCGATCGTGGCGCACACCCTGGTCGTCGCCGGACTGCCCGCCGACATGGGGCCGTTCTTCTGGGCGCAGGCCCAGCCGGGCCGACCCGTGCCGACGCTCGCCGAACTCGCGCAGGAGCGCGGGGTGCGGCCGGCGGCCGACGCGGGCTCCTACCTCGTCATGGGCAGCGACTTCGGCAAGGCGATCTGCGTCCAGTACGGGACCGCCAACATCGTCGCCGTACCCGTGGAGGCGGGCCCGGGCGGAGCACCCGTACCGCCCCAGTTCGTGAACACGGGGCTGCCCGAGTTCGCGCGCTGCCTCGCCCTGCTCGGCCGGATGTGGCGGCTGCGCTACGGCCTGAACCAGGAGCAGGCGGGCCGCTGGACCGTCGACTTCCAGGCCCAGCTCGCCTCCCTCGACCCGGCGGCGCTCGGCTCGCCGGAGAGCTGGTGGTCGGTGCTGCTTGAGCAGATGTGGGACGGGTTGCTGTAGCCGTTCGAGAAGCGAGAGGGGGGTGGGCTGCCGCACGGCGACCCACCCCCCTCTCGCATGTCTGGCGTGACCTTGCCCGGAGTGTCGCGTTAGGCACATTTCATCCCTATCCATCAAGATGTGCGCGAAATCATTACTTCGTACGTGGAGAGGGGTTGCAGGATGAGCAACGCAGCGATTCTCGGAGCCGGACGAGGGCGCGGTTACCGGCCCGACCAGGTCGACGCGTACGCCGCCGCCCTCTCCGCGGAGCGGGACGCCGCCTGGGAACGGGCCGCCCGGCTGACCGTGCTGGCCAGGGACATGGACGCGGAGTCGGCCCGCCTGCGGGACGTCGTCGCCCGGCTCGCCCCGCAGACGTACGACAGCCTGGGTGAACGCGCCCACCGGCTCTGGGAGTTGGGCGCCGAGGAGGCCGACGCCGTACGGGAGCGGGGCCGGAGCGAGGCGCGGCAGCTGGTCGCGGTGGCCGAGGCCCGCGCCGACGCCCTGCGCGCGAGCGCGGAGGACGCCGCCGAAGCCGTACGTGCCGAGGCCGACGAACGTGCCAGGCACCGGCTGCTCGCCGCCCGCGCCGAGGCCGACGAGATCCGGATCGGCGCCCGGCGGGTCGTCAAGGAGGGGCGCGGGGAGGCGCTGGCCGCGCTGCGGGAGATGCGGTCGCGGACCTCGGGGCTGCTCGCCGAGCAGGAGAAGGAGTACGCCGACCGGTGGGCCGAGCTGGAACGGCTCGCCGCCGAGCGCGAAGTCGCCCTGGACGCACGGCACATGGAGCGGGTGACGGCCGCCGAGGCCGCGCTGTCCGAGGCCAGGCTCGCCTTCGCCGAGGCCGAGGAGTCGGTCGGCCGCAGCGACGACGAGGCCCGCGCCCGCGCCGCCGAGATCCTCGGCGAGGCCCGCGTCCAGGAGGACCGCATCGCCCGCGAGACGGAGCGTGTGCTGCGCGAGCACGGGGAGGAGTGGGACGACGTACAGGCCCACATGGACCACGTACGCAGCAGCCTCACCGCGCTCACGGGACGGGCCGCGGCGGCCGAATAGCTTCCGTATGGCTCCCGTACGGCTTCCGTACGGCTTCCGTCGCTGGGCCCCAAGTCGTGGGCTAGGGGCTCTCCTTGAGGACCGGGAAGCGGCGCGGCGCCAGTACCAGCAGCGCCACGAACGCCAGTGCCGCCGCTCCCGCCGCGCCGAAGTACACCGCGTGCACCGCGTCCGCGACGGCCCGCCGGGTCGCCTCCGGCGCGGCGCTCGTGCCCAACTCCCTTGCCACCGTGTCCAGATCGCCCGCGTCGCCGAGCCGGGACGCGAGTACGCCGTTGGCGACCGCGCCGAACAGGGCCGCGCCGATCGTCTGCCCGGTCTGCCGGCAGAAGAGGACCGACGCCGTCGCCGTACCCCGCTCCGACCAGCCGACCGTCGACTGCACCCCGACTATCAGGGGGAGTTGGAAGAGCCCGAGCGCGCCGCCGAGCAGCAGCATCAGGAGCGTGGGCTGCCAGGCGGAGCCGGGGTAGGGGAGGAAGGGGAACGCCAGCAGGACCAGGGTGGCCGTGCCGATGCCGAGCAGCGCCGTGTCGCGGAAGCCGATCCTGCGGTACACGTGCTGGCTCAGCGCCGCCGACACCGGCCAGCTCAACGTCCATACGGACAGCACGAATCCGGCCGCTATCGGGGCCAGCCCGAGTACCGACTGGGCGTACGTCGGCAGGAACACCGTCGGCGCCACCATCAGCAGGCCCAGCGCGCCGAGGGCCACGTTGACCGCCGCGATCGTCGGGCGCTTCCACACCCACCCGGGGATGATCGGCTCCGCCGCCCGGCGTTCGATCACGACCACGAGGAACACCAGCGCAAGTCCCGTACAGAGCAGGGTGGTCGACTGCCAGGACAGCCACCGCCAGGCGACTCCGCCCTGGACGAGGGCCGTCAGCAGTACGCCGCCGCACGCGAATACCGCGAGCGCGCCGGCCCAGTCGATGCGCGGGCGGGGGCCGGAGGTGTCGCGCTGCGGTTCGTGGAGGTGGCGGACGAGGAGCCACAACGCCACCGCTCCGACAGGGAGGTTGACGAGGAAGATCCAGCGCCAGTCGGCGTAGGCCGCCAACACCCCTCCCACGGCAGGGCCCGCCACCGCTGAGACCGCCCATACGGTCGACAACTTCGCCTGGATCCGCGGGCGTTGTTCGAGCGGGTACAGGTCGGCGGCGAGCGTCTGGACCGTGCCCTGGAGGGCGCCGCCGCCCAGGCCCTGGACGATCCGGAAGGCGATCAGCGCGCCCATGTTCCAGGCCAGTGCGCAGAGCAGGGAGCCGAGGAGGAACAGGGCGCTGCCGACGACCAGGACCGGTTTGCGGCCGAAGGTGTCGGAGAGCTTGCCGTACACGGGGAGGGTGACCGTGACGGCGAGCAGATAGCCCGAGAACAGCCAGGAGAACACGGAGAAGCCGCCGAGGTCGCCGACGATCTGCGGTACGGCCGTCGACACGATGGTGGAGTCGAGCGCGGCCAGCGCCATCGAGAGCATCAGCGCGGCGACGACCGCACCCCGCCGCTTGCCGGGTTCGGCACCGGCGCCGGTGCGCTGCGGGGTGCCGGGTGTCGTGGGTCTCGTACGGCGACTGCTGCCCACCGGGTTCCTTTCCCCCTGCATCTATCTGCCGCCGACCACTCTGCCACTTGACCCGCACACGGCAAACCTGAGTCGGCAACCCCGAGACGTGGTCCTCCGGAGGGTGGACAGCCCCTAGGGGGACCTCCGTACTTCGGCTCGGGGAGGGTTCGTACCGACGGAGGACGAGATGGGGCGCCCACCGTCCTTAACCTGGTCTTATGCCGCTCGGGGGCGGCGTACCTGACCACCGGGGGTGGGGTTTTCCCCCGCACAAGACTGCGCTGGGCGTCAGAGACCCGGACCCCCTCCCGACAGCAGACTCATACACGTACCGAAGAGCGGCGACGCACTACCGGCCGCCGGCGGACCACCTGCCACCACCGGCTATCAGTGCGGCTTCGCACTGACCGACTTAGGAGACATACCGTGACATCGGCTGTGACCATCACCAGGCACGGGGGCACTGGAGGACGTACGGCCGTTGCCGCCCGGGCGCGGCAGGTCGTCAAGGCGTACGGGTCCGGTGAGACCCGCGTCGTCGCCCTGGACCATGTGGACGTGGACATCGCGCGGGGACAGTTCACCGCGATCATGGGCCCCTCGGGGTCCGGCAAGTCCACCCTCATGCACTGCCTCGCCGGACTCGACACCGTCACCAGCGGCCAGATCCATCTCGACGACACCGAGATCACCGGGCTCAAGGACAAGAAGCTGACCCAACTGCGCCGGGACCGGGTGGGGTTCATCTTCCAGGCGTTCAACCTGCTGCCGACGCTCAGCGCGTTGGAGAACATCACGCTGCCCATGGACATAGCGGGCCGCAAGCCCGACAAGGGCTGGCTGGCGCAGGTCGTGGAGACGGTCGGGTTGAAGGACCGGCTCAAGCACCGGCCCAACCAGCTCTCCGGCGGCCAGCAGCAACGCGTCGCCGTGGCAAGGGCGTTGGCCGCCCGGCCCGAGATCATCTTCGGCGACGAGCCGACCGGCAACCTCGACTCCCGTGCGGGCGCTGAGGTGTTGGGCTTCCTGCGCCGCTCGGTGGACGAGCTGGGCCAGACCATCGTCATGGTCACGCACGACCCGGTGGCCGCCTCGTACGCGGACCGTGTCCTGTACCTGGCCGACGGCCGGATCGTCGACGAGATGTTCCGGCCGACCGCCGACAGTGTCCTCGACCGGATGAAGGACTTCGACGCCCGGGGGCGTACGTCATGACTGTGCTGAAGACCTCGATGCGCAACTTCTTCGCGCACAAGGGCCGGATGGCCCTCTCGGCGGTGGCCGTGATGCTGTCGGTGGCGTTCGTGTGCGGGACGCTCGTCTTCACGGACACCATGAACACGACGTTCGACAAACTCTTCTCGACCACGGCACCCGACGTCACGGTCTCCCCGAAGGGCGCCAAGAGCGACGGCAGCACCCCGCAGAACGGGGTTCCGGAGTCGATGCCGGCCTCCGTGCTGGCGCAGGCGCAGCAGGCGCAGGGCGTCAAGTCGGCGGAGGGCGCGGTCAGTTCGATGAACGTGACCGTCGTCGACAGCGACAACGACAACATGGGCTCCAGCACCGGGGCCCCGACCATCGCGGGCAACTGGACGCGCAACGACCTGCGTTCGATGGAGATCACCAGCGGACACGCACCGCGCGGGCCCACCGAGGTGATGGTCGACGCGGACACCGCCGACAAGCACGACCTGAAGCTGGGCGACGAGCTGCGCACGATCGCGCAGACCGGTGACATCAAGGCGCGGATCGTCGGCATCGCCACCTTCAAGGTGACCAACCCGGGCGCCGCGGTCGTGTACTTCGACACGGCCACCGCACAGCGCGAACTCCTGGGCGCCACGGGCCGGTTCACCCAGCTGAACGTCACGGCGGAGGGCGGGGTGAGTGATGCGCAGCTGAAGCAGAACGTCAGCAACACCCTTACCGCGACCGGTGTGTTCAAGGTGCAGACGCAGAAGGAGTTCTCCGACGAGAGTCGTGAGGGCATCGGCGAGTTCATGAACGTCATCAAGTACGCCATGCTCGGCTTCGCCGGGATCGCGTTCCTGGTCGGCATCTTCCTGATCATCAACACCTTCTCGATGCTGGTCGCCCAGCGCACCCGCGAGATCGGCCTGATGCGGGCGATCGGTTCCTCCCGCAAGCAGGTCAACAGGTCCGTACTGCTGGAGGCGTTGCTGCTCGGCTTCGTCGGTTCGGTCCTCGGTGTCGGCGCGGGGGTCGGCATCGCGGTCGGCCTGATGAAGCTGATGTCGATGGCCGGCATGAACCTCTCCACCGACGACCTCACGATCAAGACGGCCACCCCGGTGATCGGCCTGATCCTCGGCATCGTGGTGACGGTCCTGGCCGCCTACCTCCCGGCCCGCAGGGCGGGCAAGGTCTCCCCGATGGCCGCACTCCGCGACGCGGGCACGCCGGCGGACGGCAAGGCGGGAGTGGTGAGGGGCTTGATAGGCCTGGCGCTGACGGGTGCCGGTGGCTATGCGTTGTTCCTGGCGGCCACGGCGGACAAGGCGAAGGACGGCTCACTGGTCCTGGCCGCGGGCATAGTCCTCTCCCTCATCGGCTTCGTGATCATCGGCCCGCTGCTGGCGGGAGGCGTGGTACGGGTCCTCAGCGCCGTACTCCTGCGGGGCTTCGGCCCGGTCGGCCGCCTCGCCGAACGCAACGCGCTGCGCAACCCGCGCCGTACGGGCGCAACGGGGGCGGCCCTGATGATCGGCCTGGCCCTGGTCGCGTGCCTGTCGGTGGTCGGCTCGTCGATGGTGGCCTCGGCGACGAGTGAGCTGGACGCGTCGGTCGGCGCGGACTTCATCGTCCAGGGCAACCAGCGGTTCGTGCCGCAGGCGGAGCAGGCGATGCGCAACTCGCCGGACCTGGCCCACGTCACCCGCTACAAGGAGGTCGAGGTCACGCTGACGCCGCCCGGAGGCAAGGCCGAGAAGACCGAACTGACGGCCGCAGACCCGACGTACGCCTCCGACCTGCGCCGCGTCACCACGTCGGGCACCCTGACCGCGGCCTACGGCAAGGACGCGATGTCGGTGGGCTCCGGCTACGCCAAGGAGCACGGCGTGAAGGTCGGCGACACGATGACGGTCGCCTTCAAGGGCGGCTCGACGGCCAAGCTCAAGGTCGCCGCGATCACGGACGACGACGTGGCCATCGACAAGGGCTCGCAGTACCTGTCGATCGCGACGATGGAGAGGTACCTCCCGGCCGACAGGATCCCGCCGAGCGACCTGCTGTTCGGCAAGGCGGAGAAGGGCAAGGAGGCGGAGGCCTACGCGGCCCTGAAGAAGGCCCTCGACCCCTACCCGCAGTACCAGGTCCGCGACCAGACCGACTACAAGCAGGAGTTGAAGGACCAGATCGGCCAACTCCTGAACATGGTCTACGGCTTGCTGGCCCTGGCGATCGTGGTGGCGGTACTGGGGGTCGTCAACACCCTGGCGCTGTCGGTGGTGGAACGGACGCGAGAGATCGGCCTGATGCGAGCGATCGGCCTGTCGCGACGTCAACTGCGCCGGATGATCCGCCTGGAGTCGGTGGTGATCGCGTTGTTCGGCGCGCTGCTCGGCCTCGGCCTGGGGATGGGCTGGGGGGCGACGGCTCAGCAACTCCTCGCCCTTGAGGGCCTGAAGGTGCTGGAGATTCCGTGGATGACGATCGGCGGGGTGTTCGCCGGGTCGGCGTTCGTGGGGTTGTTCGCGGCGCTGGTGCCGGCGTTCAGGGCGGGGCGGATGAATGTGCTGAACGCGATCGCTACGGACTGAGCGGCCAGAGGGAACGGGGAACGGGGGTATGGGGGAGCCCGGTGCCGGGGAGTCTGCGGACTTCCTGGCGCCGGGCTTTGTGCTGGGGTGGGGGGGCGGTGGTCCGTCCATTCCCAAGTCGCCTGGTCAATCAGACTTTCCCCTGGTCAGGACGGCCAGGCGTCGGCGACTACAAAGGAGACCACCGTTCCGCCGAAGCGACTGGGTCCGGAGTGCCACGACTCCGCGATCGCGTCGACGAGGAGCAGTCCACGCCCGTGTGCGTCGTTGGCGTCGGGGCGCCGCAGTCGTACGTTCGCGGGGAAGCCCGGGTTGTGCACCTCGACGCGCAGCGAGTTCTCCTCCCGGAACCACTCCACCTGTACGACCCAGGGGTCATCGGCCTGTCCGTAGGCACACAGCCGCAAAATCTGCGGCCACTCGGAAATCGACTACGAGCGCAGCAAGGCTCTACGGCTCAAGAAGCAGCCGCCGGCCCAACTCGCCCCCGACACGGTCCTGGCCCAACCCGTACTGCGCCGGTCAGCGGCGGACCACTACGGACGATCAGACGAGGCCTACGGTCGGTTGACCCATGTCGCCGGGGCCCCTCGATCGACCTGATAAGGATGGGGTCAGAGGTTCAAGTACACGCTCACCGGGAGGGATGCGGCGCATGACGGAGTACACGTGGCCGAACGGTGCGGGGGATCCGACGCCCGAGGACATACGACGGGCCTGGCCGGCAACCGTGACCGCGCTGCCAGTGGGTGCCGCCGTGACTGGCAAGGTCATCGGCCGACAGCGATTCGGCGTGTTCGTAGAGATCGACGGGGTGCCAGACGCGGTGGGTCTGGCGGAGATCTTCGGTTCACCGCCC
This sequence comes from Streptomyces geranii, assembly GCF_002954775.1. Classification (GTDB taxonomy): domain Bacteria; phylum Actinomycetota; class Actinomycetes; order Streptomycetales; family Streptomycetaceae; genus Streptomyces; species Streptomyces geranii. The sequence continues at coordinate 8,250 of NZ_PJME01000033.1, forward strand.
GGAACCGTCCCTCCCCCACTGGGGTTCGCTATCAGTGGGAGCGTGGTCGATCACGCGGAGCGCAACTTCCAAGTCAGGCTCAGACTCGATGACTGGGGAGACGAACGCGAGCCCCTCCCCCTGGAGCCCAACGAGCGCCCAGGAGTTCCCGCCTGAGGGCGACTGGGCGTTCATGGCACGGGCCCTCGGCGCAGCACGGTTCTACGAGTGACGCCGTGCCCCTTTCGTGCCCGATCACCCGGGAACTGACGGGGAACCACGGTGTGCGCGGCCGGCGCTGGCAGGTCTCTCCTTGGCCATCGACGAAGCCCAGCCGTTGGTTAGGTCCTAGGTTGTACCCGGGCCACCCCCAACAGAACAGGGGATGAAGCTGCTCTACAGAGTTGGACACCTCGGAAGCCGGCCGCGCGTCAGAGACCCTAGCCATGAGCACTGACAATGCGCCCCAAGGGCACGTCCTCTGACACTGTGCGGCTCGCACCACAAGCGCACCAGATCGGGCGGGGAGCAGCGGGGAATCACGGTGAAAGGCCCAGGTCCGAGACCCGGGCCCTGTTGATAGACAAGGGCGTTGCCCGCGCCTCAGGCGACGGTGTACTCCGAGTCCCCGAAGTCCGCGACCACGCGCAATCGACCGCCGAGCGCTTCGACGTACGCCCTGAGGGTCGCAACCTCCGTGCGATCCAGTTCGCCGTGCTCGATCGCGGAGACCCGAGGTGCTGAGACCCCCATCGAGTCGGCCACTTGACGTTGAGTCAACGCCTGTTCCCGCCTGACCTCCGCAAGCTTGTGAGCGCGTACTTCGGCGGTCAGCCGGTCCATGGCTGCCTGCTTCTCCTGAGGTGACCGCACAGGTAGCCCCGCCGCCGCACGCCGCTCGCGCGCCTGGCGCTTGGTCTCCTCCCAGCTCACGGTGCTCATTCGTACTCCCTGGCTTCAAGGTCGCCCAGATGTTCCCGGTACCGCTCCTCAGCAAGCGGGATGTTGCTGTCGTACCAGCGTTGCCAGTTACCGGCCTTGTCGCCGGCCACCAGCAACACTGCTCGGCGCACTGGATCGAAGGCGAAGAGGATGCGGATCTCGCTGCTCCCGGATGAGCCCGGCCTCAGCTCCTTCAGGTGATGGTTCTCGGCACCCTTGATCCGATCGACCAGCGGACGGCCGAGTGTCGGCCCTGTGGCCGCCAGCATGTCGATGGCGTCTTCTACCTGTTCGGCGCTGTCCCAGTCGTCTTCAGCCAGGGCCTCGAACCATGCTGCGACCTCCTTGACAAGGACTACTTCCCATTGAGCCACGACCCTCATGTTAATGCAAGGGTTAACATTGCTGTGATGGCCGGCCGAAGTAGCGAGCTGCCGGCCGACGTGACCCGGGCTGAGTAAACCCCGGGTCCGCTGGAGAGAGCGGCTCGCGTGGGCTCGGTGTCGGCTTCGGTCGGCCAAGGGGCTCAAGCGAAGGTGAGACGGGCGTGCCCGGGATCTGGGCTGGAGAAGCGCCCGGGGTAGGTGAGTGGGAAACACCGTCGCGAGGACCGGGCTGTTCCAGGGGACCAGTGCCGCGCACGTTATCCACAGGCGCCGCGTCCATCCCTGCGGCGACGTACCCTGGACACCCCCCGGCCCGTCACACGTGTCGGGCGGTTCGCGTTGCCCATCCTGCTCGGACCCCAGACGGACCACACACGAAAGCCCCCCTCATGAGCCTGCACGGTCTGCTCGACGTCGTCGTCAAGGACGCCGCCCTCGCGGAAGCGGTCAAGGCCGCCGGTGACGGCAACCGTATGCACGTCGACCTGGTCGGGCCGCCCGCCGCTCGGCCCTTTGCCGTGGCCGCGCTCGCCAGGGAGGCCGGGCGGCCCGTGCTGGCCGTGACCGCGACCGGGCGGGAGGCGGAGGATCTCGCCGCCGCTCTCCGGTCGCTGCTGCCGTCGGACACCGTCGCCGAGTACCCGGCCTGGGAGACCCTCCCGCACGAGCGGCTCTCCCCCCGCAGCGACACCGTCGGCCGCCGCCTCGCCGTACTGCGCCGGCTGACCCACCCCAGCACCGACGACCCGGAGACCGGCCCGGTCTCGGTCGTCGTCGCGCCTGTGCGTTCCGTGCTCCAGCCGCAGGTCAAGGGGCTCGGCGAGCTGGAGCCGGTGGCGTTGCGGACCGGGCGTACGGCCGACCTCGGCACCGTCGTCGAGGCGCTCGCCGCCGCCGCGTACTCGCGCGTCGAGCTGGTCGAGAAACGGGGTGAGTTCGCCGTACGCGGTGGCATTCTCGATGTCTTCCCGCCCACCGAGGAGCACCCCCTCCGGGTGGAGTTCTGGGGCGACGACATCGAGGAGATCCGGTACTTCAAGGTCGCCGACCAGCGGTCCCTCGAAGTCGCCGAGCACGGGCTCTGGGCGCCGCCCTGTCGTGAGCTGCTCCTCACCGACCAGGTGCGGGAGCGGGCCGCCGCCCTTGCCGAGGCCCATCCCGAGCTGGGCGAGCTGCTCGGCAAGATCGCCGAGGGGATCGCCGTCGAGGGCATGGAGTCCCTCGCGCCCGTCCTCGTCGACGACATGGAGCTGCTGCTCGACGTCCTGCCCAAGGGCGCCATGGCCGTCGTATGCGATCCGGAGCGGGTGCGGACGCGGGCCGCGGATCTGGTGGCGACCTCGCACGAGTTCCTCCAGGCGTCCTGGGCGGCCACCGCGGGCGGCGGCGAGGCGCCCATCGACGTCGGCGCGGCCTCACTGTGGTCCATCGCCGATGTACGGGACCGGGCGCGCGAGCTGGACATGATGTGGTGGTCCGTCTCGCCCTTCGCCGCCGATGAAGAACTCGACGCGGACACGCTCAAGCTGGGCATGCACGCGCCCGAGACCTACCGCGGTGACACCGCGAAGGCCCTCGCCGATACCAAGGGCTGGCTCGCGGACGGCTGGCGCGCGGTGTACGTCACCGAGGCGCACGGCCCGGCCGCCCGTACGGTCGAGGTGCTCGGCGGCGAGGGCATCGCGGCCCGGCTGGAGTCCGACCTGGCCTCCCTGACGCCCTCCGTCGTACAGGTGGCCTGCGGCTCGATCGACTTCGGGTTCGTCGATACGAAGCTGAAGCTCGCGGTGCTCACCGAGACCGACCTCACCGGGCAGAAGGCCGCCGGCAAGGACGGCGCCCGTATGCCCGCCCGGCGCCGCAAGACCATCGACCCGCTGACCCTCGAAACCGGCGACTACATCGTGCACGAGCAGCACGGCGTGGGCCGGTACGTCGAGATGGTGCAGCGGACCGTGCAGGGTGCGACCCGTGAGTATCTGGTCGTCGAGTACGCGCCCGCCAAGCGGGGGCAGCCCGGCGACCGGCTCTACATTCCCACCGACCAGCTCGAACAGATCACCAAGTACGTCGGTGGCGAGGCACCCACGCTTCACCGGCTCGGCGGCGCCGACTGGACCAAGACCAAGGCCCGCGCCAAGAAGGCCGTCAAGGAGATCGCCGCCGACCTCATCAAGCTGTACAGCGCGCGGATGGCGGCGCCCGGGCATGCCTTCGGGCCCGACACGCCCTGGCAGCGTGAGCTGGAGGACGCCTTCCCGTACGCCGAGACGCCCGACCAGTTGACCACCATCGCCGAGGTCAAGGACGACATGGAGAAGACGGTCCCGATGGACCGCCTGATCTGCGGCGACGTCGGCTACGGCAAGACGGAGATCGCGGTCCGGGCCGCCTTCAAGGCCGTTCAGGACGGCAAGCAGGTGGCTGTCCTCGTCCCCACAACTCTCCTTGTGCAGCAGCACTTTGGGACCTTCGGTGAGCGGTACTCCCAATTCCCCGTCAATGTGCGGGCGTTGAGCCGGTTCCAGACCGACGCCGAGGCCAAGGCCACCTTGGAGGGCTTGCGAGAAGGGTCTGTCGACGTCGTCATCGGTACGCATCGGCTCTTCTCCTCCGAGACCAAGTTCAAGGACCTCGGGCTCGTCATCGTCGACGAGGAGCAGCGGTTCGGCGTCGAGCACAAGGAGCAGTTGAAGAAGCTGCGCGCGAATGTGGACGTGCTGACCATGTCCGCGACCCCTATTCCCCGTACGCTCGAAATGGCCGTAACCGGCATCCGCGAGATGTCGACGATCACCACCCCGCCCGAGGAACGCCACCCGGTGCTGACCTTCGTCGGGCCGTACGAGGAGAAGCAGATCGGCGCCGCCATCCGCCGTGAACTCCTGCGCGAGGGCCAGGTGTTCTACATCCACAACCGGGTCGAGTCCATCGACCGGGCCGCGGCACGGCTCCGGGAGATCGTCCCCGAGGCGCGGATCGCGACCGCCCACGGCCAGATGTCCGAGCAGGCGCTTGAGCAGGTCGTCGTCGACTTCTGGGAGAAGCGGTACGACGTCCTCGTATCGACGACGATCGTCGAGTCCGGCATCGACATCTCCAACGCCAACACGCTGATCGTGGAGCGCGGTGACAACTTCGGGCTCTCCCAACTGCACCAGCTGCGCGGGCGAGTCGGGCGTGGGCGCGAGCGTGGGTACGCGTACTTCCTCTACCCGCCGGAGAAGCCGCTCACCGAGACCGCGCACGAACGGCTCGCGACCATCGCCCAGCACACCGAGATGGGCGCCGGTATGTACGTCGCCATGAAGGACCTGGAGATCCGCGGCGCCGGAAACCTCCTCGGCGGCGAACAGTCCGGGCACATCGCGGGAGTCGGCTTCGACCTGTACGTACGGATGGTCGGCGAGGCCGTCGCCGACTACCGGGCCTCGCTTGAGGGCGGGGTGGAGGAGGAGCCGCCGCTCGAAGTCAAGATCGAGCTGCCCGTCGACGCCCACGTCCCGCACGACTACGCCCCCGGCGAGCGCCTGCGCCTGGCCGCCTACCGCTCCATCGCCTCCGCCAACACGGAGGCCGACATCAAGGCCGTACGCGAGGAACTCGTCGACCGTTACGGCAAGTTGCCCGAGCCGGTCGAGAACCTGCTGCTCGTGGCCGGGCTGCGGATGCTCGCGCGGGCCTGCGGGGTCGGCGACATCGTGCTCCAGGGCACCAACATCCGTTTCGCGCCGGTGGAGTTGAGGGAGTCGCAGGAGCTGCGGCTGAAGCGGCTCTATCCGGGGACGGTCATCAAGCCCGCCGCCCACCAGATCCTCGTACCGCGTCCCAAGACGGCCAGGGTCGGCGGAAAGCCGTTGGTCGGGCGGGAGTTGCTCGGGTGGACCGGGGAGTTCCTGGCTTCGATCCTGGGGTCCTGAACCGACCCGAGGTAACGAGTGGTCAAGTAGAGGCCGCAACGAATGGTCAAGTAGAGGCCGCCCGTGGACAGTTGGTGTCCGCGGGCGGCCTCTGCTCTGGTCGGTGGGTGGGTCCTCGGGACCTCGGGACCTCCGGGGTCAGGGCTGTTGGGGCCTGTCGCGATCCCGGTCCATGCCGATCGCGCCCTCGATCTTCTGCTGCGCGTCGTCGACCTGGCTCTCGTACTTGTTGCCCGTCCTCTTGTTGATCTGTTTCTCCGCAGTGTCGGAGGCGGTCTGGCCCGCCTTGCCGCGCATCTGCTCCTTGATCTTGTCCAAGATGCCCATCCAGAGCTCCTTCCGGAGGTGAGTCAGCAACGACGATACGCCCGGTATGCGAAATACGCCCCTTGAGCGCCGGTGGGCGCCCTGTGGTGCGGAAACCCCGGCCGCTAGCCTGTCGACCTGTTGACGGGGAAAACGGTCGAACAGTGGAATTCCGTACACGGGGAGCAGGGGAGGGGCGCATCGTGGTGCGTGTGAGGGGTGGGGGCGTGGCCGCCGCTGTCGTACTCGTGGTGATGTTCGGGGCGGGCGGGTGTGACGGTACGACCCTGGGGTCCGCCGGGCCCGAGGAGAGCGCGAGCGGTGCGAACGGCGGGGCGAATGGCGGGGCGAACGGTGGTGGCGGGGGTGCGGCGCTCGCCGCCGTCGACTCGCTGACCGTCAAGGGGCGGGCGCCCAAGACCGGTTACGCCCGGGACCGGTTCGGCAGCGCGTGGGCCGACACCGACTCCAACAAGTGCGACACCCGCGACGACATCCTCATACGGGATCTCGCCGGCGTGAAGTTCCGTAGCGGCGACGACTGCAAGGTGGCCTCGGGGGAGTTGGAGCCCGACCCCTACAGCGGCAAGGACGTGAAGTTCACGCGCGGGCGCAGCGAGGTGGACATCGACCACATCGTCGCCCTCTCGGACGCCTGGCAGAAGGGCGCCAAGTACTGGGACCCCAGCAAGCGCATAGCTCTGGCCAACGACCCGCTCAACCTGCGGGCCGTCGACGCGAGCACCAACCGCAGCAAGGGCGACGGCGACGCGGCGACCTGGCTGCCGCCGAACAAGGCGTACCGCTGCACGTATGTCGCCAACCAGGTCGCCGTGAAGAAGAAGTACGAACTGTGGGTCACGGAGGCGGAGAAGGCCGCGATGAAGAAGGTGCTTTCGGGGTGCGGCGGGCAGAAGCTGCCGACGGGCGGCAACCCGACCTCGGCGCCCGCGCGGTTCCACGCGAGCTGAGTGCGGACGGCGAGGAGCGCAGCAGCCTGTGAGGAGCACGGTCTGCGGGGAGCGCAGGCGATGGGGAGTAATGGGGAGCAGCGGCGGCGGGGAGTACCGTGGCTCCCCATGGAGTTGAAGGTCTCGTCCCTCGCCGAACGCCCCGAGATGTACCGCGCGGTCGTCGAAATGCCGGACACCTGGCCGGAGTTGATGCAGCACGACTTCACCGGCAACGCCCACTACGACCGGATCGCCACCGAACTCCCCGAGTACGTCCTGTTCGCCGAGGACGAGCACGGGGAGGTCGTCGCCCACGCCTACGCCGTACCCTTCGCGCTCGCCCCGCGCGGGGGTGAACTGCCCGCGCGCGGCTGGGACCAGGTGCTGGTGTGGGCGTTCCAGGACCTGCGTGCCGGGACCGCGCCGGACACGGTGAGCGCGATCTCGATCGTCATCGCCCCGCACGCCCAGGGCACGGGACTGTCCGGACGTATGCTCGCCGCGATGCGCGACAACGCCGCCGCCCACGGCTTCCGCGAGGTCGTCGCACCGGTCCGGCCCAGCGCCAAGCACCTGGAGCCGCGTACCCCGATCACCGAGTACGCGTACCGCGTGCGCGCGGACGGCCTGCCCCACGACCCGTGGCTGCGCGTGCACGCCAGAGCCGGCGCCACGATTGCCGCCGTGGCACCGGCTTCGATGTGCATCGCGGCCCCGCTGGAGGAGTGGCGCGCCTGGACCGGCCTGCCCTTCGACCGGGAGGGGGATGTGGAGGTGCCCGGAGCGCTGGTACCGGTGCGGTGCGATCTCGAACATGGGTACGGGGTCTATGTCGAGCCCAATGTGTGGATGCGGCACCGGTTGTGAGCGGTGGGGGCCGCTTCAGCCGCCCAGCGCGTCCAGGTCGAGGATCTCGCCGGTGGGCTTGGTGGCCGCGACCGGCTTGTCGTACTCGCTGAAGGCGATGGTCCCCGGGTCCTTCACGGACTTGCTTTCGAGCCGGAGGATGTACGGCTTGCCCTGCGTCGCGACGTACAGCGTGTAACTGTCCTTGCCGTCCTTCTCGCTGACGGCGAGAGCAGGCTTGCCGCCAACGGTCGTCGCCCTGCCGCGCGTCACCCCGGCGCCCGGCCCGGAACCGGCGTCCTCGAAGTCGGCGAGCACACTGTCCAGGTCGCAGAACCCGGCGATGTCCTTGGCGTCGGCGCCGGACGCGGCCATCTTGGTCCACTTCCCGGCGAGCATGTCCACGACCCCGTCGGTCTCCTCCTTCGACGAACCGTCGCTCTGCGCCCGCAGGAACTTCTCGTCGTACCGCATATAGAGGGTGCTGCCGGTCTTCACGACATCGGCCTTGCCCTCGCCGTTCATGCTCAGCGTCCCGGCGCACTCGCCCCGCTTGTCGAGCGCCATGTCGATCCGGATCGTGCCGCCGCCCTCGTCGTCCGGCACATCGCCCGTCATACGGAGCGAGGAGGCACCCGAGGTCGCGGTGAGCGCCCGCTCGGCTATCTGGCCGCCGGTCAGTCCGGCGAACGGGCCCTCGGACGCCTTGGCGGCAGGCTTCCCGGAGGCCCGACCGGACGGTGAGCCGCCCGCCTTGTCCTCCCCCGACTGGCAGCCGGCGACTCCGGCGACGGTGAAGGTGACAGCGGTGAGGCAGAGGGCGGCAAGTGTGGTTCGGCGCATGGCAGTTCCTTCGAGGGTTCCTGGTGTGAGCTGAGGAATGTGGGCGGCGGTGGCGCAGTCCCCGGCGCTTCACCACCGCCGCCCGGCTGGGAGGCGGGGCGTAGGTAAGGGGGGTAGGGAGAGAGGTAGGTGGGGGGAGGGGAGTGAGGTAGGGAGAGGGACGGAGGTGGAGAGAAGGGGGGAGAGGGGAGCCGGACGTCAGCCCGTCTTCACCCAGTCCTTGCAGCCCGTCGTCTTGAAGTAGCCGTCGGACGCGCTGATCGTCGCGACCGCCGTGCCGTTGACGTTGTCGTTCGCGACGATCGAGTCGACGGAGTGCGAGGCGTCCTTCGACCGCTCCCAGTAGCACAGGTCATCGGCATTGCCCGCGGACTTGTACGTCCCCGGCGCGACGTCCGCACCCACTCTGAACATGCCGCCGTTGCCGGCCATCTTCGCGGCGGGCGTGCCCTTCGCCTTCAGGTCGACCGCCTCCCAGTCCTTGCAGCCGCTGGACTTGAAGAGCTTGTCGGTCGCCAGGATCGTCACGTAGCTGGTGCCGCTGACGTTGTCGTTGGCGAGCAGCGAGTCGATCTCGCCGGAGGCGTCCTTGGCCCGCTCCCAGTAGCAGAGGTCGTCGGTGTTCCCGCTGGTCCGATACGTACCGGGCTTGACGTCCGAGCCGACCTGGAAGTCCCCGTCCCCCTCGACGGCGACGACCTTCTCGGCAACCTCCGAACCGTCCGACCCGTCGGCGGAGTCGGCGGAGTCCGCCCCCGTCCCGCCCCCGGGCTTCTGCCCAGCCGAAGCCGACGACCCCTTGTCGCCACCGCCGCTGCTCCCGGACCCGCCGTCCCCGTCGCCCCCCGAGGTCGCCGACGCGACCCCGATGACGACGATCCCCGCGACGACTCCCAGCGCGACCTTGCCCTTCGTACCCATGACAGTCCCCTCCCCGTTACGACGGCGACAGCCTCCTTCCGGCGGTCACTCGTTCGCTGGGTCAATAGGACCAGATCGTGTGAACCGAGTCAACACGCTTCACGTGAAGTCGTGTGTACACGCTCGTGAATGGGTAGATCTTGCGTACGCCGCTATGCTCGGCGTCACATGTGAACCAGGGCTGCACGACCACGGCTGTGTACGGGCGACGGGTGACCGGAGCCGCACGCGGGAACGCCGGTGCCGTGCGCGGAACGAGGGGAGCGCGGCGCGTGCAGGACAACGCCACGGAAGTGACCGCCGCCGGCATCGCACGGCTCGCGGGCGTCGGCCGCGCCGCCGTCAGCAACTGGCGCCGCCGTCACGCCGACTTCCCCAAGCCGGTCGGCGGCACCGAGACCAGCCCCGCCTTCGCCCTCGCCGAGGTCGAGTCCTGGCTCCGCCGCCAGGGAAAACTCGCCGAAGTACCCCTACGCGAACGCGTCTGGCAACAACTCGTCGGCCACCCCGAGGGCCCGGCCACCGCCCTGGTCCACGCCGGCTGCGTCCTGCTCCTGATCCACGACCGCCCGACCGTCTGGCTGGAACTGGGCGCGGTCTCCGACGAACGCCTCGCGGCCCGCCTCCCCGGCGAGCTGGAGCAGGTGATCGTCCCGCGCTTCGGCGCTGCCGGGAAGCGGGGAGTTCACAGGGCGGCTGCGGGGCGGGCAGTTCACACGCCGGTGGCGGGGCAGGGGGTTCACGGGGCGGCGGTCGCTCAAGGAGTTCACAGTCCGACTGGTGTTCGGGGAGTTCACACTCCGCCGGGGTCGGGGGGCGGGGCTGCTGTGAACAGGCCGGGGGGTGTGAACAGCGAGGGCGGCGTACACGGCGCCTCGGCTGCCGCTCCGCCGGGCTCGCCGGGTGTGAATGCGCCGGGTGCTGTGAACGGGCCGGGTGCCGTGAACACTCCGCCCGGCGTACACACGCCGCCCGCCGCGTCCGGCGTTCACGGCGGTGCCGCGACGCCCGGCGTACACGGCACGCCTGCCGGCCCCGCCGTACACACCCCACCCGCTGGCCCCGGGGTACACGGCATCCCCGCCGTTCACACCTCCACCGCCCCACCCGGAGTTCACACCCCGCCCGCCGCCTCAGGCGTACACACCACCCCCTCTGTTCACACGACCCCCGCCACTCCCGCCGTACACACCCCCACCGGCCCCGAACTCCTCCCCTCCGCCCCCCTCCTCCGCGGCGTCGCCGATCTCGCCGCCGAGATGGGGGCGCGGCAGGCGTACGAGTTTCTGGTCGGGCGGCATCTTGATGCCAACCCGCGGCAGTACACGCTCACGCCGGCCGAGTTGGCGCGGCTCATGGGGGACCTCGCCGGGGCCGGCCGTACCGTGCTCGATCCGGCCTGTGGGACCGGGGCGCTGCTGCGGGCCGTGCCCGTGCCGGGGGCGCGGGAGGCCGAGCGGGACGAGGTCGAGCGCGAGGTGTACGGGCAGGACAGCGCGCCCGAGCTGGCCGCGCTCACCGCGCTCCGGCTCGCGCTGCAGGGGCGGAACGTGGTCGTGCGTACGGCGGTCGGGGACACCCTCCGGGCCGACGCCTACCCCGGCCTCCGGGCCGACGTCGTCCTCTGTCATCCGCCGTTCAACGAGCGGAACTGGGGGCACGACGAACTCGCGTACGACGCCCGCTGGGAGTACGGCTTCCCCGCCCGCAACGAGTCCGAGCTGGCCTGGGTGCAGCACGCCCTCGCGCGGCTGCGGGACGGTGGCACCGCCGTGCTGCTGATGCCGCCGGCCGCGGCGTCCCGGCGTTCGGGGCGTCGTATCCGCGCCGATCTGCTGCGGCGCGGGGCGCTGCGCGCGGTGATCGCGCTGCCCGTCGGTGCTGCACCCCCGTACAACATCCCCTTGCACCTTTGGGTACTTCGGCGGCCCGACAAGGCGCCCGCGCAGCCCGAGGTGCTGCTCGCCGACACCGGGAGCGTCGCCGAGCACGCCGGGCAGTCCGGGCGGGGCGGGCTCGACTGGGAGGCCGTGCGCGGTGCCGTCCTCGGTGCCTGGCGGCCCTTCGAGCGGGCCGGTACGGCGGTCGAGCAGCCGGGGGTCTCGCGTTCCGTGCCCGTCATCGAACTCCTCGACGACGACGTCGACCTCGCGCCCGCCCGCCACCTCCCCCCGGCCACCGCGGGCGACGGCGAACACCTGAGCGACGTACGCGAGCGGCTCGGCGAGACCCTGCGGCTGACCGCCGACCTCACCCCGCCCGCCCCCGAACCCACCCCGGGACAGCTCGGCCGCTGGCCGCTCATCACCATCGGCGACCTCGCGCGCGGGGGCGCCCTGGTGCTGCGTACCGGCGGAAACGGCGGCCACGCGCGCGTGCCCGTCCTCACCGACAATGACGTCCTCGCCGGAACCGCGCCCTCCGGGACGTTGCCCGAGAGCGACGAGGAGGCCGTGCTCGTCGAGGCCGGAGACGTCGTCGTGCCGGTGCTCGGCGGCGGGTCCATCGCGCGCGTGGTCGACGACGCCACCGCGGGGGCCGTTCTCGGGCGCAGCCTCGTCGTCCTGCGGCCCGATCCGGCCGCCCTCGACCCGTGGTTCCTCGCCGGGTTCCTGCGCGGCACCGCCAACAACCGGCAGGCCAGCAGCTACGCGTCCACGGCGACCCGGCTCGACGTGCGCCGGCTGCAGCTGCCCCGGCTCACGCTCGACGAACAGCGGCGCTACGGCGCCCGGTTCAGGGCGCTCGCCGAGTTCGAGGAGGCCCTGCGGCACGCCGGCCGGCTCGGCGGACAGCTCGTCCGCGGCATGTACGACGGGCTTACGGACGGCACGGTCGCGCCCGACTGACGCGCCTACGGACGGGATCGCCGCGCCTGACCGACACGCTGACGGTGCTCCGCGGGCCCACGAGCCACGACCGGCCCGGAGGTCGGCCTACGCCGGCCCTACATCGACCTGACATCCGCACGACAACGGTTCGGTACAACCCGGACCCGTTGTCGGTGGCGGCCTATACGCTCGGACTCCGACAGCGAACCTGTCGGCCCGTAACCTGTCGCCTCGTAGTCCGCCGCCCATAGCCTGTCGCTCGTCCGTCCCCGTCGGCATCACCCGGTCCAGGAGCAGTCATGTACGGCCCCGGCGCGCAGCCGCCCGCCCGCAGCGCGGGCACCGTCATCACCCTGCGCGTGCTGTTCGCCGCCGCCGGTTTCCTCTCGTGCGGCCTCCTCGCGTGCCTGCCGCTGTTCCGGGTCGCCATCCTGCGCGGCCGGTGGTTCGACTGGGTCGCGGCCTGGGTCAGCCTGCCGCTGTCCATCGCGTGCTTCGCGGTGGTCGGCACGGTGGAGGAGAGCAACGCCAAGGGCGACGTCGCCCTCGCCGCCGTCATGATCCTCGGCGCCCTGGGCAGCGCCTACTTCCTGATCACGGACATCCGGCTGGCCGGGCGGCCGGGCAACCAGCAGTACGGGTACGCCGGTTACCCCCAGGGCCCGACCCCGACTCCGAACATGCCGCCCGGGTACGGCTACCCGCCCCCGTCGCCGTACGCGAACACACCGCCCCCTGGCATGGGGTCCCCCGCGCCCCACCACACGCCCACACCCCAGCACCAGCACCGGCCCCCGGTTCCGGGCCCCGTACCGCCGCCCCCGCCGCAGCGCCCCGCGCCCGCCCGGATCGACCAGGTGCGCGCCGAACTCGACGAGCTGAGCGACTACTTGCGCAAGCACGACGGCAGCAATGGCGGCAGCGGCGGTGCCAACGGCGGTCACGAGGGCGGACGGTGAGCGTGGCGACGGGGACGGGCGGCGGACGGGTCATCGCCGAGCGGTACGAACTGTCCACGCTCATCGGGCAGGGCGGCATGGGCCAGGTCTGGACGGCGTACGACCAGCGCCTCGACCGCAGGGTCGCCGTGAAACTGCTGCGGCCCGACAAGGTCGCCGGGCAGGAGGCCGACGAACTGCGCCGCCGGTTCGTCCGCGAGTGCCGGGTCACCGCGCAGGTCGACCACCCCGGGCTCGTCACGGTCCACGACGCGGGCAGCGAGGGCGCGGAACTGTTCCTCGTCATGCAGTACGTCGACGGCGCCGACCTCTCCGACCACCTCGCCGAGCACGACCCCTACCCCTGGCAGTGGGCGGTGGCGGTGGCCGCGCAACTGTGCGCCGTACTGAGCGCCGTGCACGCCGTGCCGATCGTCCACCGCGACCTCAAGCCGCGCAACGTGATGGTGAAGCAGGACGGCACGGTCACCGTCCTCGACCTGGGCGTCGCGTCCGTCATGGACACCGACACCACCCGCCTCACGCACACCGGTTCGCCCATCGGCTCGCCCGCCTACATGGCCCCCGAGCAGGCCATGGGCGGCGCGGTCGGCCCGTACACGGACCTGTACGCACTCGGCGTACTCCTGCACGAACTCCTCAGCGGGGACGTGCCGTTCTCGGGTTCGACGGCCCTCGGCGTCCTCCACCGGCACCTGTACGAGCCGCCGCTGCCCGTGCGCCGCCTCAGACCCGAGGTGCCCGAGTCGCTGGAGGCGCTCGTCCTGCGGCTGCTCGCCAAGGACCCGCAGCACCGGCCCGCCTCCGCGCAGGAGGTGTACGAGCACCTGGCGCTGCTCCTCCCGGAGCGCGGGATACCCACCGGTGCGCCCCTCGACCCCACGCGCCCCTTCCTGCGCCCGCACGCCCCCTGGCCGGACCGCGCCCGCACCCCCGCGCCCCGGCCGACGGCCGCTCCCGTCGCCGCCGAGCGGCCCGATGTCGCCGGGGCCGTCGACGAGGTCAAGCGACTGCTCGGCGAGGGCCGCATCACCCAGGCCGTCGACATCCTCGGCGCGATCCTGCCCGCCGCCGCCGAACAGCACGGCGAGCACTCCCCGGTCGTACGCACCCTGCGCAAGCAGTACGCGGCCACCCTCATGGACGACGGCCAGTACCGCCGCGCCCTGCCCGAACTCCGCCGCCTCGCCGACGAACGCGCCACCGAGGCCGGCCAGGCCGACCCCCAGTCACTGCGCTTCCGCTACGAGGCCGCCCAATGCCTCGAACAGCTGGGCGAACCGGCGGCGGCCCTGGCCGAGTACCGCGCCCTCCTCCCGTACTACGAGAACCAGTACGTCGCCGGCGACCCCGAACTCTCCCTCGACGTCCGCCGCCGCATCGGCCACCTCCTCCTCGCCCTCGGCGACCGCACCGCCGCCCACGACACCCTCGCCCGCCTCCTCCACGACGTGGACCGCCTGCGCGGCCCCGGACACCCGCTCGCGGCGGAGATCCGGCGGACGCTGGCGTGGCTGGGACAGGTGCGCGGCTAGGACCCGCCCTCGCCAAACCGGCCAGTGGCCGGATTTTGCCGTGCCGTGAGGGAATCTTGTGAGCCTCTGGGGCGGGTGTTTCCCGAACACGGAGGCGCCGCTGGTTACGTTGCGACCTGCTTTCGCGTCACCAGAACATCGCGTCACCAGAACGTCGCGTCACAGAACCAGGGGTGGGTCATATGGCGTCCGGTCACCGGCAGTCCAAGAAGCGCAGGTATCTCACGTGGACGGTGGCAGGGGCGGCCGTCGTCGCCGGGGCCGGGCTCGCCGCGCAGACCTCGATGGCCGCCACCGCCTTCCCCGCCCAGCGGACGTACACCGGACGCGCGTTCGACACCTGCGCCGCGCCCTCCGCCGCCGCGATGAAGGCCTGGCGCACCGACAAGTTCTACGGCGCCGCGGCCGTCTACATCGGCGGCAGGAACCGCGGCTGCGCGCAGCCCAACCTCACCGCGTCCTGGGTGAGGTCGGTCAGCGCGCAGGGCTGGAAACTCATCCCCCTGTACGTCGGCGCCCAGCCGTCCTGCCAGACCGGCTCCAGCCCCGAGAAGCTCACCGCCGCCACGGCCGCCTCCCTCGGTACGAAGGACGCGGCGGACGCGGTCGCCAAGGCCTCGGCGCTCGGCATGAAGGCCGGCAGCCCGGTCTACCTCGACATGGAGTCGTACGACATCACGAACAAGGCGTGCGACGACGCCGTACTGACGTACGTCCGCGCCTTCGACAAGGCGCTGCACGCCAAGACGTACCGCACCGGCTTCTACGGCTTCCGCAGTTCCAGCGCGCAGGCCATCGCCCGGGCCACCGACCGCACCGACCTGCCGGGCAACCTGTGGTACGCGCTGTGGGACCAGCAGAACACCACCACCAAGGACTGGCCGTTCGGCGTGACCCAGTGGACGAACCACAGCCGGGCCCACCAGTACCTGGTCAACAGCAAGGAGAAGCGCGGCGGTTACACGATCACCGTGGACCGCGACGCGTGGGACGCACCGGTGGCGATCACGGGCTGAGACGGGCGAAGCCTCGGGGGAGAGTGCGGCGGTGCCCGAACTGCTGGTGAATCGTTGGTCGAATGGCTTGGCCGGAGCCCGGCCACTGCCTAACATCGATCACCGCAAGACCTTGTGCATCGCCGCACAATCTCCTCGGGAGGCTCCCTTGCACCGCCGTCGTCGCACCGCGCTCTTCCTCTCCGCCGCGATCGTCGCGGCGGCACCTCTCCTCACCGCCTGCGGAAACGACGCGCATCCCGGCGCGGCGGCCGTCGTCGGCGGGCAGCGGATCACGGTCTCGCAGCTGGAGAGCAGGGTGAACGAGGTACGCGCGGCGCAGCGGGCGGCCACCCCGGACCAGGCCCAGTACGCGCAGACCGTCGCCAGAACCGGCAGCCTCACCCGGGACACCCTGCACACCATGGTCCTCGACCGCGTCCTGAACCAGGCCGCGAAGAGCGCGGACGTCAGCGTGACCCGCAAGGACGTCCAGGACCTGCGCGCGGCCCTGGAGCAGCAGGCGGGCGGCGCGAAGCCGCTGGAGGCGGCCTGGCTCCAGCAGTACGGCGTCGCCCCGGCCCACCTCGACGACAGCCTGCACACCGAGATCGTGGCCCAGAAGCTGGCCGCCGCGCTCGGCGCCGACATGAACACGACGGACGGCCAGGCCACCTTCTGGAAGGCGATGTCCGAGGCCTCGAAGACCCTCGACGTCGACCTCAACCCGCGCTACGGCACCTGGGACGTCCAGAAGAGCAGCCGCGCCGACGCGAAGACGCCATGGGTACGGGAGATCACGGCGGCCAAGGCGGCACAGGGCACGGCGTAACGGTTGTCCGTACGGGTGTGCGGGCCCTGGTGAGGATGCGTGCCCCCGGCCTGTGGATAACTCCGGGGCTGTCGGCGGCGTGCGTTACGTTCGGATGGTGAACGCAACCAGCAGCTTCGAGACCGCTCCGGAGACCGACGGGACCGCCCCCGGCCGGATCGTCCTGCTCACCACCAGCCACCGGGTCGCCCCCGGCCTGCTGTCCTGGCCCGCCTGGCAGACGCTGCGCGCGGCGGACCGGGTGCTGTGCGCGGACGGCGGCCATCCGCAGCTGCCCTACCTCCGGGAGGCGGGCATAGCGGTGGAGGAGTCCGCCCCGACCGCCGAGGAACTGATCGACGCCTGCGCGGACGGCCGGACGGTCGTGGTCGTGACGACGGGCGAGGGCGACCCGTCCCTCACGGACGGCCTGGCCCGCCTGGCGGGCTCCGGCCGCGTACACATGCCGGACCTGGAACTCCTCCCCGCCTCCTACGACCTCCCCGGCGCCCGCCTCCTCGACCTCGTCCAGGTCATGGACCGCATCCGCCGCGAGTGCCCCTGGTCGTCCCGCCAGACGCACAAGGGCCTGGCGAAGTACGGCATCGAGGAGGCGTACGAACTCGTCGAGGCGATCGAGGAGGGCGACCGGGACGAGCTGCGCGAGGAGCTGGGGGACGTACTGCTCCAGGTGGTGTTCCACGCGCGGATCGCGGAGGAGGGGGAGGGCAGTGGAGAGGGAGACGGAGACGAGGAGGAAGGGACCGCTCCCTTCTCGATCGACGACGTGGCGGCGGGCATCGTCACGAAGCTGATCCACCGCCACCCGCACGTCTTCGGCGACGCGACGGCGACGACACCGGAGGAGGTGAAGGCGCACTGGCTGCGCACCAAGGCGGTGGAGAAGCAGCGGGAGTCGGTGACGGACGGCATCCCCCTGGGCCAGCCGGCCCTGGCCCTGACGGCGAAGCTGGCGTCGCGGGTGCACACGGCGGCCCTGGACGTCCCGCTGCCGACGGGCGAGGGCATCGGCTACGAGCTGCTGGGGCTGGCGGTACGGGCGGAGGCGGAGGGCGTGGACCCGGAGGCGGCGCTGCGGGTGGCCGCGCGGGCGTATCGGGACGCGGTGCGGGTGAAGGAGGGGGTGGCAGGGAGACGGGGGGCCTGACCACTCTGACTGACGGTTTCTCAGTACCGTTGGCCCACGGTGGTGTTGAGGCGTGGGGGCGGGCGTGGAGCAGGGGATGGACCAGCTGGCGGTCGACGGAGCCGGGGTGTTGGCCAACGGGCTCATGTCGGCGGACTGGCGGCGGGTACGGGACGGGTTCGCGCAGTGGTTCGAGCAGCGAGTGCAGGAGGAGTACGCCGCTGAACTGCGGAGTGTGCAGGGGCCGAGGACGTTCAGCCGCGGGGAGGAGCTGACCTGGCTCCGCCGGTTGAACGAGCACCTCTCCGACGCGTGGGACCTGGAAGCCTCCGACGAACTCATCGCCCTCATCACGAAGTTGGACACGCCCCCGCCGACCAAGAAACCGATTCCGATCCCGGCTCCGGCTCCAACTCCGGCTCCAACTTCGGCTCCGGTTCCGGTTCCGGCTCCGGAACTTGCTCCGGCCGAGCCGGGCGACCGTTTCGACTTCCAGGGGATCACCGTCAACGGTCAGTTCGTCGGCGTGCAGCACGTCCAGCAGGCGCCGGAGCCGGCGGCTGGGTCCGGTTCGGTGGACTGGCCGCAGGCGCAGGACATGGCACCGCTGGCGTACGGAGTACGGCCGCCCCGGCGGGACAAGGGCCTGCCCCAACTGCCGCCGTACGTCGGCCGGGACGCCGACCGGGCGGTTAACTCGGCGGTGGAGACGGCCGCTTCGGAGGGCGGGCTGGTGGTGGTCCGGGGGGACGCGTACGCGGGCAAGACGCGGACGGCGCTGGCGGCGATGGCCGAAGTGCTCCGGGGAGTACGGGTGTTCGCACCCGCCAGGCACGAGAACCTGCGCGGGCTGCCGGCCCTGCTGAGAGGCATGCCGGGCGAACGCTGCGCGGTGTGGCTCGACGACCTCGACGGCCACCTCGGGGCGGACGGTCTGGAGCCGAGGCTGCTGGCGCAGTTGGAGGCGCAGCGGGTGCCGGTGATCGCGACGACGAGAGAGGACGCGTACGACAGGTTCCGCAGGCTGTCCCGGGGGCGGGTGCTGGATCTGGCGCACATCGTGGAGCTGCCTCGTGACTGGAGTCACGGGGAGCGGAAGCGGGCGGCGGACACCGACGACCCCCGACTGACGGAGGCCGCCCGCCACTGCGGGGCGGAGGGTGTGGCGGCCTACCTCGCGGTCGGCCCGATGCTGTGGGAGGAGTGGCAGCGGGCTCGCCGGGCGGACAGCCATCCACGCGGGTACGCCCTGGTGCGGGCGGCGGTCGACCTGGCCAGGTGCGGCCTGCGGGGCCCGCTGCCCGAGAACCTGCTGGTGAAGGTCCACGAGGGGTACGGATCCGCGGCCGACCTGGAACGGGAGCCCGTGGCCGACGCGTTGACCTGGGCGGCGGAGAAACGTGACGGCGTGCTGCGGATGCTCAGGCCCAGCGGCGAGAGCAAGTGGGAGGCGGCCCCTTGCCTGGTGGACGCGGCGTCCAGGGACGAGGCGTTTCCGGTGGTGGGCGGGGAGGTGTGGGGGGTCGCGCTGGAGGTGGCCCGGACGGACTCCGCGTACGACTTCGAGGTGGTCGTGGAGGGGGCGCGGGGGGCGTTTCGGGTGGCTGCGGAGGCGGGGGACGGGCAGGCCATGCACAGCTTGGGGGTGCTGGAGGAGAGCCTGGGGGACGGGACGGAAGCGGAGAACTGGTTCCGGAGAGCGGCTCACGCAGGGCATGCGGAGGCCGCGGGGCGGGTGGGGCGGTTGCTGGCGGAGCGCGGTGATACGAGGGACGCGGAACCCTTCCTGGAGATGGCCGCGGAGGCGGGGGATCACGTGGCGGCGACCCTGCTGGGGAAGGCGCTTCGGGACCGGGCGGCGAAGTGGCTGATGAAGGGGGAACAGCTGGGGAATCCGGAGGCGGCCCATCTCCTGGGAGACCTGTACCTCGGGAGCGGCGACTACGACAGTGCGAGACACAGCTACGGACTCGCGGAGAACCTCAGGTACGAGGAGGTCGCCAGGAGTATGGGTGCGTCGCTGATCCTGGACAACGAGTCCGAGGCAGCCAAGGTGTGGCTTGCCCGAGCGGTGGCCTTGGGTGACGAAGGAGCGCTCGCCCTGCTGGACGCCCTCGGATGTGGTCCGGAGGGCCCCGAAGGACAATTCTGGGACTCTGTCGACCTCTTTCCGATGGACAGTGCGCACCTGGGCTTCCTGCTGGAGGCTCAGGGCCTCTCGGACGAGGCCCGAGCCAAGTACCAGCAGGGCTATCTGGCCGGAGACGCCTACGGCGCTTATCGTCTGGCCGTCCTCCTCGACAAGGAGGACGAGCCGGAGAAAGCCAAGGTCTGGTACCGGAAAGCCGCCGACATGGGTCACTTCGGAGCCCAGAAGGCCCTCGGAGAGAAGCCCGGCACGCCCGATACCGTCGCCGAGTGACCAACCAGCCCCGCTCCACGCCTCCGCCCTCGGCCTCGGCCCCGGCCCCCGAACTCTTCACCTGGGAGTTCGCCACCGACCCCTACCCCGCCTACGCCTGGCTCCGTGAGCACGCGCCCGTGCACCGGACCAAGTTGCCCAGCGGTGTCGAGGCCTGGCTGGTCACCCGGTACGGCGATGCCAAGCAGGCCCTCGCCGACCCTCGGCTCTCCAAGAATCCCGCCCACCATGACGAGCCCGCGCACGCCAAGGGCAAGACCGGGATTCCCGGTGAGCGCAAGGCCGAGTTGATGACCCATCTGCTCAATATCGATCCGCCGGACCACACCAGGCTCCGTCGGCTCGTCGCCAAGGCGTTCACTCCTCGTCGTGTCGCCGAGTTCGCGCCCCGGGTGCAGGAACTGACCGATCAGCTCATCGACCGGTTCGCCGCGCGCGGCTCCGCCGATCTCATCCATGAGTTCGCCTTTCCGCTGCCCATCTACGCCATCTGCGACCTGCTGGGCGTACCCCGCGAGGACCAGGACGACTTCCGGGACTGGGCCGGGATGATGATCCGGCACGGGGGCGGGCCCCGGGGCGGGGTCGCCCGGTCCGTGAAGAAGATGCGGGGCTATCTCGCCGAGCTGATCCACCGCAAGCGCGAGGCGCTGACCGACCTGCCCGAACCCGGTGAGGATCTGATCTCCGGGCTCATCCGGGCCTCGGACGAGGGTGAGCACCTCACCGAGAACGAGGTCACCGCCATGGCTTTCATCCTACTTTTTGCAGGTTTTGAGACTACGGTCAATTTGATCGGTAATGGGGTTTACACCCTTATTGCCCATCCCGAGCAGCGTGCCCGACTCCAGGCCTCCCTCGCCCTCAAGGACTCCTCCCTCCTCGACACCGGCATCGAGGAACTCCTCCGGTACGACGGTCCTGTCGAGCTGGCCACCTGGCGGTTCGCCACCCAGCCTCTGAGTATCGGCGGGCAGGACATCGGTGCCGGTGACCCCGTCCTCGTCGTGCTCGCCGCCGCCGACCGGGACCCGGCGCGGTTCGCCGACCCCGACGTCCTCGATCTCGGGCGCCGGGACAACCAGCACCTCGGCTACGGCCACGGCATCCACTACTGCCTCGGCGCCCCCCTCGCCCGTCTGGAGGGGCGGAGCGCGCTCGGCACCCTCCTCACCCGGCTCCCCGATCTCGAACTCGCCGTCGAGCCGGGCGAGTTGAGGTGGCGGGGCGGGCTCATCATGCGTGGACTGCGTACCCTGCCCGTCGAGTTCACGCCCGTTCGCGAATCCGGGCAAACGGCGACAGTGGCGCCGTAGAAGATCACAGGAAGGTGACACACTCTCAACAATGTGATCTTCACGTGATCTGCGCGGCATTAACTTGTGACAAGTGATCGTCTGGCGATACGTTCGAGCACCAGTGCGACGCCCCCCGCCCCCCGGCAACATCCGTCGCACCGGTCCCCGCTGTCTCGCGAAAGGCAACCGCATGCTCTCCGGGAACGGTCGTCACCGTCGCCCCCGTCAGGCCCCGGCTCTGCTGGTCGCGGCCGGCGTCACCGGCTCCGCCGTCGTCATTCCGCTGCTCGCGGCGACCGGCGCGAGCGCGGCCAGTGCGACCACCTGGGACCGGGTCGCGGAATGCGAGAGCGGTGGCTCCTGGAGCGCCAACGAGGGCAACGGGTACTACGGCGGGCTCCAGTTGACCCAGGCCGACTGGGAGAAGTATGGCGGTATCGCCTACGCCCCCAGCGCCGACCAGGCCAGCCGTTCGCAGCAGATCGCCGTCGGCGAGAAGGTGCTCGCCGACCAGGGCGCCGGGGCCTGGGAGGCCTGCGCGCTGCTCTCCGGGCTCGGCAAGGACACCCGCCCGGCCGGCGTCGACACCGGGCTGGCCGGGGATGCGCTGGGTTCGTCGTCGGATGTGGGTGCGGACGCGGACGCGGGTGCGGAGGCGAGTACGGACGCAGGTGTGGACGCGGATGCGTCGGCGGCTTCCCCTGCCCCCTCCTCCACTCCCACGCCCTCGTCCACCCCCTCTTCCACTCCCACCCCCTCCTCCACGCCCTCCCTCGACTCCACGCCCTCCCTCAAGGCCACGCCCTCCCTCAAGGCCACGACCGACTCGGCCGAAGGTGCCGACTCGACCCCCTCGGTCTCCCCCTCCTCCGGTTCCTCCGGGCAGGGCGTCTCGCAGGAAAGTGACAGCTCGTCCATCGACGGAACAAAGGGTGAGGAACAGGGCAACTCCGGGCAGAGTGCTGGGGGCTCGTACGTCGTCCGGGTCGGCGACACCCTGTGTGCCATCGCCGACTCCCTTGATCTTCCTGGCGGATGGTCCGAGCTGTACGCCGAGAACGCGAGCGTCCTCGGTACTGATCCCAACCACATCCTCCCCGGTCAGACCCTTGCTGTCGGTGACGAACTCGGGCAAAAGTAGCCGGAGTTCGCGTCATGATTCGACAGGAAATGTCCAATATGGATGCAGTGAGAGATAGATCTCAGAAGCCCTGATCGTCTTTGTATTTCAGAGGATCACCTGTTTACGGTCGTGACCGCTCGCCACAGCGGGCCCCGTCTGTCGCAACGCCGAATCCTGCCAGCGGCCGTACGGGAACAGTCGTCGCTATCAAGCGCCGTAGGCAGGAGCGGGGGACCCAAGGTAAGTGCCGCACCGGGCAGTTGGCCGGAGCGGCTTGGGGTTAAGCCGTACGCCGCCCGAACGGGGCGTACGGCCGGGCAACTCAACCGGCCCGAACCCGACAGCTCACCTCGCAGGCGTCGGTGAGGGGATCATTCATGCTGTTTTCCGGCAAGGGCAAGCACCGCCGCCCGTCCAAGGCCACCCGCGTCGTCGCCCTCGCCGGCGTGACCGGTGCAGCCGTCGCCGCTCCGCTGCTCGCGGCCGGCTCCGCCTCCGCCGCCACCTCCGCCGAGTGGGACACCGTCGCCCAGTGCGAGTCCGGCGGCAACTGGTCCATCAATACCGGCAACGGCTACTACGGCGGCCTGCAGTTCTCCGCCTCGACCTGGGCCGCGTACGGCGGCACGGCGTACGCCTCCACCGCTGACCAGGCCTCCAAGTCCCAGCAGATAACCATCGCCGAGAAGGTCCTCGCGGGCCAGGGCAAGGGTGCCTGGCCGGTCTGCGGCACCGGCCTGTCCAGCGCCGCCTACGACGGTGGCAGCAGCAGCTCGGACAGTGGTGCGAGCACCAACACCGGTACGACGGAGACCACCACCCGCTCCTCCGACGACCAGGCCGCCTCCCGTTCGCAGGAGCGACCGGCCGCGAAGAAGACCGTCACCACCCCGACCGGCAAGAAGGTCGAGAAGGGCGACGGCGAGTACAAGGTCGTCAAGGGCGACACCCTCAGCGCGATCGCCGAGGCGCACGACGTCAAGGGCGGCTGGCAGAAGCTGTTCCAGCTGAACAAGGACATCATCGACGACGCCGACTTCATCTACCCGGGCCAGCAGCTCCACCTCAGCTGATCCCAGGGTCGAAGGCCGACCCCAGGGGCTGACAGGCCGCTCGAAATACAGTCAGCCCGAAGGTGAACCACAGCGCCCTCACATCCGTGCCTTCCATAGTGAAGACCTCGTGAGGGTCACCCCCGTCCCCCACGGGCTCCCCGCTCCGGTGCGTTCTCCCCCGTACGCACCGGGGCGGGGCTTTTTGTTTCCCCGAGGAACAATGTTTACCCTCGGTTCCGTCCATGTTCCGTCCATGGGGTGGTCGGACGGCTGGCCGATCCGCCCGGGCCGGTTAGGCTCATCAACGCGGAGCCGCCGCGGCCCCGTACAAGCGAGGCCCAAGCAGCCCCGCGTACCCGCGTCACATCCCAGAAGGAGATGCTCGTGCCGTCCATCGACGTCGTCGTAGCCCGGGAAATCCTCGACTCGCGAGGCAACCCCACCGTCGAGGTCGAGGTCGGCCTCGATGACGGCAGCACCGGTCGTGCCGCCGTTCCGTCCGGCGCCTCCACCGGCGCCTTCGAGGCCATCGAGCTGCGCGACGGTGACCCCAACCGCTACCTCGGCAAGGGTGTCGAGAAGGCCGTCCTCGCCGTCATCGAGCAGATCGGCCCGGAGCTGGTCGGCTACGACGCCACCGAGCAGCGCCTGATCGACCAGGCGATGTTCGACCTGGACGCCACCGACAACAAGGGCTCCCTCGGTGCCAACGCCATCCTCGGCGTCTCCCTCGCCGTCGCCCACGCGGCCTCCGAGGCCAGCGACCTCCCCCTCTTCCGCTACCTCGGCGGCCCGAACGCGCACCTGCTGCCCGTCCCGATGATGAACATCCTCAACGGCGGGTCCCACGCGGACTCCAACGTCGACATCCAGGAGTTCATGATCGCCCCGATCGGCGCGGAGTCCTTCTCCGAGGCGCTGCGCTGGGGTGCGGAGATCTACCACACCCTCAAGAAGGTGCTGAAGACCAAGGGCCTGTCCACCGGTCTCGGCGACGAGGGCGGCTTCGCGCCGAACCTGGAGTCCAACCGCGCCGCGCTCGACCTCATCCTTGAGGCGATCAAGCAGGCCGGTTACGTCCCCGGTGAGCAGATCGGTCTCGCGCTCGACGTCGCCGCGTCCGAGTTCTACAAGGACGGCAAGTACGAGTTCGAGGGCAAGTCCCGCACGGCCGCCGAGATGACCGAGTACTACGAGGAGCTGGTCTCCGCGTACCCGCTCATCTCCATCGAGGACCCGCTGTACGAGGACGACTGGGACGGCTGGAAGACCATCACCGACAAGCTGGGCGACAAGGTCCAGATCGTCGGCGACGACCTCTTCGTCACCAACCCGGAGCGCCTCGCCCGCGGCATCGAGGAGGGCTCGGCCAACGCCCTGCTCGTCAAGGTCAACCAGATCGGCTCGCTCACCGAGACCCTGGACGCCGTCGAGCTGGCCCAGCGCAACGGCTTCAAGTGCATGATGTCCCACCGCTCCGGCGAGACCGAGGACGTCACCATCGCCGACCTCGCCGTCGCGGTGAACTGCGGCCAGATCAAGACCGGCGCCCCGGCCCGCTCGGACCGCGTCGCCAAGTACAACCAGCTGCTGCGCATCGAGGAGATCCTCGACGACGCGGCCGTGTACGCCGGTCGCAGCGCCTTCCCCCGCTTCAAGGGCTGAGCCACGGCTCCGTAAGAGGCGTCGTACGTACGTCCCCGTACCCGGTCCCGTACCGTGTGCGGGGACGTACGCACATACAAGCGCAGCTGTTCGGGGAGGCGGGGAACATGGCCGTGAAGGACCGGGACCGGTTCTCCACCGCGACCAGGATCAAGCTGCTCGGCGAGCAGACGGCGGCCCGCGTCTACCGGTCCCAGACCAAGCGCCAGGCCCGCCGCTCCCGCCTGACCGGCCGGGCGGCCCTGCTCGCCCTCGTCCTGTGCTCGCTGATCGTGGCCCTCGCCTACCCGATAAGGCAGTACGTCTCCCAGCGCGCCGACATCGCCGACCTGGAGCGCGAACGCGACCAGGCCAGACAGCGGGTCGAGCAGCTCCGTGACCAGAAGGCACGCTGGCAGGACGACGCGTACGCCGAGCAGCAGATCCGGCAGCGGCTGCACTACGTGCTGCCGGGCGAGACCGGATACATCGTGATCGACCCGGACGCGGCGAAGCAGTCCCGCGCCGACCTGGGCGCGGCCGACCGCCCCTGGTACGCGAACGTCTGGGACGGCGTGGAGAAGGCCGACGCCGCGACCCGGTGAACTGAAGCAAGAGAACCGAACACGAGAACCAAGCACGAGAACCGAACACGAACCAAGCACGAGAACTGAACAAGAGAGACAGAGACGTACAGGCATGCAAACGCCCCCGCCTCCCACCCCGCGCACCGAGCCCACCGACGCGGACGTCGAGGCCTTCGAACAGCAGCTGGGCCGCCCGCCGCGCGGGCTGCGCGCGATCGCGCACCGCTGCCCCTGCGGCCACCCGGACGTCGTCGAGACGGCACCCCGGCTGCCGGACGGCACGCCCTTCCCCACGACGTACTACCTGACGTGCCCGCGCGCCGCCTCGGCGATCGGCACGCTGGAGGCGAACGGCGTGATGAAGGAGATGACGGAACGTCTGGCGACGGATCCGGAGCTGGCGGCGGCGTACCGGGCCGCGCACGAGGACTACATCCGGCGCCGGGACGAGATCGAGGTCCTGGAGAACTTCCCGAGCGCGGGCGGCATGCCGGACCGCGTGAAGTGCCTGCACGTCCTGGTGGGCCACTCGCTGGCGGCCGGCCCCGGGGTGAACCCGCTGGGCGACGAGGCGATCGAGATGCTGCCGGAGTGGTGGGCCAAGGGGCCGTGCGTGAAGCGCTCGGGTCCTCCGGAGGGGGAGGGGTGGGTGGTGCACGAGAGCGAGTCCGGCAACGGCTACTTCGCGTTCAGGCCATTGGATCCGTCGCCCTCGGTGGAGTCCGGGGAGGACGACAAGTGACCCGTGTCGCCGCCATCGACTGCGGTACGAACTCGATCCGCCTCCTCGTCGCCGACGCGGACCCGGCGACCGGTGAACTCGTCGACCTGGACCGCCGGATGACCATCGTCCGCCTCGGCCAGGGCGTCGACCGCACGGGACGGCTCGCCCCCGAGGCGCTGGAGCGGACCTTCGCGGCCTGCCGCGAGTACGCCGCCGTCATCAAGGAGCACGGCGCGGAGCGGGTGCGCTTCGTCGCGACGTCCGCCTCCCGGGACGCGGAGAACCGGGACGAGTTCGTACGAGGGGTGCTGGACATCCTGGGTGTCGAGCCCGAGGTCATCTCGGGCGAGCAGGAGGCCGAGTTCTCCTTCACCGGCGCCACCAGGGAACTGACGGGACGCGACGACCTCGCCCGGCCCTACCTCGTCGTCGACATCGGCGGCGGCTCGACCGAGTTCGTGGTCGGCGACGACCGGGTGCGCGGCGCGCGCTCCGTGGACATCGGCTGCGTACGGATGACCGAGCGGCATCTGGTGCGGGACGGGCAGGTCGTGGACCCGCCGGGGGAGGCGGAGATCGCCGCGATCCGCGCCGACATCGAGGCGGCCCTCGACATGGCCGCCGAGACGGTCCCGCTGGGCGAGGCACGCACCCTGGTCGGGCTGGCCGGGTCGGTCACCACGGTGTCGGCCATCGCGCAGAACCTGCCCGAGTACGACTCCGCGGCCATCCACCACTCCCGCGTCTCCTACGACCGCGTCCGCGAGATCACCGAGAGCCTCCTGCGCTCCACGCACGCCGAACGCGCTGCCATCCCCTCCATGCACCCCGGGCGCGTGGACGTGATCGGCGCGGGGGCGCTCGTACTGCTGTCGATCATGGAGCGGGTCGGGGCGACGGAGGTAGTGGTGTCGGAGCACGACATCCTCGACGGGATCGGCTGGTCCCTGGCCTGACCGCCTACCGGTTGCGGCGCACGCCCCGCCGGTCGCCCACCTAGACGACGAGGACGACGAGCAGCATGACGTCGGCCGCCTCTTCCAGGGCCTCGAAATCGGCGATCGGCGCCAAGGCGGCCACCGGAGTGCCGTTGCGCGTGATGACCGTCGGGGTGCCTTCCTCGGCCAGGTCGATGCGCTCCGAGAGATGGGCGCGGGCTTCCCGGACGGTCACGGAGTCCTCGGTCATGACACTGGCGAAGAGGGCAAGAAGGGAACCTGACCTGCGGTGACGTACCGCGAGTGAGCATGCAACGGGTCCGGAACCGTGACTCCCGACTTGTTGAAGCACCGAAGGCTCAACTCGATGAACGGGGTGATGCACGCTGGCTGCGTCGCCGTGATCACAGCGGCCCCAGGTTACGGCGCCAGCGCGGTGGCCACCCGGGCCGCGCGATCGGCTGGCAGCGCGAAGCGGTTGGAGGGGTTCCGGAAGGAGTATTCGCCGTTGTTGACCGAGAAGCCGTGCCCGGCTGTCGTCCAGCGTGCAGGACCGGGAGCCCCTTGGCCCTCCAGGAGAACAGAAGCGAGCGGCTCGGGGTCTTCGACGCTGGTGCGGGCACGTAGCGCGTCCGTCAGGCGGCCGACGGCGTTGTCGGGTACGTCGTCGTCGCCGAACGCAGGCAGCAGGAGCAGCAGGCGGGCATGGGGATCGGAGGTGCTGCCGCCGGGCAGCGTGTTGTCCGCGGCTGCAACGAGCTCGGGCCAGGACAGGCCCGGGCCCATGAAATGGCCGTCGTCCCGGGCAAGGAGTTCGGCGCGGTCCCAGCCGCGGTGGTGGAGGAGGTAGTCGATGCCGGTGTCGTCTGTGAAAGTGCGGTAGACCACGTGGAGATGGTGATCAGCGGTGAGCGGAACCGTGAAGGTCGGCCACTCTGCCCGTTCCCACAACCGCCGCTGGTAGTCGTCGGCTGCGTCGTAGTCCGCACCGAACAGCAGCTCTTCGCCCTCTTCGCTGTGGGCACAGGAGGAAAGGTGCCCCAGCCAGAACAAGGGCTCGTCCAGAAGCCCGGGCTGATGCGTCAGGGGGCCACCGTCGTAACCCGGTATCCGGACAGGACGCAGGTCTGCACTGTTCATCACGGTGGACATCATGCCGCCCAGGCCCCGTACCTTTCCGGTCGGGCCGTACCAGCAGATCCTCGCGGGGCAGCCCTTGGAAAGGTGCAGTTCTACGCGGACGGTACGGCCTGGCGATGTGTAGCCCACGTTCGGGCTGCGGCCGTCAGGGTGGCCCTGTGAGGTATCGGGCGGGTGCGTTCCCAGTTTTCCCACGCGGTGTAGACGGTGCGCGCGAAGGTGGTGATGGTGGCAGGGTCGGCTGCTCGGTACACGGGGACCTGCCGGGCGAGCGTCTCGGCCTGTTCTGGTGTGTGGCCGGCGGAGATGAGTCGGGGCACCGTCAGTGCCGTGTCTGCCCATGCGGGGGCGGGGCAGGAAAGGGCCCAGTCCAGTAGCAGCAGTTCGCCGCCGAGGGTCCTCAGCATGTTGTGCGGGGACCTGTCCGTGTGGGCGAGCCCTCTGCCTTGCAGCCCGGGCGGCACGTCCTCGGGCAGAAACTCGGTCCACCGTGTGTGCAGCGGTTTCTTGTTCAAATCCTCGGGCCATGGCTCCCGGGACATGACGGTCAGCGTGCGCAGCAGAGGGGCGAGATCGTCGGAGCCTGGAGTCAGGTCGGGGTGTCGCCCCTCGATGTACTCGTACCCGTAGAGCGTCCACCCGCCGGCCTCGGCCTCCCACAGCACGCGGGGGGCGAGGGGGGCGCATCGTGTGACCCGCGCCTCGTGGCGGTACACCCATGCCTGTGGGTCGTCGTGACGAGTGCCCTTGATGAACGCTCGTCCCGCTGATGTGTGGACAGTGCAGGCGAGCCGGGACATGACGCCGTGCGGCGCGGTCTCGGCCGTCTCGACCGGGCCTGTGTGGCGCTCGACGGCGGCCCGGGTCGTTGCCGGTAGGTCGTGCCATTCGATGCGGTCCACCCGCGGTCTCCTGCGTGGTCGAGCGAAACGGGGTCGGCCCCCGACCTGGCCACAGCGTGGCACAGACCGAGAACCGACAGGGTTGGGAACCGCTACGGGTGGTTCGGGCTGTCCGAGCAGTTCGCGTGACACTGCGAGCAGTCGGCGAGGTCCAGCTCGGGCCAGAACTCCATGTCGATCTCGTACCCGGCGAGGGTGATCGAGTCGACGGTCAGCGCACGCAGTGCCTTGCCGCCGCCGTGCTCCTCCTTGTCGAGGAATCCGGGCTGGTGGTGCAGGAAGCGGCCGAACCGCTGCTCGCTGGGTTGCCCGCATCTCCGCGCTGAGCAGTGTTCGTGCGTCGGTTGCGGGGTGTTTCTGCATCGTGGTCACGTGCTTGCCTCCGTGGCTGGTGGATGGTTGCTTGCACCTGCTGACCGCCCCGCCCGCTTTCGGCCTTGCTCCTGCCTGGTGGACGGGGCGGGGCTTCAGGCCCTTTACGCTCGACTTTCGGCGGGTCGGCCCGGGGTCTGTCCCCTTTCGGGGCGGCCCGTTCTCCTGACGCGTGATGAGCAGGTCAGACGTGGTACGTCGTGCCCCAGCGCATCGTGCCGGGCTCGAAACACGCGCGTACGTGCGCGTCGATGTCTGCTTTTCCGGTCCCAGCGGTCAGCGGCTCGAACAAGACCAGGACGCGGACAGGTCCGCCGGCCTCGACCACGTCCAGCCACGACCGCGCGGCGGGCAGTTGTGTGGGCGCCCGGGAGTACATAGCCGCGGTACACACCGGTCCCCAGGCCGATACCGGCGACGAACGCGGGGCTGGGTGATGCGGGTTGCCTCGGGCACGGTCACAGGGCCGTCACCTCCGCCCACACGGCCTTGCCCATGGGGATGTCGGTCACGCCCCACCGATGGCACAGGAAGTCAAGGATGAGCAGGCCGCGCCCTCGGTCGCGCAGGTCGGATTCTGGCCGTACGCGAGGGTGGCGCCGGACAGGGTCGTGTACCTCGACGCGGGTTCGGCCGTCGGCTGCGTCGATCACGACGCGTACGAGGTCATCGGGCTCGGTGCCGTACCGGAGGGAGTTGGTCACCAGCTCGCACGTGACCAGTACGACGGTCTCGACGTGGTCCTTGCTTGCCTCCGGCACGTGGTGACCGACGTACTCACGTACGAACCTGCGGGCTGCTCCTGCTGATTCGGGCTGGCTCGCCAGCAACAGGATCGCTGGCGGGCCGACTTGAGGTTCGGTGTGGACCGTACGGCGTACTTGCTCGCCCGTGCCGGACACGTGTTCCTCGGTCGTGGTCAAACCAGGCCTCCTAGTAGGCCGAGATCGTGCGACGTTCAGTGAAGAGGTAACCACTCGGTCACCCTCCGCAGGTACCGTTGGAGGCCGAGGGGAACGTGAACGCCATGAATGTCGTCGGGAGATGAGGCATGGCCAGGAACAAGCGCACGCCCAACCCTGCTCTTGCGGGGTTACTCGACCAGGCGAAATTGACTCGGACACAGCTCGCTCAGCGTGTGAACCGCCTTGGCGTACAAGCAGGATTGGATCTCCACCACAGCCAATCCACGGGTTCGCACTGGATCGCCGGGGTGCGTCCGAAGCCCGAGGCCAGGGCCCTGGTTGTCGAGGTGCTCTCGGCGCAGTTGGGCCGGCCCGTCACCCATGCCGAAGCAGGGCTCACACCCGCCCCGTCAGTTCTGAGGTCCGAACAGGCTGACACTGTCGAGGAGTTGATAGAACTCGGAAGGGCGGACATGGGCCCATCACGGCGTGGCCTGCTCGCTGTAGGCGTGTTCTCGGCGGCCCTTGCTGTTCCTGGCTTCTCCAGCCCCGCGCATGCCGCGGATCAGCCGGTCAGCCCCGGCAAAAGGACCGTCCGTGTCGGTGCCTCCCAGGTCGCGGCGGTGCGCACCATGACGGAGCGCATCGCGGACATCCTCGACGAACTCGGCGCGGGGCACGCCCGGCCCATGGCTGCCGCGTTCCTCGTCAACACGGTGGGGCCGTGGCTGCGGGCTCAGGCGAGCGAACAGGTACGCCTCGACATGCTCGCCGCCGCATCCGACCTGACGTATCTGACTGGGTGGATGGCCATGTACGAAAAGGCCCATGGCCTTGGCCAGACCTACTACGTCAAGGCGTTGAAGCTGGCGAACGAGGCGCAGGACCACGTGACCTACTGCCGAACGCTGCGCGGCATGAGCTTGCAGGCATCCAATCTCGGCCACGGACGAAAGTCGCTGGAGCTTGCCGACTCGGCGGCGGAGGCCGCACCGGCTGCGGGGCCGCGCCTGGTGGCGTTCCTGCGCGGACAGCAGGCACACGCGGCGAGCATGGTCGGCGATCGGGACATGGCGCACAGCCGGTTGAGGGAGGCCGAAGCCGCACTGTCCCAGGCGGACGACCGCCGGGACGCGATCGGCGGGTACGACCGGACGGCGTGGCTGTTTCACCTCTCTCATGTGCTGTACGAGGAGCGCGATCTACCCGGCAGCATCAAGGCTCTGCAGCAGTCGATCAAGGTGCAACCGAAGGTGGAGCGGCAAGGCCGCGTGCACTCGTACGCACTGTTGGCACAACGGCAGTACGGGTACGGGCATCTCGACGCGTCGTGCGAGTCGTGGGGGCGCTTTCTGGACGAGTACGAGCACGTCTCATCGGCCCGCGGCGACGACCACTTCGAGACGATGCGCGCGCAGTTGCGGAGGAACGTGACGGCGCGGCCGGTTCGGGAACTGGTCGGACGCGCGCGGGAGGTCGCGGCGCTGAAAGGCTGACGGCTGCACGCGCTGAAGGCACAGCTGCGCCCCTGCTCCGGCATGGGCGCATCTCTGTCGGCCCTCGGGCGAGTTGTCATACAGGCAGAGCGAAGCTGAGAGGCCGGATGTTTCTGCTGAGCCCCCTGAGCGTGGTGATCAGCTGCTTGTGCTTGCGTCGTGCCGCACGTCGCTGATCGCCGACCGGGCCCCATGCGGCAGGGCGTGAGGACGAGGCAACCGTTTGTGGGACGCGGGAAAGCGGCTGAAGAGCTGGCGTAATGCGCCGTTAGAATCCGGTTCGGACCCCGTTGTCGCTGGTCGGACGGTGCGTGGCCGTCGTATTCGAATTGATTGGTGGGCCGGATCGGGGCTGCCAATCAACTCTTCCGCCGCTGGACTTGAGGAGCACAGGGGCGGTGTCCCACGTTCCGCACAGGGGAGGGAACGTGGGACACCGTTACGTGGGATCCGTAGGTCAGTAGGTTCGTGGGGGAGTGAAGCCGGATGGGGCGTCCTGAGAGGCCGTTGGATCCGGAGGGTGGGCCCGTCGAGCGGTTCGCCTTCGAGTTGCGGGAGTTGCGGCGGCGGGCCGGGGGGACGACCTACCGGGCCATGGCGAAGAGCGCCGGGTACACGGCGGCGACGCTGTCCGGGGCGGCGGCGGGGGAGCGGCTGCCGTCCCTCGCAGTGGCGCTCGCGTATGTGTCCGCCTGCGGCGGGGACACCGACGAGTGGGAGCGGCGCTGGCAGCGGGCCGTCGAGGACGAGGCCGGGCAGGCGCCCGCGGCCGACGGGAGCGCGGCGCCGTACCGGGGGCTCGCGCGGTTCGAGCCGGGGGACAGTGGCTGTTTCTTCGGGCGGGACCAGTTGGTGGCCGATCTGGCCGAACTGGTGCTGGACCGGCGGTTCGTGGCCGTCGTCGGTACCTCCGGGAGCGGGAAGTCGTCCTTGCTGCGGGCCGGGCTCATACCGGTGCTGAGGAGTGGGGACCGGGGTGGGGAGCGGCCGGCCGCCGTCCGGATCCTCAGCCCTGGCGCGCGGCCCGCCCATACGCACGCCCGCGCGCTCGTGCCCGTGGACGGCGCCGGGGACACCTGGGTCGTCGTCGACCAGTTCGAAGAGGTCTTCACCCTCTGCCGGGAACCCGGCGAGCGTGCGCGCTTCATCGAGCTGCTGCTCGGTGCCGTGCGGCCGGACAGCCGGCTGCGGGTCGTGGTCGCCGTACGGGCGGACTTCTACGGCCGCTGTGGCGAGCACCGTGACCTCGCCGCCGCCCTCCGCGGTGCCGGACTGCTCGTCGGTCCGATGAGCGTGGACGAACTGCGCGAGGCGATAGTCAGGCCCGCCGCGGCCGAGGGACTGGTCGTCGAGCGGGCGCTGACCGCGCGGATCATCGCGGACGTCGCCGACCAGCCCGGCGGGCTGCCGCTGATGTCCCACGCGCTGATGGAGACCTGGCGGCGGCGCCGTGGCGGGGCGCTCACCCTCAAGGGGTACGAGGCCGTCGGCGGGGTGCACGGTGCCATCGCCCGCACCGCCGAGGAGTGCTACAGCCAACTCTCCGCGCACGAGGCGACGTTGGCCCGTCAGGTGATGCTGCGGCTCGTCGCCCCGGGCGAGGGGACCGACGACACCAGCCGCCCCGCCCGCCGCGCCGAACTCGCCGCCGGTTCGGCCGCCGACGCCGCCGCCGTGCTCGACCGGCTGGCCGGGGCCCGGCTCATCACCCTCGACGACGACACCGTCGACCTCGCCCACGAGGCGCTGATCACCGCCTGGCCCCGGCTGAGCGGCTGGATCGACCGCGACCGCGAACTGCTGCGCAGGCACCGGCTGCTCACCGAGGCCGCCACCGCCTGGGAGCAGCTCGACCGGGACGCCGGTGGGCTGTACCGGGGAGCGCGGCTGACCGTGGCCGAGGAGGCGTTCACCCCGGTCGCCGAACCCGATCCGCTCACACCGCTGGAGCGCTCCTTCCTCACCGCGAGCCTCGACGCGCGCCGGCACGAACAACGCCAGGCCACCCGTACCAGCCGTCGGCTGCGCGGACTGACCACGGCGCTGACGATTCTTGTCGCCCTCGCCACGGTGGCCGGTCTGACCGCCTGGAACCAGAACACCACCAGCACCCGGCAGCACCTCCAGGCCGAGGCCCGCCGTATCGCGGCGGTTGCCGCCAGCATCCGCTCCTCCGACCCCGGCACCGCCATGCGGCTCAGCGCGGCGGCCTACGGGCTCGCCGACCTGCCCGACAGCCGCGCGGCCCTCCTCGACTCGCTCGCCCAGACCGAGCAGGGCCGGTTCGCCCCCGGGCAGGGATCGGCCGCCACCGACGAAAGTGGCAGTGGCAGTGGAAGTGGGGTCAATACGGGGGCGCGCTTCCTCAGCCGTGACGGTCGCGTCCTGACCACCGTGACGGACGACCGGATCGAACGCTGGGACACCACCACCCAGCGGCGGACCGGGTCCTTCCCCGGTGCACCGGGAGACCTGGAGTTCCCCGGCGTCGAGGACATCAGCCCCGACGGACGTACGCTCCTGATCTGGACGGCCGACGGACTGCGGCTGTGGGACATCGAGACCGGGCGGCGGGTCGGCGGCCGGGTCGGCCCGGCAGACCGGTCCTTCGTCGGCACGAGCGGATCGTTCGTCACCGACACCCGGATACTCCTCTCCGGCCCCGACATCGGACCGCCCCGCGTCACCTTCCGCGTCTGGGACACCACCCTCGGCCGGACGGTCCTCGAACGGGTCGTCACCGGCACCCAGGCCGCCGACGGCGTCGCCAGCCCCGACGGACGGCTGCTGGCGATCTGCCCGCTCGGCGGACCGGTGCAGCTGTGGGACGTGGCCGGACGGCGGCAACTTCCCACTCCCTGGGCGGCCAGGAACCGCGACCTCTGCCCGGCCCGGGAGTCCGGGTTCGGGGCCGAGTCCGGCGATCCGTACGAGGGCAGGCTGGTGTTCACCCCGGACAGCCGCGGCCTCGCCGTCGTGGGCGACTTCCCGGACGGCTCCGGGCTGCGCGCCTGGGACCTGACGACGGGGAAGCAGCGGCTGCGGATCGGGAAGTCCTGGCCGGAGAGGTCCCGCACCCGGATGACGTTCAGCGCGGACGGCCGGTTCGTCGCGGCGGCCGGCTCCGACGAGATCGTGCTGTGGCGTACGGCGGACCCGGCCGTCCCCGTCCTGCGGCACCTGCTCACCTCCACCAGCTCCTACGATCTCGGCGGGACCGACGACCTCAGGCTGGACCTGGACCGGCGCAGGATCCGGTACCTGGAGACGCGCGGCTGGGAGCGCCGCACCTCGGTGGCCTCCCTCGCCCTCGACGAGGCGCTGGACTCCGCCTACCCGGTCGGCCCGGTCCGGGCGGCCACGTACAGCCCGGACGGCCGGACCCTCGCCGCCGTACGACGGCTCGACGGCTCGACCCGCTTCCAGCTCCTGGACGCGGCGACCGCGAAGGTCCTGGCCGAGCTGCCCAACCCGCAGATGTTCTGCATGCCGGACCCCAACTGCGAGAACCACACCGCGTTCAGCGCCGACGGCGGCACCTTCGCCTACGGTGCCAAGCCCCCGGCCGGCCGCTACTCCCGGATCACCTTCTACGTCCGGGACATCCGCACCCATCGCCAGATCACCTCGCTGTCCCTCCCGGCGGACGTCGAGGGCATCGGGCTCAGCCCCGACGGGAAGACGCTGCTGGCCTCCCGCACGAAGGCGAGCGGGACGATCGAGATGTGGGACGTGCGCAGCCGGACCAGGACCAGGGTGCTGTCCGGTGTGCGGGACGTCCCGGTCGTCAGGCCCGACGGACGGCTGATCGCCACCTCGGGCGGCTTCGTCGACCTGCCCTCGGGCAAGGTGACCCGCAGCGACGCCGCGGACTCGCTGTCGGCCCTCGCCTTCAGCCCCGACGGGCGCTATCTCGCGGTGGGCGGCAGGGGCGGGGTCACGGTCTGGGACGGCAGCGGCCGACGGCGCCTGGCGAACCTGCCCGCGACCCCCGACGGCGGCGGCAAGGCCACGTCCGACGACGTCCAGTCCGTCACGACGGTGGCCTTCTCGCCGGACGCCCGGTATCTCGCCGTGGGCACCACCGGCGGCACGCTCCAGCTCTGGCAGACCGCGGCTCCCCAGCTCCGTACGACGGTGTTCCCCGCCCTGGGCGGCCGGGTGCAGTCCGTGGGCTTCAGTCCCGACGGCAGCACCCTGTACGCCGCGAGCACGCACCGCCGCTCCCGTTCCTACGACCTCGACCCCGGGCACGTCGCCGCCACGGTGTGCGAACGGGCGGGCGGCGGCCTGTCACGGGAGGACTGGCGGAGCTATCTGCCCGACGTGCCCTACCGGGACGTGTGCTGAGCACTCTCAAGGGGGGCCGTTGGGTCCCCGCCGGACCCCTTCCGGGCCCCGGTTCGGCCTCTCCTGAGCAGGTCGGATAACGTATGAGCGCACTTGTGGGGCCCTCCGGGGCCCCTTCGCGACACCCCGCCGAGAAACTTCGTGAAGTTCTTCACAAGGAATTCGGTCCTGTTGGGCGACGAACGTGCTCCGCAGCACTCTTTCGGGGGCTCACCAGGGGCGGGACCGTGCTCGGGCGAGCGTTCCGGCACGGTTTTCGGGGGGTGCGGCGGGAGGCTGGTTCAGTCCCTCCGGGGACCCGGAAGAGCAGTTCACGCGGCATTGACATCGGGGCGTACCGCCCGCTGGTTCCTCGCCGGAGACCCCGTCCCGGACACGCGGGCCGCGCAGTGTAGCAGAGGGGCTGCACAAGCTTGTGAAGGGGCGCACGAGCGACCCCCCTGGACCGGGTGGATACTCGATGGCATGAGCACCACGGAGCGTCCCAGGATCCTCGTAGTAGGCGGTGGGTACGTAGGCCTGTACGCAGCTCGGCGCATTCTCAAGAAGATGCGCTACGGCGAGGCGACCGTCACGGTCGTCGACCCCCGGTCGTACATGACCTACCAGCCCTTCCTCCCCGAAACCGCCGCCGGCAGCATTTCGCCGCGCCACGTCGTCGTACCGCTGCGACGTGTGCTGCCCAAGGCGGAAGTCCTCACCGGTCGGGTCACCACCATCGACCAGGACCGCAAGGTCGCCACGATCGCCCCCCTCGTGGGTGAGGCGTACGAGCTGCCTTTCGACTACCTCGTCATCGCCATGGGCGCGGTCTCCCGCACCTTCCCGATCCCCGGCCTCGCCGAACAGGGCATCGGTATGAAGGGCATCGAGGAGGCCATCGGCCTGCGGAACCACGTCCTGGAGCAGCTGGACAAGGCCGAGTCCACGACCGACGAGGAGATCCGCCGCAAGGCGCTCACCTTCGTCTTCATCGGGGGTGGCTTCGCGGGTGCGGAGACCATCGGCGAGGTCGAGGACATGGCGCGCGACGCGGCGAAGTACTACCCCAGCGTGTCCCGTGAGGACATGCGGTTCGTGCTGGTCGACGCCGCCGACAAGATCCTGCCCGAGGTCGGCCCGAAGCTGGGTCAGTACGGCAAGGAGCACCTGGAGAGCCGCGGGGTCGAGATCTACCTCTCGACGTCGATGGACTCCTGCGTCGACGGCCACGTGGTCCTGAAGAACGGCCTTGAGGTCGACTCCAACACGATCGTGTGGACCGCGGGCGTCAAGCCCAACCCGGTCCTGTCGCGCTTCGGCCTGCCGCTGGGCCCGCGCGGTCACGTGGACGCGCAGCCGACGCTCCAGGTCACGGGTACGGACTACATCTGGGCCGCGGGCGACAACGCCCAGGTGCCCGACGTGGCCGCCCGCAAGGCCGGCGTGGAGAACGCCTGGTGCCCGCCGAACGCGCAGCACGCGCTGCGGCAGGCGAAGGTGCTCGGCGACAACGTGGTCTCCGGTATGCGGGGCTTCCCGCAGAAGGAGTACTCGCACTCCAACAAGGGCGCTGTCGCGGGTCTCGGCCTGCACAAGGGCGTCGCGATGATCGTCATGGGCAAGCTCAAGATCACGCTCAAGGGCCGGCTGGCGTGGTACATGCACCGCGGCTACCACGGTCTGGCGATGCCGACGTGGAACCGGAAGATCCGGGTGTTCGCGGACTGGACGCTGGCGATGTTCCTGAAGCGCGAGGTCGTCGCGCTGGGCGCGCTGGAGACTCCTCGCGAGGAGTTCTACGAGGCCGCGAAGCCGGCGCCGGTCGCCGCCGCGAAGAAGACGGAGGAGAAGACAGAGGCCAAGGCCTCTTGATCTCCGGTCATTGAAGTACCCCTGCGTGAAGCTGAAGGGGCCGCTCGCCATCCGTGGTGCGAGGGGCCCCTTCAGCTTTTTCCTCGCCCCCGCCGCCCCTACCCGTCCCATCCCTGGGGGCTGCCGCCCCCAGACCCCCGCTTGTCCTCAAACGCCGGACGGGCTGAAGAACCAAGCGCCGGCCGGCACCATTTGCAGCCCAGGCTGGCACCACTCAGCCCGTCCGGCGTTTGAGGACGAGCGTGTTCAGCGCGACAAGCGGGGGTCCGGGGGCGGCAGCCCCCGGGGATGGGAACGGGTAAGGGCGGCGGGGGCGAGAACCGTTTCTTGGGGCTTTGCCCAGTTGTGATCGGCATGGGGGACTGCGAGCCCGGCGCGTTGGTGTTTTCGTGGGTGTTGGACATTCCCGGTTGTGTCGTAACGGAGGTGTGCGCCATGCCCGAAGCCGCGTCGCGGCTGCAGAGCTTCGCCGAACAGTTGCTGGGGACCCCGCTCCCGCTGCGCATCCGCGCCTGGGACGGCTCGGAGGCCGGCCCGCCGGACGCCCCCACCCTGGTCGTCCGCAACCGCCGCGCCCTGCGCCGGCTGCTGTGGAAACCCGGCGAACTGGGCCTCGCCCGAGCCTGGGTCGCCGGCGATCTCGGCATCGAGGGGGACTTCTACGCCGCCCTGGATCTGCTTTCCGGGTTCGTGTGGGAGCGGGGGGAGGGCGACCGTACCCTCGCTCAGGCCCTCCGCGAACCCGAGGTGCGGGCAGCGGTGCGTGGGCTCGTGAAGATCGCCGGGCTGCCCCTGCCGCCGTCCCCGCCCCGCGAAGAGGTCCCCCTCCGGCGCCGGCACCCGCACACCAAGCGCACCGACAAACGCGCCGTCAGCCACCACTACGACGTCGGCAACGACTTCTACGAACTCGTCCTCGGCCCGTCCATGGTGTACTCCTGCGCCTACTGGGACGCCCCCGGAGGAACATCCGGCGCCGACACCCTCGAAGGCGCCCAGCGCGACAAGCTCGACCTCGTCTGCCGCAAACTCGCCCTCGCCCCCGGCCTGCGTCTCCTCGACGTCGGCTGCGGCTGGGGCTCGCTCGCCATCCACGCCGCCCGTGAGTACGGCGTACGTGTCGTCGGGGTCACCCTCTCGCAGGAGCAGGCGGCGTACGCCCGTAAGCGCGTCGCCGACGAGGGGCTCACCGACCGGGTCGAGATCCGGGTGCAGGACTACCGGGACGTCGCCGACGGGCCCTTCGACGCCGTGTCCTCCGTGGGGATGGCCGAGCATGTGTGCAGCGAGCAGTATCTGACGTACGCGCGTGATCTGTATGCCCTGCTCAAGCCCGGTGGGCGGCTGCTCAACCATCAGATCGCCCGTCGGCCGCATCTGGACGAGGGTTCGTACAGTCTTGACGGGTTCATCGACGCCTACGTCTTTCCGGACGGCGAACTCGCGCCCGTCGGCACCACCGTCACCCAGCTCGAACGCGCCGGGTTCGAGGTGCGTGACGTCGAGTCCATCCGGGAGCACTACGCCCTGACGCTACGGCGCTGGGTCGGCAATCTGGAGGGCGACTGGGCGCGCGCCCAGCAGCTCACGAGCCCGGGGCGGGCCCGGGTCTGGCGGCTGTACATGGCCGCCTCCGCCCTCGCCTTCGAGCACAACCGGATCGGAGTCAACCAGGTCGTCGCCGTCCGCACCCCGGAGAACGGCGACTCCCGGATGCCCCTGCGCACCCGCACCTGGAACTGACCGGCCGCAGTACAGGAGTTGTGGGAGCCGCGGGTGTACGGCGGTGGGGTCCCGTTCGCAGGAGTGCGGGACCCCACCGCCGTATCACCCCACCCCCTACTCCGACTTGATCGCCGCCAGCATGTTCAGGCGAGCCGCGCGCCGCGCCGGCCACAGGGCCGCCAGGACGCCCACCGTGGCCGCCAGGAGCAGGAAGAACGCCATCCTGGCCCAGGGCAGGACGAGTTCGTACGTCGGCATGCTCGTGCCCATGAGTTCGCCGGCCGCCCAGCCGAAGAACACGCCCAGGCCGATGCCCAGGACGCCGCCGAAGAGCGAGATGACCAGGGACTCCAGGCGGACCATGCGCTTGATGCCCTTGCGGTCCAGGCCGATCGCGCGGAGCATGCCGATCTCCTGCGAGCGCTCGAAGACCGACATCGCCAGGGTGTTGATGACCCCGAGGACCGCCACCAGGACCGCCATCGCCAGCAGGCCGTAGAGCATGTTCAGCATCAGCGTGAAGATCTGCGCGATCTCGTTGGAGAGGTCCTTCTTGTCCTGGATCTTGATGGCCGGGTTGGAGCCGAGGGCCTTCTCCAGGCTGTCCTTCGTCGCGTCCGTCGCGCCCGTCGACGTCTTCACCATGACCTGGCGGTCGGCCTGGTCGGCCGCGTCCCTCTGGTGCGCGGTCAGGAGGGTGTTGTCGAGGACGATGCCGCTCATCATCTCGTTGCCCTCGTACACGCCCGCCACCGTCAGCCGCTGCTTCTCACCGTCCTCGTAGGAGGCCGTGAAGGCCGAACCCGCCTTCCAGCCATAGGACTTGGCCGTGCTCGCGTCCACGACCACCTGGCTGCCGCCGACCTTGAACGTGCCCTCGTCGAGGGTCAGCGCCGTCAGCTCGCCGATCGTGGAGCCGTTGACGCCGGTCACCGACTCCGTCCCGCCGTCGATGCGTACGGGGGCGCTGCGCAGCGGGCTGACGGCGGTCACGCCGGACGTCCTCGCCAGCTTCTCGGCGACGTCGGGGGAGAGTTCGTAGCCGTTGGCCATCGAGACGACGTAGTCCGCCCTGATCGACGCCGCGGCCATCTTGTCGATCGACTTCTGCAGGCTGCCCGCCATCACCGTCATGCCGGTGATGAGGGTGAGCCCGATCATCAGCGCGGAGGCCGTGGCGGCCGTACGGCGGGGATTGCGGACCGAGTTCTGGCGGGCCAGCTTCCCGGAGACGCCGAACACGCGCATCAGCGGGCCGGCGGCGGCGATCAGCGGGCGGGAGAGGAGCGGGGTGAGGATGAAGACGCCGATGATCAGCAGCACCGCGCCGATGCCCATGGGGGCCTGGCCGTCCGAGCCGCTCATGGTCGTGGCCGCCAGGACGACGGCGACGCCCGCGCCCGAGAAGAGCGCGCCCAGCGTGTTGCGCAGCACCAGCGACTTGGTCGTCGCGGTCGCGTGGACGCTGCTCATCGCCGCCACCGGCGGGATCTTCGCCGCCCGGCGGCCGGGCAGCCAGGCCGCCAGCATGGTGATGAGGATGCCGACCGCGAGGGCCGCGCCGACCGTGCCGGGCGTGACGACCAGCGGTCCGTCGGGCACGGTCGCGCCGAGGGTGCCCAGCAGGGCCTTCAGCCCGGCGCCGATGCCGATGCCCGCGATCAGGCCCGTCACCGCAGCCACCGCGCCGACCACGAACGCCTCGATCAGCACCGACCGCGTGACCTGGCGGCGCGAGGCACCGACCGCCCGCAGCAGCGCCAGTTCCTTGGTGCGCTGGGCGACCAGCATGGTGAAGGTGTTGGCGATGATGAACGTACCGACGAACAGCGCGATGCCCGCGAAGACCAGCAGGCCCTGCTTCAGCCCGCTCATCGAGGAGGAGATGATCCGCGCCTGGTCGTCGGCGAGCCGAGCCGCCGTCGTCGTCTCGACGGTGTCGCGCGGCAGGGCCTTGTCCAGGGCCGCCTTGAGCGCCGTCTGACTCGTGCCGGCCGCCGCCTTGACGTCGATCTCGTCGTACGTGCCCGTCTTGCCGAAGAGTTTCTGCGCCGTCGCCGTGTCGAACAGGGCGAGGCTGCCGCCGGCCGTCACATTGCCGTCGTCCGTGGTGAAGATGCCGGAGACGGTCGGCGAGAGCACCGGGCCGTCCACCGAGAGCCGTACGGTGTCACCGACCTCGTACCCGGCCCGCTCGGCGGTCTTCGCGTCGAGGGCGACCTGGTTCGCGCCCTGCGGCGCGGTGCCCTCCGTCAGTGGGTAACGGGCGTCCTTGTCCCCCCAGTAGTTGCCGCCGCGTGACTGAAAACCGTCGCCCACGAGCTTGCCGTCCTTGTCGGCGACGGCGGTGAACCCGTCCACGACACCGATGACGGAGGCGGCACCCGGCACCTTCGTGGTCGCGTCGAGCAGGGCCTGTGTCAGCTCCGGCGTCCTGCCGATCGTGTCGCCCACGTCCCGCTGGGCGCGCGGCTGCACGGCGACGTCGACCTGGTCGAAGCCCTTGGCGGAGCTGTTCTGGAGGGCGTTCGAGAGGGTGTTGGTGAAGACCAGGGTCCCGGACACGAACGCCACGCCGAGCATCACGGCGAGCACGGTCATCAGAAGCCTGGCCTTGTGCGCGAGTACGTTGCGCAGGGCGGTACGGAACATGGGGGTGTCGTCTCAGTCCGTCGTCGGGAGTACGAAGTCGGGTCAGCGGCTGGGGAATTGAGCGGGTGTCAGCTGGTGCGGACGGTCCTCGTGTCCAGGCGCTTCATACGGTCGAGGACCGCGTCCGCCGTCGGGTCGTACAGCTCGTCCACGATCCGGCCGTCCGCGAGGAAGACCACCCGGTCCGCGTACGCCGCCGCCACCGGGTCGTGGGTGACCATCACGACCGTCTGGCCCAGCTCGCGCACGGAGTTGCGCAGGAAGCCCAGTACCTCGGCGCCGGCGCGGGAGTCGAGGTTCCCGGTCGGCTCGTCGCCGAAGATGATGTCGGGGCGGGAGGCCAGTGCCCGGGCCACCGCGACGCGCTGCTGCTGGCCGCCGGAGAGCTGGGACGGGCGGTGGGTGAGCCGGTCGGCGAGGCCGATCATCGAGATCACCGAGTCCAGCCACTGCTTGTCAGGCCTGCGCCCCGCGATGTCCATGGGGAGGGTGATGTTCTCCAGGGCGGTCAGCGTCGGCAGCAGGTTGAAGGCCTGGAAGATGAAGCCGATCTTGTCCCGGCGGAGCTTGGTGAGCTGCTTGTCCTTGAGGGAGCCCAGCTCGGTGTCGCCGATGCGCACGGAGCCGGAGGAGAAGGAGTCCAGGCCCGCGACGCAGTGCATCAGCGTGGACTTGCCGGAGCCGGACGGGCCCATGATCGCGGTGAACTCGGCCTGCCTGAAGTCGACGGAGACCTGGTCGAGGGCGACGACCCGCGTCTCGCCCTGGCCGTAGATCTTGGACAGTTCCGTGGCGCGGGCGGCCACCGTGGTGGTGGCGTGCCGGTCGGCGAGGGGGGTGGTGGTCACGGGCGGGCTCCTATGGGGAGTTCGACGGCGTTCGGTGTCTCTGACGCTCGTGAACCATCGTCATGGCCGGGTTCCGCCGTGTAGTCACCCCCTGTTCCGGTTCCGAAGGCAGCCTTGGGACGGACCCGGCGAGCCTGTGTCATACCTGGGGATGACGGGCGTCCCCTACATGGGGCATGACAAGAACAGGTGGAGCCCCCTTGTTCGGACGGTGAAATTCCGTCATTCCGCATGCGCGCCGGGCTGCCTCGCGAAAGGCTATTGGCAAGTGCGGATGGCTCGTTCCAGGTGCTGATGCACCCTCAGACGTCAATAAAATAAGACAACATCGGGTCCCTCGCCCGTAGTTCGGGGGAGGGGTCCCGATAGGCTCGGAACCTCGATGCGGAGCCCAGGGCCTGCCCGGATGGTGGAATGCAGACACGGCGAGCTTAAACCTCGCTGCCCCTTCGCGGGCGTGCCGGTTCAAGTCCGGCTCCGGGCACTTCTGACCGTCGTATGCCGGATTTGTCGGTGCTGCGGCCATTGAGGACTTCATCGCGGAACCGTTGACAGCGGGTGTGTGCGGCCGGACACTCTTCATACCCTGTTCGTGAAGAAAATTTCACTGTGCGAACAAACGTGAGCGCGCGAACATGGGTGGATCGAACACGGACGCGTGAAGGGAACGATCGATGCGTACCACCGTCGGCATCATCGGAGCCGGCCCGGCCGGGCTCCTGCTCGCGCGGCTGCTCCACAACGCCGGTATCGACTCGGTCGTCCTGGAGAGCCGCGACCGGGAGTACGTGGAGCACCGGCAGCGGGCCGGGATCCTGGAGCAGGGGACCGTCGACGTGCTGCGCGCGGCCGGGGCGGGCGCCCGTATGGACCGCGAGGGCCTGCGCCACGACGGCATCGAGCTGCGCTACGACCGCAGGCGCCACCGCGTCGACTTCCC
Source organism: Streptomyces geranii (assembly GCF_002954775.1). GTDB lineage: Bacteria > Actinomycetota > Actinomycetes > Streptomycetales > Streptomycetaceae > Streptomyces > Streptomyces geranii. The sequence goes on from NZ_PJME01000033.1 coordinate 52,599, forward strand.
CGCCCTCACCGGCGGCCGGTCCGTGATGGTGTACGCGCAGACCGAGGTCTGCAAGGACCTCATCGCCCTCCAGCTGGCGGAGGGCGGCCCCCTCCTCTTCGAGGCCGAGGCGCTCGCCGTGGAGGGACTGGAAGGGCTGGAAGGGGCGGGCGGCGGGAGTCCTCGTGTCCGGTTCCGGTACGAGGGGCGTGAGGACGTACTGGAGTGCGACTACGTCGTCGGGTGCGACGGCTTCTGGGGGGTGGCCCGTACGGCGATCCCCGCCGAGCTGACCCGGGTGTTCGAGCGGTCGTACCCCTTCGGCTGGCTCGGCATCCTCGCCGACGTACCGCCCTCGCACGACGAGCTGGTCTACGCCCGCCACGACCGCGGTTTCGCCCTCCTCTCCATGCGCTCCCCGTCCGTCTCGCGCCTCTACCTCCAGGTCCCGGACGGCACCGACGCCGAGACGTGGAGCGACGAGCAGATCTGGGACGAGCTGGAGCGGCGCTTCGAGACCGCCGACGGCTGGAAGCTCGACCGGGGACCCATCACGCAGAAGTCGGTGACCCCGATGCGCAGCTACGTCCACGAGCCGATGCGGTACGGACGGCTGTTCCTGGCCGGGGACGCCGCGCACATCGTGCCGCCGACCGGCGCCAAGGGGCTCAACCTCGCCGTCGGGGACGTGGTGACCTTCGCGCGGGCACTGACGTACGAGAAGGAGACGGGATCGGCGGAGCTGCTCGACTCCTACTCCGAGACCTGTCTGCGCCGGGTCTGGCAGGCCGAGCGGTTCTCGTACGACATGACGACCCTGCTGCACCGCTCCCCGGACGCCACCCCCTTCGACGACCGGCTGCAGCTGGCGCGGCTGGAGCGGATCGCAGGCAACCGTGCCGCGGAGACCGACCTCGCCGAGGGGTACACGGGCTTCCCGCTGTAGCGTGATCGTGACAGGACAAGGGAAAGATCCTCCCCAAGCACTAGGGTCAATCCTTTGCCCACCTATTACTCTTGAGCCAAGGCCACGCAGGGTGGCCATGGAGGAGTGAAATGAGGAGCAGCAACCCGGTCTTCTCGCGACGGGGGTTCAGCCGCGACAACGGCTACGCGGGCTTCAACACCGCGCCGCAGGCCGGGGGCGCCGCTGTCGGTACGCAGTCGGGCAACCCGTATGCGGACCAGCAGGCCCAGCAGGGCGGCAACCCGTACGCGACCAACCCCTACGCCCAGCAGGACCTTCAGCACGGCGCACCGCCGCAGGCCCCGGCCACCACCGGCCGGATGACCATCGACGACGTCGTCATGCGGACCGCCACCACCCTCGGGATCCTGGTCGTCACGGCCGCGCTCGCCTGGGCGCTGCTGCCGGTCGACGACGCGAACATCGGCCGGTCGTACGGCATCGCCATCGGCGCCGGTCTGGTCGCGATGGTCCTGGGCCTCGTCCAGTCCTTCAAGCGCAAGGCCTCGCCCGCGCTGATCGTGACGTACGCGGCGCTCGAGGGTGTCTTCCTCGGCGTCGTCTCCAGCGTGGTCGACAACCGCATCGCGAGCGGTGCGGCCATGCAGGCCGTGATCGGCACGCTGGCGGTCTTCACCGCCGTGCTCGTGGCGTACAAGGCCGGCTGGATCCGCGTCAACCGCCGCTTCTACGGCTTCGTGATGGCCGCCGCGCTCGGCTTCGTGCTGCTCATGGCGGTGAACCTGCTGTTCGCCGTCTTCGGCGGCGGTGACGGCCTCGGCTTCCGCAGCGGCCCGCTCGGCATCATCTTCGGGGTCATCGGCATCCTGCTCGGTGCGTGCTTCCTGGCGCTCGACTTCAAGCAGGTCGAGGACGGCATCGCCTACGGCGCACCGCGCGAGGAGGCGTGGCTGGCGGCCTTCGGTCTGACGATGACGCTGGTCTGGATCTACCTGGAGTTCCTGCGGCTGATCGCCATCCTTCAGGGTGACGACTAGTACCGCTGCTTCCAGTAGGCAGTGAAAGGGCCCCGGGGTCACTCCCGGGGCCCTTTGTCGTGTGCGCCCCGGGCTCTCAGAGGAGCTTGCGCGCGGCCCTCCTCATGTCGTACTCGTGAATGATCGCCTTGGCGTGGCCGTACGCGAGATTGTGCTCGTGCCGGAGCCAGCTGACCTTCTCCTCGAAGCGGAAGAGGGAGGGGCCTTCGTCGACGGTGCGCAACCAGTCGGCTACTTCACGACCGGTGCAGTGGGGGATGCGGGCGAGCATGTTGCGGTGGGTCTCCTCGGAGAGGACGTGGGACATCGGCGCCTCCGGACGCAAAGGGGATGTAAGCCGGTCCTTCACGCCACCGTGCCTCAGGGTTGGGGCATTGGCAACAGTCCAGGTACGACCGTTAGTCTCGCGGCGTGCTGGATACCTCGCCTTTGACGCGCGCAGTGGATCACTTTGCCGACCGTTTGCGGGCGGCGCCGCAGAGCCGGCTGCAGAGGGGCGCTGCCGCTGAGGCGTTGGGGCTGGCCAGGGAGTTGGCACTGCGTGCCCAGCGGGTGGAGTTGCCTGGGGAGGAGCCTCGGGTGATGCCTGACGCGGGGATGTTCGCGGCGGCTGATCAAGTGACTGTGGCCGCGCATGATTTGGCGTTGGTGGTGCGGAGCGAGGGGGAGTTGGCTTCGGCGCTGGCGTTGGTTGCGGAGGCGCAGCAGCGGGCGGGGGTTTGAGGGGTTCGTTGGCGGCTTGCGGTGGGTGGGGGCTGGTCGCGCAGTTCCTCGCGCCCCTAAAGGCGGGGGGTTTCGGGGCACGGTGTTTGAAGGCCCGGTCTGCTGCCGCGGGGGTTTGAGGGGTTCGTTGGCGGGTTGCGGTGGGTGGGGGCTGGTCGCGCGGTTCCTCGCGCCCCTAAAGGCAGGGCGCTTCGGGTCGCGGTGCTTTGAGGCTTGGCCCGCTGCCGTGCCCGCGAGCAACCGTCACCCCGACCAGCCCCGCCCGCGCCCGCGAACCGTCATCGCCCGGCCATCCCCCAGCCCCGTGCTACAGGGACGCTATGACCCTGTCCGCCAGGACGTACACCGTTTCCTCGCCGCATTCGAAGGTGAGGGCGTAGGCGCCCGAGATGCCGGAGCCGCCCAGGAGGACCGGGGTTTCTCCTGACCTCAGGGCCGCGGAGAGGCGTTCCGCTGTTTCGCGGTGGCCCGGGGTCATGCAGAGGGTCGTGCCGTCGGTGAAGACGTAGACGTCGAGGGTGCCCAGGGGGCCGGGGCGGACGTCGGCGAGGGCAGTGCGGGTCTCGGCCAGGTCCTCCAGGCAGGCGACCGTGCGTTCGTGGTCGTTCACGATGGGCGACTGGGCCGGGACGAAGTCCGGGTGCGAGGGGTGCCGGCGGCGGGCCGCGGCCAGTTCGGCCGAGTCTCCCGCGAACTCGTCCGGCTCCGTGCTGGGCTCCGTCACCGGTTCCAGGGACTCCAGACCCGCGAAGTCCGCCGGACGCGGCAGGAACAGTTCGCTGTCGGGGAGGCCGAGCAGGGAGGGGGCGTCGGAGGCGTCACGTGCCTCCTGGGCGGCCCAGAAGGCACGGGCCTCGGCAAGCTCCCGCTCCCGCTCCTCCGCGAGCGCCTCGGCCACCGCAGCGCGTATCTCGGCGGTGTCACGGGACGTGCGGGCCTGCGGCACGAGACCCTGCGCGCCGACGGCGAGACTCTGGGCGGCCAGCTCGGTGTGCAGGGCCGCGATCTGTCGACGCAGCCCCAGCAGGGTGCGCAGAACGGCGACGCCCACAGCCGTGGTGACGGTGGCTGTGGCGAGCAGCAGAGCAAGAGGCGTAGCGCTCACTGACGTACTCCCGGTTCAAAGTCGACCCCCGACTTCCTACATCAGCTTGAAGGGTGGACTAACCACCTGTCAGTGCGTAACGTCACGAAACGGACAGGACTTTGGGCCCGATGTTTGGGGTCGAACCCCAGCTGACCTGCGCAAATACCTCTCCGGAGCGAGATAGGTCACATCCTGGGCGAGATTGGATCACAAATCGGCCCGGAACCCCGGTGGTTGCGGGGTTCCGGGCCGGATGTTCACTCAGGGTTTCCGGTCAACTACCGTCAGCTCAGGCGCTCGATGACCATCGCCATGCCCTGGCCGCCGCCGACGCACATCGTCTCCAGGCCGAACTGCTTGTCGTGGAACTGGAGGGAGTTGATGAGCGTGCCGGTGATGCGCGCGCCCGTCATGCCGAAGGGGTGGCCGACCGCGATGGCGCCGCCGTTGACGTTCAGCTTCTCCAGCGGGAGGCCGAGGTCGCGGTAGGAGGGGATCACCTGGGCGGCGAACGCCTCGTTGATCTCGGCGAGGTCGATGTCGTCGATGGTCAGGCCCGCGCGGCGCAGCGCCTGCTGGGACGCCTCCACCGGGCCGAGGCCCATGATCTCGGGGGAGAGGCCCGAGACGCCGGTCGACACGATCCGGGCCAGCGGGGTCAGGCCCAGCTCGGCGGCCTTGGTGTCGCTCATGATGACGACCGCCGCCGCGCCGTCGTTCAGCGGGCAGCAGTTGCCGGCCGTGACCAGTCCGTCCGGCCGGAACACCGGCTTGAGCCCCTGGGTGCCCTCCAGCGTGATGCCCGCACGCGGACCGTCGTCCTTGCTGACCACCGTGCCGTCGGGCAGCGTCACCGGGGTGATCTCGCGCTCCCAGAAGCCGTTCTTGATGGCTTCCTCGGCGAGGTTCTGCGAGCGCACGCCGAACTCGTCCATGTCGAGCCGGGTCACGCCCTTGATGCGGGCGAGGTTCTCGGCGGTCTGCCCCATCGAGATGTAGGCGTCCGGCACGAGACCGTCCTCGCGCGGGTCGTGCCAGGAGGTGCCCTCCTGCTCGGCGACGGCGGCCGTACGGGCCTCCGCCTCGGCGAAGATCGGGTTCCGCGTGTCCGGCAGCGAGTCCGAGTTGCCCTTGGTGAACCGCGACACCATCTCGACCCCGGCCGAGATGAACACGTCGCCCTCGCCCGCCTTGATGGCATGCAGTGCCATGCGGGAGGTCTGGAGCGACGAGGAACAGTAACGGGTGATCGTGCAGCCGGGCAGGTAGTCCATGCCCATCTGTACGGCGACGATCCGCCCGAGGTTGTTGCCCTGCTCGCCGCCGGGCAGACCGCAGCCGAGCATCAGGTCGTCGATGTCCCGCGGGTCCAGCTCGGGGATCTTCGCCAGCGCGGCCTGGATGATCGTGGCGGTGAGATCGTCCGCGCGCAGCTCCTTGAGGGAGCCCTTGAAGGCGCGGCCGATGGGGGAGCGGGCGGTCGAGACGATGACGGCTTCCGGCATGACGGCTCCATTGGCGTACGGGGGTGAGCGGACCTGCTTGGGAAGTTACCCGTACGTATGGCCTCGGTCACGGGTGTGGCGGTGTGACTAGGGCCGCACTTTTCTAAGCGCTTGCTCAGAGGCTGCTCAGGGGTGCTGGTGTGTCGGCAGCAGGCCCCGCCCCTCCAGCCACTCCCAGTACACCCCCGCCCGCTGCACCTCCGCCCAGTACCCCTTCGTGAGCGTGTCGTGGAGCGCGGGCGCATGCTCGGCGAGGGGGCTGTCCGCCGCCCACACCAGGCGTTGCCGCACGCCCATCGGGTCGCCGGTCAGCGGCCGTACGACGACTCCCTCGCGCTCGGTCACCAGCGGGTGGGCGAGGGCGACCCCGTGACCCTGGCCGACCAGCGGGAACACCACGCTCCCGCTCAGCCGCTGCACCCGGCGCGGGACGAACCCGGCCCGGCGGCACGCGGTCCGGAACTGCGCCCGCATCCGTACGTCCTTGTTCTCCCCGGCGAGCCAGGCCTCGTCGGCGAGCGCGGTGAGCGGGATCTCGGGCCGGGCGGCGAGCGGGTGCCGTTCGGAGATCAGCACGAAGACGGGGTCCACGGCGAGAAGGGCGTCGCTGAGGCCGGGGCGCAGCGGGATCTCGTACTCCGGGTAGTCGACGACCAGCCCGAAGTCCAGGCGGCCGGTGGCGAGCAGTTCGAGCTGCTCCTCCTCCGTGTCGCAGGTGTGCAGGGTGATCTCGGCCCGGGGGAGCAGCCGGCGCGCGGTGGTCACGAGCACGGCGGTGAGCGGGCCGGGGACCGAGCCGAGCCGGACGGTGGTCAGGTCGCCGTCGCCGGGGCCGCGCTGCCGTACGTCACGCATGAGGTCCTCGTGGGCGGTGAGGATGCCGTGCGCGTGCGCCAGGACCATCGCGCCGAACGCCGTCGGCCGGGAGCCGCTGCCGTCCCGTACGAACAGCGAGCCGCCCAACACGCGCTCGATGCGCTGGAGTTGGGCGGTCAGCGCGGGCTGGGTGAAGCCGAGGGACGCGGCGGCGCGGGTGATGGAGCCGGTGTCGGCGATGGCGTTCAGGACGCGCAGGTGGCGGATCTCCAGATCCATAGCGCGATGTTATGGGCGGTTGGGAGTACCCGGAAGATCGCCTCGGGCGGGACAGTCGGACGCGACCGGAGTCACGACCGTCACCACCGCAGCAGTGGAGGCCGTATGTCCCGCATGTCCCGAAGACTGAGCGGCGCGCTGGTAACGGCCTTGCTGGTGCAGGGAGTTGTGGCGGTCACGCCCGCGTCCGGCGCCACGGAGACGGACACGACCGCCGTCCCCGTCTGGACCGGTGGCTCCGGGCAGCGGGCAGCCACCACCCACCGGGTCACCCTCGTCACCGGCGACCGCGTGGAGGTGTCGGGGGCCGCCGTCGCGATCGAGCCGGGGCCGGGGCGCGAGGCGGTCGGCTTCCAGCAGCTGGAGCGGGACGGTCATCAGTACGTCGTACCGAACGACGCCCGCCCGCTGGTCGCCGGCGGGCAGGTGGACGAGCGGCTGTTCGATGTGACGGGGCTGGTCGCGGCCGGGTACGACGACGCGAGTACGGCCGTACTGCCGACGATCGTCACGTACACCGACCCGGCGCTCGGCGCCCGCAGCCTGCGCGCGGCGGACGGCGCACGCGTGACCCGCGCCCTGCCGTCCGTCGACGGCGCGGCGGTGGCCGTGGGCAAGGAGACCGCGGGTGCCTTCTGAGACGGGGTGACCGCGGGCGGCCGTACGGGCGGACTGCGTGCCGCGAGCGGTGTCGCCAGGCTCTGGCTGGACGGCAAGCGGCAGGTGAGCCTGGACCGGAGTGTGCCGCAGATCGGTGCGCCGACGGCCTGGCGGGCCGGGTACGACGGCACCGGCGTCACGGTCGCCGTCCTGGACACCGGTGTCGACGCGACCCACCCCGACCTGGCCGGACGTATCAAGGAGGCCGTGAACTTCACGGACGCGCCCGACGCCGACGACACGGTCGGGCACGGCACGCATGTCGCGTCGACGGTCGCGGGCGGCGGCGCCAGGTACAAGGGGGTCGCGCCGGGGGCCTCGCTGCTGATCGGCAAGGTGTGCCCGGACCGTTCCTGCCCGGACTCGGCGATCCTGGCCGGGATGGAGTGGGCGGCGCCCCGCGCGCAGGTCGTCAGCATGAGCCTCGGCGGTGACGACACCCCGGGCGAGGACGTCCTCGAAGAGGCCGTGAACACGCTGACGGCGAAGACCGGCGCCCTCTTCGTGCTCGCCGCGGGCAACGACGGCAGCGCGGACGGCTCGGTCGACTCGCCGTCCACGGCGGACGCCGCGCTGTCGGTGGGCGCGGTCGACAAGCAGGACGTGATGGCGTCCTTCTCCAGCCGGGGCCCGCGCGCGGACGGCGCGGTCAAGCCGGAGATCACGGCACCGGGCGTCGACATCGTCGCGGCCCGGGCGGCCCACGCGGGCAGCGACTACGTGGAGGTCGAGCCGGGCTACACCTCGGTCTCGGGTACGTCCATGGCGACCCCGCATGTGGCGGGCGCGGCGGCGCTGCTCGCCGGGCAGCACCCGGCCTGGCGGGCGGCCGAGCTGAAGGCGGCCCTGATGGCGTCGGCGACGCCGACCCCCGGCGCGAACGTCAATGCCCAGGGCGCGGGCCGCACGGACGTGGGCCGGGCGGTGCAGCAGGCGGTCCTGCCCACCCCGGCCGCCCTCGCCCTGGGCACGCAGGAGGCGCCGGCCGAGGACGACGTACCGGTGGTCAGGACGGTGACGTACCGGAACGAGGGCGCGGCCCCGGTGACCCTGGACTTCGCGGCGCGGGTGACGGGCCCGGGCGGGGCCGCCGCCCCGGCAGGCATGTTCACGGTGAGCCCCGCGCTCGCGACGCTCCCGGCGGGCGGCTCGACGACGGTGACGGTGACCGCGGACACGCGCGTGCAGAGCGCGACGGGCGTCTTCGAGGGCGCGCTGGTGGGCACGGACGCGACGGGCGGCGTATCGGTCCGGGTACCGCTGACGATCACGAAGGCGACCCCCACGCACAAGCTGACGGTCAGGGTCGTCGACCGCGCGGGCAACCCGGCGGCGAACTACTGGACCGACATCATGAGCCTGGACGGCTCGACGTACCGCTTCGTCTACGACCCCTCGGGCTCCGGCACGGTGTCCCTCCCGGCGGGCCGCTACACGGTGGACGCGTCGGTGATCACGGCGGCGGACGGCAGTACGACTTTGCTGGCCCGCCCCACCCTCACGGTGACCGGCGACACGGAGATCGTCCTCGACGCCCGCACGGCCACCGCCGTCTCGGCGACCCTCCCGCGCAAGGACGCGAGCCTGCGCCTGGCCTCGGTCGGCTTCCGCCGCACCCTGACCAACGGGATGGGCTTCGGCCTCCGGGCCACCGCCGACTCCTTCGACAAGCTGTTCACGGGTGCCGTCGGGGACGACGCGGGCCCCGGCGAGGGCGCGCTGGTGGCGGACGTACGCGGCTTCTGGGCGAAGAAGGGCGCGGACGGCACGTACAACGACTCGCCGTACGAATACGTGCTCGTGTGGTTCGAGCGGGGGCATCTGCCGACGGACTTCAGCAGGGTGGTGCGGCAGGGCGAACTGGCGGAGCTGAAGCAGCGGTACTACGGGGTGACGGCGGCGACTGCTCCGGGTGCCGGTTCGAGGGCGTTCCAGCACAACTTCGGCTTCCCGCCGGAGGGCGGGAGCGCGCTGTCGGCGGGCGCGATCTGGTTCGACACCCCGGGCAGCGGCCGGACCCTGTACTACAAGGCCGACGACGTGCGGTGGGAGACGCGGTACAACCAGTACGCGGCCGACGGCACCTTCCAGACCCAGTTCTGGTCCAAGGACTACGAGACCTTCGCGCCCGGCAGGCGCTACACGGTGACCTGGCAGAAGGCGGTACCGGGCCCACGCTTCGGCCGCCTCACGTTCGTCGCCCGCGAGGGCAACCGCCTCTCCTTCAACGTCCCGATGGCCGGCGACCGGGCGGGCCACACGGGCTACTCCCTGTACGACAGGAGCCGGGTCGCCTTCTACTACGGCGACCAGAGACTCGTGGAGCTGAACTACCCCTGGACGGACGCCTCGGGCATCGTCCCGGCGACGGAGGCGCCCTACCGCCTGGAGTACTCCGCGGAACGCAGCGCGGCGAACGGCGGCTTCGGGCTCGGCACGAGCATCAGCGGCGCGTGGACCTTCCGGTCGGGGGAGGTCACGGGCGGACGTACGCCGGTCGGCCTGTCGGCGTTCGACTTCGCCCCGGCCGTCGACCTGAGCAACACGGGCCGCTCACGGGTCCTGCCGATGCGGCTGGTACGGCAGCCGGGGGCGGCGGCCTCGGCGGTGCGGTCGGTGGCGGTCGAGGTGTCGTACGACGACGGGGGCAGCTGGCGGAAGGTGCGGCCGGTGAAGGTCGGACGGGACGCGTGGGTGGTGCCGTTGGCCGGGGGCGGGAAGCCGGTCGCCGGGCGGTATGTGTCGCTGCGGGCGAGCGCCGGGTTCGCGGACGGGGGGACCGTGGAGTACCGGGTGATCCGGGGATACCGGCTGGGGTGAGGGAGGGACGAGGAGAGGTGAGGCAGGGGGCTTCATCGCCGCCGTACGATCTCGCGGTGAAGATCTGGACGGAGCCCCCTGCCAGGACCGACGTCGAAGAGGTCGTCCGCCGCTACTTCGACCTGCTTCGCGCGGGCGCGTTCCCCGAGGCCGAACAACTCGTCGACCACACCTCGCTCCGGCATGTGCTCAGGGCGCTGTGGACCGGCTCGGCCGGAGCGGACGCCGGTGCGGACGAGTCCTGGGAGCGGGATCTGTCCTGGCTCCGCGAACTCCGGCTCGGGGACTTCCACTGGGGCGACGCCGGTGGCAGCTTCTACGTCGAGATCGGCTGCCTCGCGCGGACGCTCGACGTGTCCCTGGGCTTCTGGGTCAAGCCGGTCGACGCGGGCTGGGTCGTCTCGGGGCCGTCCACGCTCTGGTAGGTCAGTCCCACGCGTTGAAGAGGACGCCGCCGAGTGTGGTGACGCCGTAGAGGCGGAGCTGGCGCCACTCGCCCTGGGTCAGGACCGAGGTGTCGACGTCCGGGAGCGGCAGGGTCAGTCGGGCGCGGTCGAGTACGGCGAACCCGTGGTCGGCGAAGGCATGGGCCCACGGCGGCGGGGCGAGGAACTCGTCGGTGTACCAGTCGCGGTGTTCCCAGGGAGATCCCGAGGCGGGCGGCCACGGTCGCCCGCGACGGTGGTCTCGGTGTGGTCAGCTGCTCGGGACCTCCCGTGATGTGGTCGGCGTGGGGGTCGGGTCCGTGGCCGGGACCCGGCGCCTGCGCCTGCGCTTGAGGAGTGCCCAGGGGCCCCTCGGGCCGGTCGGCATCGCCGCCGTGACCTCTGTGCCCGCCTCCGAGGCCGCCTCCGCCGCCGCTCGTGCCACCGGCAGGAAGCCCTCGCGGCGGGAGACGTCCGGGCGCTCCTCCTCCGCCGGCCACAGGCCCAGGGCCGCGCACACCGTCGGGAGGACCGCCATCGCCGCCGTCGCGTACCCCTCCGCCGAGGGGTGGTAGTTGTCCGGGCCGAACAGCTCGCGCGGGTTCGCCTCGAACTCGGGGCCCAGCAGGTCGCCCAGCGACACCGTGCGGCCACCCTGCTCCACGACCCCGATCGTCTGCGCCGCCGCCAGATGCCGGGACGCCCGCCGGGCCAGCCAGCGCAGCGGCTGCTGGACCTGCTCGACGGTGCCCAGGTCGGGACATGTGCCCACGACCACCTCCGCACCGGCCGTACGCAGCCGTCGTACCGCCGAGGAGAGGTGGCGGACCGAGCGCGTGGGAGGCATGCGGTGGGTGACGTCGTTCGCGCCGACCATGATCACGCAGATGTCCGGGACCCAGTCGGACGCCGAGACGGTCAGCGCCACCTGGCGGTCCAGGTCGTCGGACTGGGCGCCGGGCAGCGCCACGTTCCTCAGCTCCACCGGGCGCTCCGCCACCGCCGCCAGGCCCGACGCGAGCAGCGCGCCCGGGGTCTGACGGGCCCGGTGGACGCCCTGGCCGGCCGCCGTGGAATCGCCCAGCAGGACGAGTCGGAGCGGGGGTTCACCGGGGGTGGCGTACCCGCGTCCGTACAGCCCGTCCGCGCTCGGCGGGTGCGGGCCGCCGCCGTTGCCCACCTGGCGTCTCGCCATCCGTACCTCGGCCAGCACCAGACCCACGGCCGCCGCGCTCACCAGCCCGATCCCGCCACCGCCGTACGCAGCGCCGGCCGCGATCCGCCGGGCCACCCTTGCCCTGGACATGCTCGTCATGCGTCGCCGCCACCTCCTCGTAGCCGTACAACCACTCCTTGCCCCGAACAGGCCGTCCGCCAATCGCGGCGTGAGGTGAATGCCGAGGCGGAGCCTTAGGCTGGCCGCACCAATGACAACCACATTTATGTGCGGCAACCGGAGACAACGGTGCAATTCCACGACTCGATGATCAGCCTCGTCGGCAACACCCCGCTGCTGAGGCTCAACAGTGTGACCGCGGGCATCCAGGCGACCGTCCTCGCGAAGGTCGAGTACTTCAACCCCGGCGGGTCCGTGAAGGACCGCATCGCCCTGCGCATGATCGAGGCGGCGGAGGCGAGCGGGGAGCTCCGGCCCGGCGGCACGATCGTCGAGCCGACCAGCGGAAACACCGGTGTCGGGCTGGCCATCGTGGCCCAGCAGAAGGGGTACAAGTGCATCTTCGTGTGCCCCGACAAGGTCTCCACCGACAAGATCAACGTGATGCGCGCGTACGGTGCCGACGTCGTCGTCTGCCCCACCGCCGTCGACCCCGAGCACCCGGACTCGTACTACAACGTGTCCGACCGGCTGGTGCGCGAGACGCCGGACGCCTGGAAGCCCGACCAGTACTCCAACCCGCACAACCCCCTCTCGCACTATCACTCCACCGGCCCCGAGCTGTGGGAGCAGACCGAGGGGCGGATCACCCACTTCGTGGCCGGTGTCGGCACCGGCGGGACCATCTCCGGGACCGGGCGGTATCTGAAGGACGCCAGTGACGGACGCGTCCAGGTCGTCGGCGCCGACCCCGAGGGGTCCGTGTACTCCGGCGGCTCCGGGCGGCCCTACCTCGTCGAGGGCGTGGGCGAGGACTTCTGGCCCAGCGCCTACGACCGGACCGTCGCCGACGAGATCGTCGCCGTGTCCGACAAGGACTCCTTCCAGATGACCCGGCGGCTCGCCAAGGAGGAGGGCCTGCTGGTGGGCGGCTCCTGCGGGATGGCCGTCGTCGCCGCGCTGCGGGTCGCGGAGCGGCTCGGGCCGGACGATGTGGTTGTCGTTCTCCTTCCTGACAGCGGGCGCGGGTACCTCAGCAAGATCTTCAACGACGAGTGGATGGCCGACTACGGCTTCCTGGAGGACACCGGCCCCTCCGCCCGGGTCGCCGACGTCCTCGAATACAAGGAGCACGGCCGCATCCCCACCCTCGTCCACATGCACCCCGACGAGACCGTCGGCCAGGCCATCGAGGTGCTGCGCGAGTACGGCGTCTCGCAGATGCCGATCGTGAAGCCCGGCGCCGGTCACCCGGACGTCATGGCGGCGGAGGTCGTCGGGTCGGTCGTCGAACGCGAGCTGCTCGACGCCCTGTTCACCCAGCGGGCCTCCCTCGACGACCCGCTGGAGAAGCATGTGTCGGCGCCGCTGCCGCAGGTCGGCTCCGGCGAACCGGTCGCCGACCTGATGTCCGTACTGGGCGTCGCCGACGCGGCGATCGTGCTGGTCGAGGGCAAGCCGACCGGTGTCGTCAGCCGGCAGGACCTGCTGGCCTTCCTGGCCAAGGGCGGCAAGCAGTAGCGAACGTCCGGTGAACGGGGCGTGGCGGAACGGAACTTGCGGTGTCCGCCGCGATGTCCCGGCCTGCTTCCTCTCGGGTTCCGCTCGGCTTCCGGGCGGATTCCCTCTCGGACCGAGACTTCGTGGAAGTGGTACGAGGGCGTCACGTCCGCGCAGCACACGCTTAACACGAGTCCGGCAGATTAGTGGGTGTCGGCAGGGCGGGAGCGGCTCCCCGCCCAGGCCGGCAACCGAACGGCGTCACGGACCTCCGGAGCGGCTCCCGGACCTCCACCGACGCCTAGGACGCGCCAGCCCGGCCCTGACCCGGCCCGCGTCCCTCGCGGGGACCGCCGTCGTCCCGCCCTCCCGGCAACGGGGGGTGCGGCGGTCCCCGCGCATAGCTTTTTCTGGACGCGTCCCAGGGAGTGTCAGTCCTCCCACTTGTCGCTGCCCTTGCCGCCCCTCCGGTGGTGCTGCCCGAACATCCACGCCGAACTGCGCGCCGCCTGGACCGCGTTGACACCCACGATGCCCACCCAGGCGACCAGCAGGCCGGGGAGGCCCGCGCCGCCGACGCCGATGCCGGACAGGGGTATCGCGACGATCAGCGAGACGATGCCGAAGCCGAAGCGCTCGCCGAAGGTGTCGGTGGATTTCGGGCCGCGCGAATCGCGCGCCACCACCATCTGCTGCTCGGCGAGCTGCCGCCGCACCCGGCGCTCCACCGAGCTGTCGATCCGCTGGTCGACCTTCTCCAGGAACGAGTCGACCAGCGCGGACTCGTACTCGTCGCCCAGCTCCCTGCGGGCCTGCAAGGTGGCGTTCAGCTCTTTCTTCAGGTCGGCGTCGTGCGCCCCCGTCGTGTCCATACCGGTCATGCACACCACGGTAGAGAAACCGCGCCCGACCGGCACTGGGGATAGCCCCCCTGTTGCCCCTGGGCCGGCCCCTAGGGGACCGCCGACGGGACACCCGCAGGGTGCCTACTTCGTCAGGCCCTTCTCCTTCGCGTACGCGTTCGCCACGTCCTCCGGGTCCTTCTTGTCCTTGTCCACCTCGCGGTTCAGCTCGGTGAGGTCGGCCGTCGTCAGGACGTTGCCCAGTTCCGCGAGGGCCTTGCGGACCTTGGAGTCGGCCTTGCGGTCGGCGATCAGGGGGACGATGTGCTGGCCGGGGATCAGGTTCTTGGGGTCCGTCAGGATCACCCAGCCGTTGTCGAGGATGTCGGTGTCGGTGGTGAACATGTTCGCCACGTCGACATCCCCCTTCTTCAGCGCGCCCTTGACCAGCGGACCGGACGAGTCGAGCGACTTGAACTCCTTGAACTCGACCCCGTACACCTCCTTGAGGCCCACCACGCCCACCTCGCGCGTCTTCACCTCCGCCGCCGCGCCGATGACCAGCTTGCCGTTCTGCTTCTTCAGGTCGGCCAGCGAGGTCAGGCCGTACTTCGTGGCCGTCTCGCGGGTGACGACGAAGGCGTCCGAGTCCTCGGCCATGCCGTACGGGAGCACCTGGAGGCCCGCCGGGAGGGCGATGGTCAGGGCGTTCTGCATCTCGCCCTCCTCCGTCGCCGTCGCCTTGGGGGCCACGTAGTGCAGCAGGGCGCCCTGGTACTCGGGGAGGAGGTCGATGTCGCCGCTCTTCATCGCGGGGATGAGGATCTCGCGGCTGCCCAGGTTCGGGCGGACCTTCGTCTTCACACCCGCCGCGCCCAGTACCGCCGCGTAGAGGTAGCCGAGCACCTGGTTCTCGGTGAAGTTGGCGGTGCCTATGGTGAGGCCGCCCGCGCTGGAGCCGCTGCCCCCGCCGGAGCTGCCGGAGCCCTCGTCGAGGGAGGTGATGCCGCCGGCGCACGCGGCGAGGGCGGGGACGGAGGCGGCTGCGAAGAGGCCGCCGAGGAGGGCACGTCGGTTCATCGGAAGGGCCATCGGAAGAACTCCTGGGCGGTTCGGGTCACGCGGGGCGGTGGGCACGCGGGGCGGGTGATCAGGCGGGGCGGTGGCGGAAGAGGAAGCGCTGGACGCCGGAGAGGGCCAGGTCGAGGGTGATGGCGACCACGGCGACCAGCACCGCGCCGCCCATCACCTGGACCAGGTCGCGCTGGGCGAGGCCGTCGAAGACGTAGCGGCCGAGGCCCCCGAAGGAGACGTACGCGGCGATGGTGGCCGTGGCGACCACCTGGATCAGTGCCAGGCGCAGGCCGGTCATGATCAGCGGGAGTGCGAGCGGCAGTTCGATCTGGAAGAGGACCTGGTGCCAGCGCATGCCCTGGCCGCGTGCCGCGTCCTTCACGTCCGGGTCGACTGCGGTCATACCGGCGTACGTGTTCGTGACGATGGACGGGACCGCGAGGGCCACGAGGGCGATGTACACCGGCCACATCGAGAGACCGCTGGCCAGGAAGACGAGGACGACCAGGCCGACCGTGGGCAGGGCGCGGCCGAAGGAGGCCAGGTTGATGGCGATGAACGCGCCCCTGCCCGTGTGGCCGATGAGCAGGCCGAGCGGGAGGCCGATGGCCGTCGCGATGAGGGTGGCGAGCAGCGAGTACTGGAGGTGCTCGGCGAGGCGGTGCGCGATGCCGTCGTAGCCGGACCACTGGTCGCCGCTGGTCAGCCAGGCGCCGAGATCCTTGAAGAGTTCGTACATGTCAGGCTCGCCGCCTCGTCCACGGAGTGAGTGCGTACTGGACGGCGACCAGCAGCGCGTCCGCGACCACCGCGAGGAGCAGCGTGAGGACCACGCCCGCGATCACCGGGGTCGGGAAGTTGCGCTGGAAACCGTCCGTGAACAGCTGGCCGAGGCCGCCGTCGCCGATGTAGGTCGCGACCGAGACCAGCGAGATCGACATCACCGTCGCGATCCGGACACCCGCCATGATCACCGGGAGGGCGAGCGGGAGTTCGACCGTGAGGAGGGTGCGCAGCGGGCGCGTGCCCATCGCCTTGGCCGCCTCCTTCGTCTTCACCGGCACCGAGTCGAGGCCCTCGACCGTGTTCCGCAGCAGCACGACCAGCGTGTAGACGGTCAGACCGATCACGGTGGTGGTGCGGGTCAGACCGCTGACCGGCAGCAGGAGGACGAAGATCGCGATCGACGGGATCGTGAAGAGGACGTTGGAGAGACCGAGCAGGAAGCCGCGCAGGGGGCGGACCCGGTGTGCGATCACGGCCAGCGGGAGAGAGATCAGGAGGCCGAAAAAGACCGCTGAGAGGGCCGCCTGGAGGTGGGAGACCGTGAGGGTGGTGAGGTCGTCGGTGTGGTCGCCGATCCACGACCAGTCGATGGTCATGCCTCGACCTGGGCTTCCGCAGGTACGGAGGCCGCCGTCTGGGCTTCTGCCCGGGCTGCCACGTGGGCGCGGCCCGCGTGTGCGTGGATGTCGTCCCGGGACGAGACGCCGGTGAGGGTGCCCGCCGCGTCGACGCGGGCTGTCAGCCCGGTGGGGGAGGCGACCGACTCGTTGAGCGCCGCGAGCAGCGAGTCGCTGTCGCGCAGCGGTCGTACGGGGATCTCGGTGCCGTCGGCCGCCGCGTGCCAGTGCAGCGGCTTGCGGGCCTCGTCCAGTACGAGGGTCCAGGCGCCGCCCTCCGGGGCCGGGCCCTGCGGGACGTCGGCGAGGGTCTTCAGCGAGAGCAGCTTGAGGCCGCGCTCGGCGCCGAGGAAGTCGGCGACGAAGTCGTCGGCCGGGCGGGCGAGCAGCTCGGCGGGGGTCGCGCACTGGACGAGGTGGCCGCCGGTGCGGAAGATCGCGATCTGGTCGCCGAGCCGCACGGCCTCGTCCACGTCGTGCGTGACGAAGACGATGGTCTTGTTCAACTCCTTCTGCAGGCGCAGGAGTTCGTCCTGGAGCTGGGTGCGGACCACCGGGTCGACCGCGCCGAACGGCTCGTCCATGAGGAGGACGGGCGGGTCGGCGGCGAGGGCGCGGGCCACGCCGACGCGCTGCTGCTGGCCGCCGGAGAGCTGGTGCGGGTACCGCTTGCCGGCGTCGGCGGCGAGGCCCACGGTCTCCAGCAGTTCGGCGGCGCGGGCGCGGGCCTTCTTCCGGCCCCAGCCCAGCAGCAGGGGTACGGTCGCGATGTTGTCGAGGACCGTGCGGTGCGGGAAGAGGCCGGACTGCTGGATGACGTACCCGATGGATCGCCGCAGGTCGGCGGCGTCCTGCTGGAGGACGTCCTTGCCGTTCACCTGGATCGTGCCGGAGGTCGGATCGACCATCCGGTTGATCATCCGCAGGGTGGTCGTCTTGCCGCAGCCGGAGGATCCGACGAGCACGGTCACGCCGCCTTCCGGCATCCGGAGCGAGAGGTCGTGGACTGCGGTGGTGCCGTTCGGGAAGCGCTTGTGGACCGCGTCGAACTGGATCATGGGGTGTCCCTTGCCGGGCCTGTATAACGTCATGCAGAGTTCTCCGTGTCTGAATAGATTGTCAATGCCCTGGTGTTAATCCGAGGTAACGGACGTCCGGTAAGCAAGATCGAACGTCCGTTTTGAGGGGAGTCTGCGCCTTATGTCGTCTCGGATCGTGGATGCATCGCTTCCGGTGCCACCGCCGGTGCCGTCTTCGGTGTCGCCGGTCTCCACCGGCATCGTCGTGCTGGACGGTGTCGGTCTCGGGGTCGAGGACGTCGTCCGCCTCGCTGACGGCGCCGCGCGGCCCGTCCCCGGCACCGACGCGATGAAGCGCGTCGAGGAGGTCTGGGACGCCGCCCGCCAGATCGCCGCGTCCGGCCGCGTCTACGGCCGCTCCACCGGCGTCGGCGCCAACCGCAACGAGAACGTCCCGACGGAGGCCGCCGCCGACCACGGCCTACGGCTGCTGCGCAGTCACGCGGGCGCCATCGGCGCGGAGCTGCCCGCCCGGCAGGTCCGGGCGATGCTCGCCGTCCGCGCCAACCAGCTCCTGGCCGGGGGCGCCGGACTGCGCCCCGGCGTGGTCACGGCGCTGTGCGAGGCGCTGGAGAACGGCGCGCATCCCGTCGTCAACGAGTTCGGCTCGGTCGGTACGGGCGACATCGCGGCGCTGGCCCAGATGGGACTGGCGCTGGCGGGCGAGCACGAGTGGATCGCGCCGCCGACGGTGGCGGGAGGATCGGCGGTCCGGGGCTGGACCGTCCCGGGCGCCCCCGAGCCCCAGGCCCTCGACAACAACGACGCCCTGGCCCTGATCAGCAGCAACGCCCTCACCCTCGGCCAGTCCGCGCTGGCCCTGCACGAACTGCGCGGCCTCATCGCCGCGACGCAGGTCGTGGCCGCGCTCTCCCTCCTGGCGGTCGACGGCTCGCACGAGGCGTACGCGGCTCCCGTGCACGCGGCCCGCCCGCACCGGGGGTCGGTCGAGGTGGCGCGCCGGATGCGGGAGCTGATCGGTTCGGCGGACCGCCCGACCCCGCCCCTCGGCCGCATCCAGGACCCGTACGGCTTCCGCTGCCTGCCGCAGATCCACGGGCCCGCGCACGACGCGGCGGACGCGCTGGAGGGAGTGCTGGCGATCGAGATCAACGCCGCTGCGGAGAACCCGCTCATCTCCCCGGAGGACCTGGCCGCCTACCACCACGGCGGCTTCTACCAGGCCCAACTGGCCCTGGCACTGGACCACTTCAGACTGGCGGTCACGCAGGTGGCACGCCTGTCCACCTCCCGCCTCTCGACCCTGAACGAGCCGGCCTTCACCCGCCTGCGCCCCTTCCTGGCCGACCACGAGCCCGCCGCCTCCGGCGTGATGATCCTGGAGTACGCCGCCGGCGCCGCCCTCGGCGACCTGCGGGCCTTCTCGGCACCCGCCTCGCTCGGGCACGCTGTACTCTCCCGTGGCGTCGAGGAACAGGCCAGCTTCGCCTCCCTCGCCGCCCGCCAGACACTCCGCGCCTGCGACGCGTACCGTCTCGTAGTCGGCTGCGAACTGGTCGCGGCGGTACGGGCCCTGCGCCAGCGAGACCTGCGCCCGGACCCGGAGCTGCCGATCAGCCAGGCCCTGACCCTGGCCGAGTCGACCCTGGACGCGGACTCGACCGACCGCCCCCTCACCCACGACGTGACGATGGCGGCGACACTGCTGGACCGGTTCACGGAGATCTGGAGGGGGAGCGGGGGATGAGCGCGGTGGACGATCGCGGGAGTGCGGGTGCCGGTGCGGGTGTGGGCGGCGGTGCGGAGAGGGGCGTTGGTGTGGAGGCGGGCGTGGGTGGGGGCGGGGGTTCTGGTGGGGCTGCCGCCGGCGTCCCGGGCAGGGGCCCCGGGCTGGTTGGGGACGTCGGTGCGGGCGGGGCTCTGCCCGACAGTCCCGCCGGGCGGCTTCAGGCTCTCTTCGAGGGGCATCGGCTTACGCCTACCCAGCGGCGTATCGCGCACAGTATGGTGCGGCGGGCCGCTGACGTGCCGTTTCTCTCCAGTGTCGAGTTGGCCGAGCTGGCCGGGGTCAGTCAGCCGTCCGTCACGCGGTTCGCCGTCGCCCTCGGGTTCGACGGGTATCCCGCCCTGCGCCGGCATCTGCGCGAGGTCGCGCCCGCCGAGCCGAGTGCCGAACCGGGCTCGTACAACGAGTACCAGCAGGCCGTCGAGGCCGAGATCGAGAACCTGCGGCACCTCGCCGAGGTGCTGGCCGATCCGCGTCCGGTGCTGAGGGCCGGGCGGCTGCTCGCCGCGTCCCGTCCGCTGCCCGTCCTCGGGCTGCGTGCCGCCGCCGCGCAGGCGTACGGCTTCGCCTACTTCGCCGCCAAGGTCCACCCGGACGTCCGGCTGCTCCACGAGGGCGGCACGATGATCAACGACCGTATCGACGCGGCCGTCCGGGCCGGCGCCACCGCCCTGCTCTGCTTCGCGCTGCCCCGGCATCCGCGCGAGGTCGTCGACACCCTCGCCTACGCGAAGGCGGTCGGCCTGACCGTCGTCACCGTCGCCGACTCGGCGTTCGCGCCGGTCGCCAAGGTCTCCGACCTGCTGCTGCCCGCCGCCGTCGGCACCGGGCTCGCCTTCGACACCGCCTGCGCGCCGATGCTGCTGGGCCGGGTCCTGCTGGAGGCCATGTGCGACGACCTGCCCGACGCCCAGGCCCGCCTGGAGGAGTTCGACGCGCGGGCGGCGACGCGCGGGCTGTTCGTCGAGTAGGAGCTTTTACCGGCGCCCTCGGCGGCTCTCAGACTCGTTTCACGTTCGCTCGTTACTCTCCCGCTCCGACAGGCAGGACTGTGCCGGGCGAGACGAACCGGGAGGCGGGCATGGCACGCGGAGGGCAGGGGCTGGCTCGGGTGGCCGTGGTGGTACGGGCCGGAGCGGCGCCCATGTGGTGGCTCGGGGTGTTCGCGGCGGGTGTCGGCGTGGTGCCGCCGGGCATCACCGGGCGCCGGATCGGCGTCATGGCGGGCGCCGCGCTGTTCATCGTCACGGTCGCCGTCGTGGCGTACCGGAGGCGCGGGCGCTACACCGCGCTCGCCGCGGGAGCCGCCCGGGCCGGCCGGCACGACGTGCTCCAGGACCGCGCGGTGACCGTACGCAACTGGCGCCGCGGCCACCGCTGGTGGCTGCTGCTCGCCTTCGCCGCCGCGCTCGGCAGCTCCTTCGCGGTGCCCGCCGCGGGCGGCATGCTGCTCGCCGGGGCCGGTACCGGGCTGCGGCTGAAGGCGGCCTGGCTGGGCCGCCGCGAACGCGCCGACGACGTACTGCTGTGGGTCCGCGTGGACTGGCTCGGCCCGCGCTCCGGCGCCCCGGCAGGCAAGCCGGTCAAGGCCTACCGCTCCACCGGAATCGCCGCGGGCGACGCGACCCCGGGCGGGTCACGCCGCCGCGGCGACGTCCTGGTCTAGCTCCCGTCCGGCGGGTCAGGCCGCGGATACGGGGTTTCGCACGCCGTCGGTTTCCCGCAGGCGCGGCCCGATCCGCCGGACAGGACCCGGCCCGTCGCTCTCGCCGGGCCGGTGGTGGTGGGGATCAGACCTCGATCTCCGCCTCGATCCGCTTCAGCTGGTGGCGGGCCATCGCCAGGTTGGAGCGGTTCATGTCGAGCACCAGGTAGAGGAAGAGGCCGTTGCCGCCGCGCCCCTTCATCATCCGGATCAGGTGGTACTGGCTGGAGAGCGTGATCAGGATGTCCTCGATCTCGCCCTTCAGCCCCAGGTGCTCCATCGTGCGCATCTTGGCGCGTACGACGTCGGTGTTGCCGGCGGCGGCGACGTTCAGGTCGAACGTCTTGCTGCCGCCCATCGTGCCCAGCGCCATGCCGCTGGTGTAGTCGACGAGTGCGACTCCGGTGGCGCCCTCGATCGAGGTGAGCGCCTCTTTCAACGCGGTCTCTGTGGTGGCCATGACGGTGTTCCTCTCCTGCTTGGGGTTCAGCTATCAGTGGTGGTGCGCGCGTTGGGCGTGGTTGACGGTGTGCGTGGCGCGCGCGGGGTTCTGGTGGTTCGAGTGGGCATCGGTGGCGGCGGCGATACGGGCACGGGCGGGGACACGGACCCGGGGCCGGGCCCAAGTGCGGGTGTGGGCGCGGGTGTTGTCGCGGGCGGCGGTCCCGGTGTCCGTTCCGCCGACGCGTCCACCAGCTCCCCGATGCGGGCGCCCGCCCGCCGGCCCTCCAGGTGCAGCCGGCCGACGTTGACCCGGTCCTGGGCGAGCAGCGTCAGGACGGCACTGCGGCCGGCCGCGTACGTCGCCACGTAGCCGTACACCCCGCGCACCAGCAGCTCGCGGAAGTCGCCCTGCCCGGTCGCGTCCGCCATCCGCACGGCGACGCTGAGCGCGGTGGCGGTGAGCGCCGCGACCGTCTCCGGTTCGACGCCGGGGGTGTCCTGGACGAGGACGAGACCGTCCACGCTGGCCGCCAGCGCGCCGGTGAGCTGCGGCACACGGGCCCGCAACCGGCGCAGTTCGTCCATGACTTCGGCCTCGGCTGCCATGAGTAGCCTCCTCTCGGCACGCGGGCGTTGCCGCTCAAAGGGCCTCCAGCGCATCCCTGAGCCTCTTCAGCAGCGTGATGTTGGGGTCGGCGAAAGCGGGCGGCAGCGTTCCGGGGGGAGCCGGGGGAGCCGACGACCCGGACGGTCCGGGTGGCCCGGGTGGCAGGAGCGGCGGTGGTGGGGCGGGCGCCGGGGCGACGACCCCCGCCGCGGCCAGCCGACGTACGTCCACCAGGGTGTGGAAGGTCGGCCGGGCCAGCGCCAGGGCGATGTCCGCCGCCGTACGGACCCCGTCCACCAGGTCCAGTACGGCCTGCTGGCGGGCGCTGATCGCCGGTGCCCCGGGGCTGTCGGAGCGGAGCAGCGGGGCGCTGTCGGGGGCCGGGTCCGGCCAGATGCGGTGCAGCAGGGCGCGGCGGCGCAGCGTCTCGTGCTCGACCGCCGCCACCGGCACCGGGCGCACCGGACCGAGCCAGTGCGTGTCCCCGTACCGGAAGTGCCCCGGCGAGCCGCTGGGGGCGAGGGCGAAGTACGCCGCGTCGTACAGCGCCCCCAGGTGGCACACCTCCAGGGCCCCCACGCCGATCCGCCCGCTCTCCACCAGGAACCGCCCGACCCGGTTGCGCCCGGCGGCCACCCCCACGGCGTCCCGCCAGCCGTCCGCGTCCAGCGTCCCGCGCGCAGTGAGCAGCACGTCCAGCCCCGGTACGGCCGGGCTCTCGGCGTGCACGACCCGGCCCTCGGCCAGATAGAGCGAGCCGTGCTCCCGGACCAGGGCGCCGGTGGCCCGCTCGGCGGCGAGCCGGCCGAGTATCGGCGAGACCCCGCCCCACGCCCGCTGCCGGGCCGCCGCCCTGTCCCGCACCGGCAGGCGCGGGGGCGGGGTCGTCAGGTTCGTGTCCACCGCCGTCATCCCAGCACCAGCCGTCCGGCCATCTCGCCGAGCCGGATACGGGCCAGCGCGAGATTGCCCTCCGCGCGGGCCAGCCACAGATGCAGGAACACACTGCTGTCGAAGCTCGTCGTCACGAACCGCAGGACGTGATAGCTGTCCCGGTTGCTGATGATCAGATCCTCGACCGGCGGCTCCTGCCCCCAGCCGGCGGCTGTCCCGCCCGCCCCGCCCGGACCGGACTCCCCGTCGTCGCCCTCCGGGGCGAACGCGCGGTGCTCGGCGGCCAGCCGGGCCAGCTCCGCCGCCTCCGCCGCCATCGTCTCCGGGTCACCGCCCGGGGAGTCCCCGACGGTGCCCAGTGCCAGCCCGCTGGTCCAGTCGACCAGCGCGGCGCCCCGGGCACCGGGCAGCCGCATGGCTTCCAGTAAGCACTCGTCGATTCCGGGCACCCTTCGCCCCTCCTGCCTTGTCCCGCTCGCGTCGGTCCTGCCGGTGTTCGGTCGCCCCGCCGGGTGTTCGGCTGAGTGACGCAGACGCTACGCAACGTGTGCATGAGGAGTGAGAGATCTGGCATTTTCCGGTGGAACATGCGACAGATGACTAAGGTGGGTCGGCTGGCCCGGATTTCAGAGCAGTTGACCTGCATGTTCCCCGAGATCGGTCAAGGGCGTGCGACGGGGGAGCTGGTCGCGGACAGGGTGGTGAGCGCGGAAACGTGCGCCCCGCCGGATTCGGCCACGATCTCGGCGACGGTCTGCGGCTCCCGTACGACCGCGAAGACGACGTCCCCCTCCCGGTCCCCGCCCGGCACGAAGCCGTAGATCCCGGGCCGCGCGAGGGAGTTGTAGGCGTAGTGGTGCGCGAAGTAGTACGCGCCCGTGTCGAGCGCCGCCGCGTAGTCGCCCTGCTCCAGCAGCGGCAGCGCGCGCCCCTCGGCGAGCAGGTCGCCGGAGAAACAGGCAGGTCCGGCCACGTCCTGCACCACGTCCGCCCCCGACTTGGGGCGCCCCTTCGCGTCGTACGCGGCGATCCTCAGCGGCCACGACCCCGGCGCGTACACCGTCCGCGTCGCGACCTGCACGCCCGCGTGCGTCACCGCGACCGGCCGCCCGCCGGCGCTCTTCGCGTACTCCACCCGCGCCACCACCGTGCCGTGCTTCGCCAGCAGCGACCGGCCGAATTCGGTCACCAGCCCGTACCGCCCGTCGAACAGCCCCGGCACCGCGTCCCTCAGCAGCCGCGCGTACTGCGCGTACGTCGGACTCGTCGCGTCCGACCCGAAGTCGACCGGCAGCCCGCCGCCGATGTCGATGGTGTCGATCTGCCGCCGCCCGACCCGCCGGTTGATCTCCTCGGCCAGCGCGTACGTCTCCGCCGTGCCCCGCGCCATCAGGGACAGCGGGATGCCCTGCGAGCCGGTGTGCGCGTGCAGCCGGGTCAGCCACGGGCGCTCGGCGTACGCCCCCACGAGCCACTCGCGCGCCCCCTCGTCCAACAACGCGACCCCGAACTTCGACGTCGCGGTGGCCGTGGAGGTGGCCCCGATCGACCCACCGCCGATCTGCGGGTTGACCCTGATCCCGATCGGGGACCGGCTGGTCGCCGACCGCATCAGGGCGTCCAGGCGGGCCAGCTCCTGCGGGTTGTCGGCGTTCACCGCGATGCCCAGTGCCAGCGCCTCCCGCAGCTCGGCGGGCGTCTTCGCGGGCGAGTCCAGCACCGTCCGGGCCGGCGCCACCCCGGCCGCCCGCGCCAGCGCCAGCTCCCCGGGGCTCGCCACCTCGGCCCCGATCCCCTCCTCGCGCAGCAGCCGCAGTACGGGCACCAGCGGGGTCGCCTTCACCGCGAAGGCGTGCAGCACGGGCGTGCCCGGCGCCACGACCGCGTCGAAGGCGGCGCGCAGCTCGGCGGCGGACTCGCGGATGCCGGTGACGTCGAGGAGGCCGACGATGGGTACGTCGGTACGGAGCAGCCCCTGCTCCACTGCGGCCCGTACGGCGTCGTCCCGGCGGCTCGTACGGCTGGGCCCGCTGCTGTCCATTGCATCCCCCGTGGTGTGGATGTCCGCGCCGATGTCCATATGGTGGCGCAAGAACGTATTGACTAGTTCTATTCATGGGTTCAGGATGTGAATAACTAAGCAACCTCCAGGAGGCAGACCATGTCAGGACCCCGCCCCGTACGAGCCCCGCGCGGTACGGAACTGAGTGCCCTGGGATGGCAGCAGGAAGCCGCCCTGCGGATGCTGCAGAACAACCTGGACCCCGAGGTCGCCGAACACCCCGACAAGCTCGTCGTCTACGGCGGCACCGGCAAGGCCGCCCGCGACTGGCGCTCCTTCGACGCCATGGTCCGCACCCTGCGCACCCTGAAGCAGGACGAGACGATGCTGGTCCAGTCGGGCCGCCCGGTCGGTGTCATGCAGACGCATGAGTGGGCCCCGCGCGTCCTGATCGCCAACTCCAACCTGGTCGGCGACTGGGCCAACTGGGAGGAGTTCCGCCGCCTGGAGGCCCTCGGCCTGACCATGTACGGGCAGATGACCGCCGGTTCGTGGATCTACATCGGCACCCAGGGCATCCTCCAGGGCACCTACGAGACCTTCGCCGCCGTCGCCGCCAAGAAGTTCGGCGGCACCCTCGCCGGGACGATCACCCTCACCGCCGGCCTCGGCGGCATGGGCGGCGCCCAGCCGCTCGCCGTGACGATGAACGACGGCGTCGCCATCTGTATCGACGTCGACCCCCGTGCCATCGAGCGCCGCATCGAGCACCGGTACCTCGACGTCAAGGCCGACTCCCTGGAGCACGCCCTCCAGCTCGCCGTCGAGGCCCGGGACGCCCGCCGCCCGCTCTCCATCGGCCTGCTGGGCAACGCGGCCGAGCTGCTCCCGCGCATGCTCGCCGAGAGCGCCCCCATCGACATCGTCACCGACCAGACCTCGGCCCACGACCCGCTCGCGTACCTCCCCGTCGGCGTCGACTTCGACGACATGGCGTCCGCCGCCGCGAAGGACCCGGCCGGCTTCACCACCCGGGCCCGCGAGTCGATGGCCCGGCACGTGGAGGCGATGGTCGGCTTCATGGACGCCGGCGCGGAGGTCTTCGACTACGGCAACTCGATCCGGGGCGAGGCCCAACTCGCCGGATACGAGCGGGCGTTCGCCTTCCCCGGCTTCGTACCCGCGTACATCCGCCCCCTCTTCTGCGAGGGCAAGGGCCCCTTCCGCTGGGCGGCCCTGTCGGGCGAGGCGTCCGACATCGCGAAGACGGACAAGGCGATGCTGGAGCTGTTCCCGGAGAACGAGTCGCTGCACCGCTGGATCAAGCTGGCCGGCGAGCGCGTCCACTTCCAGGGCCTCCCCGCCCGCATCTGCTGGCTCGGCTACGGCGAGCGTGACAAGGCCGGCGAGCGCTTCAACGACATGGTGGCGAGCGGCGAACTGGCGGCACCGCTGGCGATCGGCCGCGACCACCTGGACTGCGGGTCCGTCGCGTCCCCCTACCGGGAGACGGAGGCCATGCTCGACGGTTCCGACGCGATCGCCGACTGGCCGCTGCTGAACGCGATGGTGAACGTCGCCTCGGGCGCGTCCTGGGTCTCCATCCACCACGGTGGTGGCGTCGGCATGGGGCGGTCCATCCACGCCGGTCAGGTGTCGGTGGCGGACGGCACGAAGCTGGCGGGGGAGAAGATCCGCCGGGTACTGACGAACGACCCCGGGATGGGTGTCATCCGGCACGTGGACGCCGGGTACGACATCGCGGAGACGGTCGCTGACGAGCGGGGTGTGCGGGTGCCTATGCGTGAAGGGGACGACGCGTGAGCGAGGGTTCTGACGGGCGGGACGGCAACTCCTCGGTGGGGGTTGAGGGTTCGTCGCCGACTGCGGGTGGTGCGTCTGTGCCCACCCTCCCCCACTCTCAACTCCGTTCGAGCGGGGGGACCCCCATCGCCCTGCGGAACGCCTGCCCACAGCCTGGGGGGCCGGACACGCCTGCGGGCGCGGGTGGTTCCCGGACTGGTGCGCCGTCCGCTGAAAGAGGCGCCGATACCCCGCAGCCTGGAGGGTCGGCTGCCCGGCCAGGCGCGGCGGAAGCCGGTGGCGGGAAGCCTGGCGGGCCGAAGCCCGGCCTGGTTGGCGCCTCCTTCCACGCGATGTGGCGCGACCTCGCCCCTCTGGGCCGGCACCCCGAATCCCGCGGCTACCGCCGTTACGCCTGGACCGGGGTCGATCTCGAATGTCGGGCCTGGTTCAGGGAGCAGGCCGAGGCTCGGGGGCTGGCCTACGAGGTCGACCGGAACGGGAACCAGTGGGCCTGGCTCGGGGACCCCGCCGCCGGGGACGCTGTTGTCACCGGGTCGCATCTCGACTCCGTGCCCGATGGCGGGGCCTTCGACGGGCCCCTCGGTGTCGTGTCCTCCTTCGCCGCTCTCGACGAGCTTCGGGCGCGCGGGGTGCAGTTCTCCAAGCCCCTCGGCATCGTCAACTTCGGGGACGAGGAAGGCGCCCGGTTCGGGCTCGCCTGTGTCGGGTCGCGGCTCACCGGCGGGGCCGTCACCGTCGAGCAGGCGCTGCGGCTGACCGACGGCGACGGGATCACCCTCCCGCGTGCCATGGAGGCCGCCGGGTACGACCCCGACGCCATCGGGCCCGACCCCGAGCGGCTCGCCCGGATCGGTGCCTTCGTCGAGCTGCACGTCGAGCAGGGACGCGCGCTCGACCTGAGCGGCGACCGGGTCGGTATCGCCAGTGCCATCTGGCCGCACGGGCGCTGGCGGTTCGACTTCCGGGGCGAGGCCAACCACGCCGGCACGACCCGGCTCGTCGACCGGCGCGACCCCATGCTGTCGTACGCCGAGACCGTCCTCGCCGCCCGCCGCGAGGCCGAACTCGCCGGTGCCGTCGCCACCTTCGGGAAGATCTCCGTCGAGCCCAACGGCGTCAACGCCATCCCCTCCCTCGTGCGCGGCTGGCTCGACTCCCGCGCCGCCGACCAGAAGGCCCTCGACACCGTCGTCTCCGGCGTCGAACGGGCGGCCCGCGAGTACGCCGACGCGCACGGCATCGACCTCGACGTCGTCCGGGAGTCCTTCACCCCCGTCGTCGAGTTCGACCACGCCCTGCGCGACGAACTCGCCCGCATCCTCGGCAGGAGCGGAGAGGACACCGCCCTCACCGTCCCCGTCCTCGGCACCGGTGCCGGACACGACGCCGGGATCCTCTCCGGGAGCATCCCGACCGCCATGCTGTTCGTGCGCAACCCCACGGGCGTCTCGCACTCCCCGGCGGAGTACGCCGCCGAGGACGACTGCGTGGCCGGGGTGACCGCACTCGCCGACGTACTGGAAGGGCTGGACCGCACGTGACCCACCCCCAAGCACGGACGTACTGGCTGGAGCACGCCTGGCTCGACACCAACGTCGAGCCGGGCGTCGCCCTGGACATAGAAGACGGGCGTATCGCCGCCGTCCGGACGGGGGTCGACTCCCCGCCCCCGGGTGCCGAGATCCTCCGCGGACTCACCCTCCCCGGGCTCGCCAACGCCCACTCGCACGCCTTTCACCGCGCCCTGCGCGGCACCGTCCAGGTCGGCTCCGGCACCTTCTGGACCTGGCGCGAGTTCATGTACTCCTTCGCCGACAAGCTGACCCCGGACACCTACCACGCCCTCGCGCGGGCCGTGTACGCCGAGATGGCCCTCGCCGGCATCACCGCGGTGGGCGAGTTCCACTACGTCCACCACGCCCCCGGCGGCACCCCCTACGCCGACCCGAACGCCATGGGCGAGGCCCTGCTGGAAGCGGCATCCGACGCCGGGATCCGTATCACCCTCCTCGACACCGCCTACCTCTCCTCCGGCTTCGGACAGGCCCCCAACCGCCACCAACTCCGCTTCTCCGACGGCACCGCCGACGCCTGGGCGGAACGCTGTTCAGTTCTCAAGGAACGGGATCACGCGCGGATCGGCGCCGCCATCCACTCCGTACGGGCCGTGCCCGCCGGGCAGTTGGCGACCGTGGCCCGCTGGGCCGAGGAACGCCGGGCGCCCCTTCACGTCCATCTGTCCGAGCAGACGGCCGAGAACGACGCCTGTCTCGCCGCCCACGGACGCACGCCCACTCGCCTCCTCGCCGACCACGGGGTCCTCGGCCCCCGCACCACCGGCGTCCACAGCACCCACCTCACCGACGAGGACATCGCGCTCCTCGGCCACAGCGGCACCGGCACCTGCATGTGCCCCACCACCGAGCGCGACCTCGCCGACGGCATCGGCCCCGCCGTCGCCCTCCAGCGCGCGGGCTCACCGCTCTGTCTCGGCTCCGACAGCCACGCCGTCATCGACCTGCTCGAAGAGGCCCGCGCGATGGAGCTGAACGAGCGCCTGCGCACCCGCACCCGGGGTCACTGGACAGCGGCAGCCCTGCTCAGGGCGGCCTCCGCCGACGGCCACGCGGCGCTCGGCTGGGCGGACGCGGGCGACCTGGAGGCGGGCGCCCTCGCCGACTTCACGACGATCGCGCTCGACTCGGTCAGAACTGCGGGACCGGTGCCTCGGCTGGGCGCGGAGACGGCGGTATTCGCAGCGTCGGCAGCGGATGTGCGCCATACGGTCGTGGGCGGTCGGCACGTCGTGCGCGACGGGGTCCACACCCTCGTACCGGAGGTGCCGCAGGCGCTCGCGGCGGCTGTCGAAGCCCTGCGCGCCTGACCCCCGTACGCACCCCTCCCGTACGCACCCCGGCCCTCCGCCCCGCCACCCACGAGGACGCCATGAACAGCACCAGCACGCCGAGCAGTCCGGGCAGCCCGAACCGGACGAACAGCGCTATCGGCAGCACGACCGACACCACCACCGGCACGACGACCGTCATCACGAACATCGGCAGCCTGGTCAC
Source organism: Streptomyces geranii (assembly GCF_002954775.1). Taxonomy (GTDB): domain Bacteria; phylum Actinomycetota; class Actinomycetes; order Streptomycetales; family Streptomycetaceae; genus Streptomyces; species Streptomyces geranii. The sequence continues at coordinate 82,389 of NZ_PJME01000033.1, forward strand.
CAACGACCCCTCTCTCGGCGACGAATCCCCTCTCGGACTGATCCTGGACGCGGCCGTCGTCATAGAGGGCGACCGCGTCGTCTGGACCGGTGAGAACAGCAAAGCACCCGCCACTGACAATCGGGTCGACGCAGGTGGCAGGGCCGTTCTGCCGGGCTTCGTGGACTCCCACTCCCACCTCGTCTTCGCGGGCGACCGGACCCAGGAGTTCAACGCCCGCATGTCCGGGCGGAGCTACACGGCGGGCGGAATCCGTACGACCGTCGCCGCCACCCGCGCCGCCACCGACGCGGAACTGGAGGCCAACCTCACCCGTTACCTCCGCGAGGCCCTCCGCCAGGGCACGACGACCTTCGAGACCAAGTCGGGGTACGGCCTGACCGTCGAGGACGAGGCCCGCGCCCTGCGCATCGCCGCCGCCCACACCGACGAGGTCACCTACCTCGGCGCCCACATCGTCTCCCCGGACTACGCCGACGACCCGGCCGCCTATGTCGCCCTGGTCACCGGCGAGATGCTCGACGCCTGTGTCCCGTACGCCCGTTGGGTCGATGTCTTCTGCGAGAAGGGCGCCTTCGACGGCGACCAGGCCCGCGCGATCCTCACGGCCGGGAAGGCGAAGGGGCTCCATCCGCGCATCCACGCCAACCAGCTCTCGTACGGCCCCGGCGTCCAACTGGCCGTCGAACTCGACGCCGCCAGCGCCGACCACTGCACCCACCTCACCGACGCCGACGTGGACGCCCTCGCGAACAGTCGTACGGTCGCGACTCTCCTCCCCGGCGCCGAGTTCTCCACACGCGCCCAGTGGCCGGACGCCCGCCGCCTCCTCGACGCGGGCGTCACGGTCGCGCTGTCCACGGACTGCAACCCGGGGTCCTCCTTCACCTCCTCCGTGCCCTTCTGCATCGCCCTGGCCGTACGGGACATGGGCATGACCCCGGACGAGGCGGCCTGGTCGGCCACGGCGGGGGGCGCGCAAGCCCTCCGGCGCGACGACATCGGCCGTATCGCGCCGGGGGCGTACGCCGACCTGACCCTCCTCGACGCCCCGAGCCACGTACACCTGGCCTACCGGCCGGGCGTCCCGCTGGTCAGCGGGGTGTGGCGGCGGGGCGTACCGATGATCCTCTGAAAGCCGCTGCTCAGAGGCCGTACCGGCTCTTCAGGTGGCGCCAGAAGTCACGGAACATCCACTTGTCGAACTCCGTGATCTGCGCCGCGCTGCCCGCCTTCATCAGGAAGCAGCACTGGCCGGTCGGGCTCCAGTCGTAGAAGTCGTCGAGCCCGAAGGTGTGGCCGACCTCGTGCAGAAAGATGTGGATGTTCTCCTGGTCCAGCGTGTTGACGAAGTACTCCTGCCCGACCCGCTGGCCCCAGTCACCGCCGAAGCCGCCCGACAGGCCCTTCGTCAGCCACAGCGACTGGTCGTAGTGGCGGGCCGCACCGCCCGGGCAGCGCGAGTAGTTGCCGTCCTGGTGGAAGAAGCGCCCGCAGTCCGGGGAACACTGCGGGGCGCCGCCGCCGTCGAGGTTCCCGGCGTAGATGTCGACCGAACTGTCCGTCCACTGAAGGGTGGAGCGGTTCTTCACGGCCCAACCGACGATATTGACCGGCACGTTGGTGTACGGCCACGCGTTGTGACCGGTGCCGTTGTCGAGCATGGCCGACATCCACTTGCCGAACTGCTTCTTCAGCGCGGTGTGGATCCGGTCGCGCAGGGCGGCGCTGACGGGCGCGTCCGACTCCCAGCGGACGCAGTAGTTGACGCTTCCCCGGTTGGCCATGATCTGGTCCCAGCCGTAGTTGCGGAAGCCGTAGAGGTTCGGATAGGTCGACTCGACGTGGTTCCACACCTCGTTCAGCGGCTGTACGAGGTTCGTGGGCGGGTTCCAGACGGCAGCCGCGGCCGGTGCCGGTGCCGCCGCCGTGCCGGGGGCGGCGAACGCGGCCGGCAGACCGGGGGCCGCGATCAGCGCGGCCAGTGCGGCCAGCACGGCCAGCAGACGTGCGATGTGTTTGCGCATCGGTGAACTCCCTTTGTGGGGAACGGGATTCACCCACGGGTCGCCACCGCCCGGAGCCGGGGTTGCCGACCCGCCCCCGGCCGCTTTTCACTCACTCCGCCCGCACCGGAGTGAAACGCGCCGCCCCCGGGGCCGGTTGGCGGGCCCGCGTTCTTCGGCTACGGCGGACGCCTCTCAACCGGCGCCCGCCCGCCACCGCTGCCCCGTCCCGCCCGTCAGCCCCACGAACTTCACCCCGCCGTCGGCCGCCGGGACCAGCCCCGTCGCGAAGGCGATCGCCGGACGGATCACCCCGTCGTCGTCCACGGTGAAGCGCAGGTTGTCGCCGTTGTCACCGTCCACCGCCGAGCACTCCCAGATCCCGACGCGCTTGGCCACATCACCCCGGCTGTCCAGGCACAGCTCGGTGTCCGCGCCCGAGCGCAGCACCCCCAAGTCGGTGTCCACGGACCAGCGTTGGGTCTTGGACGTCGCGGAACAGGGCGCCGTCAGCACATCCGTGCCCTTCTCCAGCAGCCCGTCCCGGATGTCCAGACAGCGACCGTTGGCGACGTTCACCACCTGGGCGTACGAGGCTCCCGGCGCCCGGAACACCACCGTGGGCGCCGGGGTGGGGCTGGCCGTGGGGGTCGGCTCCGGTGCCGGGGCGGACGAGGTCGGCGGCCGTGAAGTCGGCGACGGGGACGGCGACTTGGTGACCGGAGGTGCGGAGGGAGCCGTCGCCCCGGAGCTGCTCGGCACGGCGACCGGGAAGGTGTTGGAGGCGCCCTGGGGGCTCGACGAGCCGTCGCCCGAGGACAGCTGCACGATCAGCAGCGGCACCAGCGTCACGCCCAGCACCGCCGAAGCCAGCGCGAACCGACGGCGAGACGGAGACTTGGCAGGGGCCGGGCCCGGCGGCGGTGGCGGCGGGGGCCAACCGGCCTTCGAGGGGAGGGAGTTGGTGCGGGTGACGGTCGGCGCGTCCCGTGCGTACGCCGTGCCGCTCCAGGGCAGCAGGCCCTCGCCCAGCGCAGTACGCGGGTTGTCGCGCAGGGCGGCGAGTTCCTCGTAGGCCACCGAACAGTGCGGGCAGATGACCATGTGGGAGTTCAGGTCGGTGCTGTGCCGGGGGCTGACCGGGCGGACCGACTCCTCGATCAGCCGCCGGAAGTCCTGGCAGCGCGGGTCGTGGGAGGCGGCCAGCCGGGACCGCAGACAGGCCTGCGCCAGGGCCTGGAGCGCCGACTCCGTCTCGTGCGTCACGTCCTCGTGCGTCAGGCCGAGCAACTCGGCGGCCCGCTCCTCGGGTTCGCGCTCCACGATGCCGTACCAGACGAGCCCCTGGGTGCGGGCGGGCAGCGACTGGAAGGGGCTCAGCATGGGCGGGGGCGTGAACAGCTGCTCCCCGGCCGCGGTGTTGAGGGTGTTCAGGACGAGCAGCAGGCTCGGGTCGAGGCCCGCCGCCCGCTCGTCCGTCGCCCAGCCGGCCGCCAGTTCCGCGGTCAGCAGCAGGAGTTGGTGGCGCCACGGTACGCTCGGCTCGGCGCCGCGGGCCGTGTCCCGGGCCGCCTTCGTGAAGGCCTGGGCCGCCAGCTGGCCCGCCGTGGAGTCGCTCGTCGTGCACAGCCTGGCGTACGCGAGGACGGCCGCGCGATGGCGGGCCCGCAGTTCCTGCAACGCCAGGTACGCGGTGGGGGAGTTGGTCCGCAGCAGCTCGGTGAGGCGGGCGTCGGACACGCTCGCGTACAGCCCGCTGTCGTCGATGTGCTGAGCCATCCGGCCGCCTCCTCGGACCCCCGTCCGTCCTGACGTACCAGCCAGTCTGAGGGCGGCGCCGGTGACGCATGGGGCCTTTGAGGAAAGAGGGGAGGGGTTTCTGTGAGTAACCGGAGAACCCCTCCCCGGCGGAGGCCGCTCCCGGGCCGGTGGGCCCGGGGCGGGTCAGTCCTCGACCGTCAGGCCTTTCCGCAGCCGGTGCAGTGTCCGCGACAGCAGCCGTGACACATGCATCTGCGAGATGCCCAGTTCCTCGCCGATCTCCGACTGGGTCATGTTGGCGACGAACCGTAGCGAGAGGATCTGCCGGTCCCGGGGCGGGAGTCCGGCGATCAGCGGCTTCAGCGACTCGACGTACTCGATGCCCTCGATGCCGTGGTCCTCGTAACCGATGCGGTCGGCGAGGGCGCCCTCGGAGTCGTCCTCCTCGGGCTGGGCGTCGAGCGAGCTGGCGGTGTAGGCGTTCGAGGCCGCCATGCCCTCCACCACCTCGTCCTTGGAGAGGTCGAGACGGTCGGCCAGCTCGCCCACGGTGGGGGCGCGGTCGAGCTGCTGGGCCAGTTCGTCGCCCGCGCGGGCCAGGTCGAGCCGGAGCTCCTGGAGCCTGCGCGGTACCCGGACGGACCACGAGGTGTCGCGGAAGAAACGCTTGATCTCGCCGACGATCGTCGGCATCGCGAAGGTCGGGAACTCGACCCCGCGGCTCAGTTCGAAGCGGTCGATCGCCTTGATCAGGCCGATGGTGCCGACCTGGATGATGTCCTCCATGGGTTCGCTTCGTGTACGGAAGCGGGAGGCGGCGAACTTGACCAGGGCGAGGTTCAGCTCGACCAGGGTGTTGCGGACGTAGGCGTGGTCGTGCGTCCCCTCTTCGAGGGACTCCAGCCGCGCGAAGAGGGTCTTCGACAGGGCTCGCGCGTCGACCGCCCCCACCTCGTCGTACGGCGGGATCTCGGGGAGCCCGTCCAGGGGGTCCGGAAGGTGGGATTCGGGGAGTCGAGGGTCCGTGTGTTCCGGAGGGGGTGTCGACGTCGCCGTCTGGGTATGCGATGCGTCGAGCCGGGGTGACATGGTGTCCTCCATGGTTCTCGGCATGAGGCTGCCGAAGCCGGTGCGTGTGCACGTGCGGTGTAGCGGCGCCTCCAATGCCGGCCGTGTCGGGTACGTGTCTCTAGCCCTACCCGGTTTCCCGAGCCCGCCGCAAGTGCGTTCCCTTGCGGTATGTCCATATATGGGCGTTAGTTCAGGTGTCGGAGAGTGTGAGGAAGGCGTAGTGTTCGAGGACATCTGCGGGCGCGGGCGAGCGCCGGCGAGCAGCCAAGACCTCGGGAGACAGACGGCATGGACCGCGGGACGGTCGGCAGCGCACAGTCTGGCCGGCTACTTGTCGAAGTGCGGCAGGAGGGCTCCAGCGCCGTCGTGACTCCGGCGGGTGAGCTGGATCACCACACCGCCGATCTGCTGCGTGAGCCGCTTGAGGACTGCCTCGCGAAGGGTCTCGCGCGGCTGGTCGTCGACTGCGAACGGCTGGAGTTCTGCGACTCCACCGGCCTGAACGTACTGCTCGGCGCCCGGCTGAAGGCGGAGGCCGCCGGCGGCGGGGTCCATCTGGCCGGAATGCAGCCGGTGGTCGCGCGCGTGTTCGAGATCACGGGGGCGGACGCGGTGTTCACCGTGCACGACTCGCTCGCCGACGCCCTGGCCGATGAACCGCCCGAGTCGGCCTAGCCTTCCCATGTGCGACGTCCAAGGGGTGTTCTGTCGGTCCTGCCGGGCAGGAGACATCCTGAATATGCGCACAAGGGCGTGCGTAGTGATGCGTAGTGAACTGTGCGCGGTGAACCGCGCGCAACGACGACCGTGTACGTGAATTGGTGAATCGGTGAGGTGAAGCGCTGATGAGCACCACCCGGCCCGACTCGCCGGGCTCTCCGGAGTCCGCCGAGTCCAGCGGCGCTTCCGGGGGTCGGCAGACCCGCAGTCTGAGTCTCGGCGGTGAGAGCGGAGTCGTGCCGCTCGCCCGGGACTTCGCCCGGCAGGCGCTGTACGCCTGGGGCTGGCTGCCCGCCGAGACCGCCGACCGGCGTGCCGCCGCCGAGGACGTGCTGCTCGTCGTCTCCGAACTCGTCACCAACGCCTGTCTGCACGCCGACGGCCCGGACGAGATGTGGATCACCTGCGACAACAAGGTGATCCGCGTCGAGGTCGCCGACCGGGGCACCGGCCAGCCCGCCCCGCGCACCCCGCACCGCGCCGGGCGCCCGGGCGGCCACGGCATGTTCATCGTGCAGCGGCTGTGCCTGGACTGGGGGGTCGTACGGACCCCGGGCGTCGCGGGCAAGAAGGTGTGGGCGGAGCTGGGCGCTCCGGCGTGACCGCTGCCGCTGGGCCTCCGCCACCCCACCGGGATCCCGCCGGGCGCGGTCGATTTTCCGCCGATCCGGTGTGCGCTGTGTCTTCCTTCTCCTAGTTCCCCGGCGTACCTTGACGGCCGATCCGCGATCTGATGTGCCGTCAGAAACGCTGCCGGACCGCCAGGAATGGGGGACGACGATGTCGTACCACCGGACATGCCGCCGCACGCACCCGAAACGAAGCGCCGCGCTCGCCTCTGTCGCGGCCCTGGCCGGATCGGCGGTGCTGCTGGCCGCCCCCGCCGCCCGGGCCGAGGTCGTGGACGTCAACTACCAGTGCAAGACGCCGATCGGCGACAAGAGCGCCCTCTCGCCCATCGACATCAAGGCGGTGGAGAGCGGCGGCGCCTACCAGATCACCATGTCCTGGCAGAAGGGCGTCTCGTCCAGCCCGGTGGAACTCGGCAAGGGCGCGATGAACCCGAGCGCCACGATCAAGCTGGGCGGCGCGGACAGCGGCACCCTGAACGTCAGCGGACCCGCGAACGCCGAGGCGGTGCCCGCCAACACCCCCATAAAGATCAGCGACTTGAGCGGCACCTACAAACCGGCGAAGAACGGCAAGGTCACCTTCACCGCGGGCATCCTCACCATCAAGGCCCTCGGTACGACCACCACGTGCACGCCCACCAACAACCCCGGCCCGTCCCTGACGCTCGACGTCACGGGCGCCTCGGACGGCGGGAGCACGGGCGGTTCGAGCAGCACCGGCGGGTCGGGCGGTACGAGCGGCGGCTCCGAACTCCCGCAGACCGGCCCCGAGGACTCGGTGATCGCACTGGGCACCCTCGGCGGCACGGTCCTGCTCGTGGGCGCGGCGGGCGCCCTGTGGCTGACCCGCCGCAATCCGACGGCACGGGACGGGCAGACGGTACGCCGCTGAGGCACGGCCGGTCGACCACGGCAGCCGCCGCTGCGCGCGAGGCCGTGGGCACGGCGAACCGACGTACGGGCAAGGGCGGTTGGCGGACGAGCTGACAGGGGCGATGACGTGAAGCGGCGGATTCCCGCACTGGTGGCGGCGGCACTGGCGCTCGCCTTCCTGCTGCCCGGCCCCCTGTCGGCCACGACCGCCGCGGCGGCCGACGGGCCGACCGTGAAGGTCTCCAAGTCGCAGGCGGCGACCGGGGGTTCGATCATCGTGACCGGGACCGGCTGGCGGCCGAAGACGCTGCTGATGATGCTGATCTGCGGCCGGTCCGAGCCGTCCCGGGGAGTCATCGGCGGCACCAACTCCTGTGCCAACGCGGACGGCAGAGCCGTCACCACGGACACCCAGGGCGCCTTCAGCCAGAGCCTGCCGGTGGTCGGCCCGCCGGTGCCGTGCCCGTGCGTGGTCCATGTGACGACGGTGACCGGATCGTCCGACACGGCCGCAGACGCGGTGTTCGCGGTGGCCGGCCACGCCGTCGAGCCGCTGCCCGACGCGGTCGGCACCGGACGCCTCACCGTGCTCACGACCCCCCGGCTCGACGGTTCGAGCGGGCTGCTGACCTGGTTCGGGGCACCGCCCACCCGCACCCTCGTCGTCACCGTCGGCAACCTCGGCACGGCGGCCGTCAAGGACCCGGTCTTCCAAGTCGGCACCGCCCACGGGGTGTTCGCCCCGCAGTGGGACGAACAGCAGTGGCAGGGCACGATCGGCCCGGGGAAGAAGGCCCGCGTCGAGGTACCTGTCTCCCTGGCGAGCGGGGCGCACGGCGACTACTCGATCTCACTGCGGTACGGCGGCAAGGTGCTCGCCGAGCAGCCGTGGGGCGTGGGCCGGCCCTGGGGCGTGACCCTGTTCTGGTTCCTGGCCGCGGTCGTCGTACCGGCCGCGCTGTTCCGCGTCGGGATGGCGGTGGTGGACCGGGTACGGCCGCGCGGCGGGCGGCCCGTACGCAGTGACCCGGACGCCGACTCTCCGCACCCGGACAACTCCGCGCCCGTGGAGGCCACTTCGGCCCTGCCGTGGTTCACCCCGGACGCCGACCCCGGCACGAGCACGACGACCACGACGAGCGCGGCGGACACGGCGACCACGGCAGAGGCGACGACCACGGCAGGCGTCGCGAACACCACGAACACCACGAGCACTCCGACGACGAGCACGACGAAGACGAAGGGGAACACGTGAGAACGCAACGGAGACGGAGCGCGAGTGCGGCAGGGGCCCTGTTGCTGCTCGGCGGAGCGGGCGGTGTCCTGCTGGGCATGGCCGCGGCGGGGCCCGCCCAGGCCGCCGAGGTGTCGTACGCGACCAGATGCGTGCCCCCGGCGGCCTCCGGCCTCGACCCCGTCAACGGCACCACCAAGGTGCAGATCACCGCGCCCGCGACGGCGAAGGTGGGCGACGAGGTCGACGTGGTCTGGAAGTTCACCCAGGCCGCCTCCAAGAACCCCGACCTGATCGACCTGCCCGCCAACTCGGTGCAGCCCAGCGGGGTGTTGAAGGCGGCCGGAGCGCAGACCGCCGACGTCGCGATGACCGGGCCGCGCGAGAACCCGGCGATCCCCAAGGGCGGGGCGATGGTCCTGTCCGACATGAAGGGCAAGGTGAAGCTGACGACGGCGGGGGACGTGACGCTGACGCCGGACGCCTACACGATCAACGCCTTCGGCACGGACACCAAGTGTGCGCCGACGGAGACCGTGCAGCCGTCGGTGACGATCAAGGTGACGGCGGGGGACGGCGGTTCGACCAGCCCGACCCCCACCCCGACGACGACACCCACCCCGACCCCCACCGACTCCGAGTCCCCGACCCCGAGTTCGACCCCGACCCCGACGGACGGCGAGAGCGAGTCGGCGAGCAGCTCGGCGAGCCCGTCGGACGACGGCCAGACCGACTTCACCGGCGACCTCGTGCAGGTCCCGTACAAGTGCGTGACGCCCATCGGCGACAAGGACGTGACCTCGCCGATCCAGATCAACGCCAAGAAGAACGGCGGGAGTTACGACCTCACGGTCCAGTTCAAGGGCTCGGTGATGAACAGTCCCGCCGACCTTCCGGCGGACTCGGTGAAGCCGTCCATGGAGGTCGTCCTGGGCGGGTCCGACACGGGCACGGTCCATGTCGAGGGCCCGGCCAACGCCGACCCGATCAAGACCGGCGACCCGATGACGATCTCCGACATGACCGGCACCTACAAGCCGGGCGCGACCGGTGAATCGACCCTGGCACCAGGCGTGTTGACGGTGAGCGCCCTCGGCACGACGACCACCTGCACGCCCACCACCACGATGGTCTCCCTCACCCTGGACACCGAGGAACAGGCGAGCGGAGCCTCCGGCGGCTCCTCGACATCGGGCGGCACGACCTCCGGCTCCGGCAGTACGTCGACCAGTGGCGGCCTCGCGAACACGGGCGCCGAGGACAACGGCGCCCTGAAGGCGCTGGGCCTGGTCGCCGGGACGGCGATCCTGGCTGGCGTGGCGGTGTTCACCTTCATGCCGGGCCGTAAGCGCCTGCGCTGACGGCTGACCGCTGACGGCTGACCCGAGGAAACGTCAGGACCCCGCTCCGGAGCACCATCTCCGGGCGGGGTCCGGCATCCAGGACTGCCAGGCCGGGCCGGCGCGGGGTCAGGGCGCGCACTCCCGCACATGCCGGCCGTGCTCGCTCAACTCCCGCTCACAGTCGACGACTTCACCAGCGCGCCCGGCCTCCCGTGCCGCGTCCCGCTGTGCGGCCAGCGCCTCGCACACATCGCAGGGCGCCGGCTCCGCCCCGGCGGGCACCGCCGTCACGCCGACCACCTGGCGAGCGCCGACGCGAGCGAGCGCAGGACCTCGACGGTGGGCTCGGCCCAGACGCCGGGCGGCGGAACCGGCGCCGGGAGCGGGGCGGTACGGCGGGCGACGGGGGCGGGGACACGGCGGGGGAGCAGGGGGAGGGTGGTCGTCGTCATGCGGGTTCACTCCTCGGGCGGGCGGTACCGGCGAATGCCTGGGCCACGAGCATGACGCCTGAACCGGGTGAAAACGTCGCGGACAGGGCCGGGTTGACACGTTCGGCGGGGGGCGCGTTGCAGGCCGGCCGTGCCCGCTGACCGACGTACCGCCGAAACGGCCGGAGCCGCCGCGCCCGTCCGGACACGGCGGCCCCAGCCGCGTACAACCAACTGTCGAGCATGGCCAGTTGAGGCTCAGTTGACGCTGCCCATGAGCCGCTTGACCTTGTCGCGGTACGCCCAGACCGCCGCGCCCGCCGCCACGGCGAGGACCGCCTCCAGGGCCACCACGCCCATCCGGTCGAGGTTGACGCCCGCGACCGAGAGCAGGCCGGTCGTCGCGTCGCCCGCCGTGACCGCCAGGAACCAGACGCCCATCATCTGGGAGGCGTACTTCGCCGGGGCCATCTTCGTCGTGACCGACAGACCGACCGGGGAGAGGGTCAGCTCGCCGACCGTCTGGACGAAGTAGATCGCCACGATCCACATCGCCGCCGCCCTGTGGCCGTCCCCGGCGATCGACAGCGGCGCCAGGAAGAGGAAGAACGAGACGCCGACGAGGACGAGACCCGAGGCGAACTTCACGATCGTGCTCGGTTCCCTGCCCATCCGGTTCAGCGCCAGCCAGAACCAGGCGAAGACCGGGGCCAGCGCCATGATCAGCACCGGGTTCACCGACTGGTACCAGGAGACCGGGAACTCCCAGCCGAAGACCGTGTTCTCGGCCTTGCCGTCGGCGAAGATCGACAGGGTCGTGGCGCCCTGGTCGTAGATCATCCAGAAGACGGCGGCGGCGACGAAGAACCAGATGTACGCCGACATCGACGACTGCTCGGCCTTGCCGAGGTCCTTGTCGCGCTTGATACGGGCCAGGACGACCACCGGGACGATCAGACCGAGCAGGATCAGCGGGACCATGACCCAGTTCAGCGTGTAGTGGCCGGAGAAGCCGACGAACGCGTAGAACACGGCCGCTATGCCCGCCCAGAGGCCCGCCTTGCGCAGCGTCGCCGACTTCTCGGCGGCGGACAGCGGGGTCGGGACGACGCTGGAGCGCGCGTCCAGGTGGCGGCTGCCCAGCAGGAACTGGGCGAGGCCGAGCGCCATGCCGAGCGCGGCGAGGGCGAAGCCCAGATGCCAGTCGACCTTCTCGCCGATCGTGCCGATCACCAGCGGCGCGGCGAAGGCGCCCGCGTTGATGCCCATGTAGAAGACGGTGAAGCCGCCGTCGCGGCGCGGGTCGTCCGGGCCGTCGTACAGGTGGCCGACCATGGTGGAGATGTTGGCCTTGAGCAGACCCGAGCCGATCGCCACGAGCCCGAGCCCGGCGTAGAAGGTGCCCGCCGTGGGCAGGGCCAGTGTCAGATGGCCGAGCATGATGATGCCGCCCGCCACGGCGACGGTTTTCCGGGGACCCCAGACCCGGTCGCCGAACCAGCCGCCCGGCAGGGCGAGCAGATAGACGAGCGAGACGTAGACGGAGCCGATCGCGGTCGCGGCCGTGGCGCTGAGGTGCAGTCCGCTCGGCGCGATCAGGTACAGGGGGAGCAGTGCCCGCATGCCGTAGTAGGAGAACCTCTCCCACATCTCGGTCATGAAGAGCGTGGCCAGTCCGCGGGGGTGGCCGAAGAAGGACCGTCCGGAGACGGGGGAGTCCTTCGTCAGGCTGGACGCCATGGGTCGTTCCTTGCTGTCGGGGCGCACGAAAAAAGACCTTCGGCAGATAATTCGCCAAAGGTCCCCAGGTGCCGTTAAGAGCTGCTTTCACCATACGACAGTTCACTATGGTAAATGAAAGGACTTGAGACGCGGATCACAGGTGACGGGTGCGCGGCAGTCGCTTATTCGAAGGTAAGAGACAGGATCTCATCGCAGAGACACAGGTCCGGTGGTGGGGGTGCGGTGTTCACCGGCCGCGTCGTGCGGGGCGTACCCGTCATAGCGTCCGAAGGTAAGAAGCAAGAACGCCTGGTCACACCCCAGACGGCGTCCAGGGCGGTCTACCATCAGGTCATGACCCGTGTACTGCTCGCTGAGGACGACGCGTCCATCTCGGAGCCGCTGGCCCGCGCACTGCGCCGGGAAGGTTACGAGGTCGAGGTGCGCGAGGACGGACCGACCGCGCTCGACGCAGGCATCCAGGGCGGTATCGACCTGGTCGTGCTCGACCTGGGACTGCCCGGTATGGACGGCCTCGAAGTGGCCCGCCGGCTGCGTGCCGAGGGGCTGACCGTCCCGATCCTCATCCTGACCGCGCGCGCCGACGAGGTGGACACCGTCGTCGGCCTCGACGCGGGCGCCGACGACTACGTCACCAAGCCCTTCCGGCTCGCCGAACTGCTCGCCCGCGTCCGGGCCCTGCTCCGGCGCGGCGCCTCGGAACCGCAGCAGCCGCCCGCCACCCACGGAGTGCGGATCGACGTCGAGTCGCACCGGGCGTGGATGGGCGACGAGGAGCTGCAGCTCACCGCCAAGGAGTTCGACCTGCTCCGGGTGCTGGTGCGCGACGCGGGGCGGGTGGTGACCCGCGACCAGCTGATGCGCGAGGTGTGGGACACGACGTGGTGGTCGTCGACCAAGACGCTCGACATGCACATCTCTTGGCTGCGGAAGAAGCTGGGCGACGATGCGGCTAACCCTCGGTACATCGCTACTGTCCGGGGTGTCGGGTTCCGGTTCGAGAAGAGTTGACGGGGCTGGACGCGCGTAACGTCCTGGGGGTTCTGTTCGGTGCGCGGCCGGCCGCCGGTGGGGGCTGATCGCGCAGTTCCCCGCGCCCCTGGAAGCGCCCCTGCGGGGCGCCCAGGGCCCGTCCCCCCATCCGTCAGTCATCGCCCGGAGGGGCCGTGCGTCGTCGTCTCATCCAATCCACCCTCGCTGTCGTGCTCGTCGTCATCGCCGTGTTCGGGGTGTCCCTCGTCATCGTCGAGACGCGGACGATCAGTGCCAGTGCTCAGGAGCGGGTGGACTCCGAGGCCGTGCGGCTGGCCAGCATCGTGGACAGCCGGATACTCGGTGACGAGCAGATCAACTCAAAGGTGCTGCGCGGACTCGTCACCGGGGACCGGTACGCCGTCGTACGCATCCCGGGGAGGGCGCCGATCGAGGTCGGGGACCAGCCCGTAGGGGACGTCATCTCCGCCGAGGAGGACGGCGAGGAGGGCGAGACCGTCCGGGTCGAGGAACCCCGTTCCTCCGTGACCCGTGAGGTCGGCCGCACGCTGCTGATCATCGGCGCCGTCGCGCTGCTCGCCGTCATCGCCGCCGTCCTGCTCGCCGTACGCCAGGCCAACCGCCTCGCCTCACCCCTCACCGACCTCGCCGAGACCGCCGAACGCCTCGGCTCCGGCGACCCGCGCCCCCGGCACAAGCGGTACGGCGTCCCGGAGCTGGACCGGGTCGCGGACGTGCTGGACAGCTCGGCGGAACGTATCGCCCGGATGCTCACGGCGGAACGGCGCCTGGCGGCAGATGCCTCGCACCAGCTCCGTACGCCCCTCACCGCGCTCTCGATGCGCCTGGAGGAGATCACCCTCACCGACGACCCGGACACGGTGAAGGAGGAGGCCACGATCGCGCTCACGCAGGTCGAACGCCTCACGGACGTCGTCGAACGGCTCCTCACCAACGCCCGCGACCCGCGCACCGGCTCCGCCGTCTCCTTCGACCTCGACGAGGTCATCCAGCAGCAGCTGGCCGAGTGGCGCCCCGCCTACCGCAGCGCGGGCCGGGCCATAGTCAGCTCGGGCAAACGCCATCTGCAGGCCGTCGGCACCCCGGGCGCGGTCGCTCAGGTGCTCGCCGCCCTGATCGAGAACTCCCTCATGCACGGCGGCGGCACGGTCGCCCTGCGTACCCGCGTCATCGGCAACCAGGCGGTGATCGAGGTCACGGACGAGGGCGCAGGCGTCCCGGCGGACCTGGGCGCCCGCATCTTCGAGCGAGCGATCAGCGGCCGTAACTCCACGGGCATCGGCCTGGCGGTCGCCCGAGACCTGGCAGAGGCCGACGCGGGCCGCCTGGAGCTGCTCCAGCAGCAGCCCCCGGTCTTCGGCCTCTTCCTGTCCCGGACCCCGCTGAAGAAGAACCAGGGCGGCGAGGAAGAGCGCACGGTGCGTTAACGGGTGACGCTCAGGGGGCGCCCCTCAGGGGCGCGGGGAACTGCGCGACCAGCCACGACGGCGCCGCACCGCACTGCACCGAACCGAACCCGCTCAACCCACCCGCTGCCGCTGATTCCGGCGCCCCGGGATCGCCCCACCCTCGGGGAGAGGCGCCTCCTCCAGGAACGCCTCCGCACTCGCCACAGCCTCCCGCGCGGGCAACGTACGAAACACCCACGTCCGGTACGACCAGAACCGGAACAACGTCGCGACCCCGATCCCCACGAACTTGAAGACGTTGCTCTGCAGCGGACTGTCAAGACCGAAGCCGTACGTCGCCGCGTACAGCACCCCGTTCTCGATGACCAGCCCCACCGCGCTGAACAGCAGGAACAGCGACAGTTCCTTCGTACGACCGCTCTTGTCGCGGTCCCGGTAGGTGAAGTACCGGAAGCCGATGTAGTTCGTGCAGATCGCGACGACCGTGGCGACCACACTCGCGCGGACCACCGGAAGGTCGGTCGTGTGCCGGACCAGGTTGAAGACGAGGAGGTTGACGAGCAGTCCCGCCGTGCCCACCGCCCCGAACTTCGCGACCTCGGCCGCGAACTGGTCGAAGCGCCGGCGTACGGCGCCCGGAGGCTTCGTACGCGGCCCGTCGGAACCGCGTTTGGAACCACGTTCCATGGTCTGTCGGCCCCCGTCTGTGGGATCGCCCTGTGGGATTTCGTCAACCCAGCCATGCTAACCACCCCCTCTGGGGCTCGCCTGTGTGTACGGGGTCACAGGCGTGTAATGAGGGCGGGACGGCCGGGCCGATACTCTTGGAGGGTGACGTTCCCGGTAGTCGGCATGGTCGGCGGGGGGCAGCTCGCTCGTATGACACACGAGGCGGGCATCCCGCTCGGCATCAGGTTCAAGCTCCTCAGTGACACCCCGCAGGAATCCGCTGCGCAGGTCGTCGGCGATGTCGTCGTCGGCGACTACCGCGACCTGGAGACGCTGCGCGCGTTCGCGCAGGGGTGCGATGTGATCACCTTCGATCACGAACACGTCCCGACCGAGCATCTACGGGCCCTGGAGGCGGACGGCATCCCCGTCCGCCCCGGCCCGGACGCGCTCGTGCACGCCCAGGACAAGGGCGTGATGCGGGCGAAACTCGTCGAGATCGGCGTGCCGTGCCCACGGCACCGGATCGTGACGGATCCCGCCGACGTCGTCGCCTTCGCGGCCGAGGGGGACGGCTTCCCGGTCGTCCTCAAGACGGTCCGCGGCGGCTACGACGGCAAGGGCGTGTGGATCGTCCGGTCCGAGGCCGACGCCGCCGACCCCTTCCGGGCGGGCGTCCCGGTCCTGGCCGAGGAGAAGGTCGACTTCGTACGGGAACTCGCGGCGAACGTCGTCCGCTCCCCGCACGGCCAGGCGGTCGCGTACCCGGTGGTCGAGTCGCAGCAGGTCGACGGCGTGTGCGACACCGTCATCGCGCCCGCGCCGGGCATCGCGGAGGAACTGGCCCTCCACGCGGAGGCGCTGGCCCTGCGCATCGCCAAGGAACTGGGCGTGGTCGGCCACCTGGCCGTAGAGCTGTTCGAGACGGCCGACGGCCGCATCCTGGTCAACGAACTGGCGATGCGCCCGCACAACTCGGGCCACTGGACCCAGGACGGCGCGATCACCAGCCAGTTCGCCAACCACGTCCGCGCGGTCCTCGACCTCCCCCTCGGCGACCCGCGCCCCCGCGCCAGGTGGACGGTCATGGCGAACGTCCTCGGCGGCGACTACCCCGACATGTACTCCGCGTACCTGCACTGCATGGCCCGCGACCCCCAGCTGAAGATCCACATGTACGGCAAGGACGTGAAGCCCGGCCGCAAGGTGGGCCACGTCAACACCTACGGCGACGACCTGGACGACGTGCTGGAGCGCGCCCGTCACGCAGCCGGCTATCTGAGAGGGACCATCACCGAATGAGCCCCGTTGTAGGCATCGTCATGGGTTCGGACTCGGACTGGCCCGTCATGGAGGCCGCCGCCCAGGCCCTGGACGAGTTCGAGATCGAGTACGAGGTCGACGTCGTCTCCGCGCACCGCATGCCGCACGAGATGATCGCGTACGGCGAGCAGGCCGCCGGGCGCGGGCTGAAGGCGATCATCGCGGGGGCCGGGGGCGCCGCCCACCTCCCCGGCATGCTCGCCTCGGTGACCCCGCTGCCCGTGATCGGCGTGCCCGTCCCCCTCAAGTACCTCGACGGCATGGACTCGTTGCTGTCGATCGTGCAGATGCCGGCCGGGGTGCCGGTCGCGACCGTCTCGGTCGGCGGGGCGCGCAACGCCGGTCTGCTCGCGGCCCGCATCCTCGCCTCGCACGACGAGGAACTCCTCGGCCGGATGCGGGAGTTCCAGCAGGAGCTGAACGACCAGGCCACCGAGAAGGGCAAGCGGCTGCGCGCCAAGGTCGAGAGCGGCGCGGGCAGCGGCGGCTTCGGCTTCGGCAAGTGACGCCCGTGAGCGGCTCGTTGGCGGCGGCCCGGGAACTCCTGCGCGAGTTCCCGGTCGTCGACGGCCACAACGACCTCCCGTGGGCGCTGCGCGAACAGGTCCGCTACGACCTCGGCGCCCGCGACATCGCCACCCACCAGGGCGCCCATCTGCACACCGACCTCCCGCGCCTGCGCGAGGGCGGGGTCGGCGCGCAGTACTGGTCGGTGTACGTCCGCTCGGACCTGCCCGACGCGGTGCCCGCGACCCTCGAACAGATCGACTGCGTACGTCAGTTGATCGCGCGGTACGGCAGCGAACTGCGGCCCGCGCTGACCGCCGCCGACATGGAGGCGGGCCGCCGTGAGGGACGTATCGCCTCCCTCATGGGCGCCGAGGGCGGTCACTCGATCGCCAACTCCCTCGGCACCCTGCGGCAGTTGTACGAGCTGGGCGTGCGCTACCTGACCCTCACCCACAACGACAACGTGGCGTGGGCGGACTCGGCGACCGACGAACCGGGCGTCGGCGGGCTCTCGGAGTTCGGCCGCGAGGTGGTCCGGGAGATGAACCGCCTCGGCATGCTGGTCGACCTCTCGCACGTCGCCGCGACGACGATGCGGCACGCACTGGACACCTCCGTCGCGCCGGTGATCTTCTCCCACTCCTCCTCGCGCGCGGTGTGCGACCACCCCCGCAACATCCCCGACGACGTGCTGGAGCGCCTGCCCGTCAACGGCGGCATGGCCATGGTGACCTTCGTACCGAAGTTCGTCCTCCAGGCCGCCGTCGACTGGACGGCCGCCGCCGACGACAACATGCGCGCCCACGGCCTCCACCACCTCGCCACCACCCCCGAGGCGATGAAGGTCCACCGCGCCTTCGAGGAGACGAACCCGCGCCCGGTCGCCACGGTCGCGACGGTCGCCGACCACCTGGACCACATGCGCGAGGTGGCCGGCATCGACCACCTGGGCATCGGCGGCGACTACGACGGCACGGCGTTCACCCCGGAGGGCCTGGACGACGTCTCCGGCTACCCGAACCTCGTCGCCGAGCTGCTCGACCGGCGCTGGTCGAGGACCGACCTCGCCAAGCTGACCTGGGGCAACGCGGTGCGGGTCCTGGGCGCGGCGGAGGACGTGGCGCAAGAGGTACAGGCGAGGCGCGGCCCCTCCAACGCCACGCTGGAGCAGCTGGACGGCTGAGACGAGGGGCCAGGACAGGCCCCGGGTGGGGCGTACCCCCGAACGCCCCACCCACCAGGTAGCCCCCTCGCCTCCGTGCGACGGTGACCGTATTGCGATCACGAGGTAGATCACGACGTACGGAGCCCCGTCATGGCCGACCTACAGGACGAACTGCACATCACAGCCGAGGTCGGGGAACTCGACCCGCCGGTGTCCCCGCCGACCCCTCTGCCGGAGCTGCCGGAGCTGCCGGACCTCGACGAGCACGCCCTCGTCGCGGAGCCCTGCCTCGCGCCCCTTTCCGACCAGGACGCCGCCCCCCTCGACCGCGCCCACACCATCCTCGCCGCGCACCCCGTCGCCGACGGCTACAGCGGGCTGCCCTGGGCGCTGCGGCACCTGCCCTGGTACGACCTGGAGCTGGGCGAGAGCACCATCGACACCGATGTGCCCCGGATGCGCCGTGGCCACGTCGGCGCGCTGTTCTGGGCGCTGCACCTGCCGGAGGGCCTCGCGGTCGACCGGGCCGTCGGGGCCACCCTGGAGCAGTTGGACCTGGTCAAGACGGTCGCCCGCAGCCACCCCGAGGGCCTGCGGCTCGCGGGCGACGCCGGCCAGGTCACCGACGCCCGCAACTGCGGACGCGTCGCCGTCGTGCTCGGGCCCGCCGCGGCAGCCGCCCTCGACGACTCGCTCGGCATCCTGCGCGTCCTGCACTCGCTGGGCCTGCGCGTGCTCACTCTCTCCGGTACGTCCTGGGCGAGCGAGGCCGGGCTCACCCGGTTCGGCGAGGAGGTGGTCCGCGAGATGAACCGGCTCGGGGTGCTCGCCGACCTCTCCGGCGCCTCCGACGCCACCATCCACCGCGCCGTCCGCATCTCCAAGGCGCCGGTCCTGTGCACCCGCTCCGCCGCCCGCGCCCTGCGCCCGCACCCCGCCAACCTGCCCGACGCGACCCTCGCCGAGCTGGGCGCGGCCGGCGGCCTGTGCCTGGTGCCGCTGACGGCCGAGCAGACCGGGCCGACCGTCCGCGACGTCGCCGACCACCTCGACCACGTCCGCGCGGTCGCGGGCCCGGAGTGCGTCGGCCTGTCCGGCACGTACGACTCCGGCAGCGCCCACCCGCAGGAACTCGGGGACGCCTCCTGCTACCCGAACCTGATCGCCGAACTCCTGCGCCGAGGCTGGACCGAACCCGACATCGCCCTCCTCACCTGGGGCAACGTCCAACGAGTCCTGCGCACCGCCGACTTCACGGCCAAGGCCGCCCAGCAGCGCCGCGAGCCCTCCACGGCCCGCATCGCGGAACTGGACGGCTGACGGCCGCCGGGCCCTCCGACGCTCACCCGATCCGGCAGAGGCAGAACGGATGCCCTGCCGGATCGGCGTACACCCGGAAGGAACGCGCCCGGTCCTCCGTCTCCAGCGGCCTCGCGCCCAGCGCGAGCACCTCCCGCTCGGCCACGTCCAGGTCGGCCACGGCCACGTCCAGATGGAACTGCTGCGAGGCGTCGGGCGACGGCCACTTCGGCGGTACGTGGCCGGGGGCGGCCTGGAAGGCCAGCGTGGGCCCGTCCGGGAGCCGCAGGTCGACCCAGTCCTCCTCGACCACGGGGGTGCCGCCCAGCAGCGCGGAGTAGAACGCGGCGAGCGCGCCGGGGTCGGGACAGTCCAGTACGACGGATTCGAGCTTGGCGATGGGCATGGCTTCCTCCGTTGATTGCCTTCACCGTTACCTATTGATGGGTGTCATCAGGTAACGCCCTCACCGTAGCGGTTACCGTATGCCCGCGCCTAGGAGGTAACGTCGGCGACATGAGCGAGAACGCGTCCGCACCCGGGGGACTGGCCCTCGTGGAGGCCCTGGTGAACACCCGGAGCCTGGACTCGGACCGGGACGCGCTGGACACCGCCGAGGGACGGGTCCCCTTCGGCATCGAGGAGATCGCCGAGCGCGAGCTGGCGGAGATCAAGGACCTGCGCGAGTCCCTGCGGGCCGTCTGCCTCGCCCACGCCGGTCACCCACCGCACGACACCGTCCAGCCCCTGGGTCGACTGCTCGCCCGCGCACCCCTGTTGGTCACCGTCGACGAACAGGACGGCTCGGCCCGCCTGACCCCCGCCGAGGAGGGCCCGCTGCTCTCCCGCGTCGCCGCCGCCGTCGCCGAGGCGCTCACCGACGGCACCTGGCTGCGCCTCAAGGCCTGCGAACTCCCCGACTGCCACTGGGCGTACTTCGACCGCAGCCCCGCGGGCCGGCGCCGCTGGTGCTCCATGTCGGTGTGCGGGGCGCGCGCGAAGATGCGGCGGTACCGCGCGAAATAGGGCGCCCGCACAGGCTGGCCATGTGCTGCGGGCGCCCAGGATTTGGAATGTGGTTCCCGAAGTGTGGCGGGGATGTGGAGAATGGGCCCAGGCGCCGGTCCGGCCGACTGAGCCTCGGCCGGACCGGCGTCCCTCCGCACTCAGGAGACACCGGCCTCCCCGCGCGCGGACCAGGGGTCGTTCAGGCCGTGGGCCGCCCCATCGCCCGGTACGTCCACCCGGCCTTCCGCCACAGCTGCGGGTCGAGGGCGTTGCGCCCGTCCAGGATCAGCCGCTGGGACACTGCCTCGCCCAGCGCCGCCGGGTCCAGCTCGCGGAACTCCCGCCACTCCGTGAGATGCAGTACGGCGTCGGCGCCCCGGACCGCCTCCATGGCCGTGTCGGCGTAGGCGAGCGTCGGGAAGAGCCTGCGCGCGTTGGTCATGCCCTTCGGGTCGTACACCGTCACCTGGCCGCCCTGGAGGTGGATCTGCCCGGCGACGTTCAGGGCGGGCGAGTCACGGACGTCGTCCGAGTCGGGCTTGAAGGTGGCGCCCAGCACCGCGACGCGCTTGCCGAGGAAGGGCCCGCCGCCCAGCGCCTGCCGGGCCAGCTCCACCATCTGGCCGCGCTGGCGCATGTTGATCGAGTCGATCTCCCGCAGGAAGGTCAGCGCCTGGTCCGCGCCCAGCTCACCGGCGCGCGCCATGAACGCCCGGATGTCCTTGGGCAGACAGCCGCCGCCGAAGCCGATCCCGGCCCGCAGGAACTTCGCGCCGATCCGGTCGTCGTACCCGATCGCCTCCGCCAGCTTGGCGACGTCCCCGTCGGCGGCCTCGCAGACCTCCGCCATGGCGTTGATGAACGAGATCTTGGTGGCCAGGAAGGAGTTCGCGGAGGTCTTCACCAGCTCGGCGGTCGGGAAGTCGGTGACGACGAAGGGCGTGCCCTCCCCGATCGGCGTCGAGTACACCTCGCGCAGCAGCTTCTCGGCCCGCTCGCTGCGCACGCCGACCACGATCCGGTCCGGGTGCAGCGTGTCGTTCACGGCGAAGCCCTCGCGCAGGAACTCCGGGTTCCAGGCCAGCTCGGCGTCCGCGCCGGCGGGCGCGAGCCCGCTGATCGTCCGGGCCAGCCGGTCCGCCGAGCCGACCGGCACGGTCGACTTGCCGACGACCAGGGCGGGGGAGGTGAGATGCGGGGCCAGGGACTCGATCGCGGCATCGACGTACGACATGTCGCACGCGTACTCGCCGTGCTTCTGCGGGGTGTTCACACAGACGAAGTGGACGTCGCCGAAGGCGGCCACCTCGGCCCAGTCCATGGTGAAGCGCAGCCGCCCGGTGGACCCCTCGATCCCCGCGACATGCTTGCGCAGCAGCTCCTCCAGCCCCGGCTCGTACATCGGGACCTGCCCGCGCCGCAGCAGGTCGATCTTCTCCTCGACGACGTCCAGCCCCAGCACCTCGAACCCCAGCTCGGCCATGGCGGCGGCGTGGGTGGCACCGAGATAGCCGGTGCCGATCACAGTGATCTTGAGAGCCATCGGTGCTCCTGGGGTATGGGTCGTACGTGCGATCAACGAGCATAGTCGGGGCGTCACAAGGCCCCTCACCGGGCAGATTTCCCCCTGTCGCCAAGCTCACGTATCAGTCCCGTGGGCGGGCGCTAAAATTTGGGTTACTTAACGGTAGTTAGCCTGGCAGTCAGCCTGCGTCGCACGACGTCAGTCACACAGCGTCTTTGGAGCGTGAGAGACCTTGGCCGGATCGGCTGATTTCGACCTGTACCGCCCGTCCGAGGAGCACGACATGCTCCGCGACGCGATCCGCTCCCTGGCCGAGGCGAAGATCTTGCCGTACGCCGCGGTGGTGGACGAGGAGGCCCGCTTCCCGCAGGAGGCCCACGACGCGCTGGTCGCCAGCGACCTGCACGCCGTGCACGTACCGGAGTCGTACGGCGGCGCGGGCGCCGACGCCCTCGCCACGGTGATCGTGATCGAGGAGGTGGCGAGGGTCTGCGCCAGCTCCTCCCTGATCCCCGCCGTCAACAAGCTGGGCTCCCTCCCGGTGATCCTCTCCGGCTCGGAGGAGCTGAAGAAGAAGTACATGACCCCGCTCGCCAAGGGCGAGGGCATGTTCTCGTACTGCCTCTCGGAGCCCGACGCGGGCTCGGACGCGGCCGGCATGAAGACGCGGGCGGTCCGCGAGGGCGACTCCTGGGTCCTCAACGGCGTGAAGCGCTGGATCACCAACGCGGGCGAGTCCGAGTACTACACGGTGATGGCGGTCACCGACCCGACGAAGCGCAGCAAGGGCATCTCGGCCTTCGTCGTCGAGAAGTCGGACGAGGGCGTCTCCTTCGGTGCCCCCGAGAAGAAGCTCGGCATCAAGGGCAGCCCGACCCGCGAGGTCTACCTCGACAACGTCCGCATCCCCGCCGACCGCATCATCGGCGACGAGGGCACCGGCTTCGCCACCGCGATGAAGACCCTGGACCACACCCGCATCACGATCGCCGCCCAGGCCCTCGGCATCGCCCAGGGCGCCCTCGACTACGCCAAGGGCTACGTCAAGGAGCGCAAGCAGTTCGGCAAGCCGATCGCGGACTTCCAGGGCATCCAGTTCATGCTGGCCGACATGGCGATGAAGATCGCGGCGGCCCGCGCCCTGACGTACCAGGCGGCAGCCGCCTCGGAACGCCTCGACAGCGACCTCACCTTCCAGGGCGCGGCGGCGAAGTGCTTCGCGTCGGACGTGGCGATGGAGGTCACGACGGACGCGGTCCAGCTGCTGGGCGGCTACGGCTACACGCGTGACTACCCGGTGGAGCGGATGATGCGCGACGCCAAGATCACCCAGATCTACGAGGGCACGAACCAGGTCCAGCGGATCGTGATGGCGAGGAACCTGCCGTAACACCCGAGGACGTGAGTCGGCCCCTGCCCGAAGTACCGGGCAGGGGCCGACTCACGTATGGCGCTAGGGCGCTATGGCGCTCAGTTACCGGTGACGGTGACCTTGTCGTCGTTCTTCAGCTCGGTCACGAGGGTCTTCACCTTCGCCTTGTCCCAGAGGAGGTTTCCGCCGGTCGAGCCCGAGATCGGCATGTTCATGGACTTGCCGTCGCCGCCCGTGACGCCCTTCATCGCCCAGAACATGTCGGCCAGGTCGAACAGGCCCATGTCCTTGTCGACGATCAGGGTGTCGAGGCCCGCGCTCATCGTCGGGTACAGCTTGAAGGGGTTCAGGACCGTGCCCGGCGTCGCGGTCTGGCTCGCCAGCGCCGCGAGGAACTTCTGCTGGTTCTTCGTACGGTCCAGGTCGCTGCCCGCGAGGGCGTACCGGGTACGGACGAAGGCCAGCGCCTGCTCGCCGTTGAGGGTCTGCTTGCCCGCCGTGAAGTTGGCGCCGGACTTGGTGTCCTTCATCCCGCCCTTGGGGATGGTCAGCTCCACGCCGCCGACCGCGTCCACGATGTTGGCGAAGCCGGCGAAGCCGATCTCGACGTAGTGGTCGATGCGCAGTCCGGTGTTGAACTCGACGGTACGGACGAGCAGTTCGGGACCGTCCTCCGCGTAGGCCGCGTTCAGCTTCACGTGCCTGCCGGTGCCCTTGTACGTCTTGCCGGACTCGGAGCCGACGAAGCTCGGGATCTCCACGTCCGAGTCACGGGGGAGGGAGACGAGGGTCGGGCCGTTGTCGCCGGTGTGCAGGATCATCATCGAGTCGGTGCGCTTGCCCTCGGCGGAGCCGGTACGCAGCTTCTTCTTCTCCTCGGCGGACAGCCCGGCGCGGCTGTCGGAGCCGACGATCAGGTAGTTCGTGCCCTTGCCCGCGTCCGGCCGGTCGATGACCTTGGAGAGGTCGACCTCGCGGTTCAGCTTGGAGTCGGCCCAGAAGTACGTGCTGACGGAGACGACGACCAGCAGCGTCACGAGGGTGATGGCGGTCCACTTGATCCGCTTGCGCCAGTCGGGAGCCGACCGTTCCCCACGCCCACCGCCACCCACGGCACCGCCTCCACTGCCGCCGCCGTAGACCTGCCCGGTGTTGTAGCCGCCGTTGCCGTAGTCATTGCCGTAGCCGTTGCCGCTCTGGTTCCCGTAGGGATCGTCGGCGTACGGCTGCTGCTGCGGAACCCCGCCACCGTACGGCGGTGCGGAGGCCCCCTGCCCGTACTGGCCGCCTTGGCCACCCTGGCCGCGCTGGACCTGTCGCATCACGCGCGCACCCTCGGGCTGTGCGTTCGCGCTGCCGCGACCGTACCGGTTGTTGCGGTTGTCGTCGGACCAGGCGTCAGGCCAATCGTTCATGCCGACCAGTGTGCAGTGCCGGGGTGTCTCCTATACAAGGGTCGAAGGAAATTAGGAGCAGGGCTGTTGCGAAGCTGACACAAATCGCCCATGTGTACGCCCGGCATAAGGTGAGGGCCATGACAGACCAGGCCACCGGCACAGAAGCGGCGCCCCCGGGCAAGCCGACCTCCGCCTCCCGGACCACCCTCAGCCACATCATGACCCACGCCGACACCAACCTCCTCGGTACGGTGCACGGCGGCGTGATCATGAAACTGGTCGACGACGCGGCGGGCGCGGTTGCAGGCCGGCACAGCGGGGGCCCCGCGGTGACGGCGTCCATGGACGAGATGGCGTTCCTGGAGCCGGTGCGGGTGGGAGACCTGGTCCACGTGAAGGCCCAGGTCAACTGGACCGGCCGCACGTCCATGGAGGTGGGCGTACGGGTCCTGGCGGAGCGCTGGAACGAGTCGACCCCGGCGACACAGGTGGGCTCGGCGTACCTGGTCTTCGCGGCGGTGGACGAGGAGGGCAAGCCCCGCAGGGTCCCCCCGGTCCTCCCGGAGACGGACCGAGACGAACGCCGCTACCAGGAGGCCCAGATCCGCCGCACCCACCGCTTGGCCCGGAGGAGGGCGATCATGGAACTGAGGGAGAGAAGAGCGGCGGAGGGCTTGGACGACTGAGGCCCCTTTTCTTCGCCCCCGCCGCCCCTACCCGTTCCCATCCTTCTGGGGGCTGCGCCCCCAGACCCCCGCTGAACGGCCTCGTCCTCAAACGCCGGACGGGCTGAGATACCCAGCCCGTCCGGAGTTTG
>NZ_PJME01000034.1 GCF_002954775.1 Streptomyces geranii
GACGGACGAACCTCTGGTGTGCCAGTTGTTCTGCCAAGGGCATGGCTGGTTGGCTACGTTCGGGAGGGATAACCGCTGAAAGCATCTAAGCGGGAAGCCTGCTTCGAGATGAGTGTTCCCACCCCCTTTGAGGGGTTAAGGCTCCCAGTAGACGACTGGGTTGATAGGCCAGATCTGGAAGCCCGGTAACGGGTGGAGGTGACTGGTACTAATAGGCCGAGGGCTTGTCCTCAGTTGCTCGCGTCCACTGTGTTGGTTCTGAAACCACGAACAACCCCACACCCAGGTCACGGGTGATGGTGCGGTTGATGTGTTTCATAGTGTTTCGGTGGTCATAGCGTGAGGGAAACGCCCGGTTACATTCCGAACCCGGAAGCTAAGCCTTACAGCGCCGATGGTACTGCAGGGGGGACCCTGTGGGAGAGTAGGACACCGCCGAACAAATATTGAAAGGGTTGGATCCTGAACTTCGGTTCGGGGTCCAACCCTTTTTTGTTGTGTGTCACTTGACGTTCACGTCGCGCGGCAACCATCCAGAGCATGGGTACTGCTGCAATGCTCAGGGCCGCCGGCGTCGGAGTCGGTGACGAGGTCGTCGTGTCGGCCTTCGGGAACGTCGAAGTCGCCGAGGCCGTCATCCAGGCCGGTGCGCTGCCGGTGTTCGCCGACATAGATCCGGTGACGTACTGCCTCGACGCGTCGGCTGTCGAGGCGGCCACAACTCCGCGTACGGCGGCTGTCGTTGTCGTACACCGCTTCGGGCGGCCGGCCGACATGGGGCGCATGCTCGACGTCGGGCAGCGGCACGGGCTGCTGGTGTTGCAGCACGGGGAGTCCGAGGCGCCGTACGACGAGATCGCTCAGCGGCGGCAGCGGGCGGCGTTTCTCGATCTCAAGTTGCGGGGTGTGCGCACGCCCGACGACGGGGACGGGCACACCTATCAGCAGTACGTAGTGCGGGTGCCCGGCAATGGGCGGCCCGATCGGGATGCCTTCGCTCGGGCCTTGCGGGCCAGGGGAGTTGACTGCCGGGTGCCCGTCAAGGCGCCGGTGCATCGTATGGCCGCGTTCCGGCGTTGTGTCTCGCTGCCCGAGACCGAGCTGGCCGCTTTCGAGACGCTCGCGCTGCCCGTGGACGCCTCGTTGACCAAGCGGGACATGCAGCGGATCGTGTCCGCGTGCAACTCGCTCGGGGGGCTGTTGCAGCCCGCGTTCTGATCTTTCGGGCGTCGGGCGGGCGTAGTTGGGAGCACGGCGCTGTTCGGGGTATGATCTATTTCGTTGCCGCGAGGGAAACCTCGTAAAGCAGCTGGCCCCCCTAGCTCAGTCGGCAGAGCGTCTCCATGGTAAGGAGAAGGTCAACGGTTCGATTCCGTTGGGGGGCTCCACGCAGAAGGCCCCGCCCAATTGGGCGGGGCCTTCTTTCTGTCTGCCGCTCTGTCGTCAGTCCTTCTGCAGGCCCGGGACACGCATTGCCAGGATTGCCATGTCGTCGGACGGGGCGTCGGAGGCGAAGCGTTCGACCGCGCGCATGATGCGGGCCGCCACTGCCCCGGCCGTGAGGCCCGTGCATGTCCTCAGGACGTCCGTCAGGCCGTCGTCGCCCAGCATGCGGGTGCCCTCGCGGCGTTCCGTGACGCCGTCCGTGACGCACAGGAGGACGTCGCCGGGGTCGAGGGTGATCGTCTGCTCGTACAGCTCCAGGTCCTCCAGGACGCCCAGGAGGGGCTGGGGTTCGGCTGCGGCTTCCACCGTGCCGTCCTGGCGCAGGCGGAGCGGGAGGGGGTGGCCGGCGCAGACCACCTTCAGTACGGCGCTGCCGTCCTCCTGCGGCCACAACTCGCCGTACAGGAGGGTCAGGAAGCGGCTGCGGGCGCCCTCGTCGAGGATCGCCGAGTTGAGGCGCTCCAGGACCGCCGGGCCACCGAAGCCCTCTCTCGCCAGCAGGCGCAGGGCGTGGCGGGCCAGGCCCGTCACCGCCGCCGCCTCCGGGCCCGTACCGCAGACGTCGCCGATGGCGAAGCCGTAGGCGCCGTCGCGGATGGGGAAGAGGTCGTAGAAGTCGCCGCCGACCTCGTTGCCCTCGCCGGCCGCGCGGTAGATGACCTCCACCTCCACTCCGTCGATCTCCGGCAACTCCGGGGGGAGGAGGCTGCGTTGGAGGGCCCGGCTGATGGCGGTGCGTTCCGAGTAGAGGCGGGCGTTGTCCAGGGCCAGGGCGGCCCGGCGGCTCAAGTCCTCGGCCAGTTCCAGGATTTCCTGGCGGAAGTGTTCGTCCGTCGGCTTGCCGAGGGTGAGCATGCCGATCACGCGGTTGCGGGCGACCAGCGGGAGGACGACCGTCTCGCCGCCGACTGCCGCCGCTGTGGCGAGAGTTGTGCCGATGCCCGAGCTGACCGTGGTGGGCGCGTTGAGGCCCAGGCTGCGCATGGAGGTGCGCAGGGCCGCATGGTGCGCCGCCTGCGCGGGGGCCGACCAGACGCGGGCGCCTGGCGTCGGGACCGGGTCCGGCGGGGAGATCTTCGAGAGCAGGGCCTTGAGGCCGTCGATGCGGTCCTCGTCCTCGTGCAGGACGTACGAGAGGTACGGCTCCGAGGCCTGGTCGGCGATCGTGTAGACCGCGCACCAGGTGGCCAGGGTCGGGACCGTCATCTGGGCCATCAGGGCCAGGGTTTGATCGCGGTCCAGGGTTCCGGCCAACAGGTCGGAGGCCTCCACCAGGAAGCTCAGTGAGCCTCGGCGCAGGCGTTCCAGTTCGCCGAGGCGGGCCGACTCCACCGCCAACGCGATGCGGTCGGCGGCGAATTGGAGGCGCAGGGCCTCTTCGTTCGTGTAGCGGCCGGGGGATTCGGCCGCGACGCCCAGCGAGCCGGTGAGGCGGCCCTCCACCTTCAGGGGGACCGTGACGACCGAGCGCATGCCCGTGCCGCTGAGGAGGGGGACCGCGCCCGGGACTGCCGAGAGGTCGTCGTGGACGGCCGGCATACGGGCCGAGCCGTAGCGGCCGGGACCCGCCTCTACGGGGACGCGGGCGAAGCGCTGGCGGGCGGAGGGGAGGCCGGTCGAGGCCCGTACCTCCAACTCCGTTTCGTCGTCCGTGGCGAGGAGGAGGAAGGCGGAGTCCGCGTCGAGCATGTCGCGGGCGCGTTCCACCGTGCGCTGGAGGAGGCCGTCGAGGTCGTCCGGGGCCGGGGAGCCGATGAACACCTCGAAGGGGTCGGTGTTCTGGCCCTCCGAGGACGAGTTGCTGTCGGAGGAGCTGCCGCGCAACGGGGTCTGCAGGACCGCCCGTTCGTGGTCGCGGACGAGGAGACAGACCGTCGAGGGCTCGCCGTCCGTGTCGCGGACGCGGAGGTGGGAGGCGTACACCGGCGTGACGCGGCCGTTGGCGCCCCTTATGCCGTAACTGCCTTCCCAGCGGGAGAGTTGGAGGGCCTCGACGACGCCGGTGCTGGTGCCCGGGGTGTGCGGCCAGGCGGCGAGGTCGGTGAGGGGCTTGCCGATGACCGACTCGGGGGCGTAGCCGAAGAGTTCGTCGGCGTCCTCGTTCCACGCCGCGATGGAACCGGCGCGGTCGATCTGGATGACCGCGACCCGGACCCGGCCGTCGGCCAGCGGGAGTAGGTCGGCGGGGAGGGACGGGCCCGCGGAGCGGGTGCCCACCGCGCGCTCGGGCAGCTCCAGTTGGAACCAGACCTGCTTCTGCGTGGGCGTGTACTCGACGCCCCAGCGGCGGGCGAGCGCCGCGCACAGCTGGAGGCCGCGGCCTCCCTCGCGGTCGGGGCTGCCCATGTTGGCGGGGGAGCCCTGGAGGGGGATCTCGCGCTCGGGGTAGCGGTCGGCCACCTCGATCCGGACGCCGTCGTCACTGCGTAGACACAGGACGTCCGCGGAGGTGCCCGCGTGGATCACCGCGTTGGTGACCAGCTCGCTCGTGAGGACCACGGCGTCGTCGACGATGTCCGCGAAGCCCCAGCCCTGGAGGGTGTCGCGGACGAAGGATCGGGCGGTCGCGACCGATCGCCCGACGGGGTCGAAGGTGGCTGCCGCGCGCGCGGTGATCACAGAACTCCTCGTCCGGTTGTCGGAGTGCGGCGTGCCGGGGGCGATCCGCTCCTGCCGGGGCAGGGTCTGGTTCCCCGTCGGCCGGGGATCCTGGGGTGTCTCCCCGGGATGCAGTCCGGTGGTCATGGTGCGGTGCCCCTCCGATGCCTGCCCGCTCGTGGTCGTGCCACCGCCCAGACCGGACGGGCCGGTGTGGCTGGACAGCCGCATGCAAGGTTACTTACCTTCGCGGTCCATGCGGATGCAGGTCTGCAGTGTTTACGTCCCCAGAGTGTGCGGACGGTGTGCGAAGCTGCCGAACTGTTATGGCCGGGTTCGGACAGGGTGAAACACTGGGCAGGCTCCAGGAGAAGGTCTACGCACGGCTGGCAGTATCCGGGTACGCCCGAGTGATGACAGAGCACGCAGAGCAGAAACGGTCGACCCCTTCGGGAGGGACACAGTGGAGTCTGGCGCAGCGACGCGGGGCACGAAAACGCGCGCGAAAGGCGGACAGTCCCTGAGTAACCGGCGCAAACCGCGCAATGGCACGACCGAGGTCGACACGGCCGCCCTGGACAAGCTGCTGTCGGCGCTGGAGTCGATGCGGGACGGCAACTTCCGCAAGCGGCTCACGGTGTCCGGCGACGGCGTCATGTCGGAGATCGCGGCCGTCTTCAACGAGGTGGCCGACCGTAATCTTCACTTGACGGGTGAATTGTCGCGCGTACGGCGCGTGGTGGGGCGCGAGGGGAAGCTGACCGAGCGGCTTGAGTCGGGCGCCAGCGAGGGCTCGTGGGCCGCGGCGATCGACGCCTCGAACGCGCTCGTCGACGATCTCGTACGGCCGGTCTCCGAGGTCGGCCGGGTGCTCAGCGCGGTCGCGGAGGGCGATCTGTCGCCCCGGATGGAGCTGCGGGCGCAGGCCGCCGACGGCAACGGGCATCCGCTGCGCGGGGAGTTCCTCAAGGTCGGGCGCACGGTCAACAATCTCGTCGACCAGTTGTCGACGTTCACCGACGAGGTCACGCGCGTGGCCAGCGAGGTCGGTACGGAGGGCAAGCTGGGCGGTCAGGCCCAGGTGCGCGGGATGTCCGGTTCGTGGCGTGACCTCACGGACTCGGTCAACACCATGGCGTACCGGCTGACCGCGCAGGTGCGGGACATCGCGCTGGTCACGACCGCCGTGGCCAAGGGTGACCTGTCGCGGAAGGTCACGGTTCACGTGGCCGGCGAGATGCTTGAGCTGAAGAACACCGTCAACACGATGGTCGATCAGCTGTCCTCTTTCTCCTCCGAGGTGACGCGAGTCGCGCGCGAGGTGGGTACCGAGGGCGAGCTGGGTGGCCAGGCACAGGTGCCCGGTGTGGCGGGAGTGTGGAAAGACCTCACGGATTCCGTGAATCTTATGGCCGGCAACCTGACGGCCCAGGTGCGCGGGATCGCACAGGTGACGACCGCGGTCGCCAACGGTGATCTGTCACAGAAGGTGACGGTTTCGGCGCGGGGTGAGGTCGCCCAGCTCGCCGAGACGATCAACCAGATGACGGAGACGCTGCGGACGTTCGCGGACGAGGTCACCCGCGTCGCCAACGAGGTCGGTGGCGAGGGGCGGCTCGGCGGGCAGGCGAACGTGCCGGGGGCGGCGGGGACCTGGAAGGACCTGACGGACTCCGTCAACACGGTCTTCCGGAACCTGACCACGCAGGTGCGGGACATCGCCGCCGTGACGACGGCTGTGGCCAGCGGTGATCTGTCGCAGAAGGTCAGCGTCGAGGTCGCGGGCGAGATGCTGGAGCTGAAGAACACCGTCAACGGGATGGTTGATCAACTGTCCGCGTTCGGTGCCGAGGTGACCCGGGTGGCCCGGGAGATCGGTGTCGAGGGTGAGCTGGGCGGCCAGGCGGAGGTGCCGGGGGCGGCCGGTACGTGGAAGGACCTGACGGACTCCGTCAACACGGCGTTCCGGAACCTCACCGGACAGGTGAGGAACATCGCCCAGGTGACGACCGCGGTGGCCAACGGCGACCTGTCGCAGAAGGTCACCGTCGATGTCTCCGGCGAGATGCTCCAGCTGAAGAACACCGTGAACACGATGGTGGACCAGCTGTCGAGCTTCGCCGACCAGGTGACGCGGATGGCGCGTGACGTGGGTACGGAGGGCCGGCTCGGCGGTCAGGCGCGCGTGGACGGCGTGTCCGGTACGTGGAAGGAACTCACCGACTCCGTCAACTTCATGGGTGGCAACCTCACCTCGCAGGTGCGGCAGATCGCCCAGGTGACGACGGCGGTGGCGCGGGGCGACCTGTCCCAGAAGATCGATGTTGACGCTCGCGGCGAGATCCTTGAGTTGAAGAACACGATCAACACCATGGTTGATCAACTCTCGGCCTTCGCCGACCAGGTGACCCGGGTCGCCCGTGACGTGGGTACGGAGGGCCGCCTCGGCGGTCAGGCGCAGGTGCCGGGCGTCGCCGGTGTGTGGCGCGACCTCACCGACTCCGTGAACGGCATGGCCGGCAACCTCACCGCCCAGGTGCGCAACATCGCCCAGGTGGCGACCGCGGTGGCCCGGGGTGACCTGTCCCAGAAGATCACCGTGGACGCGCGCGGGGAGATCCTGGAGCTGAAGAACACCCTGAACACGATGGTTGATCAACTGTCGTCGTTCGCCCAGGAGGTCACGCGTGTGGCCCGTGAGGTGGGTACGGAGGGCGAGCTCGGCGGGCAGGCGGAGGTGCAGGGTGTCTCCGGCACCTGGAAGGACCTCACGCAGTCCGTGAACTTCATGGCCAACAACCTGACGATCCAGGTGCGCAACATCGCCGAGGTGACGACCGCGGTCGCCAAGGGCGATCTGTCGAAGAAGATCACTGTTGACGCCAAGGGCGAGATCCTTGAGCTGGTCACGACGGTCAACACCATGGTTGATCAACTGTCGTCGTTCGCCGAGCAGGTGACGCGAGTCGCCCGTGAGGTGGGCACGGAGGGCATCCTCGGCGGCCAGGCCCACGCGTCCGGCGTCACGGGCATCTGGAAGGACCTCACCGACAACGTCAACCTGATGGCCAACAACCTGACCGTGCAGGTGCGGAACATCTCCCAGGTCGCGGCGGCCGTCGCCAACGGCGACCTGACGCGGACGGTGACGATCGAGGCGCGCGGCGAGGTCCAACAGCTCGCCGACACCTTCAACACCATGGTGAAGACGCTGAGTTCGTTCGCCGACCAGGTCACCAAGGTGGCCCGCGAGGTGGGTACGGACGGCATCCTGGGCGGTCAGGCGCATGTGCCGGGCGTGGCGGGCACCTGGAAGGACCTCACCGACTCGGTGAACGGCATGGCCTCCAACCTGACCGGTCAGGTGCGCAACATCGCGATGGTCACGACGGCCATCGCCAAGGGTGACTTGACCAAGAAGATCGACATTGACGCTCGCGGCGAGATCCTTGAGCTGAAGACGACGATCAACACCATGGTTGATCAGCTGTCGTCCTTCGCCGAGGAGGTCACCCGAGTCGCCCGCGAGGTGGGTACGGAGGGCCAGCTTGGCGGCCAGGCACGCGTGCGTGACGTCGACGGCACCTGGCGCGACCTCACCGAGTCGGTGAACGAGATGGCCGGGAACCTGACCCGGCAGGTGCGTGCCATCGCGCGCGTGGCGACCGCGGTGACCCGCGGTGACCTGAACCTGAAGATCGACGTGGACGCGTCCGGCGAGATCCAGGAACTGCAGGACTACATCAACAAGATGATCGCCAACCTGCGCGACACCACGATCGCCAACAAGGAACAGGACTGGCTCAAGGGCAACCTCGCCCGGATCTCCGCCCTGATGCAGGGCCGCCGGGACCTCGACGACGTGGCCTCGCTGATCATGAGCGAGCTGACGCCGGTCGTCACCGCCCAGCACGGCGCCTTCTTCCTGGCGATGCGGACGGTCGACGCCAAGGACCCGGGAGGCGTTCCGGAGAACGCGTACGAGCTGCGCATGCTCGGCTCGTACGGCTACTCCATGGGGTCCATGCCGACCTCGTTCCGGCCCGGTGAGGCGCTGGTGGGGACCGCCGCCGAGGAGAAGCGCACGATCCTCGTGCAGGACGCGCCGAGCGGCTATCTGAAGATCTCCTCCGGGCTCGGCGAGGCGCCGCCCGCGCAGGTGATCGTGCTGCCGCTGCTGTTCGAGGGCAAGGTGCTCGGGGTCATCGAACTGGCGTCGTTCACGCCGTTCACGCAGATCCAGAAGGACTTCCTCAGCCAGATCGCCGAGATGATCGCGACCAGCGTCAACACCATCTCCGTCAACACCAAGACGGAGGTGCTGCTGAAGCAGTCGCAGGAGCTGACCGAGCAGTTGAGGGAGCGCTCGGCGGAGCTGGAGAACCGGCAGAAGGCGCTTCAGTCGTCCAACGCGGAGCTGGAGGAGAAGGCCGAGCTGCTGGCCCAGCAGAACCGCGACATCGAGGTCAAGAACACGGAGATCGAGGAGGCGCGGCAGGTCCTGGAGGAGCGCGCCGAGCAACTCGCCGTCTCGATGCGCTACAAGAGCGAGTTCCTCGCCAACATGTCGCACGAGCTGCGTACGCCGCTCAACTCGCTGCTGATCCTCGCCAAGCTGCTGGCCGACAACGCGGACACCAACCTCACCCCGAAGCAGGTCGAGTTCGCCGAGACGATCCACGGGGCGGGTTCCGACCTGCTGCAGTTGATCAACGACATCCTCGATCTGTCGAAGGTCGAGGCGGGCAAGATGGACGTCTCGCCGACGCGTATCGCGCTCGTGCAGCTCGTCGACTACGTGGAGGCCACCTTCCGTCCGCTGACCGCGGAGAAGCGTCTGGACTTCTCCGTACGGGTCTCGCCGGACCTGCCCGCCACGCTGCACACCGACGAGCAGCGGCTGCTCCAGGTGCTGCGCAACCTGCTGTCCAACGCGGTGAAGTTCACCGACTCGGGAGCGGTCGAGCTGGTGATCCGGCCGGCCGGTGCGGAGGTGCCGGTGGCCATCCGGGAGCAGCTCCTGGAGGCGGGCTCGCTGCGGGACGCGGACGCCGACATGATCGCGTTCTCGGTGACCGACACCGGTATCGGCATCGCGGCCAGCAAGATGAGGGTGATCTTCGAGGCGTTCAAGCAGGCCGACGGTACGACCAGCCGGAAATACGGCGGTACGGGCCTCGGGCTGTCCATCTCGCGGGAGATCGCGCGGCTGCTCGGCGGCGAGATCCACGCGCAGAGCGAACCGGGCCGCGGCTCGACGTTCACGCTGTATTTGCCGCTGCACCCCAGTGAACTGCCCCCGCAGGGCTACGCGCAGCTGACGCCCTCCCTGGAGGTCGGCGAGCTGCTGGCCTCCGAGGCGGAGCTGGCCGGCGCGGACGTCGGGACGCCGGCCGAGGTGAGGTCGTACCAGGAGGCGCAGAACGGGCCCGCCGCGCTCTTCAGGCGGCGTCGCAGGGCCGTGTCGGTGGCCGAGCTGAACGCCTCCTCCAGGGCGAACGGCCAGTGGGCGGCGGCGGGTGAACTGGAGGCGGTGCAGCAGCCGCGCCGGGGCATCCGGTTCGACGGCGAGAAGGTGCTCATCGTCGACGACGACATCCGTAACGTGTTCGCCCTGACGAGCGTCCTGGAGCAGCACGGGCTGTCGGTGCTGTACGCCGAGAACGGCCGGGAGGGCATCGAAGTCCTGGAACAGCACGACGATGTGACGGTCGTACTGATGGACATCATGATGCCCGAGATGGACGGCTACGCGACGACCACGGCGATCCGCAGGATGCCGCAGTTCGCCGGGCTGCCGATCATCGCGTTGACGGCCAAGGCGATGAAGGGCGACCGGGAGAAGGCGATCGAGTCGGGAGCCTCGGACTACGTCACCAAGCCCGTCGATCCCGATCACCTGCTGTCGGTGATGGAGCAGTGGATGCGGGAGGAGTGATGGTTGAGCTGGGTGTTTCCGCTGAGGGGGCGGGAATCTCCGGTGTTCACGCGGAGTTGCTGACACAGTGTGGCCGACGCCGTGTAGAAGTACGGGATTCGGGGAACCTTCTGGTCTCCCGCTACGTTTCTGCTACGTGCACAGTGACATCGCGGTGACAGGGTGTGGCGACGGGCGGGGTGCGGCTACCATGACCGGCACGAGGACGGGCGGCGCAAGGGAGCCGTCCCCTGGGGCGGCGCCCGGTGGTGCTGCCCCAAGTCCTGAGGACAGGGGAGGCCCCAAGCCGGGGCGAGGAGGGCGGGCCATGGTGCAGAAGGCCAAGATCCTCCTGGTCGATGACCGGCCGGAGAATCTGCTGGCGCTGGAGGCCATCCTCTCTGCGTTGGATCAGACACTGGTGCGGGCATCGTCCGGGGAGGAAGCGCTCAAGGCACTTCTGACGGACGACTTCGCGGTCATTCTGCTGGACGTCCAGATGCCTGGCATGGACGGC
Organism: Streptomyces geranii; assembly: GCF_002954775.1. GTDB lineage: Bacteria > Actinomycetota > Actinomycetes > Streptomycetales > Streptomycetaceae > Streptomyces > Streptomyces geranii. The sequence goes on from NZ_PJME01000034.1 coordinate 10,479, forward strand.
TTCGAAACGGCCGCGCACATCAAGCGGCGGGAGCGGACGCGGGACATCCCGATCATCTTCCTCACCGCGATCAACCACGGTCCGCACCACACCTTCCGGGGGTACGCGGCGGGTGCGGTGGACTACATCTCCAAGCCGTTCGACCCGTGGGTGCTGCGGGCGAAGGTCTCGGTGTTCGTCGAGCTGTACATGAAGAACTGCCAACTCCGGGAGCAGGCGGCCCTGTTGCGCCTCCAGCTGGAGGGTGGCGGGGGGCAAGGCGGCGGTCGGCGCGGCCAAGGAGCCGGCGGGACTGCTCGCCGAACTCTCCGCGCGTCTCGCGGCCGTCGAGGAGCAGGCCGAGGCGCTGTCGAAGCAGCTCGACGACGAGTCGGCGGACGCGGCGGCGGTGGCCACGGCAGCCCATCTCGAACGCAAACTGACCGGCCTGCGCCGGGCTCTGGACGCGCTCGAACCGGGTACCGGGAGCGGGGCACCCTCGGTGCCGTCGCAGAACTGACCCGCCTTTCGAACGCAGTTGCGCGTGAGCGCGCGTCAGTTTCGCGCTCACGCAGGGGCGACACGAACGGGTGAAGCGGTGACACACGTGTCGGCCGTCGCCTCCACCGGTAACCTCACACACATGGCCCCACGTCCTTCCGCAGCCAAGAAGCCGCCCGCGAAGAAGGCAGCCGCGCCCGCGAAGGCTCCGGCGAGGAAGGCCGCGGCCAAAAAAGCCCCCGCGAAGAGGGCGCCCGCCAAGAAGACCACGGCGAAGAAGGCCGCACCCCCTCCGGCACCCAGCCCCACCGGGGGCGTGTACCGCCTCGTACGCGCCCTCTGGCTCGGCATCGCGCACGCCGTCGGCGCCGTGTTCCGCGGCATAGGGCAGGGTGCGAAGAACCTCGACCCGGCACACCGGAAGGACGGCGTGGCACTGCTGTTGCTCGCCCTCGCGCTGATCGTGGCCGCGGGCACCTGGTCCAACCTCCGCGGACCCGTCGGCGACCTCGTCGAGATGCTGGTCACCGGCGCGTTCGGCCGCCTCGACCTGCTGGTGCCGATACTGCTCGCGGTCATCGCCGTACGGTTCATCAGGCACCCGGAGAAGCCCGACGCCAACGGCCGGATCGTCATCGGGCTGTCAGCGCTCGTCATCGGGGTGCTCGGGCAGGTCCACATCGCGTGCGGCGCCCCCGCGCGCAGCGACGGCATGCAGGCGATAAGGGACGCCGGCGGGCTGATCGGCTGGGGAGCGGCGACCCCGCTGACGTACACCATGGGCGAGGTCCTCGCCGTACCGCTGCTGGTGCTGCTCACCGTCTTCGGGCTGCTCGTGGTCACCGCGACGCCCGTCAACGCGATTCCGCAGCGGCTGCGGCAGCTCGGGGTCCGGCTCGGCATCCTGCGCGACCCCGAGGACGACCGGTTCTCCGAGGACGACGAGCAGTACGAGGACCAGTGGCGCGACGCGCTGCCCGGGCGCCCCCGCAGACGCGGGTCCGCCCCCGAGGAGTACGACCCGGACAGCGCCGAGCAGGAGGCGCTCTCCAAGCGCCGGAGCCGCCCCAGGCGCTCCTCCGTACGGCAGCCCGACCCCGGGCGCCCGATGGACGCCGTGGACGTCGCCGCGGCTGCCGCCGCCGCCCTCGACGGGGCCGTCCTGCACGGCATGCCGCCCTCGCCGATCGTCGCCGACCTCACCCAGGGGGTGACCGCGGGCGGCGACCGCGAGGAGACGACCCGGACCCCCGTCCCGGGCGCGCGGCCCAAGCAGGAGAAGCTCAAGGCGGAGCCGGTGAAGCCCGCGGTCGCGGACCTCACCAAGGCGCCGCCGGACATGATGCGCGACCTGCCCCCGCGCGCGGAGCAGCTCCAGCTCTCCGGGGACATCACCTACTCGCTGCCCTCGCTCGACCTCCTGGAGCGAGGCGGCCCCGGCAAGACCCGCAGCGCGGCGAACGACGCGGTGGTCGCCTCCCTGACGAACGTCTTCATGGAGTTCAAGGTCGACGCCGCGGTCACCGGCTTCACCCGCGGTCCCACGGTCACGCGGTACGAGGTCGAACTGGGCCCCGCGGTGAAGGTCGAGCGGATCACCGCCCTGGCCAAGAACATCGCGTACGCCGTCGCCAGTCCCGACGTACGGATCATCAGCCCGATCCCCGGCAAGTCGGCGGTCGGCATCGAGATCCCCAACACCGACCGCGAGATGGTCAACCTGGGGGACGTGCTCCGGCTGGCCGACGCGGCGGAGGACGACCACCCGATGCTGGTCGCGCTCGGCAAGGACGTCGAGGGCGGCTATGTGATGGCCAACCTCGCCAAGATGCCGCACCTGCTCGTCGCAGGTGCGACCGGTTCGGGCAAATCATCCTGTATCAACTGCTTGATCACATCGATCATGGTTCGGGCGACACCCGAAGACGTCCGCATGGTGCTCGTCGACCCCAAGCGCGTCGAGCTGACCGCGTACGAGGGCATCCCGCACCTGATCACGCCGATCATCACTAACCCCAAGCGGGCCGCGGAGGCGCTCCAGTGGGTCGTGCGGGAGATGGATCTGCGGTACGACGATCTGGCCGCGTTCGGATTCCGGCACATCGACGACTTCAACGAGGCCATCAGGAACGGCAAGGTCAAGCTGCCCGAGGGCAGTGAGCGCGAGCTGTCGCCGTACCCGTATCTGCTGGTGATCGTCGACGAGTTGGCCGACCTGATGATGGTGGCACCCAGGGACGTCGAGGACGCGATCGTGCGCATCACGCAGCTCGCGCGCGCTGCCGGTATCCATCTGGTCCTCGCCACGCAGCGGCCCTCTGTTGATGTCGTGACCGGGTTGATCAAGGCGAACGTGCCGTCAAGGCTCGCCTTCGCCACGTCCTCCCTCGCCGACTCGCGGGTCATCCTGGACCAGCCCGGCGCCGAGAAGCTCATCGGCAAGGGCGACGGGCTGTTCCTGCCGATGGGCGCCAACAAGCCCACCCGTATGCAGGGCGCCTTCGTCACCGAGGACGAGGTCGCGGCGATCGTCCAGCACTGCAAGGACCAGATGGCGCCGGTCTTCCGGGACGACGTCACCGTGGGCTCCAAGCAGAAGAAGGAGATCGACGAGGAGATCGGCGACGACCTCGAACTGCTGTGCGCGGCGGCCGAACTCGTCGTCAGCAGCCAGTTCGGGTCCACCTCGATGCTCCAGCGCAAGCTGCGCGTCGGGTTCGCCAAGGCGGGCCGGCTGATGGACCTCATGGAGACGCGGGGCATCGTCGGGCCGAGCGAGGGGTCCAAGGCGCGTGACGTTCTTGTGAAGGCTGACGGGCTGGACGAGATGCTCGCGGTGATTCGCGGGGAGACTGAGTAGCAGGGGACTCACCGGACGCGCGGGTGTCCCTGTGTGCGGCAACCGGGTGGTCGAAAGTGACTCACTCGTAAGGGATCATTGAGCAACCGTTTCCCTTCGTCGTACGTCAAGTTGAGGGAGGCGACAGATCGTTGCCTCACCATGACCTGACCATCAGCGTGTCCTGGCCATTCTGATGGCGTACAAAGTCCCTCCGCCCAGTTGCCCCGACCTTCCCGAACCCCCCTAAACTGAACCTCCAGCACAGGTGGCTACACGCTCGAAAGGCGCCCCCGTGTCCATCGGCAACTCTCCACAAGACGAGCGTCCGTTCGAAGAAGACCGTGACGATCGCGAGGAAGCAGCCCGCCCTTCGATCGGCCGCGCCCTGCAGCAGGCGCGTATCGCGGCAGGGCTCACCGTCGACGACGTCAGCTCCGCCACCCGGGTCCGGATCGCCATCGTGCACGCGATCGAACAGGACGACTTCGCCCCCTGCGGCGGAGACGTCTACGCGCGCGGGCACATCCGGACCATCGCCCGTGCCGTCAACATCGATCCCGAACCCCTGCTCGCGCAGTTCGCCGACGCCCACGGCGGCGGGCGTCCGGCGCCGACCCCGGCCGCGCCCCTGTTCGAGGCGGAGCGCATCCGTCCCGAGCGGCGCGGGCCGAACTGGACCGCGGCGATGGTCGCCGCGATCGTCGCCGTGATCGGCTTCGTCGGCTTCACCCTGGTCAACGGCGGTGACGACGAGGGCGCGCAGGCCCAGGTCGCCGAGGGCTCCACGCCCACGACCAGTCAGCCGGCCTCGCCCACACCGAAGAAGGACAAGCCCGCCGACCCGAAGCCGGACCCGTCGGACAGCGCGATCGCGGCGGCGCCCCGCGACAAGGTGACCGTCCAGGTGAGCGCCACGGACGGGCGCAGCTGGATCTCCGCCAAGGACCACAACGGCCGGCTGCTCTTCGACGGCCTGCTCAAGCAGGGTCAGTCCCAGACCTTCCAGGACAACGAGGAGATCAACCTCGTCCTGGGCGACGCGGGCGCGATCCAGCTGTACGTCAACGGCAAGAAGATCGAGGACGAGTTCCAGCCGGGAGCGGTGGAGCGGCTCACGTACACGAAGGGCGACCCCGAGGTCGGCTGAGCGGCAGCAGCGCGCTTACACGGTTCACAGGTACGGGGCTGGCCCAGACGGGGTCAGCCCCGTCGACGTGGGGTGTCAGTGGGACGAAGTAGTCTTGAGCCCATGCCTGAACGCCGTACCGTCGCACTCGTCACCCTTGGCTGCGCCCGTAACGAGGTGGACTCGGAGGAGCTCGCAGGCCGCTTGGAGGCGGACGGCTGGCAACTCGTGGAGGACGCCGAGGACGCGGACGTCGCCGTCGTCAACACCTGTGGCTTCGTCGAGGCCGCCAAGAAGGACTCCGTCGACGCCCTCCTGGAGGCCAACGACCTCAAGGGGCACGGCAGAACCCAGGCCGTCGTGGCGGTGGGCTGCATGGCCGAGCGGTACGGCAAGGAACTCGCCGAGGCCCTCCCCGAGGCCGACGGCGTGCTCGGCTTCGACGACTACGCCGACATCTCCGACCGCCTGCAGACCATCCTCAACGGCGGCATCCACGCCTCGCACACCCCGCGCGACCGGCGCAAGCTGCTGCCGATCAGCCCGGCCGAGCGGCAGAGCGCGGGTGCGGGCGTCGCCCTTCCGGGGCACGGAGGCGAGACCGACGCCGCCGCGCCGGTGGAGCCCGTCGAGGCCCCCGCCGACCTGCCCGAGGGTGTCGCCCCGGTCTCCGGGCCGCGTGCGCCGCTGCGCCGGCGGCTCGACGGCTCGCCCGTCGCCTCGGTGAAACTCGCCTCCGGCTGCGACCGGCGCTGCACCTTCTGCGCCATCCCGTCCTTCCGCGGCTCCTTCATCTCGCGCCGCCCCAGCGACGTACTGAACGAGACCAGGTGGCTGGCCGAGCAGGGTGTCAAGGAAGTCATGCTCGTCTCCGAGAACAACACCTCGTACGGCAAGGACCTCGGCGACATCCGCCTCCTGGAGTCGCTGCTGCCCGAGCTGGCGGACGTCGACGGCATCGAGCGCGTGCGGGTGAGCTACCTCCAGCCCGCCGAGATGCGCCCGGGGCTCATCGACGTACTGACCTCGACGCCCAAGGTCGCCCCCTACTTCGACCTCTCCTTCCAGCACTCCGCGCCCGACGTGCTGCGCTCGATGCGGCGCTTCGGCGACACCGACCGCTTCCTGGAACTGCTCGACACCATCCGGAGCAAGGCCCCGCAGGCCGGCGTGCGGTCCAACTTCATCGTGGGCTTCCCCGGTGAGAGCGAGGCCGACCTGGCGGAGCTGGAGCGGTTCCTGAACAACGCGCGCCTGGACGCCATCGGTGTCTTCGGGTACTCCGACGAGGACGGCACGGAAGCGGCGACGTACGAGAACAAGCTGGACGAGGACGTCGTCGCGGCCCGGCTCGCCCGGGTCTCCCGGCTGGCCGAGGAACTGGTCTCGCAGCGCGCCGAGGAGCGGGTCGGCGAGACCGTGCAGGTGCTCGTCGAGTCGGTCGGCGGCGAGGAGGGCGCGTACGGCCGCGGTGCGCACCAGGCGCCGGAGACGGACGGCCAGGTGCTGTTCACCAACTTCGCCGATTTCGCGGACTTCGAGGGCCGCACGAGCGGCGAAGGTCCGATCGTCGGCCGTATCGTCGAGGCGAAGGTGGTCGGTACGGAAGGTGTCGACCTGGTGGCCGAGCTGCTCCCGGGCTCGTTCGGCTCGCTCGCGTGTTCGGAGTCAGAGGAGGCAGCCAGATGACCGGAGTCCCGGCATCCGCAGCGGGCGGCTCCTCCAGCGCGCGGAACGCCAAGAGCGTGCCGGGAGCTGTGGGTGTGCCGGGCGCGTTGGGTGCCGCCGGGGTCTCCGGTCCCTCGGTCGTCCCTGCGTCCGCCGGTTCCGCTGTCGGCTCGGCGGCGTCCGTGCCGCCGCCTCCGGTCGACTCCGGGGTCTCCGGCGTTCAGGACGGTGTGAAGACGGTGCGCGGCGGGAAGCTGGGCGCCGCGGCCGTGAATCAGGCCAGCCTCTGGAACATCGCGAACATTCTTACGATGATCCGGTTGCTCCTGGTGCCGGGCTTCGTGGCGCTGATGCTGGCCGACGGCGGCTACGACCCGGCGTGGCGCTCGCTCGCCTGGGCGGCCTTCGCGGTCGCCATGATCACGGACATCTTCGACGGCCATCTCGCGCGTACGTACGACCTCGTCACCGACTTCGGGAAGATCGCCGACCCCATCGCCGACAAGGCGATCATGGGCGCGGCGCTGATCTGTCTCTCCGCGCTGGGCGATCTGCCGTGGTGGGTGACCGGTGTGATCCTCGGGCGGGAGCTGGGGATCACCCTGCTGCGCTTCGTCGTCATCCGCTACGGCGTGATCCCAGCGAGCCGCGGCGGCAAGCTCAAGACGCTCACCCAGGGCGTGGCCGTCGGGATGTACGTCCTGGCACTGACGGGTCCGCTGGCGACCCTGAGGTTCTGGGTGATGGCCGCGGCGGTCGTGCTGACCGTCGTGACCGGGCTCGACTACGTAAGACAGGCCATTGTGCTGCGCAGGCAGGGAATCGCCGAGCGCGAGGCCGCGTCGGTGGAGGCGGAACGGTGAGTTCCGCGGCTGCCGACGTGGTGAGACTACTCACAGTGAGGGGCGAGACGCTCGCTGTCGCGGAGTCCCTCACGGGCGGTCTGGTTGCGGCGGAGATCACATCGGTGCCCGGGGCCTCCAAGGCCTTCCGGGGTGCGGTGACGGCATACGCGACCGAACTGAAGCATCAGGTGCTCGATGTCGACGCCACCCTGCTGGCCACCCGAGGAGCGGTGGATCCGCAGGTCGCGGCCCAGATGGCGGCCGGAGTCCGGAAGGTTCTCGGCGCCGACTGGGGCATCGCGACGACCGGGGTGGCCGGCCCGGAACCGCAGGACGGGCAGCCCGTCGGGACGGTCTTCGTCGCCGTGGACGGCCCTTTCGGAGCGGACGCCGGTGCCGAAGGTGGCGGAAAAGTGGCGTCGCTGCGGTTGAACGGCTCCCGGGCGGAAATTCGTATGGAGAGTGTACGGAGCGTGCTCGCACTCCTCCTTGAGGGGATTGTGGGCGAACAGACCGGGAATGAGCGGGCACAGGATACGGAACAGAACGGGGGGACCTGATGTTTGCAGCCCTGAGTGAACACGACATCGCTCCCCGCACGGCCGCGGCGCAAGGCGGTACGGTGGGGCGTGAAGGATGCGGCTACGCGGTCCGAGGAGGGAGCCACCGATGATTCTGCTCCGTCGCCTGTTGGGTGACGTGCTGCGTCGGCAGCGCCAGCGCCAGGGCCGTACTCTGCGCGAAGTCTCCTCGTCCGCCCGAGTCTCACTCGGCTATCTCTCCGAGGTGGAGCGGGGGCAGAAGGAGGCATCCTCCGAACTGCTGTCCGCGATCTGCGACGCGCTGGACGTACGGATGTCCGAGCTCATGCGGGAAGTGAGCGATGAACTCGCCCTCGCCGAGCTGGCCCAGTCTGCTGCGGTCAACGAGCCTGTACCCACGCCGGTGCGTCCCATGCTGGGTTCCGTCTCGGTGGCCGGTGTGCCACCGGAACGGGTGACCATCAAGGCGCCCGCCGAGGCGGTGGACGTCGTCGCCGCCTGAGGTGCACGAACAGCACGACCAGTGAGTGTGTGAGAGCCCCGGCCGGGGCTTCTCCGGGGAGACCCGGGGGAGTGCGGCCGGGGTTTTCGTTGTGCGCGCCCCCGGGTTGGCCCGTTTGCCGGTGTGTCGTGGGGCGGTCATGGTGGAGGTGCGTGCCTTGGGGCCGCCGCTCAGGACAGGGCGTGCGGTGCGCCTCTGTGCCGGTGATGCGCCCTTTTTATGGGTGAGTGCGGCGTTCTAGCGTGGGGCCGGAGGTGAGCCATGGCGGTGCGGATAGTGCGCTGGGGGGCGCTGCTGGGGCTCGGTGCCGTGTGGTGGTGGGCCGTACTGCGGCTCGCGCTGGCGCCTGGGGCGGGGGTGCTGGAGGGGGCGGTCGCGGCCGGGGGGTGGGGGCTGAGCCTGTTGCCGGTGCACTGTGTGCCGAAGGGGCGGGCGGTGCGGGCGGCTCGGGGCGCGGGGGCCGCGACGGTGGTGCGGGGCGCGGAGGTCGTGGCGGTGGTGCCGGGGCGTGTCGGGGGAGGCGCCGGCGAGGGTGCCCGGCGGGGTGTTGGTCAGGGCGCCGGGCGGGGGCTCGGTGGGGGTGTTGCCGGGGGCTCCGACCTGGGTGCCGGTGGGGGCGCCGGGTCTACCAAGGCATGGCCACGCCGCCGTTCGGGCGGAGGATCTGGCCCGTCGTGAACGCCGACGCGTCGGACGCCAGGTGCAGCACCGCGTGGGCGACCTCCTCCGGTTCGCCGACCCGGCCCAGCGGGGCCATGCGTGTCATCAGGGCTTCGGTGCGGGCCTGGGCCTCGCTGTCGTGGCGGTCGGTCATCGGCGTGCGGATCCAGCCCGGCGCGACCGCGTTGACGCGGATGCCGTGGCGGCCGATCTCGGCGGCCAGCGTCTTCGTCAGCTGGACGACCGCCGCCTTCGCCACGCCGTAGCAGAGCAGGCCGGGGTTGCCGGTGTCGACGGCGCCCGAGGCCATGGTGACGATGCTGCCCCTGGTGTTCCGGGCGATCATCAGCCGGGCCGCCTCCTGGCAGGCGTACAGCACGCCCTTGAAGTTGACGTCCAGGACCCGGTCGAGATCCTCGTCGCGGGTCTCCAGCACGGGGCTGCTGTGCATGATCCCGGCGACCGCCGCCATGACGTCCAGCCGCTCGCACGCGGCCACGGCCTGCCGGACCTGGGCCCGGTCGGTGACGTCCAGGTGGTGGGTACGGGCCGTGCCGCCCATGCCCTTGATCAGCGTCGCCGTCTCGTGCAGTCCCTGCGCGTCCCGGTCGGCGCAGTGCACGACGGCTCCCGCTTCGGCGAGCAGTACGGCGGATGCGCGTCCGATGCCGCTGGCGGCCCCGGTGACGAATGCGGTGCGTCCGGTGAGGTCGTACGCCTGTACGGGCATGCTGGGACGGTACGAGGGTTTCTGACGGGCCGTCAACAGGTCGGGTGAGGGTGTCGGTGGTGCGGGGGCGTTGGTTGTGCGGGGCGGTCTCAGCCGTGCGGCTCGGGCGCGCGGGTCAGATGTACGGGGGTGAGTTGCGCCGGGTTCGCACGGTGCCCGGGGCGGGGGCCGGGCCCGGTTGGCAGGTCGGGCACCAGTAGGTGGGGCGTTCGCGGGAGCCGTCGCCCTGGTCGGCCACGCGGATCGGGGTGTGGCAGCGCAGACAGGGGCGGGGTGCGCGGCCGTACACGAAGAGATCCTGGCCGCGCCGGTCCTGGCCGCGTCTGCCTGTCGTACTGCGGATCGGGCGGTCCCGGTTGGCTTCGAGGAGCTGTTTCGCGAGTGCGGGCAGCTTCGCGGCGCGGTCGGCGGGGAGGTCGCCGACCGGGAGCCAGGGGGTGACGCCCAGGAGGAAGCACAGCTCGCTCTTGTACACGTTGCCGATGCCGGCGAGGTTGCGCTGGTCGAGCAGGGCCTCGCCGAGGGGGCGGGCGGGGTCCGCGAGGAGGTTGGCGAGGGCCTGGTCGGGGTTCCAGTCCGGGCCGAGGAGGTCGGGGCCGAGGTGGCCGACGGCTCGGTGTTCGTCGGTGGTGCGCAGGAGTTCGAGTACGGGGAGGCGGTAGCCGACGGCAGTGCGGTCCGGGGTGCCGAGGATCACCCGGATCTGGTGCGCGGGGCCGCCGGTCCAGCGGCTGCCGTTCTCGTACACCTTCCAGGAACCGTCCATCCGCAGATGCGAGTGGAGGGTCAGGCCGCCCTCGACACGGGTGAGGAGGTGTTTGCCGCGCGGGGTGACGTCCAGGACGGTGCGGCCGGTGAGGTCGGCCGTGGCGTACTTGGGCACGCGGAGGTCGGAGCGGGTGAGCACCTTGCCGGCGAGCGCGGTGTGCAGTCTCCTCGCGGCCTGCCAGACCGTGTCACCTTCGGGCATGGGACCAGGGTGGCATGTCGGGGTGGGGAGGCGGTTGGAGGCGGCGACTGGTCATGCGCGTAGGCGCAGGCCACGGGGGGTAGCGATGAAGCCCGCTCCTTCCAGCAGGGTGCCGAGGGGGGAGGTCAGGGCCGCTGCGCCGTTCACCCGCTCCACTGTGACCGTGCCGAGGGAGCCCGCGCGGGCGGCTGCTGCCAGGGCTTCCGCCGCCGCGCGCAGGCGGGGGTCCTCGGTGGGGGCGAGGTCCGGTTCGGCGGGCCAGGCCAGCAGGGTCTTGCCGCCGCGCTCCATGTAGAGGGTCAGCTCTCCGTCGACCAGGACCACCAGCGAACCTGCCTTGCGGCCCGCCTTGTGTCCGGCGCCGGTCGGGGGTTCGGGCCAGGGGAGTGCGGCGCCGTACGCGTTCGCCGGATCGGCGGCTGCGAGGACCACGGCGTGGGTGGTGTCGGCGGGGGCTTGGGGAGCGGAGTAGGGGGAGCGGGAGCGGGCGTTTTCGGCGAAGCCGTGGGGTGTGGTGCGGGTTGAGGCGTGCGCGGAGGCGGCGTGTGTGTTGCGGGTGTCGGGGGCATCGGGGCTGAGGTCGAAATCGAAGTCGAGGTCCGCTGCGAAGTCGTGGTCCGTGGGAGAAGCGGTGCCGTGTGTGTCGGTCGGGCCGAAGGGCGAGGCCGGGCGGGAGTCGCCGCGTTCGCGGGCGGTCGCTGTCGCCCGGAGGCGGTCCACCGCGCCGTCCATGGCGAACTGGGCGGCGCCGAGGCCTTCCACCACGTAGCCGCGCCGGGCCTGGCCGCTGTCCTCGAAGGCGGACAGGACGCGGTACACGGCGGAGAAACCGCCCTCGACGCCCTCCGCGGACACCGCTCCCCGGGTCACCACCCCGTGGCGGTCGAGCAGGGTGCGGGCCAGGGCGTGGGCTCGGACGGTGAGGTCGGGCTCGGCGGCGGGGAGCAGGGACCAGCGGCCGGCGACGGTCGGGGGGCCGCCGCGTGAGGCGGGGCGGGCGGCGGCCGTCAGCGAGCCGTACCGGCCGCGCGGGACGGCGCGTTTGGCCCGGTGCGCCGTCGAGCCCGCCGTGCGGCCCGAACCGAGGAGGGAGCGCATCGGGGCCAGCGTGTCGTTGGTGAGGCGGCCCGACCAGGCCAGGTCCCAGACGGCGTCGGCCAGTTGGGGGTCCGTGACGTCCGGGTGCGTGGTGGCGCGGACCTGGTCGGCGATCTGGCGGAAGAAGAGGCCGTAGCCGCCGGTGAGGGTGTCGAGGACGGACTGGTGGAGTGCGGTCGGCTCCAGAGGGTGGGGCGGTGGCAGGAGCAGCGGGGCCGCGTCCGCGAGGTACAGGGAGATCCAGCCGTCCTTGCCGGGGAGGGCGCCCGCTCCGGCCCAGACGATCTCCCCGGCCGCCGTGAGCTCGTCGAGCATCGCGGGGGCGTAGTTCGCCACCCTGGACGGCAGGACCAGCTTCTCCAGGGCGGACGCTGGCACGGAGGCGCCCTGCAACTGCTCGACCGCCCGCACCAGCCCGTCGATGCCACGCAGCCTGTGACCCTTGCCGATGTGCTGCCACTGCGGCAGGAACTGCGCGAGCGCGGCTGGAGGCACCGGCTCCAGCTCGTGCCGCAGGGCGGCGAGCGAACGGCGCCGGAGGCGGCGCAGGACCGTCGCGTCGCACCACTCCTGGCCGATGCCCGCCGGGTGGAACTCGCCCTGTACGACACGGCCGGTCGCCGCCAGCCGCTGGAGCGCGCCCTCGGTGACCGCGACGCCCAGGCCGAAACGGGCAGCCGCCGTCGCCGAGGTGAACGGGCCGTGGGTGCGGGCGTGGCGGGCCAGGAGGTCGCCGAGCGGATCCTTGACCGGCTCGGTGAAGGCCTCCGGGACACCGACCGGCAGTGCCGTGCCGAGCGCGTCGCGCAGTCGGCCCGCGTCCTCGATCGCCGCCCAGTGGTCGGCGCCGCCGATACGGACCCGGATCGCCCGGCGGGCCCCGGCCAGCTCCCTGGCCCACTGCGGATCGGCGCCGCGCTCGGCCAGCTCGGCGTCGGTGAGGGGGCCCAGCAGCCGCAGCAGGTCCGCGACGCCTTCGGCGTCCTTCGCGCGCCGGTCCTCGGTGAGCCACCGCAGCTCCCGCTCCAGCTCGGCCAGCACCTCGGCGTCCAGCAGCTCGCGCAGCTCCGCCTGGCCCAGCAACTCGGCCAGCAGCCGCGAGTCCAGCGACAGGGCGGCGGCGCGGCGCTCGGCCAGCGGTGAGTCGCCCTCGTACAGGAACTGGGCGACGTACCCGAAGAGGAGGGAGCGGGCGAAGGGGGAGGGCGCGGGGGTGGTGATCTCGACCAGGCGGACCTTGCGGGACTCGATGTCGCCCATCAGCTCCACGAGGCCGGGTACGTCGAAGACGTCCTGGAGGCATTCGCGGACCGCTTCGAGGACGATCGGGAACGAGCCGAACTCGCTCGCCACCTGGAGCAGTTGGGAGGCCCGCTGGCGCTGCTGCCACAGGGGGGTGCGCTTGCCGGGGTTGCGGCGCGGGAGCAGCAGGGCGCGGGCGGCGCACTCGCGGAAGCGGGCCGCGAACAGGGCCGAGCCGCCGACCTGGTCGGTGACGATCCGGTCGACCTCGCCCTTGTCGAAGGTCACGTCCGCGGCGCCCACGGGGGCCTGCTCCGAGTCCCACTCCGTGCCGGCCTTGAGCGGCTCCTGGTCGAGCAGGTCCAGGCTCATCAGGTCGGCGTCCGGGAGGCGCAGCACGATGCCGTCGTCGGCGTGCATGACCTGGGCGTCCATGCCGTACCGCTCGGAGAGCTTGGCGCCCAGAGCGAGGGCCCAGGGGGCGTGGACCTGGGCGCCGAAGGGGGAGTGGACGACGACCCGCCAGTCGCCGAGTTCGTCCCGGAACCGCTCCACGACGATCGTCCGGTCGTCCGGGACGTGGCCGCAGGCCTCGCGCTGTTCGGCCAGGTAGGAGATGACGTTGCCCGCGGCCCAGGTGTCGAGTCCGGCGGCGCGGAGGCGGCTGCGGGCGTCGGCCTCGGGCAGCGAGCCGACCTCGCGGAGGAACGCGCCCACCGCGCGGCCCAGTTCCAGCGGGCGGCCCAGCTGGTCGCCCTTCCAGAAGGGGAGGCGGCCGGGGACACCGGGAGCGGGGGACACCAGGACGCGGTCCCGGGTGATGTCCTCGATGCGCCAGGAACTCGTACCGAGCGTGAAGACGTCCCCCACGCGGGACTCGTACACCATCTCCTCGTCCAGCTCGCCGACCCGGCCGCCGCCCTTCTTGGGGTCGGCGCCGGCGAGGAAGACCCCGAAGAGCCCGCGGTCCGGAATCGTGCCCCCGGAGGTGACGGCGAGCCGCTGTGCGCCCGGGCGGCCGGTCACGGTCCCCGTGACGCGGTCCCACACCACGCGCGGGCGCAGCTCCGCGAACGCGTCCGACGGGTAGCGGCCCGCGAGCATGTCGAGGACCGCGGTGAACGCCGACTCGGGGAGGGCGGAGAAGGGTGCCGCACGGCGGACCGTGGTCAGCAGGTCGTCGACCTGCCAGGTGTCCAGGGCCACCATCGCGACGAGCTGCTGGGCGAGGACGTCCAGGGGGTTGGCGGGCACCCTCAGGGACTCGATGGAGCCGGTGCGCATCCGCTCGGTGACCACGGCCGCCTGGACCAGGTCACCCCGGTACTTGGGGAAGACGACGCCTGTGGAGACCGCGCCCACCTGGTGCCCGGCGCGGCCCACGCGCTGCAGTCCGGAGGCCACGGACGGGGGTGACTCGACCTGGACGACCAGGTCGACCGCGCCCATGTCGATGCCCAGTTCGAGGCTGGAGGTGGCCACCACGGCGGGCAGTCGGCCCGCCTTGAGGTCCTCCTCGACGAGCGCGCGCTGCTCCTTGGACACCGAGCCGTGGTGGGCCCGGGCGATGACGGGCGGTGCCCCCTGGGCCGCGCCCGAGCCGCCCATCAGCTCCGCGGGCGCGTGGTGTTCGGCGAGGGGCTCGCCGGTGGCCCGCTCGTACGCGATCTCGTTGAGCCGGTTGCACAGGCGCTCCGCGAGCCGGCGGGAGTTGGCGAACACGATCGTCGAGCGGTGTGCCTGGACGAGATCGGCGATCCGCTCCTCGACATGCGGCCAGATGGACGGGCGCTCGGCTCCGTCGTTCGCGTCGGCGACCGGGGAACCGCCCAGCTCGCCCAGGTCCTCGACCGGGACGACGACCGAGAGGTCGAACTCCTTGCCGGACTTGGGCTGGACGATCTCCACCTTGCGGCTGGGGGAGAGGTAGCGCGCGATCTCGTCCACCGGGCGGACCGTCGCGGAGAGGCCGATGCGCCGGGCGGGCCTCGGCAGCAGTTCGTCCAGCCGCTCCAGGGAGAGCGCGAGATGTGCGCCGCGCTTGGTGCCCGCGACCGCGTGCACCTCGTCCAGGATCACCGTCTCCACGCCCGTCAGCGCGTCGCGCGTGGCCGACGTGAGCATCAGGAACAGCGACTCCGGGGTGGTGATCAGGATGTCCGGCGGACGGGTGGCCAGGGCGCGGCGCTCGGCGGGCGGGGTGTCGCCGGAGCGGATGCCGACCTTGACCTCGGGCTCGGGCAGGCCCAGACGTACGGATTCCTGGCGGATGCCGGTGAGGGGGCTGCGGAGGTTGCGCTCCACGTCGACCGCGAGGGCCTTGAGCGGTGACACATAGAGCACGCGGCAGCGTTTGTGTGGGTCGGCCGGTGGGGGTGTCGAGGTCAGCTGGTCGAGTGCGGCGAGGAAGGCGGCCAGTGTCTTGCCGGAGCCGGTCGGGGCCACCACCAGCACGTCAGAG
Organism: Streptomyces geranii; assembly: GCF_002954775.1. GTDB lineage: Bacteria > Actinomycetota > Actinomycetes > Streptomycetales > Streptomycetaceae > Streptomyces > Streptomyces geranii. The sequence continues at coordinate 25,645 of NZ_PJME01000034.1, forward strand.
CCCTCGCCGATGGCTCGCCACGCGCCCGCCTGGGCCGCGGTGGGCGCGGAGAAGGCCCCCGTGAACCAGCCGCGGGTCGCGGGGGAGAAGCCGTCGAGGGCTCGGTGCGTGGAGCTGACCATGCGTCCATCCTGCACCTCGGCACTGACAATCACGCTGACCTGCGGGTTTGCCTCCGGCGGTGGGGCGGGGGCGCGCCGGGGGTGTGCGTCGGGGTGCGGCTCGGCGGGCTCGTCGCCTTCGGGGGAGAATGGGGGGATGGCAGGTTCGGGGGAGCTGGCTCGGCACTGGCGGTACGTGGAACTGCCTGGTGTCGATCTTTTGCGTGCTCGGTACATTCAGAAGACCTTTGTTCGGCACACCCACGAGAACTTCGTCATCGCCGCCATCACCGAAGGGGCGGAGGTCTTCCGCCATCGGGGGGTCGATCAGTACGCGGGGTCGGGGGCGCTCGCGCTGGTCAATCCCGATACGCCGCACACGGGGCGGGCGGCGGTTCCCGAGGGGTGGCGGTACGGGGCTGTCTATCCGGCGCCCGAGGTGGTGGCCGGGATCGCCGCGGAGACCACGGTGATTCGGGGGACCCCGGGGTTTGTCGCTCCCGTGTTCGATGATCCTTACTCGGTCAGCCTTGTTCATGAGGTGCTGCGTGCTGCTGAGGAAGGGAATGCCCTGGCCGCCGACACGCTGCTGCGGGTCGCGGTGACCCGGCTGCTCCGGCTCAACGGTGGGGTTCGTCAGGAGCGGGTGGTGCGTACCGCCGGTGGGCGGATCGCGGCACGCGCGCGTGCCGTGCTGGAGGAGACGATGGCCGCGCCGCCGACCCTGGAGAGGCTCGCCAAGGATCTGGGCACCAGCCCCTTCGCGCTGCTGCGGGCCTTCCGGGACACGTACGGACTGCCCCCGCACGCCTGGCTGACCGACGCGCGCGTGCGTCGGGCGCGGCGGTTGCTGGACGCGGGCACCGCGCCCGCCGAGGCGGCCGTCGCCGTCGGCTTCACCGATCAGCCGCACCTCAACCGGCACTTCGCCCGGATCGTGGGCGTGCCCCCGGGGGCGTACCAGCGCGAGCGCAAGAACGTACAAGACCCGTCGGGGCAGCCGCCCCTATTGTCCGACGGGTGGCAGAACAGACAGCTCTCGCAGACACACGTGCCGACGACGAAGGCAAACCGGACGCCGCCGTCGTACGAGACGCCCTCGGAGTCGGGGTCGCCGTCGGACTGTCCGGTTTCGCCTTCGGGGTGACCTCGGTCGGCAGCGGGCTCACCCTGCTGCAGACCTGCGCGCTCAGCCTGCTGGTGTTCACCGGGGCCTCCCAGTTCGCGCTCGTGGGCGCCCTCGCGGCCGGCGGCAATCCGCTCACCGCGGCGGCGGGCGCCTTCTTCCTGGGGGTGCGGAACGCCTTCTACGGGCTGCGGCTGTCGCAGTTGCTGGCCCTCCCGCGCGCAGTGCGGCCGTTCGCCGCCCAATGGGTCATCGACGAGACCACGGTGGTCGCCCTGGCGCAGCCCACGCGGCGCGGTGCCCGGATCGGGTTCGCCGTCACCGGGGTGACCCTGTACGTGCTGTGGAACCTCACGACCCTGCTCGGCGGACTGGGCGCCGAGGCCATCGGGGACACCGACGCGTGGGGGCTGGACGCCGCCGGACCCGCCGTCTTCCTGGCGCTGCTCGCCCCGATGCTGAAGTCCGGCGTCGAGCGCGCCGTCGCGGGCCTCGCCGTGGTGCTGGGGCTCGGGCTGCTGCCCGTACTGCCGGGCGGGGTGCCGGTCCTGGTGGCCGCGCTCGCGGCGCCCGCCGTGCTGTACGTACAGGGTCGCCGTGAGGCCCGGGACGGGAAGGGCGAGGCCCGGTGAACATCTGGATCGCGATCGGCGTGACCGCCCTCGGCTGCTACGTCGTCAAGCTCGCCGGGCTCCTCGTGCCCGCAGGGGTGCTGGAACGCCCGCTCGTCAGGCGGCTCGCCGCGCTGCTGCCCGTCGCCCTCCTGGCCGCTCTCACGGCCCAGCAGGCCTTCGCCGACGGACGGGTGCTCGTCCTGGACGCGAAGGCCGCAGGGCTCGCCGCAGCCGCCGTGGCGCTGGTGCTGCGTGCTCCCTTCCTGATCGTCGTCGCGGCGGCCGTGGTGGTGACGGCGGGGGTGCGGGCACTGACCGGCTGAGCGCCGTGCCGGTGGCTCCTGGGGTCAGCCGACGGAGCGGCCGTACGCCTTCAGGGTGCGCAGCGCCTCGACCGTCACCAGGGGGCGGGTCTCCAGGGCGGTACCCGGTGCCCACGCGCGCGTGCGCAGGGGCCAGCCGCCGTCCTCGCGCTGCTCGCTCGCCAGGAAGTCCAGGGAGCGGGTCATCTCCTCGTCCGTGAACCACGCGCGCGCGAGTGAGCCCGGCGTCTTCGCGAAGTCGTACGGGAAGTGGTGCCCGCTCGGGGCGCAGCCGGGCGGCACCGGGTGGGCGTCGAGTCGCTCCGGGTCGAGTGCCACGAGCCGGTGCTCGCGTACCAGGCGGCCCAGCCGGTCGGCCGCCGCCTGCGCGCGTGAGCGGTCCGGAACCGAGTCCAGGAAGGCCACGGCGGCCTGCACCTCGTACGGATGGGACTTCTCCAGGGACCCGATCGCCCGCCAGCAGAAGTCCGTGGCCCGGAACAGCCAGGCGTGCCACACCTCGTTGCGGTGCAGCAGGCCCACCACCGGGCCGGTGGCGAGGAGTTCGCTCGGGGGGTCGGCCACGATCGGCACGAACGGTGCCGCCGGATAGCCGTGCAGGCTGGGATGGATCGCCGGCAGCGCGCCGTCCGGTGTGGAGACGGAGGTCAGATAGCGGCACACGCGCTCCACCCGCTGCCCGCCGCAGCGTCCGATGGCGTCCAGGACCCGCAGCGCGTGCCCGGTGTGCAGGGGCTGGCTGACGGGGCCGCGCAGATCGGGTTCCAGCGCGTGGCCGTAGCCGCCGTCCTCGTTGCGGTAGGCGTCCAGCGCGGTCTCGACCGCGTCGGCGCCCCCGTTCAGGAAGTGGTACGCGAAGCGGCGCTGCTCCAGCACGCGCGCGGTGAGCCACACGAAGTGCTCGGCGCGGAAGAGCGGGGAACGCGCCGGGGACGTCGGGGAGAGTGGGGGTGCTCCTGTTTCGGCCATGCGTCTGACCGTAGGGCGCGAAGCGGTCCCGGTGAGCGGTCCGGGCCCGGGCCCACTCTCAGGGGCGGGATACTGAAGTCATGCGGTTGACGGTCTTCTGGCAGCGGATGGCGGATCACTTCGGTACGGGGTACGCCGACACCTTCGCGCGCGATCACGTGATGACGGAACTCGGCGGACGGACCGTGCACGAGGCCCTGGACGCCGGCTGGGAGGCGAAGGACGTGTGGCGTGTGGTGTGCGCGGCCATGAACGTTCCGCTGGAAAACCGGTGAAAACGGCCTGAAACGGCGTCGGTCGGCCGCGAAGATCGTAGGGCGGCGACCGATTCCCGAGGGCGTGGGCGAGACTTGCCCCGTGGCATCCACAGACGAGACCGGGCAGCTCGGACAGCAGGCGTCCCCGTTCGGCACTACGCCGCCCACACCCCCGGCCGGGTACGCCGCCGGGCAGGGCGCGCGCATGCCGCGCTGGCTGCCGCGCGCCATGATCCTGGCGCTCGCCCTCGTCGGCCTGTTCCAGCTGGGCAGTTGGGCCTTCCATCAGCTCACCGGCCTGTTGATCAACATCCTCATCGCGTTCTTCGCCGCCCTCGCGATCGAACCCGCGGTGAGCCGGATGGCCTCGCGCGGGATGCGCCGGGGCCTGGCCACCTTCCTGGTCTTCATCGGCCTGCTCATCGCGATCGCCGGGTTCATCACCTTGCTCGGCTCCATGCTCGCGGGCCAGATCATCAAGATCGTCGAGGACTTCCCGGACTACCTCGACTCCGTCATCAACTGGATCAACGCACACTTCAACACCGACCTGAAGCGCGTGGACGTCCAGGAGGGCCTGCTCCGCTCCGACTGGCTGCGCAGTTACGTGCAGAACAGCGCCACCGGCGTCCTGGACGTCTCCGCCCAGGTGCTCGGCGGACTCTTCCAGCTGCTGACGATCACCCTGTTCTCGTTCTACTTCGCCGCCGACGGGCCGAGACTGCGCCGCGCGCTGTGCTCCGTACTGCCGCCCGCCCGGCAGGCCGAGGTACTGCGCGCGTGGGAGATCGCCGTCGACAAGACCGGCGGCTATCTGTACTCGCGCGGCCTGATGGCGCTCATCTCCGGGGTGGCCCACTACGTCCTGCTGGAGTTCCTGGACGTGCCGTACGCGCCCGTGCTCGCGGTCTGGGTGGGCCTGGTCTCGCAGTTCATCCCGACCATCGGCACCTATCTCGCGGGCGCCCTGCCGATGCTGATCGCCTTCACCGTCGATCCCTGGTACGCGCTGTGGGTGCTGGTCTTCGTCGTGGTCTACCAGCAGTTCGAGAACTACGTGCTGCAGCCCAAGCTGACCGCCAAGACCGTCGACATCCACCCCGCGGTCGCCTTCGGCTCGGTCATCGCGGGCACCGCCCTCCTCGGTGCCGTCGGCGCCCTGATCGCCATCCCGGCGGTCGCCACGCTCCAGGCGTTCCTGGGGGCGTACGTGAAGCGGTACGACGTCACGGACGACCCGCGTGTCCAGGGGCACCGCGAGCGGGGCCGGGGCGCGAGCGTCGTCACGCGGGTACGGAGCCTGCTGGAGGGGCGGCGGGGCGTCGACGCCGGCGAGCCGGGGCCGCAGTCGGGCTCCGGTTCGGGGCCGGGGGAAGGCTCCACGCCCTCCTGAGGCCGAGGGTGCGCCCCCGCTTCATGTGTTCCCGGGGGTGTCGAACCCGACATCCGGGTCGTTGTCGGACCGTGGACGTAATCTCGCGGGTGCCGGGTGTCGCGCTTGACACGAAAATCGAACATCCATTCTGATTGGGGTTCCGGCAAGACTCTCGACGGGGATTTCGTCAGGGTTTGCATGGAGATGTGCCCGAGTTATCCACAGGCCGGACGGGCGTCGGGGCGCATTGTCAGTGGCAGGCGTTAGCGTCTTTGACGTGAAGCGATCGACTCAAGCAAACCGGGTGGAACCCATGGCAGGAACCGACCGCGAGAAGGCGTTGGACGCCGCGCTCGCACAGATTGAACGGCAGTTCGGCAAGGGCGCGGTGATGCGCCTGGGCGAGCGGCCGAACGAGCCCATCGAGGTCATCCCCACCGGGTCGACCGCGCTCGACGTCGCCCTCGGCGTCGGCGGCCTGCCGCGAGGCCGAGTGGTGGAGGTGTACGGCCCGGAGTCCTCCGGCAAGACGACCCTGACCCTGCACGCGGTGGCGAACGCGCAGAAAGCCGGTGGCCAGGTCGCGTTCGTGGACGCGGAGCACGCCCTCGACCCCGAGTACGCGAAGAAGCTCGGCGTCGACATCGACAACCTGATCCTGTCGCAGCCGGACAACGGCGAGCAGGCCCTGGAGATCGTGGACATGCTGGTCCGCTCCGGTGCCCTCGACCTCATCGTCATCGACTCCGTCGCGGCGCTCGTCCCGCGCGCGGAGATCGAGGGCGAGATGGGAGACAGCCACGTCGGTCTCCAGGCCCGGCTGATGAGCCAGGCGCTCCGTAAGATCACCGGTGCGCTGAGCCAGTCCCAGACCACCGCGATCTTCATCAACCAGCTGCGCGAGAAGATCGGCGTGATGTTCGGCTCCCCGGAGACCACGACCGGTGGCCGGGCGCTGAAGTTCTACGCCTCGGTGCGGCTCGACATCCGGCGCATCGAGACGCTGAAGGACGGCACCGACGCGGTCGGCAACCGCACCCGTGTCAAGGTCGTCAAGAACAAGGTCGCGCCGCCCTTCAAGCAGGCCGAGTTCGACATCCTCTACGGGCACGGCATCAGCCGCGAGGGCGGTCTGATCGACATGGGCGTGGAGCACGGCTTCGTCCGCAAGGCCGGCGCCTGGTACACGTACGAGGGCGACCAGCTCGGCCAGGGCAAGGAGAACGCCCGCAACTTCCTCAAGGACAACCCCGACCTCGCCAACGAGATCGAGAAGAAGATCCTGGAGAAGTTGGGCGTCGGCGTGCGGCCCGAGAAGCCGAGCGCCGAGCCGGGCGCGGACGCGGCGGTCTCGACGGGCGCGGGCACGACCACGGACGAGGCCGGAAAGACGGTCCCGGCTCCCGCGTCGGCGGCCAAGACCACCAAGGCCAAGGTCACGGCGGCCAAGGGCTAGCCCATGACACGACGAACCGACTGGGCCGAGTACGCCGACCCCGGTGCCTCGGAGGACCGGGGCGGCGGGGGCCGCGAGGGCTCCGCCGGGCGTGGTGACGGCGCGTTCGCGGACACCGGGCCGTACGGGGGTGGCCGCGGGACCCACGAGGGCGACGGGTGGTACGGGGGAGACGGAGGCTCCGGTGCCGGATCGCGCCGGAGCGAGGGGCTGTCGGGGGACGGCCCGCACCGGGGCGACGGCGCTCCGGGAGACGGACGGCGCCGTGGCGAAGGCGGCCTGGGCGGCGAGAGCGGTGCGTACGGCGAAGGCGGCTCGCGTGGTGGTCGTGGCCGGCGTCGCCGGCGCGGCTTCGGCGAGTCGGGCGGCGACCCACAGGACGGAGGTTCCGTCTCCTCGTCGAGGGCCGAGAAGGCGGAGCCCCCAGCGGACCCGGCTGAGCGGGCGCGGGCGATCTGTCTGCGCCTGCTCACCGGGACCCCGCGTACGCGCAAGCAGCTCGCGGACGCCCTGCACAAGCGCGAGATCCCGGACGAGGTGGCCGAGGAGGTGCTGTCGCGGTTCGAGGAGGTCGGACTGATCAACGACAGCGCGTTCGCGGACGCCTGGGTCGAGTCCCGCCACCACGGCCGGGGACTGGCCCGGCGGGCGCTCGTACAGGAACTGCGCACCAAGGGCGTGGACGCGACGCTCATCGACGAGGCGGTCGGACAGCTCGACTCCGAGCAGGAGGAGACGACCGCGCGTGAACTCGTCGCCCGCAGACTGCGCGCGACCCGAGGGCTCGACCGCGACAAGCGGATACGCAGGCTCGCGGGGATGCTCGCCCGCAAGGGCTACTCCCAGGGCATGGCCCTGAGGGTCGTCCGGCAGGCGCTGGAGGCGGAGGGCGAGGACACCGAGTTCCTCGCGGACGACGGGTACTGACCCGGGCCCTTCGCCGTGCCGAGATTCGGCGTCCCGAGCGGTGGTTGACGGCTCGGGAGGTCTGCGTCCCCGGCCCCGGACACGGTAGACGCGCGGGGGCGCCGATCGTGTCCGGGGCCCGGCGGACGGTATGTCGGCACCGGGTGCCGAGCGGGCCTACGGCGTGACGGGAAGTCCGGCCGCCCGCCATGCCTGGAAGCCGCCGACCAGGTCGGTCGCCCGGTGCAGCCCCAGCTGGTGCAGGGACACGGCCGCGAGGCTCGACGCGTACCCCTCGTTGCAGATCACCACGATCCGCAGGTCATGACCGGTCGCCTCCGGGACCCGATGGCTGCCCCGGGGATCCAGCCGCCACTCCAGCTCGTTGCGCTCGACCACGAGCGCGCCGGGGATCAGGCCGTCGCGCTCCCGCAGGGCCGCGTACCGGATGTCGACCAGCAGGGCCGCGCCGGTCTGCGCGGCCTCGTACGCCTCGTGGGGCTCCACGCGCGCGTAGGTGTCGCGTACGCGGTCAAGGAACTCGTCGATGCCGACGGGCTGTTCGCTCACTGCCAGTCCTGCGGGCGCTCGACGTGCTCCAGGCGCAGCACCTGGCCCGTGCGGCTGTAGCGGCGGATCTGGGGCAGCGGCGGGTAGTAGGCGTGGACCGAGATCGCGTGCTCGTCGCGGGACTCGTTGAGGACCTCGTGGACGTGGTGGCGGCCGAAGGCCCGGCCCTGGCCGGTCGGCAGCCGCCGCTCGCGGTCGACGCCCTCGGTGAGTTCGAGGGTCTTCCAGCCGTCGGCGGGCAGCCGGGCGGCGAGCGAGTTCTCCTTGAGTTCGCCGGTCGCCGTGGTGAAGGCACCGACCGACTCGGCGTGGTCGTGCCAGCCCGTACCGGTGCCGGGCGGCCAGCCGATCAGCCAGGCCTCGCTGCCACCGGGCCCCTCAAGACGCACCCAGGTGCGGCCCTCGGGGTCGAGCGGCAGGGAGGCGATCAGCTCGGCGTCGGCGGCGGTACGGCGTACGAAGTCGAGGAGTTCCGCCTGCGTCGGGGTCTTCGGGGTGCCGGAGACCTGGGCGGGCGCGGATACGGAGGGTGACACAGACACGGGTACCGTCCTGGTGAACGTTCGCGGGAAGCGCGCGACTTCGCGGGAGAGCGGCGCACGCGGGAAGGTCGAGAAGGCGAATTCAGCAGGACGGACGACACACGCAGCCCGCATAGCGGACGAGGTCCATATGGACCCTCCGCCACAGGCGCACATCGGTGTCGGCATCGGTCACGTTCCGGAGTACAGCATGACGGTGCGGAGTGGTCAACTCGTTGTCACCATGTGGACGGGGCGCTGGTGGGACGGGGTGGCCGGGGCGGGGGCGCACGACAAGCGGACGCGACCCGCGCGCGGGCGCGCGGGTCGAACTCCGCTTCGAACGCGCCCAGTAGGGACGCGGCCCACGCGCGCGTGCGAGTGCGCGACGGCGCCTTCATGAGCCTTCGTGGGGAGGGTGCCCGGCGGGCAGGCGACCCCCGTGTGCGGAGCGCGGCGCCCACCCGGGCAAGGTGCTGCGGCGCTGCCCATGCGCGCGGAGTGCGCGTGAGCGCGCACGCTCAGGACGCGCCCCGGCTCGCGCGGCCCACGCGCGCGGGAGGCGTCGGACGTATTCCGGGCCTGTAGGCGAGCGTGGCCGACGTGGCTCCCGCCTGCGGGACGCGTCAGCTGTGTGCCCGATGGACGGGAGGAGGGGAAACCGCGGCCCCCGCGCGCGGGCCACGTCAGCGGGTGCTCGCCGCCGCCTCCGTGTTCGCCGAGGTGTTCGACGCGCCTGCCCTGCCGGGCCCGTCCGCCGTCGCCCCGCCTGCCTTGTCCGTGGGGCCCCCGGTCTCCCCGGTGACGTCGTCCGACGTGGCGCGCGCGGAGCCGCCCAGTGTCGCCTCGGCCGCCGAGTACAGGTCGGCCGGGCGTACTCCGCTCAGCGCCGTGACCAGGTGCCCGTCCGGGCGGATCAGGAGCACGGTGTGGGCGGCGGCGCCCGGGTAGCTCTCGGTGACCAGCAGCTCGGCGGGGTGCGGCAGCGCGGCCACCGCGGCGGCCAGCCGGGGCATGATCCCGGCGCCCACCCAGTGCTTGCGCTCCCACACACCCGTACCCGGCGCGACCAGCAGCACCAGCAGCGCACCGCGCCCCAGCCGCTCCCGCAGCCCCACGAAGGAACCGTCCTCCGCGGTGACCCGTACGTCCGTCACCTGTGCGCCGGGCGCGGTGTCCACCGCGATCTCCGCCTCGATGTGCCGGGGCGCCAGCGGTGAGTGGGCGTATGCCCCCGGCGTGCCCAGGATGCCGCGCCCCAGGTGACCGTCCGTCAGCAGTCCGTCGTGGCCGCGGGCCGACCCGGGGACGTACGCCCGCAGTCCCCCGCCGCCGCGCAGCAGCGGCAGTGCCTGGTCGGCGGCGCGCAGCCGGGCGGAGACGGCCGCGCGCCGCTCGGTCTGGTAGCTGTCCAGCAGCGCCTCGTGCGGCCCGTGGTGCCAGGCCAGGGCCAGTTTCCAGGCGAGGTTGTCGGCGTCCCGCAGCCCCTCGTCCAGCCCCTGGGTGCCGAGCGCCCCGAGCAGGTGTGCGGCGTCCCCGGCGAGGAAGACGCGGCCGGCCCGCCAGCGCCGGGCGAGCCGGTGGTGGACGATGTGGACGCCGGTGTCGAGCAGGTCGTACGGCGGTGTGGTCCCGCCGCTCCAGCCCGCGAGGGTCTCCCGGACCCGGGTCACCAGGAGTTCGGGCGTGACCAGGTCCTTGCCGGGCGGCAGCAGCCAGTCCAGGCGCCACACGCCGTCCGGGAGCGGGCGGGCGGTGATCTCGCCGGCCGTGGGCCCCGATGTCCGCCACGGCGGCATCCGGTGCAACAACGCCTCGCCGGGCCACGGAAGTTCCGTACGCAGTGCCGCTACGGCGTGTCGTTCGACGGCCGTACGTCCGGGGAAGCGGATGTCCTGGAGTTTGCGGACGGTGGAGCGCGGGCCGTCGCAGCCGACCAGGTAGCTGCCGCGCCACCAGGTGCCGCCGGGGCCGCGGGTGTGGGCCGTGATGCCGGAGGGCTCCTGCTCGACGGAGTCGAGGCGGCTGTTGACGGCCACCTTGACGAGGCGCTCGCGCGCGATTGCGGTGCGCAGGGCGCCGGTCAGGACGTGCTGGGCGACGTGCAGGGGGATGTCGTACTCGGTGTCGGGCTCTGGTCCTGCAGCGGGTCCCGCACCCGGTCCGAGGCCCGCCGGGAGCGCGTCGGCCGGCCCGTCGGTCTCCTCGGCCCCGAAAGAGATCCGGCGCATCACCTGCTTGCGCCGCATGGACCGCCATCCGGCCCAGTGGAACCCGGCCTCGGTGATCGGCACACCGGTCAGCCGTTCCAGGAGCGCGGCGGTGTCCTCGCGCAGCACGACGGTGCGCGCGGGGCGCTGGTCGTCCTTGCCCGGCCCCTCGTCGAGGACGACGGAGGGGACCTCCTGACGCGCCAGCGCAAGCGCCAGCGTGAGCCCGACCGGCCCCGCTCCGACGATGATCACCGGGTCCATGGCGCGGCGCCCCCTGCCCAGAGCGACGTCTTCATCGACACAAGTGAACAGGAAGTTGGAGCGGGGTGCACGATCACAGAACGTATGCAACAGATTGCCGGTGCTTGCGTCAAGTGACGGAGGGCAGTGGCGATCATGCCACTGCCCTCCGGGCGGTATACGGAGATTGACTGAGCGTCAGATGCCGCCCACGCCGCCGCCCGCTCCTGTTCCCATGGTGCCGCTGATCGACGCGTCGTTCGGGTCCAGCACCGCCCCGGTGCTCTTCTTGCCGCGCCTGAGACGCCGCTCCAGCCAGCTCGCGAAGGTCGTGAGCGCGAAGTTGATCGCGATGAAGATCAGGCCGACGACCGTGAAGCTGGCGATGATGTTGGCGCCGTAGTACGAGCTCATCGGGCTCACCGCGGCGATCAGGTCGGAGAAGGTGAGGACGCCGCCGCCGAGGGCGGTGTCCTTCACGATCACGACGGTCTGGCTGACGATCGCCGGCAGCATCGCCGTGACCGCCTGCGGCAGCAGGATCGTCCGCATGACCTGGCCCTTGCGCAGACCGATCGCCATGGCGGCCTCGGACTGCCCCTTGGGCAGGGCCAGGATGCCCGCGCGGACGATCTCCGCGAGGACCGCCGCGTTGTACAGCACCAGGCCCGTGACGACCGCGTACAGCGGCCGGTCTTCGGTGCTGATGTTCGTGTACTCGGAGTACAGCGCGAGTCCGAAGATCATCAGGACCAGCACCGGGATGGCGCGGAAGAACTCCACGATGATCCCGGCCGGCACCCGCACCCAGACATGGTCCGAGAGCCGTGAGATACCGAGCACGGCACCGAGCGGCAGCGCGATGACCATGGCGAGCGCCGCGGCCTTCAGCGTGTTCTGCAGACCGGGCCAGATGTACGTGGACCAGGCCTCGGTGTGGAAGAAGGGCTCCCACTTCGCCCACTCCAGCTGCTGCTTGTCCTCAAGGGCGCTGAACACCCACCACAGCACCGCCGCGAGGGCGATCAGGAAGCCGACCGTGAAGACGACGTTGCGCCTCTTGGCACGGGGCCCCTGGGCGTCGTAGAGAACGGAACTCATCGCTTCACCGCCACCTTCTTGCCCACCCAGCCCAGGATCAGACCGGTCGGCAGCGTCAGACACACGAAACCGAAGGCGAAGACCGCGGAGATCAGGATCAGCTGAGCCTCGTTCTCGATCATCTCCTTCATCAGCAGGGCCGCCTCGGCGACGCCGATCGCCGCGGCCACCGTGGTGTTCTTGGTGAGGGCGATGAGGACGTTCGCCAGTGGGCCGACCACCGAGCGGAACGCCTGCGGCAGCACCACCAGGGTCAGCACCTGGGTGAAGTTCAGGCCGATCGCCCGCGCCGCCTCCGCCTGGCCGACCGGCACCGTGTTGATGCCGGAACGCAGGGCCTCGCACACGAATGCCGAGGTGTAGAGGGTCAGACCCAGCACGGCGAGCCGGAAGTTCTGGGTCTCGAAGTTGTCGGCGGCGCCCATGGTGACGCCGAGCGTCTGGCTCAGGCCCAGCGAGGTGAACAGGATGATCACGGTCAGCGGGATGTTCCGCACGGTGTTCACGTAGAACGTGCCGAAACCGCGCATCAGCGGCACCGGGCCGACGCGCATGGCGGCCAGCAGAGTTCCCCACACCAGTGAACCGACGGCCGAGAGCAGGGTGAGCTGGATGGTCACCCAGAAGGCACCCAGCAGGTCGTAACCTTCAAGAAAATCGAACACGATCTCCCGCGCTTCCGCGTGTCGAGGGCCCCGGTGCGCCGGTCCGGGAACCGGCGCACCCGTCAGGCGCTGCTTCAGCTGACGATGTTGCCGATCTTCGGCGCGGGCTCGTTCTTGTAGCCGGCCGGACCGAAGTTCGCGTCCACGGCCTTCTGCCAGGAACCGTCGGAGACCATCTTCTCCAGGGCGGTGTTGATCTTCGCCTTCAGATCGCTGCCCTTCTTGACACCGATGCCGTAGTTCTCGTTGGTCATCTTGAAGCCGCCGAGCTTGAACTTGCCCTTGAAGGCGTCCTGCGAGGCGTAACCGGCAAGGATCGAGTCGTCCGTCGTCAGGGCGTCGATGGCCTTGTTCTGCAGACCGGTCAGACAGGCGGAGTACGTCGGGTACTCCTGCAGCTGGGCCTTGGGCGCCAGCTTCTCCTTGACGTTCTGCGCCGACGTCGAACCCGTGACCGAACACAGCTTCTTGCTGTTGAGGTCGGCCGGCGACTTGATCGAGTCGTCGTCGGAACGGATCAGGACGTCCTGGTGGGCCAGCAGGTACGGACCGGCGAAGTCGACCTTCTTCTGGCGCTCGTCGTTGATCGAGTACGAGGCGGCGATGAACTCGACGTCACCACGCTGCAGCATGGTCTCGCGGTCGGCGCTCTTCGACTCCTTCCATTCGATCTGGTCCTCGCTGTAGCCGAGCTCCTTGGCGATGTATTTGGCGACGTCGACGTCGAAGCCCGAGTAGCCCTGCGGGGTCTTCTGGCCGATGCCGGGCTGGTCGAACTTGATGCCTACGGTGATCGACTTGCTGTCGCCCGAGCCGCTGCCGGAGCTGTCCTTGTCGTCGGAGCCGCACGCGGTGGCCGTGAGGGCGAGGACGAGGGCGGCGGCCGAGGCCGCGGTGACCTTGCGGAGCTTCATGCTGAACATCCTTTGGCTGATGAGAGACGCGGACCATTGGTGCCGTGCGGGCCTGACAAGTGGGCGTTCTTCGGATACGCGCAGGTCGTCAGTGGTGCAGGATCTTGGACAGGAAGTCCTTCGCGCGGTCGCTGCGCGGGTTGCTGAAGAACTGGTCCGGCACAGCCTCTTCGACGATGCGGCCGTCGGCCATGAACACCACTCGGTTGGCCGCCGAACGGGCGAACCCCATCTCGTGGGTGACGACGATCATGGTCATGCCCTCGCGGGCGAGCTGCTGCATGACCTCAAGGACCTCGTTGATCATCTCCGGGTCGAGCGCCGACGTGGGCTCGTCGAAGAGCATGACCTTGGGGTCCATGGCCAGGGCGCGCGCGATGGCGACACGCTGCTGCTGGCCGCCGGACAGCTGTGCGGGGTACTTGTCGGCCTGCGTGGCCACGCCCACCCGGTCGAGCAGGGCGCGGGCCTTCTCCTCGGCCACCTTCTTGTCGGCCTTGCGGACCTTGATCTGGCCCAGCATCACGTTCTCGAGCACGGTCTTGTGCGCGAACAGGTTGAAGGACTGGAACACCATGCCGACGTCGGCCCGCAGCCGGGCCAGCGCCTTGCCCTCCTGGGGCAGCGGCTTGCCGTCGATGGTGATGTCGCCGGAGTCGATCGTCTCCAGCCGGTTGATGGCGCGGCACAGGGTGGACTTTCCGGACCCGGAGGGTCCGATCACCACGACCACCTCGCCGCGGGCGATGGTCAGGTCGATGTCCTGGAGCACGTGCAACGCGCCGAAGTGCTTGTTGACGCTCTTCAGGACGACCAGATCGCCGGTCGCGGCCACGTCGTCCTTGGCCACCGATACTTCGGTCATCGCTTACTGGCTCCGTCCTCCTCGGTTTCGGTGGACAGTAGTGAGCCCGTGAGACCAGCGTCATCACATCTGAGCGAGAATTGAGGATAACGATCCGATGTCAGGTCAACACAATCCGTAGCGCCATTCGAAAGAGGTGTACCGGCTGGATAACGGAAGCGGCCCGCGGCCGGAACCGCACGCACGCGTGCGTGTGTCCACATGGTGTACTCCGCTGGTGCACCGCCGTGGTGTACAAGTCGAAGCGGTACGGCCGATGAACCGAAGGAGGCCGCGATGCGACTGCTCCTGGTCGAGGACGACAACCATGTCGCCGCCGCGCTCTCCGCGGTCCTGGCGCGGCACGGGTTCGACGTCACCCACGCGCGCAGCGGCGAGGAGGCCCTCCAGGCGCTCGTCCCCGAGGGCAACGGCTTCGGCGTGGTGCTGCTCGACCTGGGCCTGCCCGACCAGGACGGCTACGAGGTCTGCGGCAAGATCCGCAAGCGCACCAGCACCCCGGTGATCATGGTCACCGCGCGCTCCGACGTCCGCTCCCGCATCCACGGCCTCAACCTCGGCGCCGACGACTACGTGGTCAAGCCGTACGACACCGGTGAACTGCTCGCCCGTATCCACGCCGTCAGCCGGCGCAGCGTCCACGAGGACGCGGGCGAGGCCGGGGAGAACGCGCTGCTCCTGGGGTCCCTTCGGATCGAGCTGTCCACCCGGCAGGTGCTGGTGGACGGGTCGGTGGTCCAGCTGACCCGCAAGGAGTTCGATCTGCTCGCCCTGCTCGCGCAGCGCCCGGGAGTGGTGTTCCGCCGCGAGCAGATCATCAGCGAGGTCTGGCGCACCAGCTGGGAGGGGACCGGCCGCACCCTGGAGGTGCATGTCGCCTCCCTGCGCGCCAAGTTGCGCATGCCGGCGCTGATCGAGACCGTGCGCGGCGTGGGCTACCGGCTCGTCGCCCCGGCGCGGTAGCGGGTACGAACAAGGGTGCGTACTCGTCTTCTCCCGCTGCTCATCGTCCTGATGGCGGCCGTGCTGCTCGCGCTCGGCATCCCGCTCGCCGTGAGCGTGGCCGCCGCCCAGCAGCAGACCGTGGTCGTCGACCGGATCGACGACACCGCGCGCTTCGCGGCGCTCGCCCAGTTCGTCACCGACCGGCCCACCGGTTCCCGGGTCAAGGACATGCCCGCCGACGAGCGCCGCGAGACCCTCCAGCGGGAGCTGGAGAGCTACTACGACGTCTACGGCATCCGTGCCGGTGTCTTCTACCGCAACGACGTCCCGATGGCCAACGCGCCGAACGACTGGTACCTGCCGGAAACGGGCGAGGTGCGCGACGCGTTCGCCGAAGCGCTCCTCTCGCGCCGCAGCCACGATCCGCAGCAGGTCTGGCCCTGGCAGCGCAACCGGCTCGTCGTCGCCTCGCCGGTCATCCGGGACGGCGACGTCGTGGCCGTCGTGGTCACCGACTCGCCCACCGGGCACATGCGTTCGCAGACACTGCACGGCTGGATCGTCATCGGCGTCGGCGAGATCGCCGCGATGCTGCTGGCCGTGGGGGCGGCCCTGCGGCTGACCGGGTGGGTGCTCAAACCCGTACGCGTGCTCGACGCCACCACGCACCACATCGCGACCGGCAGCCTGAAGTCCCGGGTCGCGGTGGCCGGCGGGCCGCCGGAACTCAGACGGCTGGCCCGGTCGTTCAACGAGATGGCGGACAACGTCGAGGACGTGCTGGAGCAGCAGCGCGCCTTCGTCGCCGACGCCTCGCACCAGCTGCGCAACCCGCTCTCGGCGCTGCTGCTGCGCATCGAACTGCTCGCACTCGAACTGCCGGAGGACAATGAGGAGATCGCCTCGGTCCGCACCGAGGGAAAGCGCCTGGCCGAGGTCCTGGACGACCTCCTCGACCTGGCGCTGGCCGAGCACGCCGAGGCGCACCTCGGACTCACCGACATCGGCGCGCTGACCGCCGAGCGCGTCGCCGCCTGGGCCCCGCTCGCCGAGGCCAAGGGCGTCCGCCTGGACGGCGACTGCCCGGCCACCACCGCGTGGGCCGACCCGGTCACGCTGTCCAGCGCCCTGGACGCGGTGATCGACAACGCGGTGAAGTTCACGCCCGCCGACGAACGCGTGCGGGTGTCGGTCGCGTCGAACGGCGGCACCTCGACGGTCGTCGTCACGGATGGCGGCCCGGGCCTCACCGACGAGGAACTCGCCCGGATCGGCGACCGATTCTGGCGCAGCGGCCGGCACCAGAACATCAAGGGCTCGGGCCTCGGCCTGTCCATCTCCCGGGTCCTGCTGGCGGCGGGCGGCGGCACGATCTCGTACGACCATCACGAACCGCACGGCCTCAAGGTGACCGTCCGGGTGCCCAGGTCGGGCCCGGCGGCCTGAGGGGGCCCTACGGCTTGACGGAGCGGTAGTAGCGCCGGGCGCCCTCGTGCAGGGCCAGGGGGTCGGTGTAGATGGCGGTCCGCAGGTCCACCAGCTGTGCCGAGTGGACGTGGGCGCCGATGCCGTCCCGGCTGTTGATCACCGACCGGGTCAGCCATTCCGTGAGCCTCGGGTCCATGTCCTCGCGGGTGATCAGCAGGTTGGACACCGCGATCGTGGCCACGGTCGAGCCGTCCTGGACGGTGGGGTAGGCCGACTCGGGCATGTTGGTGGCCCGGTAGTAGCGGGACGCGCCGCCCTTCTCGTGCAGCTTGGTGACCAGGTCCGTGCCGATCGGGACGAAGCGGATGGGGAAGTCCTTCGCCAACTGCTCCAGACCGTTCGTCGGGAGCCCGCCCGACCAGAAGAAGGCGTCGATCTGGCCCTGCCGCAGCCGCCCGGGCCCGGTGTCGATGCCGTCGGCGAAGGGCTTGATGTCCTTGACCGGGTCGAGCCCCGCGGCGGCCAGCACCCGGTTCGCGATCAGCCGTACACCGGAGTTGTCCAGCCCTATGGCCACCCGCTTGCCCCGCAGATCCTCCACGGTCGAGATCTTGGAGTCGCGCGGTACGACAAGCTGCACATAGTCGTCGTAGAGCCGCGCGACGCCGCGCAGTGTGTCGGCGCCCCGCAGATTCCTCAGTTTGTACGTCTCCACCGCGTCGGCCGCCGCGATGGTGAAGTCGGCGTCGCCCGTGGCCACCCGCTCGACGTTCTCCTGCGACCCCTGGCTGTTCAGCAGCCGCACGTCCAGCTTCGGCATGTCCTTGGCGAAGGCGGCGCTGAGCCGCGAGCCGTACTGCTGGTAGACGCCCGCCGGGGTCCCGGTGCTGAACGTGATCGTGCCGTCCGGCGGCTCCTCGTCCAGCGGCAGCAGCCACCACAGCAGCAGTCCGAAGACCACGAAACCGGCGACCGAGCCCATGAGGGCCTGCCGCCTGCCGATCCGGGGGAGCACCTTGAGCATGCGCGCGATCCTGCCAGTACGGCCCTGGTGCTGGCCAGGGGAGCGGCCCCGGAGGCCCGCCGCGAGATCGCTAGAGTCGCCGCATGCGCCCCGCTCACGCCTCCGCCACGTCCCCCGCCGACCTCGTCCGGGAGTTCCACCTCGCCTTCGGCCTCGACGCCCGCAGCACGCCGGCCGAGGTCTCCCCCGAGCTGGCGGCGCACCGCGGCGAACTGCTCGCGGAGGAGGCCGCGGAGGTCGCCGAGGTGGCCGTCACGGGCCCGCTGGACCGGCTGGCGCACGAGCTGGCCGATGTCGTGTACGTCGCCTACGGCACCGCCCTGGTCCACGGCATCGACCTCGACGCGGTGATCGCGGAGATCCACCGCGCCAACATGACGAAGCTGGGCCCCGACGGCCTGGTCGCCCGCAGGGCCGACGGCAAGGTGCTCAAGGGCGACCACTACCGCGCCCCCGACGTGGCGGCCGTCCTGCGCCGCCAGGGCTGGGACACGGGCGAGCGGTAACCCGTACGGCCCAGCTCCACGCACCGCCTACCCTTGTCGCATGAGCAGCAGTGACCGGAGCGGGGCCGTGGACGTCAAGACCTATGAAGTGCGCACCTACGGGTGCCAGATGAACGTCCACGATTCCGAGCGATTGTCCGGTCTGCTCGAAAACGCCGGTTATGTTCGTGCGCCCAAGGACGCCGACGGCGACGCGGACGTCGTCGTCTTCAACACCTGCGCCGTGCGCGAGAACGCCGATAACCGGCTCTACGGCAACCTCGGGCGGCTCGCCCCGATGAAGACCAAGCGCCCTGGGATGCAGATCGCGGTGGGCGGCTGCCTCGCGCAGAAGGACCGCGACACCATCGTGAAGAAGGCGCCCTGGGTGGACGTCGTCTTCGGCACGCACAACATCGGCAAGCTGCCCGTCCTGCTGGAACGCGCGCGCGTGCAGGAAGAGGCGCAGGTCGAGATCGCCGAGTCGCTGGAGGCGTTTCCGTCGACGCTGCCGACCCGGCGCGAGAGCGCGTACGCGGCCTGGGTGTCGATCTCCGTCGGCTGCAACAACACGTGCACCTTCTGCATCGTCCCGGCCCTGCGCGGCAAGGAGAAGGACCGCCGTACCGGCGACATCCTCGCCGAGATCGAGGCGCTGGTCGCCGAGGGCGTCTCCGAGATCACCCTGCTCGGCCAGAACGTCAACGCGTACGGCGCCGACATCGGCGACCGCGAGGCGTTCGGCAAGCTGCTGCGGGCCTGCGGGAAGATCGACGGCCTGGAGCGCGTGCGCTTCACCTCCCCGCACCCGCGCGACTTCACCGACGACGTCATCGCCGCCATGGCCGAGACACCGAACGTGATGCCGCAGCTCCACATGCCCATGCAGTCCGGCTCGGACACGATCCTCAAGGCGATGCGCCGCTCGTACCGCCAGGAGCGCTACCTGGGGATCATCGAGAAGGTGCGGGCGGCCATCCCGCACGCGGCGATCACCACCGACATCATCGTCGGCTTCCCCGGGGAGACCGAGGAGGACTTCGAACAGACGATGCACGCGGTGCGCGAGGCGCGGTTCGCACAGGCGTTCACCTTCCAGTACTCCAAGCGGCCCGGCACGCCCGCCGCCACCATGGAGAACCAGATCCCCAAGGAGGTCGTCCAGGCGCGCTACCTGCGTCTCGCCGCGCTCCAGGAGGAGATCTCCTGGGACGAGAACAAGAAGCAGATCGGCCGCACCCTGGAGCTGATGGTCGCCGAGGGCGAGGGCCGCAAGGACGGCGCCACCCACCGCCTCTCCGGCCGCGCCCCCGACAACCGGCTGGTCCACTTCACCAAACCGGACACCTCGGTGCGTCCCGGGGACGTCGTCACGGTCGAGATCACCTACGCCGCCCCGCACCACCTCCTCGCCGAGGGCGCCGTCCTCGACGTGCGCCCCACGCGCGCGGGCGACGCCTGGGAGAAGCGCACCACCGCGGAGGCCGCGAAGCCCGCGGGCGTGCTGCTCGGCCTGCCGAAGATCGGCGTTCCCGCGCCGCTTCCGGCGGCCACGGGAAGCGGCTGCGGCTGCGACTAACGTCCTGGCACAATACGGACAGGGAAGGAGCCGTACATGCTGCCGTACAGCGTCGCTTTCACCGAGCAGGCCGCCAAAGTGCGCGACAGCCTGACCGCCGACCGGCGCGACCTGCTGGAGCGCGGCCTGGCCATACTGGCGACCGATCCGCGGCACAAGCTCTCCCACTCCGTCCTCGGCGACGAGTCCACCCGCGGGCTCGCCCTCTCGCGCAATCTCTTCATCGAGTACGTGATCACCGAGGGCAAGCTCGTGGTCCTCGTACTGACGGTCATCGACCTGACGGACGTCCTCTTCGAGGAGTGACACCGGGCCGCCCTCCGGGGTTACGCTGCCGATCATGCTCGTCGCCGCCGCAGTCTGCCCCTGCCCGCCCCTCCTCGTGCCCGACGTGGCCGCGGGCGCCGCTCCCGAACTGGACGCCGCCCGCACCGCCTGCACAGACGCGCTGGGCCTCCTCGCGGCCTCCCGCCCCGACCGCCTGCTCGTCGTCGGCCCCGCCGATCAGGACGGCCATGGACCGCACCCGGCGGGCACGCGGGGCACCTTCCGCGGCTACGGCGTCGACCTCGACGTACACCTGGGCACGGGACCGGCACCGGCGGACCGGCGGCTGCCGTCGGCGCTCGCCGTCGCCGCGTGGCTGCTGGAGCGGACCGGCTGGTCCGTGGCACCCGTCGAAGGCCTGGGCGTCGAGGAGTCGCTGGCGGCCGGGCGGTGCGTCGAGGCCGGGCGGGAGATCGGCGGGCGGCCGGAGCGGGTGGCCCTGCTGGTGATGGGCGACGCCAGCGCGTGCCGGACGCTCAAGGCGCCGGGGTACTTCGACGAGCGGGCGGCCGGCTTCGACGAGGAGGCCGGCCGGGCCCTGGGTACGGCGGACGTGGCCGCGCTCAAGGCGCTGGACGCGGAACTGGCGTACGAACTGAAGGCATCGGGCCGGGCCCCCTGGCAGGTCCTCGCGGGCGCGGCCGAGGACGCCGGCCTCGCCGGCACGACGCTGTACGAGGACGCGCCGTACGGCGTGGGGTACGTGGTCGCGGCCTGGTCCTAGGCCATGACACGGCGGACGGCCGGGAGCGGCTGCTCCGCGGCCGTCCGCCGATGTGTTGTGACGGTGCTTCTGGTACCGGTCAGGAAGCCGGGGGCGGGGTGCCCGGCGGTGGCGTGAACGTGTCGTCCGGGGTGTCGCCGTCGCCGTCCTTGTGCGCGAGACGGTCCACGGCGCCCTTCGCCTTGCCGGTGCCCGTATGGATCTTGTCGCTGTACTTGCCCCTGGTCTTCTCGTCGACCACCTTGGCGGCCTTGTCGAGACCCCGCTCGATCTTGTCCCCGTGCTGCTGCGCGAGGTCCGAGACCTTGTCCTTGGCCGGGGTGAGCTTCGCCTTCAAATTGTCCAGCAGACCCATGGTTCGCCTTCCCTCGCGGGCCGTTACCTGCGGGCGCCCTCACCGGCCTCGCTGTCGGCGGCCTCCTCGGCGGACTGCTGCTTGGGGATCTCGACGCCCTCGGTGGCGGCCACGGCCACGGTTTCCGGCTTCGCCGCCGTGCTCTCCGTCCCGGCACCGCCGCCGGCCTCGGGCGACCCCTTCGCCGCTTCCGTCTCCTCCGCCGCGGACCCGTCCGTCACGGCGACGGACTGCTCCTCGGCGGCCGACGCCTCCTCCGCGGTCTTCGACCGTCCGAGAAGCCGTGCAAAAACACCCATATCCACTCCATACGTTACTCGTGCGGACGAAATCCCGCGTCGCCCGGTGCGTCCGTTTGCGTCGCCCCCGCTGCGGCCTGCCGAAACCGGCGGCGCCAACCTCGCAACTGGCAACGACCCCGGACCCCCGCCGTCACGTAACTCGTTCGAGGAGGGGTTGCGGGTTTGGGAGACTGGGACGGTGAGCAGCGCACCTTCCAACCCCCGAGTCATCGCCGTCGTCGGCCCCACCGCGGCCGGAAAGTCCGATCTGGGCGTTTTTCTGGCTCAGCGTCTCGGCGGGGAGGTCGTCAATGCCGACTCGATGCAGCTCTACCGAGGGATGGACATCGGTACCGCCAAGCTGACGCCCGAGGAACGCGGGGGTGTCCCGCACCACCTCCTGGACATCTGGGACGTGACCGTCGCCGCCAGCGTCGCCGAGTACCAGCGCCTCGCCCGCGAGCGGATCGACGCCCTGCTCGCCGAGGGCCGCTGGCCGGTCCTGGTCGGCGGCTCCGGCCTGTACGTCCGGGGCGCCGTCGACAAGATGGAATTCCCCGGCACCGACCCCGAGGTCAGGGCCCGCCTGGAGGAGGAGCTGGCCCTGCGCGGCTCCGGCGCCCTGCACGCCCGGCTGGCCGCCGCCGACCCCGAGGCCGGGCTGGCGATCCTGCCCAGCAACGGCCGCCGGATCGTCCGGGCCCTGGAGGTCATCGAGATCACCGGCAAGCCCTTCACCGCCAACCTGCCGGGCCACGACTCCGTGTACGACACCGTCCAGATCGGCGTCGACGTGTCCCGCCCCGAGCTGGACGAGCGGATCGCCCGCCGGGTCGACCGGATGTGGGCGGCGGGGCTCGTGGACGAGGTGCGCGCGCTGGAGGCGCACGGTCTGCGCCGGGGGCTCACGGCATCGCGCGCGCTGGGCTACCAGCAGGTGCTCGCGGCGCTCGCGGGGGAGTGCGGCGAGGACGACGCGCGCGCGGAGACCGTGCGTGCCACCAAGCGCTTCGCGCGCCGTCAGGATTCATGGTTCAGGCGCGATCCCCGGGTGCACTGGTTGAGTGGGGCTGCGGCGGATCTCACAGAACTTCCGCACCTCGCACTGGCGTTGGTCGAACGACCGGTCACAGCCTGATCACGTCATGGCATCGGGACGCTCCGGCCGTCATCCAGGCCTCCGGCGCCGTGCCATCATCGAGCTTCGATCGACCAAGTGGAGTCCGAGTTGGGAGGGCGCGTGGCGATGGAGGCCGGCCCTCGCGACACCGCACAAGGCGCGGGACACGTCACCGGAGACGGTGGCGAAACGGAACAGGGCGAGGACCGTCTGAGCCCGGACGGGCCCGACGACACACAGGGCGGCGTGACCGCCGACGGACCCGGACCGGACGAGATGTTCCTCGGCCCCGAGGTCGAGGTCGAACTGCGCCCGCAGCGTCGGCTGCGCATCTGGCAGCTCGCCCCGATCGTGGTCCTGGCCGCCGTCGGCTCCCTGATGTTCGCCTTCCCGCTGGCCTTCGACTTCGGCGACAGCGGAGCGGTCATCGCCATGCTGGGGCTGCTCATCTGCTCCTGCGCGGCGGGCTGGGGCATGATGGCCGCGCGCCGGGTCGGGTACACGGCGCCTGGGCTGGGTGACGGCCGTCGGCGGGGCTGGTGGATCGTCCTGGCCTACGTCGTGACGGTGACCGTGGTGATCGGGCTCGCCGTGTGGCGCGTGGCCCGGCTCCGCTAGCCGCTCAAGGTGTCGTACCCACCCCGTACGATCGAGGAATGAGCACGCGGATCGCCTTCCTCAAGGGGCACGGGACCGAGAACGACTTCGTGATCGTCCCCGACCCCGGGAACCTCATCGACCTCCCCCCGGCCGCCGTCGCCGCCCTGTGCGACCGGCGTGCGGGCATCGGGGGAGACGGGCTGCTGCACGTCGTGCGGTCCGCCGCGCATCCCGAGGCCAGGGCGATGGCGGGCGAGGCGGAGTGGTTCATGGACTACCGCAACGGCGACGGTTCGATCGCGGAGATGTGCGGCAATGGGGTGCGGGTCTTCGCGCGCTACCTCCAGCGGGCCGGACACACGGCCGAAGGGGACATCACCGTCGCCACGCGCGGGGGCGTCAAGCGGGTGCACATCGCCAAGGACGGTGACGTCACCGTCGGCATGGGCAAGGCACTCCTCCCCGAAGGGGAGGTCAGTGTGCGCGTCGGCGAGCGAGGCTGGCCCGCGCGGAACGTGAACATGGGCAACCCGCACGCGGTCGCCTTCGTCGACGACCTCGCGCACGCGGGGAACCTGCTCACCGCGCCGCCCGTCAGCCCCGCCTCCGTCTACCCGGACGGCGTCAACGTCGAGTTCGTGGTCGACCGGGGCCCCCGCCATGTCGCCCTGCGCGTGCACGAGCGCGGATCCGGTGAGACCCGGTCCTGCGGCACGGGCGCGTGCGCCGTCGCCGTGGCCGCCGCCCGGCGCGACGGCGCCGACCCGGCCGTGACCGGGACGCCGGTGACGTACACCGTCGACGTGCCCGGCGGGCGCCTGGTGATCACCGAGCGGGCCGACGGCGAGATCGAGATGACCGGACCCGCGGTGATCGTCGCCGAGGGCGAGATCGACGCGGAGTGGCTGGAAAACGCGTCGAGCTGACGCGGTTGGCGGCTGGACATCGAAGCCTGTGTGTCCTAAGGGCTGTGGAACCGTAGCCGGTGAGGGTGATCCGGCTCGGAATCATGGCCGGTCCCGGATCGGGCGGCTCGAATGCATGAGCCACCGAACCGTCGCTCGAATGGGTGATCCGTTTCACGCTCGACGAGAGGTGGTCAGTCGCGCGTGGTGGGCTCGGTAGCATCAAGCACCGGCCCGGACGGGGGAACAACGTCATCCCCTGAGCCGCCGTCCGCCATGGGGCATCCCGTCCGCCGGTCCAGGTAGCCGGAGGTGCCCATGAGTGCGGAGGCCACGAATCCCGCGAGTCCAGGTGCTGTGACGTCCACCTCGCTGGAGCAAGGTGGGACGCCCGCGCCCCGCCGCCGGGCCCGCCCCCGGATCGACCTGCGCAGGCTCGGCAGAGCGGCGTTCCTGGGCTCCGCCGCCCGCGACCGGCTCCCCGACGCCATCGGCCATGTCGCCGAGGCACACCGCGCCCACCACCCCGACGCCGACCTCGAACCGCTGCGCCGGGCCTACGTCCTGGCCGAGTCCTCGCACCGCGGCCAGATGCGCAAGAGCGGCGAGCCGTACATCACGCACCCGCTCGCCGTGACGCTGATCCTCGCCGAACTCGGCGCGGAGACCACGACCCTGACGGCCTCTCTGCTCCACGACACCGTCGAGGACACCGACGTGACGCTGGATCAGGTCGGCGAGGAGTTCGGCGCCGAGGTCCGCTTCATCGTCGACGGTGTGACCAAGCTGGAGAAGGTCGACTACGGCGCCGCCGCCGAGCCCGAGACCTTCCGCAAGATGCTGGTCGCCACCGGGAACGACGTCCGCGTGATGTCGATCAAACTCGCCGACCGGCTGCACAACATGCGCACACTGGGCGTGATGCGCCCCGAGAAGCAGGAACGCATCGCCAAGGTCACCCGGGACGTCCTCATCCCGCTCGCCGAACGCCTCGGCGTCCAGGCGCTCAAGACCGAACTGGAAGACCTCGTCTTCGCGATCCTGCACCCCGAGGAGTACCGGCACACCCGTGAGCTGATCCTCGGCAACGCCTCCCGCGAGGACGACCCGCTCGCCGAGATCGCCGACGAGGTACGCGCGGTACTGCGCGACTCGGGGATCCAGGCCGAAGTCCTCATCCGGCCACGCCACTTCGTGTCCCTGCACCGGACCGCGCGCAAACGCGGCACCCTGCGCGGCTCCGACTTCGGGCGGGTCCTGGTCCTCGTCAACGAGGACGCCGACTGCTACGGCGTACTGGGCGAGCTGCACACCTGTATGACGCCGGTCGTCTCGGAGTTCAAGGACTTCATCGCCGTCCCCAAGTTCAACCTGTACCAGTCGCTGCACACGGCCGTCGCCCGCAAGGACGGTCAGGTCGCCGAAGTCCTCATCCGTACCCACCAGATGCACAAGGCCGCCGAGGCCGGCGTGATCGCCCTCGGCAATCCCTACGCTCCTCCTTCGGAGGAGCAGTCCGACAGCGACGGAGCGCGGGCCGACCTCGCGGGCGACGGCGAGCGCGTCGACCCCACCAGGCCCGGCTGGCTCTCCCGCCTCCTCGACTGGCAGGAGGCCGCGCCCGACCCCGACACCTTCTGGTCCACCCTGCGCGAGGACCTCGCCCAGGACCGCGAGATCACCGTCTTCCGGGCCGACGGCGGCTCGCTCGGGCTCCCCGAGGGCGCGAGCTGCGTGGACGCGGCCTACGCCCAGTACGGCGAGGACGCGCACGCGTGCATCGGCGCCCGGGTCAACGGCCGGCTGGCGACGCTGAGCACCGTTCTGCGGGACGGCGACACGGTCCAGCTCCTCATGGGCCAGGACCCGGCCTCCGAGCCCTCCAGGGAGTGGCTGGAGCACGCGCACACCCCCGTCGCCAGGATCGCCATCCAGCGCTGGCTGGCCGCCCATCCGACGCACGACGAGCCCGCCGACGGGCCCGGCACCCCAGGTGACCTCCCGGAGGCCGAGGAGACCGCCGTGGAGCCCGCCCGTGAGGCCGTCGGCGCCCGCCCGGCCCAGGACGGCTCCAAGCCCGCCCCGGACGCCTCCCCGGCCGCCGCCACCGCCGTCGTCGACCAGCCCGGCGCGACCGTCCGCCTCGCCGGCTGCTGTACGCCCGTACCGCCCGACGAGGTCACCGGCTTCGCCGTACGCGGGGGAGTCGTGACCGTCCACCGCGTGGAGTGCGCCGGGGTGGCCCGCATGAAGGCCACCGGGCGCGCGGAGGTCGGCGTGCACTGGGGGGACACCACGGAGGCGCGGGTCACCCTGGTCGCCGAATCGTTCGGGCGGCCCCATCTGCTGGCCGACCTCACCGAGGCCATCGCCCTGGAGGGCGTCGCGATCGTCTCGGCGACCGTCGAACCCCCCAGCCAGCAGCGCGTACGCCACACCTACACGCTCCAACTCCCGGACGCGGCGCACCTTCCGGCCCTCATGCGGGCCATGCGCAACGTCCCCGGTGTGTTCGACGTCAGTCGCGCGCAGCATCACGTGGCGGTTCCCTGAGGTACCCGTTCGGGTGGGCCCGGCGCGAGTCGCCGCCCTCCGGCGGGCGGGCGCTGGTAGCGGTGGTGCATGCTGCTCAACCCCCGCGCCCGGTTCACCTCGGCGCTGCTCGCCTCCGCCGTCTCCGTCTGCCTCGTCGCCGCGAGTGCCCCCGCGGTCCCCTTGGGCGTCGGCGACCGCCTCTTCCCGCACCTGGGCAACCCCGGGTACGACGTGGCGTCGTACGACCTCGCCCTCAGCTACCCCGGAACCAACAGCAAGCCGCTGTCCGCCGTCACCACCATCGACGCCTGGACGACCACAGAGCTCGAACAGATCAACCTCGACTTCGCCCACGGGAAGGTCGACTCGGTCGAGGTCGACGGTGAACCGGCGTCGTTCACCAGTGCGGGCGAGGACCTGGTGGTGACGCCCAGGGAGCCGCTGTCCGCCGGGAGCTGGACGCGGATCACCGTGCGGCACACCAGCGACCCGGTGTCCCCGGACGGCCGGGACGGCGGCTGGGTGCGCACCAAGGACGGGCTCGCTATGGCCAACCAGGCCGATGTCGCGCACCTGGTGTTCCCGTGCAACGACCACCCCTCCGACAAGGCGATGTTCACCATCAGGGTCACCGCTCCGAACGAGTACACCGCGGTGGCCAACGGGCTGCCCACCGGTGTCGACCGGGTCGGCGGCGCCACGACCTGGACCTACCGCACCCAGCACCCCATGGCCACCGAACTGGCCCAGGTGTCCATCGGCCGCTCCACGGTCGTGCACCGCACCGGACCGCACGGGCTGCCCGTGCGCGACGTCGTGCCCACCAAGGACCGCGCGCTGCTGGAGCGCTGGCTGAAGAAGACGCCCGCGCAGATCGAGTGGATGGAGGGCAAGGTCGGCCGCTACCCCTTCGAGACGTACGGGGTGCTCATCGCCGAGGCGTCCACCGGTTTCGAGCTGGAGACACAGACCCTCTCTCTCTTCGAGAGAGACCTGTTCACCGAGCCCGCCTTCCCCGAGTGGTACGTCGACTCGATCATGGTGCACGAACTGGCCCACCAGTGGTTCGGCGACAGCGTCAGCCCGCGCAGCTGGTCCGACCTGTGGCTCAACGAAGGACACGCCACCTGGTACGAGGCCCTGTACGCGGAGGAGAAGGCGGGCCGGAAGCTCGCGGACCGCATGAAGGCCGCGTACGGCGCCTCCGACCGCTGGCGGGCCTCCGGCGGACCCCCGGCCGCTCCCAAGGCGCCCAAGCCCGGGCAGAAGATCGGCATCTTCCGTCCGAACGTCTACGACGGCGCCGCCCTCGCCCTCTACGCCCTCCGCCAGGAGATCGGCCGCCCGGCCTTCGAGCGCGTGGAGGAGGCCTGGGTCGGCCTCCACAAGGACGGCGTCGCGGGCACCGCCGACTTCGAGCGGCTCGCCTCCGACATCGCGGGGCGCGATCTGAGCGCGTTCTTCCAGGCCTGGCTGTACGCCGAGAAGACGCCGCCGATGCCTGGTCACCCCGACTGGAAGTCCGTCGCACCTGTGAAACAGGCCGCGAAATAACACCGTGACGAGACGAGGCGTGCCGTGCGACCATCGTCGGGTCGGCGGCACTGCCACCGGCCCCGCAGGACGGGTTCCGGGAATCTCCCGGGACGCTCGTGCGTTGTGGTGGATGACGGGGCACGCTCCGTCACCGCACACGGCATCCCTTTCGACGTAAGGACCCAATGACCTCCTCTTCTTCCCCTTCCCAGGACACTGAGCGCCTCGCGCACACCTACCCCGAAGGTCTTCGGGCCGATGCCCTGATGGAAGAGGACGTCGCCTGGAGCCACGAGATCGACGGAGAGCGGGACGGCGACCAGTTCGACCGCTCCGAGCGCGCGGCCCTGCGCCGCGTGGTCGGCCTCTCCACCGAACTCGAGGACGTCACCGAGGTCGAGTACCGCCAGCTCCGCCTGGAGCGGGTCGTGCTCGTCGGCGTCTGGACCACGGGGACCGTCAAGGACGCGGACAACTCGCTCGCCGAGCTGGCCGCCCTCGCGGAGACCGCGGGCGCCCTGGTGCTCGACGGTGTCGTCCAGCGCCGTGACAAGCCCGACGCGGCCACCTTCATCGGCTCCGGCAAGGCCCTGGAGCTGCGCGACATCGTCGTCGAGTCCGGCGCGGACACCGTCATCTGCGACGGCGAGCTGAGCCCCGGCCAGCTCATCGCCCTCGAAGACGTCGTCAAGGTCAAGGTCATCGACCGTACGGCCCTGATCCTCGACATCTTCGCCCAGCACGCCAAGTCCCGGGAGGGCAAGGCGCAGGTCGCGCTCGCGCAGATGCAGTACATGCTGCCGAGGCTCCGAGGCTGGGGTCAGTCGCTGTCCCGTCAGATGGGCGGCGGCAAGGGCGGCGGCCTCGCCACCCGTGGTCCCGGTGAGACCAAGATCGAGACGGACCGGCGCCGGATCCGCGAGAAGATGGCGAAGATGCGCCGGGAGATCGCGGAGATGAAGACCGGCCGCGACGTCCAGCGCCAGGTGCGCCGCCGCAACAAGGTGCCCTCGGTCGCCATCGCCGGCTACACCAACGCGGGCAAGTCCTCGCTGCTCAACCGCCTCACGGGCGCGGGCGTCCTGGTCGAGAACTCCCTGTTCGCGACCCTCGACCCGACCGTGCGCCGGACCGAGACACCGGGCGGACGCGTCTACACGCTGGCGGACACCGTCGGCTTCGTACGGCACCTGCCGCACCACCTCGTCGAGGCGTTCCGCTCCACGATGGAGGAGGTCGGCGACTCCGACCTGATCCTGCACGTGGTCGACGGCTCGCACCCGGTGCCGGAGGAGCAACTGGCCGCCGTGCGCGAGGTGATCAGGGACGTCGGTGCCACCGGCGTACCCGAGATCGTCGTGATCAACAAGGCCGACGCGGCCGACCCGCTGACGCTCCAGCGGCTGATGCGGATGGAGCCGCGGTCCATCGCGGTGTCCGCCCGCACCGGTCAGGGCATCGACGAACTGCTCGCGCTGATCGACAACGAGTTGCCCCGGCCCTCGGTCGAGATCGAGGCGCTCGTGCCGTACACCCACGGCGGGCTGGTCGCCCGTGCCCACACCGAGGGCGAGGTGATCTCCGAGGAGCACACCGCGGAGGGCACGTTGCTGAAGGCGCGGGTGCATGAGGAGTTGGCGGCGGATCTGTCGCCGTACGTTCCGGCGGCAGCGGCGCTCTAGGCTCCGCCGGGTGGGTGTGTTGTTTGGCTGCGGGTGCGTGGGGGTTGTTCGCGCCCCGCGGCGGAGCCGCAAATCGAATACAGCCCCGCGCCCCTGAGGTGGGCCCCATGCCGAAGGCATGGGGCCCACCTCACTGCTAACGGGCGAACTTCGCGCTCACCTCGTCGTACACGCCCTTCGCCACCTCGCCCAGCCTCGGGCCCGCCAGCCAGCCTGAGCTGACCGGGCCGATCGAGGTGTTGGAGATCAGGGCCGGGTTGCCGTCGGCGCCCGTGGTGACCCAGCCGCCGCCCGAGGAGCCGCCGGTCATGGTGCAGCCGATGCGGTACATCGTCGGGTCCGCCTTGGCGATCGACAGGCGGCCCGGGGCGTCCTGGCACTGGTACATCGTCTCGCCGTCGAACGGCGCCGCCGCCGGATAGCCGGTCGCCGTGATGCTCTCCACCTGCGTCACCGCGGGCGCGTCGAAGTCCACCGGAAGCGCCGAACCGACCGTCTCCTCCAGCGACTTGCCGCTCCCGCCCTTCTCCGGCGTCACATGGATGACCGCGAAGTCGTACGGAGCGCCGTCGCCGCCCGTCGCACCGCCCTGCCGGATCCACTGGTCCGAGGTCTGCGCCCAGTCACCCCACCAGACGCCGTAGGGGGCGATCTCCGCGCGCGGGGCGTTCTCCACCTCGGTGCTCGACCTGGCCGCGTCGTTGTACGACGGCACGAAGGCGATGTTGCGGTACCAGCCGCCCTTCTTGCCCGCGTGCACGCAATGGCCCGCCGTCCAGACGAGGTTGGACTTCCCGGGGTTGGCGGGGTCCGCCACCACGGTCGCCGAGCAGACCATTGTGCCCTCGGGGGCGTCGAAGAACACCTTGCCCGCCTCGGGCACGCTGGAGTGGTAGTCGGGTGCCACGGCCTTCGCCTGCACCGCCCTCGGCGTGGGGTCGGTGACGCCCTGGTCGCCCGTGAGGTCGTTCGTGTCGACGCTCTTCTCCGGGTCGTCGGCGTCCCGCATCCGGTCCGCGTCCCAGAGGCCCTCGATGATCGGGTTGACGTAGTCCTCGGCCTCGCGCAGCCAGTCGTCCTTGTCCCAGTTCTTCCAGGCGCCGTTCTTCCACTTGTCGATGTCGATGCCGTGCTCTTTGAGCTTGTCCTTGAGGCCGTCCGGGATCGTGATCTTCCCGTCGCCGCCGTCGGCCGCCGACGCGGAGGCCGGCCCGTCCGCGGCGGCGTCCCCGGAGTCGGAGCCGCAGGCCGTGACGGTGAGCGCGAGCACCACGGCGAGGCCGACGACGGCCGGTACGGGGGCGGTTCCACGGCGCGCTCCCCTCCCGTGTCGGGCGATGAAGGGTGGGCGTATGCGTCGCATTGTCTGACTCCCCCTGGCGTGGTCGAACCGTGTGCTTTCCCCGCACGGCACCACACACTATGCGTTCCCCATGGGGGCCATCCGCCGGAACGGCAACTGTTTCGCAACAGGGTCCCCGGTCTGCCGATCGCCTCCCAGAGGGCCGGTGTGACGTCCTGTCACGGCTGATTCCGGAGCGCCCGCACGATGCCTACGGGTTGCCTACGGGGTGTCCACGGGGGTGTGCCGTAGCAGCGGGATCCCCATCCCCGTAAGGATCTTGAAGCGACCCGTGACCCGGACCGGGCGCCGGGTGTTGGTAACGGGAGGAGTGTCTCGGCGAGTTGGCGGCCGGCGGGGCGGCAGAGCGGTTGAGCAGGGGGAGTTGGGACATTGGGGCTGCGGGAGTCCATCGAGACCGGAGAGCGCGCGGGGGCACGGGAATCCCGGACGTCCGCCGAGGTGGACGCGGATACCGAGATGTGCGCGGGCGCGCGCGGGGCGCACGAGGGGATTCTGCGGCGCCAGTCGGCGCGCGAATCGGCGGCACGCACCTATGCGCGCGCCCTCCCGATCGTGCCCGTACGCGCGCGCGGGCTGACGATCGAGGGCGCCGACGGCCGCCGCTACCTCGACTGCCTCTCCGGCGCGGGGACCCTGGCCCTCGGGCACAACCACCCCGTCGTCCTGGAGGCGATCCGCAAGGTCCTCGACTCGGGGGCGCCGCTGCACGTCCTCGATCTGGCGACGCCCGTCAAGGACGCGTTCATCACCGAGCTGTTCCGCACTTTGCCGCCCGGACTCGCCGACCACGCGCGCGTGCAGTTCTGCGGACCGGCCGGGACGGATGCCGTGGAGGCCGCGTTCAAGCTCGTGCGCGCCGCGACCGGCCGCACCGGCATGCTCGCCTTCACCGGCGCCTACCACGGCATGACCGCCGGATCGCTCGACGCCTCCGGCCACGCGGCCGACGTACGGGTCGCCCGGCTGCCCTTCCCCCAGGACTACCGCTGCCCGTTCGGCATGGGCGGCGAGCGGGGCGCCGAACTCGCCGCCCGCTGGACCGAGTCGGTCCTCGACGACACCAAGTCGGGCGTGCCCCTGCCCGCCGGGATGATCCTCGAACCCGTCCAGGGCGAGGGCGGGGTGATTCCCGCGCCGGACGTCTGGCTGCGGCGTATGCGGCGGATCACCGAGGCCCGCTCGATCCCGCTGATCGCCGACGAGATCCAGACCGGCGTCGGCCGCACCGGCGCCTTCTGGGCGGTGGAGCACAGCGGGGTCACCCCTGACGTGATGGTGATGTCCAAGGCCATCGGCGGCAGCCTGCCGCTGGCCGTCGTGGTCTACCGCGACGACCTCGACGTCTGGGAACCCGGCGCCCACGCGGGCACGTTCCGCGGCAACCAGCTCGCCATGGCCGCCGGTACGGCCACCCTGGCGTACGTCCGCGAGCACGGCCTCGCCGAGCGGGCGGCCACCCTGGGCCCGCGCATCCTCGCCCGGCTCAGGCAACTCGCCGCCGAGTTCCCGATCATCGGCGATGTGCGCGGACGCGGTCTGATGATCGGGGTGGAGCTGGTCGAACCGGGGGCGGAGCGGGCCGCCTCCGACCCCGCCGACGCTGACCCCGAGGTGTTCCCCGGCCCGGCCGAAGGAGGGCCGCACCCCGCGGCGCCCGAGCTGGCCGCCGCCGTACAGCGGGAGTGTCTGCGCCGGGGACTGATCGTCGAACTCGGCGGACGACAGGCCAGCGTCGTCCGGCTGCTGCCGCCGCTGACCATCACCGACGAGCAGACCGACGCGGTGCTCGACCGGCTGTCCGACGCCGTGGCGGCGGTGGCCCGCGGCCACACCGAGGGGCGTCCGCAGGCCGGCACGCACTCCGGGCGAACGGGGTAGCCAGGCCCGACTCACACCCGTACCGCCCCTGTCCGCCCTCCCCGCACGCGCACCCGAACAACCCCACGAGGAACCGTCTTGAACAGCACCCCCGTACCCGAAGGCCGTTCCCACGCCGTGCCCGCGAGGGAGACGGTGCCCCGGCAGAAGGGGGCGGCCGGGGGCGCCGGGTGGGCGCGCGGTGCCACGGCCGATCTGCTCGAACACCTCGACCCCCACACCGCGGCCCAGGCCGCCGCCACCGAGAACCTGCTGCGCTGCTGGGTACGGGAGAACGACCTCGCCGCCCCCACCGACGGCACCCTCCGCATCCCCCTCCCCACCAGCGGCACCGCCCTGCTCGCCCCGGTCCACTACTGGTCCCCGACCGGCTGGCACCGCTTCGGACTCCCGCACCTGGCCGACGCCCCCGCAGGAGCCCCGGCGGCCGACGCGGTCACCGTCGCGACACTCCTCGCGCGGGAGGCGTACGACGGTCCCACGCGCGCGGGGACGACGGCACCCACGTACAAGGGCGACGACGGGAGTGGGGACGGCCTCCCGCGCGCGGGTACGGAGGGCGGCCAAGGCGGTCGTGCAGACGGCCTCCCGCGCGCGGGGACGGTGAGTGATCCGGGGCGCGATGCCTCGCGCGCGCCCTCCGTCCTGCCCCCCGACGCCGTCGACCTGGTCGCCCGGGTCGCCGACTCCGTCCGCCGTACCGCCACCTTCATCAGTGACCGGCGAGCCCAGCCCGCCGACGGGCCCGACCTCTTCCTCGCCGCCGAACAGGCGCTGCTGCTCGGCCACCCGCTGCACCCGACCCCGAAGAGCCGCGAAGGGCTCGCCGAGGCCGAAGCCCGGCTCTACTCGCCGGAGTTGCGCGGCTCCTTCCCGCTGCACTGGCTCGCGGTGGCCCCCTCCGTGCTCGCCACCGACTCCGCCTGGACCGAGCGCGGTCGCCCCATCCGCGCCGAGCAGCTCACCGCCCAGCTCATCGGCGCCGCCCTCCCGCTCCCGCTGCCCGACGGCTACGCCGCCCTCCCGCTGCACCCCTGGCAGATCCGCGAGACCCGGCACCGCCCGCAGACCGCCGCCCTGTTCGAAGCCGGGCTGCTCCGCGACCTGTGCACCCACGGCGCCCCCTGGTACCCCACCTCCTCCGTGCGCACCGTCCACCGCTCCGGGGCCCCCGCGATGCTGAAACTCTCGCTGGGGCTGCGTATCACCAACTCGCGGCGCGAGAACCTCCGTAAGGAACTCCACCGGGGTGTCGAGGTGCACCGGCTGCTGCGCGGCGGGCTGGCCAAGCAGTGGCAGGCCGCGCACCCGGGCTTCGACATCGTCCGCGACCCGGCCTGGCTCGCCGTCGACGACCCGGACGGCAACCCCGTCACCGGCCTCGACGTCGTGATCCGGCACAACCCCTTCCACCCGGCCGACGACGTGGCCTGCGTCGCCGGACTCGTCTCGCCCCGCCCGCACGCCCACCCGGAGGACCCGGGCCCGCGGTCCCGGCTCGCCGCCGTCATCACGCGGCTGGCGGCACGGACCGGCCGCCCGCGCGGTGCCGTCGCCGCCGAGTGGTTCCTGCGGTACCTGGAGCAGGTCGTACGGCCCGTGCTGTGGCTGGACGGCGAGGCGGGCATCGCCCTGGAGGCCCACCAGCAGAACACCCTGGTCCTGCTGGACGCCGACGGCTGGCCCAGGGGAGGCCGCTACCGCGACAACCAGGGGTACTACTTCCGTGAGTCCCACCGCGCCGAACTCGACGCCAGGCTGCCCGGCATCGGCGAACAGAGCGACACCTTCGTCTCCGACGAGGTGACCGACGAACGCTTCGCCTACTACCTCGGCATCAACAACGTCCTCGGCCTCATCGGCGCGTTCGGCTCCCAGCGCCTCGCTGACGAACAGCTGCTGCTGGCCGCCTTCCGCCGCTTTCTCGGCGACATCGCCTCCGGTCCCGCCCGACCGCGTACGTCCCTGCCCGCCCGCCTGCTGGACTCACCCGTCCTGCGCTGCAAGGCCAACATGCTCACCCGGCTGCACGGCCTCGACGAACTGGTCGGCCCGGTCGACACCCAGTCCGTCTACGTCGGTATCGCCAACCCCCTGCATTCCTGATTGATGTCCCCGACGCCGGAAACCCCCTTTCACCCCCGAGGAACCCGACACACCCCATCTCCTGAGAGGAGCGTCCCGTGCCTCCTGCCGACGCGCGCACCGCTGACTTCCCCACCGATACCGACACCGACAGCGAGGCCACGCTGGAGCTGCGCCTGCCCGACGAGTTCGTCGCGAGATTCACCGACGACCTCCTCGACCGGGTCGAGGACTGGGGGCCGCGCGCCACGCCCGCGGGCTCCTTCCGGCTCGTCCCCGTGGCGGTCGAACGCGATCTGCCGCTGATCGGCCGCTGGATGAACGACCCCATGGTGGCCACCTTCTGGGAACTCGCCGGCACCGACGGCGTCACCGAGGCCCATCTGCGGGCCCAGCTCGACGGCGACGGACGCAGCGTGCCCTGTCTCGGCGTGCTGGAGGGCACCCCGATGAGCTACTGGGAGATCTACCGCGCCGACCTCGACCCCCTGGCCCGGCACTACCCCGCCCGGCCGCACGACACCGGGGTGCACCTCCTGCTCGGCGGGGTCCCCGACCGCGGGCGCGGGCTGGGCAGCACCCTGCTCAGAGCCGTCGCCGACCTGGTCCTCGACAACCGCCCCTCCTGCGCGCGGGTCGTCGCGGAACCGGACCTGCGCAACACCCCCTCCGTGTCGGCCTTCCTGACCGCCGGTTTCCGGTTCTCCGCCGAGCTGGACCTGCCCGGGAAACGGGCCGCCCTCATGGTCCGGGACCGAGGCGCGCGCGATGCGTTGTAGCGCCCTCGCCTCTCCGGCCTCGATCACCTCCCCTGCCCCGACCGCCTCTCCAGCCTTGATCGCCCGATTGTCAGTGCCGCCCCGTAGGGTGGTCGCGCTATGACGAAGCCCTCACTCCCCGAACTCCTGCACGCTGCCGTCACCGCCGTCGGCGGCACGGAGCGCCCCGGCCAGATGACCATGGCCGAAGCCGTCGCCGAGGCGATCGACGACGGCTCCCATCTGCTGGTGCAGGCAGGCACCGGCACCGGAAAGTCGCTCGGCTACCTCGTGCCCGCGCTCGCCCACGGGGAGCGGGTCGTCGTCGCGACGGCCACCCTCGCCCTGCAGCGCCAGCTCGTCGAGCGCGATCTGCCGCGCACGGTCGACGCCCTGCATCCGGTGCTGCGCCGCCGCCCCGAGTTCGCGATGCTCAAGGGGAGATCGAACTACCTGTGCCTGCACCGCCTCCACGAGGGCGTGCCGCAGGACGAGGGGGACAGTCTCTTCGATCCGTTCGAGGCGGCGGCACCCACCAGCAAGCTGGGCCAGGACCTGCTGCGCCTGCGCGAGTGGTCCGACGAGACCGAGACCGGCGACCGCGACGGCCTCACCCCCGGTGTCTCCGACCGCGCCTGGGCCCAGGTCTCCGTCTCCTCCCGCGAGTGCCTGGGCGCCTCGAAGTGCGCGTACGGCGCCGAGTGCTTCGCCGAGATGGCCAGGGAGCGGGCCAAGCTCGCCGAGGTGATCGTCACCAACCACGCCCTTCTCGCGATCGACGCCATCGAGGGCGCCCCGGTCCTCCCGCAGCACGAGGTGCTGATCGTCGACGAGGCGCACGAACTGGTCTCGCGGGTCACCGGAGTCGCCACCGGCGAGCTGACCCCCGGCCAGGTCAACCGCGCCGTACGCCGTGCCGCCAAGCTCGTCAACGAGAAGGCCGCGGACCAGCTCCAGACCGCCGCCGAGGGTTTCGAGCGGGTCATGGAACTGGCCCTGCCCGGACGACTGGAGGAGGTCCCTGAGGACCTCGGGTACGCCCTGATGGCGCTCAGGGACGCGGCCCGTACGGTGATCTCCGGGATCGGCGCGACCCGCGACAAGTCCGTCCAGGACGAGGACGCGGTCCGCAAACAGGCGCTGGCCTCGGTGGAGTCCGTGCACGACGTCGCCGAGCGCATCGCGAACGGCTCCGAGTGGGACGTCGTCTGGTACGAGCGGCACGACCGCTTCGGTGCCTCCCTGCGCGTGGCCCCCATGTCGGTGTCGGGCCTCCTCAGGGAGAAGCTCTTCACGGACCGATCCGTGGTCCTGACCTCGGCCACCCTCAAGCTGGGCGGCGACTTCAACGGCGTCGGGGCCTCCCTGGGCCTCGCCCCGGAGGGCACCGCGGGTGACGACCTCCCGCAGTGGAAGGGCGTCGACGTCGGCTCGCCCTTCGACTACCCCAAGCAGGGCATCCTGTACGTCGCCAAGCACCTGGCGCGTCCCGCGCGCGACGGTGACCGCGGGGACATGCTCGACGAGCTGACGGAGCTGATCCAGGCGGCGGGCGGGCGCACGCTCGGCCTGTTCTCCTCGATGCGGGCGGCCCAGCTCGCGGCGGAGGAACTGCGGTCCCGTATCCCCGAGTTCCCGATCCTCCTCCAGGGCGAGGAGACGCTCGGCGAGCTGATCAAGAACTTCGCGGCCGACCCGAAGACCTGCCTCTTCGGCACGCTGTCGCTCTGGCAGGGCGTCGATGTCCCGGGCGCCAGCTGCCAGTTGGTCGTCATGGACAAGATCCCGTTCCCGCGCCCGGACGACCCCCTGATGAGCGCCCGCCAGAAGGCCGTCGAGGACGCCGGGGGCAACGGCTTCATGGCCGTCGCCGCCACGCACGCGGCGCTGCTGATGGCGCAGGGTGCCGGCCGCCTCGTACGCGCGACGGGGGACCGCGGTGTGGTCGCCGTACTGGACCAGCGGCTCGCCACCGCCCGGTACGGGAGCTATCTGAAGTCGTCCCTGCCGAACTTCTGGTCCACCACCGACCCCAATGTGGTCCGGCGGTCGCTGGCCGCGATCGACGCGACGGCGAAGCAGGCGGAGGCGGAGTCGTCGAAGGAGGCCGAGGAGGCTCCGGAGACCGAGGCAGCGAAGGGCCCTTCGGAGACCGAGTCGGCGGAGGAAGCGTAGACACGCCTGTGCCGGTCACCGACCTCGGTCGGTGACCGGCACAGGCGTGCGCCTGGCCCCGGGAGACACAGGCCTCGGGTCGGGACAGCACAGGTTCCCGGGAAAGCGCAGGGCCCCGGAACCGGCGCAGGGGTTCCGGGGCCCGGTCGGGGGCGGGTCCGTACGACCCGCCGCCTCCCGCAGTTCTCACACGCGGCGGAGGACCGCCACCACCTTGCCGAGGATCGTCGCCTCGTCGCCGGGGATCGGCTGGTACGCGGAGTTGTGCGGGAGGAGCCAGACATGGCCGTCCTCGCGCTTGAAGCGCTTGACCGTGGCCTCGCCCTCCAGCATGGCGGCCACGATGTCGCCGTTCTCCGCCACCGGCTGGCGGCGGACGGTGACCCAGTCGCCGTCGCAGATCGCGGCCTCGATCATCGAGTCACCGACGACCTTCAGGACGAACAGTTCGCCGTCGCCCACCAGTTGGCGGGGGAGCGGGAACACGTCCTCGACCGATTCCTCGGCGAGGATGGGACCGCCGGCGGCGATCCGTCCCACAAGTGGGACATAGGACGCCGCGGGTTTGCCCGCGGTGTCCGTGGGCTGCACGGTAGCCCCCTGGTCGGAACCGCGGACCTCATAGGCGCGCGGGCGGTGCGGATCGCGGCGCAGGAATCCCTTGCGCTCCAGGGCCATGAGCTGGTGTGCGACCGATGAGGTACTGGAGAGGCCAACTGCCTGCCCGATCTCGCGCATCGACGGCGGGTAACCGCGTCGCTGCACGGAGTCCCTGATGACCTCGATCACGCGCCGTTGCCGGTCGGTGAGGCCCGAGCTGTCCGCTCGGATTCCTGGAGGTCGTCCAGGGAGGGACCGCTTGTGTCCCTCGGGATTCGTGGCTTCGTTCATCGAATGCACCGGCTCGAGTCGGCCCTGGGAGCGGTCCTGGGCAGTGATGGTGGCACTGTCTGCGGTGGTGGTCACGTCGGCCCCTCTCGATGGTCTCCCGTGCAGTGCAACGGTAGTTGCTTTCGAAAGGTTGCGCCAAACACACGTTCGAGTGAAAAATTAAGGATGGCCTGCCGCGATCGGGCGTTTGGGTGTATGGCTGCCTTCGTCGGCGGGGCGGCGGCCTCGTGGGCCGGTGGTCGATTCTGCCACCCGGAGTCCCGTCAGTAGGGGATCGACCCCCGCGGTACGAGGTTCTCACCGTATCTCCGCATGTCCCGCGGCGGTACGGCCGCGCGGCGCGTGTCCTTGTCGGTGCGACACGCGCACGTGATGGATGAATGTGCGGGCCGATTCCCACATCTTGTGGCTAGGCTGCGGCCTGATCCCAGAAGTTGTGGTCCCTGGGGTCTTCGGTCTCCCCGGGCATCGCCTATGCTGGGGTCTGCTTCGAGGGGTCCGAGGGTCCCGAGAGGCCATTGAGTCTGCTGTGAGGGAGGGTTGGAGAACATGCACTGCCCCTTCTGCAGGCACCCCGACAGCCGCGTCGTCGACAGTCGTACGACCGACGACGGCACGTCGATCCGCAGGCGCCGCCAGTGCCCCGACTGCTCCCGCCGGTTCACCACCGTCGAGACGTGCTCGCTCATGGTGGTCAAGCGGTCCGGAGTCACCGAGCCCTTCAGTCGTACGAAGGTCATCAACGGTGTGCGCAAGGCATGCCAGGGACGACCTGTCACCGAGGACGCACTCGCCCAACTCGGCCAGCGGGTCGAGGAAGCGGTGCGGGCCACCGGAAGCGCCGAGCTGACCACCCACGACGTGGGGCTGGCCATACTCGGTCCGTTGCAGGAACTCGACCTCGTCGCCTACCTGCGATTCGCGTCCGTCTACCGGGCGTTCGACTCGCTGGACGACTTCGAGGCCGCCGTCGTGGAGCTGAGGCAAGCTTCGCGCCGCCCCGCCGTGGACGACGAAGACCCGGATGTGGGGCGCCAGGAAGACGACCGCGGGTCCGGAGCGACTGCCGAGGTCCCCGTACCCGCCAACGCCGCCGACTGACCGGCGGGCCGGACCCGGACGACTTGGTCCGGCCCTGGCCGGTGACGGCGATCCATATACCTGCTGCGGGCGGCGACAAGAGGGTGCCCGCAGCGCGTGAAACAACATCGTGCCATGGGAACAACGTGGCACTTCTGGGCGTTTTGCCCGATACAGGGAGGCGGCATGACAGAGACGGCGAGCGGTCCGGCACGGAGTTCCCGAGCCAAGGGCAGCACCAAGGCGAGCAAGGGGCTGCGCATCGAGCGCATCCACACCACCCCCGGCGTGCATCCGTACGACGAGGTCGAGTGGGCGAGCCGTGACGTCGTCATGACCAACTGGCGCGACGGCTCGGTCAACTTCGAGCAGCGTGGCGTCGAGTTCCCCGCCGAGTGGGCGGTGAACGCGGTCAACATCGTCACCAGTAAGTACTTCCGCGGTGCGGTCGGCACCCCGCAGCGCGAGGTGAGCCTCAAGCAGCTCATCGACCGCATCGTGAAGACGTACACGAAGGCCGGTGAGGAGCACAGGTACTTCGCCTCCCCGGCCGACGCCGAGATCTTCGAGCACGAGCTGGCGTACGCCCTCCTGCACCAGGTCTTCAGCTTCAACAGCCCCGTCTGGTTCAACGTCGGGACGCCGCAGCCCCAGCAGGTCTCGGCCTGCTTCATCCTGGCCGTCGACGACTCCATGGAGTCGATCCTCGACTGGTACAAGGAAGAGGGCATGATCTTCAAGGGCGGCTCCGGCGCCGGCCTGAACCTCTCCCGTATCCGCTCCTCCAAGGAACTGCTCTCCTCCGGCGGCAACGCCTCGGGTCCGGTCTCCTTCATGCGCGGTGCCGACGCCTCCGCGGGCACCATCAAGTCGGGCGGCGCCACCCGCCGCGCGGCCAAGATGGTCATCCTGGACGTCGACCACCCCGACATCGAGGACTTCATCGAGACCAAGGTGAAGGAGGAGGAGAAGATCCGCGCCCTGCGCGACGCGGGCTTCGACATGGACCTGGGCGGCGACGACATCACGTCCGTCCAGTACCAGAACGCCAACAACTCGGTCCGGGTGAACGACACGTTCATGAAGGCCGTCGAGTCGGGCGGCAAGTTCGGCCTCACCTCCCGGATGACCGGCGACGTCATCGAGGAGGTCGACGCCAAGTCCCTCTTCCGCAAGATGGCCGAGGCCGCCTGGGCCTGCGCCGACCCGGGCATCCAGTACGACGACACGATCAACGCCTGGCACACCTGCCCGGAGTCCGGCCGTATCAACGGCTCGAACCCGTGCAGCGAGTACATGCACCTGGACAACACGTCCTGCAACCTCGCCTCGCTGAACCTGATGAAGTTCCTCAAGGACGACGGCAAGGGC
This sequence comes from Streptomyces geranii, assembly GCF_002954775.1. GTDB lineage: Bacteria > Actinomycetota > Actinomycetes > Streptomycetales > Streptomycetaceae > Streptomyces > Streptomyces geranii. Next base: position 66,991 of record NZ_PJME01000034.1, read on the forward strand.
CGCCAGTCCTTCGAGATCGACCGCTTCGCCAAGGTCGTCGAGCTGGTCATCACCGCCATGGACATCTCCATCTGCTTCGCCGACTTCCCCACCCAGAAGATCGGCGAGAACACGCGCGCGTTCCGCCAGCTCGGCATCGGCTACGCCAACCTCGGCGCCCTGCTGATGGCGACCGGACACGCGTACGACTCCGTGGGCGGCCGTGCCCTGGCCGGTGCCATCACCTCCCTGATGACCGGTACGTCGTACCGCCGCTCCGCCGAACTCGCCGCGGTCGTCGGCCCGTACGACGGCTACGCCCGCAACGCGCAGCCGCACCTGCGGGTCATGAAGCAGCACGCCGACGAGAACGACAAGGCCGTCCGGATCGACGACCTGGACACCCCGATCTGGGCCGCCGCCACGGAGGCCTGGCAGGACGTCGTCCGCATCGGTGAGAAGAACGGCTTCCGCAACGCGCAGGCGTCCGTCATCGCCCCGACCGGCACCATCGGTCTCGCGATGTCCTGCGACACCACGGGACTCGAGCCCGACCTCGCGCTGGTCAAGTTCAAGAAGCTCGTCGGCGGCGGCTCCATGCAGATCGTCAACGGCACGGTCCCGCAGGCCCTGCGCCGCCTGGGCTACCAGGAGGAGCAGATCGAGGCGATCGTCGCCCACATCGCCGAGCACGGCCATGTGATCGACGCCCCGGGCCTCAAGCACGAGCACTACGAGGTGTTCGACTGCGCCATGGGCGAGCGGACCATCTCCGCGATGGGTCACGTCCGGATGATGGCCGCGATCCAGCCCTGGATCTCCGGTGCGCTCTCCAAGACGGTCAACCTGCCGGAGACGGCGACCGTCGAGGACGTCGAAGAGGTCTACTTCGAGGCCTGGAAGATGGGCGTCAAGGCGCTCGCGATCTACCGCGACAACTGCAAGGTCGGCCAGCCGCTCTCCGTCAAGAAGAAGGAGGACGAGAAGACCGCGGTGACCGCGAAGACCGAGGCGACGATCCGTGAGGCCGTCGAGAAGGTCGTCGAGTACCGCCCGGTCCGCAAGCGCCTCCCCAAGGGCCGCCCCGGCATCACCACGTCCTTCACGGTCGGCGGCGCCGAGGGCTACATGACCGCCAACTCCTACCCGGACGACGGTCTCGGCGAGGTCTTCCTGAAGATGTCCAAGCAGGGCTCCACCCTCGCGGGCATGATGGACGCCTTCTCGATCGCCATCTCGGTGGGCCTGCAGTACGGCGTGCCGCTGGAGACGTACGTCTCGAAGTTCACGAACATGCGCTTCGAGCCGGCCGGTATGACGGACGACCCCGATGTCCGCATGGCCCAGTCGATCGTCGACTACATCTTCCGTCGCCTCGCGCTGGACTTCCTCCCCTTCGAGACGCGCTCCGCCCTCGGCATCCACTCCGCCGACGAGCGCCAGCGTCACCTGGAGACGGGCTCCTACGAGCCGACCGACGACGAGGTCGACATCGAGGGCCTCGCCCAGTCGGCGCCCCGTGCCCAGGAGTTGAAGGCGGTGGCGGCCCCGAAGGCCGCCGCGGAAGCGCCCCAGCCGGTTCTCCAGCAGGTCCACACCAGCGCCGAACTGGTGGAGATGCAGCTGGGCATCCAGGCGGACGCCCCGCTGTGCTTCTCCTGCGGTACGAAGATGCAGCGGGCGGGGTCCTGCTACATCTGCGAGGGGTGCGGGTCGACGAGCGGCTGCAGCTGACGCCGACGGACAGCGCCTGACCAGTGAGTGAGGGAGGGGCACCGGCTTCGCGCCGGTGCCCCTCCCTTCCGCTGTCCTGGGCCGAGTAACCTCCGCTCATGGACGACGAGTCGCGGCGCCATGACGGGGACATCGGTGAGCTTGCGGGAGCGGCCAGAGCCGCCGCTCTCGACGCGCTGGTCGCGGATCTCCGCTCCCCGGACCCCGTAGTGCGGGACGAGCGGGCGTACGGCGCGGTCGTCCGCTGGACACCCGGCCTCGACGCGGCGGAGCGCCGGTGGCTCGGGGACCGTATGGCCGGGTTGTTCGACGATCCCGAGGTGCAGGCGCGTGCGTTCGCGCCCCTCGTCCTCGCCCGGATCGCCGACGCGGGGGAGTGGCGGCGGGAGTGGTGGGAGGCCTTCGCCGGGTGGTACCCCGGGGAGAGCGATCTGCGCGGGTACGACACCACGCTCGGCTGGGTGCACGCCGCCGCGCACGGTGCCGATCTGCTGGCGGCCCTCGCGCAGCGCCGGGAGCAGGAACCCGGCCCGCTGCTCGAACTGGCCGTCGCACGGCTGCTGGCCAACACCGGGCACGTCTTCGACGCCCAGGAGGACGACCGGATCGCCCGTGCGCTGGCCCGGATCCTGTGCCGGCCCGGGCTCGGGGTCGCCGAGTCGGTGGGGTGGCTGGACGCCATCGCGGCGGCCTTCCGGACGGGGGAGCCGGGGCCGGTTCCCCCGTGGGCGTCCAACACCATGCGCACGCTGCGCATGCTCTATCTGCTGACGGACCGCGGACTGCTGACACCGGCAGGGGACGGCCCGCCGAGCACGGTCGCCCAGCGGGAGGCCGTACTCGACACCCTGGCCGTCACCCTCGCGATCGTCACCCCTTACCTGCCCTCTCCTTCGGAGAGGGACTGTGCGCAGAAGGCGCCCGCGGAGAGGGATCAGGCCTGACTGGTGCGGCCCATCGTCCTGGTGAACGTCGCGGGGTCGTCCTCGAAGCCCTGGACGACGGAGTGGAAGTCCCACGACCCGGTCTCGTCCCGGACGAACTCCGCGACGGTGGCCGCCGTCGACCCCAGTACGCCGCCGAAGTCCTCCTCGGCGAGCACGGCGTACCCCTCGCGAATGCGCAGGGCGGGCTTGACGACGCTGACGAACGTCCGGGGCGTGGAACGCTGCTGGATGATGACGCCGACCACCACGCGCGCGTACTGCGCGGCCAGCCGCTCGAACTCCAGCGTCATGACCTCGTCCCAGCCGAAGCCCTTGCCGTCCTTGCTGTCCCGGTTGAGCGTGATCGTGCCGTCCGGGGAACGGCTGTCGAAGTGCACCACGTAGGCGGGATCGCCGTACGGATCGGTCGCCGGATAGGTCGCGGCAACGATGTCGAGATCGGTGGGCGGCTGTCCCGCCGGACTCGGATCCCACTTCAGTGAGACCTCGGCCTTGCGGATCCCCTTGTTGAGGGCCTTCACCAGACTTCCCTTCCCCGTTCGCCGTGTGCTGTCAGGCCAACTGCCGGTACATCACAGCTGGTTGTCCATCGTGCCACGCGAGCGGGGGCGTTCGCGCGGTTGTACTCCGCCCGAGCGTGACCGGCGCCACGGTCCGTGGCCTTACGATGGCGCGGTGCTGGTCAAGTGGATTCGCTGCACCGTGGTCGACCGCCGCGGTTTCGAACGGGGGCAGCGAAAGTGGGCGGGACTTCTGGGGGAACCGGGATTCCGGGGGCAGGGCGGGGGCTGGAGCCGGGGGCGTCCCGGTGTGGCACACGTCTTCGCCTTCTGGGAGAGCCGGGCCTTCTACGACTCCTTCATGGCCCGGTCCCATGACCGGCTCGCCAACGCTCAGTCGGGCACGTTCAAGGAACAGCAGGTCAAGCTGTTCGACCACCGTTTCGACGTGAAGACGGGCTTCGAGCCGCGCTTCACGGACTCCGACCTGGTCCGGGTCGCGCACTGCCGTGTCCACGAGGAGCGCGCCGAGCACTTCGCGCTGATGCAGGAGAAGGTCTGGAACCCGGCGATGGCGGGCTCCCCCGGCATGGTGCGCGGACTGTTCGGCGAGGCGCCGGGACACGAGTTCCTGATCCTCTCGATGTGGCAGTCGGCCGCCGAGCACGGCAAGTACCGGGAGGAACGCGTGGAACGCCTCGCACTGCGGGCCCAGCTGGAGGCGGACGTCGCGGCGCTCGCCGGCGACATCGTCGAGCTGGAACCGAGCTGGATAGTCTGACGATCCGGACAACCTGAAGATCCGGATCGGATGTGCACTCTGTGTGCTTCAGCGCGCACGACATGTGTGACATACGCCGTATAGAGACCGCACGAGTGCCCGCTCGGCGCCGACCCGATCTAGGGTTTTGACATGGTAAGACCACGGCGCATCGTCCTTGTCCGGCACGGCGAGTCAATGGGCAATGCCGATGACACCGTCTACGAGCGGGAGCCGGACCATGCCCTGGCCCTCACCGAACGCGGCTGGCGGCAGGCGGAGGAGACGGGCAAACGGCTGCGCGAGGTGTTCGGGCAGGAGCAGGTCAGCGTGTACGTCTCCCCGTACCGCCGGACCCACGAGACCCTCCGCGCGTTCAGTCTGAACCCCGACCTCATACGCGTACGTGAGGAGCCCCGGCTGCGCGAGCAGGACTGGGGCAACTGGCAGGACCGGGACGACGTACAGCTGCAGAAGGCGTACCGGGACGCGTACGGGCACTTCTTCTACCGCTTCGCCCAGGGGGAGTCCGGCGCCGATGTGTACGACCGGGTGGGCGGCTTCCTGGAGAGCCTCTACCGCAGCTTCGAGGCGCCCGACCATCCGCCGAACGTGTTGCTGGTGACCCATGGGCTGGCCATGCGGCTGTTCTGCATGCGCTGGTTCCACTGGACGGTCGCGGAGTTCGAGTCGCTGTCGAATCCGGGGAACGCGGAGATGCGGATGCTCGTTCTCGGGAGTGACGGGAGGTACACGATTGACCGGCCGTTCGAGCGCTGGCGTGATCCGGAATCGTATGGAATCACCGGTTAGGGTGGCAGGCGATGACCGTTGACCCCTCCATTCACTCCTCCTGCTCCTCCGACGAGCGCCTGGAGCGCGCCCTGGCCAGCCTGCGCGGGCTCGCGGTGGGGGACGCGCTGGGGTCGCAGTTCTTCGTGCCCGTGAACCACCCGCTGCTGAGGCTCCGCGAGCTGCCGCCCGGCCCGTGGCAGTGGACGGACGACACGGAGATGGCGTGCTCCGTGGTGGCGGTCCTGGCCGCGCACCACCGCATCGACCAGGACGCGCTGGCCCACTCCTTCGCGGACCACCACGACTTCGACCGCGGATACGGCCCCGCGGTGAACCGACTCCTGCGACTGGTCCGGGAGGGCGGCGACTGGCGCGAGCTGGCGTCCGCGCTGTTCAACGGGCAGGGGTCCTGGGGCAACGGCGCGGCCATGCGCATCGCTCCGCTGGGCGCCTGGTACGCGGACGACCCCGAGCAGGCGACCCACCAGGCGGAGATCTCGTCCTACCCCACGCACCAGCACCGCGAGGCCGTGGTCGGCGCCATGGCGGTCGCCGCAGCCGCCGCGCTGGCGGCCTCTCCGGACGGCCCACCGAGCCCGGCCGCACTTCTGGACGGCGTCATCGCGCTGGTCCCGAGAAGCGCCGTCGCCGCAGGCCTGCGCCGCGCCCGGGACATGCTCGACTACGCCGACGCGGGCACGGTAGCGGCGGTCCTGGGCTGCGGTCGCCGCACCTCGGCCCACGACACGGTGCCGTTCGCCCTGTGGTCCGCCGCGCGCGCCCTGGGCGACTACGAGGAGGCCTTCTGGACGACGGCCCAGGCGGGCGGCGACGTGGACACGAACTGCGCGATCGTGGGCGGGGTGCTCGCGGCGGGGAAGCCGGGGGCACCGCCGGGGGCGTGGGTGGAGCGGACGGAAGTGCTGCCGGGGTGGGTGCCGGCGGGGGCGTAGGCCTGCTGTGGGTGGGGCTCGGGGGCGGGCTGGGTTGGGCTCGGGCTGGTGTGGGGGCGGGCGTGGATGCGCGGGGCACGCGTGCGCGTGCGTGGAGCGGCCACGTCAGGCTCGTCGGCTCCTGGTCCGTGCGGGCTCCGCGTGGTGAGTGCGAGTGGGGCGAGAGGCCTTCAGGGTGTGGCCGCCGGGGTTGCGCAGCACCCCGCGCGCGGGGTGCGAGACCCCGCGTTCTGCCGGGCGTCCGGGCGTGCGGCTCATGCGTGTGTGTCTGGCCGCCGAGGCGACCTGTTCTGCGCGCGGCGCGGCGCGGTGTAGTCGCGTGTGCGGGACGTCGGGCGGGTGGGAGTGGGCGTGCAGTGCCGCCCACTCACGCGCGTGAGGCTAGAAACTTCGCTTCGGCGCGGCGGCCGACACGCGCGTGTGCCCCACGTCGGCCAGGCGGGCGTCGGAGTGCCGTGCCGCTCACCCACGCGCGTGCCTCTGAGGCGGCGCCCTACGACGGCGTGCCGCACGTGGGCGCCAGGCACTGAGCCCTCACCCGGCCGCGCGGCCGGGTGAGGGCGCCGCACGCGCGCGACAGGGCGACCGCGACCGCCTCGCGAAGTCCGCAGAGCAGAGCCGTACGTCACCCCGTGCACCCGGAGCGACGTACGGTGACGTACGGCTGCCGCAGTCGGCCGCGGCCCCGGCAGTCGGGCCTGCTGGCCCGCTGCCGGGAGATCAGCCGCCCGCCGGGCCCGTGGTGCTTGCCGTGCCTGACAGGGCCTCCAGGTCGCTCTTGCGGACGCGGATGACGAACCAGGCGGTGGCCAGGGCCAGTACCGCCATCGCGGCGGCCGGGATGAAGGCCGTGGAGATGCCGTGGGCCAGGACCTCGTGGCTCCAGGGGGCGGGGAGCTGGTTCGTCCTCGCGAACTCCGCCTTCTGCTCGGGCGTGGCCTCCGCGAGGAACTTCGGGACCTGTTTCGTCGCCTCGTCGCGACTGGCCGAGCCGAACACCGTCGTCAGGATGGACAGGCCCAGCGAACCGCCCACCTGCTGCGTGACGTTGAGCAGCCCGGACGCGGCGCCCGCCTCGTGCGCGGCGACCCCGGAGACCGCCGTCAGGGTCAGCGTCACGAAGTTGAGGCCCATGCCGAAGCCGAACACCACCATCGGGCCCAGCACCCCGCCGACGTACGAGCTGTCGGGGGTGATGAAGGCCTGCCAGACGAGGCCGAGCGCGGCCAGCGCCGATCCGACCACCATGAAGGGTTTGGGCCCCAGGACGGGCAGGAACCGCTGCGACAGGCCCGCGCCGATGGCGATGGCCACGGTCACCGGGAGGAAGGCGAGGCCCGCCTCGATCGGCGTGTACAGCAGCACGTTCTGCACGAACAGGACGATGAAGAAGAACATGCCGAACATCGCCGCGGCCAGGCTCAGCATGATCACGTACGTGCCGGAGCGGTTGCGGTCGGCGAACATCCTCAGTGGGGTGATCGGCTCCTTCGCGCGCATCTCCACGAACACGAAGGCGGCCAGCAGGATCACCGCCGTGCCGAAGGACGCGAGGGTCAGGCTGTCCCGCCAGCCCTGCTCCGCCGCGCGGATGAAGCCGTAGACGAGAGACGCCATGCCCAGCGTCGAGGTCAGTGCGCCCACGATGTCGAAGCGGCCCGGGTGGCGTTCGGACTCGCCGATGTAGAGCGGCGTGAGCACGGCGATCAGCAGGCCGATCGGGACGTTGACGAAGAGCACCCAGCGCCAGTCGAGCCACTCCGTGAGCATGCCGCCCGCGAGCAGACCGACGGCGCCGCCGCCCGCCGAGACGGCGGCGAAGACCCCGAACGCCCGGTTGCGCTCCGGGCCTTCGGGGAACGTCGTGGTGATGAGCGCAAGCGAGGTGGGCGAGGCGATCGCGCCACCCACGCCCTGGAGGGCGCGTGCGGCCAGCAACTGCCAGGGTTCCTGGGCGAGTCCGCCGAGCAGCGAGGCGGCGATGAACAGCAGGATGCCGGTCAGGAAGACCCGGCGGCGGCCCAGGATGTCACCGGCCCGGCCGCCGAGCAGCAGCAGCCCGCCGAAGGTCAGCGTGTACGCGCTGACCACCCAGGTGAGGTCGGTGGTGCTGAACTTGAGGGCGTCTTGAATGTGCGGCAGCGCGATGTTCACAATCGTCGCGTCGAGTACCACCATGAGTTGGCAGGCCGCGATGACGGTGAGCGCTATGCCGGGATGCCCCTCCCGGCGGGCCGCACCTGGCTTGTGGTCCTTCAGTATTGAAGAGGTAGTCACTATGGGTCCCCCATAAGAGCACTAGTGAACGCTCGCGTTCACTGTCGCGTCGAACGGTAGTGAGTCCCCGACAGTGAACGCAAGCGTTCACTGAAGTCGCCGCCGCGTCGCGCACCGGTTACCCGGGTAATCTCTGCGATTCACCCCGTCGGCGATCCCCTCAATACCGACAATCCAGATAATCCTCGCACCGCCCGCTCATCCCTGCCCGCTGGAGACACTCAGATGGTTACCTCGCGCTGGACGGCCGCCCCCGCTCAGCCGGCCTCCCCCCGCCGGCGCGGCGCCGTACTCGAACGCGCGATCCTCGACGCCGCGCTGGAGCAGCTCAGTACGGTCGGCTGGAACGGCCTCACCATGGAGGGCGTCGCCGCCGGTGCCCAGACCGGCAAGGCCGCCGTCTATCGGCGCTGGCCCTCCAAGGAGGACCTCGTCATAGACGCGCTGCGGGCCGGACTGCCGCGCTTCGACCTGGCGCCCGACCTCGGGAACGTGCGGGACGACCTCCTCGCGCTGTGCCGGCAGGTGCGCGAGGCGATGTTCTCGCGCCCCGGGTTCGCGCTGCGCTCGGTGATTCACGAATGCGACACCCCGCAGGCGGAACGCTTCCAGGGCGTGATCTTCGGAGGGCTGGTCGAGCCCACGGTGCGCCTCCTCCGGGAGATCATCGACCGCGGAATCGCACGCGGCGAGACCCGTCCCGACGCCGTCAACGGCTATGTCCTGGACGCCATTCCGGCGATGATGATGTACCGCACGAAGATGTGCGCGAGCGAATGGGGCGTGCGGGACATCGAGGAGATGATCGACCAGTTGATGGTCCCGCTGCTGCGGCCGGGAAGTGTCTGAAGTCGCTTGGGGGCACCGGGTGTCGCGCGGGGTTCCGGGCGGCGTAGGCTGAGACCGCCATGCCGTACGAAGCACCCACCCACACCGTCGAGCGCTCCCTGCGCGCCACGACCGGAGCGAAGGTCATCGCCGGCGTCGACGAGGTCGGGCGGGGCGCGTGGGCCGGTCCCGTCACCGTCTGCGCGGCGGTCACCGGTCTCCGGCGGCCCCCCGAGGGGCTCACCGACTCCAAGCTCCTGGCCGTCAAGCGGCGTACCCAACTCGCGGAAGAACTGCGGAAATGGGTCACGTCGTACGCGCTGGGGCACTCCTCCCCGGAGGAGATCGACGACATGGGGATGACGGCCGCGCTGCGGCTCGCAGCGGTGCGCGCGCTGGAGGCCTTGCCGGTCCGCCCCGACGCGGTCATCCTCGATGGCAAGCACGACTACCTGGGGTCGCCGTGGCAGGTCCGCACGGTGATCAAGGGTGACCAGTCGTGCGTGGCGGTCGCGGCGGCGTCCGTGATCGCCAAGGTTCAGCGCGACAAAATGATGGCCGAACTGGGTATCGACCATGCAGACTTCGGTTTTGCGGCCAATGCCGGGTATCCGTCGCCCGTGCACAAGGCCGCGCTGGAGGAGCGGGGTCCCACCCCGTACCACCGGCTGTCGTGGGCTTATCTTGATGCGCTGCCCCAGTGGCGGCACCTCAAGAAGGCCCGCAGTTGGGCGAACGGGAACGCTCCGGAGATCGAGGGCCAGCTCGGCTTCGACTTCTGACGGTTCCGTTCGCACTCATGTGCCACCCGCCGAGGCGAGTCGCACCGGCGTTTGATAAATATCAGGTCATGCCTCTCATTCCCGAGGAGCCTCAGATTCACGAGAGTGCCCAGGGTCCCCGCGTCACTCCGGCCAGTGGCCGCACCGCGCCGACCCCCCGTCCCGTACCAGGCCCCCGCCCCGTGGCTCCGCCGCGTCCAGGCCGTCCGGGTCCGTTCCGGCCCACGGCGCCGGCCCAGCGCGCACCGCACGACGCGCCCGCAGCCGTCGCCGCGACCGCGGGCGCGGTCAAGCCCGGCCCGTCCGCGGCTCCGGCCGCCCCTGTCCCTTCCGCCACTCCTGCCCCGGCCTCCACGGCTTCGGCGGCGGCCCCGCAGATCCAGCTGATCCCGGCCTCGGCCGAGGGTGCGCTGGACGCCGCGGAGGAGGCCGTCGACCTGCTCCTGGATTCGGGCCGGGCCCCCGGTGAGGTGCTGGTGATCACCACCGGCGATCCGCACCCGTGGGCCGCGCACGAGCTGTCCTTCGGTGAGGCCCCGTACTGGGCGCAGCACGACGCGGGCGACGACGTCTTCTACGCCGACGCCGCCGCTCTGGGCCGGGCCGGTGCCCGTCCCGTGGTCGTGGTCGCGGTCAACGGCGGTGCCGACGGTACGGCCGCCACGGCCCTTCCCCTGGCCCTCGGCCGGGCCGGCGCCCTGCTGATCGTCTGCGGCGACCCGCAGCAGATCAACTCGGTGCTGGGCGCGGGCGTCTGAGCCGGTCCGCCGACATCGGACCGGCCGACGGGCCGACGGAGGACCGCTGAAGCGGTATGTGTACGGCGGCTGATTCGCCGTGCCCCGAAGCGGCCCGGAGTGCCCTGACGCGTCGGGCTCTCGTGCGTCGGTGATGTCATGAGCCCGGCAACAGTGGCGGGGTCTCAGGGGGCCCCAGGGGGCCGACAAGGGTCCCTATGGGCAAGGTCGTACGGTCGACGGGGGCACGCGTGCGCGTGCGCCCGTCGTTGTGCGTTGAGCGCCCGGCTGACGGGCCGACCGACTTGCTGCCTGGCCGCCGACTTGCCGCGAGGCCCGGCCGTGTGGCCGTGCTTGGGGTGATCCCTGCCGAGTGTCCTGGTGCGTCGTCGTACGTCGTGCCGGGCGGACGCCGTTGTCCGCGGTGGCAGTTCGTGTTCGGGTACGACGGGGACGTCACCCGTGGCCGTACGGCGCGGCCCTGTGGGACGCCGGGGTCAGCGGGCCGCCGCGCGGCGCAGGATGTCCGAGGCGGCGCCTCCGGTGCGGGGCATCGGCAGCGGTGGCGGTGCCTCGGACATGGCGAACGGCTCCGGAGGCGAGTCCGCGTTCGGACGGCGCCCGCCGCGGCCCTCTCCGAGGACCTGCCAGCCGTCGTGGGTCAGCGTGATGTACGCGCCGCAGCGCAGCCCGTGCAGGGTGCAGGCGTCGCGAAGACCCCACATCCACGCGCCGTCCTCCTCCGTCCAACGGGCGTCGCCGTCACGGCAGTAGAGCAGCACGGCCGTGCGTACCGGAGTGCGGCGGCGCAGGTCGTGCGGGATGACCCGGCGCAGCTGCGCGAGCAGCGAGTTGCGGAACATCCAGCCGTCGGCCGGTGCCGAGCGGCGGGTGAACGAGGCGCTCGCGCGCACCCGTTCGTCCGTGTCGAGGACGGCCACGATGGCGGTCGCGGGCCTGGGGCGATGTCTGGAGTGCAGTCCGCTGACGACCTCGCGAGGGTTGCGCAGCAGGGGAATCCCGGCCGCGGCCCACTCCGAGGGTTCGAGCATGCGGGCTGCTGAGTTGGCGGAAGCGGCGGACAGGTCGGCAGACGTCGACATGGATGCCGCGGTGGACGGAGCGAATCCGAAGGTCACGGTCCTCCCTTCGGCTACGCGCCCGCACTGCGGGCGGGAGATCGGACTTGGGGAGCGCACACCGCAGCGGAGCCCTGCCGGACCACGGACATGCCGTGCGGGAGCGGACTCCAATTCTTGCTGCCGAACTGGGTTGCGGCAACGAGCAAATGGGGCCACCGACCGTCTTCTGGTGATCTGTGGATTATATCCCTGCCGGGTGTGTCATTTGTAGATGCCTGGGGTGGCCGGGAACCTGCCGTTGGTCCGGTCGTCCGCCCCGGTTCATGTGCTCGTCATCAGCCCTGCAGGGCGAGAACCAGTGGCAGGACCCCTCGCGCACCGGCCCGACGGAGCATCCGGGCACCCACCGCGAGGGTCCACCCGGTCTCCGTGAAGTCGTCCAAAAGGAGGACTGGCCCCTGCGCCTCGGCGAGGGCGGCGGCCAGCGCGGGCGGTACGGTCAGGGCGCCGTCGAGCGCCTTCAGCCGCTGGGCGCTGTTGCTGCGGGACACGGGCGGGGCGTCACCGGCGTACTCCAGGCTGCCCAGCAGGGGCAGTCGGCCGACCTCCGAGATCCGCGCGCCCAGGGACGTGATCAGCTGTGGGCGGGTGCGCGAGGCGACGGTGACGACGCCGACCGGGCGCGGCTGGGTCGCCGCGGCTCCCGATGCCCAGCCGTCGGGCCCCTTCGCCCAGTCGATCAGGACACCGACGACGGCCTTGGCCACATCGTCCGGCACCGGTCCGTCCGGAGCCTGCGGCGCGAACATCGGGCGCAGCCGGTTGCCCCAGCCGATGTCCGACAGACGGCCCAACGCGCGCCCCGTGGTGGCCTGTTCCCCGGCCGGGATACGTCCCTTCAGCTCGACTCCGATCGCCGGCAGCCCGGTCGGCCACATCCGCCGGGGCTCGACCTCGACACCGGCCCGGCCCAGGTCCGCGCGCGCGGCGTCCACGGCGGTCGTGGAGGCGTCGGCGGTGAAGCGGGCGCCCGCGCAGTTGTCGCACCGGCCACAGGGCTTGGCGCCCTCGTCGTCCAACTGGCGCTGCAGGAACTCCATCCGGCAGTCGGTGGTCGACGCGTACGCGCGCATCGCCTGCTGCTCGGCCTTCCGCTGACGGGCCACCCACTCGTACCGCTCCGTCTCGTACGTCCAGGGCCGGCCCGTGGAGACCCAGCCGCCCTTGACCCGGTGGACGGCGCCGTCGACGTCGAGCACCTTCAGCATGCTCTCCAGCCGGGAGCGGCGCAGCTCCACCAGGGGTTCCAGGGCGGGCAGCGACAACGGCCGCTCCGCGCGCGCGAGGACGTCGAGAGTGCGGCGCACCAGCTCCTCCGGAGGGAAGGCGAGCGAGGCGAAGTACTCCCAGATCGCCTCGTCCTCCTTGCCCGGCAGCAGCAGCACCTCCGCGTGCTCGACCCCGCGTCCGGCACGGCCGACCTGCTGGTAGTAGGCGATCGGGGAGGCGGGCGAACCGAGGTGCACGACGAACCCGAGGTCGGGCTTGTCGAAGCCCATCCCGAGCGCGGATGTCGCCACCAGGGCCTTCACCTTGTTGCCGAGCAGGTCGTCCTCGGCCTGCTGCCGGTCGGCGTTCTCCGTCTTCCCGGTGTACGAGGACACGGTGTGCCCGCGCTGCCTGAGGAAGGCGGTGACCTCCTCGGCGGCGGCCACCGTGAGCGTGTAGATGATCCCGGAGCCCGGCAGTTCGGACAGGTGGTCGGCGAGCCACGCCATCCGGTGGGCCGCGTCCGGCAGCCGCAGTACACCGAGGCTGAGGCTCTCCCGGTCCAGCGGGCCGCGCAGCACCAGCGCGTCCGAGGTGCCCCCGGTGCCCAGTTGCTCGGCCACATCGGCGGTCACGCGCGCGTTGGCCGTGGCGGTGGTGGCCAGGACGGGTACGCCCGGTGCGAGGTCGGTGAGCATCGTGCGCAGCCGGCGGTAGTCGGGGCGGAAGTCGTGGCCCCAGTCGGAGATGCAGTGGGCCTCGTCCACCACCAGCAGGCCCGTCGCGGCGGCGAGCTTGGGGAGCACCTGGTCGCGGAAGTCCGGGTTGTTGAGGCGCTCGGGGCTGACCAGCAGGACGTCGACCGTGCCCTCCGCGATCTCCTCCTGGACCGTGTCCCACTCCTCGGTGTTCGAGGAGTTGATCGTCCGGGCGTGGATGCCCGCCCGGGCCGCCGCGTCCACCTGGTTGCGCATCAGCGCCAGCAGCGGCGAGACGATCACGGTGGGCCCGCTGCCCTGGGCCCGCAGCAGGGAGGTCGCCACGAAGTACACCGCGGACTTGCCCCACCCCGTGCGCTGCACGACCAGGGCCCGGCGCTTGTCGGCGACCAGTGCCTCGATCGCCCGCCACTGGTCCTCGCGCAGCCGGGCGGCGCCCGTGGCGTCCCCGACGAGGCGGGCGAGGACCGTGTCGGCCGCCGCCCGGAGATCCGCGTTGCTCGTGTGCTCCATGAACCCATACAACAGGACGCCAGTGACAACCGGGACGCGGGACGACGCATCACGGCCACCCGCAGGCACGTCCGCCCACCACCTTGACGTGCCCCTGATTGGAGTTATCCACAGGCTCAAGCGGAGTCCGGAATTCCGCGAGATCGTCACGGCATGACGAATCACAGCGAAACGCATCAGGTCACCCTGCGCACCCCGGCCGAACTGGCCGACGCCCTGCCCTATCTGCTCGGCTACCGCCCCGAGGTTCCCTGTCAAGTCATGCGTGTTGAGGCAAGGGGGCGATGCGGCGAAGGCCTCGGTTCCCCACGGTTCGAACTGGGGAAGCCCGCCACACCGCCGACCCCGTCCACCTCATGCGCGTCTTCGGCATCGTCGCCGACCGCATCGCCGAGCCCAAGCAGGCCGTGGACACCGCGGCGTCTGCACCGTCGAACGCCGTAGTCACGGATGCTCAGCAGTCGTCAGAGCAGCCGGGGAAGGACCGGCCGTGGGGCGACGGACGCGAGGTTCTTCACCGCATTGTCGAGAACGGATTGACCTTCGCCTACAGCGGCTACACCCGGCAACGACACGGCGGCAGACAAGCCTGGGTCGAGAGACGGGAGCAGATCCACGCTGGCTACCCGTACTACGTGGTCGCCCCGGACGGCAGCGAGACCCCCGTGTACGTCGCCGACGACCGCGACCTGGCGGCCACCGCTCACGGACGAGATCTCCTGAACGACCTCCTCGAGGCAGGCGACCTGCCCGGGCGGGACCGCGCCACGTTCGAGCTGTATCGAGAGCATCCGGACTTGTACCGGGCCATGCGCGCCGGTCTGCGTTGAACCCGGCCCCGACGATGCGCGTCGGGGGCGACCGACTGTCCCGTCGAATTGAGCCTGTCTGTGGATCTTCTGCTGAGCTGCGGGGTTGCCAGGTCGGATGAGAACACCCCGACCGGGATTCTCGGTGTATTTGGCTTGTGCGGAACCCCGCGTGGGGCCGTCGGCTGCGCACCGACGTGGCAGCACAGCCGAGCAACACCGAGGGGCCATCGCGTCGGGCCGAAGTGTGCAGTGAACCTGCATCACATGATTGGCCACGCACGCTTGCCAGACCAGGATGGGCCGTACCCGCGAGAGAGTGGGGCCGCTTTCGGCTGCCCCAGCTAGAGTCACAACCACCCCGGTAAGGGGGCGGCGTTGCGGGACCACCGCGTCGGCGCAACCGAGGTCAGGCCGCCGATACGGCGGCCGGGCAAGGACAGCCATGGCACAGCAGCGTCGTGACGAACTCTTCGCCTTCGGGATCGTAGGGGGTCTGCTGGGCGCAGAGGTGGAGCCCTACGACATCGAGGGGCGGCAGAAGGCCGTTGACGCGATGCTCCACTATCCCGACAGGCCGGATGCGGCTCTTGAGATCTCTTCCGTGGGAGAACAGGACGAGGCGCGTATCACCAACGTTCTTAACCGAGCGAAGAACCGTCGAGACATTCCGGGCTTGACCCACCTCTGGTCCGTCGTGGTGCCGAAGGACTTCCACCCGCAAGACCTCCCCCGAATCGACGCGGCACTGCTGCGCTGCGAGGCGCAGGGCGTCGACCGCTTGGGATTCATGGCCCAGGACTCCGACAGCTGGGATCTCCTCACCAGAGGCGTAAGCGCCGACAGCATGCCGGTTCGAGGCGGGACAACTCCCCGTGCGTATGTCCAGGTCCGCGGTGTCGGAGGCTTCCTGCGTGACGGGATCGAACCGTTGGCCGACGAACTCGCCGACGCACTGACAAGCCCTAAGGTGCAAACGAAGATTGCCAAGCTGGTCGACACCGGACTCGACGAGCTTCATCTCTTCCTCTGGGTGCGCCCATCGGCATTCACCTTCCCGGTCTACGACGGGTTGTCCTTCGGAGAGCAGCTGCCCAGCAGCCCACCACGTCTACCTGAGGAAATCAGTCAAGTGTGGCTGCTGAGCGGCATCGCGGCCGGCGGCGTGGTGCGGGCCATCACTGGGAATGGATGGCGCCGGGATCCTGTCCGCTGACGGCCACTCAGGTGTCAGTCGTGTTGAGCTTGTCTGTGGATCTTGTGCTGAGCTGCGGGTGCCAGGTCGGATGAGAGCACTCGTCTCTGGATTCTTCGTGTCCCGTCTCATTAGATCTTGCAGAGGCGGGGCCCTGACCTGCGGGGTGACAGGTTGAACCGCGACTTACTGGTGGAATGACAAGGCGTCGCGGAAGACCTGCGGGCGGTGCCGATGTTGCGTCTCATTGATCATGCCGAGGGCGATGCGGCCTCAGCAGGGCCTTGCCGGGATGGTGAGACGCTTGATGCCCGGTTTCGCGTTGAAGCTGGCAGATTCCTGGTCAGAGGCCGTAGCAGTGGACGCGTTCAGGAAGGACGTCGCGGCTGAGAATCCTGAAGCTGCCGACGGGCGGTCGACCAAACGATCTCGAACTCATTGGCCGACAACCACTGCGGGTCGTGCCCCTCCCACTCAGAGATAGGCGGTTCCGCGGTCAGACCGTAGACACTCTCGTATTCAGACAACCGACCGGCACCTTGGGCTTCTTGCCCCTCGACCAGCGAGGCAGCGGCCAAAGCCTTGCTTCCGAGCTCCTGCAACTCGACTTGCCGGATCACGTACCCATCGGTGTCCAGCTCGAAGTAGAACCAGACGGCTTCCTCGTCCCAGAAGCAGCGAACCCAGCGCGTCACTGGTTCACCGCGTCGAAGGGCTCGTCGTGCCAGCGCCAGCCAGCGGTGCTGTCGTCGTGGATGTGCAGCATGAACTCAGCGACCGGACTGCCGTCGGGAATCGTCATGGTGAGCGCACTGCGGATCTGGGTGTAGCAGGCGTCGGCCCGCTCCCAGTCCTCCTCGTCGACAGCCCGCTCTTGCTCAGCGAAGAGGGGGCGGAACTCTTCAAAACCAGGCAGCGTCTCAACTTCGGCGTGAGTCCAGGGCATGTCGGCGCCGGTCACGGTCAGCCGGGCAATCTCCTGGTCGCCGTGGTGGAGCCGCCAGATACTGCCGGTGGTCAGGTTTGGGTTGGTCACATCCCCATGATGGCGATCACCACTGACAGGCGGGGAGCGAGATCATCGCATCTTCTCGATCATGGGCACGACCATCTTGCTCAGCCGAAGTGAGACAGGCCACCTGTACCGAGACAAGAGCCATCCCAAAACGGGACACCGTCTCGCTCAAACCCGTTCCAGCACCCTGCATCGCGAGATCCGCGCACAGACCAGTGCGACAAGCCGCGGTTCGCTGAGACGGGACACTTCGTGCATCTGGCTTCGACGGAATCCGGGAATCCGACAGCTCGGATGAGACCGAGTGAGAATCCGCCAGCTGCACTACGACAGGACACCGACGATTGCCCAGATCCGAGTCCAATTGGTCAGCCGCTGGACACGGTGGCCCGGAATTGGACACCAAAGCGCGGAACCTACAGGCCCATGGTGACGTGTCGGCCCAGCCGTCGACCGGCGATGGTTATCTAGGGTGTCAACCCGATGATGCAGGTCAGCACCGGGCAAGCAGTAAAAGGCAGGTTAGGCAAGTTGTTCGCGCTCAGCTCGTCACCGGCCGCTGTGGGGCCGAGGTGTCCCTCCCCTCGTAGCGTGGAGTCCGTGAGTGCAGGGGAAGTTGAGGTTCATGGGGTCCAGGCAACGGACGTACACACCTGAGTTCCGTGAGGGTGCTGTACGCATTGTGATCGAGACCATCAGGCCGACCCCACAATGGAGTTGGCCGCTTGAAAGATCTCCACGGCGCAAGGGGATTGACAGAGGCGTCGAAGACCGGGCAGACGCCTGACGGGCGTTGCACGATCTTCCCGCGATTCAAAGTCTGCCGAGGCGGTTTGGTGAGGTGCCCGGCTCGGTACGCTTTACCGGCATAGGGGCATGTGGGCTGGCCGCCTTGCGGGGGGAGGGGGATGACATGTTGGATCAGGCGTTGGTTGTTCTGGCTTCGGCGTTCGGGGCGGCGGTGGCTTCGGCGGCCGGCACCGAGGTGTGGTCGGGATTCCGGGACCGGGTGGCCCGGATCTTCGGCCGCCGGGACGCGCGGGAGACCCAGGTGGTCCTGGAGCGGCTGGACCAGGCGGCCCTCGAACTGGACCGCGCCGACCCCGGTGGCGCCGACCAGGTCCGTACCCGGCTGGAAGCATCCTGGCAGGCCCGGTGCGAGGACCTACTGGAGAGTCTGGGCGAGGCGGACCGCGAGGAAGCCGCCGGGCAACTACGCGAACTGGTGGCCCGGCAGGCCGCCGGCGGAGTCGCCGCCGGGGACGACGGCATCGCCATCGGCGGCAACGCCGACATCAAGGCCGACCGCGGGTCGGCGGCCGCCCTGCGCATGGGCGACGTGACCCTCCAAAACCCTCCGATGCCGGGTCCGGAGCAGCGCTGACCGCACCCGGCGTCAGCCAGGCCCCGCACATCTCTGCACAGACATCGCTGTACGCGCAGTCCGGCGCTCTGGTGGTCGGCCGCGCCGATTCGGTGACGCACCATGCCGCGCCGCGGGCGCCGCTCTCCTGGCCGCGGCTGGTCGGCGTGGTCCCGCGCCAGGCGGACTGTTTCCAGCACCGTGATGCCGTCTATGCCTTGGAGCATGCGGTGGCCGGGGGTGGGACGGCGGTGCTGTGCCAGGTGCTGTCCGGGACCGGTGGGGTCGGTAAGACTCAGCTCGCCGCCCACCACGCCCGCACCGCGTGGCAGGCCGGGGCGGTGGATCTGCTGGTGTGGGTCACCGCGACCAGCAGGGACGCGGTCCTGAGCGCTTACGCCGAGGCCGCTGTCACGGTGAGCGACCCCGACGACCCTCAATGCGCCGGTCTCGACGACCCTGAGCGGGCCGCTGTCCGCTTCCTGGCCTGGGCCCAGTCCACGGACCGGCGATGGCTGATCGTGCTCGACGACGTGAGTGACCCGGCGCACCTGAATGGCACGGGCGGACGGGGTGACCTGTGGCCGCCCGCGCCCGCGAACGGCCGCACGGTGGTCACCACCCGCCGCCGCGATGCGGCCCTGCCCGGCCGCCTCATCGACGTCGGCTTGTTCACCAAGGGTGAGGCCGTCGGCTACCTGAGGACCAAACTCGCCGCCCAAGGCCGCCACGACGACCCCGGGCAGGTCGAGGAGCTCGCCCGCGATCTGGACCATCTGCCGCTGGCCCTGGCCCAGGCGGTCACCTATCTCCTCGACCTCCACCTGGACTGCGCCACCTACCGCAAGCGGCTGGCCGACCGCGCCCGTACGCTGCCCGACCTGGTCCCCGAGGACAGCGGCCTGCCCGACGCCCACCGCACCACGGTGGCCGCCACCTGGTCCCTGTCCATCGAACACGCCGACCGGCTCCGCCCGACGGGCCTGGCCCGCCCCATGCTTCACCTGGCGGCCCTGCTCGACCCCAACGGCATCCCCGCCACCGTCCTGACCTCACCCCCAGCCCTCGCCTACCTCACCGAACACCGCACCCCCGACGGTGGCACCGACCCCGACGTATCCCCGCGCGCGGTCGGGGCGGACGATGCGACCGACGCACTGCGCTGCCTGCACCGGCTCAGCCTGGCCGACCACACCCCCAACACCCCTCACCAGGAGGTGCGCGTCCACAATCTCGTCCAACGTGCCGCCCGCGAAGCCCTCAGCCCCGCCGCACGCGAACTGGCGGCCCGTACCTGCGCCGACGCCCTGTACGAGGCCTGGCCCGAGGTCGAACGCGACACTGCCCTCGGCCAGGCTCTGCGCGCCAACACCGCCGCCCTGACCGCCCACGCCGCAGACGCCCTGTGGCAGCCCGACGGCCACCCAGTTCTCTTCCACACCGGAAACAGCCTCGGCCACACCGGACTCGTCACCGGCGCCCGCGCCTATTTCCAGGACCTGCACACCGCCGCCCGCCAGAAACTAGGCCCCGACCACCCCGACACCCTGACCGCCCGGCACTACCTCGCCTACTGGAGGGGAGAGGCAGGGGATGTGGCCGGGGCCGCCACCGCCGCCGCCGAACTGCTGGCCGACCGGCTGCGGGTGCTGGGCCCCGACCACCCCGACACTCTGGCCGCCCGGCACTACCTCGCCTACTGGAGGGGTGCGGGGGCGGCGGGGGATATGGCAGGCTCCGCCACTGCGTTCGCCGAACTGCTGGCCGACCGGCTGCGGGTGCTGGGCCCCGACCACCCCGACACCCTGGACACCCGGCACGACCTCGCCCACTGGCGGGGTATGGCGGGGGATGCGGCCGGGGCCGCCACCGCCACCGCCGAACTGCTGACCGACCAGCTGCGGGTGCTGGGCCCCGACCACCCCGCCACCCTGGCCGCGCGGCACAACCTCGCCCACTGGCGGGGTATGGCGGGGGATGCGGCCGGGGCCGCCACCGCCCAAACTGAACTGCTGGCCGACAAGCTGCGGGTGCTGGGCCCCGACCACCCCGACACCCTGCTCGCCCGGAACAACCTCGCCCACTGGCGGGGTATCGCGGGGGATGCGGCCGGGGCCGCCACCGCCACCGCCGAACTGCTGACCGACCAGCTGCGGGTGCTGGGCCCCGACCACCCCGACACCCTGGTCACCCGGTACTACCTGGCCCACTGGCGGGGGCAGGCTGATGGCGCGAGCGGTGGTGTCCGATAACGAAGGCGAGCTCAAGCGGTCAGCGCATCACTGCTGTTCAGGAGGTCAGCGTAGACGTCTGCCGGAGAGCGGTAGCCGTGGGTCTTGCGTGGACGGTGGTTGAGTTCGTGGGCGATGGAGTCCAGGTCTACCTGGCCGAACGTGCGGAGGTTCGCGCCCTTGGGGAGGTACTGCCGAAGCAGCCGGTTGGTGTTCTCGTTGGTGCCGCACTGCCACGGGCTCCGCGGCTTGCAGAGGTAGATCGGCATCCCAGTCTCGGCGGTGATGGACTGGTGCTCGGCGATCTCCCGGCCGCGGTCCCAGGTGAGCGTCCGCCGCAGTCGGGGCGGGATGCCGAGGAGGCTCCTGGTGAGGTGCGGGGTGACCTGCTCGGCCTTGATGCCGTCCGGCAGCGCTGGTCAGTTCGCGGCGGCGGGCGTTGAGGGCCGCCGCGATGTCCTTGAGCGAGACGGTGGTTCCCGTCAGTTGGGGGCAGACGGCGCGTGACCTGGTCGTGGTTGCCCCAGGACACGTACTGTCCAGCGCCGGTCTCGGCGACCTGGACCAGATAGCGCTCCAGCACGCTCAGCTGCGTCACGGCCAAGGCCTCGGCCAGCACCACCACATCGACGCGATACCCCGCATCCTGGTAGGCGCGGGCCTGCTCCGGGTCGACAACGGGGGCTTCGACCAGCGCGCCGAACCGGTGCCCGCGCACGTACTCCTCGACCTCCGCCTGCCACCGCAGAACGGCCGTACCCGTACCCGTACACCGGCGGTGCGGTCGTCGCTGCGCAGGAGACCCCGGTAGGCGGGGTGGTCGGTCTGGCAGAGGTCTGGGCCGATCAGTACCGCGCCGCCGCGCCGGTTCCAGCACCGCCTTCATGTCATTGCGTTGCCTCGTTCCCGGTGCCCCTGCCTGGCTCGGGGCATCGGGAGCCACGACCCGTTCGGTGAGCTGGTCGTACCTGCGCATCTCGTCGAAGTCGCTCATTGGTCGTGTTCCTTCCCGCCGCCGGTGGCGGCGCGCAGGGCCTTGGCGCGGGTCCGGTCGCTGGCGAGCGACTGGTGGAAGCCCTTGGGGAGAGGTTCGCCCCCGCGCTCGCTCTCGCGGAGCATCCGCTCCTGCAGATCGGCACGGAGGTCCCACAGGTCGGCCTCCGTCTGAGGGTCGGGCACCAGTTGGTCCATCCGCATGCGGTGGGCCGCTTCACCGACGAGCAGCACCATTTCGATGGTGGAGTGCCGGGGAAGGCCGCCGCTGACCGGGTGTTCCTGGTCGGCCCAGCCGTCGTGCCGTCGCAACCACCGGTCCAGATCGCGGGCGGTCTTCTCTGCGCTGCCGTTGGCCGGGACGGCGTTGCCTGGGGCGTAGCGGGCCCCGTAGGGGATGCGCTTGTCGTCGGGGGTGCCGTCGGGGTGTCGGCGCTCGGGCGTGGCAAGCGGCTTGCGCCACGCCTTGACGGGGTCGGTGAACTTGGTGTGGGCGGACTGACGGGTGATGCCCAGTGCCTCGCCGATCGCTTCCCAGCTGGTACCGCGCTCGCGCTCGTAGATGACGGCCTGCCGCTGTGCGTGCTCGGCGAGACGGATCAGGCTGGCCGCCTCGCGTACGAAGTCGCCCGGGCTGGAAGAGTCGTCTTCGGTACCGATGCGGCCGAGCGCGGTCTCGGCGACGTTGCGGTAGGCGTCGGAGAGCACGAGGCGCGCGAGGGCAGTCGGGGTATACGGGTGCGGCGGATCGGGAGTCGTGTCGGCCTGCGGACTGGTTTCGGTCATGATGTCAGCGTAAGGATGTCAGGGCATGAATGTCAGCTAAATAATGACAGTCAATTGATGTCAGGTAATAACTGACTGATCCTTGATCGATGCTTGCCGCTGACTGAGCGATTCTGCAACGTTTGAACTGACGTGATGCCGATGTCAGTTAGCGGATGACGTTCGGCGCACTCGTAAATGTACAGGATAATTACGGTTATCCTGTGCCTATGCTGACGCCGGATCAGGACCCCGCCCATACCTGCGAACCAAGCCCCGTGCTGCAGCAAGCGATGGAAGCAGCGGCCGATCCCTGGCACGTGCCGCCGGGGCGTCCGTCCGGACCGCCGCAGCTGGACTTCCCGCCGGTCCGCAACGGCATCGACTACCTCGCCAGCGTCGTCGAGCACCTGGACGAGAACGCCTCGGACGTCGGGCCCCGGGACCTCAAGTACGCCGTCCTGCACCTACAGGCCGCGGTCGAGGTGCTGCTGAAGGCCCGCCTGCAGCGCGAGCACTGGAGCCTGGTCTTCAAGGACCCCGGGAGGGCGGCCAGGAAGGACTTCGAGAGCGGGGACTTCGAGAGCTGTGGGACCGACGCCGCCATCGAACGCCTGCGCGACATCGCGGAAATTGCCATCGACCGCAAGGAGGCCGAGGCGCTGAAGGACCTAGCGAAGGACCGCAACGCGCTGCAGCACTACGGCCTGACGCACAACGCCCACGCGGTCGAGGCCCGCGCCGGCCGGGTGCTCGACTTCCTCATGCGCTTCCTGGACACGCAGCTCCTGCCGCTGCTCGAAGGGCAGGAACGTGAGCGGGCAGGGCGGGACATGATTCCGGTGGAAGCGGGGGTGAAGAACATCAGCTCCTACGTCAAGCGGCGCCTCAACCGGCTGCGCGGCGAGCTGGCCGGGCTGGAGGGCCGGACCATCATGTGCCCCCACTGCGCGCAGATGACCCTCGTCGTCGCCCCGCACAGCGGAGACTGCCGCTTCTGCGGCGCGTCCTGGGACTCGGCCGAGCTGCTGGTCTACGACTATCTCGGCTGCCCTGACGGTGAGTTGGCTCTGACATTTCCCTGCCCCCAGTGCAGCAGCTCCGCCTTCGTCGAGGGCGTCAACTTCGCGGACGGCGCCAGGCTGTCCGACACCCTGTACTGCTTCGGCTGCAGCGTCCGTCACGAAGCGCGGGACCTCGCAACCTGCGTCGGCTGCAGCCGCCCGTGGCCCGTCGAGCCCGACGCCGACCGCTTGGGCGCCACCCTGTGCCCGGACTGCTGGGGCCAGTTCACGCAGGAGGACATCGCGTGACCACGGCACTGGAGCGCTCGGCCAACACGCTGAAGTCGTACGCCTGGGGCATACCGGAGCGGATCGTGCGCGTCGTTGTGTCACTGCCACACGGTGGGACGCGCCCGGCACCGGGGACACAATCACCAGCGCGGCCGTCAGGTCACCATGTTCGTCACCACGGTGAGCACGCCCATGGCCGCGGTGAAGGCGACGGCCGTGGTGCGCCAGCGCGGGCCGCGCCCGGCGCCCCGGTCCAGGGTGTACGCGACCAGCGCGACGAACACGGCGCACAGCACGCCGATGCCGACCGCTCCGGCCCGCCCGGCGTCCGGTGAGCCCCCGTGCAGCCCCAGCAGATCCTGCAGCATGCCCAGGTCCGCCATCACGGCCGCCGCCGCACCCCCGGTCCAGCTCCACGCCCGCTTCGGCGGCACGCTGCCGTCGGTGTCGGCCGGGGCGAGCTGGAAGCCCACGAACGCCGTGGTCGCCGCGGCGACCACGGCGAAGGCCGTGAACTCGATCTGGAACACCGTCATCCGTCCCCCTTGGAGGGTGCACCTGTGAGGGCGTCCGACGCCCCCGCGACGCAGGTGTCCCGCAATAATAGGGACGGTGCAATAATTCCAACAAACGAGGAGGTCATCCCACATGCCGGTACGCCCCACGGGCCGCCCCAGGAGGCCCGTTACCCCGGACAGCCCGCCGGCTGTGCGGGAGTTGGCCGTGCGCCTGCGGGAGTTGCACAAAGCCTCGGGCCTGACTCTCGGGGAACTGTCCCGACTGCTTCCGACGCACATCTCGACGTTGTCGCGGGCCTCCTCCGGTCGGATCGTGCCGAGCTGGGAGATCGTCGAGGTCTTCGCCGACGGCGCACAGTTGGACGCGCCAGACCGCGCCGACCTGAGGCTGCTGTGGGAGCGAGCGAGAGAACAGACGGGGCGGAGCACGGAGGTGCCGGAGACTGCCGGGGCCGGGAGCGGCTCGGATCCGGCGCACGCGCTCCTGGGCCACCACCAGGACTTCGACCGCTCGGCCGCACTGATGAATCTGTATCAGGCGGCGGGCGCGCCCTCCCTGCGCCAGTTGGCGGACGAGTCCGGCCACCCGCGCTCCACCGTCCATCGCGCCGTCACAGGGCGGTCCCTGGCAGGAGCGGCGAACATCGCCGAGGCCCTACTGTCCCGCCTCCCGGAGGAACGCCGCCCCTCATGGGCAGCCGAGATCAAGGTCCTCTTCGGGCCGCCCCCCGCTATCCCCGCACCGGTACCGCCACCGTTCGAGGTCAAGGAGGGCAACGCAACTTCGCAGGCACACCAGGCCTTGGTCGAATTCAGGCGAGCACTCCGGGAATTGCGAAATCTCGTTGCGCACGGCGACATCGAACTCAGCCCGGAGATCGCCCATAAGGTCCTGCTGCTTCAGGCCGAACTCGAAGTGGCAGACGCAACCGTCACCGCTACCGCAGGCAGCGGAAAATCGGAGACCTTCATCCGTGGGGCTCTCAACGGCCTGCGGGAAGAAGACCAGCCCGGGTCCAACGACCACTCCGTCGGGGACGGCCTGCGCCCCGCAAAGACGACCAGGTCCACGCAGACGGACACCGGGTGGGAAGCATGACCGCGCTGGCCAGTTCCGTGCTCGTCCCGCCGACGGCCGCGCAGTCGGCACCGGTCAGGCTGCGGCTCGATCCGCGCGACCTGTGGCCGGAGCACGCCCGGAAGCTGTACGACCACCTGGTCGGGCTGTACGGCGAGGACGACGTGCTGCCCACCCTCGCGGCCTCCTGGATCGCCCACCAGCGCTCGGCGAACACGCAGCGCGCGTACGCCCGGGGCTTCAAGGTCTTCGAGGAGTTCACCCGGGAGCACGGCGCGCACCCGATGGCGGTGAGATTCCGCCTCGCCGACACCTTCCGCCTGTACCTGCAGAACACGCCCACCTGGGTGCGGGTCAAGGGCGGCCGGCGCGGCGAGCTAGCCCGCACCGGCAAGCCGTACTCGGACGCGTCCCGGGCGAACGCCCTATCGTCGGCCTCCTCCTTCTTCACCTACCTGGACACGGTCAGCGACGACGGGGTGAAGAACCCCTTCGACGCCGTGCAGCGCCCGGTCATCGACCCGGACTTCTCCCCGACCGAGGGGTACACCGAGCAGCAGTGGGTCGCGCTGCTGGTCACCGCGAGGGACCACCACCGGGTCGCCGCGTATCGCAAGCGCGCGTACGCGCTGCTGCTCGTCCTCTACACTTGCTGCCTGCGCATCGACTCTCTACTGACCGCGAAGGTCGAGCACCTCGGCTACGACAAGGGCCACCACGTCATCAAGGTGAAGGTGAAGGGCGGCGGCTGGAAGAAGAAGCCGATCCCGCCGGTGGCCTGGGACGCGCTGCAGGACTACCTCGACGGTCGCACCGACGGCTGGTTGTTCGAGACGGCGACCGGCGGACAGCTCGACGAACCGGCCGTGTGGCGGCTGCTGCGCTCCCTGGCGAAGCGGGCCGGGCTCGGCGACATCCTGCACCCGCCCCACGGGGTCAAGGTCGACGCCATCACCCACGCCCTGGCGAAGAAGGACGCGCGACCGGACAAGATCCAGCGCTGGGCCGACCACAGGGACAGCCGCACCACCCAGCGCTACAACCGGCGCAGGGAACTCCTCGACGACAGCCCCGGCTACGGCCTCGCCGCCGACGTGGCCGGCGCCTTGGACCACGGCACGGCCTGACCGAAGTGATGGACGGCGGTCGTCACTGGGCGGGGGTGCGGGCGGCCTGGGTAAGCAGGCGCTCCCATGTATGGGTGGAACTGCCGAGCTGCTTGGCCAGGGCAGCAGCGAGGTGTGAGCGAGGGGGGTTCCAGGGCAGGGCGCAGCGCTTCGTGGAACGCGCGCAGGGCCCCGGTGATCCGGTCGTCGTCTGCGTAGTTCTCGCCGACCGCCGTGAACACATCTTCCACCGCTGCGGCGAGTCCCGGCTCCTGGCGCCTCATCAGCGGCGTGACGGCCGCCGCCGCACGGCTGAGGGGTGCCGTCAGCTCGGCCGCCGCTGCCGTGCTCTCCCGATCCCACTGGTTGATCACGGTGGATACGGCGTGGTTGGCCTCCGCGAAGGCCAAGTTCCCTGGAGACCGGGCGTAGGCCGCGGTTCCAGCGATCAGCAACCGCATGACGAGCACCGCCTTCGCTCTCCGTCCGCCATACAGATGGTCATGGGTGTTGCCCGCGAGCTTCACCGAGAGCACCGCCGCAACGAACTCGTTGGCCTGGGCTTCGAGCGCGGCCCGGTCCTCCGCAGCCTCCTTGCGGGCCTCCGCCCGTCGGTTACGTCTTTCGTTCTCCCACGCTCCTAGGAACCAGGAGAACCACGGCGCCGACCGCGCCGACCGCGCCGACCGCGCCGGGCACCGCGTCGAGAAGTGCATCGTCCATGTGCACCTGGACACCGCAACGGGCCTGCAAGGTTCCAGCGACACCTACGCCGGTCGGACAGGACGTCGCACGTCACGCCCGGCAGCGCGGTACGCTCTCGCCCGGCAAGATGCGTACGCCGCCCGCCGACACCAGCGCCCACGCCGCGAGGTGATCGACCGGCCAAGGTCCTGCGGGGCCCGCTTCCCCCGGCAGCACCTCGATCCGGCGGAAGCGTGGGAGACCGCCAGGAGCGAGCATCAGATGCCACGGAACCAGTCGACCGCCGCACAGCGGGCCCGTCAGCGACAGGCTGCCGCCGGTACGAAGTACACAGCCGCCCTCCGAGCCGAGACCCGGCCCACCGTCGTGCACACCATTTTCAGTGCGGCCGGCGCGGGCTGGGCGCCCATCATCCGGCGGGCGGAGCGTGAGCTTGACGAGGTATGGCCCGGCCACCCCACACCGCACTGGGAAGAGAAGTACGGCGACCTGGTCTGGAAGAGGTATCTCGGTGACCAGAGCCGCGAGGTACGGGCAGTGATCCACCGGGCGACCCGGGAAGCGGCATCCGCCTGCCAGACCTGTCCGTCCCCCGGCCGCAAGCGCGTCGTCTGGAGCGGTGAGGACTGGGGCGGCATGCCGTGGGTGAAGACCTGCTGCGACACCTGTTATTACGTACCGCCGCACGAGCGTTCCGGCCAGGAGTACCGGTGGCTCGTCGAGAACTACGAAGACCGGAGCTGACGGCCAGACGTCCGGCGACCCCGAGGCGATGTGACGCACGTCACGCAAACACCCGGGAGGGCCCGGGGCCTGACATGGGTGTCAGAGCACTCTGGTGCTCCTCTGCCCTTCGGGCAGGGGTCTCGACCGTGAAGGACAACCGCAGTGAGCAAATCCAAGCGCTGGCGAAGGCCCGACCAGGAGCCGCACACCCTGGGTGAGCCCTCGCCCTCGCTGTCCCCACTGGCGCGGGAGCAGTGGGAGGAGGTCAGGCGCCACGAGACGGCCCTCCGCCGGTACACGCGGGCGTGGGCGACGGCCGAACACGAGACCGAGGTCTTCGCGGAGGCCACGAAGAACCTGCACACGAGGCTGGAGAACACCGGCCCCGTCACGGGCAGCGTGATCGCCTACATGAAGACGATCTGCCGGCACGAGGCGGGCCAGCTCCGCAAGAAGATCGCGGAGCGGCATAAGCGCCTTCTCCTCGTCGGGGACGACACCGACCTCCCGGAGACGGAGGACTCGGTCACCGCCGAGGACACCGTGGTGCTGAAGGAGATCGGGGAGTCGCTGGCCGGGAAGCTGCTGCTCCTCAAGAAGGTGCTCAGCGGCCAGCAGTACATGGTCTTCGTGCTCGCCGAGGCCGAGGGCATGAACTCCTTCGAGATCAGCAGGGCGTTGGGCGGGGAGGTGTCGCCGGGCGCGGTCCGCCAGTCATTGAAGGCGGCCCGGGACAAGCTGAAGCACCCCGTGACCCGCGCGCGTCTGGGGGTGTCGCCCCCGGTGAAGTAACTGTTCCCCCGGGTGCACGGGGCGCTGGCCGGGCAGCGTTCCGCGCACGCCGGGGGTGGGTTGCTTCACCCACCGCTCGTGAAGGAGAGAACGAGAATGAAAACGAAATTGGCCGCCTGCTCTGTGGCAAGCGTCGCCCTGTTGGTCGGGTCGCGCC
The DNA here is from genome assembly GCF_002954775.1 of Streptomyces geranii. Classification (GTDB taxonomy): domain Bacteria; phylum Actinomycetota; class Actinomycetes; order Streptomycetales; family Streptomycetaceae; genus Streptomyces; species Streptomyces geranii. The sequence goes on from NZ_PJME01000034.1 coordinate 95,614, forward strand.
TAACGCTCGTCGGGGCCATGGCCGCGGACGTGGTCGACCGGGTGCTGCTGTTCTTCACCCCGGTGCCGCGGAAACGGCCCGCGCGTGACTCGACGATGACCTTGACCGCGCTCACGCTCACCGCGCTGCACGCCTCGCGGGGGGCCGGGGAGGGCAACGGCAGGAACAACTGATCCACCCCTCGGGCCGGGGTCCTCCTCACACAGGAGGGCCCCGGCCCACTGATATGTGTGCCGGCGCGCAACGTGCGGGACCGGGCTCGCGGCGAGCCAGGCAGAGGGGCCGCTCGGATGCCGGGCGCCCCCGACTAAGGGGTCAGGACCAGTGCACATCACGTTCGACTTCGGCACCGTCGTATGGACGGTCGTGGGGATCCTCACCGGGTTCGGCGTCTACCAGTGGACCCAGCCGACCGCCCCCACCGCGCCGACGACGCCGCCCGTGGGCATGACCAAGGGCGAGCGGCTGGTCTTCGCGCTCACCGCGGCCGTGGCGGTCATCACGATCGGCGGCTACCTCTCGGGCGGCGTCGAGAAGATCGAGATCGACAAGCCCGTGCCGACGGCCACCGTGACCGCCCAGTCCAGCCCCGGGGCCCGGTCTCCGCACGGCTGGCCAGGGCGCTGAGCGCACCTAAGGGCCTTCCCCAAACGCCCGTTTTTGCTTCGACGGGCCAAGGAAGCAATCACACTGTTGTCCACTACTGGACATGTACAGTAGTGGACATGTTGAGAACCTATGCCGTGCTCGTCACCCCGCAGGACCGCCCCCCGGCCCTCATCGGTCCGTTCATCGCCAAGACCAACGCCGAGCGCTACGCCGAGCGGATCGGGGCGTTCGAGAGCCGACGCACGGCGAGCAAGGTCGACGCCTTCGTCGTCGTCGCCCACCCGAGCCACGAGCACCTCGACCCGCGGCTGCCCACCGATCCCTGGACCCTGGGCCAGCTCATCGACGAGGAAGAGGACCAGGACGTCTTCCCCGATCTGTACTCCCGCCTCACTGCCCAGCTCGGGGGCGACGTCGCGGCGGAGGTCTGGAGCCGCGCCACCGGGTGGGACGCGGGCGAGGACTCCGGCCGGGAGCAGCTCCTCGCCTCGGCCGAGGACTGGCGCACCCAGCGCCTCGGCGCCGCCCGCGCCCTCAAGAGCATCGCGGTCGAGCTGTGGAACGACGGCATGGAGAACGTCCAGGACATCAGGCGCGCGACCGGCCTTTCACGGACCACCGTCTACGAAGTTCTCCGCGCGTCCGGCATCGACCCCGCCGCGCGTGATGGCGGACAGTGAGAAGCCTTGTCGATCGCACGCAGGAGTGGCCGCCGGGTCTTCCCGGCGGCCACTCCCGTTACTGCCGGACCGGGCGTCAGGCGGTGCTCTCCAGGAATTCACGGACGACCGGCACGCCTTGGCGTACGGCGAGTTTGGAGCGCAGGTCTCCTAGGGTGGATGTGCCGCGTGCGGAGGTGACGCCGCCCATGTGCTCGACGGCCCGGTGGGCGGTGTCGACGGCGCCGTCGAGGTCTCCGAGCGCGATCCGGGCCTCGGCCTCCCTCGCGAGGTAGATGGCCGCGCCGCGGGGGAAGTCGTCCTCGCGGTAGGTGTCGCTGCTGCGCCGGCGGTCCTCGGCGGCGGTGAACTGGGTCAGCGCCTCGCCCGGGTGGCCGAGGTTGAGGGCGCAGGACCCGGCCAGCATCCGCAGTTCGCCGAGGTTGACCCAGTACACGCAGTCCGGGTCCTCCTCCGGGGAGTGGTCGCGAGCGCGGTCGTAGGCGTCGAGGGCGGCGTTCTGGGCATGGGCAGAGGCCCGGGTCTCCCCGGCGTGCGCGTGGGCGCGGGCGAGCCGGGCGTGGAGCATCGCCGTCATCCTCGGTGAGCCGATCCGGCGGGCCTGGGCGAGCGCGCCGTTGACCAGGTCGGCCGCGCCGTGCGGGTCGCCGGTCGAGTAGCGCATGATCGCCCAGAAACCAAGGGTGTTGGCGGTGACGACCGGGTCGCCGGACGAGGCGGCCGACCGCAGGGCGCCGAGGTAGTACTCCTCGGCGAGGGCGTGATGGCCGGAGTCGTACGCGGTCCACGCGCAGATCCGGGCCGCTTCGGCGGCGGCGCCGTACAGCTGGCGGGCGGTCTGCTCGGTGTGTGCCCTCGTTTTGAGGGTGGTGGTGATCAGCCGGAGCTGTGCGCGGGCGGAGGCGTGGACGTGGCCGGAGCCGAGCTGGTCGTCCTGGCGTCGCAGGATGGCGAGGGCCTTGTCGAACAGTGCGGGTGTCTGCGGGCCGATGCGGCGGCCGTGGGAGCGGGCGGTGGCTGGCTCGGCGGTGGCGGCACCGGCGAGCAGCGGGGCTATCCCCGTGACGACCAGGAATCCCCTGCGTTCCATAGGCCCTCCTGTGGAGGCGACGCGGTCCAGTAACTCGATCGTGGTCTGCGGGGTCCATGCGGCGTCAAGCAGCTGCCGCTCCCGGATGCATGCCAGTTTCAGGAATTCGGGCCAGGGTCGGGCCGTGAGTTCCTCCGCCGGGATGCGGTGCAGGGCCGCCATGGCTCGCTGGGCGGGCATCTCCGGGGTGATGCCGTACCGCGTCCAGCGAGTGACCCGCTTGCGGTCCTTCGTCGCGATCCGCCCGTACCCGAGCCTGCGGTACTCGGCGTCCAACCGCGTCAAGTAGTCGGTGGCCGACCAGCCGTTGAGGTGGAGCAGGTAGGTCAGCGGATGCCCGTCGGTCTCCACCCCCTCATGGTGCCCGCTCCGGCCAGGGGCCGACACCAGACGTACCGATCCCGTCCCCGGCATGGGAACGCCTGGTAACGCCGTGGGAACACCTGGGCACGGCGGACCGCCTTCCGGACCTGCGGGAACACCGGCGAAGGTGACCGCCACGCTCGTGGAAGGAGAGGTCAGTGCAGATCACCCCGCAAGCCGCCCGCCGCCCTGTCGGCGCCGCCCCGGACGGTCAGGATCGATACCCGACGCGCCTGCTGTACCTGCTCAACGTCTCGAATCCGGACCGGCTGTCGGCCGACTCGGGCTTCACGTTCGCCGACCTGCTCGCCCCGGCCCTGACGGACGCCGGAGCGGAGGTGACCGTGGCGGCCCCGGTCCCGGCCGGGGACCGGAGGGTGGGCTTCGAGCCCACGGTGTCGCCGGCCACGAAGTACCGGGCCCGCTTCGACCCCGGCATCCACGACCTGGCGGACCTGGTGCGGCGTACGCGGCCGGAGGTGGTGGTGGCCAACCAGATCGAGGCGGCCCCCGCCGTCCGCGCCGCACTGCTCGAAGCCGGAACGGACGCGCTGATCGCCGGGTACTGCCACTACCTGCCGTTCTCCTTCTCCGGTGACGGGCGGCTGGTGGCGGACCCGTCGCTGGACGACGGCGGACTCGGGCCCGCCGTGATGCTGGCGTTCGCCGCCGGGCTCGCCGCGTGCGACCGCGTCCTCGTGCACTCGGCGACGTCCGCGTCCTGGACGACGGCCGCCGCCGCCCGGATGGGCGTGGACCTCGCCGGGAAGCTGCACGTCGTGCCCGCCCCCCGTGACGGGCGCCTGGTCCGCGACCCGGCCGACGTCGCCGTACCGCAGGGCCGGGCGGCCGGCGTCTACGGCCACCGGCTCTACGCCCACTACGGCACCGCCGACTTCACCGCCCTGGCCCGCCGCCTGGCGGCCGAAGCACCGGTGACGCTGACCGTGCTGGACCTGTTCGGGACCCGCAGCCCGGAGCGCGTCCGGCTGGACGCGAGCCCCGAGCGGCACCGCGACGAACTCGCCTCCCTCGACGGCGTCACGATCGCCTCCGACCGCGGCGACCGCGTCCGCTACCGCGATCTGCTGGCCGGCGCCCATTTCGGGATCGCGCCGTTTCGGCCGGGGTGCCCGTGGTCGATGAGCGTCATCGACTGCCAGGGCATGGGCCTGCCGGTCATCGCCCCGCGCACCGGGTGGCTGGCCGAGCACATCGACGAGGACCTCCTCTTCGACACCGGCGACCAGGCCGTGGCCATCGCCGTCCGGCTCGCCACCGACGGCGAGTTCTACCGGCTGCACGCCAAGCGCGCCCACGCCTCGACCGCCGACCTCACCCCCGCCCGCGTGGCGGCCCGCTACCTGGAGGCACTGCGATGACGACGCTGTTCGACGCGGTGATGCTGTCGTACGACGAGCCCCTCGCCGACCAGCTGCACGCCCGCCTCCAACGGATCCTCGGCATCCGCGTGAAACGGCTGCACGGCGTTCAGGGGATGCGCCGGGCCTACCGGCTGGCCGCCGAAGTCGTCGACCACGATCAGTTCCTTCTCGCCGACGGCGACTTCGTCCTGGACGACGACTTCGCGCTAACCGCCGTGGGGCCGCTCGCGGACGGGGTGTCGATGCGGGTGTGGCGGGCCCGCAACCCGCTCAACGGCCTGATCTACGGCTACGGCGGGCTCAAGCTGATCCGCTGCTCCGCGCTGCGCGACCTCGGCGACGCGGTCGACGTCCTGGCCGCGCTGCCCGGCCGGGTCGAGTTCACCCCCGGCATCGCTGGTACCACCCGGATCAACCAGTCCCCGTATCACGCCTGGAAGGCGGGTTTCAGGGAGTGCGCGATGCTCTCGCGCGGCAGCGAGTACGGCATGGGCGACGCGGAGACCGCCGAGCGGATCGCGGCGTGGACGGCGGGCGGGGAAGGCGAGTTCGCCGAGTTCGCCGTCGCCGGGGCCCGCGAGGGCATCGCCTTCGCCCGCGAAGCCGCCCGCGCCCCGGCCCTGTTCGGCCAGCTCAACGACCCCGGATGGCTGGTCGCGCGGTTCACCGCCGGCCACGAACGTCAGGCCCTCGCCGGATGACCGCCCTGGTCGCCCTGGTGCTCATCGAGCCCGGCGCCCACCGTCCGGGCGGACACCGTGAGCACACTCTGACCGCGCTGGCCGCCGCGCACGGCAACGCGGTGGTCATCGCTCCGTACGGCGTCGCCGGACAGCTGCGGGCCGACCTCGCGGCGGCCGGGGCCCGCGTCACCGGTCCCACCGGGACGGTGCCCGCGCTGCTGGCGGCGGCCGGGACGCACACCGCGGCGCTCGCGGCGTCCGGTCGGCGGGCGTTCTCTTCCCGCCGCTGGCCCGGCGCCGTGCGCCGCCTCCCGCACCAGGTCATGGCGCTGTCGCGCTGCTTGACCGAGGCCGCCTGTGTCCGCACCGGCCACCGCCTCACCGGCGGCGCCGCGACCGTGGTGGTGCTCAGCGCGAGCGAGGCCCTGCACGGCACGGCCGGGCTGCTGGGCGGGCCGCACGTCCGGTTCGTGCACGAGGTGGTCACCACTGAGGACGCCCCGCTCCGGATGTTCGGACGGCTCACCCGCCGCGGTGAGCGGCGGGTCCTGACCCTCGCCCCCACCGCCGCCATACAGGACGACCTGCGCCGCCGCTTCTCCCGACTGCCGCTGACGGTGCGGCCGTTCGCCGTCGCCGACCCGGGCGACCGGCTCACCGACACCGAACGCGCGCGGGCCCGGGACGCCTTCGGCATCCCGGCCGACGCGACGGCGGTGTGCCTGGTCGGCGGCTGGTGGCCCTACAAGGACCCGGGCGTCGTGGGCGCCGCCCTCGCCCGCCTCGACGTCCCCCTGCACGTCCTGGTCGCGGGCGGCCCGGCCACTCACGCCCTGCTGAAGACCTGGGCGGCCCTGCCGCACGTCCGCCTGCACGTGTGGCCCGGCCCGCTGCCCGGGGCGGCCGTCCGGGAGGTGTACGCCGCGTCCGACGCCGCCCTGGTCACCCGGCGGCCCGGGGTGGCCAAGGAGAGCGGCCTGGTGGTCGACGCCGTACGCCTCGGCCTCCCGCTGATCGTCTCCGACCACGACCCGGCGCTCACCAAGGCTCTGGCCGGGCACGACTGGGTCCGCCTCGTCCCGGCCGGCGACAGCCGCGCCCTGTCCGACGTCCTGCGCGACCTGACTCGCTCCCCGCTGCCCCGGCCCGCCGAGAGCACGGCCGCGGGCCTCGGCGTGCCCACGGCCGCCGGACAGGCCGCTTTCCTCACCGAGCTGAAGGAGCCGTGCTGATGCCCGCCCTGCCTCCGCTGGTCGCCGTGGTCGGCGCCGTCGAACCCGCCCTGCTCACCGCGTGGGTGACCCACTACCGCGAGCTCGGCATCGAGCGGTTCCACCTCGCCTTCCACTTCCCCGACCACGTCACCCCCGACCGGCGCCACCAGGTACAGGCGGCCTGCCGGGAACTGGGGATCGCCCCCGGCCTGGTGAGCTGCGGGCCGTGGCACGAACACACCAACCCCCGGCTGCGGGACGCCCTGCGCGAGCGCGCCGGCGCCGGGTGGCACCTGCTCGCCGACGCCGACGAACTCCACACCTACCCCGCCCCCCTCGCCGAGGTGATCGCCACGGCGGAGGAATCGGGGACCGGCACGGTGGGCGGGCTGATGCTCGACCGGGTCACGGCCGACGGCCACCTGACCGGCTGGGACCCCGGACAGGGCCTGGACGCCGCGTATCCGCTCGGCGGCTTCCTCACTCACCGGCTGCTGCGCGGCGACCCCCGAAAGATCGTCCTCGCGCACTCCAGCGTGCCCGTGGCGTCCGGCAACCACCGCGCCGAGGGACACCGTCCCGCCAACCGGCCGCCGATCGTGGTCCATCACTTCAAATGGCGCGACGGCGTCCGCGAGGACGTCGAACGGCGCGCGGCGTACTCGGCGGACGGCACGTGGGAGACGACCTCACCGGCCCGTCTGGCGGAGGCCCGGCGCGTCCTGGGCCACCTTCGGCGGCACGGCGGCCGGATCGCCGTCGGCTCCGTCCGGCTGGGCTTCCGGCCCGTCACGCTCGCCACCGTGCCCACCTGGTGGGCGGCGGAGGCCACCCGGCTGGTGACCACCTGGCGGCCGACCGGCGGCGCGGCGGGTCAGAACGAGCCGGGCTCGATGACCTCGACCTCACCCTCGTCATGAGGGGCCTCGAACCGGGCGTAGAAATCGTCAAGTGCCTGGGGGGAGACGGTGAGAGCGTTGCCGTCCTCGCGCCGGTTGCGCTCCTCCAGGCGCCGCAACAACTCCTCGCGGGGGACCGGGAAGTACAGCGTCCGGGGCCGCCCGCCGGCCTCGACGACGAGCTTGCGCCACTCCTCACGGTCCGAGCGCAGCCACAGCCCGTGATCCAGCACCACGTCCCGCCCGCCCGCGACCAGCGCGACCAGCTCCTCGCGGACCTCGGCGACCACCGGGGCCTCCAGCGCGAAGTAGTCCCGCTCCGGATAGTCGACGCCGTAGCGACCGTGCCGCTCGTACACCCGCTCGTCCACCGACAGCCGCACCGCACCGCCGGGCTCCAGCCGCCGTACCGCGAACGTCGTCTTGCCCGACCCCGTCAGCCCCACCAGCAGATACACCACCGGCCCCGACTCCCCGGACACCGCCGCCTTCACCCGCGTTCCTCCCACGTCCGCCGGAATGCTCCCGCACTCCAGCCTGCCACCCTCCCTCCCGCCGCGCGGCCGGATCGGCCACGCCCCCACCCGGAAGGCCAGCCGTGATCTCGCCCTTGCTGCACGCCTTGCGCGCCTACGTACGGCACCTGCCCGCCGGCCCCGGCACGCCCCGGCTCGCCGCCCGCCTGAGCAACCACCTCAAGCACCACCCCCTCACGACGACCGCCCGCACCGTCGACGGCACGGTCTTCCCCGTGGTGACCAGCGACGTCATCCAGCGCTACCTGTGGCTGTTCGGGGTGTGGGAGCCGCACCTGACCGCCTGGATGCGCTCCCGCCTCGCCCCGGGCGACATGGTCGTGGACGCGGGCGCCCACACCGGGTACTTCACGGTGCTGGCCTCCCGCCTCGTCGGGCAGACGGGCCGTGTCGTCGCCATCGAGCCGTCCCCCGCCTTCCACCAGGCCCTGACGGAGAACGTCGCGGCCAACGGGTGCGGCAACGTCCGCACCGTCAACGCCGCCGTCTCCGACGCCCCCGGACGGCTCACCTTCTACCTGGAACGCTCCACCAACCTCGGCGGCACCACCTCCGTCCGCCCACGCACCGTGGAAGCCGAGTTCGAGGCCGACGCGGCACCCCTGCCCGATCTCCTCACGAAGGAGGAACTCGCCACCGCCCGGCTGATCAAGATCGACGTAGAGGGCGGCGAGGCCGCCGCCGTACGCGGACTCGCTCCCGCCCTGAACCGGCTACGGGACGACGCCGAACTCGTCGTCGAGGTCACTCCCCGGACCCTGGCCAAGCAGGGACAGAGCCCCGACGACGTCCTCAACCCGCTGCGCGAACACGGCTTCCACGCCTACCGGATGCCCAACGACTACACCGCGTCCAGCTACCCGGCCGCCCTCCGCCACCCCGCGCCGCCGGTACGGTGGCGCGGGCCCATCATGGAGATGAGCGACCTGGTCTTCTCCCGCGCGGACGCCGAGATACTCCCGCCGGAGCGGCATCAGGCCGGGCAGCAGTCCTGATCCGCGAGCAGCCGACCGGACGTGTGCACCGCTCAGCGGAACTCCGGTGACCGTGCCGGACACCCGGGGGAAGCTGTGCCCCTCGGTTACGCCGCCAGCTCGGGGTGGCGGGCCTTCCTCCGGACCGCCGCCTCGACTCCGAACCGGGGCTCTTCCTTCTGCACCGCATACGTGCTGACCGCGAGTTGGGCCTCCCTCGCCCGTGTGCGCCACTCCGCCCAGGCATCCTCGTACGCAATCGTCTGCTCATCACTCCACGCTGCCGCCGCCGGGGACATCGGCCTCCGCCCCGCCAGCCGTACGGATGTCCAGGAGCCAGGCACCCGAGATCTGCGACGCGGCCGACCCCGGAGCCGAAGGAGCCCCTCCCGAGGGAGGGGCTCCTTCCGTCGGGTACGCCGTCGGCGTCGCTGAGCACGGCCTGGCCCGGTGATGCCCCGCTATCTCGGGGGCCGAGAAAGTGACAGGCATGTGAGGCACGCAGCCCTCACTGTCCGTGCCTGACAGATATCTGTGGGCTGTTCAGACACGTACGGCACGTTCGGAGCACGTAGCAGGCTCGGCAACACTCCCTGTCACGGCCGTTGCTCGAACCGCCACGGGTTCAGAGCACGTCTTGGTTCGTGCCTGCCCGACACACACCCGCGGAGCCGCAACACCATGAGCACACCCCCACCGCCCTCCTGGCCCCACTGCGGGCACGGCGCGGAACCGGTCACCGACCCGGTCGGCTGCCGCGGCATCCACGTTCCCGGCCGCACCTTATGCCTGGCCCATCTCACCGAGGCTGACCGCACTGCCTTCCTGGCCAGCCTGGCACCCGGCGCCGACATCGACCACCGCGGCACTCCCTTCACTCCCCAACTGTTGACCGCCCTCCTGAACGCCCTCGAAGACCCCACCACCAACACCCCCCACGTCGGCATCGCCTGGTTCGACGAGGCGCAGTTCTCCGGCGACGCCCGGTTCGGCAGGGCGCGGTTCTCCGGCGACGCCTGGTTCGTCAGGGCGCAGTTCTCCGGCGACGCCGGATTCGACGCGGCGCAGTTCTCCGGCGACGCCCGGTTCATCGCGGCGCAGTTCTCCGGCGACGCCCGGTTCGACGAGGCGCAGATCTCCGGCGACGCTTGGTTCATCGGGGCGCGGTTCTTCGGCAACGCCCGGTTCGTCAGGGCGCAGTTCTCCGGCATCGCCCGGTTCATCGGGGCGCGGTTCTCCGGCATCGCCTCGTTCGACAGGGCGCAGTTCTCCGGCATCGCCTGGTTCATCGGGGCGCGGTTCTCCGGCATCGCCTCGTTCGACAGGGCGCAGTTCTCCGGCGACGCCGAGTTCGACAGGGCGCAGTTCTCCAACAACGCCCAGTTCGACAGGGCGCAGTTCTCCGGCGGGGCCGGGTTCAGTGGGGCGCAATTCTCCCTCGGGGCCGGGTTCAGTGGGGCGCGGTTTGAGGGTGTGTCGGTGTTGGGTCCGTTGGTGTGTGCGGGGCGGGTGGTGTTGTCGGGGGTGGTGTTTGTACTGCCGGTGACACTGGAGATGGCTGCGCGGTGGGTGGTGTGCGAGCGGACGAGGTGGGAGTCGACGGCGACCGTGCGGGTGCGACATGCGGCTGTGGATCTGAGTCACGCGGTCCTGACCGCGCCCACCGCGGTCATCGCCCACCCCACTCCCTTCATCAATTACGGCAGCGCGGTCAGCGAGGCGCTGCTGGCAGGGTCCGGCCCGGGGCCGGTCCTCACAGACCGGGTGCGGGTTGTCTCGGTGCAGGGCGTGGATGCCGCGCACCTGGTGCTGACCGACACCGATTTGACCGAGTGCCTGTTCTCCGGCGCCTTTCACCTCGACCAGATCCGTCTGGAAGGCCGCACCACCTTCGCCGACGCCCCCACCGGCTGGCGCCGCCGCGGAGTGCGGCCCGTCCGCTTCACCCGTCGGCGGGTCCTCGCCGAGGAACACCACTGGCGTGCCCATACCGCCGGCCCCGCACCCCACGGATGGCATCCCGGGCCGCACCCCACCGACCCCGCCCACACCCCCGACCCGGAATACGTCGCCGCGCTGTACCGGCAGCTGCGCAAGGCGTTCGAGGACGGCAAGAACGAACCCGGCGCCGCGGACTTCTACTACGGCGAGTGCGGTGCGGCCTGAAAGCCGCTCAGGTCCAGTGAAGACATTCCAGAGGAAGGAGATCTTCCCCGCCAAGTGACCAAGGTGGCGGGCCCCCGGCGAGGCGTGCAGGACTGGTAACGGACCTGTGCGAAGC
>NZ_PJME01000035.1 GCF_002954775.1 Streptomyces geranii
CCCACCCCAGGCCCGCGCATTTCAGCCCGTCCGGCGCTTGAGGACAAAGCGGGGGGTCCGGGGGCGGCAGCCCCCGGGGATGGGACGGGTAGGGGCGGCGGGGGCAAGGAAAAAAGGCCCCGCCTCACGGCCTCCGGCCACGGAAGCGGCGGCGTTCCACCGCCCCCTCCCCCGGCATCCCCTCCCCCGCCGGCCCCGCATCCGCAAGGCGGATCACCGGGTCGTCGGGGCCCTCCCGGCCCGCCACCACCGGCCGCTCCGCGCGGAGCGCCTTCGCCCGGTACTGCGCCGCGTCCGCCAGCCGGAACAACCGCCGAGCCGTCCGAACCGACCCGATCGGATCCGCCGTAGAAGCGACCCCGCACGCCACCCCCTCCCCCAACTCCAACTCCCCCGCCCGACGGCACAGTTCACCCGCCGCCCGGACCACCTCGTCCGCGGACGGCCCCACCACCAGCAGACAGAACTCGTCACCGCCCAGCCGCCCCGCAAGCGCCCCCGGCAACATCGCCCCGCACAACGACAGCACCGACCCGAACCGTTCGAGGAACCGGTCACCGACCGCGTGCCCGAGGGTGTCGTTGACCCGCTTCAGCCCGTTCAGGTCGCACACGACCAGGCTCACCACCGCCCCGTCCCGCCGATGCCGCTCGATCGCCTCGTCGAGATGCGCGTCCACGGCCCGCCGGTTCGCCAGCCCCGTCAGCGCATCGGTGAACGCCAGCCGCCGCGCCTCCTCCAGCCGCTCGGTCTGGGCGATCCCAGCGGCGACGACAGCCGCCAGGACGGTCGCGAAGTCGGCGTCGGCGCGGTCGAAGACGGGTGCGCCGGCGGGCCGGGCGACGTACAGCTCGCCCCAGGCCCGGCCGTGCAGCACGACGGGCGCGACGACACAGCAGCCCCGCCCCCGGCGCCGCAGGGCCGCGACCCGCTGGTGGCAGTAGCCCGCGCGCCCCGCCGACAGCCCGCCCGCGGGCCCCTCCGCCGTCTCGACCCACGCGTTGGGCTCCCCACCCCCCGCCCACCGCTCATGCAGAAACTCGGTGATCTCCGGAAACTGGTGCACGGGGTACGCCTCCCCCTCCGGAAACTCCTCCTCGTCGGCGGCCCGCTCGCCCACGTTCACCAGCACCCGCAGCCGCCCCAGCTCCCGCTCCCAGACGGAAAGCGCGGCGAAGTTCCCGGCCAGCGCGTGACAGGCACCGGACGCGGCGGCACGCCAGGAGTCGCGGGGGCTGTGCGCGGCGGCCATGCCCTGCGCGAGCGTCACGACGGCGCGGAGCCGACTTTCCTCACCCATTTATCCAGGTTAGGAAGTTTTATCCATATTTGAGACATCGAGAGGGCGAACAGGGGGCGGAGGAGCCGAGCCGAGTCGCTCCCCACCATTCCGCACCCCCTCACTCCCCAGGCCAGACAGGCGCCCTCTTCTCCGCGAACGCCGCCACCCCCTCCGCCCGGTCCCCCGAGAAGGCGACGGAACGCCACGCCGCGTCCTCCACCTCGAGCCCGGCCCGCAGATCCAGCCCGAACCCCACCCGCAGGGCCCGCTTGGCCGCCCGCAGCCCCACGGGCGAGTTCGCCGCGATCCGGGAGGCGAGCGCCAGCGCCTCCTCCCGGGCCCGCCCGTCCTCCACCAGCACGTCCACCAGCCCCAGCTCCCGCGCCTCCCCCGCCGCCACCCGCCGCGCGGTGAAGACCAGCTCGGCGGCCCGGGCGGCGCCCACCCGCCGGGGCAGCAGCTGCGTACCGCCGCCCCCGGGAATCACCCCGACGGACACCTCGGGCAGCCCCACCACCGCCGTACCGTCCGCCACGATCAGATCGCAGGACAGCGCCAGCTCGAACCCGCCCCCCAGCGCGAACCCGTGCACGGCGGCGACCGTCGGCATCGGCAGCTCCAGCACACCGGTGTACGCGCCCCGGGCCACCGGCCGCTGCCGGACCAGCTCGGCGTCGGTCATCGAGTTCCGCTCCTTGAGGTCGGCCCCGACGCAGAACGCCCGCTCATGGGTGGAGGTCAGCACCACCGCGCGTACGTCACGGTCGGCGGCCAGCGCGGCACACGCGCCGCCGATGGAGCGGGCCATGGCGGAGGAGACCGCGTTCATGGCCTTCGGCCGGTCGAGGACGAGTTCGGCGACGTACCCGTGCCGCCGCACGACGACGAACTCCCCGAACCGCTCCTCGGACCGCTCCCCGGACCGCTCCCCGGACCGTTCCTCTCCCGATCCCATGGCATCCTCCTGGTTAACGCGGGTTAACTACGGCCGTCCCCGATCATCGCAGCCCAGCCCCACCCGAGGGAAGGTCGGCCCCTTCACCTCGTTCGGGTGACATGGCGCCGATCTCCCGAAATCCCGCTCCCGGCAGCGCATAGCGTGCGCTCCGCGACGGCTCACCGGGGGCGCCGGCGCAACGGGGAGGGATCACCATGACGGACACGACGACCAGGCCGACCAGGCCGACCGAGCCCGCGACCCCGCCCGTCCCCCCGACCGGCCGTCCCCGAGGCAGACACCGCAAGCCGCGCCCCCGCAAGGTCCTCCTCGCGGCGGGCGGCTTCGCGCTGGCCGCCGGGGTCCTGAGCCTCGTACGCCTGACACCGGACGGCGGAGCGACCGGCGCGCAGGCGAGAACCGACCTGGAATCGGCCCTGAACGACGACACCGCTGCCGAACGCACGGATCGCACCGATCGCACCGACAACACGGCGGCCACGACCGAGGCGACCCCTACGACGAACACCGCCATGGGCGGCGCGACCCCCACCCCGACCGGCCCCACCCCGACAGGCCCCTCGGCGACTTCCCCGACGGCGCTCCCGGGCGCGGCAGGCAGGCTGCAGCCCGTACAGCTGGGCCCGTACCCCACGACGTCCCGAGCCCCGGCGCCCGACGCCACGACGATCCCGCAGCACCCCAGTTCACCGACACCGGCCCCACCCACGCCCCCGCAGGAACCACCGGCGGCGGCAGCACCGACCGCGCCCTCACCTCAGCCGCCGCAGCAGGCGGCCTCGGAGGTCACACCGACGCCCGACGGAGTGTGCGTACCGCTGATCGGCCTGTGCGTGGACCCGCTGGACCACCGCCGCTGAGCGGCAGCCGCTACGCGGGACCGGACCGCCGGGTCAGCAGCCAGGGCTCGACCACGCCAAGACCGCGCACCGGCCGCTGCCACATCGGCTGGAGCGCGAAGCGGTACACCGGCGGCTCCTCGCCCTCCTTCTCGGCGGCTGCGGCGGCCTCGGCGGCCTCCGCCTCGGAGGCGGGCGCGTCCCCGGTACGGATCAGCTCCTCCGCGAACGCCGCGTCGACGAGCACCGCGTCCCGTGGAGCTATCGACGTCAGCCGGGAGGCCAGGTTCACCGTCGACCCGAACACATCACCCATACGGGTGGTCACCGTGCCGAAGGCCATGCCGACGCGCAGCTCGGGCATCGTCTCGTCGTGCGCCATCGTCTCGATGAGTCGCAGCGCGATCTCGGCGGCGACTCCGGCGTCGTCCGCCGCGTACAGCACCTCGTCGCCGAGCGTCTTGACGAGCCGCCCGCCGTTCGCGGCGACCAGGTCGGCGGCGGTGGTCTCGAAGGCCTCGACGAGTTCGCCGAGTTCCTCCTCCTCCATGCGCCGGGTCAGCCGCGTGAACCCGACCAGGTCGGCGAAGCAGACGGCCAGCCGCCGGTCGACCATCTCCTCGTCGTCGGCGGCCTGCACGACCCGCCCGGTCGCGGCGGCGAGCTGGCGCCGCCAGACGTAGACGATGAACTCCTCCAGCTCGGGCAGGAGCAGTTCGATCAGCGGATACGTGACTTCGGTGCGGGTCATGCCGGGCTCGGGGGGTTCGGTGAGCCCCTCCAGGAAGGAGTCGATCTGCCATTCGGCCAACCGGGCGGTGGTCTGCCCCGTGGAACGCGCCACCTGCACGGCCATCGCCTCGCTGAGCAGCCCCGCCTCGACGAGACCGGCGAGGCGCCGCAGGGCGAGTACGTCCGCTTCCGTCAGCGCCTTGGCCTGCCCGATGTCGGCGAAGCCCATCGCCCGCCAGAAACGCGAGGCCAGCTCCATGGAGACACCGGCGCTGCGGGCGGCCTGGAAGGGGGTGTAGCGCCGCTCGGCCCCGAGGATGAGCTGTTCGAGGCGGAGGGCGAGCGGGTCCTCACCGGGGTCGGCGTCCTGCCCACCCACCCGGCTGCCCGCCGCGTCGGAGCCCGTGTCGTCGACGGTCACGCCTGCTGCCCTTCCGATCTGTCACGGTCAGATATCGACCGCCCTCAACGATACGGCCTCGCTCCGCTGGGTTCAGCAGGGACGACGCACCCGGTATTGGTGTGACCGCCCTGGGGGCTGCCGCCCCCAGACCCCCGCTTCGGCCTGAACGGCCTCGTCCTCGAACTCCCCCAGAGGGGGGACCCCCAGACGGGCTGATGGTGCCGACCGGGGCGAGAAAACCGTCACGCCGGCCGCAGGTGCACGACATCCCCCGCCCCCACCGGCTCCTGCACCCCCTCCCCCGTGGCCAGCACCAACCGCCCGTCCCCGTCCACGGCGACCGCCTCCCCCACCACGGACCTCTCCCCCGGCAACTCCGCCCGCACAGTCCGCCCGAGCGTCGCGCACCCCGCCGCGTACGTCTCCTGCAGCCCCGACAGCACCGGATCCCCCTCCGCCGCCCGCCACCGCACGTACCACTGCTCCAGCGACCGCAGCACGGCCCGCAGCAGCGGATCCCGGTCCGTCCCCACCGCCCCGGCCAGCGCCAGCGACCCCGCCGTCGGCACCGGCAGTTCGTCCTCGCGCAGGGTGACGTTGACGCCGATGCCGATCACCACCGCCCCCTCGCCCGCCCGCTCCGCGAGGATCCCGCCCGCCTTGCGCTCCGCGCCCCCGACGCTCACCAGCAGGTCGTTGGGCCACTTGAGGGACGTATCGACACCCGCCGCACGCGACAGCCCCGTCGCCACCGCGACCCCGGTCAGCAGGGGCAGCCAGCCCCAGCGGGCCACCGGGACCTCCGTCGGCTTCAGCAGCACGGAGAAGAACAGCCCGGAGCGGGCCGGAGCCGTCCACTGCCGGTCCAGCCGCCCCCGCCCGGCGGTCTGCTCCTCGGCGACCAGGACCAGCCCCTCCTCCGCCTTGCCCGCACCCGCGAGGGCGACGAGATCGGCGTTGGTGGACCCCGTACTGCGCACGACCTCCACCCCGGACCAGAGCCCGCCCTCCCGGACGAGCGCCCGGCGCAGCGCACCTGCGTTGAGGGGCGGCCGGTCGAGGTCGGACCACCGGCCGTCGCTGTCTGCTGAGTCATCTCGCGGCGTCATGCAAGCCACCCTAGATGTGGTAAACGCCGCACTGCCGATGGGTAGGCACCCCACTACGCTACGGATGAGTAGCCAATCCCCCTTCTGAGCACGTCACTCTTTGCAGGGAGCCGCATCCCGATGGCCGAGCCGGTACAGCCGCAGCAGACCGACATCCACACCACCGCTGGCAAGCTCGCGGACCTGCAGCGCCGCGTCGACGCGGCGACGCACGCCGGATCGGCACGCGCCGTCGAGAAGCAGCACGCGAAGGGCAAGCTGACGGCCCGTGAGCGGATCGAACTCCTCCTCGACGACGACTCGTTCGTCGAGCTGGACGAGTTCGCCACGCACCGCTCGACCAACTTCGGCCTGGAGAACAACCGCCCCTACGGCGACGGCGTCGTCACCGGGTACGGCACCGTCGACGGGCGTCCGATCGCCGTGTTCTCCCAGGACTTCACCGTGTTCGGCGGCGCGCTGGGCGAGGTGTACGGCCAGAAGATCGTCAAGGTCATGGACTTCGCGCTGAAGACCGGCTGTCCGGTCATCGGCATCAACGACTCGGGCGGGGCGCGCATCCAGGAAGGCGTCGCCTCCCTCGGCGCGTACGGCGAGATCTTCCGCCGCAACACCCATGCCTCGGGGGTCATCCCGCAGATCTCGCTCGTCGTCGGCCCGTGCGCCGGCGGCGCCGTCTACTCCCCGGCCATCACCGACTTCACGGTCATGGTCGACCAGACCTCGCACATGTTCATCACCGGCCCGGACGTCATCAAGACCGTCACCGGCGAGGACGTCGGCATGGAGGAGCTGGGCGGGGCCAGGACCCACAACTCCGCCTCGGGCGTGGCCCATCACATGGCCGGCGACGAGAAGGACGCCATCGAGTACGTCAAGCAGCTGCTGTCGTACCTGCCGTCCAACAACCTCAGCGAGCCCCCGCTGTTCCCCGAGGAGGCGGACCTCACCGTCACGGACGAGGACCGCGAGCTGGACGTCCTGATCCCGGACAGCGCGAACCAGCCGTACGACATGCACACGGTGATCGAACACGTCCTGGACGACGCCGAGTTCTTCGAGACGCAGTCCCTGTTCGCGCCCAACATCCTCACCGGTTTCGGCCGGGTGGAGGGCCGTCCGGTCGGCGTCGTCGCCAACCAGCCGATGCAGTTCGCCGGTTGCCTCGACATCAACGCGAGCGAGAAGGCCGCCCGCTTCGTGCGCACGTGCGACGCCTTCAACGTCCCGGTGATCACCTTCGTGGACGTCCCC
The DNA here is from genome assembly GCF_002954775.1 of Streptomyces geranii. GTDB lineage: Bacteria > Actinomycetota > Actinomycetes > Streptomycetales > Streptomycetaceae > Streptomyces > Streptomyces geranii. The sequence goes on from NZ_PJME01000035.1 coordinate 6,578, forward strand.
GGCTTCCTCCCCGGCGTCGACCAGGAGCACGACGGCATCATCCGCCGCGGCGCCAAGCTCATCTACGCCTACGCGGAGGCGACGGTCCCCCTCATCACGGTCATCACCCGCAAGGCCTTCGGCGGCGCCTACGACGTCATGGGCTCCAAGCACCTGGGCGCCGACCTCAACCTCGCCTGGCCGACCGCCCAGATCGCCGTCATGGGCGCCCAGGGCGCGGTCAACATCCTGCACCGCCGCACGATCGCCGAGGCGGAGGCCAACGGGGAGGACCTGGAGGTGGTCCGCGCCCGCCTGATCCAGGAGTACGAGGACACCCTCCTCAACCCCTACATCGCGGCCGAACGCGGCTACGTCGACGCGGTGATCCTCCCGTCCGACACCCGCCGCCACGTCGTACGGGGCCTGCGCCAGCTCCGCACCAAGCGCGAGTCCCTGCCCCCGAAGAAGCACGGCAACATCCCTCTCTAGACCCTTCCAGACCGTTCTAGACCGTCCAGCCTGTTCAGGAGCCGTTGTGAACATCAAGGTCGTACGGGGCAACCCGACCCCCGAGGAACTGGCCGCCGCCCTGGCGGTGGTCCGCGCCCGCGCCGTGGCCGCGTCCTCCACGGCACCGGGCGGCCCGGGCACGAGGGACGCGTGGGCGGACCCGGCGAGGATCGCCGCCCAGCACCTGCCCCAGCCAAGCCCGACCTCATGGACCCGCACATATTGGCCCGGGTGACCGGACCCACTCAGGGGCGCGAGGAACCGCGCACAGAAGTACGGAAAAGGGTGCCAATTTAAGTACCCCTACTCAGGCGCCCCGCCCCGCCAAGCCCCACGCTAGTGGCATGTTGTGGTCCGACCCCGAGAACGAGCCGCCGAAGGAACTGCGCGAAGCGCAGCAGATGCTTCGGCGGCTCGGGTTTCTCATGGCGCTGGCCATGCTGCTCGCGATGATCGTGCTGGGCGTGCTGTAGGCCCCCCGGCACGCACGAGCCCTCCGTACCCCGCCGATACGCTGACCGTATGACCGATCAGCAGCCACGCCGCCGTCTCGTACTCGCCTCCCAGTCACCCGCCCGGCTCAACCTGCTCAGGCAGGCCGGACTCGACCCCGAGGTGATCGTCAGCGGGTTCGACGAGGACGCCGTGACCGCGCCCACCCCGGCCGAACTGGCCCTCGCGCTCGCCGAGGCCAAGGCCGCCGTGGTGGCCGCGCGCCCCGAGGTGAAGGGCGCGCTGGTGATCGGCTGCGACTCGGTCCTCGACCTGGACGGCCAGGCGTACGGCAAGCCCGCCGACGCCGAGGAGGCCACCGCCCGCTGGAAGGCGATGCGCGGCCGGGCGGGCACGCTGGAGACCGGGCACTGCGTCTACGACACGGCCGCCGACCGCTTCGTCTCGGCGACCGCGTCCACCGTGGTCCGCTTCGGCGAGCCGACGGACGACGAGATCGCCGCGTACGTCGCCTCGGGCGAGCCCCTCCATGTCGCGGGCGCGTTCACGCTCGACGGCCGCTCGGCACCGTTCATCGACGGCATCGACGGCGGACATGGCAACGTCATCGGGATCAGCCTGCCCCTCGTACGCAAGCTGCTCGCCGAACTGGGCGTCAGCATCACGGAGTTGTGGACGCCCGGGGAGCGTTAGAGACCGACCGTCACGGGGTGCTGGGGGTCGGCGGGGGTGTGAGCGGCGAGCCGCCGTTCCCCTTCGCCGGGGCGTCGTCCCCGTTCGTGTCACCCGCGTCGCCCGCGTCACCCGTGCCGTCCTGCGGGCCCTCGGGGGCGGCGATGTCCCGCTGGTCGTAGGTCATCAGCAGGAGTATCACCAGCGCCAGCACCACGACCATCATCAGGAACGCCGTCCAGCCCACCAGCCCCCAGGCGAACGCCCCCAGCAGCGCGTGCGTGACCGCCACGCTGATCAGCAGGATGCGGCCGAGGCCGGCCGGGGAGCGGTCGCGCAGGGCGACCAGGAGGGCGACCACACCGCAGAGCGCGAAGTAGGCGCCGAAGAGCAGGCCGCCGATCTTCGACGACACGGACATCATGTCCGGGTCGAGCCCCGCGAGGGACATCTGCTGTCGGTCGACGACGATCCCCAGGAACCAGTTCAGTGCGGCGACGCCGAACGCCTCCACGAAGAGGACGATCGCGACGATCCAAGCCACCGGTCTGCGGACCACTGGCCCCCACCCACTTTCGAGTGCCGCACGTGCGGCTAGAACTACGTTGGTCGGCACCGCGTTCGGTACAGCGCGAACGCTACTAACGGGTAAACGCACAGACAAGGGGCGGACACGGGTTCGGCGAAGGTTGCTCGGCGGGCAAAGAATCATTGGGCCGTTCGTAGGGACTCGACAAAGAAACGGAGTGGGCCGCAGCACGCTCTCACAGAGACCTTGACCACATGAGGGGGCTAGGGTTTCTCGAAGGAGTCCTGCGTAAGTAGGTGCGACAAGGGATTTCGCGGGTCGAGCGAGCCTCCTATCACGCTCTGTGTGGGCAAGCTCACCAGTGGGGACGGGTCGATGCGCCGTGTCGGCAGTCCCTAAAATCGGCTTGTTTCAAGGAGGGAGCCTCAATCGTGCGCAAGGTGCTCATCGCCAACCGTGGCGAAATCGCTGTCCGCGTTGCCCGGGCCTGCCGGGATGCCGGGATCGCGAGCGTGGCCGTGTACGCCGACCCGGACCGGGACGCTCTGCATGTCCGCGCCGCGGATGAGGCGTTCGCCCTGGGCGGTGACACCCCGGCGACCAGCTATCTCGACATCGCCAAGGTGCTCCATGCCGCCAAGGACTCCGGGGCGGACGCGATCCATCCCGGATACGGCTTCCTCTCGGAGAACGCCGACTTCGCCCAGGCCGTCCTCGACGCCGGTCTGACCTGGATCGGCCCGCCACCGCAGGCCATCCGCGACCTCGGCGACAAGGTCGCCGCCCGCCACATCGCCCAGCGCGCCGGTGCGCCGCTGGTCGCCGGCACGCCCGACCCGGTCTCCGGATCCGACGAGGTCGTCGCCTTCGCCCAGGAGCACGGCCTGCCGATCGCCATCAAGGCCGCCTTCGGCGGCGGCGGACGCGGCCTCAAGGTCGCCCGGACGCTGGAAGAGGTCCCCGAGCTGTACGACTCCGCCGTCCGCGAGGCGGTCGCGGCGTTCGGGCGCGGGGAGTGCTTCGTCGAGCGCTACCTGGACAAGCCGAGGCACGTGGAGACCCAGTGCCTGGCCGACTCCCACGGCAACGTGGTCGTCGTGTCGACCCGTGACTGCTCCCTCCAGCGCCGCCACCAGAAGCTGGTGGAGGAGGCCCCGGCGCCGTTCCTCTCCGAGGCCCAGGTCGCCGAGCTGTACGCCTCCTCGAAGGCGATCCTGAAGGAGGCCGGCTACGTCGGCGCCGGGACCGTCGAGTTCCTCGTCGGCCAGGACGGCACGATCTCCTTCCTGGAGGTCAACACCCGCCTCCAGGTGGAGCACCCGGTCACCGAGGAGGTCGCCGGCATCGACCTCGTACGCGAGATGTTCCGCATCGCCGACGGCGAGGAACTCGGCTACGGCGACCCGGAGTTGCGCGGCCATTCCTTCGAGTTCCGGATCAACGGCGAGGACCCGGGCCGCGGCTTCCTGCCCGCCCCCGGCACCGTCACCAGCTTCGCCCCGCCCACCGGCCCCGGTGTCCGCCTGGACGCGGGCGTCGAGTCCGGCAGCGTGATCGGCCCGGCGTGGGACTCGCTCCTCGCCAAGCTGATCGTCACCGGCGCCACCCGGCAGCAGGCCCTCCAGCGTGCCGCCCGCGCGCTGGCCGAGTTCCAGGTCGAGGGCATGGCCACCGCCATCCCCTTCCACCGCGCGGTCGTCACCGACCCGGCCTTCGCCCCCGAACTCACCGGCTCCACCGACCCGTTCACGGTCCACACCCGCTGGATCGAGACCGAGTTCGTCAACGAGACCAAGCCCTTCAGCGCCCCCACCGACACCGAGGCGGAGGACGACACCGACCGCGAGACGATCGTCGTCGAGGTCGGCGGCAAGCGCCTGGAGGTCTCCCTCCCGGTCTCCCTGGGCATGTCCCTGGCCCGCACGGGCCTCGCGGCAGGCGCCAAGCCGAAGCGCCGGGCGGCGAAGAAGTCGGGCCCGGTGGCCTCCGGCGACACCCTCGCCTCCCCCATGCAGGGCACCATCGTCAAGGTGGCCGTGGAGGAGGGCCAGGAGGTCAAGGAGGGCGACCTGATCGTCGTCCTGGAGGCCATGAAGATGGAACAGCCCCTCAACGCCCACAAGACCGGCACCATCAAGGGCCTGGCGGCAGAGGTCGGCGCGTCCCTGACCTCGGGCGCCCCCATCTGCGAGATCAAGGACTGACCAGCCGTACGAAGTCCCGAGGCGCCCGGCAGGCTGAGCGATCAGCCACCGGGCGCTTCACTTTATGACGAGGGTGCGAGCAGCTGCTTTCAGGGGCGCGGGGAACTGCGCGACCAGCCCCCACCGGGCCCGCACCCAACCCACAACCTCTGATGGCATGCTGAACCCCCGGAACAAGCGAACGAAGGGCACCTGAACCATGGCCCAGCCGCCGGCAGGCCTCCGCGCGGACGCCCGCCGCAACTACGAACGCCTGCTCACAGAAGCCCGCACCGCTTTCGCGGCACACGGAACCGACACCTCCCTCGAAGAAGTCGCCCGCCGCGCAGGCGTAGGCATCGGCACCCTCTACCGCCACTTCCCCAACCGCCACGCCCTGATGAGCGCGGTCTTCGAGGACGCGGTGAGCGACCTGCTGGCCCGCTCCCGCGAGCTGCTGACCGCCCCGGAGCCGTGCGCCGCGCTGGTCACCTGGCTGCGCGAGATCGTCACGCACGCCGGTGAGTACCGCGGCCTGGCACGGGCGCTCATGTCGGTGTCGTACGACGCCGACTCGGCGCTCGCCAGGTGCAGCAACCCGATGCGGGAGGCGGGCGCGGCCCTGCTCGCCCGCGCCCAGCAGGCAGGCACCCTTCGTACAGACGTCTCCATCGGCGACCTGCTCCAGCTCACCAACGCCATCGCGCTGGCGGCCGAGGAGACCCCGGACGACCCGGGCCTGGCCGACCGCCTCCTGACCCTGACACTGCGGGGCCTGAAGGCCGTACCCAACTGACCAGGTACGTACGACGGATCAGCGACCGACGAACCGACGGCACCGAACCAGCGGCGACGAATCAGCGGCGGCGGAGGTCCGCCACCCTGGCCCGCTCCCGTTCCCGTTCGCGCTCACCCGGTCCACCGGGCTGTTCCCCCAGCATCGTGCCGCGCAGCGGATGGCCCGCCGCGCCGCCGGGCAGCTGACCCCGGCGGGGGTTCGGCAGTGGCACGTCCCGGCGCTGTCCGCGCGCCGGGACCTGGTCACCGCCGCCCGGTCCGGTCACCTGGGAGCCGTTCGCCGAGCCGGACGATCCGGCGACGGCGATCTGCACTCCCTGGTCGGCCAGGGCCTGGAGTTCCGTACCCGCGCGGTCGTCGTGGACGGGCGGTTCGTCCGTGACGAGTCGGGTGATCAGATCCGTGGCCACGGTCTGGAACATGGTGTCCGTACCGAGCTTGGTGTGATCGGCGAGCACGACGACCTCGGCGGCGGACTGCACCAGCGCGCGGTCGACGGACGCCGACAGCATGTTGGAGGTGGACAGCCCGCGTTCGGCGGTGAGGCCGCTTCCGGAGAGGAAGGCCTTGGACACCCGCAGCCCGTGCAGGGACTGCTCGGCGCCACTGCCGACCAGGGCGTAGTTGGAACCGCGCAGGGTGCCGCCGGTCATCACGACCTCCACCCGGTTCGCGTGGGCCAGCGCCTGGGCCACCAACAGGGAGTTGGTGACGACGGTCAGCCCGGGGACCCGCGCGAGCCGGCGTGCCAGCTCCTGCGTGGTGGTCCCCGCCCCGACCACGATGGCCTCGCCCTCTTCGACGAAGCTCGCGGCGAGGTCGGCGATGGCCGTCTTCTCGGCGGTCGCGAGATGAGATTTCTGCGGAAAGCCGGACTCCCGCGTGAACCCGCCCGGCAATACCGCACCGCCGTGCCGGCGGTCGAGGAGTCCTTCTGCCTCCAGTGCGCGCACGTCCCGCCGTACGGTCACTTCGGAGGTCTGGACGACGCGGGCGAGCTCACGGAGCGACACGGCTCCATTGGCACGCACCATTTCGAGGATCAATTGACGACGTTCTGCAGCGAACACGAAACTGACAGTAACCCCAACGACCGTCTGCTTTCAGCAGTTTGCGCCGAATAGCAGAAGTTGTTCGCACGGGGGTACGGGAAGTGGTATACGTGCCTATCCACGTCGCCTATGCCGTACGAATGGGCCGCAACTCGCCTTGACCAGCGGGAAGTTCCGCTCCCGCCGAGTCAGGGCGGTCAGCCCTCGCCCGTCGCCTTGCGCGTGTGCAGCTGCCGCGCCACCTCGGCGATCGAACCGGATAGCGAGGGATAGACGGTGAACGCGTTCGCGATCTGCTCGACCGTCAGATTGTTGTCGACCGCGATCGAGATCGGGTGGATGAGTTCGGAGGCACGCGGTGACACGACACAACCGCCGACGACGATCCCCGTACCGGGCCGGCACATGAGCTTGACGAAGCCGTCGCGGATGCCCTGCATCTTCGCGCGCGGATTGCGCAGCAGCGGCAGCTTGACGACCACGGCGTCGATCTTGCCGGCGTCCACGTCGGCCTGGGTGTAGCCGACGGTGGCGATCTCGGGGTCGGTGAAGACGTTCGACGAGACGGTCTTCAGGTTGAGCGGGGCCACCGCGTCGCCGAGGAAGTGGTACATGGCGATCCGGCCCTGCATGGCGGCGACGGACGCGAGGGCGAAGACACCGGTCACGTCACCGGCCGCGTACACACCGGGAGCCGTCGTCCTGGACACCTTGTCGGTCCAGATGTGCCCGGAGTCGCGGAGCTTGACCCCGGCCTCCTCCAGGCCCATTCCGGCGCTGTTGGGGATGGCGCCGACGGCCATCAGACAGTGCGAGCCGGTGATGACCCGCCCGTCGGAGAGGGTGACCTCGACCCGGTCGCCGACGCGCTTGGCGGACTCGGCGCGGGAGCGGGCCATGACGTTCATGCCACGGCGCCGGAAGACCTCTTCGAGGACGGCGGCGGCGTCCGGGTCCTCACCCGGCAGCACGCGGTCGCGCGACGACACGAGGGTGACCTTGGACCCGAGAGCCTGATAGGCACCGGCGAACTCGGCACCGGTGACACCGGAGCCGACCACGATCAGCTCTTCGGGCAGCTCGGTGAGGTCGTAGACCTGGGTCCAGTTGAGGATGCGCTCGCCGTCGGGCTGCGCGTCGGGCACCTCGCGCGGGTGGGCGCCGGTGGCGATCAGGACGGCGTCGGCGACCAGGGTCTCCTCGGTGCCGTCGGCCGCCCGTACGACGACCTTGCGTGAGCCGTCGACGCCCTGGAGGCCGTCGAGGCGGCCACGGCCGCGCAGGACGCGGGCGCCGGCCCGGGTGACGGAGGCGGTGATGTCGTGCGACTGGGCGAGGGCGAGCCGCTTCACCCGTCGGTTGACCTTGTCGAGGTCCACACCGACGACTCGGGCGGCCTGCTGGTCGGGCGGAGTGTCGTCGGCGACGATGATGCCCAGTTCCTCGTACGACGAGTCGAAGGTGGTCATCACCTCGGCCGTCGCGATCAGGGTCTTCGACGGTACGCAGTCGGTGAGCACCGACGCCCCGCCCAGACCGTCGCAGTCGACGACGGTCACCTCCGCGCCGAGCTGCGCTGCCACCAGCGCAGCCTCGTAGCCGCCGGGTCCGCCACCAATGATCACGATCCGAGTCACATACCCCATTGTCCCGCACGCCCCGCGATGCCCGCGCCCCGGGGCACGTCTGTGCGTACGGGAGGGGCCTGTGCTGCCGGAGTGACGGCCGTGTCCGCTGCCGTACTCTCGACCCATGTCGCTCTACGCCGCCTACGCCGGCAATCTCGACGCGCGGCTCATGACGCGCCGCGCACCGCACTCGCCGCTGCGTGCCACCGGGTGGCTGACCGGCTGGCGGCTGACGTTCGGCGGGGAGCACATGGGCTGGGAGGGCGCCCTCCCGACGATCGTCGAGGCGCCGCGCTCCCAGGTCTTCGTCGCCCTGTACGACATCGCCCCGCTCGACGAGGACTCGCTGGACCGGTGGGAGGGCGTGGGCCTCGACATCTACCGCCGGATGCGGCTGCGCGTGCACACGCTGGAGGGCGAGGAGCCCGCGTGGGTGTACGTCCTGAACGGGTACGAGGGCGGGCTGCCGTCGGCCCGGCATCTGGGCGAGATCGCCGACGCGGCGGAGTCGGCCGGGGCGCCGCACGACTATGTGATGGAACTGAGAAAACGTCCCTGTTGAGCGTCGGGGGATGTGGTGGCGGCCTTTCTGGCAGCCGTTCGGTTGGAAACGACAAGACAACGATCGCCATCCCGTGCCCTCCGTCATCTACGCGCGTAGGCTCCGACCGGATACGCTCTTGCGCGTGAACGCATCTCTTCTTCCGGACGACATCCAGGGCGACCCGCACGCCGCCGCCGACGCCGCCGCCACGCGCCTGCGCGAGCTGACGGGCGCCGAGACCCACGACGTCGCCCTCGTGATGGGCTCCGGCTGGGCACCGGCCGTGGACGCCCTGGGCGCCCCCGAGGCCGAGTTCCAGGTCACCGAGCTGCCCGGGTTCCCGCCGCCTGCGGTCGAGGGCCACGGCGGCAAGATCCGCTCGTACCGGATCGGTGACAAGCGCGCGCTGGTCTTCCTGGGGCGCACGCACTACTACGAGGGCAGGGGCGTCGCGTCCGTGGCGCACGGTGTCCGTACCGCCGTGGCCGCCGGCTGCAAGACCATCGTCCTGACCAACGGCTGCGGCGGCCTGCGCGCCGACATGCGTCCCGGCCAGCCGGTCCTGATCAGCGACCACATCAACCTGACGGCTACGTCCCCGATCGTCGGCGCGAACTTCGTCGACCTGACGGACCTGTACTCGCCGCGGCTGCGCGCCCTGTGCAAGGAGATCGACCCGAGCCTGGAGGAGGGCGTGTACGCCCAGTTCACGGGCCCGCACTACGAGACGCCGGCGGAGATCCGGATGGCGCGGGCGATCGGGGCGGACCTGGTCGGTATGTCGACGGTGCTGGAAGCCATCGCGGCGCGGGAGGCGGGCGCCGAGATCCTGGGGATCTCGCTGGTGACGAACCTGGCGGCGGGGATGACGGGCGAACCGCTGAACCACGAGGAGGTCCTCCAGGCGGGCCGCGACAGCGCGACCCGAATGGGCTCCCTACTGGCACAGGTCCTGGGCCGCCTGTAGGCGTTCCTTTTTCCTCGCCCCCGCCCACGCAACCGCACCACCACACCGAGAGGCACCGACGTGCACGACGACGAGCTGATCGCACGGGCCAAGGCGTGGCTGGCCGAGGACCCGGACGCGGAGACCCGCGACGAACTCGCCAAGCTCATCGACGCCCACGACCTCCCCGAACTCACCACCCGCTTCTCCGGCACCCTCCAGTTCGGCACAGCGGGCCTACGAGGCGAACTCGGCGCGGGCCCCATGCGCATGAACCGCTCCGTCGTCATCCGCGCCGCCGCCGGCCTCGCCGCGTACCTGAGGGCCAAGGGACAGACCGACGGCCTCGTCGTCATCGGCTACGACGCCCGCCACAAGTCCGCCGACTTCGCCCAGGACACCGCCGCCGTGATGACCGGCGCGGGACTCAGGGCGGCCGTCCTCCCCCGCCCCCTCCCCACCCCCGTACTGGCGTTCGCCATAAGGCACCTCGGCGCGGTCGCGGGCGTGGAGGTCACCGCCAGCCACAACCCGCCCCGCGACAACGGCTACAAGGTGTACCTCGGGGACGGTTCGCAGATCGTCCCGCCCGCCGACGCGGAGATCGCCGCCGAGATCGACGCCGTACGCAGCCTGAACGACGTCCCCCGCCCCACCTCCGGCTGGGAAACCCTCGACGACACGGTCCTGGACGCCTATCTCGCCCGTACGGACGCCGTCCTCGCCCCCGACTCCCCCCGTACCGCCCGCACGGTCTACACCCCGATGCACGGCGTCGGCCGCGACACCCTCCTCGCCGCCTTCGCGCGGGCCGGTTTCCCCGCCCCCACGGTGGTCGCCGAACAGGCCGACCCGGACCCGGACTTCCCGACCGTCGCCTTCCCCAACCCGGAAGAGCCCGGCGCGATGGACCTTGCCTTCGCCACGGCCCGCGAGACCACCCCCGACCTCGTCATCGCGAACGACCCCGACGCGGACCGCTGCGCGGCGGCCGTACCGACCCCCGACGGCTGGCGCATGCTGCGCGGCGACGAGGTCGGCGCGCTCCTCGCCACCCACCTGGTCCGGCGCGGCGCGCAGGGCACCTTCGCCGAGTCGATCGTCTCCTCCTCCCTCCTCGGCCGGATCGCCGAGAAGGCGAACCTCCCCTACGAGGAGACCCTCACCGGCTTCAAGTGGATCGCCCGCGTCGAGGGCCTGCGCTACGGCTACGAAGAGGCCCTCGGCTACTGCGTGGACCCGGACGGCGTACGCGACAAGGACGGGATCACGGCGGCGCTCCTCCTCACGGAACTCGCCTCCGAGCTGAAGGAGGCGGGCCGTACGCTGCTCGACCTCCTCGACGACATCGCCGTCGAGCACGGGCTGCACGCCACGGATCAGTTGTCGGTCCGCGTGGAAGACCTGTCCGTCATCGCCGACGCCATGCGGCGGCTGCGCGAGCACCCCCCGACCCGGCTCGCCGACCTGGTCATCACGAACGCCGAGGACCTCACCAAGGGTACGGAGTCCCTCCCGCCCACGGACGGCCTGCGCTACACGCTCGACGGCGCCCGGGTCATCGTCCGGCCCAGCGGTACGGAGCCGAAGCTGAAGTGCTACCTGGAGGTCGTCCTCCCGGTACCCACGCACGCGGACCTCCCGGCGGCCCGGGCGAAGGCGACGGACCTGCTGGAGACGATCAAGCGGGACCTGTCCACGGCGGCGGGCATCTGAGCCGTATCTCTGGTCCGCTCTCCGAATCGCTCACTGGCGCATGAGGTAGCTGAAGCCCGTGTCCGGGCCCACGCACGACTGGAGGGTGAGGTCGCCCCAGTACAGGCCTGCGGCCGGGGCGCCTCGGCCCGGGGTGACGTAGTTCGCGTACACCTTGTACGTCCAGGTGCCGCGCGGGGAGCTGACAGTGACCCGCGTGCCCACGGGCAGGGTCGCGAAGCGGTCGAAGCCGCAGTAGTCGTGGCCGACGAGGACGGCCGTACGCATCTTGTAACCGTCCTCGGTGCCGAGCGTCGGGCCGGTCCACTGCACGGCGTCCCGGCACGCGTCGACCTCGTCCTGGCCACCGCGCACGACGTCCTCGGTCCAGGTGCCGATCCTGATCGTCGTGCCCCCGACGGGGGTGTCGTCTTTGGCGGGCACTCTCGTCGGGGTCGAAGTCGCCTTCGGGCGGGGCGACTTGGGAGCGTTGGACGGGCCGCGTACGGGGCCGATGGGCGGCGCCGGTGGCCAGCGGCAGCGCGGCCAGGGTCGCGACGAGCGCGATGAGGACGCTGCCCAGCAGCACGGCCGCGATGCCGAACTCACCGGCGTCCGGCTGCCAGGCGGCGGTCGTCAGGAAGGACCAGCCCGCGCGGTCGAGCGCCTGCCACGCCCTGAGCAGCAGAAAGCCGCCGACCAGGAGCATGACGGCGAGCACGAACCCGGCGGCGGCACCGGCGACCGCGGGATGCGGCTCCGGACCACCCGGCGGTCTCTTCGGCGAGGGTGTCGTCGACGGTCTCTTCGGCATGGGCACGCACCCGACGCTGCTGGGCGCGCGTAGACACGTACATCCCGAAGGGTTAACGAGAGGTTCCCTGGGGGAAACTTCGGTCCCACCGCCCCCGCGGGCCCCGCGCCCGTCAGACCTCTCCCCACAACTCCGGTCCCACGGTGCTCAGTTCGGGCAGCATCCCGCGAAAGCGCTCATAGGAGGAACGACAGGTGGCGTGCCGCTCGTAGGTCCGCGCGGAGGCGGCGAGATGACGGCCCTGGCCGTCCCAGAGGACCCACACCCAGCCGCCGCCCTCGGAGCTGTGCTGTATTCCGCCCGAGGTGTCCGCGTGGTACGCGCACAGCCTGACGAAGGCGGCGCGACAGCGTGCGTGCGTGTCCTGGAAGGTCACCGACACGGCGACCGCCCGCCCGTTGGGCGCGACTAACCGCCAGCCGAAGCGGCCCTCCCCGTTGATGTCGATCTGACGTCTCATACCCGACGCGACGGCGGCGGTTCTCCCCGCTCTGCCCGACCGCTCCATGTCCCCACCCCCGCCGCCCGTAGATGAGAGAAAACCGCAGGTACGGCGATGTGGGGCGGCGACAGCAATCTATCGACCTGATCCGCCGATCAGCGTGCCGCCACCAGCACCGCCACCCACATCCCGGCGAGCGCCACGGCCAGCGGCCAGAGGGGCCGGCCGCGCTCCGCCGCGCCGCTCTCCCCGGTCGGCCGCAGCTCGGCGTCCAGGCGCATGGCGGTCAGCTCGGCGGCCAGGGCGTCGTACGGATGGGTCAGGCCCCGGCGGCTCTGCAGCCAGCCCCAGCGGGGCGCGGAGACCGCCCAGTCGCCCTCCTGCCAGTCGATCTTCAGCTCCAGGCCACGCCGCCGTACGAAACGGAGTTCGTCCCAGGGCACGTGCCGGGGCCCGCGCAGCCCGCTGATCCAGACTCCGGACCGGTCGGCGGTGACACGCCAGGCGAGTTTCATGGCGACGTGGGCCGCCCCGAGCAGCCCGAGCACGACGACGAACGCCACTCTCCACCACGAGGCACGGGACTCACTGGACCAGTCCAGGCCCAGCCACAGGGCCCACAGCAGGACCAGCGCGGTACCCAGCCAGTCCAGCCATCCCGCCCGCCAGCACCGCACCTTGCCGACCAGCGTCTGCTGCTCGGCCAGCTCCCGCCCCCGCAGTTCGAGTCGCAGGTTGCCCGCGGCCAGTTCACGCTGCCGGGCGACCCGTCGGCGCCCCGCGTCCGGCGACAGGGGCCGCACCGGTCCCGCCGACCACTCGGTCAGCGGCGGCTGCTCGGGATCCTCGTCGGCGCTGACCACGACGACCTCGGCGCCGTCGAAGGGAGCGCCGTAGAGGACGGCTTCCCGGACGGGCCCGACGGTGTCCTCGTCGAGCCGGAGGAGCACCCGCCGAAGCTCGTCGCCGTCCTCGTCGTCGTCACCGACGCCGGAGTCACCCTCGCCCCCCTGCTCCTCATCCTCATCCTCGTCGTCGTCCTCGTCGAAGGAGGCGAGGTCGACGGTGAACAGGGGCCGTTCGGCGGCGGGATCGTCGGCGGCGTAGACCTCCGTACCGCCCTGGGCGTCGTCCCGTACGAGCACGCGCAGCACCGGCACCGGGACGCCGCGCAGGGCACCGGCCCGCTGCCGGGCGAGCCGGGCCGAGGTGAGCGCGGTCGCGCCGAGCCCGGCGAGGAAGACGGTGAAGACCCAGGCGCCCTCCTGGTCCTGGGCCGAGCCCCAGAACCCGGCGGTGCCCCCGGTGAGTGCGCCGAGCCCGAGCACGACGAGTCCCAGTACGAGCAGCAGTCGTCCACGGCGTACGGGGGCCCCGGCGCCCGGCGCGGCCACGGCGACGCCCTCGCTGGCGGCGACGGCGCGTTCCAGCTGCTCGGCGCGGGCTCGCAGCCGTACGGCCACGAGGGCCCAGGAGCCGAGGACGACCAGCACGCCGAAGCCGGTCAGCGCCCAGGACTTGGAGGAGGCCTCGGCGGCGAGGGCGAGCAGGAGGAGGGGGGCGCCGGCCCAGACCAGCTCGGGCCGGGCGAGCACCCAGAGCACGTACACGGCGAACCCGGCGGCGACGAACGGCCACAGTCCGCCGGCCATCGCGACGAGGGCGCCCACGCACAGCACGAGGGTGGCGAGACCGGCCGCGACCGAGCGGCGGACCCGCAGAAAGGTCCAGCGGGGCGGAAGGGCGGCCGACCAGCGGGCCGCGCGGACGGTGGTCCAGTCCCGGCAGCCGTCGGGTATGGCGGAGAGGGGCAGCCGCAGGGGCTCGTCGGGGAGGGTCACGCGGTTCAGCCGACCGCGAGCAGGATCGCCAGCAGCACGGCACCCGCGACGGCGGGCGCCATGATCTCGTACGCCCACTTCACGGTCACCTCGCCCTGGGAGGTGGCGGCCTTCTCGCGGGCCTCCCACAGCTGGCCGAGGTCGTCCATGATCTGGTCGGTCTGGGCCCGGGTGGGCCCCGGCGGCACGATGGAGAGGCCGGGCCGCCCGCCGCCCGCCTCGCGGGCCTCTCGCACCTTGGCGCGGTTGGCACGCTTGCGGGCGCGCAGCGAGACGGGTACGGCCCAGAGCTGGTACTTGTCGCCGGCCTCGACGACGACCTCGTTGGAGAAGCCGGACCGGAACCCGGCGACCTGGGCCCAGGGCACCACGACCACCCGGAAGGGGTTGCGCACCCGCAGCCGGTGGTCGTTGGCGAACACGCCGGGCCGCAGGGTGAAGGCGATCACGAGGGGCACGGCACACAGCAGCGCGGCGAGCGCGAGCCAGGGCGTCCGCCCGTGCCCGACGAACACGGCATCACCACCGAGCCAGCCGGCGAGCCCGAGCAGCAGCACGCCGGCCACGATGGAGGAGGGTGAGCGGTAGGCCCGGTCGGGGGACTCGGGCTTGGACTCGGGCTTGGCGGGCCCCTGCGAGGGCGACGGACGGTCCGGGTTGGTCATGCCCCGATTCTGCCCGACGACGCGGGGGAGGTCGGCCGGTGGTACCGGGCGGGGCCGCAGGCTTCGCGATGTCCTCCGGTACCCGGCGTTCCGCGTTCACCGCCAGGAACGCGGCGACCGTCCCCGTCGCGCACCCGGCCCTGGTAGTGCGAGGGGATCAGCTCGTCGATCAGATCGGAGGCATCTCCGAAACATTCGATGCCGTGATCCTCGTACGATCGAGAGTTCGCGTATCACTGAAAGGCGCTTCCTGCCTGCGAGAACGGCCATACACACCTCCGAATGTTTCGTAACGGCAACCGAAACTATTGACACCTCACCCGACCCGGCCAACACTGTCGCGGCATGGACATGGCATCCGCACTGTCACGCAAACCCGCATCCGTATCCCCACCGGCATCCGCACCGGTATCCCCACCGGCATCCGCGTCGCGGCTCAGGCTGCTCCTCAGTGGCGTCTGCACCATGCTGCTGGTCGCCGTCGCCGCGCTGGCCCTGCCCGGTACCGCTCAGGCGGCCACGGTCATCACCACCAACCAGACCGGTACCAACAACGGCTACTACTACTCGTTCTGGACCGACGCGCCGGGCACCGTCTCCATGACGCTGAACTCCGGCGGCAACTACAGCACCTCGTGGAGCAACACCGGGAACTTCGTCGCAGGCAAGGGCTGGAGCAACGGCTCGCGCCGGACCGTGAGCTACTCGGGGAGCTTCAACCCCTCCGGCAACGCCTATCTGACCCTGTACGGCTGGACGTCCAACCCGCTGGTCGAGTACTACGTCGTCGACAACTGGGGCACCTACCGGCCCACGGGCACGTACAAGGGGACCGTCACCAGTGACGGGGGTACGTACGACATCTACCAGACCACCCGTTACAACGCGCCGTCCGTGGAAGGCACCCGCACCTTCAACCAGTACTGGAGCGTCCGGCAGTCGAAGCGGACCGGCGGGACCATCACCACCGGCAACCACTTCGACGCGTGGGCCCGCGCCGGGATGCCCCTGGGCGGCTTCAGCTATTACATGATCCTCGCGACCGAGGGCTACCGGAGCAGCGGCAACTCCAACATCACGGTGGGCTAGCCATGACACAACACACGGCACGACACGTGACACGACAACAGAGGAAAGCAAGGCGTCTGCCTTTACTGGCCGCCGCCGCGCTGGCCGCCGCCACCGCCCTCACCGCGCCGACCGTCGCCCCGGCGCACGCCGCCGCCTGCAACGGCTACGTCGGGCTCACCTTCGACGACGGGCCGTCCGGGAACACGACGGCACTGCTGAGCGCCCTCACCCGGAACGGCCTGCGGGCCACGATGTTCGACCAGGGCCAGTACGCCGCCGCGAGCCCCGCGCTGGTCCGGGCCCAGGTGAGCGCCGGGATGTGGGTCGGCAACCACAGCTACACCCATCCGCATCTGCCCCAGCTCGGGCAGGCCCAGATCGACTCCGAGATCGCCCGGACCCAGCAGGCCGTGGCGGGGGCGGGCGGGGGTACGCCGGTGCTGTTCCGGCCGCCGTACGGGGAGACGAACGCGACGGTGAAGGCGGTTGCCGCCAAGTACGGGCTGACCCAGATCATCTGGGACGTCGACTCGCAGGACTGGAACGGGGCGAGTACGGACGCGATCGTGCAGGCCGCTGCGCGGCTTACGGCCGGGCAGGTGATCCTCATGCACGACTGGTCGGCCAACACGCTGGCGGCGGTTCCTAGGATCGCGCAGGGGTTGACTGGTCGAGGGCTGTGCGCGGGGAGGATCTCCCCGACGACGGGCCGGGCGGTGGCGCCGTAGGGGGCTGCAGGGCCGACTTTCTCTCGCCCCCGCCGCCCCTACCCGTCCCATCCCTGGGGGCTGCGCCCCCAGACCCCCGCCGATCGCGCTGAACGCGCTCGTCCTCAAACGCCGGACGGGCTGAGGGTGCCGGCCTGCGCTGAAAACTCAAGCCACGGCCGGCACCCCAAGCCACGACCGGCACCACTCAGCCCGTCCGGCGTTTGAGGACGAGGCCGTCCAGGCCGATCCACCCCCCACCCACCCCAGCCTTACCCACCCACCCAGGGGGGTCTGGGGGCACAGCCCCCAGTGATGGGAACGGGTAAGGGCGGCGGGGGCGAAAACAACCCCTATACAGCCGCTACGCGCGTAGATATGCTCGGCTGGTGACCATGCCCACCACTGCATCAACCGCACTCCCGCTCAAGGACGTGACCGCGTCCAACAGCTCACTGCGTCGATACCTCCACGGCCTCCCCGGCGTCGACGCGGTCGGACTCGAAGGCCGCGCCGCCTCGCTCGGCACGCGTTCCATCAAGACCACCGCGAAGGCCTACGCCATCGACCTCGCGATCTCGATGGTCGACCTGACGACGCTGGAAGGCGCGGACACCCCGGGCAAGGTCCGGGCGCTCGGCGCCAAGGCGGTCCGCCCCGACCCGACCGACCGCACCGCCCCCGCGACCGCCGCCGTCTGCGTGTACCCGGACATGGTGGCCGTGGCCAAGGAGGCCGTCGCCGGGTCCACCGTCAAGGTCGCCTCCGTCGCCACCGCCTTCCCCGCCGGCCGCGCCGCGCTCCCCGTCAAGCTGGCCGACGTGCGCGACGCCGTCGCCGCCGGTGCGGACGAGATCGACATGGTCATCGACCGGGGCGCGTTCCTCGCGGGCGACTACCTCAAGGTGTACGAGGAGATCGTCGCCGTGAAGGAGGCCTGCGGGGCGTCCGCCCGGCTCAAGGTCATCTTCGAGACGGGCGAGTTGTCGACGTACGACAACATCCGGCGCGCGAGCTGGCTGGGCATGATCGCCGGGGCGGACTTCATCAAGACGTCCACCGGCAAGGTCGCCGTCAACGCCACCCCCGCCAACACCCTCCTCATGCTGGAGGCCGTACGCGACTTCCGTGCCGCGACAGGCGTCCAGGTGGGCGTGAAGCCGGCCGGCGGGATCCGTACGACGAAGGACGCGGTGAAGTTCCTGGTCCTGGTCAACGAGACGGTGGGCGAGGACTGGCTGGACAACCACTGGTTCCGCTTCGGCGCCTCCTCGCTCCTCAACGACCTGCTGATGCAGCGCCAGAAGCTGACCACGGGCCGCTACTCCGGCCCCGACTACGTGACGGTGGACTGATCACCATGACCATCGAGAAGACCGCGAAGACTGAGAAGACCGCGAAGACCGAAAAGCGGTCATCCGTATTCGAGTACGCGCCCGCGCCCGAGTCCCGCGCGGTCGTCGACATCGCCCCCTCCTACGGCCTGTTCATCGACGGCGAGTTCACCGAGGCCGCCGACGGCAAGGTCTTCAAGACCGTCTCCCCGTCCACGGAGGAGGTCCTCGCCGAGGTCGCCCAGGCGGGAGAGGCGGACGTGGAGCGTGCCGTGCAGGCGGCCCGCAAGGCCTTCGAGAAGTGGTCGGCACTGCCGGGCGCCGAGCGCGCCAAGTACCTCTTCCGTATCGCCCGGATCATCCAGGAGCGCAGCCGCGAACTGGCCGTCCTGGAGACCCTGGACAACGGCAAGCCCATCAAGGAGACGCGCGACGCGGACCTCCCCCTGGTGGCGGCCCACTTCTTCTACTACGCGGGCTGGGCCGACAAACTCGACCACGCGGGCTACGGCGCGAACCCGCGCCCCCTCGGTGTCGCGGGCCAGGTCATCCCCTGGAACTTCCCCCTCCTGATGCTGGCGTGGAAGATCGCCCCGGCGCTGGCCACCGGCAACACGGTGGTGTTGAAGCCCGCCGAGACGACCCCCCTCTCGGCGTTGTTCTTCGCGGACATCTGCCGCCAGGCGGGCCTCCCCAAGGGCGTCGTCAACATCCTCCCCGGATACGGCGACACGGGCGCCGCACTGATCGCCCACCCGGACGTCAACAAGGTCGCCTTCACCGGCTCCACTGCCGTGGGCAAGGAGATCGCACGCACGGTCGCGGGCACCCGTAAGAAGGTGACCCTCGAACTGGGCGGCAAGGGCGCCAACATCGTCTTCGACGACGCCCCCATCGACCAGGCCGTCGAAGGCATCGTCACGGGCATCTTCTTCAACCAGGGCCAGGTCTGCTGCGCGGGCTCCCGACTCCTCGTCCAGGAGTCGATCCAGGAGGAGTTGCTCGACTCGCTCAAGCGGCGCCTCTCCACCCTCCGCCTCGGCGACCCGCTCGACAAGAACACGGACATCGGCGCGATCAACTCCGCAGAGCAGCTCGCCCGGATCACCTCGCTGGTCGCGGCGGGCGAGGCGGAGGGCGCCGAGCGCTGGTCCCCGGCCTGCGAACTCCCCTCCTCCGGCTACTGGTTCGCCCCGACGCTCTTCACGAACGTCACGCAGGCGCACACCATCGCCCGCGACGAGATCTTCGGCCCGGTGCTCTCGGTCCTCACCTTCCGCACCCCGGACGAGGCCGTCGCCAAGGCCAACAACACCCAGTACGGCCTGTCGGCGGGCATCTGGACCGAGAAGGGGTCCCGCATCCTCGCCGTCGCGAACAAGCTGCGCGCCGGTGTCGTCTGGTCCAACACGTTCAACAAGTTCGACCCCACCTCGCCGTTCGGCGGCTACAAGGAGTCGGGCTTCGGCCGCGAGGGCGGTCGCCACGGCCTGGAGGCGTACCTCGATGTCTGAGCGCACCAATGAGCGTCTGAGTGTCTTCAAGACCTACAAGCTGTACGTGGGCGGGAAGTTCCCGCGTTCCGAGAGCGGCCGGGTGTACGAGGTGACCGACGCAAAGGGCAAGTGGCTGGCCAACGCCCCCCTCTCCTCCCGCAAGGACGCCCGTGACGCGGTCGTCGCCGCACGCAAGGCGTTCGGCGGCTGGTCGGGGGCGACGGCGTACAACCGCGGACAGATCCTCTACCGCGTCGCCGAGATGCTGGAGGGCCGCAGGGAGCAGTTCGTCCGCGAGGTGGCAGACGCGGAGGGCCTGTCGAAGCCGAAGGCGACCGCCCAGGTCGACGCGGCGATCGACCGCTGGGTCTGGTACGCGGGCTGGACCGACAAGATCGCCCAGGTCGTCGGCGGCGCGAACCCGGTGGCCGGCCCCTACTTCAACCTCTCCTCCCCCGAACCGACCGGCGTGGTCGTCGTCCTCGCCCCCCAGGAGTCGTCGTTCCTGGGCCTGGTGTCGGTGCTGGCCCCGGTGATCGCCACCGGCAACACGGCGATCGTGATCGCCAGCGAGCGTTCCCCGCTCCCGGCGCTCTCCCTGGGCGAGGTCCTGGCCACCTCGGACGTACCCGGCGGAGTCGTCAACCTCCTCTCCGGCCGTACGACGGAGATCGCGCCGTCCCTGGCCGCGCACCAGGACGTCAACGCGATCGACCTGGCGGGCGCGGACGAAACCCTGGCGAAGGAACTGGAGATCGCGGCGGCCGACAACCTCAAGCGCGTCCTGCGTCCACAGACTGTGGACAACGCGGAGTGGTTCGCCACCCCGGGCACAGAGCGCATGACCGCCTTCCTGGAAACAAAGACGGTCTGGCACCCCACGGGCGCGCTAGGAGCATCGGGTTCCTCCTACTAGGCAGGCCGCAGGCCGCCTAGTAGGGGCGCGGGGAACTGCGCGACCAGCCACAACGAAGCCGCACCCGGCAACGATCAGCAGCTCCCCGCCCCCACCCCGCACATCAGGCCCCCGCACCACCCAAAACCTGCCCCACCACCGGAATGCTCCCGATCGACTGCGCCTGCGCCACAGGCGCAGTCAGCATCTGCGAAGCAATCGGCTGGAAGTCGGCGAGCTGCGTGCCCACGCCGTTGTCGAGCGGGTCAACCCCCGTCCCCGCCAACGGATTCGGCTTCAACCCCTGCACCGCACCCGTGACGTAACCGACCGACCCGGTCAGCGCCGCCAGGCCCGACTGCGGGTCGATCTGGCCCAGCGAGGTCGTGGGCGTGGTCCGGATGACGTCCACCGCCGGACCCCCCTCGGCCGCGGTGGCCGTCGCCGCACCCGCCCCCAGTGCCGCGCCGGTGGCGGCGAGGGCGATCAGGGCGCGCTGGGCGGTCTGGTGCTGGGGGGACGCGTGTCGTGCCATTGCTGGTGCCACCTTCTGGTGCGCCGGGTAATCAGGTCGACACGAAGGGTAGTTGAGGTGTGACGCACCTTTCAAAGCCGACCCGCGGGGTCGGCAGGGGGGCGCCCGATGCCTCACACTGGTCTCTCGTGACCTCCCACCCGCCCATACCCACCCGAGTCGTGCTGCTCTGCGGCCCTTCCGGCTCCGGCAAGTCCCTCGTCGCCGCCCGCTCCGGGCTTCCGGTCCTGCGGCTCGACGACTTCTACAAAGAGGGCACCGACCCGACGCTGCCGCAGGTCCTCGGCAGCACCGACATCGACTGGGACCACCCGCAGTCGTGGGACGCGGACACGGCGGTCGCCGCCATCACCGGGCTGTGCCGCACCGGTCGTACGAATGTTCCGGTGTACGACATCTCGCTGAGCGCCCGTACCGGCGAGGAGAGCGTCGACATCGGCCGGACCGCGTTGTTCATCGCGGAGGGCATCTTCGCCGCCGAGATCGTGGAGCGGTGCCGGGAGGAGGGCGTGCTCGCGGACGCGCTGTGTCTGAGCCGGGGGCCGGTCAAAACGTTCCGGCGGCGGTTCCTGCGGGATCTGCGTGAGGGGCGGAAGTCGGTGCCGTTCCTGCTGCGGCGCGGCTGGCGGCTGATGCGTGCCGAGCGGTCCATCGTGGCCCGTCAGACGGCCCTGGGGGCGTACGCCTGCGACCGGGACGAGGCGATGGGGCGGCTGGCCGACGCCGCCGCGGGCCGACGCGCGCGGACGAGCACGACGGCGGCCTGAACCCCGTAGGTCCGGGGCGGCCTGAGGTCCGTAGAGGTCCGTAGAACCGAAGCTGTTCGCGTCGCGTACGACCGTGGTGCTACGCGTGACGTGGCACCGTGGTCGTACGAGCAAAAAGCGGGACTGGATGGACCCCCCGGCCCTCCAGTCCCGCTCTCTTTGTGCTTCCCCCGTGCGGTGCTCCCCCGCGGCCCCCCGGCCCCGGTGGTTCCCCCTGGTGGTGCTCCCCCGTGCTTCCCCCCGTTCACCGCTCCCCCGTGCTCACCGCTCTCCCCCGTGCTCCCCCGTCGAGCGGTGATCCCCCCTCAGACCTTCAGGCGACAAGCTCCCCGAAGGACTCCTCCTCGTCACGGCCGAAGCTGAGGACCTCGTCCTCGCGCAGCCGGCGGAGCGACCGCCAGATGCTGGACTTCACCGTGCCGACACTGATGTCGAGGATCTCCGCGATCTCCGGGTCGGTGCGGCCCTCGTAGTAACGGAGGACCAGCATCGTCCGCTGGAGTTCGGGCAGCCGGGCCAGCGCCTGCCACAGGACCGCGCGCAGTTCCGTGCCGCGCATCGCGTCCGTGTCGCCGGGCGTCTCCGGCAGTTCCTCGGTCGGGTACTCGTTCAGCTTGCGGCGGCGCCACGCGCTGATGTGCAGGTTCGTCATGGTGCGGCGGAGGTAGCCCCCGACCGCCGCCTTGTCGCTGATCCGGTCCCAGGCGCGGTACGTCGAGAACAGCGCGCTCTGGAGCAGGTCCTCGGCCTCGAAACGGTCACCGGTGAGGTGGTAGGCGGTCGCGTACAGGGAGGCGCGGCGCTCCTGGACGTAGGCGGTGAACTCCGCCTCCGACAGCGAACGGCGCTCCCCCGTGGATTCCTCCCTGTACGCGGCCCCCGTTACCCCCGTGGTACCGCTCCCGCTTCCCCCCGTGTGCGCGTCAACCACCGACATGTACGTGGTGTGCTGACGCCCGGTGCCGCGAACGCACCCCCGCCCGTTCACGGCACCGGACTTCTCACTGGCCCGGGTGACGTCGTGCAGACGCGTGATCACTGCGCTCGCGCTCGTGCTGTGCAGCGTGTTCATCTCGCGCCCCCCGTCGTGGACTACCCGGTGTGTCGGCTTGGTTCGTGGTGCTTCCTTGCCTGTGCCGAGAAGCTTGCCCAAGCCACTTCATGACGGTGTCCGCCGACTGTCACAGGCGTGCAACAGGGCCCCTTCTCAGGAACGTTGAAGCGCTCCCACAGCGAGAGCACAGCAAGGGGCGGTAGATACCCGGGGCGCCCCGAAACGACGGCATATCGACCGCGCAATCGCCCGACAATCGCCTGGCAGTCGCAGCCCGGCCCGGCCATGGGCCAGAATGCATCCGTGCCTTCCCTGTTGCTGATCGAGGACGACGACGCCATCCGTACGGCACTGGAGCTGTCTCTGACGCGCCAGGGCCACCGGGTTGCCACCGCTGCCACCGGTGAGGACGGTCTGAAGCTGCTGCGTGAGCAGCGGCCGGATCTGATCGTGCTGGATGTGATGCTGCCCGGTATCGACGGATTCGAGGTGTGCCGGCGCATCCGGCGCACCGACCAGCTGCCGATCATTCTGCTCACCGCGCGCAGCGACGACATCGACGTGGTGGTCGGGCTGGAGTCCGGCGCCGACGACTACGTGGTCAAACCCGTGCAGGGGCGGGTGCTCGACGCCCGTATCCGTGCGGTGCTGCGGCGCGGGGAGCGGGAGTCCAACGACTCGGCGTCCTTCGGTTCGCTCGTCATTGACCGCTCGGCGATGACGGTGACGAAGAACGGCGAGGACCTGCAGCTGACCCCGACCGAGCTGCGGCTGCTCCTTGAGCTGAGCCGGCGGCCCGGACAGGCCCTGTCCCGGCAGCAGTTGCTGCGGCTGGTCTGGGAGCACGACTACCTGGGCGACTCACGGTTGGTGGACGCGTGCGTCCAGCGGCTGCGCGCCAAGGTCGAGGACGTGCCGTCGTCGCCGACGCTGATCCGTACCGTCCGTGGGGTCGGCTACCGGCTGGACTCGCCTCAGTGACCAAACCGCAGGACAAGCTCCGCGGCTGGGCCGCGGCGCGCAGGGCGATACTCTCCGGGCTGCGTTTCACCAGTCTGCGGCTGCGGCTGGTCGTGGTGTTCGGGCTGGTGGCGCTGACGGCGGCCGTGTCGGCGTCGGGGATCGCGTACTGGCTCAACCGCGAGGCGGTGCTGACGCGTACGCAGGACGCGGTGCTGCGCGACTTCCAGCAGGAGATGCAGAACCGCGCGGGCACCCTGCCGGCCCACCCCACACAGGACGAACTCCAGCACACGGCGGGGCAGATGGCCGCGAGCAGCCAGCGGTTCAGTGTGCTGCTGGTCGCCGAGGACGCGAGCGGGCGTACGGTCGTCGGCAACTCCGGTGCGCTGGACACCTTTTCGCTGGCGGACGTGCCCGAGTCGCTGCGTACGGCGGTCGGCAGGGAGCAGTCGATCACGTCGAGCAACAAGTACCCGTACCACCTGTACTGGCAGCGGATCATAGACGGCGACGAGCCGTATCTGGTCGCGGGCACGAAGGTGATCGGCGGGGGTCCGGCCGGGTACATGCTGAAGTCGCTGGAGCCCGAGGAGAAGGACCTCAACTCCCTTGCCTGGTCGCTGGGTATCGCCACCGGCCTCGCGCTGATCGGCTCGGCGCTGCTCGCGCAGGCCGCCGCGACGACCGTACTGAAGCCGGTGCACCGGCTCGGGATCGCGGCCCGCCGGCTCGGCGAGGGCAAACTGGACACGCGCCTACGGGTGTCGGGCACGGACGAACTGGCCGATCTGGCAAGGACGTTCAACCACACGGCGGAGGCGCTGGAGACGCGGGTCGCCGACATGAGCGCCCGGGACGAGGCCTCGCGGCGGTTCGTGGCGGACATGTCGCACGAGCTGCGTACGCCGCTGACCGCGATCACCGCCGTCACCGAGATCCTCGAAGAGGAACTGGACGCGGAGACCGGCAGCATCGACCCGATGATCGAACCGGCGGTGAAGCTGGTGGTGAGCGAGACCCGCCGGCTCAACTCCCTGGTGGAGAACCTGATGGAGGTCACCCGCTTCGACGCGGGCACCGCCCGGCTGGTCCTGGACTACGTCGACATCGCCGACCAGATCACCGCCTGCATCGACGCCCGCGCCTGGCTGGACGCGGTCGAACTGGACGCCGAACGCGGCATCATGTCCCGCCTCGACCCGCGCCGTCTGGACGTCATCCTGGCCAACCTGATCGGCAACGCCCTGAAGCACGGCGGTTCGCCGGTCCGGGTGTCGGTGCGCGTGTCCGACGCCGACGCCGCCGACGCCGACCTGCTGATCGAGGTGCAGGACCACGGCCCCGGCATCCCCGAGGACGTCCTCCCGCACGTCTTCGACCGCTTCTACAAGGCGAGCGCCTCCCGCCCCCGCTCCGAGGGCAGCGGCCTGGGTCTGTCCATCGCCCTGGAGAACGCCCACATCCACGGCGGCGAGATCACCGCCGCCAACTCCCCGAAGGGCGGCGCGGTGTTCACCCTGCGGCTCCCGAGGGACGCGTCGGCACTGACGGAGACACCGGCGGAGCCGAACGGCGCGAACGCCAACGGGGAGGGCGCGTGAGGAACGTGGAGGGCGTACGGGACATGCGGGGCGTACGCCGGTGGCTGGCCGTGCCCTTGCTCGGCGCACTGCTCACCGGGTGCGGCATCCGGGCCACCGAGGTCCCGACGGACTTCGGCCCGGCGCCCTCCCGGGTCCCCTGCTCCCTCACCGACGCCCCGGCACCCGACGTGACCGCGCAGACGTCCGCCGGTGTCCCCGTGCAGGTCTTCCTCCTGTGCGCCTCCCAGCTGGTGACCGTCGACCGCGCGGTGCGCGTCCCGGACGGTACGGCGGAGGCGCAGCGGCGCGTCCTGGTGGCCCAGGGGCTGCTGGACGAGCTGGCGAAGACCCCGTCGGCCACCGAGACCGGGGCCGGCTACACGACGGACGTACGCGGCGGAATGAGCGTGACGGGCCCGGGCCCGAGGGACCCCGACGACACCCTCCGCCTGAGCACACCCCCGAGCGACCTGGCGTCCTACGCCCTGGCCCAGATCGTCTGCACCTTCTCCGACTCGGCAGCGGCAGAGGGAGACGGCTCGGTGATCCTCGGCGGCCCGGAGACCGACCCCCTGCGCCGCTACACCTGCACACCGGAGGTCCGCTCCAGGCCAGGAGCCCAGGTCCCCCCGTCATCGGGCGTCAACGGCAGCTAACGCAAGGGGCGCGGGGAACTGCGCGACCAGCCCCCACCGCCCCGCGGCCAAGGAACCCACCCACGCCCACCCCCACCCGTGTGTGTCACATGCCTCACTCCCCCGCACGGGTGCAACCCGGAACCGATCACGCCGCCCCCCGCGTCTTGGGGGACGTGCAGCGTCATGGCTCAAGCGGCAAAAGCGCCGCGATTCGCATCCGCGCGACGGGAGGTGTCCTCCTCGTCGCCCACCTCGCGCTCGTCGCCTGGATCACGCTGCGCCCCCTGGACGTACCGTGGCAACTGCCCGCCAACCTGCGCCCTTTCGCGGGCATAAGAGCCGACCTGGCCCTCGGCTGGCAGGAGGCGGCCCGGCGCATCGCGGAGGGCCTCGCCCTGCTGGCCCCGCTGGGCGTACTGCTGCCGATGGCGGGCGGACGCCTCGACGCCTCCCCGCTCGGCTCCCTGTTCCGCACGGTCATGGCGGGCGCCATGCTCTCGCTCGGCATCGAACTGCTGCAGACCGGCGTACCCGGTCAGGTCGTGGACGTCGACTCGCTGCTCCTGAACACGATCGGCGTGGGCCTCGCCCATGTCGCCGTCGTGCCCGCCGTACGGTCCTGGCTGCGCCGCAGGAGCGACCGCAGGCTCCGGGCGGCCATCCGTACGGAGGACGCGACTCAGGGTCGTACCCCGACGATTCCCAGGGTCGGGATCGCTCCATAGAGTGATGCTTTATCCCTTGTGCGTCCGTAGCGTTGAGTACAGATGAGGCACCCGGAAAACCGGGAGGCCCGTCACTCACCGACTCGTACAGGAGACGTCATGACCCGCCTCGCCCGCCCCACCAACGGCCGCATGATCGGCGGAGTGTGTGCCGCGCTGGCACGGCGCTTCGGGATGTCCGCGACGACGATGCGCGTGATCTTCGTGCTCTCGTGTCTGCTGCCCGGCCCGCAGTTCCTGCTCTACATAGCCCTGTGGATCCTGCTGCCCTCCGAGAAGTACGAGGACAAGGCCCGCGCCGCCTGGTGACCACCTGCGTGCTGGTACGCCGATGGGGCGCACCCCTTGTCAGGGATGCGCCCCGTCGGTGCGTTCAGGGGACGGTTCAGCCGAGCGGAATGCCGTTCACCGGGAGGCCGTGCGTGGGCAGCCCCTGCAGCGGGAGGCCGCCGAGCAGACCGGCGACCGGCGCGGTCGGACCCTCGGACGCCAGCTTCGCGACGGCGGGCTGAGCGGCGGCCACACCCGCGCCGAGCGCGCTCTGCCCCTGGGCCACGGCCTCGGCGGCACCCGGCAGCGCCTTCGACGCGCTCTCCACGGGCAGCGTCTGGGTCACGGCACCCAGCGCGGCGGAGTCCGGGAGGGCGGGGAGGGCCGGGGCGGCGTTGGCGGCACCCGCACCCGCCGCGGCGAAGGCGGCACCGAGCGCGGCGACACCGAGGGTCTTGGCAGCAGACTGCTTCATAGTGAATGCGTCCTTGAATGCGATGACGGGGATGTGAGCGGTCCAAGACCGTAAACATGTCGGGCGGTCCGCCGCAAACATCGAAAAGCGGCCGAGTCGCACCGACCCGACCGCTTCCCGTACTCCTCGGTCAGCCCTCGTCGCCGACAGAACCGCTGGTGGAGGCGGTTTGCCGGAACAACCATTCGGATTTCAGCTCGGCGTATCCGGGCTTGATGACGTCATTGATCATCGCCAGTCGTTCATCGAAAGGAATGAATGCTGACTTCATAGCATTGACTGAGAACCACTGAAGGTCGTCGAGCGTATAACCGAACGCGTCGACAAGATGCTCGAATTCACGGCTCATTCCGGTACCCGACATCAGCCGATTATCGGTATTTACGGTCGCACGGAAGTGCAGCCGCCGCAGCAGCCCGATGGGGTGCTCGGCATAGGAGGCGGCGGCGCCGGTCTGGAGGTTGGAGCTGGGGCACAGTTCGAGGGGGATGCGCTTGTCGCGTACGTAGGAGGCGAGGCGGCCGAGCTTCACCGTGCCGTCGTCCTGGACCTGGATGTCGTCGATGATGCGGACACCGTGGCCGAGCCGGTCGGCGCCGCACCACTGGAGGGCCTGCCAGATGGAGGGGAGCCCGAAGGCTTCTCCGGCGTGGATGGTGAAGTGGTTGTTCTCGCGCTTGAGGTACTCGAAGGCATCGAGATGCCGGGTGGGCGGGAACCCGGCCTCCGCACCGGCGATGTCGAAGCCGACGACGCCCAGATCGCGGTAGCGGTTCGCCAGTTCGGCGATCTCCAGGGAACGGGCGGCGTGCCGCATGGCGGTGAGCAGGGCCCCGACCCGGATCCGGTGGCCGTTCTCCCGGGCCCGCCGCTCGCCCTCCCGGAAGCCGTCGTTGACGGCCTCGACGACCTCTTCGAGGGTGAGCCCGGCTTCGAGGTGCTGCTCGGGCGCGTACCGCACCTCGGCGTAGACGACGCCGTCCTCGGCGAGGTCCTCGGCGCACTCGGCGGCGACCCTGACGAGGGCGTCGCGGGTCTGCATGACGGCGCAGGTGTGGGCGAAGGTCTCCAAGTACCGCTCCAGCGAACCGGAGTCGGCGGCGTCCCGGAACCAGGCGCCGAGCTTGTCGGCGTCGGTCTCGGGGAGTTGGGAGTACCCGGTCTCGCGGGCCAGGTCGACGATGGTGCCGGGGCGCAGGCCGCCGTCGAGGTGGTCGTGGAGGAGGACCTTGGGGGCGCGGCGGATCTGGTCGGGGGTGGGACTGGGACTCGGGCTCGCGCTCGGGGTGTTCGCGGCGTTCACAGCGGATGCGGCGGATACGGCGGATGCGGCGGATGCGGTCTGACTCGTCGTCCGATCACTCTGGCTCGTCATCTCCGCACTCTAACTCCTACGCGCGTAGATCACCTGTCCTGTTTCCCTGTTTCTCTCCGCTTCCTCCCGCTGCCTCCCCTGTACGTTTCCGTCGATACGTAACGGTGACCGCGAGGACGGGTCGCGTACACCGTCGCTTCTGACACTGTTCTGCCATGGCACACCAAGTGACGCCGGTACGGCAGGCCCGGCTGGGGAGGGCACTGGGACCGGAGCCGACGTCCGTCAGCGGCGCCGTCCTGCTGCTTCCCGGCGGTGACGAGGTATCGAGCCGCAAGCCCTCACCCCTGCTGGCGGCGGCCTCCGTACGGGCGTTGGGGCGCCGGCTCGCCCGCGCGGGCCGTGCGGACGGTCTGGCGGTGCATGTCGTCCACTACCGCTACCGCGGCTGGAACGGCAGCGAGGCGCAGCTCGCGCACGACGCCCGCTGGGCGGTCGACGAGGTCGTACGGCGGTACGGCGATGTCTCCGTGTGCCTGGCCGGCGTCGACATGGGCGGCCGGGCGGCGCTGCGCGCGGCGGACCACGAGGCGGTCAACTCCGTACTGGCGCTGGCCCCTTGGCTGCCCGAGGACGACATGGCGGCACCGCCGGAGCCGGTGCGGCAGCTGAGCGGGCGGCGCGTGCTGATCGTGCACGGCACGAATGACGAACGTACCGATCCTGAGCTGTCGTTCAGGTTCGCGGCTCGGGCGAAGAAGGCGAACCGGGACATCTGCCGGTTCGAAGTGCATGCGGACGGGCACGGGTTGCATCAGTACCGGCAGGAGGTGCATGCGCTGGCGGAGGATTTCGTGATGGGGGTGTTGTTCGGGCGGAGTTTTTCGCGGCCGGTCGAGGATGCGTTGGTGGCTCCGCCGCCGTTGGGGTTGCGGATGCCGTTGGCTGCGGGGTTCGGGAAGTCTTTGCGGCGTTAGGTGCGGGGTGGTTGGGGTTGTGTTCGGGGTGCGGGTGGGTGGGGGCTGGTCGCGCAGTTCCCCGCGCCCCTAAAAGCAGGTCCGTCGCCCCTCAGTTGGACAACTCCTTGCCGCCTCTCATGGCAGTAGGTTGCCCTTTCTCGCCAAGAGGAACTTCTTGAAGGCGGCCACCGGCGGAGTGTCCGGGTGGCCGTCCAGCCAGGCCACGCCGATCTCTCTTGCCGCTCTCGGTGAGGTGACCGTCAGTTCCGCGACTCCCGGGCGGGGGACGGCCGGTGGGGGCAGGAGGGCCACGCCCAGCCCGGCCGCGACCAGGCCCCTCAAGGTCTCCGCCTCCTCCCCCTCGAAGGCGATGCGCGGGCGGAAGCCCGCCTCCTTGCAGAGGTCGTCGGTGATGCGGCGGAGGCCGTAGCCGGGTTCGAGGGTGACGAAGGTTTCGTCGGCCGCCTCGGCGAGGCGGACTCGGCGGCGGGTGGCGAGGCGGTGGTCGGCCGGGACGACCAGGCGGAGCTTCTGCTCATCCAGACGGCGGGAGACCAGGTCGGGGGCGTCGGGGACGGGCGAGGTGAGGCAGAGGTCGAGTTCGCCGGAGCGGAGGCGTTCGATCATGGCCTCGCCGTAGTTCTGGACAAGGGTGAAGCGGACGCGGGGATGGTCGGCGCGGAAGGCGTGCAGCAGGCCGGGGACGGTCTCGGCGCCCATGGTGTGCAGGAAGCCGAAGGCGACCTTGCCGGTGGCGGGGTCGGCGTCGGCGCGTACCTCGTCGGCGGCGCGCTCGATCTCGGCGAGGGCCCGCTCGACGGAGGCCAGGAAGGTGCGGCCGGCGGGGGTGAGGGAGACGGTCCGTCCTCGGCGGGCGAAGAGGTCGACGCCCAGGTCCTGCTCCAGGCGGACCATCGCCCGGGAGAGGGTCGACTGGGGGACCTGCATCTCCTGGGCGGCCCGGGTGACGTGCTCCGTGCGGGCGACCCCGGCGAAGTAGGAGAGCCGGGGGGCGAGGAGCGTGACGATGTCTTCTGTGTCACTGGACGGTGACAGGCGAGCTGCTGACCTCTGCTGATGCACCATGGGAACGATTATGGGGTTTCCGTGCATTGGACGGATGAACGGGGGCGTACGTAACTTCGAGGCATGCCTGCTGCCAGTACCGGGGCGTCCACGACAGTGGCCGCCTCCTCCCGTTCCGTCCCCGCCACCCCCGTCTCCGACTCCCGTATGACCCCGGGCGGTCCCGGCTACCGCCGGATGAGCCTCGCGCTCTTCCTCGCGGGTGTCGCGACCTTCGCCCTCCTCTACTCCACGCAGGCGCTGCTGCCGCTGATCTCCGGCGAGTTCGGGGTGGCGGCGAGCGACGCGAGCTGGACGGTGTCGGCGGCGACCGGCGGGCTGGCCCTGTTCGTCCTCCCGATGAGCGCCCTGTCGGAGCGGTTCGGGCGGCGTACGTTGATGACGGCCTCGCTGGCCGTGGCGGCGACGGTCGGGTTGCTGGTCCCCTTCGCCCCGTCGATCGGCACACTGATCGCGTTGCGCGCGGTGCAGGGCGCGGCGCTGGCCGGGCTGCCCGCGTCGGCGACCGCCTATCTGGCCGAGGAGGTCCGCCCGAAGGCGCTGATCACGGCGATCGGTCTGTTCGTGGCCGGCAACAGCGTGGGCGGCATGAGCGGCCGGGTCATCACGGGCTGGGTCGCGCAGGAGTGGGGCTGGCGGGCGGCCGTGGCCGTCATCGGCGTGGTGGCCGTGGGCTGCGCGGTGGCCTTCCGCCTGCTGCTGCCGGCGCCCAGGCACTTCCGCAAGGGCTCGCTGCGCCCGAGGGTCCTGGCCCGCACGGTCCGTACGCACCTGGCGAACCCGCTGCTGCGACGCCTGTACGCGATCGGCGCCCTGTTCATGACGGTGTTCGGCGGGGTCTACACGGTGATCGGCTACCGCCTGACGGAGGCCCCCTTCAGCCTGCCGCAGGGCATCGTCGGCTCGATCTTCCTGGTGTACCTGGTGGGCACGGTGTCGGCGTCCACGGCGGGCAGGCTGGTGGCCCGGCTGGGCCGACGGGGCGCCCTGTACCTGGCGGGCGGCACGACGACGGGCGGCCTGCTGCTGTCCCTGTCGGACAGCCTGGGACTGGTCCTGCTGGGGCTGGTGCTGATCACGGCCGGGTTCTTCGCGGGCCACGCGGTGGCGTCGTCGGCGGTCAGCCACACGGCGAAGGAGGGCCGCGCCCAGGCGTCGGCGCTGTACCAGTCGGCGTACTACCTGGGCTCCAGCATCGGCAGCGCGCTGGGCGCGCTGGCGTTCCACGCGGCGGGCTGGTCGGGGACGGTGGCGATGGGGCTGCTGGCCGTGCTCGGGGTTGTGGGGATCACGGTGCTGGGGTCACGGGCGGCGGCACGGAGCGTGCGGGTGACGGCGGCTGCGTGACCGGGCTCCCCTCCCCGCCTCCGGCGTGCTCCGGAACTCCCCCGCGCCCCATTCCCCGGGCCGTTGTCAGTGGGCTGCGCTAGCTTTCATCGTGTTGGGTCGCGAAGGGGCGACGGAAACAGCCATGGGGTGGGTTGGCGATGGGTGACAGCACTGCTACCGCTACGACGGATCTCGATCTGCAGCTCGAACGGCATCGCGTCGAGCTGACCGGGTACTGCTACCGCATGCTCGGGTCGTCCTTCGAGGCCGAGGACGCCGTGCAGGACACGATGGTCCGGGCCTGGCGGAGTTACGAGAAGTTCGAGGGGCGGTCGAGTCTGCGTTCGTGGCTCTATCGGATCGCCACCAATGTCTGCCTGGACATGCTCACCGCCGGCAACAAGCGTGCCCGCCCGATGGACCTCACCGACTCCACCCCCCTCGCCCGCGCCGCCCTCTCCCCCCGCCCGGACAACACCTGGCTGGAGCCGATGCCGGACGCCCGCGTACTGCCCACCGTCGAGGACCCGGCGGAGGCGGCCGTGGCCAAGGAGTCCGTGCGGCTCGCCTTCATGGCCGCCCTGC
This sequence comes from Streptomyces geranii, assembly GCF_002954775.1. Taxonomy (GTDB): domain Bacteria; phylum Actinomycetota; class Actinomycetes; order Streptomycetales; family Streptomycetaceae; genus Streptomyces; species Streptomyces geranii. Next base: position 39,119 of record NZ_PJME01000035.1, read on the forward strand.
AGCAACTCCCCGCGAAACAACGGGCCGTGCTGATCCTCCGCGAGGTCCTGGCCTGGAAGGCGAGCGAGGTCGCCGAGCTGCTCGACACCTCCGTCGCGTCCGTCAACAGCGCCCTCCAGCGGGCCCGGGCGACCCTCGCCGAGCGGGAGCAGACGGGCGCCGACGCGGCCGTCTCCGACCCGCTCGACGAGGAGCAGCAGAAGCTCCTTGAGCGCTATGTCGCCGCCTTCGAGGGGTACGACATGACGGCCCTCACCGCGCTGCTGCACGAGGACGCCATCATGACGATGCCGCCGTTCGACCTGTGGCTGACCGGCCCGGCGGACATCACCGGCTTCATGACGACGATCGGCGCCGCCTGCGCCGGTTCGCACCTCGTGCCGGTCTCCGTCAACGGCCTGCCGGGCTTCGCGCAGTACAAGCCGGACGAGGAGACGGGCGGCTTCTCCCCCTGGGCGGTCCAGGTGCTGGAGATCTCAGAGGGCCGGATCACCGGGTTCCACTGCTTCCTCGACACAGAGCGCTGGTTCCCGCTCTTCGGCCTGCCCTCCTCGTTGCCTCTCGACGTCGAAGGTGAGGCCGACCAGGTCCAGCAGGGCGAGTAGCGCGGGGGTCGGGTCCCGGAGGCGGATGCCGCCTCCGGCCCGGCGGGCCGTCAGCTGCAGCCGGGCGAGCAGTTCCACCGCGCCCAGCCCCGGCGGGCCGAGGCCCGCGACATCGCACACCACCACCCCGGCACCGGTGGCCACCAGCAGCGCCCGCACGTCCTCGCACAGCCCCGGCACCGCTTCCCTGGTGACGGGGCCGGTAAGCATGAATACAGCGGGTGTCTTGGCGTCCACGATCGGTAGACCGCACCCGGGCCGATAACTCATCGCCCACCTCCACCCTCGCCCACCCGTTGAGATCGCTTTGACTCGCTCCCCTCCTCCCCCGGAGAGTTGCGTGTATGCCCCATGAACCAACCCCGCCCGCGATACCCCCTGCCTCCGGCTCCGCCCTCCCCCTCCCCCTCTCCCTCCCCGCGAAGGAGACTCCGTGCAGGGGGTGCTGACCGGGTTCGCGGTGATCGCGGTCGTCATCGGCGTCGGTTACGTGATCGGGCTGCGCGGCTACCTCGGGGACAACGGCCGCGAGGTCCTGACCAAGCTCGCCTTCCATGTGGCCACCCCGGCCCTGCTGTTCACCATGCTCGCCAAGGCCGACCTGTCGGTGATCTTCTCCAGCCGGCTCCTGATCACCGCCCTCAGCACGGTCGCGGCGGCGAGCGTCTTCATCGCGGTCGGTGTCGTACGCCGCTGGGGCGCCGGACGTACGACGATCGGCGCCCTCTGCTCCAGCTACGTCAACTCGGGCAACCTCGGTATCCCGATCGCGGTGTACGTGCTGGGGGACGCCTCGCTGGTCGCGCCGGTGCTGCTGTTCCAGCTGATCGTGGTCACACCGATCGCGCTGACCGTTCTCGATCTGACCGGCACCGGCGAGAAGGGCCCGCTCTGGCGGCAGTTGATCACGCCGATCCGTAACCCGATCGCCGTGGCCACGCTGGCCGGGGTACTGGTGGCGGCGACCGGACTCACCGTCCCCGCGCCGGTCATGGACCCGCTGACGCTGATCGGCAACATGTCGGTCCCGGCGGTGCTGATGGCCTTCGGCATCTCGCTGGTTGGCAGCACGTGGCCGCTGCGCGGCGCGGAGCGGACCCCCGTACTGCTGTCGGTGGCCCTGAAGTCGGTGGGCCAGCCGACGGTCGCCTGGGCGCTGGGCGCAGGAGTCTTCGGCCTGCACGGCGCGGCCCTGCTGGACGTGGTGGTGACCTCGGCCCTGCCCGCCGCCCAGAACCTCTTCACCTACGCGGGCCGCTACCGCGTGGGCGAGACCCTGGCCCGCGAGTCGATCCTGCTGTCGACGATCCTGGCCGTACCGGTGCTGGTCGTGATCGCCGCCCTGCTGGGCTGACCGGAACCCCGAACCCGGGCCTCCGGGCCTCCGGGCCTCCGGGCCTCCGGGCCTCCGGGCCTCCGGGCCTCCGGGCCTCCGGGCCTCCGGGCCTCCGGGCCTCCGGGCCTCCGGGCCTCCGGGCCTCCGGGCCTCCGGGCCTCCGGGAGGGAACGACCGCCCCTCCCCGAGGTCCCCGGAGTTACCGCCTCAGGCGATCCGCTCCAGCACCACCGGCGCCGCCGCGAAGTCGCTCCCCGCAGCCCCGATGTCGTACGAACCCTCGACCGCCTGGAGGGCGTACTCGAAACGCTCCGGAGTGTCCGTGTGGAGGGTCAGCAGGGGCTGGCCCGCCGTGACCGTGTCGCCGGGCTTGGCGTGCAGTTCGACGCCCGCGCCCGCCTGCACCGGGTCCTCCTTGCGTGCCCGCCCCGCGCCCAGGCGCCAGGCGGCGACGCCGATGCCGTACGCGTCCAGGCGGGTCAGGACGCCGGACGACGGCGCCTTGATCACGTGCTGCTCGCGCGCCACCGGCAGTTCCGCGTCCGGGTCGCCGCCCTGGGCCGCGATCATCCGGCGCCAGACGTCCATCGCCGAGCCGTCCGCCAGTGCCTTCGCCGGGTCGGCGTCCTTCACGCCCGCCGCGTCGAGCATCTCGCGGGCCAGGGCGAGGGTCAGCTCGACCACGTCGGCCGGGCCGCCGCCCGCCAGGACCTCCACCGACTCCCGTACCTCCAGCGCGTTGCCCGCCGTCAGGCCGAGCGGTGTCGACATGTCGGTCAGCAGGGCCACCGTACGCACGCCGTGGTCCGTGCCCAGGCCCACCATCGTGGACGCCAGTTCCCGGGCGTCCTCGATCGTCTTCATGAAGGCGCCCGTGCCCACCTTCACGTCCAGGACCAGGGAGCCGGTGCCCTCCGCGATCTTCTTCGACATGATCGACGAGGCGATCAGGGGGATCGCCTCGACCGTGCCTGTCACGTCCCGTAGCGCGTACAGCTTCTTGTCCGCCGGCGCGAGGCCGTCGCCCGCCGCGCAGATCACCGCGCCCGTGGTGTCCAGGACGTGCAGCATCTCCTCGTTGGAGAGGAGCGCGCGCCAGCCCGGGATGGACTCCAGCTTGTCCAGGGTGCCGCCCGTGTGGCCGAGGCCACGGCCCGAGAGCTGGGGTACTGCGGCACCGCAGGCCGCCACCAGGGGGGCCAGCGGCAGGGTGATCTTGTCTCCGACCCCGCCCGTCGAGTGCTTGTCCGCCGTCGGGCGGGACAGCGCGTCGAAGTTCATGCGCTCGCCGGACGCGATCATCGCCGCCGTCCAGCGGGCGATCTCGCGGCGGTTCATGCCGTTCAGCAGGATCGCCATGGCGAGCGCGGACATCTGCTCGTCGGCGACCTCGCCGCGCGTGTACGCGTCGATGACCCAGTCGATCTGCTCGTCACTGAGTTCGCTTCGGTCCCGCTTGGTGCGGATGACGGAGATGACGTCCATGGCCATGGCTTTGGCTTCCTTCCGGTGGTTCTACGAAACTGTGCGGCCCCCCTGAGACCGAGTGATCGCCAACTCAGGGGGGCCGTACGGGAGTTGCTCGGCGGGTTACTTGGTGAGGTGGTCCGGGCCGAAGGCCTGGGGCAGCATCTCCGAGAGCGGCAGGACCCCCGCCGGGGTCTCCAGGAGCAGGGTCGCGCCCCCGAACTCGTACAGCAGCTGCCGGCAGCGACCGCACGGGACGAGGATGTCGCCCTTGCCGTCCACGCACGTGAAGTGCGTCAGCCGGCCGCCGCCCGTCAGCTGCAGCTCGGAGACCAGGCCGCACTCGGCGCACAGGCCGAGGCCGTACGACGCGTTCTCGACGTTGCAGCCGGAGACCGTGCGGCCGTCGTCGACCAGGGCCGCCGCGCCGACCGGGTAGCCGGAGTAGGGGGCGTACGCCCGGGACATCGCGTCCCGGGCCACCGCCCGCAGCTTCTCCCAGTCGACCCCGGAGGCGGTCACTTGCCCTGCCCCCTGCGGTACGGCATGCCGTCCGCCTTGGGCATCCGCAGGCGTTGCGCCGAGAAGGAGAGGACCAGCAGCGTCACGATGTACGGCGCCGCCGTCACCAGCTGGCGCGGGACCTCGTTCGTGTCGGCGTACCAGAAGAACATGACGACCGAGATGACCGCCGTGACGACGGCGGGCACGTACCGCTTCTTCCACACCAGGTAGGCCGCGCCGACCACCAGCAGGATCGCCAGGAGCAGGATCAGCGCGTGGACGTTGGTCGTGCCGCCGCGCAGGTTGAGGCTGTCGGTGTAGCCGAACAGGCCCGCGCCCAGGGCGAGTCCGCCGGGCATCCAGTTGCCGAAGATCATCGCGGCGAGGCCGATGTAGCCTCGGCCGGCCGTCTGGCCGTCGAGGTAGACGTTCGAGGCGACGATCGACAGGAAGGCGCCGCCGAGGCCGGCGAAGCCGCCCGAGATGATCACGGCCAGGTACTTGTACTTGTAGACGTTGACGCCGAGCGATTCGGCGGCCACCGGGTTCTCGCCGCAGGAGCGCAGCCGCAGGCCGAAGGCCGTGCGCCACAGGATCCACCAGCTGCCGGGTACGAGGGCCACCGCGATGACCGTCAGCGGGGAGAGGTCGGTCATCAGACCGCCGAGGAGGCCCCCGATGTCGGAGATCAGGAACCAGTGCTTCTGGTTGAGCGTGTCCAGCCAGCCGGCCAGCCCTGGGATATCGAAGGTGCCGAGGGAGTCGATCGGCGGGGACTGCTTGGAGGAGCCGCCGGGCGCGTCCTCGAAGGTGAACTTCGAGAGGTAGCGGGCGGTGCCCAGGGCCAGGATGTTGATGGCCACACCGGAGACGATGTGGTTGACGTTGAAGGTCACCGTCGCGATGGCGTGCAGGACGGCGCCGAGGCAACCGCCGATGATGCCGAAGAGGATGCCCACCCACGGGCCCCACTGGTAGCCGGCCCAGGCGCCGAACCAGGTGCCGAGGATCATCATGCCTTCGAGGCCGATGTTGACGACGCCCGCGCGCTCGGCCCACAGCCCGCCGAGGCCCGCGAGCCCGATCGGCACGGCGAGACGCAGGGCGGTCGACATCTGGCCGGTGGAGGTGATGCCGTCGGCGCCCGTGATCAGGCGCACGACCGACGTCAGGACCAGCACACCCGCGATGATCAGCAGGAGTACCGGGAGCGAGATCCGGCGGCTGCCCTTGCCGGGCTGCTTCGCCTGCGGCTTGGCGATGGTGTCGGTGCTCATCGGGCCGCCACCTCCTTCTGGGTGGAGTTGTTGTCGGCGGCGGCTGCGGCCAGTTCGGCGCCCACCTGACGCTGCTGGCGGCGCAGACCCCACTGACGTACGGCCTCGTACGAGATGACGACCGCGAAGACGATCAGGCCCTGCATGATGGTGGCGATCTCCTTCTCGTACGCCACCGGGGTCGCGTAGTCGAGGGCGGGGGACGCCTTGTCGAGGAAGGCCCACAGCAGGGCGGCGAACGCGATGCCGCCGGGGTTGTTGCGGCCGAGGAGGGCGATGCCGATGGCGGTGAAGCCGAGGCCCGCCGGGAAGCTCAGGCTGTAGGTGTGGACCTCGCCGAGCAGCAGCGGCAGGCCGGACATGCCCGCCACACCGCCGGAGATCAGCATGGAGATCAGCACCATGCGCTTGGCGTCGACGCCGGAGGCGGCGGCGGCCGACTCGGACTCGCCGGTGGCGCGCAGGTCGAAGCCGAAGCGGGTGCGGTTGAGGACGGCCCAGTAGAGGATGCCGAGGAGGACGGCGAGGAAGACCAGGCCGTAGATCTCGCCGACGTCCGCGCCGAGGTCGATGCCCGGGAACCAGCCGGACTCCTTCATCACGCCGGTGGTGTTGTTGTTGCCGACCTGGACGCCCAGGTTGTCGGAGAGCATCAGCCAGCCGATGAGGCTGGTGGCGATCGCGTTGAGCATGATCGTCGCGACGACCTCGCTGACCCCCCGGGTGACCTTCAGGACACCCGCGATACCGGCCCAGAAGGCGCCGGTCAGCATGGCGACCAGGAGGAGCAGCGGGATCTGGAGGAAGGACGGGAGGGATACGTTCGCGCCGACCGCGGCCGTCATCATCGCGCCGAGGCGGTACTGGCCGTCGACGCCGATGTTGAACAGGTTCATCCGGAAGCCGAGGGCGACCGCGAGGGCGGCGATGTAGTACATCGACGCCTGGTTGACGATGAGGACCTGGACGTCGGAGAACGACGCCTGCTCCAGCATCAGGGCGTACGGCTCGAACGGGTTGCGGCCCGAGGCGAGCAGCACCACCGAGGTCAGGGCGATCGCCGCGACGAGCGCGATGACCGGCCCGGCCACCGCGAGGAGCAGCCGCTCCTTGTCGAACTTCTTCATCAGGCGTCGTCCTCCCCGGACTCGATGTGCTCCAGGTGGCCGGTGGCGGCACCCGTCATGGCCGAGCCCAGCTCCTCCGGCGTGATGGTGGCCGGATCGGCGTCGGCGACCAGCCTGCCGTTGTAGATGACGCGCAGGGTGTCCGACAGGCCGATCAGCTCGTCCAGGTCGGCGGAGATCAGCAGTACCGCGAGTCCTTCGCGGCGGGCCTCGCGGATCTGGTCCCAGATCTGTGCCTGGGCGCCGACGTCCACGCCCCGGGTGGGGTGGGCGGCGATCAGGAAGCGCGGCTTGTGGGTCATCTCGCGGCCGACGATCAGCTTCTGCTGGTTGCCGCCGGACAGGGAGGCGGCGGTGACGTCGATGCCGGGGGTGCGGACGTCGTAGGCCTCGACGATGCGGCGGGTGTCCTCCTGGGCGCCCTTCGGGTCGAGCCAGAAGCCGCGCTTGCCCTTGCTGTTGGGCTTCTCGGTGACATGGCCGAGGATGCGGTTCTCCCACAGCGGGGCTTCGAGGAGGAGGCCGTGGCGGTGGCGGTCCTCGGGGATGTAGCCGACGCCGTGCTCGCGGCGCTTGCGGGTGGGCCAGGGGGTGATCTCCTCGCCCTCCAGGGCGATGGTGCCGAAGTCCGCGCTCTGCAGGCCGATGAGGGCCTCGATCAGCTCGGTCTGGCCGTTGCCCTCGACACCGGCGATGCCGAGGACCTCGCCCGCGTGGATGGTGAAGGAGACGTTGTCCACGGCGAGCTTGACCGCGCCGCGCTCCACCTCGGACATCAGCATGCCCGCCGGGGTCTGGTTGCTCAGCTGGATCGTGCCCTTGTCGACGACGATGAGGTCGCGGACCTCGATCACCGGCCGGTCGGTCACCGTCGACTCGCTGGTCTCCGGGGTCGGCAGCTCGCTGCCCACCATCAGTTCGGCCAGCTGCCGCGGGGTCGTCTCGGCGGGGACGGCCGTGCCGACCGTCGTACCGCGCCGGATGACGGTGATGTCGTCGGCGACCGAGAGGACCTCGCCGAGCTTGTGGGAGATGAAGATGACGGCCAGGCCCTCGGACTTCAGCTCGCGCAGGTTCTCGAAGAGGGCGTCGACCTCCTGCGGGACGAGGACGGCGGTCGGCTCGTCGAGGATGAGGGTCTTGGCGCCCCGGTAGAGGACCTTGAGGATCTCGACGCGCTGGCGGTCGGCGACGCCGAGGTTCTCGACGAGCGCGTCCGGGCGGACGTTCAGCCCGTAGCGGTCGGAGATCTCCTTGATCTTGCGGCGGGCGCCGCCGCCGATGCCGTGGAGCTTCTCGCTGCCCAGGACGACGTTCTCCAGGACGGTGAAGTTGTCCGCGAGCATGAAGTGCTGGTGGACCATGCCGATGCCGCGCGCGATGGCGTCGGCGGGCGAGGAGAAGGTGACCTGCTCGCCGTCGACCGCGATGGTGCCCTCGTCCGGCTTCTGCATGCCGTAGAGGATCTTCATCAGGGTGGACTTGCCGGCCCCGTTCTCGCCGACCAGGGCGTGCACGGTGCCCTTGCTGACCGTGAGGTGGATGTCGTGGTTGGCGACGACACCGGGGAACCGTTTGGTGATGCCCGCCAGCTCGACCGCGGTCGTCGACCGATCTGTGGGCGGAGGGCTGCTGGACGCGTCGATGGCGCACTCTCCTTGGGAAAGGGGCCTCTCTACGCGCGTAGCGCCCCTGCTTTAAATAGTGCCCGGACTTGACCGGACTTGATCATTAGCTGATTGATCCGTACCGATCCGTACTGTGGCAGTCCGAGCATTCTGCCGCGCGAACGGGGTGCGGATCGACCATCCTCTCCGCACCCCGTTCCATGGCCGTGACGCTGTTATTACAGTGCCTCGTCGACCACGTTCAAGCCCCCTGACGTCAGGTCAGGAGGTCTTGACCTTGATCGAACCGTCCTTGATGCCGGCCTCGGCCTTCTTCAGCGCCTCCTGGAGGGTGGCGTTGTCCTTGAAGACCGGGTTGGAGTCGGCCAGGCCGACACCGCCGGAGGCGAGGTCCGCGCGGACGACACCGGTCTCGGGCTTGCCGTCCTTGACCGACTTGGCCAGGTTGAAGACGGCCCCGGCGACGTCCTTCAGGACCGAGGTCAGGATGGAGTCCTTGTACTTGGCCAGCGCGTCCTGCTTGTACTGGTCCGAGTCGACACCGATCGCCCAGATCTTGTTCGCGGCGGCGGCCTTGATGACGCCCTGGCCGGAGAGACCGGCGGCGGCGTAGATGACGTCCGCCTTGCTGTCGATCTGGCCCTCGGCGGCGCTCTCGCCCTTGTCGGGGCTGGAGAAGCCGCCCTCCTGCGCGGTCTCGGTCAGGTACTGCGACTTGACCGTGACACCCTTCTTGGTGTCCTCGACGCCCTGCTTGAAGCCCGCCTCGAACTTGTGGATCAGCGGGACGTCCACGCCACCGATGAAGCCGACGACGTTCGTCTTGGTGGTGAGGGCGGCCGTGACACCGGCGAGGTAGGAGCCCTGCTCCTCGGTGAAGACCAGGTCGGCGACGTTGTCGGCGGTGATCTGCTCGTCGTCGACGACACCGAAGGTGACCTTCGGGAACTTGGGGGCGACCTCCTTGACGGCCGGCGCGTAGGCGAAGCCGACGCCGATCACCGGGTTGTAGCCCTGCTTGGCGAGCTGCTCCAGGCGCTGGGCCTTGTCCGCGTCGGACTCGCCGTCCTGCGGCTCGACGGCGGTGCTCTTGTAGCCGAACTCCGCGTCGGCCTTGTCCATGCCGGCGGTCGCGGCGTCGTTGAAGGACTGGTCGCCCTTGCCGCCGATGTCGTAGGCGAGGGCGAGGCCCTTGCCCGCGCTGTCGCCGCTGCTGGAGGAGGACGAGGACGAGGACGAACTGCCACAGCCAGTGGCGATGACGGCGAGGGTGGCGGACGCGATACCCGCAACCGCGATTCGGGACAGCCGGCGCATGGGAAGGTACTCCTTTGTGCAAGCGCCATACCAGGCGCAGGTTCCGCCGCAGCGTAACGCGCGTAGACCAGACGGAAAACCCCAACTGTCCGGTCCGTTATCGAGCTGTGGCCGCAGTCGCGGCCCACATTACGGACAGGAACACGCCCCTCGCGGGAAGCAAGCGGGCCGTGTGCAGGAACGATGCCCGGCCGGGCGTATCCAGGGCCAGGGATACGGCCGTCCGCTGACTTCGGGCTGACCGAAGGTTGACCAAAGCCGGGGCAAGGTTGACCGAGTACAGACACACCCAAAACCAAGCCCACCCTACGTTCTGCCCCATGCCCCCACTGCCACCCCCACCCCCACGCCCCGCCCCGCACCCCAGGGCGACGGCCTCCCTGCCCGTGCTGCCCTACCGCAAGCCCACCAAGGGCCGCGACTACTGGGTCCTGGACGACGTCCTGCCGGACGTGGACGCCGTACGCGAGCGCTGCCTCGCCAAGGACGACTGGACCGAGGGGTACCCGTACACCTCGGAGAGCTGGCCCGGGCTGCGGGCCATGCCGGGGCTCGAACCGGCCGAGCTTGGCCGGATCGAGCGGCTGGTGCGGCAGTCGACGGGGGCGAAGGAACTGTGGGTGCAGCAGGCACCCGGCGGCGGCACCCTCAACCACAACTGCGTCCAGGTGGTCGGCGAAGGCGAGAGCACCCCCCGCCCGCACACGGACTCACGCTCACTGTGCCGGTACGCGGCTGTCCTGTACCTCAACCCGAGCGCCCCGAGGAACTGCGGCACCAGCTTCTTCCGCCAGTCCCTGCCCGGCGGCAGACTCGGCGGCAACACGGTGCAGGCCCCGCACAACAGCCTGGTCGAGGCACTGGGCACACGGTTCGTGGCACCGGACGCCTTCGAGGAGGACGTACAGGTACCGCACAAGTACAACCGCCTGCTCCTCTACAACGCCAACCTCGTGCACAGCGCGACGGGTTACTGCGGGACGACGCTGGCGGAGAAGCGGATGACGGCGGTGTTCTTCTGGATGGCCTGACCGTCACATGGTTCGGTACGACGAGCGGCGCCCCGGCCACATGGACCGGGGCGCCGCTCTGCTGTCGGATGTCAGACCTGACTTACTTGGTGTTGACGGTGACCTTGCCGTCGATGATGTCCTGCTTGGCCTTGTCGACCGCGGCCACGACGTCCGTCATCGCCTTGTACTTCGGGTTGCTGTCGGCGAACCCGACGCCGCCCGACTTGAGGTCGCCGCGCTGGACGCCGCTCAGCGGCTTGCCCTCGTACACGGACTTGGCGAGGTCGTAGACAGCGCCGCCGACGTTCTTCAGGGCCGAGCCGAGGATGTAGTCCTTGTACTCGGCGAGCGCCTTCTGGCCGTACTGGTCGGAGTCGACGCCGATCGCCCAGACCTTCTTGCTCGCGGCCTCGGAGATCACGCCCTGGCCGGAGAGGCCGGCCGCGTGGTAGAGCACGTCGGCGCCGGCCTCGATCTGGCCGCTGGCCGCGTCCTTGCCCTTGTCGGGGCTGGCGAAGCCGCCCTCCTGGGGGGTCTCGGTCAGGTACTGCGACTCGATCTTGATGCTGGGGTTGATGGACTTGGCACCCTGGACGAAGCCCGCCTCGAACTTGTGGATGAGGGGGATGTCCACGCCGCCGATGAAGCCGATGTGGTTGACCTTGGAGGTCTTGGCGGCGGCGACGCCGGCCAGGTAGGAGGCCTGCTCCTCGGTGAAGACCATGTCGGCGACGTTCTTCGCGCTGACCTGCTCGTCGTCGATGATGCCGAAGGTGATGTCCGGGAACTTGGCGGAGACCTCCTTGACGGCGGGCGCGTAGATGAAGCCGACGCCGATGACCGGGTTGTAGCCGGCCTGGGCGAGCTGGGTGAGGCGCTGGACCTTGTCCGCGTCGGACTCGCCGTCCTGCGGCTCGATGTCCCGGCCGCCGATGCTGAACTCCTTCTCGGCCTTCTCGAAACCGGCGTAGGCGGCGTCGTTGAAGGACTGGTCGCCCTTGCCGCCGATGTCGTAGGCGAGACCGATGCCCTTGCCGGTGTACTTGCCGGACTCCTCGTCCGAGGTGCCCGAGCTGGTGCTGGACTCACCGCAGCCGACAGCCGTGAGGGCGATGACCGCGACGGTCACCGCAGCTTGAGAGAACCGAGTCCTCCGAGAAATAAGACGCACAGCAGGCACCCCTTCATCCCCACGGCACCGTCCCCGGCCCGCTTACCCATACGCCGACTACGGCAGCGATTGCGGCGCACAGTAACGCGCGTAGAAAGGGAGGGGAACGGGGTTGTGGAAGGCCGTTATCGATTCGTGCCGAGGGGGGTTACGTTTGCCCACGCAGGGTTACGACGGAGTGAAACAAAGGGACGAAGGGTCCCGGAAGGGACCCACTCCGAACTTCGACCGCCGCCCCCTCCCCGACGGTTCCGAATCCGCCCGACGGTCCGCCGGCCCGACGCCCGGGCCGCATGGCGCCGCTCGGCATCGACTGCTCGGCAGCGGGCGCGGCGGCGCGGCGGGGGCGCCGCGAAGATGACATTGGCGATAGCCCGGACAGCACCCCGGCCCTGCCCGGCGGATCAGACGCGGGCCGACGGCGCCCAGCGCGGCAGCGCCGCATGCGGGACGGGACGACAGGGAGCCTGCCCGACGCCCGGGCCGCACGGCGGCAACGCAATCGGTCGCTCTACGGCAGGCGTACCGGCGTAAGCCTGCATGGGGCTGTACGTCACGTCCCGCCCCTGCCCGGCGGAGCCCGCCCGGGCCACGAGCCGGCGACGACAGCCACAGCAGCACCGCGACCCGAAGCCGACCCGACCCGGACGGCACGCACCAAGCCCTGCCCGACCTGTCACGCCCGGACCGCACGGCGGCGATGCCATCAGCCGCCCCACAGCAGGCGCCCTGGCGCAAACCTGCACAAGCCTGTACGTCACACCCCGCCCCTGCCCGGCGAATCACACCCGGGCCACGAGCCGACGACGACAGCCACAGCAGCACCGCGACCCGAAGCCGACGCGATCCAGACGGCACGCACCAATCCCTGCCCGACCTGTCACGCCTCGGCCGCACGGCGGCGACGCAATCAGCCGCCCCACAGCAGGCGCGCTGGCGCAAACCTGCACAAGCCTGTACGTCACACCCCGGCCCTGCCCGGCGGATCAGGCGCGGGCCGACGGCGACACCGTCGCGCGGCGGCGATGCCGTCAGCGCCTTCGCGGCGGACGCACCGGCCCCGCGACCAGAAAGCCGACCGCCCTCGGACGGCAGGCCGACGGTCCCCGCCGCAGGGCGGCGATGCCGTCAGCCTCTCCACAGCGGACACGTCGGCCGCCCGAGCTGGAGCCCGCCCCATCCAGACGGCCGGCACACCCCGAGCCCTGCCCAGCGGGTCACGCCGCGAACGCGGGGCCCGGCGCGTTCCCGAAGGGGGCCGCCGTCGTCGCGCTCACCGGCGTCAGCCCTGCTAGCTCCGTCGTGCCTCAAGCAGCGCCGCCGCCGTGAACAGTTCCACGCCGACCTTGATGGCGTGCTCGTCGGCGTCGAAGTCGCCCTGGTGGAGGTCTCGTACGCCTCGCTCGCCCGGCCTGCGGACGCCCAGGCGGGCCATCGCGCCGGGGATCTGTTCCAGGTACCAGGAGAAGTCCTCGCCGCCGAGGCTCTGTTCGGTGTCCTCGATGGTGTGGGCGCCCAGGCGGGCCGTCATCGCCTCGCGCAACAGCTCTGTCGTCACCGGGTCGTTGACGACCGGCGGTACCCCGCGCACGTAGTTGATCTCGGACTTGGCGCGGTACAGGTTGGCGATCTCGTCGATGGCCGCGTGGACCAGGTCGGGGGCCTGGTGCCAGGCCTCCAGGTCGAGGCAGCGGACGGTTCCGGAGAGTTCGGCGTGCTGCGGGATCACGTTGCAGGCGTGCCCCGACTCGATCCGGCCCCAGGTCACCGCGAGCCCGCTGCGGCCGTCCACGCGCCGGGCGACGAGCGCGGGCACGTCCGTGGCGACCCGGGCGGCGGCGGTGACCAGGTCGGTGGTGAGGTGCGGGCGTGCGGTGTGGCCGCCGGCGCCGTCGAGGGAGACCTCCAGGCGGTCGCAGGCGGAGGTGATGGGGCCGTGGCGCAGCCCGATCCGCCCGGCGTCGACCTTCGGGTCGCAGTGCACGGCGATGATCCGCCCGACCCCGTCGAGCACACCGCACTCGATGGCGTCCGTGGCGCCGCCGGGCAGGATCTCCTCGGCGGGCTGGAAGAGCAGCCGGACCGGGCGCGGGAGCCGGCCCTGCTTGTGCAGTTCGGCGAGGACCAGGCCGGCGCCGAGGACCACGGTCGTGTGGATGTCGTGGCCGCAGGCGTGGGCCCGGTCGGGCACGGTCGAGCGGTACGCGCACTCACTCTTCGTGTCCGGGATGGGCAGCGCGTCGATGTCCGCGCGCAGCGCCAGCATGGGCGGAACGGTTCCGCTGTCCCGCCCCTCGGGGTCGGTTCCGAGGTCGCCGGTGTCACCGATGTCACAGATGAGGCCGGTTCCGATGGAGAGCACGCGCGGCTTCAGGCCCGCCTTCTCCAGCCGTTCCTTGATCGCGGCGGTGGTGCGGAACTCCTGGTTGCCCAGCTCCGGGTGCATGTGCAAGTCGCGCCGGAACATGACCAGTTCGGCGCGCAGCGCCTCCGGCAACGTGCCGGGAAGCGCGGCTTCCCCGGGGAGATCGACCTCGGACTCTGGCGACATCAGACTGTTCACCCTTTGAAGGGTAGGACGCCCGGGCGGTCAACTGACCCACGATCAACAAAAGTTCAACCTGTTAGGGGAAGAAAATCTGACCACCGGAGGCATATTCGTGCACGGGGATGGGTAAACTCGCCCGCCTTTCCGGCTGATTCGGATCATGAGGGCACTTTCCGGGCACCCATGTCCGTCCAGCCCCTCCAACGATGCCACGCCGACGATCGCCCCGCCGGTTCCGTCCACCCACCGAAACGGCCACGGTCACAGCACATGAACACTCGCCGTCGCCCACGGGAACGCCCCCTCGCCCGCACCGGGCCCCGGTAACGTGCACCCCCGTGACCGCCACGACCCATGACTTCCTCCACGCCACCCGCGCGTCCTACGACGCCATGGCCGCCGACTACACAGAGCGATACGCGGACCACTTGGCGGACCTCCCCCTGGACCGCTCCCTCGTCTCCGCGTTCGCCGAACTGGTCCGGGCCCAGGGCTCCGCGCCCGTCGCGGACATCGGCTCCGGGCCCGGCTACGTGACCGCGAGACTGCACGCCCTCGGCGTCCCGGTGTTCGGCGTCGACCTGTCGCCGCGCATGGTGTCGCTGGCCCGCCGGGCCCACCCCGAACTCCGGTTCCACGTCGGCTCGATGACGTCCCTGGACCTGCCCGACGAGACCCTGGGCGGAGTCCTCGCCCTCTACTCGATCATCCACGTCCCGGACAGCGACCTCCCCACGGTGTTCACGGAGTTCCACCGCGTCCTGGCCCCCGGCGGCCACGTCCTCCTCGGCTTCCAGGCGGGCCCCGACGACAGCCACCTCCACCTCGCGGAACGCTTCGGCCACGAGATGTCCCTGGACTACTGGTTCCGTACGCCGGACAGCGTCGCCGCACTCCTGACCAAGGCGGGCCTGACCGTGCAGGCGCAAACGATCCGCGAACCCCACGAGGACGAGACCCGCCAGCGCGCGTTCCTGCTGGCGCGCAAGCCGGTGGGGTAACCCTCCGGGGGCGGGGAAGCGGGCCGCGCCGCCCGCGCCCGCCTCTGGGCGCGGGGCCCCGCGACAACACGCCCGGCCGCCCCGGAGCCCGGCCCGGCCGAGAACCGGCTGCGCCTCGCGGAGAGCTCGCGAAGAAGCCCCTCGGCACGCGACGAACAGCGGGAGACCAGGTACCGAAGCAGTGGGGCAACGGGCGTCAGCCCGTCGCCTTCGCCTCCCTCACCGACTGCTCCGGCTGGTCCGACTCCGTCGACACCCGCTCCACGTCCCGCGCCGATCCCGTCACGCCCGACAGGAAGCCCTGTGCCCTCGGGGACGCGTTCGCCGTCAGCCAGGCCGGGTCGATGTCGCAGACGGCGACCTTGACGTCCGTACCGGCCAGGGCCAGGGGGAGGGTGTGGACCACCGTCGAGGGGAAGCTCAGGATCGTACGGCCGATGGGGCCCCTGCGGGCGATCAGTTCCAGGGGGAGGTCCGGGCGGACCACCTCAAGGCCCGTGCAGGCGGCCAGGTCGTGGAGTTTCTCGGGGCTTTCGCGGCGGTGGGCGAAGTAACGCGTCACGCCGTGGGTCTTGGCGAGGGTGCGGACCGCCTCGCGGTAGCTGTCGGCGTCCACCACGCCCGTCTCCACCAGGGAGGTGCCCACCATGTCGGCGCCCTCGGAGATATGCGGGGGGCCGAAGCGGGAGCGGGTCCAGGCGAAGTCGTTGGAGGTGACCTCGACGCCCTTCGGGGTGTCCTCGATCGGCATGGACGAGAAGATCTCGACCCTGCGCCTGCCGCCCGGGGTCAGTCTGCGGCGGGCCTTCGACGACACCGGGATGAACAGCAGGTCCCGCGCGCCGGGGCGCTGCGACTTGCGGTGCCAGCGCACCAGGCGTTCGCCGCGCGCCAGTTGGGAGACGAACTCCATGGTCGCCGTGCCGTCGTCGACCACGACGAGGTCACGGGCCTTGGTGATGTTGAGAAGTACTTGTACGTAGCGGGAGAACGGGTCTCCCATCACGATGCGCCGCGTGCGGCGCAGGAGGGGGGCCAGGCCGCCGATCGTGCGGAACGGGGCCGAGGTTCCGGCCCGCGCGTCCTCCCAGCGGACCTCGTGGCCCTCCTCGCGGGCGAGTTCGGCCATGCGGCGCAGCTGGCCCCGGGTCATCGGGTCGACCGGGGAGAGGACCACCAGGGTCAGTCCGCCGACCGCCGGTTCCCGGTCCCGGAGTACCGTCGGGCGGTTCTGGCCCTTGCGCCAGCGGCGTGTCGCCTGTCCGGGGACCCGTGCCGCGAATTTTCCCTTTTTGCGGGCGGGAACGGCCGACGCCGGACCGCCGGCCCCCTCCGGGCTGAGCGCGTGCGCATGCACATGCGCCCATTCCAGCACGTTCAGGAGCTGGACCGGGCTCTCGACGAAGGCGAGAGTATGGGGGCCGGTGGTACCGGCGCGTGGGCTCATCGACGTACGACCGTCGCTTCCGTGAGTACGGACTGGGGAATCCGCTGGACGACAGTGGTCACCGGACAGTGGTCACCGGCTCGCGCCGGTGGGGCCGCTGAGTGGTGCTGATCAGGCGGTGACGGGCTCGCCCGCGGCAGCCGCGATCTCGGCGTCGGCGATGACGCCGGAGACACGACGGAGCTTCTTCATCGGGCCGATCTCGGACTCGTAGACCTTCTTGACGCCGTCGCCGAGGGACTCCGAGATGATCCGGATGTCACGGACGAGGCGGGTCAGGCCCTGCGGCTCGACGGAGGCGGCCTGGTCGGAGCCCCACATCGCGCGGTCGAGGGTGATGTGACGCTCGACGAAGGTGGCGCCGAGGGCGACCGCCGCGAGGGTGGTCTGCAGGCCGGTCTCGTGGCCGGAGTAACCGATCGGGACGTTCGGGTACTCCTTCTCCAGCGTGTTGATGACGCGGAGGTTCAGCTCCTCGGCCTTCGCCGGGTACGTCGACGTCGCGTGGCAGAGCAGGATGTTGTCGCTGCCCAGGACCTCGACCGCGTGACGGATCTGCTTCGGGGTGGACATACCCGTCGACAGGATGACCGTACGGCCGGTCTTGCGCAGGGCGACGAGCAGCTCGTCGTCCGTCAGGGACGCGGAGGCGACCTTGTGGGCCGGGACGTCGAAGTTCTCCAGGAACGCGACGGCCTCGGTGTCCCACGGGGAGGCGAACCAGTCGATGCCGCGCTTCTTGGCGTGCTCGTCGATCTTGCGGTAGTCGTTCTCGTCGAACTCCACGCGGTGGCGGTAGTCGATGTAGGTCATGCGGCCCCAGGGGGTGTCGCGCTCGATGTCCCACTGGTCGCGCGGGGTGCAGATCTCCGGGGTGCGCTTCTGGAACTTGACCGCGTCGCAGCCGGCTTCGGCGGCCACGTCGATCAGCTTGAAGGCGTTCTCAAGGTCACCGTTGTGGTTGATGCCGATCTCGCCGACGATGTAGACGGGCTGACCGGGGCCGGCGGTCTTCGAACCGAACGAGCGCAAGCGGGTGGAGGTCATTCTGGGGGTTCCTTACTTCTTGTTGAGGGGGTCGAGAGAGGGGCCGAGGATCCAGCTGGCGATCTCTCGGATCGCGCCGTCGCCGCCTGTGACGGTGGTGACCGCGCGTGCGGCGCCGCGCACAACGTCGTGGGCGCTCGCGACCGCCACGGGCCAGCCCACCAGGGCGAAGCACGGGAGGTCGTTGACGTCGTTGCCGACGTAGAGCACGCGCTCCGGCGCGATGCCCTGCTCCTCGCACCACTGCTTCAGCGCGAGGTCTTTCCGGTCGATGCCGTGCAGCACGGGCAGCTGTAGCTTCCGTGCGCGGGCGGCGACGACCGGGTTCTGTTCCGAGGACAGGATCAGCATGCGCAGGCCGCTCTTGCGCAGCGCGGCGATGCCGAGTCCGTCGCCGCGGTGCACGGAGACGAATTCCCGTCCTTCGGAGTCGATCAGCACCCGGTCATCGGTCTGGGTGCCGTCGAAGTCGAGTACGACCGCGTCGATGTCGTCGGCGGTCGGGAGGGCGCCGGGGCGTTCCGCGTCGAAGAGCGTCGCGAGGGCCCGGGCGCGGGCGAGGTCGTGCGGGTCGTCGATCTCCAGCACGCGGGCCGGGTCGGTGCGCACGGGTTCGGTGTGACCGAAGAAACGGTGCTTCGACTTACGGAAGCCGGTGGCGTCCATCGCGTAGACGGCGCCGGTCTCCAGCAGGTCCTGGGGGCGGTCCTGGCGGCGGGGCCGGAAGGACTTGTCGTGATTCACGCCATAGCCGCCGCCGACGGTCACCGTCTCCGTCGTGGTCACGGTGTCGGTGCCGCCCTCGACGGCCGCGCTCTCGCCGGGCGCGGGCTGCGGGTCGTCGGCCGCGTCGCGCCAGATGAAGCCGTGGAAGGGGGCGACGGTCAGCGCGCTGTCCGCGCCGTTGTTCACGACCGCGCCGACGACGCCGTCGACGTCCTCGCGGATGATGAACGGGCTGGTGCACTGCACGAGCAGCACCACGTCGACCTTGGCGTTGTGCAGCGTCTCGTGGGCGTCCATGGCGTGCAGGACGGCGGCCTCGGAGGTCGCGGTGTCACCGGCGATGGCGGCGGGACGCAGCACGACCTCGGCGCCGGCCTGGCGGGCCGCGGCGGCGATGGCCTGGTCGTCGGTGGAGACGACGACGTCCGTGACCAGCTTGGCGGCGAGGCACTCGCGCACCGCGCGGGCGACCAGCGGGACCCCGCCGACCGGCAGCAGGTTCTTCGCGGGTACGCCCTTGGAGCCGCCTCTCGCGGGGATGACCGCGAGCACGCGGGGCCGCGCGGTCGCTCGGCCCGCTTGCGGGTTGGACTCCGGCTTGGACATTGCCTGTACTCCTTGACGCTCTTCGCGTGCTTGACGTTCGTGTGCCTGACGGGGAACCCGGTCGGTCACAGCTCCCCCATGCGCCGGATCACGGGCGCGACGCGCTGCACGCCGTGCCGGTAGGCGCCGCGGGCCGCGCGACGCACGATCTGCCGCACCGCTCCCGGCTCCTTGTCGGCGGCCGGGGCTCCGGGCAGCGGAACGCCGTCGGGGCCGAGGTGGTGCCGAGCGAGAATACCCGGCAAATATCCGGGAGCCGTCATCGGTGTGTAGTACGGGGCCAGGGGCGGAAGCTTCGAGGATCCCAGAAGACGGTCGATCCTGTCGCGTGCGGCGTCGAAGGCCGTCTCGTACGAGCCATCGGCCGCGACACCTTGCCGAGCCACCCAGTCCGTGTCCGGAACCGGCTGGTGACCGGCGTCCAACTGCTCCCAGGAGGCGAGGCAGCCGGAGCCGACGAAGTGGTGGTTGCCGAGCGCCTCGCGCACGCCGAGGTCGCTCAGCACGACGGTCGGGATGGAGCGGTGCAGGGACTCGAGCGCGGCCGTCGAGCTGACGGTGACCAGCAGGTCCGTGCGGTCCAGGACCTCGCCCATGTGCCCGTAGACCAGCTTGAAGTTGGGCGGAAGGTCGGCGCGCTGGGCCAGTTTCTGGTAGGGCAGTTCCTCGATGTGCGTGGTGTGCTCGCCGGGCTTGGAGCGCAGCTTGAGCAGCACCTCGCGCTCGGGGTGCAGCTTCGCGTGCTGCACGAGCCGGTCGAGGAGATACGTGCGGTCCTTGCGGCTCTCCGGGACGGAGGGCTGGGCGGCGAACACCACGGTGTACGGGTGACCATGCTCACCTGTGTATGCCGAACCGCCGAGAAAGGGGAGTGCGACTTCGGTCACAGCGGACGAATCGGCGCCGACTCCGTCGTACACGGCCTTGAAACGGTCGGCGTCCTGGCGGGAGTTCGCGAGGACCAGGTCGGCGCCGTGGCGCAGCAGGAGACCGTCGGCGAGCTTCTCGTAGACGACGCCGACGTAGCCGGTGACGACGACGGGGCGCAGGGCGGTCTCGTCCCACACGTGTCCGAGGCCGTGCAGCATCGCCTGGACGCCGCCGCCGACCAGGGCGAGCACGAGGATGTCGTACGGCTCCTCCTGGTCCATGGCCCGCAGGAACTCAAGGGCGGTCACTTCGCGCAGGGAGTCCGCCTTGACCCCTACCTCCTGGAGCTGGCGGGCGGTGGGGGTGGCCCGGCCTCTGAGGAGGTAGCCGTCAAGATGAATGTCCGAATTATCAGGAGAAATACGGCTGGCAGTGAGCGCACCCCATTTCCACCGAGTGTCGGAATCGGCGAGGACGGCAACCCTCATGGGGCTCGTGGTACTGGCTGGCACGCCCAAGACCTTAAGCCGACATGGGGGGCTTCCGCCGAATCCGGGGGCAACAAAGGGTTAACAAAAGGTCGCGTCGGCTTGAATCAAGACGTCAAACGTGCAGAAACCCCCTTGATTCACCGGCCGGACACATGTAGTTCACCCGACATCAAACCCCGGGTAAAGTGAGACCACCGGAGAGGCTCTAACCTCGGACGCGTGGTCAAGCTCTCCGTCATCGTGCCGTTCTACAACGTGCAGCAATACGCGCCCGACACTCTGAAGAGTCTGCGCGCCAACGCGCGCGACGACTTCGAGTTCATCCTCGTCGACGACTGCTCTCGCGACGAGACTCCGGACATCCTCGCGCGCGCAGAGCGCGAGCTGCCGGGCGCCGTGCTGGTCAGCCACGAGAAGAACGGAGGCCTGGCCACCGCCCGCAACACCGGTATCGACAAAGCGCGTGGCGAATACCTCACGTTCCTCGACGGCGACGACTGGCTCGCCCCCGGCTATTTCCCTCAACTCCTCGCCGCTATTGAGGAGTTGGGCTGCGATTTCGTTCGTACCGACCATGTGCAGTGCACAGGCAACAGGCGCGCGATCCACCACGTCCCACACGGCCGACGCGGGGTGGTGATGTCGCCGAGGGACGCGATCCTGCCCACCGACCGCTCCACCTCCGTCGACTACGCCTATGCCTGGGCGGGCATCTACCACCGCCGGCTCGTCGACCGCGGAATCCTGCACTTCACCGACGGGCTGCGTACGGCGGAGGACCGGCCGTGGATCTGGAAGCTGCACCGGGAGGCGGAGTCGTTCGCCGCCGTCGGGCTGCTCGGCGTCTTCTACCGGCGTGGGGTCGCCTCCTCGCTCACCCAAATCGGTGATGTTCGCCAACTCGACTTCATCCGGGCCTTCGACCAGGTCATCGAGGAAACGGCCCGCGACCCCGAGGCCGATAGGCTGCTGCCCAAAGCAGTGCGCACCTACTGCGCGATCATGGCTCATCATCTCGGAGCGATCGAGAGGTTCGAACCCGCCGTGGCCCGAAAACTGCGCTCGCTGAGCGCCGCCGCGCTGAAGCGGATGCCGCAGGACGTCCTCGCGGAGGCCATCGACTCGATGGACGTCCAGCGGGCCAACCGGCTGCGGAAGGTGCGGCGCAGGCCCGTCTCCGCGTCCGCCGGGACGGTGTCCGTCTGATGGCCGGCAGCATTCCGAAGCCCAGCGGCAACCGGACCCGTACGACTCGGATCTACTGCGCGTCGACGCTGTACGGGGCCGCCACGCTGGCCGCCGCCATGGACGCCGGGCTCTTCGAGCCGGCCGACCGCCGCATCCTGCTGCTCACCAACAACGCGGCCAACCCCGAGATCACCCCCGGGGTCGACGCGATGTCCGGTTTCGACCGGGTGAGCGCGCGGTTCGACGAGGTCCTGTCCTGGAACGAGACGATCGCCCCCTTCCACCCCAGCGGCTGGGGCCCGCGCGCCGACGACGTCCCGCTGTGGGAGCGGCATCTGCGGCTGCTGTGGAACCTCGGTGCCGACAACATCGAGCTGGTCGTCGAGTCCGTGCAGGTCTACCCGGCGCTCGCGCTGTGCCAGCTGTTCACCGGCGCCCCCGTCGACGTCTACGCGGACGGCCTCATAAGTTATGGCCCCACACGCGAGAAGATCGACGCGCTGGTGGGCACCCGTATCGGGCGCCTGCTGCACCTCGACCTCGTCCCGGGCCTCACCCCGCTGCTGCTCACCGAGTTCGACGTGCCCGCCGAACTGGTGCCGTCCGAGGCGTTCCTGAAGGTGCTGGGCGAACTCGCCGAGGCCGAGCCGGAGACGGATCCTGAGACGGCGAAGCTCCCCGCCGGGCAGCCCGCGCTGCTGCTCGGCCAGTACCTCTCCGCGCTGGGCATCCTCACCCCGCACGAGGAGGAGGAACTGCATCTGCGTATGGTGCGCGGCGCCGTGAAGGCCGGGCACCGCTCGCTGGTCTTCAAGCCGCACCCGACAGCGCCGACCGCCTGGTCGGGCTCGCTGGAGGTGGAGGCGAAGAAGCTCGGCGCCGAACTCACCGTCCTGGACGGGCCCGTGCTCGCCGAGGTCCTCTTCCAGCGGCTGCGCCCCGCGCTGGTCGTCGGCTGCTTCTCCACCGGCCTGTTCACGGCGGCGGGCCTGTACGGCCTCCCGGTCGCCCGGGTCGGCACGGACACCGTCCTGGAGAAGATCGCGCCGTACCAGAACAGCAACCGCGTACCGCTGACCATCGTGGACGCGCTGCTGCCGGACCTCGCGGACGCCAAGGCCGTGCAGAAGTGGTCGCTGCCGTCCGAGAAGCAGGTCGGCAAGACGCTGTCCGGGCTGCTCAAGGCGATCGGCTTCTGCATGCAGCCCCGGATCTACCCGAGGCTGCGTCCGGAGGCGGAGACGTATCTCTCCAAGCACCTCACCGAGCAGACCTGGCGCTACTTCAAGCGCCGCCGGCTGACCTCGCTGGCGCTGCCCGGCGCGCTGCCGTCCCAGCTGTCGTTCATCCCGCGCAACGCGACCGTGCGCCGGATCGCGCGCCGGGCACGGGCGTTGAGCAAAACGGTGAAGCGGTGACAACGGGCCCCGCGGGCATCTAATCTGCCGAACGCGTCGCCACCGATTCGTATACGGACCACATACGGAGACGGGTGGCGGCGCGTTGGCGTGCGCGCAACCTTCGAGTGCGTGCATACGTCAATGAGCTGACCGGTTATTCATCCGTGAGAGTTCTGTGCTACCTCTTTGGGTTGCTCCTGACTCTCCTGGTTACCGTCGATGAGTCAGCTTCGCTTCCCCCCTTCTTGTCCCCGCTGCGAAAGGCCACCCGATGACCGCGGCCGACCAGACCATGGCACCCCCGCTCCCGGCTCCGCCGCCGGGTCCGCGGTCCGGGAGTGCCGAAGCGGCCGTCCCGCCCTCCGCCGAGGGCAAGAAGGCCCGGCCGGTCAGTCGGCTCAGGGCGCTGGACGGACTGCGGCTGGTGGCCGCGCTGATGGTCTGCATGTACCACTTCGCCGGCAAGAACGGCACGGTCGCCGAGTCCTGGAACCAGTCGCCCGGTGTGATGTTCCCGACCCTGTCCCAGTTCGCCACCTACGGCAGCCTCGGGGTGCAGTTCTTCTTCGTCATCAGCGGCTTCGTGATCTGCATGAGCAGCTGGGGCAAGACGCTGGGCGACTTCTTCCGCTCGCGCATCGCGCGCCTCTACCCGGCTTACTGGGTGGCGCTCGTCATGGTCACCGCCGCCTCGTTCCTGATGCCGGTGGTCGTGCACCATGTGCGCGCCGACGAGTTCCTGCTCAACTTCACGATGATGCAGCAGCCGCTGGGCAGCTCGCGCGTCCTGGGCGTGTGCTGGACCCTCTGGGTCGAGCTGAAGTTCTACGTACTGTTCGCGCTGTTCGTGGTCTGGAAGGGCGTCACCTACCGCCGGGTGGTGACCTTCTGCATCCTGTGGACGCTGGCCGGCGCCTTCGCCCGGGTCGCGGACAACCCGCTGATCTCCGAGCTGACCTTCCGCGACCACGCCCCCTTCTTCATCGGCGGCCTGGCCCTGTACCTGATCCACCGCTACGGCAGCGACCTGCTCCTGTGGGGCATCGTCGGCATGTCGTTCCTGCTGGGCCAGCGCTACTCGGTGACGGCCCTGTGGCACCCGGGCGCGCAGGGCGACTTCGTGCGCAACCCGTACGTCATCCAGGGCATCGTGCTGCTCGCCTTCGCGTCGGTCGCGGTGGTCGCACTGGGCTGGACCCGCTGGGCGAACTGGAACTGGCTGACGATCGCGGGCGCGCTGACGTACCCCTTCTACCTGATCCACGAGCACCTGGGCTGGTTCTTCATCCGGATCCTGCACCGCGGCTGGGGCCTCGACCCCTACCTGACGATCCTCGCGTCGGTGGCGGGCCTGCTGTCGCTGGCCTGGCTGATGCACAGGTTCATCGAGCGGCCGTTCGGGTCGCGGCTGAAGCGGACGATGACACTGCAGTCGAAGCAGCTGGGCGAGAAGCTGAAGCTGTCGATGTGAGCTGAGTACGTGAGAGGGCCCGGGGTCGGTATCCGACCCCGGGCCCTCTCACGTTCCGTATCCGTGTCCCGTCAGGACTGTGCCGCCCTGATCCGCTTCACGACCTTGCGGACCGTCGGGTTGCGCCGCAGCGTCTCCGCGCGGACCGTGCTGCCGCCGGGGAGGCGGAGGCTGGTCAGGCGGCGGCGCTTGAAGTAGTGGGCGTTCTCCGACAGATGGGTCGACAGCCAGACGGCCACCTCTTCGCGCAGCTGCGAGTGCTTGCGGGACTGCATGCAGTACCCGACCGCCTTCACCAGCGGCTCCAGGCGCGCGACCAGCCCCGGATCGTCGGACGGCACGCCGATGCTGGACGCGAGGTCGCGTTCGGCGTTGGGCAGGGCCGCGTCGATGATGGTGAGCGGGATGCGGTTGCTGTTCTCGTAGGGCGTGATGGCGTCGAGGAGCGACTCCGTGCCGACCCGGGCGACCGGGATGCCGTAGAAGGTCGCGGCGGTCATCAGGGCGGTGGAGAAGCAGCCGACGACCAGTTGCGGCTTCAGGTACGCGAACACCGTCTCGGCGAGCACCGGTTCGTTGAGGACGCTCAGGTGCACGCCGAGGTCCGTGGCGGCGGTCTGCAGGGACGTGGAGTACGCGGCCGGGGCGCTCGGGTGCGGCTTGAACAGGACGGCGGTGTGGCCGGCCTTGGCCGCGGCCCGGAGCATCCGGACGTGCAGCTCCTCCTCTTCCTCCTGGGTGATGAGGTTGATGGCGGACAGGTACTGACCGAGGAGCACGGCCGTCGGACGGTTCTCGGCCGGGATACGGGCGGCGAGCAGGTCGAAGCCCTGCTCCCCGATCTCGTTGAGGACCTCGACGATCGGCTCGTTCGGGATCGGCACCGGCTCCACGCCGTACTCGGCGAGCAGCAGGGGCCGCAGTCCCGGTATGAGGTCGAGGTGCAGAACCCGGGCGATACGGCTGCTCATGCCGTGCGGGATGCGGTTGCGGGTGGGGCCGTAGCTCATCAGGCCGTCCGCGTACACGTGGATCGGGCTGTCGGCGAAGATCTCGGCGACCGCGCGGGACGGGTTCGCCTGGATCGACTCGCAGGCGATCTCGACGGGCTCGTCACCGAGGTTCCAGGCCAGTCGTACGGCCTTCTCCCACATGATCGCGTCCTGCGCGCGGGGGGACCAGCCTGCCGGGTGGTGCGGGGAGATGAACTCGTTCCAGGAGCGCACCTCGTCGAACTCGGGGCGCAGCTTCTCGAAGCCGGCCATCCGGTCGAGCGGGGTACCGACCTCCGGGATGGCGGCCGTGTTGCTGACGACGAGGATGCGGCGGTGGTCCTCGCGCGGGCCGAAGAGGTCGGCGCGGAGGGCGGCCGTGACGGTCGCCGCGGCGTACTGCGTCGCCGAGAAGAAGATCTGGATCATGCCGCGATTCCCTTCATGCCGCCGCGCACGCGCCGCAGCAGATGGACGCGTTGCTCGCCCATCCCGATGAGGGCGGCCTGCAGCTCGTCCTCGGACATCTTGTTCAGTGCGTCGGCGCTCATCTGCCGCAGCTTGGCGGCGGTGGGCCGGTCGAAGCGGCTGCGCTGGAGGAGCTGGTGCGCGATGACGACGCAGTAGTTGCGCAGCGCCTTCTTGCGCAGCAGCCCGACCTCGGGGTCGCTGGCGAGTTCGGCGAGTACGAGGTCGAAGGACCGGAAGAAGTCCAGCTGGCGGACGTCACCGATCTGGGTGAGCGAGGTGGTGACGCCACGGCGGTAGAAGACCCCGCGCAGGCTGGCGGTGACGTAGGACTCGGCCCTGCGGTGCAGGTCCCAGATCCAGGGGCGGTCCTCGGCGGTCTTGAGGCCGTCGTGGAAGCGCAGCATGCCCTTGTCGAGGAGGCGGCGGTGGTAGACGCCGGCCCAGGCGTAGGGGTAGTCGACCATCGTGGTGTCGTCGACCGGGAGGATCGAGGTGCGCGGGTCCAGCGGGACGTTCCGACGGCCCTCGGGCGCCCGGTGGACGGCCCGCTCGATGCCGGTGACCTGTACGTGGTCGGTGCGCACGAAGTCGACGTCGTGGCGCCGGATGACGTCGACGAGGTCCTTCAGATAGCCCGGGGCCAGCCAGTCGTCGCCGTCGAGGAACGTGATGTACGTGCCCTCGGAGGCGTCGATGCCGGTGTTGCGGGCGGTGGCCAGGCCGCCGTTCTGCTCGTGCCGGATCACCCTGCCGTTCTTCAGCCGCTTCGTCAGTTCCAGCAACGCCTCGTAGGTCTTGTCCTTCGTCGAGCGGTCCTCGACGAAGATGAACTCGAAGTCGTCCTGGTCGTTGTTGACGAGACTTGTCACGGTGTCCGAGACATAGGTCTCGATGTTGTAACAAGGTACGACAATGGACAGTATCGGGGGACGGTTGGTCACGCGCACACCTGGGCTCTCTCAGCTGCAGATTCCGCGACAGTAAGAGTTATTCGGCGCCGGAAGTCAACTCGGTCCCGCCCGGACATCACTCGAAAGATGAGGGCCGGGCCGCGCTCACACCGCATCACGACGAATTCCCGTACGTCATTCCGTACGTCGCCCCGATTCCTGCGAGCACCAGCCGCAACCCTTCCTCGAACTGTCGGTCGTAGTCCTGGAAGACCTCGGCGCCGGCCGCGGCCGACAGGGGAAAGTCTGCCATCCGCCGGGCCCGCTCCTCGACGTCGTACCCCTCACGGCGCTCACCGGGCAGTGGCTGCACGCCCTGCTCCTCCGTGACGAAGCCGATCGTGTAGACGTACGCCGTCATGCTCGCGCGGACGGCCTGGGCGGTGGTGAAGCCCGCGTCGACGAGGCAGCGGAGGTTCGCCTCCATCTGGACGGCGTGCTCGACGCCGGTGAAACGGGAGCCGCTGAACACCTTGGCGCCGTCGCGGTAGCCGAGCAGGGCGTCGCGCAGTCCGTGGTTGACGGCGAGGAGCCGCTCGTCCCAGGGGACCTCGGGGCCGGGGGCCGGACCGGCGACCATGCGCCGGTACATCTCGGTCGCCATCTCGTCGAGCAGGGCCTGCTTGTCCTTGAAGTGCCAGTACAGGGCGGGTGCCTTGACGTCCAGCTCCTTGGCGATGGCCCGCAGGGTGAGGCCGTCGAGACCGACCTCGTTGAGGAGCTTCAGGGCGGTGTCGGCGACGCGTTTGCGGTCGAGGGGGGCTCGGCGTTCGGGTCGCCCCGATGGATCCGTACTCACGCTTGACAACTTAACACCGTTAAGTCCACCCTCGGAGGGCAGGGTCACTTAACAACATTAAGGAGATAGTCGTGATGACTGACGTACTGATCGTGGGCGCGGGGCCCACCGGACTGGCACTCGCCGTGGACCTCGCGCGGCGCGGGGTGGACGCGGTGGTCGTGGAGCGGGCCGAGGGGCTGTTCCCCGGGTCGCGGGGCAAGGGGCTCCAGCCGCGCACGATGGAGGTCTTCGAGGACCTCGGGGTGCTGGACGCGATCCGGGCGGCCGGGGGTCCGTACCCGGTCGGGATGATCTGGCAGGACGGGAAGCGGGCGGGTGAGCACCGGATGTTCGACCCGGCGGAGGCCGGCGAGGACTCTCCCTTCGGCGCCGAGCCGTGGATGGTGCCGCAGTGGCGGACGCAGGAGATCCTGTTCGAGCGGCTGACGGAACTGGGCGGCGGCGGGCGGGTGTTGTTCGGCCGGGAGGTCGTGGGGCTCGACCAGGACGCGGAGGGCGTGACGGTCGCCTTCGCGGCGGGTGCGCCGGTGCGGGCGCGGTACGTGGTCGCGGCCGACGGTGGCCGCTCGACGGTCCGCCGGGCGCTCGGGATCGGGATGACGGGCGAGACGGTCGACCCGAACCCGATCCTGGTGGCGGACGTCCGGATCAGGGGCCTGGACCGCGACAACTGGCACGTGTTCCCACCACAGGGTGAGGGCTCGGGCTTCATGGCGATCTGTCCGCTGGCGGGGACGGAGGACTTCCAGCTGGTGGCGCAGTTCCCGGAGGGGGAGCACCTGGACGTGTCCCTGGAGGGCATCCGCAAGGTGGCCGCCGCGCGCTCGCACCTCGCCCCCGAGGACGTGACGGAGGTCCGCTGGGCCTCCGACTTCCGGCCGAGGGCGGCCCTCGCGGACAGCTTCCGCGCCGGCCGGGTGTTCCTCGCCGGGGACGCGGCGCACGTCCACTCCCCCGCCGGGGGCCAGGGCCTGAACACCAGTGTCCAGGACTCGTACAACCTGGGGTGGAAGCTGGGCGTAGTACTCAGGGGTGATGCGCCGGAGTCACTGCTGGCGACGTACGAGGAGGAGCGCCGGGTGATCGCCGCGCGGATGCTCGGCATCTCGACGGGCGTGCACCGGGGCGAGATCAGGCGCGGCGAGGCGACCCGCCAGCTCGGCCTCGGCTACCGCGACTCGTCCCTGACGACGGAGACCCGCCCGTCCCCCGGCCCGGTACGGGCGGGCGACCGAGCCCCGGACGGCACGGTGGACGGCGTACGCCTCTTCGACGCGTTCCGGGGCCCGCACTGGACCCTGCTGACGGTGGGCACGGCGACACCCGTGCCCCTGCTGCCGGTCCCGACGGTCCGCCTGGCCTCGTACGAGGTGTACGGCACCGGGGTGTTCCTGGTCCGCCCGGACGGTTACGTCGGCTGGGCGGGGGCGACGGCGGAGGGGCTGCGGGAGTACGCGGAGGGTGTGGGCGCCCTGGGTTAGGGACTCAGACGCTGCTGGCCAGCGACAGCTTCACGGCGAAGCCGATGAAGAGCGCGCCCGCCGCCGAGGTCGCCCCTGCCGACAGGCGCCTCCGGCGCCGGAAGGCGGCGGCCAGCCTGGTCCCGCCGAATATGAGCGCGGTGAGATAGAGGAAGCTCGCGAGCTGGGCGAAGGCGCCGAGGACGACGAAGGAGACGGCCGGGTAGGCGTAGCCGGGGTCGACGAACTGCACGAAGAAGGCGACGAAGAACAGGATCGCCTTGGGGTTGAAGAGGCTGATGACGAGGGCCCGGCGATAGGGCCGCTCGTCGGCGCCGACGGGCACGTCCTGGGCCTCGGCCTCGTCCCGCCGCGTGCGCCACATCGCCCAGGCCGCGCGCAGCATGCCTATCGCGAGCCAGGTCAGATAGCCGGCTCCGGCGTATTTCACGATCCCGAACAGCAGGGCGTTCGCCTGGAGCAGCGAGGCGACCCCGGCCGCGGAGAGGGTCATCAACACGGCGTCCCCGCACCAGACGCCCGCGGCGGCCCGGTATCCGACGCGCACGCCTCGGCGGGCGGCGACGGAGAGGACGTAGAGGGAGTTGGGGCCGGGGAGCAGGACGATCAGGATCAGGCCGGTGAGATACGTGGGGAGGTCAGTTACGCCGAACATGGGGCGAGTGTCGCACGGGGGTACGACACTCCGGGTTGGGAATTCGCCGGGTGGGCGACGGCAGGGGATCCGCTGTCTCAGGCGACCCGGCCCACCTTGACGACATGGACGGTAACGGTGACGTCGTCCGGTCGGTACAGCACGCGCCAGGCTCCGACAGACATCCGGTAGTAGCCGGATCCGCCCAAGGCGCGCGCTCCCTCCGGCCTGGGCGAGTCGCCCAGCTCCCGGACCGCTGCCATGCATGCCTTCGCCCCGATGGGGTCGAACTGGCGGAGGCGGCGTAACTCGCCCATCGCGCCGTCCTCCCACACCACCGTATGGCTCACTGTTCGGCCTGCCGGTCCTCGTGCTCCAACTGGGCCGCGAACTCTTCGTGCGTCATGGACGGCCCCGTTGGAGCCGCTTCACGGGCACGCGCCAGCGCGATGTCGGCCTCGTCCCGGAGACGCTCGAGTTCCTCCAGTTCCCCTATCGGGACGAGCGCCGCCGCAGGCTTGCCGTACTCGCTGATCAAGATGTGTTCGCCGCCGTGCCGCACTCGGCCGACAAGCTGTCCGAGCTGGTTGCGGGCTTCCACGAGTGGATACGTGTCCATGCAAGAACTGTACACACCCGCCGCACCGTACGGTGTGCCAAATGTCAGGCTGCCGCCGTACGCCGGTTCGACGGGTAGTTCCGACTCCGACTCCCGGGTCGTCGTGGCCGCCTCCGCGTAACTTGGACGGGGTACAGGGGATGAGTCTGGGGGGTCCGGTTTGCGTATCACGGGCATGCGAAAGGTGATTTCCGCTGCTCTCGTCACTCTCATGGCTATTGCCGTGGGCGGCTGCACCGTGCAGACCACCGACCCGGACGGGAAGCCCCGGGCGCCCGTGCACATCGAGGTGTCGCGTCCGCCCGCCACCGCTCCCGCCACGCCCACGCCCACGCCGACAGCGGCGCCCAGGAAGGCCGCCGCCGCCGTCGTGCTCTGGTCGCGCGGTGACAGCGGGCGGGATGTGCGGGAGCTGCAGGCCCGGCTGCGGCAGGTCGCCTGGTTGTACGACGGGCCGACCGGGTCGTACGACGATCTGACCGAGACCGCCGTCAAGGGGTTCCAGGGCAAGCGCGGGCTGCCACGCACCGGGAAGACCGACACCGTCACCTGGCAGCGGCTGCTGCGGATGACACGCGAGCCGGGGCAGTGGGAGCTGTTCCTGATGGGCGGGCAGCCCGCCGCCTATCCCGACCCGCGCTGTCTCCAGGGGCGGGTGCTCTGCATCAGCAAGACGAGCCGCACACTGCGCTGGATGGTCGACGGGCGGACCGTGTCGACGGTGGCCGTGCGGTTCGGCAGCCAGTACACGCCGACCCGGGAAGGCGTCTTCAGCGTCTACTGGAAGTCACGCCACCACGTCTCGACGCTCTACGACTCCCCCATGCCCTACGCGATGTTCTTCAGCGGCGGCCAGGCGGTCCACTTCTCCGCCGACTTCGCGGCCCGTGGCTACGGCGGCGCCTCGCACGGCTGTGTGAACATCCGGGACGAGCTGGCGATCGCCTCGATCTTCGCCCAGGTGAGCACCGGCGACAAGGTCGTCATCTACTGGTGAGGCGGGGGTCGTCGCCGGAGTCGTCACGGCGGTCGTCGCGAGAGATGGGGCGCGGACGGGACCGGGGGAACGTGTCCCGCCCGCGCCAGGTGCACGAGCCGTAGGTACGGGGGGAACCCCGGCTCTGTGCGAGGAACCGATGACCAGTCGGCTCACTGTCTACTGCGTCGGCGCCGCCGAAAATGTCACACCCGGCACGCGGGAAGTTTGAGCGGGCGCGTTTTCGCAGGTCGGCGTGGTGCGGTGCGGTCAATCGCGGCGCACACCAAGGAAGGGTTCCGCCGAGATGTGGCGGAGTGCGGGCGGGGTGCGGCGGGTGTACTGACGCTCAGGTCGCCGTCGGCAGCGGGAGGATGCCGTACGACGGGTCCTCGGGGGCCGGTGCCGGGGCGTCGTCCGCCGGTGCCGCCGCCTTGAGGGCGACGAAGGCCGTCGGTGCGGGCGTCGGCTGCGCGGCGGCCCGGCCTCCGTGGCCCTGGCCGTTGCCGATGCCGTTGCCGCCTCCGGCACCCGCGCCCGTACCCGCACCTGCACCCGCCCCGGTGCCCGTGCCGGTTCCGCCGCCCTGGCCGTCGCCCTTGCCGTCGTCGCCGCCCGTACCGCCGGGGCCGCCGCTCTGGTCGCCGCCGGCCCCCGCGCCCGCACCGGCACCCGTGTCCGCGTTCGAGCGGGCGGTCGGTTCGGCCTTCAGGGTGTCCTCGCAGTACTGCGACACCTTCTGGGAGCCCTTGGCCGCCTCCTCCAGGGCCCGTCTGCGCTCCGCCTCCAGCTTCTTGCCGCTGCGCATGTCACGGCAGGACGAGGCGAGTCCGCTGCGCCAGCCTTCGGGCAGGCCCAGGTCGGAACGGTCCGTCCCCTGGTCGCCGTCGGCCGAGCCGTCCGGCGCCACCCCGGCCCCGCCGGTGCCCCTGTCGACGGAACCTCCGGTCGTGCTGTCGGGCCTGAGGGACGGGACGCCCTTGCCCCGGGAGCCGTCCGGCGAGGGCGAGGCCTGCATGGGGTCGCGCGACTCGGCGGCCGAGACGGTGGCGGCGGGGCGGCCGGGCGCGTCCCCGCGGAAGGGGTTCGGCAGGACCCCGGCGCCCGCGGCGACCGCGACCGAGCCGACCATCCCGGCTGCGAACGCGGCACTGAGCCCGAGGCGCAGCGGACGGCCCCAGCGGGCGGGGCGGGAACCGCTCTTCCGGGAGGCCGCGCCAGGACGCCCGAAGCCGCCCACCCGTACCAGGCCCATGTCCCGGTCCAGCTCTCGGTCCCGGCCGGGCTCCGTGGCCAGGCCGGTCGCGCCGACCGGGTCCGCCGTCGGGCGGGACTTGCGGAAGGCGGCCAACGCGGCGGCCTCGCCCGGGAGTTCGCTGTCGTGCGGCGGGGTGTCAAGGGAGAGGGCGCCGAGGGTCTTGGCGAGTCGCTCGGCCTGGTCGCGGACCTCGGGTTCCGCGGACGCGAGTGAAGCCTCCAGCGGCTCGCCGCTCAGCAAACGCTCCGCCGTAGCGCGGTCCAGCCACCCGTACCGGTCGTCGTCGGCCATCACATGTCCTTCTGCGTCCGCGAACGCGAATGCGTCACACCGGCCGACGTCACCGCACGTCCGTGCGGTTCCCGTGGCAGTGGCAGCGCGTCGAGCGCGACGGTCGCCTCGGGGTCCGCCCCGAGCAACTCCGCGAGCCGTTTCAGTCCGCGGTGCGCCGCCGTGCGTACCGCGCCGGGGCGCTTGCCGAGGGTCTCGGCGGCGGTCTTCGCGTCGAGACCGACGACCACGCGCAGCACGACGGCCTCGGCCTGGTCCTGCGGCAGCTGGGCGATGAGGGAGAGGGTGCTGTCGGTGGCCAGGGACTCCATGGCCTCGACCGCCGTGTCGGAGTCGGCGGCCCGCCCGGACAGTTCGGTCTCGTCGCCGACTGTCACCGGGCGGCGCCCGCGCATCCGTATGTGGTCCAGTGCGCGGTTGCGGGCTATTCGCGCGGCCCAGCCACGGAAGCGGTCGGCGTCGCCGCTGAACCGGTCCAGGTCACGGGCGATCTGCAGCCAGGCCTCGGACGTCACGTCCTCGGCGTCCGGGTCGCCGACCAGCGTCCGTACGTACCCCAGCAACCGTGGGTGCACCGCGCGGTACACAGTCCGGAACGCGGTCTCGTCCCCGGTCTGTGCCGCAAGCACCGCGGTGGTCAGCTCCGCGTCGTCCCCCTGCACCGAGCGCACCTCAAGATCTCAGTGGATGCAGTTGCCTGTCGTCCGCAGCCTTCAGCGAAAGGCACGTTACGGCGTGAAACCGCTGCTCGTCCATGTCCGTACAACGTGCAACCAACCCGTGATGCGCGGAGGCCGCAGCTGAGGGTGTGACAGAAAACGCACGCGCGGCGCTGTAGGAGATACGGGCCGCCGCGCGGCCCGTGCCGCGCGACGGCCGGGGCCTCTCCTGTGGGGGGTGGCGGCTCCGGCCGTTGCCATCGGCGGTACGGAATCTGCCGTCGGCCGCCCGTTCACCGCCAGTCGTCCTGTCGCCGGGTGCGTGCCGTCTTGTGCGCTCCCGCGTCCCTGGCCAGCAGAAACGCGGCGATCGCCGCCCGCTCCCCGGCCCCGGCGCCCTCGCGCAGAGCGGCTGCGAGCAGCCCGGCCAGTTCACGTTCCCGGGCCGGTCGGCCGCCTGTCCTGTCGTCGGCGTTCATGTCGGATCCCCCACATCGCCCACATCCCCCAGATCCCTCAGTTGCCGCGCGAGGCGCTTCAGGCCCCGGTGCGCGGCCGTACGTACCGCGCCGGGGCGCTTCCCGAGCACCCGGGCGGCGGTGGTGGCGTCGAGACCGACGACCACGCGGAGCAGGACCGCCTCGGCCTGATCACGCGGGAGCCCGGCGACGAGACCGAGGGCGTACTCCGTGGAGAGGGTCTCCAGGGCCTGGTCCGGGGTGCTGTACGGACCGGGCAGTTCCAGTACGTCGTCTTCGAGCGCCGTCCCCCGAGGCCGTACCCGTCTTCGGCGCAGCAGGTCGAGGGCGCGGTTGCGGGCGATGGTCGCCGTCCAGCCGCGGAAACCGGCGCCGTCGCCCTTGAACCGGCCCAGGTCACGGGAGATCTCCAGCCAGGCGTCGGAGGCCACGTCCTCGGCCTCGTCGCCGACGAGGCCGCGCAGATAGCCGAGGAGTCCGGGCTGCACCAGCCGGTACGCGACCGCGAAGGCGGCCTCGTCACCGTCCTGGGCCCGCGCCACGGCATCGCCCAACTCCTCGTCGTACACCTGTACTCGGCGGGGTTCCCGTCGTCCCTGGCCCAAGCGCTGTCCTCCCATGGGCAACTGCGTCCCGGGGCGCGGAAACGTCACAGCCGGCACCCAGCCGGGACTGCGGGGCAGCTCAGGGCGTCGTCGCGTCCCGGCACAGCAGCCGCAGCGAGCCGTGCCCGGCGAAACAGCGGCGAGCCTCGTCGACCGGGTCCCACAGCCGCCCGTCGGCCGTACGGACCCAGTGCCCGCCACCCGCCTCCAGCCACTCGGCGCCGCCCCCGGTCCCCCGGACGATCACCTCACCGGCGTACGCCCCGAAGCCGCGCAGCACCGACTCCACGGCGGCGTACGGCGGCTGCTCGCGGCGGAGTTCCTCAATCATCCGGTCGACGCGCCACAGGCTCTGGGTCGAGTAGTCGAGGCGCAGCCGGGCGCCCTCGCGCATCGTGGCGACGGTGTCGGCGGCCCAGCGCACGGGTTTGGCGGCGGCGTGCGGGCGTTGCGGTGTCCGGTGTGCTGCTCGGTGTGCTGTCACAGTTCAGGAAAGCGTGCAGGTGGCGGCCGGTGTCACCCCCATCGCGGCGACTGCCCCGGATCGGTGCGGGACCATCGCAGGTCCCTCCCGGAACGATCACGGGAAGCACACAGGAACCGCCCTCTCCCGGCGGTCAGGCCCGGCCGCGGGCCCGTCTCGACACCACCGCGCGCAGTACGCGCCGCCCCTCCGTCGACACCGCCATCGCCTGCCGCAGTCCGCCCGCGCCGTGCTCGGCGAGCAGTTCCAGGACCCTGGTCTGGCGCCGCAGTTCGGCCTCGACGAGGGGCGGCATGCCCTCCGTACGGCCTTCCCTGAAGGAGTCGACCGAGGACGCGCCGGTGGCCGAGGCGTCCAGGAGCCGGTGGATGCGCAGGGCGGCGACGGAGCAGGCGTCGGCCCATTCGCGCACGCTCGCGGCGGACCGGGTGGCGGGCGCGGCGGCGAGCATCCGCCGGGCGAGGAGGACGGCCTCACCCTCGGCCCCGCCCTCTCCCGTGGTCTCGGTGTCGTCGGTGGCGTCGGTCTGGAGTTTTACCCGGACCTGTTCCAGGCGGGTCGTCCACTCCTCCGGTTCGGCACCGTCGGCGAGGCCCGCCCACAGGGGGCGCAGGATCTCGTCGTCCCCGCCCAGGAGGGACACGCACCGATCCAAACAAGCCAGTCCGCCCGCTGCCAGGCCGCGCTCGTCGGCCCGAGCGATCAGTTCCACCAGGCTCATGCACGCCTCCCTCGCCAGGACGCCGACCCTTACGGAGCCCGCGCGTTTCCTTGCTGCGTGCAACGTACCCGGCTCGTCACAAGGGCAGAACACCCAGGCGGTCCAGGAACCGGAAGAACAGATTTTCGGCCAAAGGGTCCGGCTCTGAGGTCAGTACGTCGAGGAGCGGCCCGGCGTTCACCCTGTGACCGGCCTCGGCGGCCCAGTCGACCGCGCGGCCGGCCGCGTCACCGGGTTCGAGGAAGTAGTCGTCGAGGGTGAGCCCGCCGCCCCCTTCGTCCCCGTCCTCGCCCTCGCCCTCGTCCTCGGGGCCGCCGTCCCCCTGCCCGGCGCCCAGATACCCGGCCATGGCCTCGCGGGCCAGACAGGTGGTCCAGGCGCCGCTCTCGGGCGCCGCCGCCTCCAGTACGACACAGCGGCTGTCCATGACGTACCCGAAGAGCGCGGGCGCGTCCGTCTCCAGCGCGAGGGTGTTCATGCTGCCGACGTCACCGTCGCCGCTCGGGTACTCCCACACCTGCCAGCCGTCGTCGCGCCGTTCGCGCACGGTCAGCCCGTCGCGCACCGCGCGCAGCGCGTCCGTCTCGGCGAGTGGCCGCTCGCTCCTGCCCACGATCAGGTAGCCCCAGTAACCCAATGCCTTCCCCCGGCCTTTCGGTCCTGCCCACTGCTGCTCGCTACTGCTCACTCTTCTCGGCGCTGCTCGCTACTACTCGCTACTACCCGTGCCGAATACACCACAGGCCCAAGGGAGTTGGCCAGTGATCCGACGCGCCGGGCGGGTCAGGCGCTCACGGGGGCCGGACCGCGCAACGCCTTCTCGTGCTGCATCCGGGTGAGCCGGAGCACAACGAGGATCGCGAGGATCGCGGCGGCGATGTCGGCCACGTCCGAGACCAGCATCTGCCCGGCGGCGCTCTGGATCTCGTCGGCCGTCCCGGCGGAGCGGTACGCGGTGAAGGCCAACCGGCTGGTGAGGAGCGAGCCGAGCCACAGCGTCCACCAGGTGTTGACCAGGCCGTGCCGTGCGCGGCCGTCGGGGCTGCTCGCGTCCCAGATGTCCACCATGATCCGGCGCGGGAACCACAGGCTCACGAACGGCACGAACCAGCCCCAGCCCGCCCAGGCGCGCTTCATGCGGTGGCCGAACGGGTTGAACACCTCGGCGTTGACCCGCACCCGCAGGAACCAGACCAGGTAGACGATCATCGTCACGACCACGGACGCCGGCTGCAGGTATCCGGCGGTGGCGTAGAGCGAGTCCGCGTGGTCGGCGTCGCGCATGAGGGCGTCGTAGGCGGCGCCGTCGACGCCGTCGATCGCGAGGGACCCCATCACGTCGTACATGACGAGGTCGGCGTAGACGGCGAACAGGTCGACGGCGATCACCAGACCGAGCAGCGCTGCGACGGCCTTGCCGAGGCCGACCGGGGAGCGGAGCCAGGCGGGGCCGTGCGGCTGGAAGGCGGGCCCGGTCGGTGCGGCGAGCGGGCGGTGTTCATTGGTGTGTTCACTGGTCATGCGGGTCCCCCGACAAGAAGCCGGGCGCGCTCCCTCCCAGGAGTACGCCCGGCATACGAATACGCGTGACACCACCAGCACGTAAGTACTACTGGTGTTACTTACGCGGAACTTACGGGTCGTGCGGCCCGTGCGTCCACCCGATTCGGCCCATCGGCCTGTGCGGCCCGTTCAGCCCAGCCGTCCCGCCAGCGTCTTGAACTCGGTCCAGGTCAGGGGCGGCTTCGCCCGGGGGTCCCAGAGCTTCTGGACGGTCGCGCGCAGGGGCATGCGGATGCCTGCGGCCACCTGGTTCTGCGTCTGCGATCCGGCGAGGTCGCACCAGACGGCGAAGGCCCCGCCGACTATCTGCTTGTCGTACGCCGACGACACGGCCGTACTGCCGCGCAGCACGCGCGGGGTCCACTGCTTGTAGATGCGTTCGCCGGTGGGGTAGACGAAGGTGTTGGGCTGGCCGAGGACGTAGTAGAGGTACTCGTCGTTGTAGTTGACGACCTTGCGGCCCGCGCTCAGATACCCGGTCGGCTGCCGGGCGCCGATCTCCTTGCCGGTCCAGTAGGCGACCTGGATGTCCTTGCCCGGCTGCACCGAACTCGACTGGTAGAAGCCGTCGTTCCAGGCGCGCAGGGCCGTGTGGCCGTGGGCGCGGACGGTGGCCGCGCGGTCGTTGAGCCAGCCCGTCGCGAGGTCGGAGACACCGGCGCCGGACCCGTACTTGGCCTTGGCCGCGGCGGCGAGCTGGGGGTAGGAGGCGGCGGGGTTGGACACCGTCAGGGCCCGGTACTCGTCGCCGCCGAGGTTCCAGGACGCGCCGGGGAAGAGGTCGGCGTACTCGCCCAGCAGGTCGTCGACGATCTTCGCGGCGCCGGGCTTGGAGATGTCGATCGCCCCGCGCGCAGCGACGCCCTGCGCGTTCTTCAGCTGGAGGTCGGGGTGGGCGGCGAGAACCGCGCCGAGGTGTCCCGGGGAGTCGATCTCGGGCACCACGGTGATGTGCCGGCTCGCGGCGAGGTCCAGGATGCGGCGGACCTCGGCCTTGGTGAGGTGCTGCGCGGAGACGACCTCGGGGTGGCTGTCGGAGGCGATCCGGAAGCCCTGGTCGTCGGAGAAGTGCAGGCCCAGCTCGTTGAACTTGAGGTCGCCCAGCTCACGGACGCGCGCCTCGATCCAGGCCGCCGTGAAGTGCTTGCGCGCGATGTCCAGCATCAGCCCGCGCTGCGCCTTGGCGGGCCGGTCGCGTACGACGCCCTCGGGGGCGGTGCTTCCGGCGGCCACCTCCTGCTTGAGGGTGCGGGTGCCGTAGAAGACGCCCGCCTCGGCGGGTCCTGCGACGGTGACCAGGCGGTTCCTGACGGTCAGGGTGTAGGACTCGCGGCCCTTCGCCGCCTGCCCCGGGTCCAGCTTGAGCTGGACGTCCCCGGCACGCGGGGCGGCCGTCCCGCCGTACGTCATCCTCAGCTCACCGGCGAGCAGCTTCCCCTCGTCGGCGAGGCCGGCCGCGGTGACGACCACCCGGGCGGTCGCGGCGGGGCGCCAGCCGGGGCCCCGGGCGGGTACGTGCTCGCGGACGGCGGGGATGGTGCGGGGCGTCTTGGACAGGGGGTAGGCGCGGGCGGGGACGGTCGGGGTGGGGGCGGTGGAGGAAGGGGTGCGGGACACGGCCGCGGGGTCGGAGGAGCCGGCTCCGGGCACGTCGGAGGAGCGGGCCGCGCCGGTGGACGCGGTGTCACCGGCCGCGGTGCCGGTGGCGGGGCCCGTGTCACCGACCGGCCAGAAGGCGACGGACACGCCCACCGCCCCGGCGGCGACGAGAACTCCGGCTCCGAGAAGCAACCCGGACCCGCGCCCGTACGTCTTCCGCTCAGGAGCCCTGCGCCGCCGCCCGGTCACCGGTTCCCACCTGCCCGAGCCCTACGTATCTCCCGCATGCCACGCACCTCCTAAGTCCACCGTACGTTCCGAAACTCTCCCGTTCGGGTGAAATTCAGACGGCCGAAGGACAGCTCCTGACCACTCTCGATAATGTGAGCGGTACTTCTCCCACGGCAACCCAGAACTCCGAGGACTCCCGCTGCCCGCGCACCGCCTTTCCCCTCTCTCCGGCCGGCTGGCCATGCCGACCCAGACGCGCACCGAGTCCCCCTCTCCTACGCCGGCCGGCCTGGACCGGTTCAACACCGCCCCCGCCGCGGAGATCGAGCGCACCCTCCTCGCCTGCCTCCGCAGCCTCCGCTGGTCCCACCGCCTCACCGACCACCGCCCCTACCCGGACCTGGACTCCCTCCTCGCGGCAGCGGACGAGGCGGCCTACGACCTGACCCCGGGCGACCTCTGCGAGGCCTTGGCGGCGGAGTCGCTGCCGGAGCTGCCGGAGGGGGTGTACGCGGTGGCACATACGGCGCTGGGTGCGGCCCATGCGGCATACGAGGCCCGCTTCGGCCACGTCTTCGTCATCTGCCTCGACGGCACCCCTCCCACAGAGGTGCTGAACACGATCCTGGCGGCCATCCGGTCACGTTTGGCGAACGACCCGGAGGAAGAGCGGGTAGTGGCGGCAGAGGAACTCCGGCGCCTGGCAAGAGAACGGTTGACGGGCGTACTCAGGGGCGCGGGGCTGTGACATTTGCGGCTCCGCCGCGGGGCGCGACCAGCCACTGACGACCCGCACCCGGCGAAACAACAGCACCCCCTCCCCCGGTAGCCGCACGCAATAGCC
This sequence comes from Streptomyces geranii, assembly GCF_002954775.1. Taxonomy (GTDB): domain Bacteria; phylum Actinomycetota; class Actinomycetes; order Streptomycetales; family Streptomycetaceae; genus Streptomyces; species Streptomyces geranii. The sequence goes on from NZ_PJME01000035.1 coordinate 79,018, forward strand.
CGTACGAAGCCTGTTTGATCACATCAGTAGGCCCGCTGTAAGCATTCCGACAACACGTCGCTACGATGGCCGGGGCCGGTGGACCGTACCCGGCCGGGCCCGTCCGACACACCGAGCCGGCGCGGCCCCGATCCCCGCTCCCGGAGGGTTTTCCGTGCCGGCTGGAACGCTGTACCGCGGCCGGGAAGGAATGTGGTCCTGGGTGGCTCATCGAGTCACCGGCGTCCTCATCTTCTTCTTCCTGTTCGTACACGTCCTGGACACCGCTCTCGTCCGTGTCTCCCCCGAGGCCTACGACAAGGTCGTGGCCACGTACAAGACGCCGATCGTCGCCGTGCTGGAGTACGGCCTCGTCGCCGCAATCCTCTTCCACGCGCTCAACGGCCTGCGTGTCATCGCCGTCGACTTCTGGTCGAAGGGCCCCCGCTACCAGAAGCAGATGCTGTGGACCGTCGTCGGCCTGTGGGTCGTACTGATGATCGGGGCGATCTACCCCGTCCTCGGTCACGCCGCTCGTGAACTGTTCGGGAGCTGACGCACATGGCGACGACTGAATCCACCGCCTCGGGCATCGGCCCCGTCGAGGGCGCGGGCGCCTTCTCCGGTTACGACGCCGACAACCCGGCGCCCCTGATCGAGGCCCCGCGCAAGCGCACCAAGAAGACCCCGAAGTCCACCCGGGGCAACTTCGAGATGTACGGCTGGCTGTTCATGCGGCTGTCCGGCATCGTCCTGGTCGTGCTGGTCCTGGGCCACCTGCTGATCCAGCTGGTGCTGGACGGCGGTGTCTCCAAGATCGGCTTCGCCTTCGTGGCCGGCCGCTGGGCCTCCCCGTTCTGGCAGGTCTGGGACCTGCTGATGCTGTGGCTGGCGATGCTGCACGGCGCCAACGGCCTGCGCACCGTCATCAACGACTACGCGGAGCGCGCGAACACCCGGCTGTGGCTCAAGGGCCTGCTCTACACCGCCACGGTGTTCACGATCCTGCTGGGCACGCTGGTGATCTTCACCTTCGACCCGAACATCCGCTAGAAGCCTGATGGCCACGGTGCTGAAGGCCAGAGGGACTGAGGGACAGAGGGACTGAGGAATTTCCTGATGAAGATCCACAAATACGACACCGTCATCGTCGGCGCGGGCGGCGCCGGCATGCGCGCCGCGATCGAGTCGACGAAGCGCAGCCGTACCGCCGTACTGACGAAGCTCTACCCGACCCGCTCCCACACGGGCGCCGCGCAGGGCGGTATGGCCGCCGCGCTCGCCAACGTGGAGGAGGACAACTGGGAGTGGCACACCTTCGACACGATCAAGGGCGGTGACTACCTGGTCGACCAGGACGCCGCCGAGATCCTGGCGAAGGAGGCCATCGACTCCGTCCTCGACCTGGAGAAGATGGGCCTGCCGTTCAACCGGACGCCCGACGGGACGATCGACCAGCGGCGTTTCGGCGGCCACTCCCGCAACCACGGTGAGGCGCCGGTCCGCCGGTCCTGCTACGCGGCCGACCGCACCGGTCACATGATCCTCCAGACGCTCTACCAGAACTGCGTGAAGGAGGGCGTGGAGTTCTTCAACGAGTTCTACGTCCTCGACCAGCTGATCGTCGAGATCGACGGCGTGAAGCGGTCCGCGGGCGTCGTCGCCTACGAACTGGCGACCGGCGAGATCCACGTCTTCCAGGCGAAGGCCGTGATCTACGCGTCCGGCGGCTGCGGCAAGTTCTTCAAGGTGACGTCGAACGCGCACACGCTGACGGGTGACGGCCAGGCGGCGGTCTACCGTCGCGGGCTGCCGCTGGAGGACATGGAGTTCTTCCAGTTCCACCCGACCGGCATCTGGCGCATGGGCATCCTGCTGACGGAGGGCGCCCGCGGTGAGGGCGGCATCCTCCGCAACAAGGACGGCGAGCGCTTCATGGAGAAGTACGCGCCGGTGATGAAGGACCTGGCGTCGCGTGACGTCGTCTCGCGGTCCATCTATACGGAGATCCGTGAGGGCCGGGGCTGCGGCCCCGAGGGCGACCACGTCTACCTCGACCTCACCCACCTCCCGCCGGAGCAGCTGGACGCCAAGCTGCCCGACATCACCGAGTTCGCCCGCACCTACCTGGGCATCGAGCCGTACACGGACCCGATCCCGATCCAGCCCACCGCGCACTACGCGATGGGCGGCATCCCGACGAACGTCGAGGGTGAGGTGCTGTCCGACAACACGACGGTCGTCCCGGGCCTGTACGCGGCTGGCGAGGTCGCGTGCGTATCGGTCCACGGCGCCAACCGCCTGGGCACGAACAGCCTCCTGGACATCAACGTGTTCGGGAAGCGGGCCGGGATCGCGGCGGCGGAGTACAGCCAAAAGGCCGAGTACGTCGAACTCCCCGAGAACCCGGCGGAGTTGGTGATCTCCCAGGTGGAGCACCTGCGTGAGTCCACGGGCACGGAGCGGGTCGCCGCGCTGCGCCTGGAGCTGCAGGAGACCATGGACGCCAACGTCATGGTGTTCCGTACCGAGCAGACGATCAAGACGGCCGTGGAGAAGATCGCGGAGCTGCGCGAGCGCTACCGCAACGTGTCGATCCAGGACAAGGGCAAACGGTTCAACACGGACCTGCTGGAAGCGATCGAGCTGGGCAACCTGCTCGACCTCGCCGAGGTCATGGCGGTGTCGGCCCTCGCCCGCAAGGAGTCGCGCGGCGGTCACTACCGCGAGGACTACCCGAACCGCGACGACGTCAACTTCATGCGCCACACGATGGCGTACCGCGAGGTGGGCGACAGCGGCACCGAGTCCATCCGTCTCGACTACAAGCCGGTCGTCCAGACCCGCTACCAGCCGATGGAGCGTAAGTACTGATGGCAACCCCTGTTCTGGACAAGGCGGACGCGGCCGGCGAGCCCGAGCCCGGTTTCGCCGACTCCCCGTACATCACGGTCACCTTCCGCATCCGCCGCTTCAACCCGGAGCTGGCGGCCGAGGCGGTCTGGGAAGACTTCCTGCTGGAGATCGACCCGAAGGAACGCGTCCTCGACGCCCTGCACAAGATCAAGTGGGACCAGGACGGTTCGCTGACCTTCCGTCGTTCCTGCGCGCACGGCATCTGCGGCTCGGACGCCATGCGGATCAACGGCAAGAACCGCCTTGCCTGCAAGACGCTGATCAAGGACATCAACCCCGCCAAGCCGATCACGGTCGAGCCCATCAAGGGCCTTACGGTCCTGAAGGACCTGGTCGTCGACATGGAGCCGTTCTTCCAGGCGTACCGGGACGTGATGCCCTTCCTGATCACGAAGGACACCAACGAGCCGACGCGCGAGCGCTTCCAGACGGCGGAGGACCGCGAGCGGTTCGACGACACGACGAAGTGCATCCTGTGCGCGGCGTGCACGTCGTCGTGCCCGGTGTTCTGGAACGACGGGCAGTACTTCGGCCCGGCGGCGATCGTGAACGCCCACCGCTTCATCTTCGACTCGCGTGACGAGGCGGGCGAGCAGCGGCTGGAGATCCTGAACGACCGGGACGGCGTCTGGCGCTGCCGTACGACGTTCAACTGCACGGACGCGTGCCCGCGCGGGATCGAGGTCACGAAGGCGATCCAGGAAGTGAAGCGGGCGCTGATCACGCGCCGCTTCTGACCTTCCGGTCTTCTGATCGTCCAGGTTTGTTACTCGTGTTTCCCTCTGGTGGCCATGCTTCTGCGTCGACAGGAGCATGGCCACCGGACGTTGTGTTGGGAGTGAACGGGCGATGGTGGAATCGAAGGGGTCGCGGTTCCGGGTGTGGGTCGGGATCGTCCTGCTGGCGGTGGGCTGTTTCGTCGCCGGGGACGCGGCCCGGCGGGTCGGCGAGGCGCTGGTGTTCGGCGCCCACTGGTGGCCGTGGATCCTCCTGACGGTGGCCGTCCTCAACGTCCTCCGCTCGGCGCTGCCGACGGGTTCGTACATCGGCCCGCTCGTCATCGGCGCGGTGGCCCTGGTCGGGCTGACGATGTCCGACAGCGTCGGCCCGCAGGAGGTGGAGGACATCGCGCTGCCCGGCGTACTGGTGCTGGCGGGCGCCGGCCTGGCCCTGGCGGCCTCGCACGATGTACGGACGACCAGTTGGAGCCGGATCCTGACGACGGGCCGGGTCGTCCTGCCGCAGGGCGCGCACGGCACGGTCACGGCTCGCGCGGTACTGGGCGACCTGCGCGCCGACCTGACACAGGCGTCGGCCGAGGACGAGACGACCGTGCGCGTCACGGTGGTCGGGGGTCATGTGCAGCTGACGGTGCCGAGGGAACGGGCGGTGCGGGTGCACATGTCGGGGACGGTGCTGACGCATGTGGGGGAGACGGGGGCGGACCCGGCGGAGCCGCAGGATTCCGGGAAGGGGTTCGCGATACATGTGGCGGGGGTGTGCGGCGCGGTGGGCATAGTGCGGGTGTGATCGAGCGCGATGGGGCACGACCGAGTGTTGTCGGGTGTGGTCAACAACGCCGGTGCGGGGCTGGGAAGTTGGTCAACTCCGGTTACAGACTGGGCACATGACCATCCTGAGGAAGACGATCGCGACACTGTCGGCCATAGCGGCAACGACGGCCACACTGCTCGCGACACCCCCCACCGCCTCGGCAACTCCCGCTCCGCACAAGGCCTTCCCGGTCTTCGCGCGGGAGAACTTCGACCGCCTCCCGCTCGGCCCGGTCACGGCAGGCCGTGGCTGGACGACGGACACATCCGCCGGCAGCACCCTGACCGTCGCCCCGAGTTCGACCGGCAAGGGCCGCGAACTCCGCATCCGTACGGAGGGCAACGGCCGCGCGTTCGTGGTCTTCCCCAACCTCTCGGCACCCGGGAACAGTTACTGGGCCCGGCTGCGCCTGCGCGTGGACGACTTCCCGACAGCACCCGACTGGGCCCACTGGACGATCGCCGAGGCCTCCGGCGCCGACTCCCCCACCCTCGTACGCCCGTTGGGCGGCCAGTACGCCCCCACGGACCACGGCAACTTCTGGGGCGTCGGCTCCGACCTGGGCCCGACGGGCGACTGGACGTCGTGGAAGACGTCCGCACCGGCGGTGGCGGGGAGTTGGAGCTGCGTGGAGTTCCATCTGGACGCCGCGGACAGCCGCGTGACGGTGTACTTCGACGGGGTCGAGCAGTCCGACCTGACGGTCGACGCGACGCGTCACGGGGGCGCGCAGGACTCGGACTTCACCTTCCCGACGTTCGACGAACTGAAGCTGGGCTGGCAGTTGTACCAGGGCAACCCGACACCGTCGTCGTACGACGTGCGGATGGACGACGTGGTGGTGGGTTCCCGGCGGGTGGGCGGGTGTTGAGGACGCGCTGACGCGGGGTGGGCCGGTGAGGCGGGCGGCGCCCTGCCTCACCGGGGCCGGGGGGGGTGGGAGAAGAGGTCCGCCCTCCGACGCCTCCGACGCCTCCAACGCCTCCGACGCACCGGCGGCAATGACATGATCGACCCCGACATGTCATGAGCAGGGCGACCTCTGGAGAGAGGTCGAGGGGCTGAGGGGGAGGTACGCAGAGATGCGGACCACGGGAGAGGGCGTGCTGGAATCCAGCAGCTGCCCTGAGTGCGATACGGAGATCCAGGTGGACAGCCGGTTCACCAAGTGGTGCCCGGCCTGCGACTGGAACGTGGACCCGGGCGGCCCGGAGGAGAGCAGGGGCCGCCTGGAGACCCTGCGCCGCACGCTGGCGCAACGGCACGGCGAGCGCCTCCTGACCACGATGAGCACGGCGAGCACGGACGCGGCGGATGGGCGCCGGGCCCGCCGTGACGTGTCCGGCGTGCTGGCGTACGCCGTCGCGCTGCTGATCCACGCGGTGACGGCCCTGCTGACCGTGACCGGGATCTGGTGCCTGGTGAGCGGCTGGGGCGGGTTCCTCATGCTGCCGGGAGCGTTCCTGTTGCTGCTGGCCTGGGCGCTGCGTCCCCGCCTGACCCGGCTCCCCAGCGACGAGGACGCCGGTGTGGTCCTGCGCCGCCCGGACGCGCCCGAACTGTTCGCGCTGATCGACGAGGTCGGTGTGTGAGACGTTGCACCTCGGGGCCAGGGCGGCTTCAAGTTCCCGGTAGGAGCGGGCTGTCGCTGATGCCCCAGATCCAGACAGCGTGTTCGGGTGCGTCCCGGATCGCTCGGGTGGTCTTGGCGATGTTGTCCGCTCCCAGCAACCGCAACCTGCCGATGGCCAGGTTCCGCAGAGCAGCCATCGCCCGTGGCGCGCTGCCGGTGTGGACGGTGGAGGCGTCCTCGGCGAACACCACATCTCTGACATGGTGGCTGGAATTTTCGATTCCCCAGTGGCCGCGCACGTATCCGCCCAGGTCAGCGGGGCTGGCCTGGTGGGTATCGAGGCTGGTGACTGCGTAGACCGTCTCCCGGGTCTGCCGCTTGCCGTTCTCCTGGCGGCGCCGGTGGATGCGCAGGGCCAGCCGTGCTTCCGGGAAGGCGATCCCGCCCAGGTTTGCCGCGATGGCCATGGTCTTGACCGAGCGGGACTCGCGCCGGCCGTGCCCGGTGCCGGAGACGGTGTGAGCTACGGGCACCTGTTCCCACGGCAGAGCCTTGAGCTGGGCCGACGCGGTCGGCTGGTTTCCCTTGATCACCGCGATGTAGTGGGCTTTCTTCTCCTGGACCAGCCAGCGCACCTGGTCCTTGACGCTGTGCAGTGCGTCGAAGGTGACCACGGTGCCGGTCAGGTCGAGGGGTTCCAGCAGCGGGCGGAAGGCGGCTGTCTCGTTGGTCTTGGCCCCCACCTCCCGCTGGGCCAGGGTGACCGTGGGGGCGTGGGTGACGGCGGACAGCAGGTGCCGGTGGCGCTGCTGGCGGTGCGCGGAGCCGGCCAGCGCCTTGCCGTCCACCGCGATCGCCGGCCGCGGTGCCGAGCTGGTGGTGCCGGCGTCGGTGTGGTTGTGTCCGGCCAGGTAGGCGCCGATCGCGGTGTCCAGGGCATCGCCGTCGAGGGCGGCCAGGAGCCGGGTGAGGGTGGCATGGGACGGGGCGCGTCGGCGTCCGGGCAGATGGCGGCGGATGCCGAGGTGTTCCAGCACTGTGGTGGTGGCGCGCTGTCCCCACTCGGTGATCTCGGTGATGGTCCGGGCGCCGGAGACGACTGCGCAGGCGCAGATCAGCAGCAGGCCGACCAGGGGATACCACCGTCCGCGACGCGAACGCGGGTCGGGTACGTGCTGGAGGTGGGCGCGCAGGCCGCCGGTGTCGTGCTGGTGAAGGGGACCCAGTTTCTCCAGGACGGCAGGGACCAGGGAGGATGGAGCGGCAGGCACGGGACCTCGATGTGATCAGCTGGCGTAGACACCCTGATGATCACCGGTCTCGTGCCTGTTCTGTTGCAGCGTCAACTCCCGCCGGACGCGGACGATCTACGCGATCCCGGAACTTGCAACCGCCCTGCCTCGGGGCGCTGTCAAAAGCACCTCAGGGGGCTGGTGTGTCCGAACCCAGAGGATGACAGACAACGGCTTGGTGGAACAGTCCCAGGATCTACATTCATTGGTGTGGCTGAGCGGCAGCCGGATAGGCGCGACTGTGATCCAGACATTCGGAAACCGGCCTATATCCGCTGCCACCCGCGCACCTGTTATTGCGTCGTTGCAAATCAATGCATATCCACTACTCCGCAGCCTCTCCGACCAGAGTGATCAGCAAGAGAAACGGGATTGCAAGTAGTCCAGCACCGAATAAAGGCTAGGAAACACAACGACGAGAGAAGAGGGAAGCGTCAGCGTGGACTGCCCATTACTCAGGTACCCAGCCTGCATCCCTGCACGCAGAGATCCCACGACGTCTGCTTCCGCCGAATCGCCGACGTGCAGTATAGCGTGCGATGGCAGTTGCAGTTGACGAGCCGCCTCGTCAAAGATGCGAGTCGCAGGCTTTCGGACTCCGACGAACGAAGAGATGACGCAAGGGAAACTATCCGGGAGGCCAGCTTGCCGCAGGTAGTCGCCCAGGTCGTAATCCCAGTTGGAGCATATGACGGTGGGTATCCTGCGAGCGATTGTAAAATCTATGAGCTCGACCGCTCCCGGCTTTGCCTTAACGGTCCAAGAAAGGTCATTATCCTCTAGCTTTTCGACGACTTCGTCGATTAGATGCATCGGGACACCAGAGCATGAGGCTAGCTGTGCAAGGTTAGCCCTGCGCCAACTCAGGTAATTGGGTTCAGAGAAATGACTTGGCGTCTCCTGGCCATCGAACCCATGCGTATTCCATATCGACTCCATCACATCTGTACATCTGAACCCGAGCGACTGCAGAAGAGCGGCCATCGACGGTCGATCGCAATCAACCGTGACCAACGTATCGAAAAAGTCTAGACTCAGCCCTCTCACTCGCCCGCGAATATATTCAGACATATCACACACTGCCCTTACGAGTCACACATCAGATGCCGAGCCAGCCAATTACTCAAAGCAAGAGAGGTGAGAGAAGGATTCGCGGCGCCGCTCGCAGGGAAGACGCCTGGACCTAGAACATAAACACCGTCGAAACCCTTGAGACCGAGCTCCGCATTTACAGGTCCGCCGATCGGCAGAGTACCAGCCTCATGATCAACACCACCTAGAGGAACACGGTAGTGAAGGTGGTCAGCCGCCCCGGAAATAACGCGCCTCACCGCTGCAGGCTCAGGGTGATAGTGCACTCCTGCCTGGAAACAGTTACCGGGCAACACGCCCAGAAAGGCCTCGACAAACGCGTCCAACCTCCTACTGATGATCTGCAGTCGTTGGTGATCCTCGATGGACACATGCGTACCTATGGAGACATTTCCGAAGTCCGCACGGTCGGGAGCAGGGGAAACGAAAAATGGACTCCCCGCCGCAAGATCCTGCTCTACTAACGCCCATACGTCGACGATCCGCCTTATACCATCCGAGCGTGACGTAAATTCATCCTGCACAAAAACGTTGCATCTCAGATCGGACCAGCGAAGATATCTAATTGATTTCCCTGCTCCAGTTTCCACCTCCCTCTCCTGGCGTCCAGATACTACCCCGACGCAAAGATGATCAGTAATCCTCCCTTCAATCGGCTCGCCCATAGAGTCACAAACTATGCGCGCATTTTCTACTGCGCCGGCCGCTAGAACGCATAGTTGCGTCTTTATCCTATGAAGCCCTGAATTCGTGGTGAAATCGACAAAAAGGGCGCCATTTTTACGACTGACACTGTTAACCCTCGCGCCTTTCACAACTCTGACACGGGAGGTTTCCAGGGCATGGATAGGTGAATAGACCGAGCGGATTTCTTTCTTACTGTCACTGCTGCTCTGGCCGACTGGCCGAACCGCTGACGCTTGGGGCACCGCCGCAAGAACGGGATCTGACTCCTGGCCCAAACAATATGCATTGGACGGAAGTTGTACACCCAGGTGTTCGGCGGTACGCGAGTAGAGTCCATCACGCCAAAGACGCTGCCTCCACACTTCCGGCCACTTAGCCAGGGCATAGTCCTCAATAGGGAGTACAACGCCGTGCCAACAGAGCGAGCGTCCCCCGAGTCGACGTTTCACGCCGGACCCATCACGCCACTCAGGACCTAGCGATTGCCAGGTCCTGGTTCTCTGATCGCCGGGATATCGTCGGGAATCCTCCTGCTCGTGATGTCTACGAAGGGAGCTGCCCCACTCGAGCAGAATAATCTCGTACCGTTCACTGAGCTGAAGAGCGACCGCGAATTCCAATCCACTGAGTCCACCGCCGACAACAACTACACTTACCATAATCAAGCTTCATTTTGGACTTGCGGAGACCTCAATGCGGCACGTAGCTCGTCAATGTCAACCTGTACCCGCTTGTCGATTCGCGAGGTCTCAACACTTTCGAAGTCAATTACAAAAACGTCAGTCATGGACAACTGATAAAAACGCCAAGTCCCGCCTGGAGTAAAGGCAGACGCAGGCCGATACCACCACTCACGATCGACTTCATCAGGAAAGTTGACCCGAAAATAATATTCCGAAATCGCTTCCAGTTTCCCTCCATCCAGTGGTTCACAGGTCGCCGAAAACTGCAAACCGTCCACCTCCTCCGAAGTGGCCATTGAGTTAAATACTGCTCCCGCAACAACTGCAATGTCGCCTACATGTCGTGAGTGGCGAGCCTCTGCCGCAGAATAGAAATAGAGATTCCCATCAGTTCCCACAACATAGTTGATGGGTGCCGCCCACACCTCATCTGCCTTATGGGTAGCGAGCGTGAGAAAGCGATTCTCACGGATCATCTTCGCAGCTCGCTGAGTGAAATCGTTCATGCTCATCAAACGTCTCCTTTGCATTGTCATGAATCTTGGCTAGATCGGATCGAGCGGTTTGACCCAGCCCATATACCACTGGGTGAACGAGCACGATAGATATACCGACAGCAAGCGCTAAGCAGTCATTGACTACGTTTGCCTCACGATTCGCACCTTCGCTGAAAAGAGGTCCAAAGAGGTACATATCCGGCCTTGCGCCAGAAGTTACTTGCACCCCGATTATAAGCGCTGAACCATAGATAGGAACCGCAGCATCGCTCTTCCAACACCTTTCCGTGCACGTGATCGGCTAGAGCAGCCCCGATGCCGGTGCCCCGTAGGCACTCAGCAACCGCGAAGCTATTTACGTAGAGGTATTTTCCATGACGGACCAGCGATCCTACGCTCGACCCTTCCTCGATGATGAGGCAGTCAGCTATGGCGACAACCTGTGCATCCAACTCGGCCACGAAAGATACTGGTCGAGACCCGTTCAAAGTTCGATTTTTCCACTGCGCATTCAGGCGTTCCCGATATCGATCCCCTATAGATACCGTTGGCCGCGCGAAGGGACTATGCGGGATGTGTGCCGCAACGACCTCATCGGCCAGCCTAATCAAAGAGGAGAGATCCCGGGGAAGGGCTGGACGAATTTTCAAGTTTGGCGGGTTAGTGTGAGTCAGTGGCCGACTAGATGCATCTCGTGTAGCGAAGAAAGCATCGAGTTGGATTCCGAACTTGGACAGGATGCCAGCTGCTTCGAAATCCTGACTTGGCCACATGAAGCTGACACCCTCTGGCGTAGCGCTACGCCAATAAGCGTCTAACTTTTGGAGCAGGCAGTAAAGAGCTGCGCGGCACTCTGCCTCGGACCTCCCCGAAACGTAGACGGCAGCGGTTGTACCGTTGCGCTGCGGCCAGTAGGCCAGCGCGTCACTGTCGGCCGGGTACTCGATGACAACTGGAACTGCCACTCCGTTTGGCTCAGCGCCAGCACGTTGCGCTGCCCAGACGAGATCGCCGGGCGACTCTTGCGTGAGGTATCTGGTGATTTCTTCTACTTTAGGGCAAGGCATGCGACTGTCGGCGAGGAACCTTCGCCGGTTCTGGGCTAATGCCAGCGCTGACACCGCGTCAATGTCTTTGAGCGTAACCGCATCACGCATCTTTCCTGCCCCGTCCTGCGGCGTACTTTCTCTATAAAATTGCACACTTCATTAGCTAAGTCTAGATGTCTTGAGTGGTAATATCTACAGCTCGTGTGATCACAGAGGCTGGTGTGATGAATTCCCCCTGAGGTGATTCAGCCCTCCGCCGCTGTAGAGCATTAACTCGATCTTCGAAATTTTCTGCGAAACTACCCGGTGTCAGGCTCCAGGCCATGCAGGCAGATATCCGCCCCAGTAGGCCGCAGAACTTAGCGTCGGTAATTTTCGAATCCCAGATCCAGGCCAATTCTGACATCGTGGGGCACCAGTCAGGAGTGGGAAGGCGCGAGGTTTGCATGCCTGCACTTTCCGCCCGCTCCAGTATTCTTGTCGCTTCTTGAGCGTGTAGATAGGATCCGGGATAGTAAACCGATGCGCTGTGATCACCAACATAGCGGTCCATTATGTCATCCAGATACACGGAGGGTACGAAACTTGGGCAGGGGCCAGCCGACGAGTCGATGGTGCAATGAAATCGGAGTAGGGCCTCCTCGGAGCATGCATCACATGAGCGGCATTTTCGTCGTTCTGTAATTACGTCACCTTCGACTATCGAAGTTCTTACACGCATTCTCCTAAAGCAATTCTCGCATATGGCCCAAATGAGCCGTTGGCTCAGTTCAGGGCTTGCCCTGAGAAGCTCACTCGTAAGCGAGAGACGTTCCTCGGAATGACTAGCTAGCCATTGGTATCCCTTGGTCACTTGCACGGGCCTGCAAGAGAAGGCTTCCTGGAGTACCCAGGTATTGTGTAGGGCTGTAGCATCCGATAGTCGCGGATTCGATATCAATAGAGCATCCAGTACGTCGAAGGAACGACGCACAACAGATCGACAGTGGCTGCGTGACGCTACAGGAAACCCGATCATCGCCAGCGAATGCCGTAAACTCAAGCTCGCTTCCAGGATGCACCGATAAAGTGTCGCCAGGTTACTAGCAATCTCCGATGAATCGATGCTGCAAGCAATACGCTCCTTAGCATGACGTCGAGTAATCACTCGACGATAGTTGATGCCCGGAACTGGTGCGATTCTGGCGATCGGAGCCCTAAACGTGCGCTCGTCGTCGGCCGCATCATAGTCAATTACGACGTAATCTACTTTCACTACAGCACCGGACTTCACTGTCCGTCTCGCTATATTTTCCGCCAGAGCAGCAGTCGATAGTACGTATCCACTAGCAAAGAGATTGGGCTGATGCGCAAAACGCAACACCACTTCACTGGTGGCGTATTGTCGCAGATGCATTTCGAGGGTGGATGCACCCAACAAGACAGAGGAGCTTAAGGGCTTCATTTGTTTGAGTCGCCCTTGATACTAGTCGAGATCGTTGCCCAGACTGTAACTATGGCTGCGATGGAAAGGATGAGACCAAGAATACAGATCGCCTCTTGAGAAAGCAGCAGCAACCTGCACGGCCAGTGGGCTCCCAGGATCCCAAGGATAGTTGAGGTTGCAAATAGAATGCTGGCGCAGCCAAGTATGGTGAACCCTCGAAAAAGACTTCTGATCCGAAGATGTTCGGAATATCCAGGCTGCCCGTTTTTCGTGACCAGCGGGCGGAACGTGGGCAGCACGAGAAAGATGGCTAAGGACATGGCTGCGAGACTTGCCGCCAGAGCTGTGGTGTTCGTTATGCGATCAGCGGTTGAAGAAGTGAATCGCAACAGGTCGTCTACGGTCCGAAGCATCATTCACCAGTCGTTGAGATCTGTTTCGTCGAGATCCCTCTGCAGGTCCTCGTCGGTTTGAGCTATCCGGCGATAAACTTGTAATGCTTCCCGGTCATCACTCACTACGGTGAGTCGCTCAAGAAGATCAATGAATCTTTTCGTCTTTTCGCGAACCGAGTTTCCTGCACCCAGGATCGCAGATCTCACTTCAAATATTGTATCCCTTCCGAGTTCCCTCATATTTGGCCATACATTAATCATCTGAAGATCCCCCTCTGCTACACAAAAGCTCGGAGGGATAGTCTTGCCAACTATGGCTATCGGCTGTGCCAAAGTGCGATTTGCATCACCCCATGAGACATCGAAACACTCGGCGCCTGTCGTTCCAGTGTGCACCGCATCGGCGCCTGCGAGTCGACTGAGTTTTGATATTACTTGCTCATCTATGCCGACGCGTCGATCCGATACGGCAGAGGTGGGTGTGGCTGGTCTGGAGACCATTCCTGAGCCCATATTCGTGGCAAATATGCATTTATTGAGGCCTGCTCGGCTCAAGTCTTCAAGTGTTCCAAGGCCATGGGTGAATGAGTTTACTATGAAGCCGTCGACCCCTTGATCGGCACTCCAATGCGCTTTGCCCAACATTTGGTTAGGGCTACCCGCTAGACATGTGGAGTAAATTTTCCTCTTTCCGGTGGCTTGACTAGCGCGTTCGCATAGATCCGTCAAGACGGGAACACGATTAGCCAGCGAGAGCTCGCCCGGAGGGTCGCCGAGCAGAATGTCGTCCACCAACATATCAACTCCTGCCAAGAGGGCCTCAAGATAGAGATTGGTCAAGGCAGATAGCGATTGATACCGAGGTCCCACCTGAAGCGCAAGAAGGGGGCGGGATGGAATATTCAGTAAACTTCTTAAGCCAGGAGTTCCTAGCTGCGGGCCAGGCACATTCCGGAGATAGCGTTGAGGAAGGTCTACCCTTTGGAGCCATGCCCCGTCGGCATAATTATATTCGACGACGCTCGTCAGAAACTGCAAAAGGTGCGAAAGTCCTTCGGCGGGTTCAACGCTACTAACAGGGAGTGCCAGAGTAACCTCAGACCACGGAGCAGCAGTTCCGATATGTATGACCGCGCCAAATTTGCCAGGGTCCAGCTGCTGCCCTGGTGGTAAGTCCCTTTGTGAGCGAACTGTTAAAATGCGCAGCATCTGAACAGCAGATCGCCTCGTGTCTGCGCCAACGGGTACGGAAATACTGTAAGTGGCCCGCACATAGTCGTCTAATTGCAGTGAGTCGGAGTCAATGATCTGGCTGCGCCAATCCAAATGATCCCCCGATATGTTGGTTGTTCATGTTGTTTGGCTGATTGAGTGCCCAGGACCTCGACGCCCTTGCCAACGGTTCGACACGAACAGAACAATCACAGCACATCTGGACTGGGCAGGGAAGACGTGCACCTGCCCGACACGGCAGCCTCCCCAGTGCGCCGGGCAGGCTGCCCTACAAGAACCACTTCGCCAGGTCGGCGGTCGCCGATCCCTCGCGGATGGGTGTGCCACGATCGGGTTCGTAGTGCTCCGTGAACGTCGTCTGGCTCTCCGTGTCCTTCACCTTGCTCGGGTAGTCCCCGTCGTCGCGTCAGGTGCTTTCCTGCCAAGGCCCCGGTCGTGGTCGGCTTCACCCTGCTAGGAAGCCGTTGCACGCGAACGCGCCTGATGCTGCCAGCCCGGTATGGGGCCCGGGGTCTATCCGGCGGGGCTCGCGCAGCGTGTACCCGTTCAGCACCCGCTCCGTGCCCTGCGGCTGGACCGGGCCCTGAATGCCTCCGGTTCTCACGTTGCATGCCGCGGCTTCCTGGAGCACCAGCCGCCGGATCAGTTTGCGCTGCGCAAGCCGTTCCCCGGTGGTCTCCATGCCTCGGCCCGGGTCCCGCTTGTCGTCTCGTCGACGAAATGTCACCCTTCCCATGCCGACGACAGTACGAAGCACCACTGACAATCACCGTTGCGCCGAGATGTCCGGTTTCGGCCGACCATCCCCTTACCCTGACGCCATGTCAGATGACGAGTCGTACGAACTGCTCGGTTTCGACAACGTGCTGCTGCCCGTCGGTGACCTCGCCGAGGCGGTCGCCTTCTACCAGCGGGCCGGGTTCGGTATCACCGCCCGGATCGACGAGGCCGGGATCGCCGTGCTGCGGGTCGGGCCCGAGACGCCGGGGCTGCTGCTGCGGGTCGAGGAGGCGCTCGGTCATCGGCCGCCGCCGTGGGCCTCGCCCCGGATCTGGCTGGAGGTACCGGACGCCAAGGCCGCCGCCCGCGCCATGGCCTCCGCCGGCATCACCCCGCTCGACGCCCCGCTCTCCGTCGCCACCGGCTGGACCGTCGAGATCGCCGACCCCTGGGGCAACGTCATCGGCTTCACGGACTACCGCAAGCGGCCGGAACTGGCGCGGTCGTGAGCGTCATGACCCCGGTCGGCGGTCGATCGCCGTCAGGTCGATGTCGATGTCGAAGGGCGCGGACACCTTCAGGCGGTCGTGGAAGATGCCGGTGAGGCCGTAGGCCTTGGTGGCCGGGTCGAGTTCGTAGACGTAGACAACCGGGAGTCCCTTGTCTCCGTCCTGCTCGACCCGCCAGAAGTGCACCACCCCGGCCGCCGCGTACTTGCGGGGCTTCGCCTCGCGGTCGCGTTCCAGGGTGTCGGCCGCGACGACCTCGATGGCCAGGAGAGTGTCCGCCGCCTCGTACCAGGTCTGGTGCGGGCCGGTGTTCGCCGTCTCCGGGACAACCGCGATGTCCGGTTCCAGGCGGTTCCGCGGGTCCAGTTTGACGGTCATCCGCGACACGACGTCCAGGGCGCCGGGGGCCTGATCCAGCAGGGATCGCTCAAGCAGGCGCAGTGCGCGGGCGTGGAACCGCGTCTGCGGACTCATGAAGACGAGGCTCCCGTCGAGCAGTTCCGTGTGCCGTGGGAGATCGGGGATGCGGTCGAGGTCGTCGGCGGCCCAGCCGTCCGGGGGCGGGATCGGCCAGCGGTACGGCGGTTCGGCATCGAACCACTCCTCCCTCTCCTCCCGCTCCCTCTGTTCCCCCCGCTCCTCCCACCCTTCGCGCGCCGTGCTCACAACTACCCCCTTCAGACCGAGTCCCGTCGTCGACTCAACTCGATCAGCCCGCCCCGGTTACTACTTGAACGTGTTCAAAAACAGGTCTACAGTCTCCCCCGTAAGCACTTTTGAACGCGTTCAAGTCGTTCGGATCGTGCACGGGACACGGGAACAAGGACGAAGAGACATGGACCTCACAGTCGTCGCATACGTCATCTATCTGCTGGTCAGCGTCGCGCTGACCGTCTGGGTCGCGCGGACGCTCAGCAGTAACGGGCGGGTTTTCCTCGCCGATGTGCTGCATGGGAACGAGAAGCTCGCCGATGCCGTCAACCATCTGCTCGTCGTCGGCTTCTATCTCGTCAACCTCGGGTTCGTCGCCCTCTATCTGAGCGGTGACGGGGACATCGGCAGCACCCGGGAGGTCTTCGAGGCCCTCTCCACCAAGCTCGGGGTCGTGCTGCTCGTCCTCGGGGTCATGCACCTCGCCAATATGTTCGTCCTCAGCAAGATCCGGCGCCGGGGTGTCATGGAGCGGGAGCAGGTGCCGCCCGTCGCGCCGCAGGGGTGGGTCGCCCCCACCGCCGGGGCGTGACCACGATGAGCCACATGAACGCGGTGGGGTCGGGGGACACCACCGCCCGCGCGGACCGGCACGCCACGGGGGGCGTGCCGGTCCGCCGGCTCACCGTTCTGTACGACGCCGACTGCGAGCTGTGCGTCTTCGTACGCGGGTGGCTCGTACGGCAGCCACAGCTCGTGCCGTTGGACATGGTCCCGGCGGGGTCCGAGCGGGCGCGGGGGCTCTTCCCCACCCTTGACCACTCCGCCACCCTCGACGACATCACCGTCGTCGGGGACGGCGGGCAGGTCTACCGGGGCGCCGCCGCCTGGGTCGTCGTGCTCTGGGCCCTGCGTGAGCACCGGCCGCTCGCCCATCGGCTGAGCACCCCGGCCGGCACCCGGGTCGCCAAACGGGCCGCCCTGGCCGCCGCCAAGTGGCGCGGGGCGCAGTGGGGCGACCATCGGCGCGCCCGGCGTACGTACCAGCGGGCCGACGGATGGTCGTACGATCCCCGCCTCGGCTGGACGCACACTCCGCCGCCACCCGCCTGCGACAGCGGCGCCTGTTCCACTGGCTAGGCTCCCTTCCGTGTCAGCAGCAGCCAAGGACAGTCCGAACCCCAGCCCCAGCCCCGCTCCCGTTCCCGGTGCCAAGAGCGAGCAGACCCGTGCTCTCATCCTGGAGACGGCCATGCGGCTGTTCAAGGAGCGTGGGTACGAGAAGACGACCATGCGGGCCATCGCCCAGGAGGCCGGGGTCTCCGTCGGCAACGCCTACTACTACTTCGCCGGCAAGGAGCACCTGATCCAGGGGTTCTACGACCAGCTCGCCGGTGAGTACCAGGTCGTCGCGCGTGAAGTCCTCGACCGGGAGACCGACTTGGAGGCTCGGCTCGCCGGGGTGCACCGGGCCTGGCTCGATGTCGCCGCTCCCTACCACGAGTTCGCCGTGCAGTTCTTCAAGACCGCCGCCGACCCGAACAGTCCCCTCAGCCCGTTCTCCGCCGAGTCGGAGCACGCGCGTGCCCAGGCCATCGCCGTGCACAAGGAGGTGCTCGCCGGGTCCAAGGCCAAGGTGCCCGAGGAACTCCGGGACGTGCTGCCCGAGTTGATGTGGCTGTCCCAGATGGGCATGGTCATGTACTGGATCTACGACCGCACTGAGGGCCGCGAGCGCACCTACCGGCTCGCCGGACGCGGCGCCCGGCTCACCGCCCGCGGGGTCACCCTCGCCCGGTTCCGGGTGCTGCGCCCGCTCGTGCGTGAAGTGCACGACCTGTTCAGCGACTTCCTGCCCGGGATGACCAACGCCCTTCCCGGGGAGGAGGAGAAGGGCGGGTCAGCGGGCAAGTAGGGCTCCAGGGCGGTCAGTTCACCGAGTTCATTTCGTCCGCCTCGTCCTCCGAGGGCTCCCTCAGCTCCACGTCGTACACCAACGGGCCGTCCGTCACCGTCACCTGGCGGGCCCGGGAGCCGTACGACTCCGCCGCCGTCGCCAGCAGATACGTACCCGGTGCCGGGACGGAGAGGATGTACGAGCCGTCGGCGAGGGAGGTGACGCGGTCCAGTTGGCGTCCGCCCTTGGTGCGCAGGGTGACCGCCGCGCCCTCGACCGGGGCGCCCTCCTCGTCCCGGACGAACCCGTGGACCACCGAGGCGCCGTTGCCTCGTGTCGGCGGCGAATCGGCCTCCGGGGTTTCCTCCTTCGGCTCCACCGCCAGGTGCGGGAGGCGCTTCTCCAGGCCCGCGGGGAGCCACCAGTTGGAGTTGCCGAGCATGTGCATCGCGGCCGGCACCAGGGCCGTACGCAGGATGAACGCGTCCAGCGCCACCGCCGCCGCGAGGCCGATGCCCGCCATCGCGCCCTCCATGTCGCCGCTCAGGACGAAGGCGGAGAACACGCAGATCATGATCAGGGCCGCGCAGTTGATGACCCTGCTCGTTTCGGCGAGGCCTACTCGGACCGCCCTCGCATTGTCCTTCGTGTGCACCCATTCCTCGTGCATCCGGCTCACCAGGAACACCTGGTAGTCCATCGAGAGGCCGAACAGCAACGACAGCATGATCACCGGGAGGAACGCCGTGATCGGGCCCTCCTTGCCGATGCCCAGCAGTTCCGTGCCCCAGCCCCACTGGAAGATCGCGACCAGTACGCCGAACGAGGCCGCCGCCGCTATCAGGTTCATCAGCGCCGCCGTCAACGGCACGACCAGCGAGCGGAATGCCACCATGAGCAGCAGGAAGCCCAGCGAGATGATCGCCGCCACGAAGTACGGCAGACGGTCGCCGGTCACCGCCGCGAAGTCCTTGAAGATCGCCGTCACTCCGCCTACATGAGCCTCGGTTCCGGAGGCGGGGATGACCTTGTCCCGTAGGCGGTCGATCAGTTGGTCCGTCTGGACCGACTGGGGTGAGGTCGTCGGGACGACCTGGATCACCGTGATGCCCTGGGACGGCGGCAGCGCGGCGGCCTGGGCCACGCCCTCCGTCGTACGGATCGTCTCGGCGAGCGCGTTCGCGTCGCCCTCCGCGACCACCACCTGGAGCGGGCCGTTGAAGCCGGGGCCGAAGCCCTCCGCCAGCAGGTCGTACGCCTGGCGGGTGGTCGTCGACTCCTGGTGGTTGCCCTGGTCGGTCGCGCCGAGGCGGATCGACAGGACGGGGAGGGCCAGGATCAGCATCGCGAGCAGGGCCAGTGCCGCCGTCGAGCGCGGGCGCCGTTCGACGTACGACGACCAGCGCGCCGCGAGTCCGCTCGCCTCGGCCGGTTCCGGTCCCGTCGCGGCCAGCTTGCGGCGCTGCTTGCGGCTGAGGACGCGCATGCCGAGCATGCCGAGGAGGGCCGGGAGGAGAGTTGTCGCGGCGAGGACGCTCAGGACGACCGTGAGGGAGGTCGCGACGACCACGCCGTCCAGGAAGCGCATGTTCATCACCAGCATGCCGGCGAGGGCGATGCACACCGTGCCGCCCGCGAACAGCACTGCCCGGCCTGAGGTGTTGAGGGCCGTGACCGCCGACTCCTCGGGCTTCATGCCACGCAGGATGCCCCTGCGGTGCCGGGTGACGATGAACAGGGCGTAGTCGATGCCGACGCCCAGACCGATCAACGAGCCGAGCAGCGGGGCGACTTCGGGGACGTCGGTGACATGGCTGAGGAGAGAGGTCGCCATCAGGCCGGTGCCGAGGGCGGCGATCGCGACGACCAGCGGCAGCAGCATCGCGAAGAGCGAGCCGAAGGCGAGGAACAGGACGACCGCCGCCGCCAGGATGCCGACCATCTCGGCGATGCCGGTGGGCGGTTCCTGCGTCCTGGTGATCGCCTGGCCGCCCAACTCGACCTGGAGCCCGGCGCGTTCGGCTGCCTTGGCCGTGTCCACGACGTCCTCGACGGTCGCCTTGGGCACGCCGTTCGCCTGCTCGGTGAAGGTGATCTGGGCGTAGGCGATCCGCCCGTTCTCGCTGATCTGGGCCGCGCCCGCACCGGCGGCGTCGGCGGCGTACGGGCTGGTGACCTCGCCCACGCCCGGCATCTTCGCGATCTCCGCCAGCTTCGGCTCGATCCGGGACCGTACCGACTCGTCCCGCACCGAGCCCTCGTCGACCTTCCACACCACGGTGTCGGTGTCGCCCGCGCTCTGCGGGAAGGCCTTCTCCATCAGGTCGTACGCGCGCGTGGAGTCCGTGTTGGGGAGGGAGAAGGTGTTCGCGTAGTCCGTGCCCGCGGCGGAGCCCGCGAAGCCCAGCCCGAACACGGCCCCCACCCACAGCAACAGGACCACCAACCGGTGCCGATAGCACCACCGTGCCAATGCCGCCACGCTCAACAGCCCCTCATTCATGTGTAGTTGGTTCGGTCGGTCCCCCAGGTCCTGGCAACAGAATTGGGGGCGGGGGGCGGTGTGGACATGAGGCGGCCATGACTCTCAAGGAACTCCAAAGCGCGAACCGGGGCCGGGTGTCGGTGACCCCGCCGATACTGGGGCCATGACGGCTCCAGGGGCAGGGACGGACGCGGGCACAGGCACGGGGACCGTGTTGGTGGTGGAGGACGAACCGAGCATCGCGGACGTTCTCGCCATCGCCCTGCGCTACCACCGCTTCGAGGTGATGGTCGCGGGCACCGTCCGCGAGGCGCTTACGCTCGCCGAGCGCACCCGCCCGGACGTCGCCCTGCTCGACATCATGCTGCCGGACGGCGACGGCCGTGCCCTCGGGCGTGAACTGCGCTCCCGCAGGCCCGAGTTGGCCCTCGTCTTCCTGACCGCGCGGGACGCGCCCGCCGAGATCGTCGGCGCCCTCGGCTTCGGCGACGACTACATCACCAAGCCGTTCAACATCGACGAGGTCGTCGCCCGGATCAACGCCGTGCTGCGGCGGACCCGGTCCGTCGACGTGCTGCCGCAGCGGCCTCCGCTGCGCTACGGCGACCTGGAGCTGGACGAGTCGACGTACAGCGTGCACCGCGCGGGCGGCACGGTCGAGCTGACGCCCACGGAGTACGCGCTGCTGCGGTTCCTCGTCCGCAACGGCGGCCGGATCGTGCCCAAGGAGCAACTCCTGCGGCACGTATGGCAGTACGAACACACGCCGCCCGAGTCGACGGTCGTCGAGACCTACATCAGCTATCTGCGGCGCAAGCTCGACGCGCTCGGACCGCCCGTGATCACCACGCGGCGCGGGGTCGGATACGGGCTGGCGTAGTCCGGTAGCCGGTAGCCGGTAATCCATGGGTGGGTCTCTGCGGGATCGGGGTGGGATGAGTCTTTTCGGCATCGGGGTCGGTTGGGGGCGGGCCTTCGGGCCGGGGTGGGCGCGTACGTTCCGCTGCAAGCGCGGGATCCACTCCCTGCGCGTGAAGCTCACGCTGGCCAATGTGGCGCTGCTCGCGCTCGGGATCGTGGTGGCGAGCGGGGTGAGCGTGATGGGGATGCGGCTGTATCTGCTGGACAGCGTCGACACCCAGCTGATGAGCACACGGGACTCGATCGGGGGCTCGCGGGTCACGCTCGAACAGATCGACTCGCTCAGCGCGTTCGCCGCGCTCACCGACAAGTATCGGTCCAACTCGGTTGACGGCGAGGGCGGTTCGACGGACGCCGACTCCCTCGTGTCCGACGGCATCTTCGTCGTCATCGGTGCGGGCGGGCGGGCCATGACGGTCGCCGGGCTCGCGCCCACCGCCGACCAGCGTGCCCTCGTCGCCGCCGTGTCCGACCCGGCCGCCCTCTCCCGTGACGACTCCCCGCACGACATCCGCGTACGGCATGCTCCCTACCGTGTGACGGCCGCGCCGCTCGCCGACGGTACGACCGTACTGCTGGCCACTTCCACGGACGCCCTGCACGACGTCCTCGGCAAGGCGCTCAAGCTCGATCTCGCCGTCGGGACACTGCTGTTGGGGCTGCTCGCCGTGCTCACGATGTTCAGCGTGAGCCGGCGGATGGCGCCGCTGGAGGACATGGTCGAGACGTCGACCGCCATCGCCGAGGGCGATCTGACCCGGCGGGTGCCGTCCAGTCGGGAGGCCACGCTGGAGGTCGAGCAGTTGCGGGTCGCCCTCAACACCATGCTCCACCAGGTGGAGTCGGCGTACCGCACGCGCGAGCGCAGCGCGGCCCAGCTGCGGCGGTTCGTCGCCGACGCCTCGCACGAGCTGCGTACGCCGTTGTCCGCGATCCGGGGCTATCTCCAGCTGTACGACAAGGGGATGCTGACCGATCCCGGGGAGCGGCGGCGGGCCTGGGACCGGATGAACGGCGAGGCGGACCGGATGGGGCGGCTGGTCGACGAGCTGCTGACGCTGGCGCGGCTCGATCAGCGGCCCGAACTGCGGTTGAAGAACGTCGACTTGAGCCGGTTGGTGCGGGACGCGGCGGAGGATCTGCGGGTGCAGGAGCCGGAACGGCCGATCAGTGTGTCCGCGGAGGGGGCGTTGCTGGTGCGCGCGGACGAGTCGGGGTTGCGGCAGGTGCTGGGGAATCTGGTGGGGAACGTTCGTACGCATACGGCTGGGGATGTGCCGGTGCGGTTGGGGGTCGAACGGGTGGGTGG
>NZ_PJME01000036.1 GCF_002954775.1 Streptomyces geranii
TCACATACCAACCGGGCAAGTCGAGCGTCGCAGTTCTGGCCAGCACATCCGTCAAGATCTCGTTGCGGGAGAGGACCGTCTGCAAGACGTCCAGTTGCTCATCAAGGGGAAGTCGACCAATCACTGGCTCTGACTATCACGACGAGTTCGCTCAAAGCGATGAGCTGGCGATCGCGACCGCGCGGACACGCTCTCGGGTCTGCATCCCTCCGCGCACGCCCAAGTGACACTCAAACTCATCGACACTCGACGGCTGGTCGGCCCTCAACTGACATCCAGACTCATCGACAAACGACACTCGGAGAGAGCTTCGCAGCCAACAGGGCGACGCCGTCGTCGATTTCCTCGGTCCGCCAGCCCATGATGTCCAGCAGCAGTCCGTCCAGCGGCCCGCCGACGAGCGCAGCGTACGTCTGGTGCGGCAGCAGGCCGGGGTCTCAGTCGTCGTGGTCCGAGCCCTACACCCGGCCGCGCAGCAGCTGTTCATCTCCGTTCATCCGAGCAGCCTCCCAGCCGCTACTGACAACGACAGGCGCGGGCAGGTGGGTCCGGTCTGGGTGAAGGCCGGACTCACCGTGCTCACCGTGCCTTCGGCAGCGCGGCCAGAGAACAGCGGTCCTCACCGCGGCCCTTGCCGACGACCCGCCACACCGGCCCGTCGGCGCCGTGCAGGGTGAGCAGAGGCAGAGTCGTGGTCGCCACGGTGAGCCGGTAGTCCACGCTGGAAACTTGGCGGGCTCGCTCGAGGAAGGCGGCCTCCCTCGTTGCCGGGGCCGCGCGACGCTGCGCCGGGGCGAAGACGAACAGCACCGGCGGGAAGGGCCGGTTCATGGACGGCCCGCTGTAGGTCTCCTGCCAATGACTGCGCGGGGCCCGGGCGGCGTTCCCGCGCCCGGACGCGGGCGCGTTGCGGTAGGCGTCGTAGCGCTCCAGCTTGGCGACCAGGCGGGCATAGGACATGGTGCGGTCGATCTCCACAAACGCACTGGTGCCGTTGGCCAGGAGCACCACGCCGTCGGGCACCAGGTTCCCGGCCGGAGTGGGATGGGCGACTTCCACCTGCCAGTCGGCGAAGTGGGCCGCCTCCGCCTCGTGGAAGGCGACGACGGCGTCGACCAGGGCGAGGCCGTGCTCCCGAAGACCCGTCTTGCTGGCCGCGATGCGCTTCCCGGTGGTCCGGCCGGCCCCGGCGAGTTCGCCGGACTCGGCGGCTTCGGCGAGACCGGCCGAGGTGCAGTACCAGTAGCTCTGCTGTTTGCGGTGGGTCCGGCCGACCAGGGCCGGGGACTCGGCAAGCAGATTGCGCAGCGCCCGCCGGACATGGTCGGTGCCCTGCTGACGCGGCAACAGCAGCGCCTTGAGCTGGCAGGGTGTGGCCAGGCGCAGCTGGGCGAGGGTGAGCAGGACTTCGCCACGGATCTCCGCGCCGGCCTTCGCCGCCGCCTTCCGGGCCCGGGATGCTTCTCCAGGTACATCAGTACTGGGAGAAGAGGAGTTGCAACTGGCCGTGGCGGGTGAATCGGGGGTCTGATCAGCAACGACCGTCAGGCGGCGGCTTGGGGCTGCGGGGCTGGGAGCGGGGCTTACTACAGGGCTCGGAGCGGGGCTCGCCGTCGCAGCGGTGCCAGCCGGGGCCGGCGGGGTGGGTGCAGTGGTCATCGTGTCCTCGGGATTCTCCGGCCGCGCGCGGCCGGATCGGTGACAGGCCCGGCCCGCACACGCGAGGCGTACGGGCCGGAGCCACCGTGAGGAAGCACGCCTTGTCCGCGACCTGACGGCCACCGCTCCCGGGTGTCCGTTATGACCCTTGACCACCCCTTGACCGGACGGTTCGTCCGTGGCCAATGCCACACCGTCCAGTGGGAGTTCAGCCGGCGGGGCGAGTGCTGGACACCGAGGCGCCGCGTCGCCAGTCCGAGGGCTTGCGGGAACGGAACGCCTCGCCGCTCTCGATCCTGGCCTTGTTCCGCGCGAACTCCCGCTCCGCGGCCGACAGCTGGCGGGGAGCACAGACCGGGTGGCCCCAGGTCTCCCCCACCTTCGTGATGACCGTGCCCTTGTCGTAGTCCTTGAAGCAGGCCGGGCAGGTGCCGGGGTAGGCGGCCCGGACCGAGCCGCGCGGCAGCGGCACCGCCTTCTTCGCCGCGGTCTTCTTCGCGGCCGGCATCCTGCCGCCCGCCTTCTTCGCGGTCTGCGCCTGCTTGATCGCCTCGCGCTGCGCCTTGCCGGGCCTCTTCTTCGGCTGCTGGCCGCGTGCCGCCTGGGCGGCCTTCTGTGCCGGGGTCTGTCCCACGGACGGAGCATAGAACCACCGCGCCGCGTACGGCCGTGTGCCACACGCGCCGGCCTCCTGAGCCAGCGGGGCACTGGTGCGCACCGGGTGCGCGCGGCGCGATGAGTTGTGCACGATGCAGCGCACTCCCCCACCGGATGGTGCGCACCTCGTGCTGTTGGCTCCCGCACCCGGTGCGCACGATGCCGTGCACTCCCGCCGGGCGGTGCGCATCGTGGAGCGGGCCGCGCACCGGTTCACTCAGCGTGTAGGACCCAAGGGCGGGTGAGGGCGGGAGAGTTCTCCCCTCAGTGCACAGCATCGCGCACACATAAGAGGACGATGCGGGCGGTAGCGAACGAGGTCTAGGAAGAACGTCGCCGATTGCGGCCCCGACAAGGGTTGATTCCCAACTCGACAAGGGGTGCGCATCCGGTGCGGCGCATCTCGACAAGGGGTGCGCACCAGCGCACCATCCCTGCGCGCCGTCACCGTGAGTGCGTACATCGCGGTGCGGTGCGCACCGCCGGGGCGCACCGGTGCGGCGTCGTTCGGTTCATCCCCGGCGATGTCTGCGGTGGTGCACGGGCTGCCACAGCGGGTTCGGCTTGCCGCTGGGGAACTGCCGGGTACGGCGACGGCACGGCGGCAGCTTCGGAGGCGGCTACAGCGCCACCCGCAGCCGGGACGCGTCGGTGAGCTCCTTCAGTCTCGCCAGACGCTCCAGGGAGAGCGGCGGGATCGGATCAACCATCGGGGCCTCCAGGCTTCGGCTGGTCTCTCCCCGTACCCTCGCCGCCGCCCGCCGACTCTGGAGCCCGCCCTCCGGCCGCGTCCCGGCATCTGGCCCGGCGACTTCGTCCCCCGTCCCGCAGGGCGGGCAGGGACGGTGCCGCTGGACGGGCAGGGTTCACAGAGTTCAGGGGCTGCCCGACTGCGTGACGCCCTGCGTGAGTTGGCCGACGACGTCGAAGATGGTCTGGCCGAACGCTGTGGGGGCGATCAGCACGCCGAAGACCAGCACGATGAGCACGGTCAGCTGCTCGTCGTTCCGGCTGCGGGCCTGCGTACGCCGCCGCAGCCGCATGACGATGATGACCGCCAGCAGCACCGCCACATTGATCGTCAGAACCATCCGGCCAGCCCTCCCCGTCAGACCCGAACGTCCCAGCCCACAAGTAACCCCGAACCACTCCGTGCGGTGGGTCGATTACTGCTCGTTGGCGGCAAAACGCTTTTCCCCGACCGGATTTCGGGTCTTGACCAGCACCAGCACGTCGGCAACGCACTGCACCTCCATGTGTTGGCCGGTCTGGCCCCCGTCAGCGCTCGAGGCCGCCCCCTCTCCCCTGCGAGTTGCGGTTCTGGTGCTGCTGCTGGTCGACGGGACCGGCCGCGTCCGTGGCCGGCTGCTCGGAGTGCTTGAGCTGATGTGCGGCGACGGCGCGTCCACGGGCGTCGGTCTCGAGCTTGAGGGCGGCGAGCCGGGCGAGGTTCTTCGGCGTGTGCATCCATGTCGCCGGGTCGGTCGTTCGGCCCTCCAGCAGCTCGGGCATCGCGGCCTGCTGGTGGGCCTGGACGGCCGCGGCCCACTGTGTCGGGGCGAGGCTGGCGACCCTGGCCCGCTCGTACCTGCTCGACTCCCTGGGCGGTTCGCCGTCGGTCCCGGCGATCCACCACCGGTGGGGCCAGGCGAAGTCGGCCGTGTAAGACAGCTGGTCCGGCGACGGGGCCCTCCGGCCCTTCTGGGGAACGGTGAGCTGACGGGAGTGGCGGGTCAGGGCCAGATCGGCGATGGAGTCGTCCAGGCCCGGCTCGAATGCGCGGCCGCGCAGGGTCTCCAGGAGGTGTCGGCGGGCTTCGGCCAGGACGTGGCGGCGGGCGAAGGAGCGGCGCACGGTGAAGACGATCGCGGCAACGTCGACGGCGGCGAGCGCGGTGTCCACATGCGGGCCCACCCGGGCCCGGATCGCCACACCAGCAGCCCGGCGGCAGACTTCCAGCGGCCAACCGCCCTTCGTGACACCCCCGACGCAGCCCCGGACTCATCGTCCGGGGCTTCTCACCTATGTGGTCCATGGGCAATTCGGCAGGATACAAATCCCGGAATTCCGAACACCACCGTTCACGTTCGCTGCGAACGGTCGCGCAGTACGCGCCGGATGGACCCGATGACCTCGTCGATGCCGCTCGACTGCAGCCTGGCCCGCTTCGTGCTGTCGTCCTCGTCGGAGATGCCGACCGTGACACCCATGGACTGGCCGTTCGACACGCTGACCTCCAGCCGACGCCGCTGGACCTTGCTGAAGTGGACCGAGTCGTCGTCGGGCGTACGGGTGTTCAGCTGCTCCAGGGAGATGTCGGCGGGAGCGGGTGTGGTCCTGGTCGAGACGGCGACCACGTGGTTGTACTGGTACTCCTCCGTGTCCTCCTTGGACAGTCCACCCGACAGGAAGTCCAGCGAGCAGTGGAAGAGCGCGAGGTGGTGCAGGGTGGGACAGAGGACCAGGACTTCGTACTCCTGGAACCGCCACACCCCGTCGTCGCCGATTCCGAACCCGCTGAGATTCGGCCCGTACAGCACCAGCGGCCTTTTCTCCGGACGCTCGGACGGGCTCGTACCGAGCAGGGCCGCGACCGGGTCCCAGGACTGGGCGCCGATCTCCAGATGGTCCGCAGTAATGCCCAGGCGGCGCATCGCACGGTCCTCGATGACCTTCAGATCCTGAGCGAGGAGCCGGTCCATCTCACGATCGGACGGCTTGGGCTCCGCCCTCTCATAGGCATCCTTGTACTGCTTCTTCTTCAGGCCGCCCTTCACTGCGGCCCAGATACCGCCCGCCATCAGCAGCACTCCGACCAACGCGTTGCTGTTCAGGGCAATCAGCCCGACCAGCACCGCAATACCGCCGAACGCAAGCAGTGCTGTGGCAATCTGGTCGAAGCTCCGTTCCGGAGTGGGATGGAAGTACTTCTCCACCTTCTTCTCCCGCTCGGTCGCCCGGGGCCATTCCTGGCCGCTGTGCTCCTCGCGCTGAGCAGCGGCCTCAGCCTCGACGAACACGTCGGTCATGCCGCCCCTGGCGCCGTCGGCGAGCTCAAAGGTACGGCACACGTCCCGGCCCACCCCCTCCTTGTACTGGTTCAGTAGGCCGGCGTCGACAAACTCGCGCAGAACCTGGAGGCCGTCGTCAAGCGGAATGCCGGTGCTCTCCGCCACCTGCCACAGCTCGACACGTCCACGGTCGGCATCGCGGAAGAAGCGGGCGATCTCCCGCACCGTGCGGTGGTGAAGCAGTCCGCCCTGCGCACGGGTGACGAGGTCCCTGGCTGCCTGCCGACGCCGTGCCCGCGCCTTGACCTGTTCCAGCGCGTCACTGACAGTCTCAGGGGCGGAGTAGCGTGCAACGAGCCGCGCATAGGTTTCATCGCGGTCGTCCGTCTCGATGCCCTGGGTGGGGTCAGTGCTCATGCCTCCTCCTCCGTTCGCAGCACCCGCCGCAGGGTGCGGCGGGCGCAGGCGAGATTGCCGCGGGCCTGCTCGGCTGTGCAGCCGAGGACATCCGCGATCTCCGTGGGCGTCAAGTCGACGAGTGTCAACCTCATGACTTCTTGCTGGCGCGGCGGCAACGCTGTAATGGCGGCGCCGGCCATCATGGCCAGCTCCACTGCGGCGAGGTCGCCGTCGGCGACCTCCACCTCGGTGTCCAGCTGCACGTAACGCCGGTTCACCATGCGGCGTGCCGAGCGCAATGCAACCGTGCGCACCCAGGCTCGCGGCGTCCTCACCTTGGACCAGTTCAGGTACAGCTTGATCATGGCGTCGGAGGCGGCGTCCTTGGCGGTCTCCGGCGCAAACCTGTAAAAGGCGATCAGCAAAGCCAGCACCCGCGGATACTGCTCCCGGAAGAAGGCTTCATACTCGTCTTCCTCACCTCGCACCCTGGCCCTCCCGCTCTGGCCGGCCCCCGGGCCCGGTCACCCGCCTCACGACGAGAACCACAAGGGTGATCACCAGCACCAGCAGTGCCGAACAGAGCGTGATCTCCACGGACTTGGTGGTCACGTAGAGCGTACCCAGGCCGCCCAGCACCGTGTTGATGAGCAGGACAAGACCCGCCACCTCGTTCTGCCCCCCGCCGACGGGCACCGACGGCCCGCTCTCAGGCCCGGTCTGGACACAACCGGGCGGGCCCATGCCGCTGGAGGCTGGCACGGCGTCCTCACCAACCGCCGTCTCCGGCACGTCGCCTTCGCTGTTGTCAGTCATGCCTCTCAGAGCCCGTACTCCACCCCAACATGAAATGTGACCTGCATCACCAGGCGCCTCGGCGCATCCACCGCAGACCCCACATGCCATGGCAGCCTTCGCCTGGTGCCGCGTACAAACGTTGCTTCGGTGCGGCGAGGCATCAATTCGCCGGAACGGCCATCGAGTCGCCGGTGATCCGTTCCATGCGGTTCATCGCGCGGGTGCGCACCGGACGATGCCCGGTATTCCAAGTGACAACAGGCGGCGCCCCGGTCCACGAGACCGGAGCGCCGCCCGTCGAACATCGGATGCCGGGCATCGTCACCACAGCCAGGCATTGGAGTGCCGCAGCCGGGACAAGGCGCGCGCGTCGCGGCGACCAGCCGCGCTGCCGACGCGGTTCCTTCTTGAGCGTGGCCGACGGGACTGCCCGGCGAAGAAGCGCCGGTGCCCCGCCTGCTGGAGCCGCTGGCGCTGCAGGCGTAGCCGCCGCTTCTGCTCCGCCTTCGTCAGCGGCTTGCGGAGCCTCTTCCAGACCGGCTGCCAGGGCGTCGGCCCGGGCACGGCAGCACGCTCTTCGGCGCCCTGCCGTACGAGGGAGAGGACGGCCTCGATCCTCGGATCGTCGGGCGGAATGGTCATCTGACTCCTCCAGTGGGTGTGTCCGGGCCCGGGCCGGGCTGGACTCCGGGTTGCTGAGTGTGGGGCGCTGGGGCGGGCTGCAGGCGGGGTCCGTGGGCGGCGGCGCGTTCCCGCATGCCGTCCCGGAGCTTGGCGGCCATCTGGGCAGCGACGGCCTCGATCACCCGGCGGCTCTCCTCCATCGTGGCGAGGTCGGTCATCTGCTCCTGGTCCCGGACCTCCTTGCGGATAGCGCGTTGGGCACGGGCTTCTCCCCGGTCCCGCATCGAGCGCAGCGGAGCTCCGGCGGCCACGGCGACGGTGTGCGGCAGGGAGCGGGAGCCGAGCCGGTGCGAGCGGCGCACCGCGTTCACGCGGGCGGTCAGGGCGCCGGCGGCGAGGCGGGCCTTGTCGTAGCGGGACGCCGACCGGGCGCGGGTCAGCGGGCGGATCACGGCCTGGTCCTCGAAGTCGTTCGGGTACAGGGCGCGCAGATCGGCGGTCATCATCGTCTGACCGGCCGGGCGGGTGTAGTCGTCGACGGCCGTCTGCACGATGTGTTCGTCCAGGCCGGGCTCGTGGGGCCGGCCGCGCAGGATGTGGGCGAGGTGGCGCCGGGCTTCGGCGAGCAGGTGATGGCGCTTGAACGCGCCGCGCATCACGTACACCACGGCGGTGATGTCCACGGCCGCCAGCGCGATGTCGACCACCGGCCGCACCCGCGCCCACACCGCCACGGCCGCCGCCCGCACCCGCTCCGCCAGCCGGTACACCGTGCAGGCGCCGAACGCCCGGATCGCCGACTGCCGCCAGCCGTCGCGCAGCTCGGACAGCGACCGCGGCACCTTGCGCTTCGGTGGGCGGGTCCGGTCGGCGGCCTGCCGGTCCAGCGCTTTGGCGACCCGCTCCCCCGGCGGGTGCCCGTGCGTCTCTTCGTAGTCGGCGATGAGGATGGGCAGCGCGTCCGCGATCTGCTGACGGCGGGTCGACTGCCAGCCGATGAGCCGCTGGTCGATCCCTGCGATCTCAAGGACCGGCCTCCTGCCGGGCGTCACCTCGCGCGGCTCCCACGCCCACCCGAGCCGGGCGGACACCTCCTCCATGAAGTAGAGGGTGAAGAGAGTGTCGGCCGCGACGATGTGCTCCAGCATCGAGTCCGCGGAGAAGTTGCCCCACGTCCCCTTGCCGTCCGGGCGCTGGGCACGGATGGAAATCACCGCATGATCGTGAAGCAACGGTTTTGCGGCTCTGGACTCGTAGTGCCGGAACACCGCGACGATCAGCCCGTCCTTCACCGGGCGGCGGTGCTTGCCGCCGCTCCCCCAGCGGATCTCCGCGACCGCCTTCTCCACCCACGCCAGCGTCTTGTCCCGGGCGATGTCCTCGCACAGCTCCAGCACCCGGCGGGTGGCGTCGTCCATCAGCGCCCACGCGATCTGAGCGGTCGACGGCGCCCGGAACGTCAGATCCATGGCCAGCCAGGGCGACCGTTCCTTCGCGTTCTCGGTCTCCGGCGACTTGTTGTGCTCGATGGGCCTGCCCAGCACCGTCGCCCGCCGCGCCTGCGCCGGGCTCTTGCCCGCGTCCAGGAGCTCGCGCTCGATCCGGTCGGCGTCCGGGTGCCGGCCCTCCCCCAGGAGCAGTTCGGCCTGCCGCTCGGTCACCACGTCCCCGGCCGCGAGACCTAGCGCGGCCAGACCCTGGCCCTTCCAGATCCCGGGCGGGACACCCGCTTCGTCCTGGGCGTCGCGCAGCGGCTTGCCCGCCGGGCGGTGGCCGTCGCCGACCATCACGCCGTTGCAGTAGTACGGCCACCCGCCCGGGCCGATCTTCGCTTCGCTGATTGTCACCCGGTCATGGAAACCCGCCCGTGACCTGCGGGAAAGCGTGATCCCGGGTGCTTCCCGCCGGGCGGGAGGCCATCACCAAATCTTTTCCGTAGAGCCCGTCAGGCGGGCCGCCACGTCAGCCGCGGACGGTCCCCGGTCGCCGGAACGAGGTGATGCGAGCCCGCTACGGGGACGCCTACCGGCCTCGTGCGAATACTGCGGGACAGAGCAGCCACCCACAAGCAGCCGACTCACCGTCAACCAGTGCACACCCACGTACCGCTGTACCGGCTGCGAGGCCACCCGGTCACAGCAGCAGGCCGACTCGATGTGCACCTTCTACGAGACCTGACCGGGCCGTGTCCATTCGCAGGAGACCCCTCGGCAAGCACCAACAAGGCCCGCAGCTACCCTCGAATCACCGTTAAAGAACGCCCGCTTCCATGGCTTGGTACTCGGGTCGCCCTACGGGAGTCCGGCTGGAGTGAGGGGTAGTCGAAGGTCGGTGACCGCGACGGGGCCGGTCCCCCTCTCTGAAGACCAGCCCCGCAGCGCGTTCGTGCAGTTACTTGGTGGCGGCCTGCTCGGCGAAGGGCTGCACGAGCTCAACCAGTCGGGCGGGGTCGCGTTCCAGTCCCTTGATACTCAAGAACCGGATCAGGTCGAAGAAGGCGTCGTCCGCCATCTTCGAGTCCAGGAGCATCGCGAGGGAGCCGGGCTCGTCGTACGGCAGCCTGCGGACCGGCCGTTCCTTATCGGCACTGTTCTCAGCGGCGGCCGGTGCCGAGGAGTCTGCCCGGGGCTCCGGTACCGCCTGCGCGAGTGCTCGGTTGTCAGCGGTCTGCCCTGTCTGCTCACTCGATGGTGGGCCGTTCGGCTCGTCGTCTCCTATTACGTCGTAATAGTCATCGGAGTTCACGCTCTCCCGAGCCGCAGACTCAGTGCTTCTTCCCGGCTTCCTTGGGCCGCGCTCCTTCTTCAGTGCTTCCTTGCGGGCTCGTTCATCCTTCAGGTCTCTGAGCACTGTCTCCTGTTCTGCCGCCGGCTTGTTTCCCACGGCTCGCAACAGGTCGATGGGCTCTTCGCCGATCCTGGCCTGGAGTTCGGGTGTGAGATTGAGCAGAGCGAGGCGTTGTGAGACCCACCCCTGGGAGCGGTGGAGCCGCTTGGCCAGAGCGGTCTGGCTGCCGTGGATCGCCAAGAGGCGTTGGAGAGCTCGGGCTTCGTCGAGCTCTTCGAGGTCTTGGCGGTGGATGTTGGCAACGAGGGCGGATTCGAGAAGTTCCTCGGAAGTAGTGCCCTGGTCGTCGCTGACCATGATCTTGACGGTGTCGAGCTGTGCTTCGCGGGCGGCGGCAAGGCGGCTGCTGCCGTCGACGACGACGTGGGTGGTGTCGGGTTCGAGGTCGCCCTCGCGCTCCGGGTTGGCCTTGATGTAGGCGTCACGGTTCATGACTGTGATTGCCTGCTTCTGGCCGTGGGTCGTCAGGCTGCCTGCGAGGTCGGTGAGGTCCCCGAGGACGGAGCGGGGGTTGTCAGGGTTGAGGCTGATGCGGTGGACCGGGAGTTCGGTCGGCGCGGCGACGCCTTCGGTGGGCACGCCGGTGGCTGCGGCGACTGCCTGGCGGCGCGCGCTGAGGGCCTGGCTCTGGCCGCCGAAGCGGCCAGCACCGAGCTGATCGGCCTTGCTCATGAGATCTCCCGTGCAAGTGCGCGCATGCCGATCGCCTGCTGTGATTTGGGGGCGTAGGACAGCAGGGGCTGCTTCATCCGCACGGCCTCCTTCTGTTCCTTGAGGTCTCCGATGAGTCCGACGACCCGTGGATCCTTTATGTCGACCCAGCCCTGAAGGGATGAGGTGGCGATGTAGCCGCGGCGGCCGTCGTAGAGGTTGACGACGATACCCAGGTAGTCGATGTCGATCTGGAGGTCGCCGCGCAGGTCGTCGATCTGGTTGGTGAGGAGTCCGTAGGCGTCGGCGGAGCTGTCTTCGGCCTGGACAACGATCAGGGCGCCGGACTGGCCGGGCTTTTCGCCGTCACGGCGGCGTCCGTAGTAGGCGGCAGCGTCCATGCTGAGGCCAAGGCTGGGAGGGCAGTCGACAAGGATGACGTCGTAGTCGGCCTCGAGCGGCGCGAGAGCGCGTTCCAGGGCGGCTTCACGGGCTCGCACGGCGGAGAGGCGCACGTCGAGCAGGAATGCGTCGTTGCAGGCGGGCAGGAGGTGGAGTCGGCCGCCGAAATTTTCGTCGTCGATGGAGACGATGAGGTCGCGGAGGTCTCCCTTGGGATCGCCTGCCATGTGGTTGGTGAGGCTGTCCCCGTTCATCGGCAGGGGTACTGCGCCCAGCTGGTTGGTGAGGTGACACTGCGGGTCGAAGTCGACAAGCAGCACTCGCAATCCGGGGCCCGGGAGATTCTCGATGTCGAGAGGGTCGTCTCCACTCGGCATGGATTCATCGGCTCGGGTTTCGCTCGCGCGGAGAGCCTTGGTGAGCGCCTTGGCGACCCGTACCGCGTGCAGGGTGTTGGGGTCTTCGGCCAGTGCTTCGCCGGTGCCGGCGGTGATGGCTGTCTTTCCGACACCGCCCTTCTGGTTGCAGACGACCATGCGTCGGGTGATCGCCGGGCGCGCGACGTGCGGGGCGGGGTTGGCGTCGAGCCACAGCTGGACGGCCTGGGCCAAGCCTTGGATGAGGGAGACGTTCCGGTCTGCGGCGACGCTGCGGAATGTGTCCCACTGGCCGTCAGGCAGGAAGGTGGAGAAGGAGTCCGCGCCCGCGGTGTCGATGGTTGCGGGCGTGGCGGCCAGGTTGCACCAGTCGGTGATGCCCAGTTCAACGGCGACCTGGATCTCGATGCCGTGTTGGGCGGCCCTGACTTTGAGGTTCTGCCGGAGCCATCCCGGCAGCTTGGAGACGACCTTCTCGCGGTCGCCGGAGGTGGCTGGAGAACTCATGGAGGACACCTTACTAACGTCCATGATCCTTAGTCGCATCAACACGTTAGTTATGGGAACTTGTTGAGGCGTCAGTCTCTCCGCGGGGGAGACCGCGACCTATTACGCCGTAATAGCTGTGACGCCAGCGCGTCTCGGTTGCCTGGCCGATGTGCAGCGGTCGCCTCGGGAGGCCGCAGTCGGATCAGGGCGTGGCGTAGAGCAGGATCCCCGGAAAGTCCGCCAGAAAGTCCGCCTATCCACCTGCCTGCAGGGAGTGTTGGCGGCACAGTGTGATCACGGCGGTGTCCCAGCAAAGGGGATCGGATGACACTCGACTCGAATCTTGTGGACGACCTTGAGTCCGCGATCGGCCACTACGTGACGGCCGTTGCCGTGAAGCTCTTAGCCGAGGGGCTTCCGGTGAAGTCCATTCACGCGTACGGCCACTACGACGACACGACTCAGCAGGAGAGCGACGACGTCGAAGGGGGAATCGACTTCGGTTCCGCGTTCCAGCAGAGTGTCTTTCCTGGTGGCGAGGCAGGACTCCACTGGGCAGGCGCATCGGGCTGGTGCCTCTTCCTCATCCCGAACAGCGGTGGCGGGCTGTATGGCGGAGCGCGCTGGCTTGGCGCGGGACTGCTGCCTTCCCCCGAGCGGGTGGCCGCGTTCGTCTCCTCCGCGCAGTTGGACGCCCGCAGTGCCGGCAGTGCCGAGCGGCCCTTCTACCGCACCCCTCGGGAGAACCTCCCCGAGCTGTTGAAACGGCTGGAGGCATTCGCCCCCGAAGACGAGCTCCGCGAGCACGACTACGAGTACCGCTTCAGGTCGTTGCAGGGCCAGGCGTACCGGCAGCGCGTGATCGATGCCCTGGTGTCCGGGGAAGACGCGATCGTCGATCTGCCGATCCGGCGCAGCGAGTTGCAGGCCGTGCTCCACTTGCTGGACTACGCCGAAGCAGCCGACTCCACCACGAGAGGCCCGGAGGACTTCGTGGCCCCCGTCGCTGCCGACCTCACCCAGCGGATCGGGCGCGACTACGGCAGCGTGCAGGCGCACCAGCAAGCTCTGGAGCATGCCCAGGAGGTACAGCGGGCGATCGAGGAATACCGAAGCAGGAAGGAACTGGAAGAGGAGTAGCGCCGCCCGGGGATGCCCCTGGAAACACAAAGAGGCCTTGTCCCACCCGGAGTTCCGGGTGGGACAAGGCCTCTTTGCGCGCACCCGCCGTCTATCCGACCGTGTTCGTCTCGGCCGCCTTCTTCCGTGCTTCCAGCAGCCCTACTTCGGCGTGGCGCTGCTGGAGGTGTTCCTGGGCGATGGGATCGGTCAGGAGCGTCTTGACCAGGTCACTCTGGTACTCCATGCCGACGAAGACCCCCTTGTGGAAGCGGCAGGAGTCCTGACATTCGGCGCAGGCCTCGCAGTCCTCCCAGGACCGGTCGTCGTACGGTGCGGTTTCCGGGCCGGGACGTGCCTCGGGTGGCAGGCGGGTAAGGCTGTTGTCGCGGGTGAACAGGTCGTCCCGCCAGGTGTCGGGCAGGTCGGCGAGGTAGTCCGCGAGCGCGGCCGCGGTCTGGGGGTAGTGGCTGTAAAGGGAGGCCCACAGCCGGTGAGCCTCGGTGTCCGGGTCGAAGCGCGGCGGAACCTGGTCGGCGTCCCGGGCGTGCGCCTGGGTCTTCTTGCGCCGCTCCTCCCAGGTGGTGGTGTCGATACCGGCCTCCACGGCCGCGCCCAGGATCTGGGTGTCATGGATGTACTCGGGGTTGAGCAGCTGCGCGGCAAGGTTCTCGGCTGCGGCGGGGTCTCGGCGGGCGAGCGCGGCGACGGCCTGGTCGGTGAGGTAGGCGTTGCGGCGGGTCCAGAAGTCGGCGTTGCAGTAGGCGCTGCCCAGCATCCGTAAGCGGAGCCGGGCGAGTTGAGTGGTGTGGTCGGTCATGAAGGGCCCTTCGTGAGGGTGTTGGTGCTGGCGGTGCTGCGAGGCGGCCGGAGAGGTATCGACGGCTGGCCCGCAGGTTGGGGCGGGGTGGTTCCGTGCCCGCATGGTGGCGGGCACGGCGCTCCGGTGATGGCTGCTACTTGGTGGTGGTGGCTGTGTGTGCGGTGGAGGCGAGGAAGGCGGCCAGGGCGCGGGGCTGGTCGGTGGCTTCGAGCGTCCACAGCCGGATGGGCGTCTGGTCGACGGTCGTGTCGATGAACGTCATCCGCCACCACAGCCACTCGGGCAGGCCGGTCTGCTGGTGGGGCTCGGTGGTGCCGTAGCCGCTGGCGCCCGTGGTGCGTGCGGTGGTGTTCAGGGCCTGCGCCCAGGACCGCAGGGCGGGCTTGTCCTCGACCTGGATCAGGGCGGCCGGTCCGAGGCCGCGCACATGCGCGACGTCCACCGACGTGGCGGGGAGGTCGGGGTGCGCGGCGAGCAGGGCGTCGGCCGCCTTGGAGGCCAAGGTGTGAGGGCTCGGGTGGGGGATGGTCATGGGTTCCTCGGGTGGGGGCTGTCGGTCGGAGCGCTGCGGGTGAGGCCTCGGAACGGCCTGACGACGATCGATCCGTCAGCACGGCGGATCGCCACGTTGCGCGGCCCGGCGGCGGGTCGCCGACCGGGCCACTGGAAGTGCAGCCAGTCGCCGGTGACGTCGGGAACACGGCGGGCGCAGTACGCGATGAGCACGGTGACGGGCTGGCCGCGCTCGAGGTACACCCGGCCGGTCATGCCGCTCACCGGGCCGGGATGGCGTCGTGGTGGCGGCCGTCCAGGAGTCGTCCGGCCTGGGTCTTGCCCACGCGGCGCATGCGGACCGCGTCGTGCGGGGCGGGTGCTTCCCGCTCCGTCCAGTTCCGGCCCTGGGTGTCGATGAGGGCGAGGCGTCCGTGGTCGTGTCCGTGGTCCTCGGGTGCGAACTGCCCCCACTGTTTGAGGAAGAACGGCACTCCGGCCCATGCGCACTGATCACGCAGGTGGCGGGCCCACTGTGGGTGCATGGGGCGGGCCCGGGGCCCGCTCTCTCCTCCCGCGATGACCCAGTCGATGCCGTGGAGGCCGTTCTCGCAGCATCCGGCGGCGTGGACGTAGGAGGTGGTGAGACCGTGACCGCGTTCGCTGCCCATGGTGATGACGGCCCGTTTGAGGTTGACGGGTCCCAGCAGGGGTTCGCAGGAGAGGAACCGTACGGCGGCCGGGGTGCCCAGCAGGGCCGGGATGCGGATGTCGGCCCACTTCTGGTCTTCGACCGAGACGCCCAGCCACACGTTGGGCAGCGGCTGTCCGCCCAGCATCGCGCCGACAGCGAGCCAGTCCTGCTGACAGCCGGAGAGGTGCTCCCGGCCCTGCTCCGCCACGAGATGCCAGAACGCCGGGCCAGACAGCAGCGTCTTCATGCGGCCGTGCCGCTTCGTGAGGACCTGGTAGGTGTGCTGCGGGGTGAGCGCCATGACGGCGAACACCTGGGCGATGTAGTGGTCGGGGATGTCGGTGTGGAACAGGTCGGACATGCTGTCGAGGAAGACGCGGCGCGGGGTGCGCCACGTCATCGGCAGCCGCAGCCGGTCCGGCCGCAGCGTGATGTCGAAGCCGTTCTCGAAGTGGTGGCCGGCGGTGCCGCGCCACCGTTCGGCGAAGGTTTCCGCGTAGCAGTTCGTGCAGCCGTCGGAGATCTTCGTACAGCCGGTGACCGGGTTCCAGGTGCTGTCGGTCCATTCGATCGACGTGCTGTCAGCCACGGCCGTCCCCTCCGTCCACGGGGTGGGTGTAGCGGATGGGCTTGCCGAGGCTGCGGGCGTATTCGATCTCGCGGCGGGTGCTCTCGCCGATGTAGCCGCCGGGGTTGACCACGAGGACGTCGTCGGCGAGGTCGATCTTCCGCAGGTGCAGGTCGTCCAGGACCTGTTTGAGGCGGTCGGTCTGGGCGGGGTCGGACCAAAGGGGGTGGGGCTGCTTGAGGTTGCAGCCGGGCGCGAGGACGATCCGGCCGGCCGCGGTCTCGTACAGGTTGGCCTCTTGGAACTGCTCCCAGTACCTGGTGGATCCGCACAGCACGACGATCTTCGGACGGTGTGCGGCCTTCTGTTCGCGTGCGTATCCGTCGGTGCCGAGGGCGGTGAGGCGGTGGACGGTCTTCCAGAATGCGCGGGCAGTCATGCGATTCCTCGTCTCTGGGATGTGGGTTCTGACGTGCTGGAGAGGTGATGGGCTGGTCGTGTGGTGCTGCGGGGCGGCCGGAGCGGTGTCGACGGCCGCCCCGCAGGCAGGGTGGCGCCCGTGGCCCGGGCGGGGTGGTTCAGCCGCTGATGCTGGTGAGGCGGATCGGCATGACCAGGCCCCGGAAGACGTCGGCCTGGTCGACGCCGTGGACGAGGGCGGGCTTGGTCGCGGTGGTGAAGTTGAACTGTGTGACGGGCCCGCCGATCTGCTGGAGGGTCTTGAGGAGCAGGCCGGGGTTGAAGGCGATGGTGAGCGGTTCGCCTTCGAGGTCGGCGTGGACCTGGTCGCGGCCGCGGCCCTTGTCGTCGGTTCCGGCGCGCACGGTGATCTGTCCGTCGGTGACTTCGAGGACCATCGGGTCGGCTTTGCCCAGCAGCGGCTGGATGTGCTTGATGGCGTCGATCAGGGCTTCGGTGCCGGTGGTGGCGACGGACTCGAACTCGGTGGGGAACAGGGCTGCGTACTTGGGGAGTTCGCCTTCGATGAGGCTGCTGGTGGCCCACCGGCCGGGGACGCTGATGGCGAACTGGGACTCGGTGATGGTGAGTTGTGCCGTGTCGGTGTCGGCGAGGA
Organism: Streptomyces geranii; assembly: GCF_002954775.1. Lineage (GTDB taxonomy): Bacteria > Actinomycetota > Actinomycetes > Streptomycetales > Streptomycetaceae > Streptomyces > Streptomyces geranii. The sequence goes on from NZ_PJME01000036.1 coordinate 16,686, forward strand.
TGCGGGCGGCGTCGCGCACGGCATCGGCCGGTACGAGCACGTTGCCCGCGACGCGAGGTTTGTTCTTGCCCTTGCCCTTGGCGCCCGGGTTGGGGGTCCAGGGCATGTCGGCGACGTGGAACGAGTACCGGTCGGTCGCCGACAGCGTGAGCGTGGTGTCGCCGAGGCCGAACTGGACACCGGTCAGGGTCGCGATGGTTTCGTCGGTGCAGGCGGCCACCGCGACTGCGGCGCCGGCTGCGGCCAGGGCGGGGCCGTCGACCGTGCCGCTCGCGGCGGAGATCGTCGGCAGGGTCGGGTAGTCCTCCAGCGGCAGGGTCGGCAGGAGGATGTGCGCGGTGCCGCAGGACAGGGCGAGGTCGGTGCCGTCCAGGGCCAGCGTGGTGGGCTTGCCCTTAGGGAAGGCCTTGACGATGTCGGTGAAGACGCGGCCGGGGACCAGGAGCGTGCCGGGCTCGCACACCTCGCAGTCCTCAGCCGCGCGGGCGGAGCGGTAGTGGTCGTACCCGGCCAGGGTCAGGGTGTTGTCGTCGGCGGCTTCGAGGCGCATGCCGGCCATGACCGGGATGGGCGGGTTGCCGGGGACGGCGCGCAGCGCCCACTGGGCGGCGTCGGCGAGCTTGTCGGTGTCGATGGTGAGCTTCATCAGGGCCTTTTCGTCGTGGCTGCGGGAGCGTGAAAGGGGCCGGGCGGGCCGCCTCGAGGTGGAGGCGGCCCGCCCGGGCCGGTCGATGCTGATGGGCCGCGCGGTGGCGGTCTACTGGTCGTTGTCGTCGATGCCGGTGACGGGGATGTCGCCGAACAGGTCGTCCAGGGCGCGGGTGACCGCGAGCCGGTCCTCGGGCCGGGTCTCATCAAGGACGGCCCGGGTCAGTTCGGTGAGATCCAGGGCGTCGAAGTAGTCGGTGAGTTCGGCGATGGTCAGCGGGTCCAGGCTGGGACCGGTCTGCGGGGGCAGGCTGGCGAGCATGGCGGCCATCGCGGTGACCGCGCTGGCGAGTTCGTGGGTGGTGGCCGTGGTGATGTCGATGATGTGGCCGTGGGTGACGTCCAGGGCGTTGTCGTCGACGGGGCCGATGACGAGGCGTATCCCGGGCTGGTCTCCGTGCTGGTGGGGGAGCGCGGCGAGCGCTTCGGCCAGGGCCTGGACCGCCGCGGGCCGACCGCCGTGGTCTGCGGTCTCCGGTGCGTCCGGCTCAGCGTCGTCTTCTTCTGGCAGAGACTGCTCCAGCTCCAGCGCCACCTCCCACAGGACCTTGAGGTCGTCGACGTCCAGCCGGATGTGGCCGTCGGCGGTGTCGGGGAGGGTGAGGTGCCCGGTGACACGCAGCAGGTCACCGGTCTGGCACCTGAGCACCCTGTCCGCGAGGGCCGGGTCGCTGGTGGTGCACGGGATGATCGCTTCTTGTTCCTCGGTGCAGTCGTCGGGGGATGAGGTCAGCCGCCAGGAGGCCGTACCGGGGCGGGTGCAGGACACGACGCTGCGGTCCAGGTAGCCGGTGAGAGCGAACGGTATGTGCTCCATCTCAGCCCACCTCCGCGAACGCAGCGCCGTTGTGGACGGCGTTGTAGGCGATGACGACGTCGTTGGACAGGGCACCGCGGTCAGCGACCCGCAGCCCGTTGGCCTTGGCCCACCGGCGGATCGTCTCCCGGTCACCTCGGGGGCGGACCGGCTCGTTCTTCAGCGCCGGTGCGACGGCCAGGGCGGGCACGGCCGGTACGACGGCCGTGAGGTCCTCGCCGCCGACGGCCTGCTGGAGTTCCTCACGCGCGCGGGCGAGTTCGTTCTCCAGCGCCGCGACCTTGGCCTTGGCCTGGTCGATGACGGCGGCGTTGCCGCGTCGGCGGGCGAGTTCGGCGAGCGCGTCGCGGGCCTGGGCGGCGAGGTGCCGGCTGCGGGCGTCGTGCTGTTCGCCCCAGACCAGCAGTTCCTCGGTCCGGTCACAGGCCGGGTCACTGTCGAAGCCGTCGACGCTGTCCGGGTCGGCCGGCTCGGTGGGCGCTGGGGCGTCGGCCGGTCCGGCTTCCTCCTGCGTGGCGCCCGGCGCGTCCCCGTCGGCATCGGCGCTGGGGGGTGTGGTGTCGCCGGGGGCGGGCTGGGTGTCCGGGTCGGGTCGTCCGGCGAGGGCGAGGGCTTCGGCGAGTTCGGCCTCGGACAGGTCGACGGTCTCCAGGACGGTCGCGATGTCGGTGCCCTCTTTGAGCATCGAGACCGCCACGGCGAAGAAGGCGTTGGTGGTCGGGGCGGAGGTGGTCATGGGGTCTCCCGTGGCGGGGTGGTCGGTGGGGGAGGGAAGCAGCGCCAGCAGCGGCACGAGGTCGTCCTCGGTGCCCGGCAGCCCGATGGCGTCCAGGAGGTCGGCGAGGTCGTCCTTGTCGCGGGCGTTGCGCGCAACGAGGCGGGACACGGCAGCGTCGTGGCCGGCGGTGTCTTCCGATTCCGGCTCCAGGGTGAGAGCCGAGGTGTCGAGGGCTTCAGCCCAGTCGGTGAACTTGCCGCCCATCACGCCGCCTTCACGGCGGCGAGCCGCCCGGACAGGTACGGGTTGGTGTAGGCGATCTCGCGCAGCAGCTTCTGGGTGGGCTTCCACAGGCGCTGGGCACCGCGGGCCGGGACGGGTGTGGTCAGCCGCTGCACCTGGGCGAGCTCCCAGTGGAAGCAGCCCTCTTGGGACCAGGGCGTGCACGCGCCGTCGTCGGCGTGGATGCCGGTGAGGTCGGCGATGGCGACCACTGCACCGCGCACCAGCTCGTAGCCGTCCAGGGTCTCCCGTACGGCATCCAGGGTCAGGGCCTGGAGGTCGACTTCGGATCCGGCGTGGATGAGCAGGGTGCCGCGCCAGCGGGTGGTCCACACCCTGTTCTCGATGCGCTTGGCGACCTGGTCGTCCTCGAGGGCGATCAGGTCCGACCAGGGCGGCCGGATGGTCATGCACCGGATCGGGGTGAGGTCGTGGTCCGGCGCGGTGTGCGGCCGGCTGGAGACCGCGGCGAGCTTCTCGTAGTTGGTGCGCTGTTGCTGGGGGGTCAGCGGCAGCGTCCCGGCCGGGGTGCGGGTGCGGAAGTACTCGCCGGTGGGGATGGCTTCGCGGGACAGCCGGGCGTACGGGGTGGTGTCCGCGACGGGGGAGAAGGTCGTCATCGCAGGTCCTCCGAGGCGAGGGGGTGTGCGGTGGTTCCCGTGCGCCCGAGGCGCCGGCCGTTGACGGTCGGCTCGCCTGCGTGCTTCGGGGTGGCGATGCGGTACAGGCCGGTGCGCTCCCGCTTGTGCTCGTACATCGCGCCCTCGGCTCCGCGCAGCACGTACGTGTAGTCACGGGAGTTCAGGTCGCTGGGGCTGGACGCGCCGATGGACACCGCGACGTCGACGGCCTGGCCGTCGACGTCGACGCTCTGGTGGAGCAGGTGGTGCAGCTGCTCCAGGCGCCGGGCGCGGTCGGCGGCGGGGCAGGTGAGGACGGCGGCGAGCTCGTCACCGTGCAGGCGCGCGGCGATTCCGTCGTCGCCGACCCACTGCTGAAGGCGTTCGGCGACGGCGATGATCAGCGCGTTGCCGGTGTCGTGCCCGAGGCGGTCGTTGACGGCCTTGAAGCCGGCCATGTCGAGGAACACGAGCATCGCCTTGTCGCCGTGGCGGTTCAGGCGGCGGGTCGCGTGCTGGACGTAGCCGGGGCGGGCGTGCAGGCCGGTGAGCGGGTCGCGGCGGGCCGACGCCAGGCGTCGGTGCAGCGCGATGGCGTGTACGGTCCAGCCGGTCAACGGCACAGCGGCGGTGGTCAGTATGAGTGCGCGCTGCCCGAACAGGGCCCGTGTGTGCAGGGCTGAGCCCATAATGAGGATCTCCCTCTCGTCTCGTACGGGGTGGGTTGGGCCCGGGACGGGCGGTTGGTTTGGATGCCTTGTCGTCCGTCCCGGGGCGGAGCTACAGCCCGAAGGTGCTGAGGCTGGTCCAGCTGTAGGGGCTCTTCCAGCGGTCTGCGGTCGCTGCGGGCCAGTCGGGCTCCCAGCCGGGCCGGTAGCCGCGTGCTCCCCAGCCGTCCGGTCGGCTGCCGGGGATCGCGAGTCCGGCCTGCTGTGCGGAGCGCGCCGCGTCGTAGGCCTCGTGCGCGAGCCGTACGGCGGTGCCGGGGCTGTCGGCCTGGCCGGTGAACACGTGCACCCCGCGCAGGCCTTGGCGGGTGTTGCTGATCGGGACGTCGACCTCGTAGTACGGCAACGGCCCATCTCCTTCCTGTGATGGGGCTGGTCGGATGCCCTGGCCCGGGCGGGTCAGGGCCGGGAACGGGAAGTGGCGTGTGTGCCGGTGGTGTCGGTTCCGGCGAGGCCCGTCTCGCACAGGAAGGCGTCGTCGTGGCGTACGCCCTGGGGCCACAGGCCGGAGCAGGGGCGGTTGTCGAGGATCACGTGGCCGCCCTCGGCGAGCATGTGGCGCCACCAGGCGAAGGGGCGTTCCTCGTAGGGGACTTGCTGGTCGTTCTCCCGGATCGGGCTCATGGTGTAGGCGGAGAGCGCGCCGGGCTGGCCGTCGGTGGTCTTCCCGGTGGTGCCGATGGTCACGAAGGCGAGGCAGTGCCGGCAGGAGCAGTGGACGTGTTCCACGTAGCCGGGCGGGTGGGTTCCCCAGGCCGGCCAGTGACCGGTGCGGCAGTTCCAGCCGTCGCGGCGGGCCTGGCGCACCGATTCGCGGCAGGACAGGCAGTGTTTCGTGGGGGCGGGGCCATCGTGCTTGGCGATCATCCGCTCGTACAGGGCGCGGGTCGGCGGCATGCGCCACAGGATCCAGGCGGCGCCGAAGCCCCAGTCGGGACGTCCGCGGCTGTCGCTGCCGGGCAGCATCTCCGGCCCGGTGGAGGCGTCGAAGGCTCGCTCGTACAAGAGACCGTCCGCACGCGTTCCGGGCGTCCAGGCGCCGTCCGGGAGGGCGGCGGCGATGACGGCTGCGGCCTCCTGTGCCCGTTCGCGGCTGAAGTACGGGAACGCGGCCACTTCCTGGCCGCACGGGGTGGAGATGATCCAGGACTGGGCGCCCGCCCGGGCCTCGCTCTGCCGCCAGGGCTGGGTGCGGTCCGGGTACGGGGAGGACCAGCCGGTGTGGACGACCAGGCCTCCGGGCTGGAGCCAGCCCGTACCGGCCGCCAGCGCTGCTCCGTCCGGCCCGGCGGGGGTGAACGTGATCTGTACCGGCTCGGTCGGCAGCACCCCGTGTGCGCCGGTGGGTGCGCCGGTCGGGTCGGGCAGGGCGCGGTCGGCGGGGCCGGGGGCTTGCCGTAGCACGGCGTCGGAGGACATGACGAAACTCCGTTCCTGCCCGCGAGGGCGGATGAAGGGAACACGGGGGAGGGGAGGCGGAGGGCGGGCTCTGGGTGTCGGCCCGGGAGTTCGCCTTGTGCTGTGGTGGTTGAGGGGCCACTGCGACCGCCCCGGATCCCGCCAGGTGGCGGGGGCCGGGGCGGCACAGAGTGCGCTCAACGCGGGGGTTCAGTGGGTTGTTTCGATGGCGTTCCGCAGGTGTGCGCGGGCCCGCGACAGGGCCTCCCGCTGGTCGCCCGTGGGACCGTTCAGCGCGTCGGTGAGTTCGGTGACGGCATCGACCAGGTCCTCACTGACGGGGTTGACGCCGTCGCGGACGCGTGTCACCAGGTCGATGAACTCGTTCGGTGTCGGGTCGTGCGGCGCGTCCTCGGAGATGAGCGCGGCGAGATCCCGGCTGAAGCAGGCGCTGAGCGCGGCGAACATGTTCCTGGTGGGCTGGCGAGCGGCCACAGGGTCTCCTTGGTAGTCGAGTTGGAGGGTGATGGGCCGCCGGGGGCAGCCCGGCGGCCGTGTGGACGGTGCTGCGCGGCGTCGACGTACGGAGGTCGGTCGCCGGCCGAAGCGGTGGGCTGTGGGGTGTTCGTGCGGGAGCGGGATGGTCAGCTGGTGCTGCCGGACTCGATGTGCGTCATCCGGTCGGCGATGACCAGGAATTCGGCTCCGAGGCCCGCCGAGGCCAGGATCACGCGGAGGATCGAGGCGAAGCCGTCCCGCTCGGTGGGGTTGAGGCGGTCCCACACGGCGTGTGCGTCGCCGTGGACGCCGACGGCCTTCAGGTAGGCCTCTTCTGTGAGGGTGTACGCGGCTCCGCACCGGCCGCACCGGTAGGTGGCCTGGTCCCAGCCGCAAGCAGTAGACGTGTCGGGCTCCGTAGTCATCCGTGGACCGCTTCCATCGCCTGTGCTTCCAGGTCGGCGTGCCCTTCGGGGTCGTCTTCCTGCCTGCTGTTGTTGGCGTGGTCGTCGGCCTCCTGGTCGATGTCTCCGAAGCCGCCGTGGACGGTGCAGACGATGTCGGGGTCCTGGTCGCGGTCGCCGGACAGCGCACTCCACAGGTCGGTGACCGTGTAGGCCGGGGCCCACGCCTCGCCCTCGCATTCGTCGTCGAAGGGGCAGGGCAGCAGGACCTCGAAGCCGACGCTGCCTTCGCCGTCGATGTCCGTACGCAGGGCGAGGGTGAGGTACTGCTGGCCGATGCGGATCTCCGCGACGCGGTCGTCCCCTGCGAGGGGGGAGCTGTCCTTCCACCGCCACAGCGGCAGGAGTTCGGGGCCGAAGAACCTGCGGGGCAGGATCAGGTCGCCCAGACCGTCGCTGCCGCCCGTGCCGAGCTCCCGGATCCGGATGTCGCTGATCTGGCTGAGGAAGGGCTCCAGCCGGTAGAGGCTGTCGGAGAAGACGACCTCGTTGAAGCCTTCCGCCCGCAGGTTCGAGTGGGAGTGGACCATGGCCTGGTGCTGAGTGGTGACCGTGTCCCCGGGCACGCTCCGGTTGGCGGGCCGGTCCTGCTGCCGCTCGATGCATACCGGCAGCGGGGTGGGGACGAGGACGGCGATGACCGGCATGCCGTGGCGCTTCGCGGCGTCGACCAGCGGGGCCCTGTCCTTGGCGTAGACGGACGTGGCGTCGACGACCGTGTTGAGCCGGCGGGCCATCCTGCGGTCCACGATCAGGTGCATCGCTTCGACGGCGTCGGCGGTGGCCTCCTGCGCGCCGCAGTCGTCGGTCATGACGCCCCGGAGCTTGTCCAGGCTGACGACCTGGTGCTCCGGCCAGGTGCCGGCGAGCGTGGACTTGCCGGCACCGGATGCTCCGATCAGCACCAGGAGCGCGTTCTCGGGCAGGTCCGGGTAGAGGGGGGCGGTCATACGGCTTCTCCTTGGGGGTCAAGGGCGCGGGCTGCCCAGATCAGGAGCTGCCCGGCGTTGTCGGTGATCAGGGCGGCAGCCTCGTGCAGCGGGCAGGAGGCGTCGCCGTCGCGGTCCGGCTCGATCTGCGCAGCCCGGCGTGCGGCGGCGGTGACCAGCTGCGCCACGGCCGCGATGAGGCCGCCGGGCTGGTCGGTGTCCTCGATGAGTTCGCGCAGGATCGCGGCGAGCCCCGCCGGGTCGATGTCGTCGGCCTGGAGGTCGTCCTCGATCTGCTGGAGTGCGAGCTGGGCGATGCCGACCGAGGCGCGCACCCGGTCCAGGCGGGTGCGGGACCGGGTGGTCACCGGCTGGTCGCCTTGGTGGTGGCGATGAGGGCGGCGACGGTCTCCCAGCCGTGGTGCCAGGCGGAGTCGAGGTGGAAGGCGCCGTTGATGCCGAAGTCGGCGAGGCGGTAGAAGCCGCCCTTGCCGGTCTTGGTGGCGATCGCCTCCAGGGCGCCCTCGCCCGGCACCCGGCGGTCGGCGATGTAGTGCGTGCCCAGCGACAGGGCGAGCCCGGCCACGGCCGCGCCCGGGTGCACCTTGATGCCGAGGGCGCGGGCTCCGAGTCCGGCGACGATCGCCTGGGTGGCGGTGTAGGTGAGGCAGTGGTGCAGGCACGCCGTACGGCCGTCGGCGGTGCCGTGGACGGTCTTCTCGTCGGTGACCGGGTCCGCGTAGGTGACCGGGAAGTCGTCGGAGGCACCCTTCACACGGGCGCAGTAGTCGCTCTGGACCCAGAAGTCACCGATCGCGCTGGCGGCGCGGGTCAGTCCGAGCAGGGCGGCGAAGGCGGCGGGACGGTACATGCTGGAGTTCTCCTGATCTCGCAGAGGGTGAAGGGGAGTTGAGCGCTGGTCAGCTGGTCGGGGCGGCACGGGGATCCGTCAGAAGGGCGGTTCGTCGATGCCCGTGGAGCGAGGCAGGAGGCGCAGGGATACCTCGCGCCGCTCTGCCCAGCACCAGCAGGCCTCCATGTCCGGGTACGGGCCGCTCGTCCACCAGCCGCCCTCGCCCCGGCAGTCGGGACAGTCGGGGCGGGGGAGCGGCTCCAGCCGGATGCCGTACGGGAAGCGGGTCAGCCGCCAGTGGCCGGCCTTGAGAGCAGTGGCGGCCACCGTGACCGTGAGCGGTACGGCGGCCACGAGCAGCAGGGCGGTTCGGGCGCGCACGGCTCAGACGACCGGGGACGGCTGGACGTCCGGCCGGGTACTGCTCCCGGAGATCGCGGCCGGGGCGGGGTTCGCCTCCAGTTCCATGCGGACCAGGCTGTCGGCGGTGTGCGGGATACCCAGGCGGTCCTGCTCACGGACCGCGTCGGCCGGGTCGCTGAACGCGGCGTACGGCACCCGGCCGTTCATCAGGACGTACACAATGCCGAAGTCCCACGGGGTGATCCATGGTGCGGTGGCGTCCACTCGGAGGGTGGCGAACGTCCAGGGATAGTCGAGCGCGCGGGCAAGGTCACCGCGCTCGGTGTACGTGGTAGCGGGCCCCCAGCCGTCAGCAGGGGCGCCCTGCCGTTCGGCCTCCGCCTTGGCTGCTGCCTCGGTGGCGTGGGCCGACTGCATTCGGCCGCAGCGGTAGAGGAAGGTCACCTTCTGCGGCTCGGTCAGGTCGCGCATCGCCTTCAGCCCGGCGCGGCCTTCGGCCGTGTCGGCGAGGCGGAACTGGTCGGCGTTTGCCAGCAGGATGCGGGCGGCGTGGTAGCCGGCGGCGTCGGGCGGGAGGCCGGTGGCCATCAGCGCGGCGATCTCGTCACCGGCCCGGCGGAGGCTGTCGAGCTGGGTGCGGAGGTTCTCGATCGTCCCGTCGCGCTCCTCCAGGAGCTGCTCCAGGTTGGAGTTCTTCTGCTCGAAGTCGCCTGCCCTGCCGCGTTCCTGGGCGAGTTCGCCTTCCAGGCCGGGGACACGTTTCGCGGTCTCCACCGCCTGCTTGTAGGTGCGGCGGGTCGACCCGCGAATGATGCTGATCATGGTTTTTTCCCTATGTGGTGGTGTTCGGTTCTCCTGATCCGCCCGGCCCGCCAAGCGGCGGTACGGGCGGGTCAAGGCAGTCGGCAGCGCTCGGGGCGCTGCCGGGTCAGGCTGCGAGCCGGTGCGCGGGCGAGGAGGTGGGCGCGGCGTAGCTGGTGGGGTCCGCCGGTGTGCCGTCGTGGCACTGCAGGCAGCACCCCAACTTCTTGGAGAGGCAGCTGTAGAAACGCCTCCCGCATTCGCCGCAGGTCTGGCGAGCCGCCATCGCCCGGTCCAGCGCCCACTCCTGGGCGAGCGTCGGGATCCGCTTGGGCTTCGCCAGATCGACGCGGAGCAGGAAACCGCGGGTGGGGTGGTTGCAGGACAGCCACGGCCGGTAGGAGCACCACTTGCAGCGCACGATCGCGACCGTGCCCCTGTTGCTGCCGGGGCTGAGGCCCATGTCCCGTAACTGGCGCCGCGTGGCCAGGCCTTCGGGGACCGCGCCGCGGTCGTACTCGGGCAACAGGGCTCTGTTGCGCGGCACCTGCTTCTTCTCGCGGGGGCGGCGCTTCTTCCGGGGGCGCGGCATCACTGTTTCCAGGTGCTGGGCAGCCGGGCGGGTCGCTTGGGGTAGCGGGGTCCGGGGCGGTGGGGGCGGGGCCGGCCGATCCGGCGGCGCGGTCGGGGAATGAGCACGGGCAGGTCCTCCAGACGTCGGTGGGCAAGCAGCGCGCCCCGCGGACGCGTTGTGCGTCGGCGGGGCGCGGGATGGTGCTGGCGGCCGGTCGGCCTGGTCCTCGCCCACACCGTGTGGGTGGGCGAGGACCAGGCGGAGCGACCGGAGTGCGGAGACGGTCAGCGGCTGGCGGTTCCGGTCGGCCGGGTACGGCTCGCCCACGGGTCGTTGTGGTGTCGGCCGGTGAGGCGGTCGAGCACGGTCCACAGCCGGTCGCCGTCGGGGCCGTACTCGGGGGCGATGACCGAGACGTACGTGCCGGTGCTGACCTGCCGGTAGAGGTCGCGGTTCAGTCCGGGCCACTGGATGGCCATGTCCGCGCGGCTGATCCGTCCGCCGAACGCGGTCATGGCCTCGCCGTCGCGGGTCGTGGCGACCACGGGCGGCTCCTGGACGCCGCCGCTGTCGAGGCGGTGGTCGTTGATCCGGACGAACAGCCCGGCGGCGATTGCGGCGTCGACCAGGCGGTGGCACAGCGCCGGGTCGACGACCACCAGCTCGACTGCCGCGCGCTGCTCCCACCACATGCCGTCGACGCCGGTGCCGGCGACCCCGGGCTGCGAGCAGGTGGTGACGTACCCGGCCCGGCACAGGGCGGCGAGCGTGGGCACCAGGTGCTCGGTCTCGTCCTCGGGCCCGTAGCGCGCCTGGTAGCCGGGGCGGGAAGCAATCTCCCCCTCCAGCCAGCGGGCCATCAGCTCACCGAGGTCGGCGACGGTCCGGGCGGACCGCCAGCGGCTGCGGTCGGAACGGCTCATCCACGGCAACTTCATCGGCGTACTCCTCATGGGGTGACGGGTGGGGTGTCGGGGGGTGATGCGCGGGCCGGTCGGCCGGTGAAGTCCTCGGACGCACTGGGGCGTTCGAGGACCAGGCGGGTCGACGGGATGTCAGCGCTGGCGGAACTGGTGGATGTTGTCGGGTTCGTCGTCGAAGTCGGCGGCGTCCGGGGCGGCCTGGATCGTGGCGTAGATGTGGAGGCCGGGGCGGAACTCCGGCGGGTGGTTGTTGATGACGGGCCGCAGGCTCAGGCCGCGCAGGGCGAGGATGCTCGCGAGGGCCCACATGAGCGCGGCGAGGCCGGTGGCGACGGTGCGCCCGCCGGCCGGGGAAGCGGCCCACACCATGGCGGCGGAGGCGGCGCCCCACAGCACCCAGGTGATACGGGCTCCGGTGTTGCCGGCGCATCCGCCGATGAGTCCGAGCAGCCCGGCGAGCTGCCAGAAGGCGTAGAGGGCGGAGGCGGGGACGGCGAGGCCGGCGGAGTTCTGGCCGATGTAGGAGCGGACCGGGTTGTCGATCACGCCCCGCAGGCCGCCGCTGTCCGTGCCGGTCGGTGGCCCGTCCCCGAGCGCGGTGAACAGTCCGTGCAGGACGGTGTTGGCGACGTCGGGCACAGCGTCCAGCAGCAGCGGGCCCCAGCCCAGCGCGAACAGGCCGAGCGTCACCTTGATCCAGTTCGCCATGCCGTGCCAGCCGGCGTGCCGGGCCGCGAACACGTCGTCCCACCGGCGGTGCAGGAAGCCGCCCTCCGCCCAGGCCGTCGTCCACCAGGTGCGCAGCGCGGCGAGGCGGGAGGGCTTCTTCGGCGTGCGCGGGACGTGGACGGGCAGGTAGGTACGCGGCTCGGAGTGCCGGGCGGTGTGGGTGGTGTCGAAGTGCATGGTCAAGCAGCTCCTTCGTCGGAGGTCGTGGTGGTCGGATCGGTGCGCTGGCGGCCGGACGGCCTGCCCCGTCCCCGGCTCCTGGAGCAGGCCGGGGCGGGGGCGAGGCAGGGGGACCGGGCGGGGCGGGTCACAGGCCGCGGGCGTCGGCGAGATCGGCGGCCTGGTCGACCATGCGGATCGGAACGCGGCTGTTGGCGAAGGCGTCGTTGAAGCCCGGGACGGAGTCGACGTCGTTGCCGAACCGGCGGCGGATCGCGTCCATGAGGACCGTGACAGCGGTGCTCTCCAGCCCGCGGTCGCCGCCGGACTCGGCTCGGACGGCACCGAGCATGCAGCTCGCGCCGTCCTCGTCGAACAGGGCGTCCTTGCACCAGCCGCCGGTGAGCAGGCGGTGGTGGGCGCGCTGCAGGAGGGCCGCGGCGGGCGTCGGGTACAGGTCCGGTGGCGGGGACAGCCCGGTGTCGACGGGGACGGTGACGACGTCGGCCAGGTCGACGGGCTCGGTGTCGATGTGGGCGGTGTTGACCTCGTAGGCGACCTTGGCTTCGTCCAGCCGCACGGTCATCGCCGCGTTGATGAACGCCAGGCGTTCCTCGAGGGTCAGTGCCACCGGCGGCGTGGCAGCTGCGGCGGCCTGGGTCGTCGGGGCGGGGTGGTCCATAGCGTGGGAGAACGGAGTGTTGGACATCGCGGGCTCCAGACGAGGAACGTCGAAGGGCGCCGCCGGGGTTAGGTCCGGCGGCGCCCTTCGGCGTCGTGCAGCAGGGGAGTGGGCGCTGGCGGGGTAGTCACCGCACCCGCTCCCCGGGCATCCTCGAACCAACCGGAACGGGGAAGGGGATCGGGTGGAGTTCGTCTTCGGGTGCGGGTGGTGCGGCGGGGACAACTTCTTCGTGGGCAGGCAGGTCGGCTTCTGGGTCGACAAGTGGGAGGTGCCCTCGGAGTGGGACTGCCGCTTCTGCGACGGACTCAACTACACGCCCGACCCGCCGTGGACCGAGGCGTAGTTCAGAAGCTGGAGATCAGTCCGGCGAGCGAGGCGAGGCCGCTGTTGATGGCCGGGGCCAGGCCGGTCGTGGCGAGGGTGAAGCCGAACAGCGTGCAGGCCAGTGCGGAGCCGATGCGGACGTAGCCGCCCTTGACCAGGACGACGACGATGATGCCCAGCAGCACGGCGGCGGAGATGGAAAGGGCCACGGCGAGTGGTGCCTCCTTCAGGATCGGGTGCGGCCGGCCGTGCTCGGGCAGGCCGGCCCCACCGGTGACGGATCGGGAGAGGGTCAGACGTTGTTGAGGTTCTTGATGGCCTCCAGCGCCTGGCGGGGCGAGGTGACCCGGGACTCGGAACGGCTGCTGCCGGACTTGGCGCCGCGCTTGCCGCCCTTGCCGCCGCCGCGTCGGCGGGAGCCGCCGTCGTCGTCGCCGTCCTCGTCGGGCTCGGGCCAGAACTCGCCGGGCCGTACGGGCTCGTTCCAGTCGAACCACAGGCCGCGCTTGTCCAGCTCGCTGATCTCGTAGTCGGTGAGCCGGTTGACCTCGTCGGGGAACAGCTTGGAGAGGTCGGTGTCGAAGTCCGCGTACAGCGAGCGCATGAGCACGGCGCGGCCGTTGTCGAGGACGATGACCGCGACGCCGCCCGTGCTGACGCCGTTCTCCGGGTCGGCCTCGCCCTTGATGGCCCGCTCGATCGCGGAGCCTTCGCTGCGGGAGTAGCGGGCCGGGATGGTCGGCACGTCGTAGGCGTTCTCCATGGTGCCCTCCGCCGCCTTGCGGGTGGCGCCGGGCGAACCCATGTTGAAGATGACCGGGCGGCTGTTCTGCCGCAGGTTGTCCTTCATCTCGGTGGAGAACCCGTTGTGCGCGAACGGGCTCTGCCCGGCCGGGTTGAAGCCGATGCCGTACTTGAGGCCGGTGACCGTGAGGTCATCACCATCTGTCTGGATAAACTCGCCGAAGTCTCCGTCCTGCGCCGCGGTCATGAACTCGTCCGCGTACACGTTCAGCTGCCGGTAGGGGCAGCGCGGGTCGCCGGGCTTGTAGTCGTGCGGCTGGCCGTCGTGCGGCCAGGGCATCTCCGCCCTGATCTCGCACAGCGCCTTCGCCGCGCGCACCTGGCGTGCCATCCACAGCGCGTTCGAGCCCTGCCGGTCGATGTACCGACCGAGCACGGTGGTTTTTTCGTCCTTGCGGACGGTGGACAGCCACACCACCTGGCCGTCCAGGGACTGGGCGGCCATGTTGATCGCGAAGTACTGCGTCTTCCCGCTGCGGCTCACGCCCAGGATGAGGCCGTGGGCTGCGGCGTTCTTGTCGTGCTGGTACACCATGCTCTTCACCGGCTGGCCGGTGATGGTGAACCCGCACACGTACATGCCCTTGGCGTCCGGGGTGAGCAGCTCGCGGGTGGCGGGGAAGATCGCGCTGAGCGGTGGGGTGTCGAACGCGCTGATCAGGAACTCGTTGCCGTCGATCAGGACGAACACGCAGGAGTCGTCCTCGGGCAGGTTCAGCGCGCGGCAGACCTTGGCCAGGTCGATGCGCGGGGTCTCGGTGGAGTCGGCCATCTTCGCCCGGTAGAAGGTCACCCCGCGTTCGTCGTCGCGGGTCTTGTGGACCAGCTCGGAGCCGGGGGCGCCGCCCTTTGGCCCGCCGACCTTGTCCGTCCAGCGCTCCTGCGCGGTCGGCTTGGTGCGGCGGCGCTGGTTGGCGTCGGGGGTGATGCGGGCCTCCATCCAGCCGGGTCCGCCCTGGCGGCCGGGCTGGATGGCGACCTCCGCCAGGACGACGTCGCTGGAGTGCACGCCGAACGGAGCGGCGACCACGGCTTCCGACAGGCCGCTGATCGGCCGTCCGGTCTCCGAGGCGCGCAGCAGGATCGTCATGTCGTTCCGCATGCCGGGGTGCCGGGTGGCCTTGACGATGTGCGTGCGGCCGGGCATCCCGGCCTGCTCCCACAGCACCCTGGCGTCGCGGGTGAGCAGGTCGGCGCCGTCGTCCGGCTGCGCCACCGGCGCCTCGAGGACTTCGGCGGGGGCCGGCTGGGGGGCCGGGGCGGCGACGGCGGGACGGTGACGGCGGCGGGTGTGCCGGGAGAACGGCATCACCAGGTAGCCGGCCGCCGCCCATCCGGCGGCGAGCAGGGCGTCCATCCAGTACGGGCCCCAGCCGGTGGTGGTCTTGGCGGCGACGTCGACGGCGGCGGCCAGGACCAGCGGGGACCAGCGCAAAATCTTGCGCCCCGCGCCGGGCTCATCGCTCTTGGCGGCCAGGAACCAGCCGCCGATCCCGGCGGCGCCGGCCAGCTGCACGACCTGGTTGACGGGACTGTCGGGATAGAGGTTCGGAGCCACGGCCAGCACGGGCGCGGCGAGGGTGTAGGCGAGGCGTTCGAGCGCGACACTGCGCGGCGTGGTCACGGTATCTCCTTCGGGAACGGGCACGGGCGGCCCCGCGGATGTCGCGGGGCCGCCCGTGGCGGGGGTGGGTGGGGGTCAGCGGTCGAAGAACCCGGGCCTGGGGGTCTTTGCGCGCCGGTTGGAGCGGATGTCGTCCAGCGCGCCGTACAGCTTCGAGTGGGTGCGCTTGGTCTGGTGGGTGAGGTCGACGACCTCCCCCGCGGTGGCACCGAGGTTCTTCACCTCGTTGGCGGCGCCGCCCAGGGCGACGGCCACCTCGTTCGTGGCAAACACGAACAAGGGGTCCAGGTCCGCGTTGTCGATGTCGTCGGCCACGCCCGTGGTGTGGGTGGCGTTGGCCTTCATGTCGCGGCGCAGCGCTTCCAGTTCGAGGACGGCGTCGTCCATCGCCTTGCCGAGCTTGTCCAGCTTGGTCTGGACAGCTTTGTAGCGATTGTCGGCGTCGGCCGGTACGGGGGCGGCACTGCCGGATTGCGGTACGAGATCGCTCATGAGCGGCTCCTCCAGGGGGGCTAGTCGTGATGGACGGCGGCCGACGTGTGTTTGAGGCCCGCGTCTTCCTTGGCGGCCATGTCCTGGCCGTAGATGCGGGCGACCATCGTGGCCGCGAGCTTGGCGGCCTCCTTGGCGAAGCCGCACTCCTCGGCACACCGCAGTGCCTGGAGCTTCATGCGGCCCGCGGCGTCGGCCAGGTCCGTGATCTGGTCGGTGACGCGGGTGTCGATGTTGTGGTCGCCGACCAGGTCGGCCGCCATGTCCCGCAGGGCGTCGGCGACTTTGCCGAGGGCTTCGGCGATAGCTTCGGCGCGCTCCTGGTGGGAGGCGGCCTTGATGGCGATGTTCGCCATCTCCATCAGGAACTCGTCGAACGTGATGTCCGTTCGGTGCTGGGCGCTGAGACTGCCCTGCCCGGACGGCTTGCTGACCTGCGCGCTGCTCACGCTGCTCCCTTCCGTGCTGGTCGGCCGGCTGGTGCCGGGCCGTGCGGTGTGACGTTCCGGCGCGGGCGGCAGTCCCCGAACGCCGGTCGTCATGGCCGCGGGCTGGTCGGGGACGATGTCCGCGTCGACGATGTCGTCCTCGCCCTTGCTGTCGGTGCGCGGCGGGCGGGAGGGACGGTCGGGCCACTCCCACGTCGGGGTGGAGTCCTCCTCACCGAACGGGCTGTCCGCCGGACGGCCGCGCCGCCCGGCACGACCCGTACGACCACGCCCCGCCCGCCCCGCCCGCCCGGTGCGGCGAGTACGTCCACGCCGCCCGGTCCGGCCCGTGCCGCCGGTGCGCCGACGCCGGAACCGACGACGCTTCTTCGCATCGCCAGACGCCCCGTCACCAGCCTTGGAGTCCTTACCTGGCTCATCGCCCGCCCTGCCGTCCTTCGCGGCGCTGGAGGCCCCGTCAGGGCCGTCCTTAGCGGCCTTCTCGTCCTTGTCGTCGGCGCTCTTGCCGTCGTCGGTGCCCTTGCCCTTGGAGTCCTTGTCCTTGGTCAGGTTCACCTTCTCGGTGCCGGCCGCCTTGGCGGCCTTCGCGTCGGCGGCGGCCTTCGCGTCGGCACGGCGCTTGTCGAAGCGGCGCTGGACTTCCTCGCCGACGGCCTGGCCCAAGGTGGTGCGACCGGAGCCGGCCGACGCCGCGGCTTCCCGCTTCGCCTTCCGCGCCTCCCCCCGCTCCGCTTTCCTGGCCCGGCGGTCCTCCCATTCCTTCTGCCGGTTGGCGCGGGCCTGGTCGCGGTTCTTGGTCCGGTCGGCGACGCCGGCGGTGTGCCCGGCGCCGCGCCGCTCCTGCCGCCCGGCCTGCCGGGTACCGGCGCGCTCCTGGCGGCCCCGGGCCCGCTCCGCACGGGCGTTGGAAGCCGGGCCGTTCTGGCCCCGGCCGCCGTCGCCCTTTGAGCTGCCAGAGCCTGTCTGGGAGCCTTTCGGGCCCCCGGATGCCCCGTTGCGCCCGGAACCGGCTGCGCGGCCGCCAGAGCCCGCCTGAGAGCCCTTCGGGCTGCCCTTGCCGCCCCCGGTCGACCCGGACCCCGAACGCCCGGCGCTGCCGCCGGAGTTGGACCCGCGCGAGGCCGGCCCCTTCGAGCCGGAACCCGAGTTGTTGCGGGACGGACCGCTGCCACTGCCGCCGCGCGGGGACCCGCCGCCACCGCCGGCCTTCGAGCGGCCCTTGTCCGCCCCCAGGCCGGAGCCGGACGACTTCGTGCGGTCGGTGTCGGCCTTTGACCGTGCCGCCGCCTTGTCGCCCTTCGCTTTCATCATTGCGGCGTGGAGCTTTCCGTTCTGCTCCATCATCGCGACTTCCTGCGCGGTGCGGCCCTCCAGCAGCGCGGCCTTCCGTGCTATTTCGGCCTCACGGAAAGGCGCTTCGCTTTCATGATTTGTCCGCGCCATTTCCAGCCGGTACTCCAGCCAGTCACCGAGACGGTCAGCGAGAGAGCGCGGCTGTTCGTATTCGCCTTCCTCGTATTCACCGTCCTCTTCACCGGCTTCCGGCGCCGCAATACCTCCGGACCGTAGAGCTGCCGACGGGTCCGGAGCGGCCGGAATTACCGGCAGTTCCATCGTCGTCTCCTCCGGCGACTCCAGCGGTGCTGGGGGAATGTCTTCCGGCGGCGGAATGGTGTCGCCGTAGTCCGGGATCGGCGGTGGCACGTACGTGGAATCACCGCTCCAGGGGCCCTGGACCAGGGTCCCGGTGCCGTCCTCATCGGACACGGTGCGCCTCCCTCCTGTGACTTGACAGAGCGTGGGGTCTTGTGTGCACGCGTGTGCACGTGCACGTGTGCACGCTTTACACGCGCGAGGCCCCGCCGGAGCCCGGCGGGGCCTGCACTGGTGACGGTCAGTTACGCGGGGGGTGCTTCGCCACGACCTGCTCCGCGTACTGCAGCAGGTCGCTCCAGATCCGTCCGTTGCCCTCCACCCGCTGGTCCAGCGCCGTGATGAACAGGCGGCAGATCAGCGCGAATCCGGAGTAGACGTCGCCGCGACCGGCTTTGACGTCCTTGGACATTCGGGATCGTGCCAGGCGGAGCCAGAATTCCATCAGCCCCGCCTCGCCGCGAGATTCGCGGGCTTTCGTCGCCTCTTCCTTCAGCCAGTTCTGACGCCGTTCGGCGCTGCTGAGGGGGCGGTTCACGCCGACTCCCGACCGAGGTCGTAAATCGACGTGGGACCACCATACCCGGAATTCTCGCTCTGTGCACCCTGCTGCTGCGGGTTGGGTGCGGCCTGCAGCGTCGGCGGGTTGTTCTTCCGCTGCCTTTCCAGCTCCTTTTCCCTCCTTCCCTTAGCCGTATTTACAACGGTCTCATCGTGGGCACGGCGCTTATAGGCGCTCTTTTCGAGGCCCCCGGTGAGGCTGTTCAGGTTCTTGAGGACGTTCCCGAGGGCCTTTTCGACGGGCATCGCGCGCAGCCTCGCGTGATACCAGCGGTCGCCCTCCACGTGCGTGTCACGCAGGTGCACGCGGGTCTCGTGCGCGAGGGTCTCCAGGTTCTTGCCGATGTCCAGCAGGACCCGCTGAACGTCGGCCAGGTACCGGGCGGTTGCCTCCGGGCTCTGCGCGACGTCGCGCAGAGGGGAGTGGTTCGGGTCGTTGCTGTTCATGCGAGAAGACCTCCGGGTCTCGGGGTTGGGGAACGGGGGAATCCGTGATCCCCGAGGCTGTTGCGCGGGGTTGGGGCGGTAGTCGGAACGAACCTCGCCCGCACCGCCTCCCCGGTGGGCGCGGTACGGGCGAGCGGCCTGCCGGCCGTGGCCGTCACCGGTCCGCGCTCGGTGGGCGAGCGCGGGCCGGTGACGACCATGAGCGGCAGGGGTTCTGCCAAGGGGTGAGCGCCTGAGCGCTCACCGGGCGCTCACCTACGCGCCCGGGGCGGCCTTTTCGACTTGCTCACGCAGGCGCTGAGCGGTCGGCCGGGAGACCGGCTTGTCGGACAGGCCCGCCTGGGTGAGCGCGTCGCGGATCTCCGTCCACTCGGGACGGCGCCCGAGCTCGGTGTAGAGCCGACGGATGCGTGCGTGGCGGCGCTCGGTCAGCGCGTCACTCTCGCTGCGCGTAAGAGCGCCCTCCGCTCGCTGAGCGTCTCCGTCCTCCCTGGCGCGCTCACTCTCGTGAGCGCCGGAGGTGAGCGCCGGGCGCTCACGCTCACCGCGAACCTCCCCGGAGGTGAGCGCGCTCACCTCCGGGTGAGCGTGCTCGCTTTCCTCCGCTCGCTCGATGGTGTGAGCGTCCTCGGGGGTGAGCGTGTCGGCGAGCGCGGCCGGGAGTTCTCCGAGCTTGAGCGTCATCCGCTGCTCCAACGGAGCCTTCCAGCGCCACAGCAGACCGTGCTCTTCCTTGAGCTGCGCTCGCAGGTACGTCTGCTCCTGGAGGCGGGTGAGCGCCTCCTCGTAGGAGGTGATCTCCCACAGGATCATGCGGCGGCGCAGCCGGGCGGTGGGGATCGGAGCGAGGATCCAGCGGGACCGGCGCACCGTCTCCATCCGCACCTTGCCGGTGACCGCACCGATCCTCGTGGCGTACACGTGCGAGGCGATCTCCGAGAACACGACCCACAGCAGCGTGAGGGCGGCGTGCCCGAGGCGGCCGGACATGCTGTCGGAGGCGTGCCAGTTCAGGTAGACGGTCACCGCCGTCAGCGTCCTCGGCACCCACCGGATCCAGCGCAGCTCCATACCCATGCGGATCAGCACCAGGCTGGCGCCGGTGAAAGCCGGGATGGAGACGTCGATGCCGACCGGCAGCAGCCACGGCCACTCCCAGCCCCACCCGGCCGCCTTGGTCTCCAGCGCGGTGTAGGAGGACAGCAGGCCGATGGTGGAGACGGCCGCGGCGGCCAGCACGATCGCGACGACGCCCACCAGCTCCCCCCCGGACAGCGGCGGCACGCCGCCGGCGGGCCGGGCGTCGTTGCGTGCCTTGCGGCGGGCAGCTCGCGACTCGGTCCGGATCTCGCGGCGCCGGGCCCGCTGCACGGTGCGCTGCGTCGCCGCGTCCAGGACGCGTTCGCCTTCGGCTCGGGCCTGGGCGGCGGCGATCTGATCGGCGGTGGCCTTCTCGACTGCCTCCCGGGCCGCCATCGCGTCGGCGTCTGCCTGCTCGCGCAGCCGGGCGATGTCCTTGTCGACACCAGCCCGCAGCTCCTCCGCCGTGGCACGGGCGTCGGCGAGGGCGCGGTCGGCGTCCTGACGCAGGCCGGCAGCCACCTTCTCGGCTCCGGCCCTCACCTGCGCGGCCTGGCCGTCCGCGCTCTCACGCATCCGGTCAGCGTCGGTCCGTGCCCGCTGAAGGACGTGTTCGGCGTCCGTGGTGGCGCGGGTACGGGTCTCGCTCGCGGTGCGGTCCGCGTCGGCCAGCAGCTCGGTGCGCTGCGCCTTCGCGCCCGCGCGGACGGTGACCGCATCACGGTCGGCGGCGGACCGCAGTTCACCGGCCGCCGTCCTCGCTTCGGTGACGACATCGTGCGCCTGGCGGCGCGCGTCGGCGAGGACCTGGTCAGCCCTGCCGGTCGCGGCCGTGGCGAGGGCGTCGGCCTCCGAACGCGCGTCGGCGAGCAGCTGCTCCGCCTTCGCTTCGGCGTCGGCGAGGACCTGCTGCGCGTCGGCGTCCGCAGCGGTCGCGGCGTCGTTGCGGACCTGGTCGGCGTCCGTCGCGGCGACGGCCAGGAGGCGGGTCTGCTCGGTCGTGGCCGCCTCGGTGATCGAGGCGGCCTCGGTGCGCGCGCTGTCCAGCAGTTCGGCGGCGCGCTCCCGGCCGTCGGCGAGGATGCGGGCGGCGGCGTCGGCGGCCTGGTCCCGGAGGTCGGCGGCGCGGTCGGCGGCGTCGGCCAGGTGCGGGTCGGCCTCGGGGTACACCGCCAGAGCGGCGGCCTCTAGGACGGGAGCTTCGGGCGCGGCGGCCTGGACGGGAACGGCCACCGCCGTCGCCTGGCTGCGCCCGCCGCGGGACTTCGGCGTCGTCGCGGGCTGGCGCCTGCGGCGGGGGGTCTTGGTGTTGGCCACGGGAATGTCCTCTCTCTTCCGGGCGCCTCCCTGAGAAGGGGCACCGTGGATCAGTGGCGGTCGGTAGGGTCGTGACCAGGCCCTCCGGGACCCCGGCAGCTCTAATGCCGGGGGCCCGGAGGGCCGTCCTGCCAAGGGGCGGGTGGTCAGCGCTGGACGGACGGCTTGCCGTTGTCCTGCGTGAGGTGCTGGCGCAGCCAGGCGACGGCGGCCGGGGTCATCGCCCCGGTGTCCGGCTCGGTCAGCGGCGCGGTGTCGATGTCGTGCATCGCGTCGGCCGGCGGGAGCAGTCGCATGTAGTCGGGGTCGATCCCCGCGCGGGCGCGGTTGCCGCTCAGCTCCACCAGGTCGTAGAGCGTCTTGCCGGTGTCGGCGTGCCGCCAGGACCGCTCCACCCGGCCGACGAACGTGTGGCCGGGCTTGCCGAGCCAGAACCGTTCGGCGTCGCGGAACAGGACCAGGTCGCCCTTCTTGTAGCCGGTCTGCGTCGGCGTGGTCTGCGTGCGCGGCTGCTGTGCCACGTTGTGTCCTTCCGTTGAAGTGCACCGGCTCCGGGCTGTTCCCGGGCCGGGACGTGCGAAAAGCCGGCCGCCCGTGGCACGGGCGTCCGGCTGGTGACGGTGCTGCGAGGCGGGCAGCGACTTCCGTTCCGCTCCCGGCAGGCGGGAGCAGTGCGGTCAGACCTCCGTGAGCCGACGCGGGGCGATGATCCGGCCGTCGGGGAGCAGCTCGCCGGTGTCCTCGAAGAGGAGGACCCCGTTGCACAGCAAGCTCCAGCCCTGCTCCGGGTGGCCGACCACAACGCGGGCGGCCTCCGCCGCCGGGCTGGAGGCCGACGGGCAGCGCGGGGTATGCGTGCACAGCGAGTCCGGGAGCAGTTCGGTCGGCACGGTGGTGGGCGTGGTGCTGGGGGGCATCAAGTCCTCCTGCGTTCAGGAACCCGGGGCGTTCCCGGGCGGAAGGCGTGGGAAAGGCCGGTCGCCCGTACGGCGGGCGGTCGGCCTGGAGGAAGAACGCGGGGCGGGCGGCGAGTTGGGATCGCGTCCCGCGTGGCGGGTCAGCTCTTGCGGAGCCGGGTGAGGTAGGCGTCCTGGAGCCGTTCGAACGACTCCTCGAGGCGTCGGCCCACCTCGCACCGCGCGTCCGGCGAGCACCCGGTACAGGTCCTGCTGTGCGCGCGGCGGGCCGCATCGGCCTTCATGTAGCGGGCGTGGAGGTCCTCAGCCACGGGCCCGCCGGTCGTCCGCACTCTGCTTGTTGGTCTTACGGAGGGCGTCTTCCATGCGCCGGCGTTCTGCGTCGGTCATTCCGTCGCCGCCGCCCTGGCCTGGGTCCGGCGGCGGGCGGCGCGGCGCCTCATCGCACGCCGTTCGTCCTCGGACAGCCCGCCCCAGACGCCCTCGTCCTGTCCGGACTCCAGTGCCCACTGCAGGCACTGCTCCATGACCGGGCAGCGGCGGCAGACGGCCTTGGCCTCTTCGATCTGCAGGAGCGCCGGGCCGGTGTTGCCGATGGGGAAGAACAGCTCGGGGTCCTCTTCGCGGCAGACCGCGTTGTGTCGCCAGTCCATCAGTGCCTTCCCCCGTCGGTGTTGGTCGCGGGGGCCTTGGCCTCGCGGACCAGGTGGTCGGATGTTGTCCAGGTCGATCCGATGGCGAACGGCTCCGCGCCCGGACGGAGCACGTCCTTCACGATCAACGCCCACTGCGCGCAGCGGCGCTTGAGCAGCTCGCGGGCCCGCTTCGGGTCGCGGATGAGGACGATCACCTCGAAGGCGCCGTCCTGGTTGGAGTAGATGGCGCCCGGAAGGCGCGGCCCGATCTGCTCGTCGATGACCCGGCGCAGTGCCTCGATGATCATCGGGTCGGGTCCGGCCGCGGGGGCCGGGAGTGTCATGCTGGTCTGCACAGGTCCTCCAGTCAGGTCCTGGACAGCCCCGGGGGTCTCAAGTCGCCGGGGCTGTCGCCGTTTTGGCTGGTCGTACGAGCGGCCACGGCCCCGGCCATCCCGAGTGATCGGGGTGGCCGGGGCCGTGGGCGTTCGTGCGTGTGAGGTCAGGCGCTGATTCGCACCGGCTGTAGCGGCACCTCGAGGCCGCGGAACTCGGAGACCGTGCCAGCCGGGTGGATCCGGCAGGCGTTGTTGGCCTCTTCGACCGTCGTACCGCTGCGCTTGGCCGTGGCCGTTTTCGCTTCGACCGTGGCCTCGTGGTGCTTGGCCCACTCGGCTGCGGTGTCCATCGCGGCGGCCTTGATATAGGAGCGGTCGAATCGAGCTCGCTCGCGGTCCAGGACCTTGCGCTGTTCGTAGACCGTGGCGAGTTTGGCCCCTGCGGCACAGCGCTGGTTGCCGGTGCAGCGTCCCGGCGCGCTGCTGGCGTGGCACTTCTTGAAGTGCTCCCGGTAGGCAGCGAGGGCCGTCTGTGCAGTGGGCGCCATCTTGGTGACGGGCTTGGCCGGGGCCGGGAGCGGCTTGTAGTACTGGCGGGCGGAACGTCGGCCGGTCGCCGTGCTGTCGGCGGCGAGCATCGCCTCGCTCCACTGCTCGATGGTGATGTCGAGCTGGACGACCTGGTTGCTTCCGTCGCACCGGACGTGCTTCTCGCCTCCGGCGACCGTGTCGCTGACGCAGTGTTCGCGGATCACCAGCTTCGTGCCGCCCATCAGCCGGCGCCAGGTACGGCAGTCGGGGCAGACTAGCGACTTGGCCTCGCCCTCACGGACGTTGATCTCTTGAGGGTCGATCTTGCTGAGCAGCATCGGTGCGCGGCGGTTGTCGCGCTTGGTGCGGGTCCGGCCTGAACGCTTGCGGTTCTTCGCCATCACGTTCCTTTCGGCGGGTAAAGCGAGTGCTGCCCTCTCTGCCGCGCCAGGCCGGCCTTCCGGCCGGGGAGTCCTGGCGGACAGACAGCGCAACTTCGCTGTTCAGGGGTGGTTCGGGTGGAGCTATTCGGTACAGGCGCCGTCGACTGGGGGAGCGCGGGCTCAACCCCATTGCCGCCACCCCCGAAGAGGCAGTGACTCCTGCTGTTTTGCGATGGTTCTGTGAGGGACCGAGGTTCCGACTCCCTAACGGGCTCTGCGTGATCCCGACCAGTTCACCTAGTCGGCATACATAACTTAGCTGATACAGTCCAGGATGTGTCAAGCAGTTGGTTGGTGAAGCTATGGAAGCTAGCTATGCCGAGGGGGTCGACCTACGATGTCGCTCATGAGCCACGAGTCCGTGCAGCCGTACCAGCGAATCGTTCAGGATGTGCGGGACAAGATCCGCTCGGGGCGGCTGACCGCCGGCACGAAGTTGCCGAGCACACGGGAGTTGTCCGGCGAGTACGGTGTCGCTCCGGGCACCGTCCAACGTGCGCTGGCTGAGCTGCGGGTAGCCGGACTGATCTACTCCCACCAGGGGCGCGGATCGTTCATTACCGAGACGGCAAGCGAGTCCAATGAGGACTCGACCGCCCGCACTCTCAAGAGACTCGAGGAGCAGGTCTCGGATTTGGTCGCGCGCCTCGAAAAGATCGAGAGGGGGGGCAATGACTGACGCCCTTCCCCGCGTCACCTTGCTCATGTTCGTCCCTCCTTGGCGGGCTCAACTTCGTTAGCAAAGTTGTAGACCCGTTCACGGAGCGAGTTCTAGATCGACCGTGTATCCAGCCGCCGGATACACCGACTTGGATACATGGAGGGGACCCAAAGTGGGGCAGCAGCCGAACGTGCTGACGCCGGATCAGTCGCCCCAGCACCGTCTTGGCTACATGATCCGAGAGCTGCGCAATGCGCGCGGTCTATCCATGCGGGAGCTGGCCGCCAAGACGTTCGTCTCGCACGCCAAGGTGCAACGTTGGGAGAACGGCGACCGTCCCCCGAAGGACCGCGAGGAGGCGGAGCTGATCGACCGGGTCCTGGGCGCTGGCGGACTTTTGGTCGAGCTCTGGCAGGAGATTGGCCGAGGGGTCTCCGAGCCCGTCCATGTATCCGAATCGTCGGTCCATGTATCCGATACATCGTTGGACCTGGCCACGGCTATCTCCTGGGCGGCATCGTCAGATGGGGAGGGGATCTTCGTCCCTCAACGTCTTGACGATGGAACGGTGGTGCTCGTGGCGCTCGATCGACGCACGCTGTTGCGCGCTGGGGTGGGGATCGGTGCAGCGGCGGTTGCTGGTCTCTCTACACCAGCAGCGGCTTCAGTCAACGCAACACAGGACCCGTTCGGTTTCGCCGGGCGCTTCACCGAAAGCTGGCCCGGCCTCCGACTTTCTCGCCCTGTTCCCGACTTCGGCGTCGACTGGCAGGCGCTCATCCCGGGCGGTCGTTCCATGCTCGGTTCCCAGCTCTCGCTCCAGGTCCACCCTGCGCGTGTCGAGGCGGGTCGGGTGATCGTGTCCGTCCCCGACCAGCGGCGTACTGAAGAGTTCCTGAACCGGCCGAATCGCAGTTTGCTGGTCGGGGCTGTCGCCTCTGCGGGTGCCCCGCAGTTCTATGTCCTGGATGGACGCAAGGCGCGTGGCAGGCTCGCGAGGAACCGCAACGCGCATGAGGTCACCGCTCCGACTGCCTACGAACTGGACGATTTCACCCAGGGCATCTTGTGGGCCGTCGCGAACTACGACGACGCGCTGCAGGCGGATGACCAGGCTCTTGCTGAGACTCACAGCGATCTCAGGGCGTATGAGCGGCTGTCCGCTTCCGCCGTCAGTCGAGAGGCCGCACCCGGGCTAAACCCTGTCGCCCACATGTGGCTCGGCTCAGATTTCTGTGCTCGCCATATTCTCCGGGCGTTGCCCGATCTCCCCGAGGTGCCCGCCTTCTGGACCCGCGAGCAGCGCGGGGAGGAGGCCAGCGCCTGGCTGATCTTCGATCACAAGTACCCGTACCTGCGTGAGACGACCAAGGCACTTGGCAGTACGAGCACCCGCGCCTTCTGCATCCCCGAGAACGTCGTCCGTTCTTCCCCACGTCACGAGCGCATCCTGTTGTTCTTGGCCATGGCGCTGATGGAAGCGATGGGCATCCATACCCAGGTCACCTCCGACGCGTCCTACGAGGCGGTCGAGGGCTTCGTCGTAGCCCCCGACAAGGAGGCCGTGATCGCCAACTGGGTTGGCGGTGAGGGCATGTGGCATGTCGACGTGACCGCCCGATCATCGGTAGTCCGTGAGTTCACGAACGCAGCGCAGGATGTCGGCGCCCATTCGGTCACCGCAGCGGCCACCCCTGCTGAACGGCTGCGTGCTCTCGCGCAGTACCTCGATCTGCCCTGGTCCTGGTTGATCCAGCGGTCTGCCCAGCTCGCCAAGGTCGGGTCGTCCGGGCTGATCCAATCCCGCAGCCGACTCGTCTCACCGGATGGCATCGACACCGCATGCAGGTACGTGGGCTCTCTCCCAGCTGACCGCTGACCCACACCATTCGCACGCCCACGAAGGGGCAAAAGACCATGAACGACAGCACCCGACGCGTCGCGGTGTTCACCCTTGGCGGCACCATCGCGATGACAGCCCAGACAGGCGAGGGAGCAACGCCCACGCTGTCGGCCGACGACCTCGTCGCGGCCGTGCCGGGCCTCGCCGACACGGGTATCGCGGTAGAGGTCGTGGATTTCCGACAGCTTCCTGGGGCGTCGCTGTCCTTCGCCGACCTGCTCGAGCTCGCCGTGACGGTCGAGACGCTCCCGGTTCACGGCGTGGTCATCACGCAGGGGACGGACACGATCGAGGAGACCTCGTATCTGCTGGACCTCGTCACCGCCGGGGACATGCCGATCGTGGTCACGGGCGCCATGCGCAACGCGAGCATGGCCGGCGCGGACGGTCCTGCGAATGTGCTGGCCGCTATTCGCGTCGCGGCCAGCGCAGAGGCACGAGGTACGGGCTGCACCGTGGTGTTCGGAGAAGAGATCCACGCTGCCCGCTGGGTCCGCAAGACCCACGCCACGAGTCCGACGGCCTTCACCTCGTACCCCGGGCCGATCGGCTACATCGTGGAAGACCGCGTACGGATTATGGCGCGCCCTAGCACCTCTCTGACGGTCGCTCCTCACAATGCCAGCGCTCCCGCGCGCACCGCGATCGTCACAGTTGGTCTCGGCGACGACGGGACCGTCCTGCGAGCCGTTGGCGACCATGTCGACGGACTGGTGGTCGCGGCGTTCGGGGCCGGGCATGTCCCCATGGCATGCGTGGACGAACTCGCCAGTCTCGCCAAGCGCATGCCGGTCATCCTCGCGACGCGAACCGGATCCGGTCCTGTGCTCAGCCAGACCTACGGCTTCCCCGGCTCTGAATCCGACCTGCTCACACACGGGTTGATCTCCGCCAGCACGCTGGACCCGATCAAGGCACGCATCCTTCTACAGCTGCTGCTGATGACCTCCGCCAACACGGACCAGATCGCCCAGACCTTCAGCACCATCTCGTAACCGTCTCACCAGCATCCGGAGAACCGCCTTGCGTAGCTACGAGCTGACCACCGGCCGGACCTTCGCCGTGAATTTCGACCACGGCGACGACTTCTTTCCGACTCTTGCCGATTTCTGCCGCGCGAACGGGATCCGGCACGGCTACATCCCGATGTTCATCGCCGGCTTCGCGGAGGCGGACATCGTCGGGGCCTGCGAAAAGCTTGAAGACCCTGACGCCCCGGTCTGGAGCAAGGTCCACGTCACGGGTGTGGAGGCAATGGGGTGTGGAACCCTCGCCTACGACGCTGAGACGGACTCGGTCTCGCCGCATATCCATACATCTCTGGGGGAGAAGGCACGGTCGGCAAACGGATATACAAGTCATCTACTCAGTGCCCGTGTCCAGTTTCTCGTCGAAATGTATGTCGTCGAGGTCACCGCGCCCGTGATGACTCGCCCGAAGAACCCGCTTCTCTATGACGTTCCGTTGCTGACCTTTGAAGCCTGAGGAAGTGGTCATGACGACCGGAATTGGTGCGGCAGGCCAGGTGTATCTGGTCGGCTCTCTAGGCTCAAGGTTCGTGAAGATCGGCTACAGCAGGAACCCGGAAAAACGTCTCTGGTTCCTCCAAGTCGGGTCGCCTGTCGAACTTTCCCTGCTGGCGACATTTGAGGGCGGCCCAGATCTGGAAGCACAGCTACACCGCTACTTCGGCGCCCACAACGTACGTGGTTAATGGTTCAGGCTTGGTGAAAACCCAGTGGAGGAGGTGCGTGCTGCCATAGCTCTGGGCATGGCAGGAATGCGCTCGAGCCGTGCACCCAGCCGCACCACGCGACAGAGTTTTCCGCTCTCCAACTCGGGGGAATCGACTGGGAGGTTCGCTTCCCTCCGGTACCTCACTGGCGTGCCAGGGGTGTCCTTGCTGCGCACAGCATCATCCTGGAGACGCCCGGCTCCGGAGAAGCGATGCTTCATCAGTGCAACGCAAATGGCGGCTGCGTCGACTGCCGCACTGGCCGTCTTGCCTATCTGGGGGATCCTGACTTCATCGTGGAGGAGACGAGTTGGGAACCTCGCTGTTGGGATGAGCGGTTCCCACAGATACGTCCGCCCAGAAGGAATTGAAGGGGCACCCTCGAACTTCCCGCCTCACGGGAAATTTGAGGGAAAGGCAACCATCCTACGGGAATTTCGGCATATCAGCCCAAATTCTCCTTGGCAGTATCCGAAGAATCTGCTCAGATTGGGGGCACCGCAGGCGCAACCTGCCTCCAATTAATAAAAACTTGATGGCCTTACCGAGGAGGTGTGACGAACGGATGAGCGAGGTGTCTTGGCGCGACCGTGCGCTCCTCCTCCGTGGTTTCCCCTTGAGCCGGCCCCAGAGCCCTGAGCGCGGCCTGGAGCGTCGCGCTCTCCTGGTTCCACCTCTTGGGCGCGATGAGCTTCAGCCTCGGTGTGCCGCCCTGTGTGAGGACTTGGCTCTGGCAGTCGATGACCGGGATGAGCCCTTGGCTGTGGGCGTAGAGGAGTACGGGTTTTTGGGCGATGAGCGAGCGGAGTTCGAGTCGGGCTACCGGTCCGAAGCGGTAGACCCTGCTTCCGGCACGTTTTTGTTTTCCTACGACGACGAGGCCGTCGATTTCTCCGGCGACTGTGTCCCAGTCGTAGGGCTGGTCGTCGGTGAAAACGCTGCGGTAGTGCAGGACTTCGGCGCTGTCGGGCAGGTCCTGGGTGATCTGTGCCAGCCAGTTGTCCCACTTGGGGTTGTCCACGGTTCTGGGTGCGGCGCTGACGTACACGCGCACCGGGGCGCCGGGGGTTCGGCTGGCGGCGAGTCGCTGCATGGCTGTCGCGAAGCGACGTTGTTGCAGCGGCGTGGCGAAGGACTCCACGTCCAGGTCCTGGGAGTCGGTCGGCGGTGCATGCATGACGCTCATCATGCCGGTTTGATCTCCGGTGGGAGCTCACGGGGGCAGACGGCGATCGGGCTGGCGGTGCGTCAAAAGGGGTTTCTGCAAGGTCGACACGACGTGGGGCGGGGTGTCGTTGCGTGCGGTGAGGGGGGTACTGTGTCTCCGGATAAGATCAAAATGGACATGGTTAAGCCCCGCGAGGCTGCACTCCGGGGCACGGCCGCAGACCAAATTAGGTGGTCTCGACATGGCTCAGGGTACCCGTACCTTCGGGCAGGCACACAACAAGGCATCTGCCGCCGTAGTAGCGATGGTTCGTACGTCGCTCCGGCGGGCGGGTGCCTTTCCCATGCTTCCGCACATCTCCGAGTGCGGGTACACGTCTCGCCCCGCGAGGGGGTCGAGATGAGGTGAGTTTGCGGGCGGCGCCTGCTGTGCAGGACTTCTAGCCGCCCGGGGCCCGGCCACATAGTGATGCCACTCACCTCGGCACGGCGCCCCAACTAATTCTCCGGTTTCGGCCTGCCACGGCCTCCCCGGAGGGGCTGCTCGCCCCGGTACCAGCCGGCTGCGAGCGGTTCGAACTTGGTTCTCCCAGAACCACAACGCGTGCCCCCTTTCACAGGAGGGGCTTCGTCGTGTCCACCTTCAAAGAAGGAGGCGTCGTCATTCTGCACGACCGCGCGGGCTTTCGCCAGCCCGCTTATGCCTGTTTCATGCGCTTTTGCGCGTCCGTGGCGTCCCGTCTGGCGCAATCTCACAGCCCGATTCGCCCTGTACATCCCGCTGTTCGGGACGTCTTTCCGATCTGGTGCCCGTCAGGTGTCACACCGGGCCCGATCGCGACACCTGTAGAAAGTGTGCACCGCTCTGTCCCGGCTCCCGCCGTACCCGCGTCCGATCTCGTTGTCCACAGCCCCGCCACTGCTCGCTGGAATCTGTCCACAGGTGACCTGGTCCAGGGTCGCCGGATGGATCATGTTCTGGCTTCCTTCCGGGTGGGCCGGTGAGCACGGCCGCGGCGTCGGCCGCCGCTCTGGTCGACGCCCGTGTCGGCGGTGTTCGGCGCCGTCGGCTGCGGTCGGTGCCCGCGCAGGCCGGCCCGGTGCCGGTGCGCGGTCCGGCGCACCCGTTGGCGTTGGGTCGGGATGCCCAGGCCCGGCTGGGTGGTGCGGTGCGCACGTTGCTGGACGCCGATGGTCTGGAGGGCATGTCGGACGCGGTCCGGCTTGCTGTGATCGTGCTGGCGTCGCGTACGCCGTCGGAGACAGGCGTCGTGGAGATCCGTACGCCCGAACTGGGGCGGTGGCTGGGGTTGTCCGCGTCGTACGTCGCCTCCGAGGTAGTCCCGGCGCTGCGCCGTTCCGGTCTGGTCTCCGTTGAGACGGCGCCGGGCGAGTTCGGCCAGGACGTCGGGCTGGAGTGCCGGGTGCTGCCGGTGTGGGCCGCGTACAGCGTGGTCGGGCATCCGCTGGCGCTGGAGAAGAAAGAGCTGGCGACCTTGTTGCGGTTGCTGGAGGCCGTGATGGCTCCGGGGTGGGTGCACCGGGACGGTCGGGTGACTCCGGCCGGGCTGCTCGGTTCGCGTACGGGGCGTGCGGCGGCGACCGACCGTCTGGCGCTGCTCCTGCTGGTCCTGACGTCGCGGGATAACGGTCGGGTGCGGCAGTGCGGCGGCACGGTGGACACCAAGCGGGGCCGTGCGGCGGCGACGGTGGCCCGGCTGCTGGGCAGCAAGGCGTCCGCGGGGGAGCGGGTTCTGGAGCGGCTGGAGGACCGGGGCCTGGTGCAGCGGGTGCGGGTGGCGACGGGGTCCGGTCTCGCGCACCGTACGCGGCTGATCGTGCCGGCGGTCGCCGCCGCGCACGCCAAGCGCGGTGGCGCCGACGCCCGGAAGAAGCACCGTGTGACCGTCCCTAGCGCCCCGGGTTACCCCGACGTTGCGGCAGGGGGTAGTGAGCCCTTCGAGCCGGACACAGAGTCGCAGGTCAGCGGTGTGTCGGTGGCGGATGCGGCGGGTGTGGCAGAGCCCGACGTTACGGCATCCCTTCACACTGATCACCCTGCTGTGGGTACTGACGGTTCTTCTCTCTCGCTCTCTGGTGGGTTTTCCGGCGAAGGCCGTCAGGGGTTCGGTGATCTGCCGGAGTGCGCGTGCGAGCGCGAGGACCAGGCTGTGGACGCCGACGTTGTCGGCGGGCTGCGCCTGGTCGGCGACGAGGACGGCCCGCTGCGCGGGGAACAGCCGAAGAAGTCCCCGTCGTCGATCAGCGAGAACGGCAACTGCGGCCCGGTGGCCAGCGCCCCAGTGCGGGTCGTAGCCAGTACGGGGCAGGGCAGGCAGCAGCAGGGGAGAGGGGTCCTGTCGCCGGAGAACCTGCGGGTGATCTTCGAGCCGGTCCGGCTGCTGTGGGCGCGTCTGGAGCGTCCCGCCGCCCGCCGCCTGGTGGAGGCCGCCGCGCGTGCTGAGCTGGCCACGGTGAGCGGATTCGTAGGCCAAGCCGACGGCCCGCAGGTCCTCGCCGACCGGCTCGCCCGGCGCTTGGAGGATCAGTTGCGGCTGGGCGGTCCGATCAAGGACCCGGTGGGCTGGCTGATCGGCAAGGGCCTGCCCCAGAGGCAGGAGTGCGGCGACCGGCTGTGCGACGACCGCATGCTGCTCGACTCCGGCCGGGACTGCCCGCGCTGCGAGGACCGGCAGGCCATCAGCCGTGCCCGGCGCAACGCGGTCGCGGCCGCCGTCGACACCGCGATGCCGTACGCCTCCGAAGCCGAGCGCCGTACGGTGACCGAGCGGCAGCTGCACGAGACTGTGGCCGCCCGGGCATGGGCCCGCGAACAGGAGTGGGAGCAGGTCAGGGCCCGGCAGGCGGCAGCGGCCAAGGCCCGCGCCGAAACTGCGGCCACGCGCCCCGCCCTTGATGAGCCGGCCACACCGTCGGCCCCGGTCGCGTGGCCCGTCCCGCGCTCGGTACCCGCCGCCCCGGTGCTGGAGGTCGACGTCGTCGACCAGGACACGGTCCTCGAGGACCTGACCCGCGAGCAGGTCCTGGACTGGCGCACCCGCGCCGCCCGCGACCACCATGTCGTGTTCAACCATATCGACCGGTACGGCGAGCACTCGGCGCAGAGGCTGTTCACCAGGGCCTTCGTCGCGGACGTGCAGCGCCTGTCCGGCCTCGGGCACCTGGATCTCGGCTACACCACCTGGGAGCGGTCGTGAGCGGCAGCGGGCTGTCGGGTGGCTAGGGCGGGCGTCGAACTGGCTCGGGTCGCGCTGCGAGCCGCACTGAAGGCGACACACAAGAACGGCGGCAACACCCGTACGGCGAAGCCGAAGCCGCGGACGACGTCGGTGGTCCATCGCGACGGGCGCGAGCCGATGGGGCTCGGGGCGGCGATCGGCGCGCTGGTGACCGAGCGGGCCTGGGAGTTCCCGGCCGCCGGTGCCACGCTGCGCCAGCGGTGGGAGGCCCTCGCCCCCGAGCTCGCCGGACACATCGTGGCGGTCGGCTACGCCGCCGACTCTGGCCGGCTCACTGTATGTCCGGAGTCGGCGGCCTGGGCGACGAAGGGCCCGGCTGGAGCAGTCCCGGATCATCGCGGCTGCCAGCGCGTCGGCTGGCCGCACGGTCGTGCGCGGCCTGCGGATCCTCGCGCCCGGCTCCGTGTCCACACTGGGGTCGAACGACGGCATCCTCCAGGCCCCGGAGGCGCCCAAGGAGCCGGTGAAGACACGGGAGATGGCCAGCGACGGCTACCACCGTGCACTCGCTGCCCACCGGCAGGCCGCCCCGCCCTCCCCGGCGGACCTCGCCATCACGGAGGCGGTCGAACGGTAGACCTGGGCGATGCGCGAGCTCAGTCGAAAGGCGTTCCCGGAGCCGGGGGTGCCCACGGACGACCAGCCGGCCGCGATCAAGGCGGCCCGTGCCCTGGCGCTGCGCCGGGCACGGCAAGAGCGTGCGTC
This sequence comes from Streptomyces geranii, assembly GCF_002954775.1. Taxonomy (GTDB): domain Bacteria; phylum Actinomycetota; class Actinomycetes; order Streptomycetales; family Streptomycetaceae; genus Streptomyces; species Streptomyces geranii. Next base: position 49,981 of record NZ_PJME01000036.1, read on the forward strand.
CCGGACGTCCGGGACGGTGGTCGCCGTCCCCGAGTCGGCTGCACTGCGGACCACGGCCTGAGCCAACTGGTAGATCAGCACCCCCTGCCGCACCGACTGCTCGATCGGGCGGGATCCCGACGTTACGCATCGGCATGGACCACGGAGCCGCATCCCTCGGCCGCGACCACGAGGACTCCTTGCTCTTCATCGGACGGCAGTGAGGCGCGGCGCACGCGGGTTTCCCACTGGGCTGGCCACAGAGTCGTCGCATCCCACAGGATTCCTTCCAGAGGCACATCGTCCAGCTTGGCGCCGGTGAGATCTGCTCCGACAAAGTCGTTGCTGGCCTGCTCGACTTCTGCGACAACTCTGGCCAGCGCGTCGGCATCCCCACAGCCGTGGGTCAGATCGTCGACGAGGTCCTGGGCAACTGCCCCGACGCCGAACAGGTAGGCACGTCCGGTCGCCTTGAGGGTGGCGACAGAAGGGGCCAGTTCCTCGTCCAGGAGTTCCCGGACGCTGTGCAGTTCGTTGGCGAGGCGTTCGGCCGGATCGGCGAGGGCGGACTCGACGGCGGCGAGGTAGTCCAGGCCGGTAAAGGCAGCCTGGGGCCGGAGCGGTTCGGGCCGCCGGGACATGCCCTCAAGGTGTTCTCGGAGTTGCTCCACCACAGTGTCGACACGGCCCAGTGGCTGTGCGCTGTCGTTCAGAAGGTCACACAGGTCCTGGACGATGCGGACAGCGGTACGCATGGCCTCGGCCAGGTCGAAAGGCCAGTAGCTGTGCACCACGCGCAGGGCCTCTTCGCGGTATTTCACCCGGATCATCGCAGGGCGGCGGGCTAGGGGACCCCGGGCCCCCAGACGCGCCTGGAGTACGGAGTTGTGCTGAGCGGCATGGGCGTCCCGGGACAGACGGCGGCTGACAGCCTTCCCCGTGGCACGGTGGGTCGCTGCCAGGAGTCGGTCCAACGCAAGGTCAGGGGTACGCAGTTCGGGCGGTCCGCCATGGGCATTGAGGCGGTCAACAACGGCAATGCCCAGTCGACGATGCATAGTCTTCAGCAGAATGTCGAGGTCCTCATCGCGTCGGCCGTATCCTTCCGCGGTGCGGGGATCGCTGCCCATCACGTCTTCCTCCTCTCGTCGGCGAACCGGCCTTCCAGCCCCAGGCCTTGCTTCAGCGCGGTTCTCGCACGGGCCAGGTTCTGGCGGACGGCCGCCTGGGTAGTCCCCATCGCTCGTGCGCTTTCCTCAGTGGTGAAACCGTCCAGATGCCAGGCCATTGCGGCCCGTTGTTTGGCCGGCAGCGGTTGAAGTATGGAGATCACCCGACGTTCCTCCTCCCCCAGCTCGGCGGCGTGGGCCGGGGTCTGCCAGCGCAGGCTGGGCTGAGGTTCGGGGAGGTCCGCGCAGCTCTCTTCGAGTTTCACCTGCTGGCTTACCCAAAACCGCCATGCCACCGTGCGTAGCCAGGCGCGTGGGTAGGTGATCGTGACGCCTGGCGCGCACATTTGAGTGAAAGCGTCCTGCGCGGCATCTTGGGCCTCTGTCCACGACGCTCCCTGCAGCAGCAGGAAGCGGACCAGAGCCGGGTACTGCTCGTCGTGCAGTACCCCGGCGAGCCGGATCCCCGGCTGCGGTGTGGCAGCTGTCTCCAGCGGCTCGACAAGGTGCAGGTCAGTGCTGATGGCGTCGTCCACGCTTGCCACCCCCGCTCCGGCCAACGGGCTCTGCCTCGCGGCCGTCACGGTGGGGGGCGGGTGCGGCGGACCGCCCTGTGAGGCAGCGGACCCGCTCGGTCTGCGCCGCCTCACTGATGCGCGCTATCTCCACAGAGACGTTCAATCGCCGTTGAGTGATCTTCCCAATGACATTGATGACACTGACGGCCACGGTCACCACCGCTGCGGTGATCACAGGCTCCATTCCGAACCCTTCTCTCTCCCGTACAGGCTCTTCAGCCCACCCTCACGCACGCCGCGCACCTCAACAGTGCGATTTTCCCCAGGAGTTGTGACATCTGCCTGGCCGCGAGGCTGTCTCCGCGCGGGAAGAGCATCTGGTGGTGGAGGCGTTGACGGCCCCACGGCAGTCGTCTCGGGGCTGTGGACATACGTCGGCCGGTCTACTGGACGGCCGTACGGGACGCGGGGCGTGGACGGACCGCCTGGTGGTGCCTGCTGTCGCGGCCGTGCACCGTCAGCGAGCCCTGCGAACCTCCGGGGATGGCCGGTTTGCAACATGCAGACCGGCATAGAAAAAAGGGAACATATGTTTCATTCTCGGGGTGGTGAACACGGTGCGGGCGTCGGATGGTTGGATGCCGGTACCCGGTGGTGCGGCGGGTCGTTGGGGTTACAGCGGGCCGCGGTTGCGCCGTCGGGGATGAGGCTCGGTTCGAGGGGATGGAGGGCCGGCCGGTGAGTGACCGCAGTGCGATCGAGTGGACCGAGGCGACGTGGAACCCGACCACGGGGTGCGACCGCGTCTCCGAGGGGTGCGACAACTGCTATGCGCTGGCGCTGGCGAAGCGGCTGAAGGCGATGGGGTCGCCGAAGTACCAGGCTGACGGTGACCCACGAACGTCCGGGCCCGGGTTTGGGCTGACGGTGCATCCGGACGCTCTGCGCGTGCCGTACGGGTGGAAGAGCCCGCGTACCGTCTTCGTGAACTCCATGAGCGACCTGTTCCACGCGCGCGTGCCGCTGGACTACGTACGGCAGGTTTTCGACGTGATCGCGGAGACTCCGCAGCATACCTACCAGGTGCTCACCAAGCGGGCGCGGCGCCTGCGGCAGGTCGCCGACCTGCTGGAGTGGCCGGCGAATCTGTGGATGGGCGTCTCAGTGGAGAGCGCGAAGGAGCTGCCGCGCGTCGACGATCTACGACGGGTGCCGGCGGCCGTGAAGTTCCTGTCGTGCGAGCCGCTGCTGGGGCCGCTGGACGGGCTGGATCTGATGGGAATCGACTGGGTGATCGCCGGTGGCGAGTCGGGGCCAGGGCACCGGCCTCTGGACGAGGCGTGGGTGACGCAGATCCGCGACACCTCTCAGGAGGCCGGGGCGGCGTTCTTCTTCAAACAGTGGGGTGGTCGCACCCCGAAGGCTGGCGGCCGCCTGCTGGAGGGCCGGACCTGGGACCAGATGCCGCTGCCGGTAGCCGCCTGACCGGCCCGTACGCTGCGGCCGGTACTGCTGGGTCCGGCCACAGCGTCATGCCGCGAGGTTCCCCGGGGAAAGGGTGATCTCCCGGGTCCTCTTCACCCCCACCCCGTTGCTGGGCGTGACGCCCTGCTCATGTAGAAGCCGGACCGCCTGGCGTACGACCGGCTCGGTAACCTGCCCGTAGAAGGACCCGAAGACATCCAGTGTGTGGTCAACGAGCCTGACAGGCCGCCGGGTTCGTGCGAGCAACTTCGCCACGTTCTCGGCTATCTGCGGTACTGCCTTGGCCTCAACTTCCTTCGGGTCCGGGCGCGTCACCGAAGCCATGGAGAACAGTGCGTCGTCGTCCTCACGCTCCTCCAGCGTCTCCCACCACGTCGCCCGAGCCCGGGCGACGGTGTCGCCGAACACCCACAGGCCGTACTGGCTACGGGTGGCGAACACCAGCCGGTACACGGCCCGCTGGCGCGGAGAGTGAGACACCGGGACCGACTGCACGAGCATCCCGGTGCGTTGCGCCAGACGGCGGGCGTACTCGGCCGCCACCGCCTCGATCGCGTCCTCGGCCGCACCGTCCTTGTCGCGTGATGCCACCGCATCGGCGAAGTACTCCCGCCACCAGATCCCGCCGCACACGTCGTCGAACCGCTGCAGCGACTTCTCGTTGCCTTTCGGGGAACGGACGTGGCCGCCCAGTCGCCACACGGCCATCATGCTGAAGTTCATCAGCAACTCGGTCGCCGGCCGTTTCTGAGGACGCTTATGCGCGAGGACATCGATGAGGCGGTCCTGCGGCAGGACGAGCCCGCACGGGTCCAGAAAGACGAACAGCGGCTCCCGGACAGCACGCTCGATAACCCGGTCGAGAACGCCGTCGACCTCACCGCGATGAGCGTGCGCCCGTACGCCCCGTGCCAGGTGGTGCTGGACGACCTCGTGTAGCCGGTCGAAGGATTTCGCCTGCGGCTCGCAGAAGAAGCACTCCAACGTCAACCCTGGCCCGCTGCGCAGGTACGAGGCGACCCTCAGTGCTATCTCCGCAGACGCCGGATCGCCGTTCTCGTAACGGCCCTCACCCGCGTATCCGTCGAGGTATACCACGCGCTTGTCATGGGACTGCGCACCCGTCATGCCGCCGAACTGCGGCAGATACCGCTTGAGGAGATCGTGCTTGAACACGCTGGGCAGCGCCTTGTCCGCCCAGTAGCCCCCACCCGTACCCGACGACATAGCCACCCCCACGACTGCTGTATCCGTCTGATCACAGATGGTGAAGCACTCAGGGAAGCCGGGCAAGGGCATCACGGGACAGACCACAAGCGAAAAGCTGGGCAGATGCGCGTCCCTTGGTGCGGCTGCGCTGGACCACGGCGGGATCGTCGCGGCAGATGCGCTCGGAGTCCTCCGTCTCGCGGGTCTGTTCGCGGTCGGCGAGGGCGTTGATGAACGGGGTTCATGCCCAATTGGACTGTTGGTAGAGCGTTCAACCCGGGGGTTCAACGGCACGGGGATCTAGGCCCGGACTAGCCAGAAGCCAACTCAACCGGGAACGCCAACTTGATGCCTCTTGCCTCCAGAAATCGCGCTGCGACCGGGTGGCGAGGGCGTTGGGGTAGTAGGCATGCACCCGTTCGTAGTCCGCGATCAGTTCGGCGAACGCCTTCGCGGCACCGGCCGCATTCCCCGCTATCCCTCGCCAGTAGGCCAGCTGGTGCCGGGCGGCGAGGGTGTCAGGGTGGTCGGCTCCGTGCACCCGTTCGTAGTCCGCCACCAGCTTGGCGAACGCCCTCTTGGCACTGGCCGCGCTCTTCGCGGCCCCTTGCCAGTAGGCCAGCTGGTACCGGACGGCGAGGGTGTCAGGGTGGTCGGCTCCATGCACCCGTTCGTAATCCGCCACCAACTCGCCGAACGCCTTCGCGACGACAACCGCCTCCGCCTCCTCCACCCGCCAGCGGAGCAACTGGTGCCGGGTGGCGATGGCGTCGGCTCCGTGCACCCGTTCATGGTCCGCCACCACCTCGGCGACCACCATCGGGACAGAGGCCTCCTCCACCGCCTTCCCCCGCCAGAGAGCCAGCTGGTACCGCGCGGAGAGGGAGTCGGGGTGGTCCGGGCCGAGGAAGCGAATGGAGACGTACGCCGCGTACAACTGGTCGGCCTTGTCGTAGTCGCCTGTCTCAGCTGCCGTTTCGGCTGCCGCTCGCAGGACGGGAAGGTTGTCCGCGGTGAAGTGGCTGGTCACAGGGTTGTCCGGTGAGTTGCCATGGACAACCCCGTCCTCAGGGAGAACGTTTTGGGTGAGGTCCTGGGTGATCCGCTGGAGTATCTGATCGTCTTGGTCGTTGACGGCGGCGGCCTGGGCCAGGGCCTGGTCCATGTCGTCACCGACCGGATCAATGACTGTGGCACCCCGTGCGGGTCCGCGGGCCGAGGTGTTTTCGCTGTCCGGGAAGCTACTGGCCGTGCCAGTGCGCAGCTGGTCGAGTTCGCCGGTGAGCTGGTCGACCCTGGCCTGGACTCGGACGGCGAGTTCTTCGGCCTGCTGTTGTTTCTCCTGGGCGCGCTGAAGTTCCTGCTGGGCGCGCTCCTCTTGCTCGCGGGCCCGGGTGAGCTGGAGCTGGGTCTGCCGCAATGTGTCGGTGTCGTCGCGCCCTGCGTGGAGCTGGTCTCGCTCGCCGGCCAGGTCGGTGATCCGCCGCTCCAGCTTGCTGATCATTAGGAGAAGAGCCATGACGAGCTTCGAGGAGTTCGCGGCAGCCTCGCGCAGTTCGTTCTGTTGTTCCAGGGAGCGGGTGAGCCGGTCGTAGATCTCGATCTGCTGGGCCCGTGCCTCGGCGAGTTCCAGGGCGGAGGCCACCGGGGGCGGGGATTTCACCGGAGCGGGATGGGCGGCGGCCCGCAGCAGCTTGTCGGCTTCCTCTACGTATCTCTTACGCAGCCGTGGATCGGCAACGGTCGCCTTGATCAGGTCGACCACGACCTGCCGGTCGGGGGCCTTCCCTGCGAGATATTCGCTGATCTGGCTCTTGGAACGGTGGATCTCGCCGGCCAGCGTGTTCGGAGTCTTGCCGCTGGCGTCGACCCGCGCCCTGAGGAATTCGGCAAGCGCCTTCTCCTCCGTGGTCTCTGCCCGGATCGGTGCCCGCGGCCTGCCTCCCCGTCCCGCCATAGGTGCTCCCCCTTGCCATGTCCGGTACGAGGCTGTCCGTTCCCGTCCCGGACAACGCCACCGTTTTCCGGACCTTACCTGCGGCAATGCGCCGGACAAGCCTGAACTACCCGATCACGCCGCACAGTTACCTCACCGCACCGCGGGCCCCACCGAACCCCGACTACAGGAGATCTCCGTGCTGCCACCCTGGCTCCCCTCTCCGCGCACCCTGGGCGCACTCCAGCGCGTCCTGCTCGTCGCCCTGCTCACCCCCGCCGTGCTCATAGCCCTCACCGCGGCGGTCCCGGCCCTGATCCTGCTGCCGTTCCTCCCCGGCGGCACCGACCGCGCCATCAAACTCCTCACCGCGCACACCCGGTACCTGTGCACCCTGCTGACCAACAGCCGGCCCGCCCCGTAGGACCTGACTGCCCGTCATGTGGCTTTCTGCGGTGGCTCCGGAATGTGATCGGTGGCGACTGTGTCGGACCGCAGGTGGTGGATATCGCAACCGCCATGACGGCTGACTCGTCCTGCCGGTCGTGACTCCTCTCTTTGCCCGTACCCGGGAGCGCCAGCGTGGTCTGCGCCTGTGGCACGTGTGGGTCGTCCTGCCCTTGGCGTTCATCGCCGCGCTGACAGTCGCGGGTGGCGTGTTCTATGCCGGTTGGGACCTACTCGGCGCCCGGGGGCTCAAGGCCCAGCCGCGCATCGACTCCAAGACGCTCTTCGACCTGGTGAAGCTGTCGTTCGGCGTGGTCGCCGGGGCCGGCGGTCTGGTCGCCCTGATCGTGGCCTACCGGCGCCAGCGGGTGGACGAGGACGGCGCGCTGCGTGACGCGACCCGCCTGCACAGCGAGCGGTTCACCGTCGCCGTCTCCCAGCTCGGCGATGCCTCCGCCGCGGTCCGCCTCGGCGGCGTTCACTCCCTGGCCCACCTCGCCGACGATGCACCCACCCGGGGCCTGCGCCAGACGTGCATCGACGTCCTGTGCGCGTACCTGCGCCTGCCCTACACAGCGGAATCCGACCTGCCGCCCGGGGACACCGCAGCCCGGCACGAATACCTCGCGCTGCAACAGGTCCGCCACACCGTCATCCGCCTCATCCGCGACCACCTCCGCCTCGACCTCGAACACACGCACTCCTGGCGCGACTACAGCTTCGCCTTCACCAGCGTGGTCTTCGACGGCGGCGACTTCACCGGCGCGCACTTCCACGGCACCGTCTCCTTCGACGGCGCGGAGTTCAGCGGCGGCACGGTCGACTTCGACGGCGCGCGGTTCAGCGGCGGCACGGTCTCCTTCGACGGCGCGGAGTTCAGCGGCGGCACGGTCGACTTCGACGGCGCGCGGTTCAGCGGCGGCACGGTCTCCTTCGACGGCGCGGAGTTCAGCGGCGGCACGGTCTCCTTCAGCATCGCGGAGTTCAGCGGCGGCACGGTCTCCTTCCGCAACGCGCAGTTCAACGGCGGCACCGTCTCCTTCCGCAACGCGCAGTTCAACGGCGGCACGGTCTTCTTCCACAACGCGCAGTTCAACGGCGGCACGGTCTCCTTCCGCAACGCGCAGTTCAACGGCGGCACGGTCTTCCTCGGCAACGCGCGGTTCAGCAGTGGCACGGTCTCCTTCGACGGCGCGGAGTTCAGCGGCGGCACGGTCTCCTTCAGCATCGCGCAGTTCAGCGGCGGCACGGTCTCCTTCCGCAACGCGCAGTTCAACGGCGGCACCGTCTTCTTCGGCGGCGCGCAGTTCAACGGCGGCACGGTTCCCTTCGACGGCGCGCAGTTCAGCGGCGGCACGGTCGACTTCCGCATCGCGCAGTTCAGCGGCGGCACCGTCTTCTTCCGCAACGCGCAGTTCAGCGGCGGCACGGCCCTCTTCGGAAACGCGGAGTTCAGCAGCGGCACGGTCGACTTCGACAGCGCGGAGTTCAACGGCGGCACGGTCGACTTCGCGGGGGCTTTGGGCGTCGCTCCATCGGGGCTGCCTTCGTCGGGAGGGCCCTTGCCTGCTGGGGTGACGTTGGCTGATGCCTGGTAGGTGCGGGCCTCGTGGGCCGGGTCTACAGCACCCCCAACAGAGCGTTGTCCTCCCACCGGTCGACGACTTCGAGGTATCCGGCCAGCATCTTGGAGCAGGGGCCCATCCGCTTTGCTTGGCGATGACGATCTGGTCGTGGCCCTTGAGGCGGGAGGACGTGGCGAGGCCGCGGCGCGGGCTGTGGCCGGTGAAGCGGATCCCGATTCCGGCGCGTTCGCCGGCGCGGGTGACGACGTCACCGATCGCCGCGGGCTGGAGCCCGCCCTCACGACACCCCTCCCGATGATCGCCTCCGTCCTCCTTCCTCATCCGCACCGGCGCCGCCATGGTCTCCGGGCCCGGAGCGGGCGTGCCCGTCGAGGAGCGGTGGAAGCTGTGCCGCGCGTCTACTGGACCATCCAGAACAGGGGATGGCTTGAACGGTCAATTCCGGTTGGCGGGTGCCGGGAAATCCATACCGGGCGTTTTCTGCCCTTTCCGTACGCCCTTGTTATTCGCCACCGTTCGCCACCCCTTCATTCTCCGGCAACTAGCAGTGAGGCACTTGCCCGTGGCCTAAGAATGTTCTGCGGTACCGGATCCACCCCGCCTGTATCAGGTAATTCCCTGGCAGGACTCCGACGAAAAACGGGGTGCGGCCTGCCCGGCCGCTCAGGAAGCACGATGCTCTCCCACAACCCAGTAAGGAGCGGGCGCACCCGCAGGCGCGCTGAACTGCCATGTCGAACAACTTCATGAACGAAGCCTGGCCCGAATACGTCGCAGGCGTCCTGGTCCTGGCCACTGGTGCTGCGACCAGCGCCCTGACCAGGGCATGGCGCCGACGCAGGCGGCTTAGGCGGGACCACGAAACCGCAGCCGACGGCGGCGAGTGATTTTCCCCGACCCCGATTTCACCGGAGATTTCTGTGCACGAATCCCATAACGTCGTCCTTCAGACGACAAAAAAAGTCGTCCGCAAGACGACACCACGGCGACCGGAAGCGGAAACACATCGAATTGACGCCTGGAATCATCTGAAAGAACCCGAGTTAGTCGACGCGGACACCTGGCTGGGAGAACTCGCCAAGATTCACCGCCCCCTGAACCACACCGGAACCCTGAGGGAGATCGCGGCCGAGTACGACCAGGTCCTCGAAAGCATCGAGTTCGGCGCTCTGGAGGACCTCAGCGAGACCAAGATCCTTGCCGCCCTGCTCGTCCAGCGGGCCCTGCGGGACAAGCTCCACATCGACGAACCGCGCCTGATCGCCGCCGCCCGCCGCAAGAACATCACCTGGTCACGCCTCGCCTCGGCCATGGAAGTGGGCAGCCGGCAGTCGGCCGAACGCCGCTACCTGCAGCTGCGCCAGGACATCGACGGCATCGTCGGCCACTCCCTGACCCAGAGCGACCGGGTCGAAGCCGCCCGGACCCAGCGCGACCGCAAGACCGAACAACACTGGGCGGCCGACCACGCCCACGAAATCATCGAAGTCGCCCGGCGCCTTGCCGCCCTCCCCGACCTCCAGCAACGGGCTGACACCTGCCCCAAAGTCACCCGCGCCAACCAAGTCGCCATCCTCCACGCACACCGCAACGGAGAAGAGGACGCCCCGGCCCCCGTACGCACGCCGTGGCCGGACAAGCTCATCGAAACGGTTGCCGTAGAGGACGCCCACCGCAAGGCCGAAGCAGCCCTCCGTGAACCTCCCGCCGACCCCGGACAGGACTCCCCGGCACCCGCGCCCGCACCGATGACACCGGTCAAGCACGCCCGTCTGATCCACCAGATGTTCAGCCTGGTCGGCTACGCCATCGACAGCGACAACGTCGACCTCGCCGACCACCAGGACCTCGTGGACGCGATCCGCGGACTCTACGACCAGGCCGGCCCCGCCGCCCCCCGCGCTCCCGAGGACTACTGACCGACCACCGCGAGAGCAAGAGCCGAGCACCCCGAGCACGAAGCCCCGGCTGGAGGAAAGGAGACAGGCCCAGGGCAGCCGCCTTCCGGCGGAAGACTCCACATGGCTGCAGCCTGTGGAAGGAGGCCGCCGGCCTCGACGACCCTGGCGGCGGCCCCGGGGCGGAGTGGCCTCAGCGAAACGACAGCTCACCGGGGGACGATCGGCGTCACGAGAGCGGCCAGCACCGCCACGCCGGCCAACCCGACGAGCAACGGCTCGCGGCAGGACGGATGACGGTGCGCCAGGTAGACGAGGCTGCCGAAGACCATGACGCCGAGCAGGACGAACAGCAAGACGACGAGCAGGGCAAGCGAGGACATGGTGGGGGCGGTTCCCTTCCGTTTCGGACATGCGGGGTTTGTCACGGGGTTTGCCCGTACGTCGGGCACGGCGGCTACCGCCTGGGCGACCAGTTCCCTGGTCGCCCGGCCTTCCTCCACAGGGTGATGGCAACGGAAACGGTGCCCCCCGGATTGACGCGGCCGTGAACTCCGGCATCCCCTCCGCGCACACCGCACTCGCCTTCCAGCAGAGTGTCCACAACGGGCAGCCGAACGAGGGATGAGTTACCGAGAGCACCGAGACCAGTGTCAGATCCCCACAGGGCCGTGCCGCCGGGCGGAGCGGCGCTGCTTTTCGGCGGCGAGCCGCTTGGCCTTGCGCCGGACCCGTTCGCCGAAGGCCTCCGGGTCGGCGACGCCGGCGACGGCCGCCGCCTCCGTCCAAGTGGTGGCCTCGCCCTCGGCGTACGCGACCACCACCGCCCGCTCGACCGGATCCAGGCCGCGCAGCACGGCGTTGAGCCGCTCGTCCTCAAACACCCCGCCCGCCGTGTGCGCGAGGAAGTCGACCTCGTACACGACCAGGTCGTACAGCGACAGCCCGTCGCCGAGCGGCGCGTCCAGGGACAGCACCCGCCCGCGCCGGATCCGGCGCCGCCACTCCGGGACCAGCTGCCGGTGCAGCGTGCGCGCCTCCGCCCTCAACGCGCCGAACGCTGTGGCTGGCAGATGTCCGGTGCGCAGCAGCGGCTCGCACCAGTCACCGAGGAGGGCCGTGGTCACCGCCTCCCGCCACCGCTCGCTGCTCGGCAGCGTCAGGACGTCGACACTTAGGGCGTCCACTGCCTCCGGGCGCTTGTCGAGCGGGACCTCAACGGAGCCGACGCTATACGTGGCCTTCCCGAGGGCCTGGCTGCGAAGCCTCATGGAATACACCTCCTCGCGAGTGGGGCAGGTGTTGTAGACGATGTCGTAGACAGGGTCGATGTAGGTGTCGTCGCGCCGGATTACTGAGCCTGTAACGATTCCTGGCCGAATGCGGCGCTTCAAAGGAACGGCATGGGTCCAGTCTTCGGCGCGGCATCCGGGGATGGCAGGGCGGTTCGGAGGAATGGGATTCACCTTGCACGGCTCCTTGCGCGGTCGGGGTGCTTCACCTCTCAGTCCCGGACGGCGGGCCCATCGGCAATGAATCTTCAGAATGCGGGCGTGATTTGGGTCATGGTGCGGTGGCGGGGGTGTGCTGTGGGGTGAGGAGGGCGGCGAACTCGCGGTCGTGGGCGGCGCGGTCGCGGGCCTGTACCGCGGCGGCGCGGTGGGTGTCGGCGTGGTCGGGTTCGAGGCCGGCGAGTTCGTCGTGCCGTTCGGCGTTCTCCTCGCGCAGGTCGGCCAGGTCGCGCAGGGTCTCGGCGCGGTCGGCGGGTGCGGCGCCGTCACGGGCGAGGCGGTGCAGGTCGTCCTGGCGGCGCTGTTCGGTGGCGGCCAGTGCGGCGAGGCGGGCCTTTACGGTGACGGCGCGTTCGCGGCGGGCGCGTTCGGCGGCCTCGGCTCCGGGGAAGCGGACCGCGTCCAGGGCGCGGCTGAAGGCGTCGGCGGGCCGGTCGTCGGCGAGGCGGGCGTAGCCGACGTTGAGGACGGTTGCCGCCTCCATGGCGCTCACGCCGCGGTGCTCGGGCAGGGCGCGGCGTCCGGCGGCGGCCCAGGCGGCGGCGTGCGGCGCCCACCGTTCCTGGGCGGCCTGCCGGGTGATGCCGCCGGCGGCCCTGCCGATCTGGGTCCAGGTGGCGCCGTCCTCGCGGTCGGCGACCACGGCCTGGGCGATGAGTGCGTCCAGGCGCTCGCGCAGGGCGATTGTGCGGTGGACCCGCTCGCCGGGCGGGACGTCGGTGGTGTCGGCGGGGTGGGCGAGCAGATCGTAGGCGAGGTCGCCGAGGGCCCGGGCGCGCAGGCCGTAGGCGACGTGGGCTTCGTCCCGGGGCGAGAGCAGCTCGGGCCGGTCGGGCGCGGTGTCGTTCATGCACGTCAGGCTATATCTGACAGTCCTGGCCCGTAAGGCGGGACATGCCCTGCCAGGACGTCATGACTGGCCTGACGGATGAAAGGAGTCAGGTCCACCCGTACGGTGGCGCGGTCAGATCCTGCCTGCCAGGGCGAGTGCGTTCGGTATATCCTGACGGTTATTTTCCGTCAGGGCTGGCTTGCTTATTATTCATGTCAGGTTCACCTTGACGAATCTTGGCGATGGTCGGACGGTGGGGGTGTCGCCTCGGGTCCCGGTGCTCGTGCCGAGGACGACCGGTCGGAAGATGCAACTTACCCGTCAAAAATCTGTCCCAGGTGACCAGAATTGTATTCTTCGATATCCCAGGAAGATCTTTCCGAAAGAGGGTTGCACTCCCCGGCTCAAGGTATCGGCAATTCTTCGACTTTTTGCCCGCAACCTCGATTGGCTTCGCTACGTTGACCTCACGCCAAGCTTACTTACGCTGGGTTGTCGATGATGAACAGCGGGTATAACACCGAAGCTTCGAGAGGGGTGTGATGGACAGGGACAGCCTGCTCACCGGGATACTCGCCGTGCTCGATCCCACCACAAGAGTCGTTCCTGCTCGCTCCTGCCCTACAACTGCACCACCGCGGTCTTTCACCGAAGGCGCCGAGGCACTGATCGCAGAACTGGACCGGCTTCCTCCGCCCGACACGGCCGAGCCCGCCGATCACTTGCCCGGGTTGCGGCTCGCCGCCGTCCGGGTCAGCTTTATCTCCGCGCTCATCACCGTGGCGTGTCTGCCTGCGCTGGCACTGGACATCGAATGGCCCCTGATCTTCGTGGCCGCGGCCTCGCTCGCTGCCACACTGCTCATCGTTCTCTTCCTCGCCGGGCTGTACCGGTCCATCGCCCGCCGCGAGGCACTGGAGCAACTGCACCACCAGCACATGAAGGATCTGCTGGCAAGCATGGCCCGCCAGCGCGTAGCCGACCTCGAAGACCGCGAGCTCATCGAGCGCAGCAAGAACAACCCTGAGCTGACCAGCGCCATCCTGGCAACGATCATGACCGAGTACACCGATGCCGAGCTTCCTGCGGCCATGCCTCGCGAGCGGAGTTCCGCTTCGCGGACTCTGTCCCTGTCACGCGTCCTTGCCGTAGCCGGGCCCCACCATCCTCTGGCTCGCGTCCTGCGAAGGCTGGCATCCGACGTGAAAATGACAGATACCAGCGAGGCCCTTTGACTCCGCCACCGGCCATCGACGACGAGGCCAAAGCACAACTCGAAGTCGTCATCGAGCTGTCCCGCAAACTGAAAGGCACGTCAGCAAAGCAGCTCAGAATGGCAATGAATGCCATCAACTATCCGGCTCGGACCGAACGCATCCGCGTCTACGTCGACGGCGCCACCACCGCCTTTGGCTCAGTGGTATCTGCGGCCATCGTCGGGGCGTACCTGTGGGTCGGCTACCAGATGGTTCTGCGCGACCATGTCTACGCCTGCGTCCTGCTCTGCGGCATCCCCGTCACCTCTATCGCTTCCATCTTCGTACTGAAGAAGGTGCTCGGCTCCGATGTCCTCAGTCACTTCGCAGGCGGACGCTGGCTCAGGAACGCCCCCCAGCCTCAGGCGGCGGCACCCATTCCTGCCCAGGCCGCCGCACCCGACCCCGCCCAGGCCGACCCGGTCAACGGGCCCGTCCAGTAGATCCCTTCTGCGATGCGCCCCAGGCTGCGAAGGCCGCAGGTCCCTATGTCCGGCGTTGCCTGGGGCTGTGGGCAAGATTGGGTTGGCGTGCGACTGCTGTGCACGATCGTCGACGGCGACGTCCCGGTGGCCGCGCCCGGGGGTTCGCCGCGCGACGGCCCACCTTGTCCTGTCCCAGAGACAGGACAAGGGCCCTGGCCGCCTACGCTAAACTTGATCTTGAGCTGGTCGCCACAACCCGGGTCGACTGGTGCTGCGTTGGTGGTCCAAGGCAGGACGCCCCGCTTCCTGCGGGGAGATGCAGGTGCGAGGCCTGCCCGGCGCTCGATGCATGGGGCCCGTCCGTACACCGGACGGGCCCTGTTCGTTTCCCGGCGTCAGTACCTTGGGCGGCTTCGTTTTCACCGTTCCGGCGTGCGCCACGCCGATGGGTGTGGCACCGTGACGGTCAGTCCGGCCCGCCGTTTTCCCCCGAGACGGCGGGCCGTTCGTCCTCTCCGGAGCAGGTTCCGCAGGCACGGACCTCTTGGCCTCGACACCGGGACGTGCCTCGTCAACGCGCGCGGGTGACCTCAACGGGCGTGTTCGGGCACGCGGCGAGGATGTCGGTGAGCGCGGTCTGTTCGGCCGGGTCGATCGCCAGGGACCAGCGGGTTTTGATGGCGATCCAGTCGGTGGCGTACGTACAGCGGTAGCCGGCCGCCGGGGGCTGCCAGGTGGCCGGGTCCTGGTCGCTCTTACTGCGGTTGCTGGTGGCGGAGACCGCGATAAGCGCGCGGGAATCCCCGAGGTCGTTGGCGTAAGCCTGTCGCTCGGCGGCGCTCCAGGCCGATGCGCCGGAGTCCCAGGACTCGGCGAGCGGGACGAGGTGGTCGATGTCGAGGGCGCGGGCCTGGGCGAAGTAGGTGTCGTCGTACGGGGAATACCACGAGCCGCCGCTCAAGGCGCAGTTGGCGTCCTGGACGGGGGCGGTGACGGCCTCCTCCAGGAGGACCTCCTGCCTCGTGTTGCACGAATCGCGGTCGGCGTCGATCCAGTGGCGGAAGAGAGAGCGGTCGTACCCGGTGCGGTTCTCGATCTGGACGGTCAGGGCGTGGAGGGCGTCGCGTACGGGCAGGGCGACGGTGTCGCCGGGGGCCGCAGCGTGCGCGGCGGTGGGGGAGAGCAGGACTGCGAGGACGGAGAACACGCCGGTGAAGCCGGTGGTGCGGGAGCGGGCGGAGCGCAAGAGGCTTCCTCTCGGAGATCACGGACAGGCTTGTGATCTTCGTAGCGGGCGGGACCCTCACCGTGTTCGGCGATCCGCCGCCGGCTCACCCGTACGGGTCGGTAAGTCACACAGGAACGTGAAGCTCCTCGTCCGGACGGAGACCGAGAAGCGTCCTGCTGCACCTTCACGCTGCGAACGTGTGATAGCCGGCCAGGCAGATCAGCGATGCGTTGTACGTCGACAGGGCCCGCTGGTACGCGGACACCTGGCCGGCCCCGGCCGCGCCCCACACCAGGCCGGCCGCGACGATCCCCAGACCGACCAGGACGTTGTCCGTCACGGTGACGAAGATGCCGAGCGCGATCGTCAGCAGCACCGCCCAGAACTTCGGATCCGCTTCGTTCGGCGGCTTGTACGTGTGCCGGTTCGGCGACTCCGCCGGAAGATCCTGCCAGTACCCGCGCAGTTTCTGGACATTCACGGACCCGCACTTCGGACACTGCATTGCCAACTCCCGTCAACCGCACATCACTTGGCGGCACCCTGGCCAGCCGGGGGAGCAACGGCAAGGACTACCGTCCGGAGTGTGAGCGAGGGCACAGACGGGACACCACATGCGACCCTCCGGCAACAGGCGAAGCGCATGTGTGCACGTCAGGACACGGAGCGCAGCGGGAAGTCCGACGGCACCCCGCTCTGGGGGCGTCGCACCGGGCTCCGGCGTTCGGCGGTGCCCCGGGACGCCGGAGCCCCGGGGTGGCGGGCCGGACAGACCGCACACGCTATAGTTGATCTTGCGCTGGTCGCCGCAACTCGAGGCAACCAGCGATGCGTTGGTGGTCCAAGGAAAGACGCCCCGCTTCCTGCGGGGAGATGCAGGTGCAAGGCATGCCCGGCGCTCGATACATGGGGCCCGTCCGTACACCGGACGGGCCCTGTTCGTTGCCCGGAGTCAGAACCTTGGGCGGCTGCGGCTTCACCGTTCCGGCGTGCGCCACGCCGATAGGTGTGGCACCGTGACGGTCAGTCCGGCCCGCCGTTTTCCCCCGAAGCAGCGGGCCGTTCGCGTTCTGCAGGCCCGGCCGGGTGCCGCTCCGTCAGACGTTGCGTATGAGGACCGGCCGTGGGCGACGGCCGGGCGGGGAGGCGAGATGCTCGCACACTCCACCGTTCTGAGGGAATGCGACCCCAGCTCTCTTTCCAGGGCGGGGAAGAACTGCTTGGCCTCCGGGGACTGCCCAGTGGTCTGCCAGGTGTAGCCGGGGCCGTCGGCAAGTGCCCGGACGACCATACGCCGCCCGAGTCCCTGGCGCTGGCGCTGGCAATCCGGGTCAAGCCCCCACGCCCTCTGGGAAAGAGTTACCGCGGACCTGACACTTTCCTGATGACCCGTGATACGCCAGCGGCCGCCCTGGAGACAGCTTCGGCCGAGGATCTCAGAAAACTGATGTCATCGGTGCGATATGCCCTATGGGACTTCGACGGTCCGATCTGTCGCTTGTTTGCGGGACTCGCTGCGTCCCAAGTGGCCAGGGAATTTATCGACTTACTCAAGGAGGGCAAGCAGGACGAGCAGCTCGATCTGCTACCCATGACAGAACGTCTGTCCAAGGATCCGCACGCCATGCTCGTCACCGTCGCCCGTCGGCATCCGAACAGCGACCGGATCGTGAAGTTGGAGGAGTGGCTGACTGGCCGGGAGATTGCAGCTGCTCATTCCGCCTTCAGGACCCCCCATGCCAAGGAGGTCATCCAGGCATGGGGAAATCTCGGTGTTCAGCTCGCCGTCAGTACTAACAACTCAGCCCGGGCAGCTGCCCGCTACCTCGCCGCCGAGGGCCTTGACTGCTTCTTTCCGCACATCTACGGGCGGACGCATGACCTCAGCTTGATGAAGCCGCATCCTCACACGCTGCTGCTGGCGCTCGACGCGATGGGTGCAGACCCGTCGGAGACACTGATGCTCGGTGACGCGTCCACGGACTACACGGCGGCGCAGGCGGCTGACGTCCCTTTCCTTGCATATGCGGATACTTTTCACAAAGTGGAGGAATTCCACCAGAAAGGTGTGGAACCATCACGCATCGTGCGGTCCCTCAAGGACGTTCGGGATGTGCTCAGCTCTCAGAATTGAACCACCACCATTACCAGGAGAAGAAGCGGAACCACCCACCACGGCACGTTCCTCTTTGCTACACCCTTGGGCGGTTTCTGCCTCTTCTCGCGCTTTGGCGGCTTCTGCTTCTCCGGCCCAACGGACGGCATGATCAGGGTGGAGACTAGGCCCAGAAGCGCTACGCCCAGGACTCCGCAAGACGTCCCGATCTGCCGCCCGGCGGTGAACTGGATCACGAACCACACAACATCCCAGTGACTCATACCCACAACCCCCCTTCCACTTCAGTTAACTTGCCTAAGAGTCGTCCAATTGGACTATGTAGGCTCATGATTGGTATCCCCTGACCGCTTGATCCTGTAACTGTCAGAGCAGTTGGCCTGTAAATCTGACTGAAACTGGTTCACCCAGCTGCCCTCGCGAGGTACGGTCGTTAAGTGAGTGACGACCGGAGCAGCAACGTTGGTGGAGCAGTCGAGCGTGTCCTGACTGAACTGCGCCGCCGGATAGTCGCACAGGAGTACTCGGTGGGCAGCACGCTGCCTTCGCAGCGGGAACTGGCCACCGCTTTCAGCGTCTCTCGGGACACCGTGCAGCGTGCCTTGCGGGAATTGGGCGAGGACGGATGGATCCGGTCCCGCCAGGGCAGCGGTTCACGTGTCATCAAGGCCCCCCAGGTCGCTTCCGCAGCGGACGACGCCTCCCGCATGCGGACAGTGGAACTGGGCTGGTTCGTCGAACGTGCCTTCACGCAGCCGGATGTGAGGCTCGACGTCTACTGCTTCACGTCTGAATCGCTCGACGCCCATCTCCGTGTCCGGGCAGAACGCATTCTGGCCGGTGGCGCCTCCGTCCCGGAGCGGATCAGGCTCCGGATGCTACTTCCGGCCAGGGAGACGTCGCTGCCCATCCCCCGCAACAGGGCCGACCCGGCCGACACACGGGTGGTGGAGCGATTGTGGGGCATCTCCGAACGCTGCCTGTCTTCGCTGACGGACACGCTCCACATGCTTCGGGCAAACGGCCCGGTCCGGGATCTCGACTTCACGGTCAAGCGTGTTCCACTAGTGCCGATGTTCAAGTCTTACCTGCTCAACGAGAGGGAAGCCTTCCAGGCCATGTACAACCTCGCCGAGCGACGCATCCCACTGGGCGATACGGAGGAGGTGGAGGCGATCGACATCCTCAGCGTCGGTGCCACCGGTACCTACTTCGACAAAGGCGACGGAGTGCACGACGCGCAAGCCGAGTGGGTGGACAAGCAGCAAGCCTGGTTCGAATCGCTCTGGGAGCATCTCGCTGAGTGACGACTGCCGCTGCCGCAACGTTCACTTCGGCCCGCTGCGTGTCCACCTTGGTACCGAGAGTCACTGTGGTGGTGCCAGGAACGCTCTCCGCGGGGCTATTGTGACTCGTCTCTATTTCACTTGTCAGGAGCGTCCATCGGAAGCACCTCCTGTTAGGTGCCTTCCAGGAGCAAAGTGCCCGTCCCCGTCGATGCCAGCAACGAGTTCGTACGGCTGGCCCAGCAGTCCGGCGCCGCCAGTGGCGGCCATCACAATCGCAATTATGTTCTACCGCTCACTGAACGTATGGCACAACTCATCGGGAGCGATCCAGGCACTCGTGTGCTCGTGCGCGTTCCCCGGCCCGATGCCATCCCGGTAGTCATCAGGACCTGGACCGATGAAGCGCAACTCCTGGACTCTCTCAGAGACGTGTTGCCCCACGTACCACAATGCCTGGCCAGAACAGCGACGGCGACCGTGCTCAGCTATGTGGAGGGCACGCCCCTGTCCCGTCTGTGCCCGGACGAGAAGCCCGTGGAACATCTGTGGATCTCCGAACTGGTCCAACTCCTCGCCCGGACAACCGCGGTGCGCCGGGACGTACTCCCTGCACTGCCCGGCGGCTGGCCGTCTGACGACCATGACAGTCAGGGCTACCTGCGCACCTTGGCGCGGCTGGCCGACAGCCAGATCCGCCGACCCAGCTGGACAGCGTACGGAAGACTCTTCACCGCGCTGGGAGTCCCGGAAGACGTACTCGTCCGACTGGCCGCGAACGTGCCGGCCATGAGCCGCCGCCCGTACAGCCTCCTCCACGGAGACCTGCACCGCGACAACGTGGTCGTCACAGCCCACAGCGCTCCCCCCCTGACCGCCGTCGACTGGGAGCTCGCGACATACGGAGACCCCCTGCACGACCTCGCCACGCACCTTGTCCGCATGCGCTACCCGGAGTCCCAGAAGGATTCAGTGATCGCGGCATGGGTCGCCGCCATTGAAGCGACCACGCCGGCCGCGACAGAGGGTATGGACAAGGATCTGCCGCAGTACATCGCCTTCGAGCAGGCCCAATCCGTCTTCCCCGACGTCATAAGAGCTGTGCGATCGCTACAGAGAGATCCACACCAGGAAGACACCAAGGGCGGCCTCCTGGACGAGGTCAACTCGGCCGTACTACACGCACTTCAGGCTGGCGCCGAGCCTCTCGGCCTGCGCGGTCTCCCCGGCGCGGCCGAGGTACGCGACATTCTGTACCGGTGGATGGCACCCTGCCGTGAACGCCTGCCCCTTCCGGGCAAGGCTTCCAGCAACAGAAATAACCTCGCTGGAGTCGCCCTCGTACGACGAAACCGAGCCCCGGAACGGCGGGCCGTTCGCGTTCTGCAGGCCCGGCCGGGTGCCGCTCCGTCAGACGTTGCGTATGAGGACCGGCCGTGGGCGACGGCCGGGCGGGGAGGCGAGATGCTCGCAGACTCCGCCGTTCTGGGGAAACGCGACCCTCAACTCTCTTTCCAGGGCGGGGAAGAACTGCTTGGCCTCCGGGGACTGCCCCGTGGTCTGCCAGGTGTAGCCGGGGCTGTCGGCGAAAGCGCGGAGGACCAGACGTCTCCCGAGGCCTTGGCGCTGGGAATCGGGGTCGATGGAGATCTTGTTGATACTGCCGACTCGGCAGGTATCGCTGTCGAAGTGCACCGCGCCGGCGGAGAACACCGCGTAGGACACCTCGCCGCCGGAGAACACCGCGTCGGTGAAGTACACCGCGCCTCCGGAGAACGTCGCGCTGTCAAAGTTCACCGTGCCGCCGGAGAACATCGCACCGCCGAAGTTCACCACGCCGCTGGAGAACACCGCACCGCGGAAGTCCATGTTGGTGTCGATGGTGACGCCGGTGAGGTCGAGGTCGCAGCCTTGCCAGGAGCGGTGGGTTCCCTTGGGACGCCGGTAGTGGTCGCCGATAAGGCGCAGGATCGTGTGCCGGACCTTGCGAAGGGCCAGGTAACGATGGTGTTCCTCCTGATCGGCCGGGTCGTTGCCGGGGTCGGGGGTGAAGGGGAGCTGGAGGTATGCGCACAGGACGTCGATGCAGGTTTGGCGCAGGTTGTCGTCGGGGGCGTCGTCGGCGAGGCCGGCCAGGGCGTGGACGCCTCCGAGCCGTACGGCTGGGGAGTCTGAGCCGAGTTTGTCGACGGCCTGGGAGAAGCGTTCGGTGTGGAGCCGGGTGGCTTCGCGGTGGGCGCCGGCCTCGTCGACGCGCTGGCGGCGGTAGGCGACGACCAACGCAACGAGGGCGCCGGACCCGGCGACCACTCCGAAGGAGAGTTTCACCAAGTCGAAGAGCGTCTTCGCGTCGACCTTCGCGGTGCTGGCGATCCCCCGGATGTCCAGCAGGACCACCAGACCGTAGAAGATGCCGCCCGCGACCAGGACTGCGGCAACGAAGGAAACGGTCAAGGCCTGACCGACCTTCCACAGGCGCAACTCCCGGTCATCTGGGGTGGATCGCGGCCTTCCGTTGGCTGTCATGAGGATGGAGACAAGCCACAGAGAGCCGTGGTTGCGGTTGGCGTCCATGGGTTCTGCTCGGTACGGCAGAGGCGCGGTAGAACGTCGTATTCGGCGCAGGTCAGGGAATAGCCGAGGTGATGGGGCATAGGGCTACGGCGCCTCGAACTGCGGCTGTTCAGCAGTGGGTTGTTCCCGCTGTTTCTTGTTGATGCGCTCGTGCATCAACTCGATGAGCACGTCGGACCGGCTGCGTCCCTCTTCGATCGTCGCGTCGAACTCCTTGAGGAGTTGCGGCGGCGGCCGGAACGAGACCGGTGGCGTCTGTCCTGTTGCTGGTCTGCCTGCCATGCCCGTCCTCCAGTTCCTGTATTACAGAAACTAGCATCTACCAGCCTTGACGGGTTGACAAGGGCACTCGTGACACGCATTCTTGTAATACAAAAATGAGGATTGAGCAGGAAAAACGACATCGCCGCACCTCTGGAGGGTGAGATGACCAGCACGTCCGAGGCTCGCTCCCACAAGACGGTCGTCGTCACCCGCGAGCCCGAGCACCCCGGCTACGACGAACTCCTGGATGCCGACGGGTACGGCGACGACTTCCGCCTCCTCGTCGACGGCGAGACCATCGGCGGCACCTACCACTGCCCGCCCGGCCCCAACATCAGGGCGGGCATGCAGTGGGCCTCCTACGGCCCCGCCGGCTACTCCCTCGGTCACCGCACCCGCGAGGACGCGGAGCAGGTGCAGCTGAAGGCCGCCGGGATCGTCACGGCCAGCGTGATCACCGCCGACGGTCCGGCCGCACCCGCGTCCGAGCCCGGCCTTCCCGCCGACGCCTACGACAAGGCGCTCGCGCGCGCGGCGAAGGTCGGCTACAAGAACGCCAACGACGCGGAACTGATGGCCGGCCTCTGCGATGGCGTCGTGCAGATGCTGGCGGGCGCCGTCGCGCCGCGACTGGTGTGGGAGGGAGCCCAGAAGAAGGGGCTGACCTCGAAGGAACTGCTGAACCTGTGCCGCACCGACCCGATGGCCGTCGAAGCCCTCATGTGGCTCTGACCTGGCCGCAGTCACCGGGCCCAGGTCTGTAACCAGACCGCGGGCCCGGCCTCAGGCCCCACCTCCTCCCCGAACTGGAGACAGATCATGCAGAACGCCATCGAGGCCTCCGCGACGACAACCGCAGTCATCGATGAGGCGGCCCGCGCTGCCGACCGGGAGGCTGCCGACGACTTCGCGGGGTGGCTGCGGGGACTGCTCGCGCTGGCCCCCGACACGCCCCGCTTCCACCAGGGCCGGGACCAGCACCGCCGTGCCGACCAGGTCATCCGCCTCGCCCGCGAGCGCGTCCGGGACCAGGTCGCGCTGGACGGCGACGACGTCATCGCGGCCGGCTACAACGCCGCCTGCGCCTGGCACCGCTTCATCTACCTGGAGAAGGCCACCACCGCCGCCCTGGAGTACGTCCAGAACCTCAGCCCCTGGGAGTTCTGCCAGTTCCTCGGTGACCTGATGGTCGCCGGCGCGAAGACCGCCAGGGCGCAGGACCGCTACTTCTGCGAGCTCGCCACCCGCGTCACCACCGCGGCCCGCATCCGGTCCGAGGCCGCGCCCGTCGAACGGCTCGCGCAGCTGCACACCGAGATCCTGCGCCTGGCCAAGACGCCGCAGCTGGCCGACCCGGTCTTCGACCTGAGGATCGCCCCGTACTGCGTGTGGATCACCTATCGCCGCGAGGCCGACGCCACCAAGGCCACCTGAGAGGCCGCCGTCTCCGGGTACCGCGTCCTGGCCAGCGGTGTCGTCGACATGGACGCCCAGAGCATCACGCTGCGCAGTGGGACCAACCGGGACGTGACCCCGGACTGGCTGATGGGCCTGATCGAGAAGTACGCCCCGAGCTCCTGGTAGCCCCGCACCCCGAGCCCCGGCCGCGCGCCGGGGGTTCGCCGTTCGACCGACCAACTCGCCCCGGACCAGGGAGACATGACCATGGAGCTGGCCTCTTCCGCTGTCGCCGCCGTGATCGCGCTGCTGGCGACCGTGCTGGGTTTCCGTCTGCAGGAGCGGTCCGCCGCCCGCCGCGACGGGCTCGCCCGGCAGGCGCAGCAGCGCCAGGAGCTGCGGCAGGTGTTCGTCCGCTTCCTCGCCCGGCTCGCCACGATGCGCCGCCTGCAGAACGCGCGCTCCGTCCTGGTGGAGGCCGGCGCGTCCGAGCCGGAGCGGGCAGCGGCGAAGCAGGCCGCGATGGAGGCGCGCACCGCAGTCGGCGAGGCCCTGACCGAACTCCAGCTGCTCACCGACGACCCGCACGTCCTCGATCTCGCCGACACCCTGGTCGACATCACCTTCGCCCTGCACAAGGCCCCCGACCGGGCCGACCGCGACCGACGCGGACACCTCGCCCGGGCCGCGCACAACACCTTCGTCGCCGCCGCTGGCCCTCTCGTACGGGCCTGACTGTCCAGCAGATGTAGTTGGGACACAAGGTCCTCTCGCCGAAGTGCTGGTCACCATCACCTACTTGACCGACAAGCCGAACAGAGCGTGACGGAAATGCAGTGACCGGTCGCAGCCCCTGCCGGGTGGCGGGGGCTGCGACCGGTCTGAGATTCCGGACCGCTACACGTTGTAGCGGTCCAGGGGTTCAGCGGCGTACGTGCCGTCGGGCATCATCACGTCGGTCAGCTCAAAACGCTCCCGCTGTCCGCCGGTGTCCCGGCTGATGGTGGTGCCGGCGGGGCGAGTTGTGACGTGCAGGATCGGGTTTCCGTCCGAGCCCACGGTGCTGAGCAGGGTGTAGCGGCGCAGCCCGCCGTTGCGGCGTCCCAGGGCCCAGCGGACGAGCCATGTCAGGCCAGCGAGTACCAGAGCGGCGCCGAGACCGCCGAGGAGCTCCGGTAGCGCGTCGAGGAGGAGTTTCATGCCACCTCCTGCCTGCTCTGGCTGAAGCGCTCGCCGAGTCCGGGTCGGCGTTGGGCGACGGTGTACGAGTTGGGGTTCGTGATGGTGCGCGTCGGCAGGACCGTCGCGCGGTGGCTGTACGGCGTCGGCTTCGTCCTGGTCAGCATCGTGCCGACGGTGACCGAACGGGCGGGGGACGGCCCGGTCGGGGAGGGCGGTGGCTCTACCTCAGCAGGCAGATGATCAAGCATCCTGGAGAGGTCCTTCCTGTACTTGTGTGCTGGAACGGATAGCGAGGCCCGTGCCGTGGGCGTTGGGGAACGATGCGCGGCACGGGCCTTCGCCCGTCTGGTGCGCCGCCCGGTTTCGGGAATGGCGCTGCGCTCATATTTCAGCCCCGGTACAGTCGAAATCCAGGCAACAAAGGCGCAATATTGCAGCTCAGGAAATGTGCAACGACAGAGTCATTTGTTGCACAAGAGGTGTGGGACAGAGGGGCTGTCGGTGGGGGACGACGGGGATGCAACAATCACCGATGAGAGCTGCAACAACGGCGCGCGGCTGAACCTTGCGCGATTACTGAGCCGTTCCGGACAGCGTGCTCCGATCGACTCCTTCCTCCTCGCGCTGCGCTGCCCGGAACAGTTCGCCAAGATCCCTGACAAGAAGCGCCAGAAGCTTGAGGCCACGAACGACGCTCTCCGGGAACGATTCAGCCGCGAGATCCTGGCGCTCATCGTGGTGCTGCAGGAACACATCCTCACGGCGCACGACTCGCGGCGGGCCTTCGTCGAAAACCTGCAGAAACTGAACATCACTGAGCTGAACACGACGTTCCTCAGTCGGCACCTGGGAGGCGCGAGTGACCAGGGACCCCAAGGAGCCCCGTGGGTGCCGGCGCTGATCGCCGATCACTGCGCGCGAGACGAGAACCCCCGGGAACTGCGCAAATGGTTTGCCCGGCTGTGGTACGCGGCGTACGGGGAGGTGCCAGAGCGACTTCTCCCGGGCCAGGACGGCCCGTTGGCACCGGTCACCGAGCAGGAGATCGCGAACCTGATCGACCCGCCCGGAGACCCGCAGCCATCCGCAACCGCACCGGGCATCGATGGGCCTGTGCCCGGTGTTCCTGATCTGGCCCGGCTCGTCGACCGGCTGCCGGACGCCGTCCTTTTCGTGGATTCCAACAGCACGGTCATCCGTACGAACAGCACCGCGAGAGAACTTTTCGACGCTGCCGGACGCGGCCTGGCCGGGCGCGGCCTGCTCGAACTGCTCCCTTCCTTCGACGTCAAGCGCCTGCCGCGCCTCACGCCTGCCCCCGTTGGTGAGCCTGGGGACGAGTGGCAGCCCTCCGTCCGTGTGACAGCACGCCGGACCGACGGCCAGGACCTGCCAGCAGAAGTTCACAGCACCCGACTGGCTGGCGGGCTCATCCAGCGCGAAGAGCCCGCCGGGGAGGCCTTGGCGGGCCGCGACAGCAGCTACGCCGGTGACGGGCTTCTGATGGTTGTCGTACGCGACCTGACCGGCGCCCAGAGTGTCGAGGCGGAACTGGGCCGGCAGCAACGCCAGACCGAAATGATCCTTCGTACCGTTTCCGATGGCGTCATTCGCGTCGATGCCGAAGGCCGGATCGTCCTGGTGAACGCCTCAGCAGCCGCAACCCTCGGCTACCGGCCAGAAGAACTGGGCGGTCAGCTGCTGTCTGCACTCGTGCACTGCGTCCGTGCGGACGGAACCCCGCTGCCGTACGCACAAACCCCGGTAGCCGAGGCAGTCGGCGGCGCGAGCCGGCCGCTGCGGCTGCCCGGCCAAGTACTGCGTGCCAAAGACAGCCGACTCGTACAAGTAGACCTCTCCACGGCACCGGTGCATGAGGGGGACCACCACGCTGGCACGATGGTGACGTTCGCCGTCTGCCAGCCTGCGGCACGGACTCCCTCGCAATCCCGGCCCCCCGTGACCTGGACATCTCAGGGCACCAAGAAGGTCACCGCAGAACAGGCAATCGAACTTGAACGCGCCGAATCCAGCCGACAGAGAAACCGATCGGCGGAATACCACCAGCTCCTCATCCAAGTGCTGGCCCGGCTTGACGATCCCGGTCTGGACGTAGCGGAACGCCTGTGCGGCTCGCTTCCTCACACCGACCGGAATGATCTTCTGCGCAGTACGCGAGCCGTCCGGAGCGTCATCTCCTCACGGGTACCCGTGACCACGCTGAGCAGCAACGCACCTGCAGCCCCTCTCGATGAAGCAGTCCATGACGGCATTGGGTACGCGCTTACACGGCTCAGACCAGGTCAGATCCGGTTCGTTGTGCACGCGCCGCCCACGGAGGCAGAGGTGGACACGGCATGGCTGTCAGCTGTCTTGGCCCAGCTGATCGTCGCCGTAGTCGGAACCGGGACAGCCGGCAATGCGCCCGTCGTGGTGTCCGCGGCGAGACGGGGCACGGTCGTACGCATCGATCTGCGCGGCCCCTTCCAGCCGCACGATCCGATACTGCTGGAGCCTGTCCGGGAGAACGTAAGGGCGCACGGCGGTGTACTGCGCACCCTCGAGGTACCAGAGGCAAAGGACAGCGTCGTCGTTCTGGAGGTGCCGCTGGACACTTGGAGCACCACACGGGAGATGGAGAGCCGCGGGATCCCGGGCGGGCCCGACCGAACGGAGGAAACGGAGAACTCCGGGACACCGGACAGGCCCGACCGGACGAAGGAAGCCAAACCCGAGACTCAGACCACGTTGACTACGCGGATCCGCATCAACATCCCCGGGTCCAGGCCGATTCCACCGGTCGTTGTACGTACCCCCGTTGCTCCGCACGCCACCGATTCGGAGCCGTTCAAGTGGCTGCGCACGGCAGCGGACGCCACGGTTCCCCTGCAGGAGGCATCGCCTCCACGGCCGGCAGTTGCGGCCCGTGGACAGGTCGGCCGTGACAAGGACGCAAACCAGAGCAAGATCATCAAGACCCAGCAGCTGGTGCCAGATGCCCTTCAACCCGCCCCGCCGCCGACGCGGACCCCGGTCACCTCACCCTCACCCTCACCCTCAGCCTCTTCGAATCCGCCTCCCGCTACGGGCGGCACACCGAGTCGGCGCCCGACTGAAAATCCCCCCGCGCCGTACCCTGGCCCGCCTCCAGTCGTCCGCAAGACACACGCCGTCTCGGGCAACTTCCTACTCACCGTCAACCCGGTCGACGGCAGCGAGATAGAGGTCTGCCCGCCCGGCGAACGGCCCGCCCGGCCCGTCGAGTTCACGGCGGCCGAGCGTGCCGAGATCACCCGCGCCGCCAGACCACCCGTACCGCCCGGGGCCGCACAGACTGAACTGCCGCTCCTGGGGCGGAACGACGAGCGGGAACGGCTGGTGCGGCTGCTGGCCCGCGGCCGTTCCGTACGTCTCACCGGCCCGGCCGGCTCCGGCCGCACCACGCTCCTGGATGCCGTGGCCGCCGACTGCGCGGACTTTGCGCCCGATGGGGTGGTCCGCCTCACCGGCTACCACCGTACAGTCGAGGACCTGCTGTACAACCTCTTCTGCGCTGCCTACGACGCTCCTCGATTTCGTCCTGCCCCGGACAGACTGCTCGATCTCGTCCGTAAGATCGGCGCGATCGTCGTCGTCGACGACATCGAGTTCGGCGGCGCCGCGCTCGACGAACTCACCGACGCGGCCCCCGAGTGCGCCTTCCTGATCAGCGCTACGCCCGACGTACCAGCGCCGTCCGCGGACGCGCTGGTCGAAGAGGTTCTCCTCGGCGGCCTCGACCGCGCAGGGAGCCTGGACATCCTGCAGCGTGCCGTCGGTCGTGTCCTCACAGAGGAAGAGTCCAACTGGGCCGGCGACCTCTGGTTCGAGTCCGAGGGCCTGCCCCTGCGGTTCGTCCAGGCCGGAGCCCTGCTCAGGCAGCGCGATCGGCTGCGCACAGACGCCAAGGACGGCCGCGAATTGCCACAGCTCTCTCTCCACGAGGGGGTCGCACCAGCCGCGCAGCTCGCGTCCCGGCTCAGCGAGTCCGCCCGGGCCATCCTGCGCTTCGCCGTCGCACTGGGCGGCGAAGTTCCTCACCAGGCCCACCTGCCGGCCCTCGTGGGTGACACCCACGCGGACTTCGCGCTCGGTGAGCTCCTCGACTGCGCGCTGCTCTCCCGGGTCGGCCCCCGCTACCGTCTTGCAGCCGGGACGCAGCGGCAGCTGGAGGCTGCCGGGTACCGAGACGACATCGAGAACCGAGCCTTCAGCGCCGCCCGGCACTATGCCTGGTGGGCCGGACACCCGTCCGTGCCCCCCGAGCGGGTATGCGCCCAGGCTGACGCTCTACTCGCTACTCTCGACGCCCTCGGGCCCACCCCCGCACGCCCGAAGGACAGCTCGGAAGACGAGGAGAACCCCGCAGTAGAACTGGCCCGCACCGCAGCGCTCGCTTTCGCCTCATGCCTGGCGTGGAACCCCTGGGAACAGGCACTGAATGCCGGTGCCAAAGCTGCTGAACTCGGTGACGTCTCCGAAAAGGCCTACTTCCACCACGAGCTGGGCATCCTCGCGCTCTGTCGCGGACAGTTGGACCAAGCCCGTGCAGAGCTGGAGGCCGCCATCGGTATACGCGGCGCTCTCGCCGACAAGCGCCGTGCCGTCGCAAGTCGCCGCGCCCTCGGACTGATCACCGAACGCTCCTGAGAACCCGTCGCCACGATGCGCCGCCTGCAGAACGTGCGCTCCGTCCTGAGGGAGGCCGGCGCGTCCGAGGCGGAGCAGGCAGCCGCGAAGACGGCCGCCCCTGGACGCGCACCACCGTGGGCGAGCCCCTGACCGAACTCCAGCTGCTGACCGACGACCCGCGCGTCCTGGAGCTCGCCACCCACGTCGTCGACGTCACCTTCGCCCTGCACGAGGCCCCCGACCGGGCCGACCGCGACCGGCGCGGACACCTCGCCCGGGCCGCGCACAACACCTTCGTCGTCGCCGCCGGCCCTCTTGTACGGGCCTGACCTGCCGGGTGCGCCCTAGCGACCCGATCATGCAACATGTGCGCTATCCGTACGCGATCGGTACGCCATTCGTACGTTTCACGTTATACTTGAGGAACTGGAGGTGTTCCATGTCTGAGTTGTTCGACCGGATCGACGCGCTGGTTGCGTCCCGGTCCCCGCTGCCGCCGCCGGCGGAGCGCAAGCGGCTGCGTGCCGCGCACGGCCTGACCCTGGATGAGGTCGCGGTCGCACTGGAGGTGCGGCGGGCGACCGTCAGCGGCTGGGAGTCCGGCAAGACGGAGCCGAGGCCGCCGGAGCGCGACGCGTACGCGCGGATGCTCAAGCAGCTCGCGGAGATCTACCCCGCCGACCCCAACTCCGCGGCGCCCGCTGAGGACACGGTCGTGCCGGAGACGTTCGCGAGCGCTCCCGCCCCGGCTCCGGAAGCGCGGACTCTGTCCACAGCCCCGGTCTCCGATACTGCGGTCACGGCCACTGAAGAGAACACCCAGCCCAGCCCTGCCCCCGATTCGGCTCCGGCCGCGGCGTCGCGTCCGGCCCGCACCGCCAGGCCGTCGACGTCCTCGCCGACATCGACGTCGCGGCGTCCGGCCGCGAGGAAGGCGGCCCCGGCGAACACCCCGGCCGGCGCCGACCCGCGCTTCGCCAACGGTCCGCTCGCCGTCGTGGACGTCGACGACGACGGCCAGGTCCTCGCGTACTGCGTCGGCGGCCTGGTCCTGGACGTGCCCGCCAAGTCCCTCCCGTCCCTGGTCGAATGGACGCTGAAGGAGGCCCTGCTCGGTCAGCCGAAGCTGTCCGGCCCGGGCAAGGACGCCGACCCGCTGATCGTCCTCACCGAGTCAGCGCTGGAGCGCTACGGCCTGCCCGTCGCCCTCACCGAGGAAGAGCGGCACACCGGGAGGATCCCGGAGGGCCACAAGGTCATCAAGCAGCTGGTCCGTGCGGAGTGGCAGCTGACGAAGCGCGGGTTCGGGCCGTGGGCGCGGATCTACCGCCCGGCCAGCGGTTCGGAGCGGGCCTGCGTGCAGCTGTGCATCCCGTCGTGGAACGCGCTCGATCCCCGCAGCTGGGGCCATGCCGGGCAGTTGGCGCCGGCGGACCTCGCCCGGCTCCTGGGTGTGTACGCGACCCGGGTGATGACGCCGCGCGGGTCGACCGCCGTCACCAGCCTGGAGCTGATGACCGGCTTCCACCCGCCGACCCGCGCCTCCGAGGCTGATGAGACGGGGAAGCGGCACTCCGAGCACAACCCCGGCTCGCTGGGGAAGGACGCGATCGACCCGCTGGACTGGCCGCCGTGCGAGGTCCCCGACGGTCACCCGGTCCTGAAGGATCTGCCGCGCTTCCACACGCGGACCCCGGCGGAGAAGCTGTTCGAGGAGGCGTACGACTGGGCGCGGCCGTTCACCGACGTCGAATACACCCGGCGCCACCTGGTGGGCATCGACGTGAACATGGCCTTCGCGGCGGGGGCGAACGGGCTGACCGTCGGTCTCGGTGCGCCGACGCGGGTGAAGGCGCCGGTGTTCGATGCGAAGCTGCCCGGCTCGTGGCTGGTCGACCTGTCCCATGTGGACCTGTCGAAGGTGAAGGTCGGCAGGGACAAGTGGGTGGACCTGGACAGCGCGCTGCTGCCGAGCCCGTTCACGCCGTCGGGCGAGCGCCCGACGGGTCCTGCCTGGTACGCGACGCCGACCGTGGCGTACGCGGTGGAGCTCGGCTACGACGTCACGCCCCTCGAGGCGTGGGTGCGCTACGACTGCGGCCGCTACCTGGACTCCTGGTACAGCCGGCTGCGCGACGCCTTCCTCGCCACCATGGCCGACCTCGGCGTCCACGCGGACACGGACCCGGCCGACTTCCTGACGGCGATGGTGGGCTGGCGCCAGCGCGACCCGGAACTGGCGATCGTCGTCGACGCGGTCAAGGGCACCGTGAAGGGCGGCCTGGGCAAGCTGCGCGAGCGGCCCCGGGGCGAGGGCTGGAAGTCCGGCGAGCCGTGGCGGGCCCTCGCCCGTCCGACATGGCGGCCGGACATCCGCGCGGCGGTCATCTCCCGCACCCGGATCAACCTCCACCGGAAGATCGTCAGGCACGCGGCGTTCACCGGGCAGTACCCGGTGGCGATCCTCTCCGACTGCGTCGTGTACGCGGTCGACGGCGCCTCGCCGCTGGACTTCCTGCCCTACAAGGACGGCAAGCCGCTGCCGGGCGGCTTCAAGCTCGGCATCAACCCGGGCCTGGTGAAGTGGGAGGGCACCCAGGAACTGCTGTGGGGCGAGGGTGTCCGCGAGCAGTTCGCGGCCCCCGAGCTCAACTTGGCCCGGTACATCAAGGACGGCACCGTCACCAACGTCGACAACGGAGAGTAGGAGAAGGCGACGATGAGCCTGTTCGGGGACGGCCTGGACGCCGCGGTGCAGAAGGCGTTCACCCGCCCGGCGCCCAAGAACGCGGGCCCGCAGATGCGCTACCTGGTCAAGCAGCTGGGGGGCACCAAGGCGGTCGCCCAGATGCTGCGGGTCTCCCAGCGCACCGTGGAGCGGTACGTGAAGGACCAGATCAAGCACCCCCGCAGGGACCTCGCCGCCCGCCTGGAGCGCGAGGTCAAGGCACGATGGCAGCCGCAGATCCGGGCCAAGGCCCGCGAGAAGGCGGCGACCACCGGCGGCATCGTCATCGACACCCGCGCACGCCTCGGCTACACCGCGCCGATCGGGTCGACGGACCAGGACCGCATCCGGCACCTGACCATCGCCCTGCCGCCCCGCCACGCCGCCCGCCTCTTCGAAGCCCAGGCGGCCGGCGCCACCGAGCAGCAGCTCAAGGAGATCGCGGCCGACGCCCTCAAGGA
This sequence comes from Streptomyces geranii, assembly GCF_002954775.1. Classification (GTDB taxonomy): domain Bacteria; phylum Actinomycetota; class Actinomycetes; order Streptomycetales; family Streptomycetaceae; genus Streptomyces; species Streptomyces geranii. Next base: position 82,140 of record NZ_PJME01000036.1, read on the forward strand.
GGTGTACTTCCAGGACGGCGGCCGCCGCGCCGGAAGCCTGGAAGAGGTCCGGTTCACAGACATCGAACACCTCGAGTTCGACCTGTAGAGGCTGTTTCCTGAACAGGGGTGGGCCCCGGCTATGGAGTGCTTCAGATGGTGAGTGAGCGGGGCTCTTGGCGAGGGCTGTCTGGCGCCCTGTAGGTCAGATGGCCGGGTCGGGATGGGCAGCCAGCCACAGTTGCAGCTCGCGGTGGCGGAACTGGTAGGCGGGACCGGAATACCTCATCAGCCCGGCGTCACAGCCCCAGTCAAGGAACCGGGCCAGCCGGAACGGAACCCGCCCTCGCGCGCACAGCAGGAAGACCATGTACCTCCACGAAGAGCTACCGGCCATCAGCCCGGTTGCAAGCCCGAACTCCAACCCCGTCATCAGCCCGGTCGCAAGCCCAAACATCAGTCCGGTCGCAAGCCCGAGCGCCAGCCCGGTCGCAAGCCCGAGCGCCAGCCCGAGTTGCGCGTCATCGCCGATGATCGTGCCTGGCTTGGCCGCCGAGCTCTGATCCGCCGTCAACCCGAACATCAGACCGAGCAGCAGCCCGGTCGCCAAACCGACCGCTAGCCCGAACACCAGGCCGAACACCAAGCCGAACACCAGGCCGATCACCAGCCCGGCCACCAGCCCGAACACCAAGCCGCACACCAAGCCGAACACCAGCCCGTTACGCCCGACGGGGGTTGTCAGTCGATGCAGGTCGAGACGCTCTGCACTCGTGGTGATCGGCAGGCCGTGAGCGCTCCCGGCCAGGACTGCTAGGCCTCCGAAGCCCAGAGTGGCGAAGGTGTCCGGGAGCGGACCGCTGCTCCAAGCGAAGGGGAGGCAAAGAAGAAGAATCAGGGCGGTCAAGAGGGCGTCGGTGGCGCGGACGCGCCAGGGCCCGGCCATGGGCCACAGATGGTCGAGGGCGATGTCGGTGCGGATGGGGGTCCAGGCGGTGGGGGCAAGATGGGCGGCGAGTTGGTGGAGCCAGTGGTGGATCTGCTGTGGGGTGTAGCCGTGGAGGTTGGCGTCGGCGGCCGCGAGCGTGGCGGCAGTGATGTACCGCGCCAGGAGGTGGCGGTCGAGCTCATCGGGGTCGGTGTAGGTGAGGAGTTCGGAGGGGTCGCCGCCGCGGTGGTAGACGGTGGCGGTCAGGCACAGCCGCCACGGTGTCGACAGCAGCACCGCGTGTACGGCTCCCGGGTGGGCGGTGAGGTGGTTCAGCAGGGGCCGCCAGCGCAGCGGGTCGCGGGCGCGGGCAGCCAGATAGGCAGCTGCCGGGCTACCGCCGACGGGGGCGATGGCGATGCGGGCCGCGTCCAGCAGGAGATCCGTAGTGGCCAGGGCGTCGTAGTGCGCGGTGCGGCAGGCCAGAACCAACGGCGCCGCGGCCCCGGCGTCCTGGTGGACGCTGAGTTTGTCCAACGCCGCGCGGGCCCGGGGGGCGGCCGGGTCGGGGTCGCCGTTCGGTAGAGGCGAATCCATCTCGTCCAGGCCGTCCAGCACCGGCAGAACCAGCCCGTGCGCGACGAGGTTGCCGGCCGCTGTGCGCGGCAGGTTGAAGCTGTCGACCAGCTGCTGCACCAGAAGGTCGCGCAGAGGGACGTCGGTGTCCCACTGGGCCAGCGGGACCCGCACCGGCACCGGGTCGGCGGCGTCACGGTTCGCGATCAGGTCGAGCAGGAGTTGCAGGGCAAGCACGGTCTTGCCGGCACCCGGGGCACCGGTGATGATCAGCCGGGCCGGGCGAGTGGAACGGTAGTAGGTCGCGATGTCCGGCAGACCCGCTTCGGGGTCCGCGACCGCGAGCCCCGCCACCGGCGCGCGCGCCGCCCGCCCCGGGCCGAGAACCAGGCCGTAGTACAGGCTGATCCGCGCGGTGTCCCTGCCCAGCAGCTGCGTCAGGACTCGTCCCTCGCTTTTGGCCACCAGGCGAGCCAACGTTGCCGCCTGCTCCAGCGCGAGCGCCGCATCGGTACCGTCGCGCGGCTTGCGAAATCCCGCCAGCATCCCCGCCACGCTGGCCACAGCGAGTGGGAACCCCAGCACCGTCACGAGATCCGCTGGTTCCAGCCCCCCGTGCCAGGCCTGTCGTACCGCGTACACCAATGCCGCAGACACCGCCGCCGCGCACACACCACCTACCAGCCGCCACTGGCGCTGACCACGGCGTCCCCCATCTGAGTTCACGCCCCTGATACTGGCCACCCCACGCGGGTTTCGTAGGCAGACGGGTGTGCTGTGCTCAGACCGTGACAGCCCGGAGCCCGACGCAGCCGCTCAACTCGCCAGCTGAAGCGCTCCTTTCCCAGACCCGCTGGTCCGGGCTCACTCGCGTATCCGCGACGGGTCGGATGGTTACGCAAGCGACATCGTGTCCGAGGCGGCACTCGCGGCCAGTACCACAGAGTCCGGCTGGGCGGCCTCGAGTGCCTGGTCGACGAAGTCCCGTACGAGCGCCACGGTCTCGGACACCGTGCCGTCCCTCGTCCACGTCTCTGTGCCACCAGCATTTCAGCTCGAAGTTGTGCGCGCCAGGGGCGAGTTGCACGTACCGGACCGAAGGCCGACGCTTGCATCGGCGGGCCGCGGTGGCAGTGGCGCTCGGTCCCTTTCAAGTGCTTCTGGACGACGGCGACGTGGTATCGGGCGGGTAGGGTGCGCCGTTCCAGGCAGCCGCGGCACTCCAGCAGGTGCAGCGCGGCGCCTTCCTTGTCCTCGAGGAAGTAGCTCGGGTGGCTCTTGCCCTCGAAGGTGTTGCAGCTGCCGCAGAGAGGTCCGTCTCCGAACTAAGCCAGCCCGAGCCACCAGCGCAACCTGAGTGGCAGTCAAGAACCTCTGGACACATCCTGGTTAGCCCTGGTTGCATCGGCACTCTTGGCACCGTACCGAGGGAGCAGAAGTGCAGCGATTCTTCTTTGCCGAGTCGAGGTCATTCGGCTACCGAGTCAATCAGCTCTTTGATTTCATTCAACCGGCTTCAGTTGCGCTTTGGAATCTCCGCTGGCAGGTACAGGGGTACGTCTCCGCAGTTCCAGGGGCTACCGATGCGGAGCTCGCGGGACGCTTCTCTCACGGGGCGGGTGTCAGGGCGAACAACTTGAAGGGCGTCTGCATTGACACACCCTGGGAGGATCAGCTTGGACAGTTCGCCCAGATCGTCGGGGCCAACATGATCGCCCTTTATGAGGGCTGGGCGGAAGGCCTCCTTCCCAAGTTCGGAAACCCCAAGAGGGCGACGGATGTACAGTTCCCCACAAGGGGAAAATATGGACAGAACACCCGGAAAGGAGTCGGGAACGCTCTTGCTGAAGTGCACTCATCGGGTATCTCCACAGAAATGCAAAAGGCATTTTTCTCAAAGTATTCAGCCAGCAAAAAATACAGCCTTGCACACCTCGATGCCCTTTCGGCCTTGTATCGGTACCACAAGGAGATCAGGAACTCATTCATGCATTCGGGCGGCCTGGCTTCCGATAGGGCAGAAGCCGCCTGGCTAGAGGCTTCAAGGCTGACTAAGGCGGACATTGGTGGAAAGTCAGACCCGATCCTGACGAAGGTCGTCGAAGGCGACCCAATCACCTACCGGATCGAGGAGGCGATTCAACTGGCAGACGTTATCATCCGGCTCGTTCACACCATCGACTCCGAATTGATGTACACCAGCTACGCAGAGAACCATTTTATGGAGCTCTGGAAGGGGACTCCAGGGGCCGTAAGACTCAGGGCTCTCCCTGGGGATCCACGCAAGCGAAAACTGCGTGTCGATCAGATTTGCAAGGCGCTCGGATTCCTCGCTCCGAACGACCCCGAGGCGGTGATCAAGCTCGGAAAGAACGCTGGCTTGCTCGACTTTGCCTAACTGATCCGGGATGGTCGCGATGCGGTTCGTTCAACAATGTGACTGAACATATAAATTCCGACATTAGCCACGGAATCCTTAACCATATCATCGAGCCGTGATATTTTTCGACAGCACCTAATAAACTGATCTCCAGTCCTTCGACTTCGCGAGCCAGCCTTCTTGGTTGGCTCGCGAAGTCGGTCGATCGGGTTGTCGCAGATATCGATCAGACGGCCGCTCTGGGAGAATTCGGCGCGGAGGAGTAAGTACCGGACGGGTCGCGCTCGGGAATGCATGCCGTTCCGAACGCCCTCTCGGGTGGGGTGTCCGCCACGGCTACGCCGCCTCCTGGTCCTCGCCGTCTTCGGTGTTGTGGGCGTGCTTGAGACCGGTGCGGGCCGCCATCCGGTCACCGGTGTCGACCGAGCTCCAGAAGGAGTGCGTGACGATCGCGGCGGCGAGGTCGCGCTCGCGCTCCCGCCGTGTCGCGACCTCTTTCTGCTCCTGCTCAGTCCAGCCCGGCGAGTCGGCGTACGGGCGTGCTGTGCCCTGCCAGTGACCCTCGGGACGCTGCCACGCCTCCATCGGCTCCACGGAGTGGGGAAGCCCCCTGAGCAGAGCGGAGAGTTCGGCGCGTGCTGTGTTGAGAGCCTGTTGCAGTTGGAGGAGATCGTCGGGGAAGTCGTACGTTGTCGCCACGGCCCCAACAGTAGTTCGACCCGGCGTCCGTACCGCCCGTACGACGCGGCGGCACTACGCGTCCGGCAGTTCCTGCTGGTGACGGAGTCAGGGCTGGTCGGGCGGGGTGTCCGCCAAGTACCAGCCGTGGACGGCCATGCACTCCTTCGTCCACTCCATCATCAGGTGTGCACCTTCCTTCACACGGTCCTCGTCGTGACCGCCGTGGTCGGCGAACCACTGGACGAAAAGGCCGGCCGCCGGGCGGTCCACGTCGCCGGTGTCGCACACCGCGCACAGCTCCAGGTGGATCGGCCGCCCGTGTTCGTCGTCCCGCGGCGCCACCCCGCTCATGATGAGGTCGCCCCGGCAGCGTGAACACTGCGGCAGCCGGTCGGAGAACTCCAGCAACTCCATGGCCGGCCCCCTTTGATCTGGACGTGATCCTCCACCCAAGACCCGCTGACCTGCGCCGTCAACCCCTCCCGCGACGGCGGGCGCGCGGCCACGGAATCTGTCCACAGGGGAACGGGCGTCTGCTGGATGAATGATCGACAGCGACGACACGCAGCAGCCGGCCCCGCGCCGCAACAGCTTCCTGGGCGCCCTCGTGCGGGCGGAGCGCAAGGTGTTCACCCGGCCCGTGCCGAAATCTGCGAAGGCCCAGATCGAATTCCTCTACACGCGGGCCAAGCGGTCGACGAAGGCCCTCGCCGAACAGCTGGGCGTCTCGCCCCGCACCGTGCAGCGCTACCGCGCCGGACAGCAGACGAAGCCTCAGAAGAGGCTCCGGGCGGCCCTGGTGGAGGAGACCGAATCACAGTGGCAACCGCAGGTCAGAGCACAGGCGCGGGAGCGCGCGGCGACGACCGGCGGTATGCAGGTGGAGGTCTACGCCTACTTCGGATTCGAGTGCACGCGGAGCTCGGACGACGGCCGCGAGCGGTTCATCAGCACGTCGATCTCGCCCGTCTACGCCGCTGAAATCCTCCGTCTGCAGGAGGCCGGTGCGACAGAGGAGGACCTGAATCCGGTCGTCGCGGAGGCCATCACCGAGTCCTATTTCACGGAATGGGGCTCCCGAGCCCAGGGGCTCCGAGCGGATTTCACGCACGTCCGGTCGATAGAGATCGAGTTCTGAACACACGGAATTCGGGGCCTGCTATAAACCCTATTAGGGGGCCGCCGCACAGCGTTCTGGCGGCGGCCCGCTCCTTACTCAGCACCCCGAATGCGAGGCCCTGATGAGCACCCCCTGGACCCGGCGCAGTGTCCGCCGGCCTCTCGCCGCTCGCGTGGCGGCGCCCCGCGAGCCGGCCGACCCCGCGCGCATCGGACGGCGGGTCGTGCGCCGCCGGGCGACGGGGATGTCGGCAGCCGACGTCGCGGCGGCCATCGAGGACGCCCGCTTCGACGCGCGCCAGGCTTCGCGGCACGAGCACCTGGCCGACGACGAACGCGCTCGCGCGGAGCTCGCGGAGTGGGAGCGCCTCGCCCAGCTGCTCGCCGACGCGGCCCCGGACGCGGTCTACGACCCCGGCGTCGACGTCGTCGTCCAGGAGGAGCTCGCCGCCGAAGCCGCGGCCGCCGCCGTCCGGGAAGCCGAGCTGCGCGAAGCCCAGCGGATCGCCGCCCGGGCCGATGAGCTCCAGGCGCTGCGCGAGCTGGGCACGCTGGAGCAGACCGAGCCCCGCGCAGGCGACGAAGCCGTCCGGGACGAACTCACCCGCCGCGCCGGGTCGTACGTGCAGCAAGACGTCGACGCGTGGCTCGCCCACGCCCTGGCCGCGCACCTCGGGCACTACCGCGACCCGGCCGCCCGCGAAGCAGCCGCCGGCCTCCTGTCTCCGTCCGTCCTCGCCCACGCCGCGCTGCTCGCCGAACTCGCCCGCCTGGTCCCGGCCGCGGACACCGGCCAGCTGGCGTTCGCGGCCCGGCTCGCCACCGCCGAACCCGAAGCCGCCGCCACCCTCGCCGCGTTCCTCACCCGCGCCACCGAGCCGGCCGGCTCCGAGGGGAGCCCGTCATGAGCGAGCACCAGGAGCACGGCGCCGTCGTCGCGGTCTGGACGGAGCACAGCGCCATCGGGCACCACCACGAAGAACTGCTCGCCGACGGGCAGGTCCTCGCGTGGACCGGGCCCCCGTTCGGCGAGACGGTCCACCCCGGCGAAGACGATCCCGACTACAACCCGATCTGCCACTGCCCGGGCCCGACGCCGCGCGCCTTCTGTATGGAGTGCGCCGGCTGCGCCGACTGCGATCAGTGCCGCTGCCCCCGGCCGACCCCTCCTGTGACCTCACCCTCCGCAATCTCACAGGCCTCACAGGTCCCCGGTCGAAACCTGTGACCTCCCAGGACACCGGACGCCCGAAACGCCCTGTTCAACCTGTTTGCCTATGAACCCGGAACCCTGTTCTCCCAGGCAGGCGCGTTCCTGCGAGGTGACCTGTGACCCTGTGACATAGAAGGGAGTCGAACCCCGCGCGACACCGAAAGTGACTGTCACGCTGTCACGTTCGGGTTGTCACGATCACCTGATCGGGTGTCACATCGTGCTGTCACGCTGTCCGTACGGCCCGAAAACACGGGCTCAAGGGCCGATTTCGACGCTCGGGCCGATCAATGTGACGCGGGTCCTGGGGTGGCTACGGTGCGCGTTCGTCCCGGATCGCCTGCTGACCTGTGACAGGAGACCTTGATCGGGTGCCACCGGCTCCCGGGCGCCCGATACTGGAAAACCCGTCGCGCACTCACTTGGGAGAGGCGAAGAATCTTCAGGTATGCGGCGACCCCTCTCCTCTTACCCCGTTCCGGAGACCGAGTACTTCGAGCGGGTCCTGCGTCATGACCCGAACTCGCTGACGCAGTTGATCGCGGCCACCAGTGCCGGCCTCCCGCCCGTCCGCGACCTGGCCGCCCAGGGCCTCAGCCTGTACGCGCCGTGGGCCCTGCTCGACGTGGCCTGGGTCTCTCTGGCTCGGGGCCGGGACGGCCGCCCCGCTGCGACCAGCCAGGACCTCCGTCAGATCCTCGATCTGTTCCTGGCCCTGGACGATCCGGTCACCCGGGAGCCGGAAGGCATGAAGCGCTGGGAGGGGTATCTCCAGCGGGCCACTCACCATCAGGGCCCGTGGCAGGAGGACGCCTACGCGCAGCTGAGCCGCTCCATCGCCCTGTTGGGTCAGACCTCCTACCCAGACGATGCGGACGACCCGCTGGAAGTGATCCTCCCGGGTTGGGACCACGACTTGCTCGGCTGCTCCCTGGCGGATTACCTCGGCATCGTCCACCTCGTCTGGGCTTGCGCCACCACCCACCCGAATCCGCGCCGCCGCGGCCGGTTCGCTTTGGACTGGTACCCCGTCGCGGACTACGACCAGTTCGACGGGCTCCGCTCCTCCGCCCAGGTCAAGGCGGTGCTGAACCGGCATTTCGTCACCACGAAGAAGAGGCTCCGCGCCGCCTTCCCTGCCGGCCACGACCCGCTGCTGCGCCGCTATACCCACAACCCGCTCCGGTCCAGCCCGCTGGTCGGCGGTGTCCCGGGCGGCTACCTCGTCCCGGTGCCGGCCGCCGTACTGGGCAAGGGCACCCCTCTCGGTCTCTACTACACCGGGGGCGACAACAGGTCGGAGTGGGGCAAGGCGTTCACCAACGACGTCGGCAGGCTCTTCGAGCGTTACGTCGGCCGCCAGCTCGACCTGCTGCCGGACGCCGAGGTCCACCCTGAGGTCTCGGTCAAGATCTCCAAGAACGCGACGAAGAAGACGATCGACTTCTTCGTCGTCTTCCCTGACCTGGTCCTGCTGGTCGAGGTGAAGTCGACCCTCCCGGGCGAGCAGCTGCGGCTTGGCGGGACGGACTTCACCACCCTCTTCCCCCCGTCGCTCAAGAAGGCGTTTGAGCAGATCAACCGGTCGGTGGACCTCCTCCGCTCCGGCAAGCACCCGGAGCTTGCCGACATCCCGGCCGACCGCCGGATGATCGGGATGGTGGTGACCGCAGAGACGTTCCACCAGATCAACACCCCCGAGCACCGCGTGGCCCTGCCCGACACCGAGATCCCCGTGATGGTCACCTCCATCGCCGAACTGGAGGACGCGGTCACCATCACCAGCACCAGCCTGGCCGAACTCCTCTGCGCGGCCGATGACGCCGGTGTCGCGTACCTGCGCCCACTGTTCCCCCAGTACGAGTTCCTGGAGCACAACACCGTCCTGGAGCAGGGCTGGTCCGCCATCCCGTTCGCCCGGCCCCGCCGGCCGCGAACCCAAGACGTCGCTGCCGCCGAGCCGGTTAGCGGCCCAGAGCACCGATCATGATCAGTGGCAATCGATCAGCGATCAATGGCACGGATCACCTGCCCGGGCGGCGGGCGCACTGGGAGAATCCCTGGGTGACCACCACAACAGGCGAGCTCTACGCCCAGGCCCTCCAGGACACCGCCGACCGCCCGGGGCAGTGCGTCGTGCCGTGGGGCGTGTGCCCCGAGCACGGCGCCACGCTGAAGGCGAGCGGGAACCGCACCTCGTGCATGGACGTCGCCTGCCTCAACTCGTGGGAGTACGACCGGCTGGACGCTCCGTGCCCGGAGCCGGCCACCCACACCGTCCAGGTCGACGGCGCCAGCGGCGGGTACGCCGTGTGCGACGGGCACGCGCTGACCGCCCGCACGCACATCACCAACGGCCAGGTCCTGCCCAACCTCCCCGCCTGAACAGTCCGGCCCATCTGTGTCATCGACCCCCTGTTTTCCCAGGTGGGCATGGTCATCTGTGTCACTGTTCAGGCTGATCTGTGTCATCGCCCGGGCGGACCCCAGCGCCCCGGCGCCCGGCCCGGAGCCTGGTTCCCTGGGTCTTGCACCCTCGTGCGAGCCGGTTCGTCCGGAGCGGTCCCCAGGGCCCGGGGCGGCCGATACCGTGGGAGCAGACGCCAGTTCTGCCCTCTGGAGCCCTCGATGAGCGAACAGCCGGCCACCGCCGACCACGCCCGGCCGCAGCTGGAGCCCGCGGCAGCCGACGCGGTCCGCGCGTACGCGGCCAAGACCCGCGCCAGCGCCGATCACTTCGCCGCTGCCCTGGAGGACATCGCGGCCAACGGACTGCCCTCCGTGGAGGACTGCACACCGTGGGAGGAGCTGCGCGAGGCCCACCTCGCCCGGCTCGCTGCCCAGCGCCCGGCCGTCGCCTGATGGCCCAGCCGCACGGGCCTCGCCGCGCCCGGATCGCCTTCTCCGACTCCGCCGCCAAGCAGCTGGAGAACATCACCAGCGAGGCAGAGATCCACGCCCTGGACCGCACCTTGGTCGTCATCTCCGTCGACCCCGACGCCGGCGAGCCCATCCCCGGCGACACCGCCGGCCCCCAGCTACGCCAGTACACCGACGAAGTCGAAGCCGTCCGCGTCCTGTACTTCGTCACCGCGCTGCGCACCGTCGTGGTCGTCGCCTACATCGAGGTCTAGCCGCCGCCGAAGCCCAAAGTGCCGTCCGAAATCAAGCTCAAGAGCGTCGTGACGCCGCCTTTTGCATGGATGCTCACTCCCGACGGACGTGTCGGCTAGGGCCTCGGCAGGGGCAGCGCCGTCATGGCGCGGATGGGGGCTGGGGGTGCTGGCGTAGCCAGTGCTGGAGTTCACGGTGGCGGTACTGGTAGGCGGGTCCGCTGTAGCGCATGAGGCCTGCGGTGACAGCCCAGTCGAGGAACAGGCCGAGTCGGAACGGCAGGCGACGGCACGAGCAGAGCAGGAACACCGAATACCGCCACGAAGCCATCGCGCCGACCGTGAGCCCGACCGTGAGCCCGGACGCGAGCCCGAACGCAAGCCCGACCGCGAGCCCGATCGTGAGCCCGAACGTGAGCCCCGCCGTGAGCCCGAACGTGAGCCCCACCGTGAGCCCTGCCAGGGCGTCGCTCCTGATGAGGGCCCCAGCTCCGAGATTTATGCCCGGCTTCCCCGCGAGCCCGACCGTGAACGCGACCGTGAGCCCGAGCGCGAGCCCGACCGTGAGCCACGCCGTGAGCCCGATCGTGAGCCCGATCGTGAGCCACGCCGTGAGCCCGAGCGTGAGCCCGACCGCTACCCCGACCGCGAGTTCCCTGCGTCCTCGAGGGGTCCCGAGCGGGTTCGCCGGACTCGCGGGACTGCTGGGCGCGATGACGGTGAGCACTCCAGCCAGGGCGGCAAACCCGCTGATCGCGCCGGCGAGCAGGCCAGTCAGCCGCTGGGGGGCGGTCCAGGCGAGGGGGAGGGCGGTGAGGACGGTGAGGGTGGTGATGAGGGCGTGGGTTGCGCGGACGCGGGTGCGTCCGGCGAGGGGCCACAGTTCGTGCAGGACGAGGTCGGTGGCCTCCGCGCCCTGGGGGGCCGTGACAGGGAGGATGCCGACGGGATTGAGGTGGGTGGTGAGGTGGTGGAGCCAGCGGTGGACGTCCTGGGGTGTGTAGCCGTGGGGGTTGAGGGCGGCGCGGGTGGCGGCGGGGATGTAGCGGGCCAGGAGGTGGCGGTCCAGGGTGTCGGCGTCGGGGAGGGTGAGGAGTTCGCCGGGGTTGCCGTCGTGGTGGTAGACGGTGGCGGTCAGGCAGAGCCGCCAGGGGGTGGACAGCGTGGTCGCCAGGGATCCGCCGAGATGGACGGACAGGTGGTTGAGCAGGGGCTGCCAGCGGGCCGCATCGAGGGCGCGGTCCTCGAGGTAGGCCCGGGCGTCGTCGGTATCGACAGGGGCGACGGCGATGCGGGCGGCGTCCAGGACTCCGGTGTGCAAGGTCAGGGCGTCGTAGTGGCGGGTGCGGCAGGTCAGGATGAGGGGCCCGGCATTACGGCCGTGCTGGTAGGCGTTGAGGGCGCGTACGACGGCGGTGGCGCGGGGCGCGGCGGGATCCGGGGATCCGTTGACCAGGGGGTCCATCTCGTCCAGGCCGTCCAGGACCGGCAGGATGAGGTGGTGGCGGACCAGGCCGGCGGCCAAGTCCGCGGGCCAGTCGTAGGCCTCGGTCAGCCGCTGCTGGAGCAGTTCGGGCAGGGATTGGCGTTCGGTGTCCCAGCGCGATAGCGGGATACGGACCGGGACGGGATCGTCGTCTTTACGGCCGTCGATGAGGGCCAGCAGGAGTTCCAGGGCCAGGACGGTCTTGCCGGCCCCTGCAGCGCCGGTGACGACCAGGCGCAGCGGGCGGGTGGCGCGGTAGTAGGTGACGATGTCCGGCAGCGTCACTGCCCCCGGGCCGTCGGCGGTCAGGCGTCCGGCGGCCGGGGCTGCGGCCTGGCGGACCGCGGCGGGGTGCAGGGCGTAGGCGAGGTTGATGCGCCGGGTGTCATCGCCCAGCAACTGCCGCCACACCCCGCTCTCGCCAGATTCGACCTGCTTGGCCAGTGTCGAGGCCCGACCACGGGCAAGTTCGGCGTCGTTACCCTCGACCGGTTTGCGCAACGCCAAGACCGCGAACACGATCCCCGCCACACCCAAGGGGAAGCCCAGCATGGTCACGGTGTCGGTCGGCTGGAGACCCCCGCGGATGATCGCTCGCACCGCGTACACGCCGCTCACCACGATCGCCAGAGCGCACAGGGCGCCGACCAGCTGCCACTTGCGCCGTCGGCGGCGTCCCCCGAGCCCTGCCATTTCCCAATCATCGCCACCGCTCTCCCACCGTTTAGCAGACTTCTCCCACTTGTGACCAAGCGGATGGGCATCCCGGCAACGCCAGCTGCTGCTGGGGATCGGGCGTGTGGCGCAGTAATCGCACGACCCGGACGGCACACGGGTGCTGCACGGGCAGCACGCCCGCCAAGGAGGAGGTTTCCGGAGTTTCAGCGCTGAGGACTGGTAGCTGATTCGGGTGGATCAAGGCGTGTCCCAGATTCGAACCCGCAAGGAGAGCAGTCTTCTCGGGTGTGGCACAGGGTCGCGTCCCAGACGAGGTTGAAGGCAACACCCTCGATTCCCCAGTGCCCAACGCGCCGCCCCGCCCGGCAAGATGACCAGCATGGACCAGGGGCGGGCAGCCATCATCGCCGCAACGGCCGCAGGCGTCTTCGGCATCACCGGCGCATTCGCCGGCCTCATCGTCGGCAGGCGCCAAACCATCGACCACGCAGCCGTCGAGCACGGCCAATGGCTACGCGGCCAACGCCAGACTGCTTGCCTCGAGGCCATTGACGCCATAGACGCGTTGCTTACCGAGACTGAGTGTCTGCGTACGGAATGGGACGAGCGGCGGTCACTCGTGAACGGCGGCGTCGGATCGTTCGTCCTGTACGTGGGGGAACTGCTCCTTGATGCGCGCAAAAGTGCATCTCACCCGCTAGAACGGGCTGTCCTGCTAGGGCCCCGCTCGGTGGATGACGCGTTGCAGCGTCTGGAGACCGCGTACATGGAGGTGAACAGGTACCTGCTGGGGCAGGCTGAGGAACCAGCAAGGGATCATGACTGGGCGGATTGGGAGCCGGTGTGGATGGGGGTCCTGGAAGCGCGGGAGTCACTCTTCAACACGGCGCAGGGCGTGCTGTGGGAGCCTCCTGGTCCGACTCACGGAGGGTTCGGCGCGTTCCGCCGCCAGGGGCGGCGTTGAAGCGGGTGCCAGGCGAACGGTCCAAGATCCCCGAGCAGGTCCCGCGTGTGCTGTCGGTCCAGCCACTGCCGCGCGAGCACGCCCGAAGCGCGCAGTCGAAGAACACGTCGACGTCGACGCTGGGGTCCCGGCGGGTGATCTCGTACAGCCCCTTCGTCGCCTCGAAGGCCGCCACGACGGGGAGGGTGATCTCCTCGTACGCCTCGGTCTCCACGTCCAGGTGGTGGGCGAAGCCGAAGTGATGGGCCCGGTCCCGCTCCGCGGTCTCCACACGCTGGTGCGCCTTGCGCGCCGCCTCGAACCACCGCGGCGCGTCGTCCGTGCCCAGGGCGTTGACGACGATCGCGAAGAACGGGGTCACCTGCTCTGCGCTCGCGGGCCAGCTGTCGGTGGGCGAGCCGAAGTGGTTGCCCAGCTCCTGGGTGAAGTGGAGGCCGAAGTTGTGGGTCACGCCTCCACTCGTACCGCGTCGGCCGGCGCTCGGGCGGGCGGCGCGCGGCACCACCGTCCGGGAACGCTCGTGCGGGCTGTCCAACCTGCGCGTTTCCCCTCTGGGGGAACCGTGTACGCGTGCTCCGGGGCACTTCGCGTACTCCAGAGTGCTCGCGTCGTGTTTGCACCCTTCCCGACCTGCGGTTTCCCCTTGGTGGGAACGGTGTACGCCCGTTGACACGCAAACGGCGCCGCGCCCTCGGGCTGAGAAGCGGCGCCGTCGGACGGGGGGCGGTGACGGGCTGTTTGGCCCTGCGCCGATGGACCTTTGTCCACCCGGGCGGGGATCTCTGGTGTCGGCATCGACACCGAGCACGCGACCGGCGCTGCACCTCCGGGTGCAGCGCCGATGTCCGTACGAGGCGGGCGGCCTGGTCAGCCGACGGCGTGCAGCGAGCCGCGGCGCCTGCCCGCGGCGGTCTTCTTGGCGGCGGCGAGGGCGGCACGCTTCTTGCGCTGTTCGGCGAGCTGGTCCTGGTAGGCGGCGACGGCCTTGTGGTAGCTCGCCACGTAGTTCTTGCTGTCAAGGCGGTCCGCCTTGGACATCGCCTTCACGGCGACTTCGGCGTCCTCGGGACAGGCGTAGCCGGCCAGCATCGGGTTGATCTGGTAGACGCCGTTGCGGACCTTCTTGACGAGCTTGGCCAGCTCCAGTTCCCGCAGTGCGGCGTTCACGCTGGGACGGCTGAGCCTGAGCAGTTCACCGAGGGCGGCCTGGTCGATGCTGATGAGGCCGCCGGCCTCGCTGCGTCCCCGGAGCTTGAGCAGCGCGCGGTAGGCGGCGGGCGGCAGGTCCAGGTCGGCGAGAAGGCTGTCGGCGTTGGTCGCCGCCCACTTCAAGGTGCTCACTCGGCTGTTCCCTCCTCCTGGCGCTGGGCGCGGGCCCACCGGCGTGCAGCGCGTTCTTCGGCCCGCTTCTTGCGCAGTTCCTCGATCGCCTCACGCATGTGCTCTAGCGACGGGAACCGCACCAACTGCGGCAGGCTTTCATCTTTGCGGATCTTCGCGATCGTCTTGTCCTGGTCGACCTGGACGTACTCGGCTTCGACCAGTTCGGTGCCTGGGATGAACTCAGCTACACGGTACGAGTAGGGCGGGTTGAACTGGTAGACGCCCCGGCGCACCTTGAAGACGATGCCGTGCGACATGACTTCCCCGAGGGCCTCGTTGATCTTCCCCCGGTGCACGTCCAGGACCGTCGACATCTCCTCCTGGGTCAGGCGGATCTGCCCACCGGCCTTCTGGCAGGCGATCATCAGCAGGATCACCCGCAGCGGCAGGGCCTCGCGGAAGTACTGCGCGATCAGGAAGAAGAACTCCAGCGAGTCCATGGAGAACGCTTTGGGGCGCTCTGGGGTGTCGTAGAACTCCATGGGTTTGCGCTCGCTGCTGAGCGAGACCTTGCGCCGCGGGTAGCGGCGAGCCAACGAGTCGAGATCCTCAACCGGCTCAACCGGCTTGGACCACGCCTGGATCTCGTCATCAAGGGGCAGCTCCGGGCGCGGTCGCGCGCGCTTCGGTACGGGGCGGCGGCGCTGTGGCTCGGGTGACACGAGGCTGCTCTCCACTTCGCTGATCTTGGACGGCAGAAGTATGTCAGCCACGCCGACATTTATGTCGGTCTCGCTGACGTTCCGGCGTGTTGTGTCCCCCCAGGGGGGACAGATCTCCCCCCTGCTCGCTCCGGTGGACCGCCCGACGGGACGCTCTCGGGAATGTCAGCCGTGCCGACGTTTTGCGCCTCAAACTGTCGGCCTGGCTGACGTTCGGCCGTCGATGTGACTCCTCAGGAGGTACATACCGAAGGCGATGTGTACCGGCTGAGGGGACAGATCGCCGAAAGTGCGCGACTCTGACCTGCAGGTTCTTGATTCCGGTAAGTATTAGGTGACCGAGGTCGGCCCCAACGCCGGCGGCGAGCACCCCGTGCGTCGCCGTCAGCGGCCGGCGCCCGCGTCCGTAACTCGGGGGCTCGGGCGGCTTCGCGTGCAGGTCCATCGTCCAACTGCAGACCGTAGGCGGCACCAGCGGCTCTGAGTCTCGGGCGGTGCCTACCTTGACGAACAACAAGCACCAGCAAGCGGGGCTGATGTTCATGGCAGGTTCCGCCGCCCGGTCCGGGGGTCGTTCGGCTCAGGTACCTCCGTAGGTCGGAATTCAGCCTTTCCCGTATTCGGGGTGCTGTTCTCAGGCTTAGGTGCGCAGCTTCCCAATTCGTGATTCCTCGGGCGAGTTGATAAATCGGATACCAGGGCTGACGATTTATCAAAAGGCGTGCCCTGTTTGGATGGTTGGGGGGTGTCCCGTGTTTCCGCCAACGATACATGCTGCATCAACCTGATGCACGCGCTACACTAGAACCTGACACGAACGAGCGACCCCCACCCCCGTAGCCATCCCCGCCAGCGTCAGCGGGCCCCAAGGTTCTGGAGGCGCAGCCCGAAGAACCCTCAGGCGGGGGAGCGCAGCGGACCCGCCCAGAGTCCGCAGGACTCCCCAACTCCCCAACCAAAGGCCCGACTAGCCGCACCTGACACCCCCTCAACCGCCCGGCGCGCACCGCGCGCCCGCCGCGCCGCATCGCGGCCGGCCCCACCGGTTTCTGGAGCGCAGCGAAGGGAACCGCCCACGCGATGCGTGGGCAGCGGGAGCGCAGCGACCGCCCCGCTTGCACATTGCGCAGCAATGTGGTACCCGCTCCGCGGG
>NZ_PJME01000037.1 GCF_002954775.1 Streptomyces geranii
CAGCCCCACGACCGGCAACAACGGCTCCAGCACCGACCACTGCCCATCCGAAAGATCCCCACGCCCCACACCTAGATCATCACGGCATGAAGCATGGCCAGGGACTCAGTTCCAAAACACGGCCTAGGTGCGATCCCCGACAACTCGCCTGCTCGGTAACCCAGTTGGCCTCGGGCCGACACCAGGGTCGACGTCATCCTCGGTGACGATCCGTGCCGTCCGGCCTGGATCGAGGATGTGCACATCGACACCGGCCACCCCTCTGGAGCCCCCATGCGCACACGTACCGTCTTAGGCCTGCGCGCCACCGCCCTCGCCGCCGCCCTGACCCTCGCCCTGGCGGCCGGCCCCCTCGCCGCACCCGCGCTCGCGGAGTCCGCACCGGCGACCGCGTACGTCGCGGGCCCCGACGCCAAGGCCCTGCGCGCCGCGATCACCGGACTCCCGAACGCGGACGCGACAGCCGCGCTCGTGCGGGTCGGCGGCAAGGGCCCCGACTGGCACGGCAGCGCGGGGGTACGCGACCTGGCGAGCGGCCGGGCTGCGGACCCGGACGGGCGGTTCCGGGCCGGGTCGACGACAAAGGTGGTGACGGCGGCGGTCGTGCTGCAGCTGGCGGCGGAGGGCGACGTGGACCTGGGCCGGCCGGTGCGGGAGTACCTGCCGGATCTGATCCCGGCCGCGTACGAGGGCGTGACCGTGCGCCAACTGCTCGACCACACCAGCGGAATCCCGGCCCCCGACCTCCCCGGCGACACCTTCGAGGAGGTGTACGCGCACCGCTTTGACCTACACACGGCCCGCGAGATGGTCGCCTCGGCCACGGCGAAGGAGCCCGAGTTCGCGCCGGGCACCGGGCAGCACTACCTCAACATCGGCTACACGGTCCTGGAGGTGCTGATAGAGCAGGTCACCGGGCAGTCGTACGAGCGGGAGGCGGCCCGGCGGATCTTCGGCCCGCTGGGGATGCGGGACACCTATCTCCCGGGCTCCGACCCGGAGATCAGGGGGCCGCACAACCACGGCTACCAGGCCGTGCCGCGCGCGGACGGGACGACGGAGCTGCGCGATGTCACGGTGTGGGGCACCACCGACACCGGAGCGGCGGGGTCGATGATCTCCACGACGGCGGATCTGGAGCGGCTGCTGACCGCCCTGTTCCGTGGCCGGGTCGTGCCCGAGCCGCAGCTGACGGAGATGTTCACCCTGCCCGCCGGTGTTCCCGGGGCCACGATGAGCGCGGGCCTCCAGCGGCATGTCACCGCCGACGGCACGGAGCTGTGGGGGAAGTCGGGCGGTCGCTGGGGCTACAACACGATAGTCGTCGGCACCCGCGATCTGTCCCGCACTCTCGTCTACTCGGTCAACTCGACCGATGCCAAGGGCTACGACATGAATCCCGTCGCCGGGCGCATCATCGAGGCCGCGTTCCGACGGTAAGCGGCAATTTGAAAAATCCGGGAAAGTGTGGGCACCGCGGACACGGCCACACTCGTCCCGTGCCCACACTCAAACAGAAAAGGCAAATCCATATCGACGCAGATCAGAGGGCTTGTTGCGGGGGTCGGAGCCGGAATGTCAAGCGCGAGAATGACCACATCAGGATTCCCCGATTTCACGGCTCCGACGGAATGGAGGAGGTGCTACGGTCTCACTCTCCATTCCCACGGACAGCGGGCCGTTTCCCCATCCGAAGCTATCGGGAATGCCGTCGCTCCACACTCCCTCTGGAGTTCTCGCATGCCTTCCGACAGTGCGACTGTCACCTCCTCCGTCCACAGCGGCACGGACACCGGCGGCCCCGGCGGCCGGCGTCATCTGGGGCTCGCCCTCGTCGTGATCGCCGCCGCCCAGCTGATGCTGATCCTCGACGCCACGATCACGAACATCGCCCTGCCCGCCATCCAGACCGAACTCGACGTGTCCGACGCGAACCTCGCCTGGATCGTCAACTCCTACGCCCTGGCCTTCGGCGGACTGCTCCTGCTCGGCGGCCGGGCCGGTGACCTCTACGGACGGCGGCGCGTCTTCCAGGCCGGGATCGCCGTCTTCACCCTGGCCTCCCTGCTCGGCGGACTCGCCCCGGACGAGGGCCTGTTGATCCTCGCCCGGGTCCTCCAGGGCGTCGGCGCGGCACTCGCGGCACCCAGCGCGCTGGCCCTGATCACCACCACGTTCCCGGCGGGCAGGGAACGCAACAAGGCGATGGGCGTCTACGCGGCCATGGCCGGCATCGGCGCCACCGTCGGCCTGCTGCTCGGCGGTGTGCTCACCGACACCCTGGACTGGCGCTGGGTGTTCTTCGTCAACATCCCCATCGGCGTGGCCGTCCTGGCGGGCACCCGGCTGCTCGTCGAGGCCGAACGTCACCCCGGGCGCCTGGACGTCCCCGGCGCGGTCACCGGCACCGGCGGGCTGATCTCCCTGGTCTACGGCATCACCCGAGGCGGCGAGCACGGCTGGACCAACGGCCTCACCCTGGCCTCCTTCGCGCTGGCCGTCGTACTGCTCGTGGTCTTCGTGCTCGGCCAGCGGCGCGCGGCCCACCCGATGATGCCGCTGCGCCTGTTCAAGGACCGCACCCGGTCCGGCAGTTACACCACGATGCTGTTCATCGGCGCGGGCATGATGGCCTTCTTCTACTTCCTCACCCTCTACATGCAGCTCATCCTGGGCTACAGCGCGGTCAGGACCGGCTTCGCCTATCTGCCCTTCAGCCTCGGGATGGGCATCGCGGCGGGCCTCAGCTCCAAGCTCGTCACGCATGTCGCACCGCGCGTCGTGGCCGGGCCCGGACTGCTGGTCGCCGGGGCGGGCATGGTCTGGTTCGCCGCGCTCACCCCGGACTCCTCGTTCACCGCCCATCTCATGCCCGCGATGTTCGTCACCGCCCTCGGCCTGGGCATGAGCTTCGTCCCGATGACGCTCGGCGCGATCCACGCCGTCGAGCACCACGAGACGGGCAGCGCCTCCGCCCTGCTCAACACCGCCCAGCAGATCGGCGGCGCACTCGGCCTCGCCGTCCTGTCGACCATCTCCACCACGGCCGCCAACGACCAGCTGCCCGAGGCGGCCACCACCCTCTACCGGGGCCTGGCCACCCAGGACCACACCCTGATCACCAAGGCGGGCGAGGCCCTGACCCATGGCTACACCGTGGCCTTCGCCGCCGCGTCGGTCATGTTCCTCGCGGCCCTGGTGATCACCGGGACCGCCCTCAACGCGAAGAAGCAGCAACACGTCGAGGGCGCGGCTCCGGTGCACATGGGCTGAGGCCTGCTCCGCTAGCCCGTTACTCCCTTACTCCTCTGCGCTCCGCTACTCCTCGACGGTGACCACGACTTCGGCGGGGTCGCAGTCGGGGGCGGTGGCGACGAGGTGGAGCTTGCCGGGGCCGGTCGGGCGCAGGACGGCGAGGGCGCGGCCCTCGTAGGTGCGGCGTTCGGTGGCGTCGAAGCGTTCCTCGGTGGCCGGGGCGGCGCTGCCGAAGCCGAGGAGGACGCCGGGGCCGGAGACCTCGACGGTGACCGGACGGTCGGCCGCCGGGTGGAGGGTGCCGTCCGGGTCCGTCAGGGTGAGGGTGACGTACACGAGGTCGCCGGTGTTCGCCGTGACGGCCGGACGGTCGGGCTCGGCGTGCAGCAGTACCGGGCCGGTCGCCGTGCGCAGGGTGTGGCGGCCGGTCTCGACGCCGGCGCGGTAGGCGACGGCGAGGAGTTCGCCGGGTTCGTACGAGGTGTCGAACTCGGCGCGGAAACTGTGGTCCTGGCCCACCGGGCGGCGCCCCAGGGAGCGTCCGTCGAGGAGGAGTTCGACCTCGTCGGCGTCGCCGTAGACCTCGATGGTGACCGGACGGCCCTCGAAGCCGGGCCAGGTCCAGGAGGCGATGCTGTCGCTCCAGGCCCAGGGGGTGCCGGCGTAGGTCTCGCCGTGGTGTTCGGGGCGGCGGACCGCGAGGTAGGGCTCGGTGCGCAGGCCGAAGACGATCTCGCGGTAGTAGGAGGCGGGGCGGCGGTGGCCGGTGATGTCGAGGTCGCCGCAGCCCGCGACCAGGTAGGGGTAGGGGGCGGTGTGCGCGGGGGCGGGTGCGCCCGGGGTGAGGTACTGGGGGCGGCCGATGCCGACCTCGCCGAGGTAGTCCCAGCCGGTCCAGGTGAAGTCGCCGATGACATGGCCGTGTTGCTTCACCAGCTGCCAGTTGCCGTCGATGCGGGTGGGGAAGGTCTCGGTGCCGAGGATGATCCGGCTGGGGAACAGGTCCTTGTCGAGGGCGTAGCGGGCCTCGGCGTAGTTCATGCCGGCGACGTCGAGGAGGGCGAAGGACTCGGCCGTCTTGCCGGTGACGAGGTCGGAGGCGTTGATCGCGTTCATCATGTCCCCGGTGTTGGCCATGAGGGTGTTGATGCCCTTCTCCGCGCCCTCGCCCTGACTCTCCCCCTCACCCTCACCTTCGCTCGCGTCCGCCGCCTTCTCGTGCCTCTGCCGCATCAGGGCGCCCAGTTCGGACATGGCGGCGAGAAGGCCGTTCACCGCGTTGGTGACGTAGCGCGTGCCGTCCAGCGCGCGGACCTTCTCCGCGAGCTTGCGCCCCCACGCCGCTCCGGAGGGTGAGCCGGTCTCGGGGATCTCGTTGCCGATGGAGTACATGATGACGCTGGGGTGGTTGAAGTCCTTGGCGACCATCGCCTCGATGTCCCGTTCCCACCACTCGGGGAAGTTCAGGCTGTAGTCGAACTCGCTCTTGCCGGACGTCCAGACGTCGAAGGCCTCGTCCACCACCAGCACACCGAGGCGGTCGCAGGCGTCCAACATCCCCTTGCTCATGGGGTTGTGGGACATCCGGATCGCGTTGAAGCCCGCGTCCTTGAGGAGTTGGACGCGGCGTTCCTCGGCGCGGGCGAAGGTGGCGGCTCCGAGGACGCCGTTGTCGTGGTGGACGCAGGCGCCGCGCAGCTTGACCGTCTCGCCGTTGATCCGCAGGCCGTGCACGGGATCGAGCCGCAGGGACCGTACGCCGAAGGTGACGGTCTCGGCGTCCACCTCGGCTTCGGCGTCCTTGAGGGCGACGGTGGCGGTGTAGAGGGCGGGCGAGTCCGGGCTCCACAGCGAGGGGCCCCGGACGTACAGGCGTTGGCGTGCGGTCGCGGGCTCGCCGGGCAGCACCGTGAGCTTCGAGGTGTCGGTCGCGACGGCGTTCCCGGCGGCGTCGCGGATCTCGGTGACGACCTCGACCGTGCGGATCGCGATCGAGTCGTTCTCGACCCGGGTCGCGACCTCGACCACCGCCCGCTCCCCGTCGATGTCCGGGGTGCTGACGCGGACGCCCTCGGGCGAGATCCGGACGACCTCGCCGACCAGCAGCCAGGTGTCGCGGTAGATGCCCGCGCCGGTGTACCAGCGCGAGTCGCGGTGGGCGCGGGCCTCGACGCGGATCTCGTTGTCCTCGCCGAAGCGCAGGAAACGGTCGGCGTCGACGCGGAACTGCGAGTAGCCGTAGGGGCGTTGGCCGGCGTAGTCGCCGTTGATGTAGACGAGGGCGTCGCGGTAGACGCCCTCGAACTCGACGAGGATCCGCTTGCCCCGGTGCTCCTCGGGGACGGCGAAGGTCTTGCGGTACTCGTACGCGCCGCCCGGGAAGTAGGCGCCGGCCCCGCCCTGCA
Source organism: Streptomyces geranii (assembly GCF_002954775.1). Taxonomy (GTDB): domain Bacteria; phylum Actinomycetota; class Actinomycetes; order Streptomycetales; family Streptomycetaceae; genus Streptomyces; species Streptomyces geranii. The sequence continues at coordinate 5,661 of NZ_PJME01000037.1, forward strand.
TCGTGACCTCGTCGCCGGGAGCCGTACGCTCCCGCTCGATCATCGCGTCGTGCGGGAGCGTCACCGGCCGGAAGGGGACGTTCGTGCCGGACATCTCGGCGAAGGGGTTGACCTTGGGGCGGGTCTGCCAGCCGTCGTTGAAGGACGTGCGGATCATGTTGTCTCCATGGGGCGCGGCTCGGGGCGACACACCGGTCCGGGGGAGGCCGAGGCGGTGCGGGTTTCGCGGTCGGTCGAAGTGGCGGGAACGGCGGGATCGAGGCCGGTACGGGCCTACGGCTCGCCGGGAACGACAGAGGATCCGGGCCCCGAACCCGCTCCCGAACCGCTCAGGTGTGCCCCCAGCCAGGCGCGGCTGCGCTCCAGCAGTTCCCGGGCGGGGCGGGTGTCGGGGGCCCAGGTCTCGAAGCCGTGGGGTGCGCCGGGGACCAGGTCGAAGGCGCACTCCACGCCCGCGTCGCGCAGGCGTTCGGCGTAGGTGCGGCACTCGTCGGCGAACAGGTCGATGTCGCCCACGCTGATCCAGGCGGGCGGCAGTCCGCGCAGGTCGGCACGCCGGGCGGCGACCGCGTAGTCGGGGGCGTGGGAGCCGCCGGGCTCGGTGCCGAGGTAGGCACGCCAGCCGCGCCGGTTGGCCGCGTTGCTCCACACCCGGTGCCGTACCGGGTCCAGTTCGCGGCGTGCGGCGGTGCGGTCGTCGGCCATCGGGGCGAACAGCCACTGCGCGACGGGCCGGGTGCCGCCGGCGTCGTACAGCCGCTGCACCAGACAGGCGGCCAGCCCCGCACCGGCGCTGCCGCCCCCGACGGCGACGCGGTCCCGGTCGATACCCAGAGCTTCCGCCGACCTCCCGAGCCACTCCCAGGCGGCGAAGGCGTCGTCGAGGGCGGCCGGGAAGGGGTGTTCGGGCGCGAGGCGGTAGTTCGTCGACACGACGACGATGCCGAGGGCCTGGGCTGTCGCGGAGCAGAAGACCTCGTCCTGGAGGGCGTCGCCGATGACGTAGCCACCGCCGTGCACCCACAGCAGTGCCGCCCCCGAACGGTCCCCGGCCGGGGTGTAGACGCGTATGCCCTGGCCCTCGTCGACGAGTTCGACGGTGACGCCCTTCACCGGATCGCCGGGGCTGTGCCGCCGGGCCAGGGCGCGCACCCCGCGCAGCACCCAGGCCAGGCGGAGGGGCAGGCGTGGGATCCGCGAGACGCTGCGGCGCAGTTCCGGGGCGACCGGGTCGAGCTTCATGGGCACTCCCCATTTGGTAAATCGTATTACCATGAGTTCGCGGTAGCCTAACCACCGATCCGGAGACCGCACAAGACCCGGGACCCCCTTCCCCAGCCCCTAGGAGCCAGCAGGTGAGCGAGTCCACGCGACGGTCCCCGCGCGTGACGGCCAAGGATGTCGCCCGGGTGAGCGGTGTCTCGCAGACGACGGTGAGCTTCGTCCTCAACGGCGCCGCCGGGCACGTATCGCAGGAGACACGGGAGCGGGTGCGGGAGGCGGCTCGCACGCTCGGCTATGTCCCCAACGGTTCGGCGCAGGCGTTGCGCAAGGGGGCGTCGCGGATCGTGCTGCTCAACGTCGAGGGCATCCCCACGGGCAGCGGCCTCGGCAGCTACATCCGCGGTCTGGACGCCGAACTCGCCGCGCACCAGCACGTACTCCTGGTGCTGCACGGCCATCTCTCCTCGCAGGCGCTCTCCGACGTGGCCCAGACCGTCTCCGCCCGGGCCGTGATCGATCTGGGCGACGCCGGTCAGGTGGACGCGGACGCGCTCGCCACCGGTGTCGAGGGCTCCCTCACCGCGTTCTCGGCCCAGGCCGACATCCCGGTCCAGTACCTCGTCGGGCAGGGCCACCGGCACATCGCGACCGTCCTGCCGGACACGCCCGAACTCCAGTCCCTCGCCGGTCTGCGCGAACGGCTCATGCGGCAGGCGGCGCGCACCGCGGGCCTGCCCGGCTGCCCGACGCTCGTCGTCCCCGGTGACCACGAGGCAGCCGGGGAACGCCTACGGGCCTTCCGCGCCGAACACCCCGAGGTGACCGCCCTCGCCGCCTACAACGACGACGTCGCGCTCGTGACGCTCGCCGCGATGCGCGGCCTCGGCCTCCGGGCGCCGGAGGACCTGGCCGTCATCGGCTTCGACGACACCCCGTACGGCGCCCTCTTCTCCCCGGCGCTGACGACCGTACGCCTGGACGCGGAGGCCCTGGGCCGCGTCGCCGCACGCGACGCACTGGGCCTGCCGACAGCCGCTTCCGCCCCGGAACCGGCCCGGGTGATCGTCCGCCAGTCCGGCTAGCGGGCGGTACGGGTACTGCTTGACGGTCGCGGGCCGCTTGAGGATCTCCATGGTGGTGCCTGCTCCAGGACGACCACCGCGACGACCGACCGGACACCACGACCGTCAGCGGTGAACAGAACGCGCAACGCACGGTGAAGCCGCCCGACACCCGACTCCTACAACCCCACGATCACATTCCACCGCTTGGCGAACCCCACCCGCTCCTCCCCGGTGATGTCCCGGGCGATCACGAGCCGCTTGCGCATCTCGGCGTCGGGGAAGATCAGCGGGTCCTCGGCGAGGGCGGCGGTGTCCTCGCCGTTGGAGGAGGCCAGCACGTCCTGCGCGGCGGGTACCGGGCAGACGTAGTTGACCCACGCGGCCAGTTCGGCGGCGACCTCGGGCTGGTAGTAGTAGTCGATCAGCGCCTCGGCGTTCGCCTTGTGCCGCGCCAGGTTCGGGATCATCAGCGACTCCGCCCACAGCTCGGCGCCCTCCTCGGGGACGACGAAGCGGATGTCCGGGTCGTCCGCCTGGAGCTGGATCACATCGCCGGAGTACGCCTGGCAGGCCAGTACGTCACCGCTGGCCAGGTCCTTGATGTAGTCGTTGCCGGTGAAGCGCCGGATGTGCCCGCTGCGCACCCGCGCCGCGACCTGCTCGCACACCAGCTCGAAGTCTGCCGCCGTCCACCGGGTGATGTCGACGCCGTTGCCCTGCATGAGCAGCGCGAACGCCTCGTCCAGCCCGGAGAGCAGGGTGACGCGCCCCTTGAGGTCGTCCGCCCACAGGTCGGAGACGTGCCGTATCTCCCGGCCGACCCGGCGGCGGTTGTACGCGATACCGGTGATCCCCGACTGCCACGGCACCGTGAACCGCCGCCCGGGGTCGAAGGCGGGCGAACGGAGCTGCGGGTCCAGGTACTCGGCGACGTTCGGCTGCCGGGTCCGGTCCATCTCCTGGACCCAGCCCAGCCGGACGAACCGCGCGCACATCCAGTCGCTGATGACGACGAGATCGCGTCCGGTGCTCTGGTGGTTCATCAGCGCCGGGCTGATCTTCCCGAAGAACTCGTCGTTGTCGTTGATCTCCTCGACGTAGTCGACGGCGATCCCGGTCCGCTTCTCGAACCCCTCCAGCGTGGGCCGCCGGGTCGTGTCCTCGTCGTCGGTGTCGATGTAGAGGGGCCAGTTCGCCCAGGTCAGCCGCTTCTCACTGGCGGACAGATCGACCCCGGCCCGCTCCCCCGGCGCCACATAGGCGGCGGGCACCCCGCACCCGGCGAGCGCCCCGAGCGCGGCTCCCCCGCCCAGCGCGCGCAACAGGGACCGCCGGGCGAGGGGCGCGGACGTACTCCTCACTGCCATGCACCGTTCCACCGGGTCGCGGGGCGCTACGCGTCCAGCGACGTCATCACGTGCTTGATCCGCGTGTAGTCCTCGAAGCCGTAGCCGGACAGGTCCTTGCCGTAGCCGGACTTCTTGAAGCCGCCGTGCGGCATCTCCGCGACCAGCGGGATGTGGGTGTTGATCCAGACGCAGCCGAAGTCCAAGACCTTGGACATCCGCATCGCGCGCGAGTGGTCCTTCGTCCACACGGACGACGCGAGCGCGTAGTCCACGCCGTTGGCCCACTCCACGGCCTGCTTCTCGTCCGCGAAGGACTGGACGGTGATGACCGGCCCGAAGACCTCGTTCTGGATGATCTCGTCGTCCTGCTTCAGCCCGGACACGACGGTCGGGGCGTAGAAGTACCCCTTCTCACCGACCCGGTGACCGCCCGCCTCGACCTTGGCGTGCGCGGGCAGCCGCTCGATGAACCCGGAGACCTGCTTCAGCTGGTTCGGGTTGTTCAGCGGCCCGTACAGCACGTCCTCGTCGTCCGGCTGCCCGGTCTTCGTCTCGGCGGCGGCCTTGGCGAGCGCGGCGACGAACTCGTCGTGGATGGACTCCTGTACGAGGACGCGTGTCGCCGCCGTACAGTCCTGACCCGCGTTGAAGAAGCCCGCGACGGAGATGTCCTCGACGGCCTTGGCGATGTCGGTGTCCTCGAACACGACGACCGGCGCCTTGCCGCCCAGCTCCAGGTGGACGCGCTTGAGGTCCTTCGACGCGGACTCGGCCACCGACATGCCCGCGCGCACCGAACCGGTGATCGACGCCATCGCGGGGGTGGGGTGCTCGACCATCAGCCGGCCCGTGTCACGGTCGCCGGTGACGACGTTGAAGACGCCCTTGGGGAGGATCGAGCCGATGATCTCGGCGATCAGGACGGTGGAGGCGGGGGTGGTGTCCGAGGGCTTGAGGACGACCGTGTTGCCCGCGGCCAGCGCCGGCGCGAACTTCCACACGGCCATCATCATCGGGTAGTTCCACGGTGCGACCTGCGCACAGACACCGATGGGCTCGCGCCGGATGATGGAGGTCATGCCCTCCATGTACTCGCCGGCCGACCGCCCCTCCAGCATCCGCGCGGCACCCGCGAAGAACCGGATCTGATCCACCATCGGCGGGATCTCCTCCGACCGGGTCAGCCCGATCGGCTTGCCCGTGTTCTCCACCTCGGCCGCGATCAGATCCTCGGCACGCTCCTCGAACGCGTCCGCGATCTTCAGCAGGGCCCGCTGCCGCTCGGCGGGCGTCGCGTCCCGCCACGCGGGGAACGCGGCGGCGGCGGCCGTCATCGCGGCGTCGACGTCGGCCGCCCCGGACAGCGGCGCGGTCGCGTACGCCTCGCCCGTCACGGGGTTGACCACCTCGGTGGTCCGCCCGTCGGCGGCGTCCCGGAACTCACCATCGATGTAGTTGCGCAGACGACGCAGCTCGGTGCTCACTGCCGGCCCTCCAGGTTCAGATGTCCATTGGCTGAGACACCCACCCTATTCCGCGATCCCACGTTTTCAACACCCCCGATCCCCCGAAGGCTGCGAAATCCGCAAGTCAGGCATCCATGAACAACGGATTTCATCGATCGAGCCTTGCGAAACCGCCGACTCCTCGTGCACAGTGAGCGCGTGGCCAGTCGAAGCGCAGAGCACAAGGACGCCCGTGAGCACAGGAACGGCGGGCCTCAGCTGGACGCCGTCTCCCTCGCCATCGTCGAACAGCTCCAGGAGGACGGCCGGCGGCCGTACGCCGCGATCGGCAAGGCCGTCGGCCTGTCGGAGGCGGCCGTGCGCCAGCGCGTCCAGAAGCTGCTCGACCAGGGCGTGATGCAGATCGTCGCCGTCACGGACCCGCTCACCGTGGGTTTCCGCAGGCAGGCGATGGTCGGCATCAACGTCGAGGGGGACACGGAGTCGGTGGCGGACGCGCTGACGGCCATGTCGGAAGTCGAGTACGTGGTGATGACGGCGGGCTCGTTCGACCTCCTCGCGGAGATCGTCTGCGAGGACGACGACCACCTGCTGGAAGTCATCAACAAACGCATACGGGCCCTGCCCGGCGTGCGCTCCACCGAGAGCTTCGTCTACCTCAAGCTCAAGAAGCAGACCTACATGTGGGGAACCCGATAACCGTGACCACCGAGTCGACCGACACTCCCAAGGACCTCAGCCGCACCGCGTACGACCACCTGTGGATGCACTTCACCCGTATGTCCTCGTACGAGAACGCCCCCGTCCCGACGATCGTCCGCGGCGAGGGCACGTACATCTACGACGACAAGGGCCGCCGCTATCTCGACGGTCTGGCGGGACTGTTCGTGGTCCAGGCCGGCCACGGCCGCGTCGAGCTCGCCGAGGCCGCCTTCAAGCAGGCCCAGGAGCTGGCCTTCTTCCCGGTGTGGTCGTACGCCCACCCCAAGGCGGTGGAGCTGGCGGAGCGCCTGGCGGACCACGCTCCCGGCGACCTCAACAAGGTCTTCTTCACCACGGGCGGCGGTGAGGCCGTCGAGACCGCCTGGAAGCTCGCCAAGCAGTACTTCAAGCTGACCGGCAAGCCCACCAAGTACAAGGTCATCTCGCGCGCGGTCGCCTACCACGGCACCCCGCAGGGCGCCCTGTCCATCACCGGACTGCCCGCCCTGAAGGCCCCCTTCGAGCCCCTGGTCCCCGGCGCCCACAAGGTCCCGAACACCAACATCTACCGCGCCCCGCTCTTCGGCGACGACCCGGAGGCGTACGGCCGCTGGGCCGCCGACCAGATCGAGCAGGAGATCCTCTTCGAGGGTCCCGACACGGTCGCCGCGGTCTTCCTGGAGCCGGTCCAGAACGCGGGCGGCTGCTTCCCGCCCCCGCCGGGCTACTTCCAGCGGGTCCGCGAGATCTGCGACCGCCACGACGTCCTGCTCGTCTCTGACGAGGTCATCTGCGCCTTCGGCCGCCTCGGCACGATGTTCGCCTGCGACAAGTTCGACTACGTCCCGGACATGATCACCTGCGCCAAGGGCATGACCTCGGGCTACTCCCCCATCGGCGCCTGCATCATCAGCGACCGCCTCGCGGAGCCCTTCTACAAGGGCGAGAACACCTTCCTGCACGGCTACACCTTCGGCGGCCACCCGGTCTCGGCTGCGGTGGGCCTGGCCAACCTCGACCTGTTCGAGCGCGAGGGCCTCAACCAGCACGTCCTGGACAACGAGGGCGCGTTCCGCTCGACCCTGGAGAAGCTGTACGACCTGCCGATCGTCGGCGACGTCCGCGGCAACGGCTTCTTCTACGGCATCGAACTGGTCAAGGACAAGGCGACCAAGGAGTCCTTCGACGCGGAGGAGACCGAGCGCGTCCTCTACGGCTTCCTCTCCAAGGCCCTCTTCGAGAACGGCCTGTACTGCCGCGCAGACGACCGCGGCGACCCGGTCGTCCAGCTCGCCCCGCCGCTGATCTCCAACCAGGAGACCTTCGACGAGATCGAACAGATCCTGCGCGCGACCCTGACGGAGGCCTGGACCAAGCTGTAGCCGCCGGCGGTTCAGCCGCTGGACAACGGCCCGGAGTTGCACCCATACAAGTGAGAAGGGTGCACCCCGGGCCGCGTGCTGTCCGCGGTGCGCACCCGGGATCCTTAGCGTGCCTGGTAACCGATCGGCCCTGCTCTCGTTCCCCCGCACGGGGGACTGCAAGGCACAACGGACCAGAACGAGGTGTACGCGATGGTGGCCCCGCCGGACAACGACGTGCTCTGGGCACGCGCCCTGCACTTCCAGCACAACGACGGCTCGCCCGCGCTGAGCGGTGTCTCGCTCGGCGTCCGCGAGGGCGAGATCCTCGCCGTCAGCGGCCCGCGCGGCAGCGGCAAGACGACCCTGCTGCGCTGTCTGTCGGGCCTGGTACGACCCCAGCGCGGCGAGGTCTGGTTCAACAGCGTGCCCGTGCACACGATGGGCCCGCTCACCCGCGAACGGCTGCGCCGCGACCGGTTCGGCTGGATCGACCCGGCCCCCGTCCTCGTACCCGAACTGAACGTCTGGGAGAACGCGGCCCTGCCCCTGATGCTGCGCGGCACCAGCCGCCGGCGCGCCAAGACGGCGGCCATGGAGTGGCTGGAACGCCTGGACATCGGCGACCGCGCCCGCAGACACCCGCACGAACTGCGCCAGTCCGAACGCCAGCGCGTCTCGATCGCGCGGGCACTGGCCCCGGCCCCCACGATCCTCTTCGCGGACGAACCGACGGCTCCCCTGTACCGGGCGGACCGCGCGCACGTCCTGCGGACCCTGACGACAGCGGCCCGCTCGCACGGCATCACGGTGATCCTGGCGACACACGACGCGGCGACGGCATCGCTCGCGGACCGCACGGTGTCCCTCCTGGACGGACGGGGCGTGAACACGGTGCATCTGCCACCGGTGCCGGAGAAGGAGACCGAGGCAGCGGCAGAGACAGCGGCCGACGAGGGTGCCGAGGCCGACGCCGGTGCCGGAACCGATGCGGAAGGCCGGGCCGCGTGCTCGCTCTCCGTCTAGCCCGCGGGTCGCACCCGGGCGTCCAGTTCCGCCGTCTGCTGGTCGCGACGGCCACGGCGGCCACGGGTTTCCTCCTCCTGGGCACGCTGGGCCACGCCCTCGCCCACCAGGACACCGCCGGGGGTTCGGCCCTGCGGCTGGCCTGGTGCCTGGCCCCCATGGCGGCCACGGTCTACTTCGCGGTGGCGGTGGCCCGTACCGACCCCGGCACGAGACCCCGCCCCGGCCTGTCGGCGATCGGCCTGGGCCCGGCCCGCCTGATGGCCGTCTCGGCGGCGACGACGGCCCTGTCCTGCCTGCTGGGTTCGATGCTGGCCCTTCTCTTCTTCCTCCACCTGCGCGGCGACCTGACGGGCATGCCCTTCGACGGCGACGCGGCGGACTTCCTGGCCGCCGACCACCCCCTCCCCCTCCCGGCGGCCCTGACCCTGCTGACCCTGGTACCGGCGGCGGCATCCCTGTCGGTCGCCCTGACGCTGCGCCCACGGGACCCCCGCCCGACTCCGGGCAACCGCCCACGTCTACGCCCGTACAACGCCTCCGGCCGCCGGGCCGCCCAGACCGCGGACACCAGTGCCTCGATCGACGCCCCGGCCACCACCCCGGGCTACGCGGAAACTCCGGCCCAGGAGCCCGCCCCCTCACCACCCACCGACCCGAACCCCCTCCCCGCCCCCAACCCCACCCCCCGGGACCTCCCCTGGGGCATCGCGGTCCTGGCGGCCGGCCTCGCCGTCGAGGCATACGCCGGCCGCGACCCGCACACCCCCGGCCTCACCATCCCCGGCGGAGCCACCGGCAGCCCTGCGGCCGTCCTCGCCGGCTGGACCCTCACCGCCCTGGGCCTCGCCCTCGCCGGCCCCGGCCTCACCCACCTCTGCGGACGCCTCCTCCAGGCCGTCCGCCCCGGCGCCCTCCGTCTCCTCGCCGGCCGCGTCCTCATGGCGGAGGCGACCCGCATCGGCCGCCCCCTCGGCGTCGTGTGCGCGGTGGCATCCGGCGCGTACGCCATGGTCACGCTGTACGACGCCGACGACCCGTCCCTCGGCCCGCTCACCGCCCTGGGCGCCCTGGTCGTGGCGGGCTGCACGATCGCCACGCTCCTCACCGCCGCCGTCGAGGCGAGAGCGGCCCGCGCGGACACCACCGCCGCGCTGCTGCGCCTGGGCGCCCCGGCCACGACCCTGCGCACCGCGGCAGCCCTGCGCGCGACCGCCCTGCTGGCCCTGTTCGTCCCGCTGACCTTCCTGATCGCGGAACTGGCGGCGCTCCCCCTGACCGCGTGACCCGTACGCGTACCCGCATCTGTATCCGTAGCGAGACCCGGCGGCAGACTCGTACGAAAAAAATCTCGCACCCACCGATGAGTTACGCCCGACCCCCGGGTCTACCCCTCCGAACAACACACATCCGAAAGTCCGATTGGGAGAGACTCCGATGACCTCGCCGACCTACCAGCAGATGATCTTCGTGAACCTGCCCGTGAGCGACCTCGCCGCGTCGAAGAAGTTCTTCACGGAGCTGGGCTACACGATCAACCCGCAGTTCAGCGACGACAACGCCGCGTCGATCGTGATCAGCGACAGCATCGTCGCGATGCTGCTCACCAAGGCGTTCTACGCGACCTTCACCTCGAAGGAGATCGCGGACGCGACGAAGACCAGCGAGGTGCTGATCGCGCTGAGCGCCGAGACCCGCGAGAAGGTCGACGAGCTGGTCGACAAGGCGCTCGCCGCCGGCGGCTCGCCGACCGGCCAGACACAGGACCTCGGTTTCATGTACGGCCGCTCGTTCGACGACCTCGACGGCCACACCTGGGAGGTCGTGTGGATGGACCCGGCGGCCGTCCAGGGTTAGGACGAACCCCCGACACGGACCGTGCTTACATGGGCGGGTGCAGACGAGCCCCGCCCATGCGGCCCACCACGACGACCGTGAGATCGAGACGCTGGCGGAGTTCGACGCCGTCGTCTCCGCGCGCGGCACCCTCGCCGGATTCCGTGTCCAGGCCGTCGACCTGACGGACCGTACGAAGGAACTGCTGACCAGCGACACCGCGGGCACCGTCTTCCTCGGCTGCGCGATGCGGGAGAACGCGGCGGCGAAGGTCCGCGCGGCGGGCGCCCTGGTCTTCCCGCCCGTACCGGACCTGCCGTTCGACCCGTACCGAGGCCATCTCTACACCCCGGACGACCTGTTCGCCGGTCTCGACAAGGGCTACGAACACACCCCCGACGCCCTGGCATACGCCTGGTTCCAGCGCACCAAGGCCGACGGCGACATCTACGCCTCGACGCTCCGCTCCGTCCACGACGACTCCGTCTCCGACGCCCTCGACGAACTCCTGCGCGGCACGCAGGTGGTGGGGGTGATGGGCGGGCACGCGATGGCACGCGGGACCGAGGCGTACGCCGGTGCCGCGCGCCTGGGGCGTGAGCTGACCCGTGCCGGGTTCACCGTCGCCACGGGAGGCGGCCCGGGCGCGATGGAGGCGGCGAACCTCGGCGCGTACACGGCGCCGTTCGAGGACGGCGCGCTCGACGAGGCGTGCGAACTCCTCGCGGCGGCGCCCTCGTTCACGCCCTCGATCACCGAGTGGGCGCGCGCCGCGTTCGAGGTCCGCTCGCGATGGCCCGGGGGCGGCGGTTCGGTCGGCATCCCGACCTGGTTCTACGGGCACGAGCCGCCGAACGCCTTCGCCTCGCACATCGCCAAGTACTTCGCCAACGCCACCCGCGAGGACGGCCTGCTGGCCCGCTCGAACGCGGGGGTCGTCTTTCTGCCGGGCGCCGCCGGGACCGTACAGGAGATCTTCGACAACGCGACCCCGAACTACTACGAGTCGCGCGGCGAGCCCACGCCCATGGTGCTCGTGGACCGCGCGCACTGGACCGAACGGCTGCCCGCCTGGCCGCTGCTGCGGGCGCTCGCGCGGGAGCGGGCGATGGAGGACCGGATCGCCCTGGTCGACCGGATCGAGGAGGCCCCGGAGGCCTTGAAACGTCTCGCTGGTTAACGGCTAGGCAAAACCAATGCCTGGAGCCTGCATATAGATTGACAGCCCTTATGCCGCGCTTATAAACCTGTGAGACTCCTGGGGGTGATGAGGTGATGAGGTCTCTTCACTCCCTCCACCCCCCTCAGTTGCGCATTCCGTGAAGGGCAATCGTGTCCATATCCCGCCGTACCGCACGTTCCGTGCGATTTCTCGGTGTTGCCTCCGCCTCGGCCGCGCTCGCGCTGGGCGTCGCCGGCAACGCGTTCGCCTGCAACATCAGTGAGTTCTCCGCCGTCGCCAAGTGCGACGGCGACAAGGGTGTCATCAGCGTGACCGACAAGGACCCGTCGGGTACGCCCGCCACGGTCACCGTGTACCTGGGCGACAAGGTCATCGGCTCTGAGGACGTCGTGGGCACCCGTGAGGGCGTCACCGTCAACTTCTCGGAGGACTGGGCGCCGAACACGACGTACCGCGTCCACGTCAAGGCCGGCCGTCAGGTCGACGAGTACATCAAGGGTGACGTGACCACCCCGGGCGAGGCCTGCAAGACGGAGCCGACCCCGACTCCGACCCCGCCGGCCTCGGAGACCCCGGAGCCGTCCGAGTCCGCGACGCCGACCCCGTCGGCATCGGAGCCCGAGGAGTCGGCGACCCCGACCCCGTCGGCCGACGAGAGCACCCCGGGTGCCCCCGCCAGCAGCGTTCCGACGCCCGCGGGCGGCAGCTCCAACCTCGCGGAGACCGGCGCCAGTTCGAACACGGGCGTGATCGCCGGCATCGCGGCGGCCTTGGTCGCCGTCGGCGGCGGCGCCGTCTTCTTCGGCATGCGCCGTCGTGGGACGTCGAGCAACAACTGACGTTCCGCCAGTACGTTGTGGCCCGACCCCGGAGCGCCAAGTTCCAGGGGCCGGGCCACACCCCTGTAGTCAGGTCGTCACCCGAAGGTGGCCCTCTCTAGCCAGAACTCCAGCAGCTCCCGATCCCCGAGAACCTCCAACCGCGGGCTGTCCAGCGGCAGTCGGCGGTAGAAGGCGAGCAGGACGTCGGTGAGCGGCCCGCGCAGAGCGACGGTCGCCTTCTCATGCCCACGACGCCAGACGACACCGTCCTCGGTGAGTTCGACGAGCCACTCGGCGTTCAACTCGGGGGCGGCGTCCGTGGCATGGAGATGAATACTCCGCCCCGCCCCACGCAACTCCCGCGCCGCGTCGTGCGGATCGGTGCGCTGTACGAACTCGACGATCTGCAGCCACTCGTCGATGGCATCGGCGGCGATGTCGTCCGCGACCTCGTACGGCAGCCCGGCGGCAAGGGTCGCGTCGGCGCGGTGAACGGTGACCTCGTGGGCCATCCGCCGCGCCCAGAACCCCGAAGTGTGCACCCCGGCCCACGCCCACACCTTGGCGTCGGGCCCGGCCTCACGCAACGCCCCGACGACCAGCTCACCGGTCTCGGCGAGCCAGGCGTCCAACGCGGCGACATCCCCCTGAGCCTCGGGACCACCACCGAGAAATACCTGCGCCTCGTCGATCTCCTCCTCGGCCCGCGTACGCACCAACGCGTCCACCCACCGCAGGGCCCCACCCGTGTGCCGCACCAACTGCTCGAACGTCCAGTCGGGGCAGGTGGGCACGGTGGCGGACAGCTCGACACCGGAGGTGAGCACACCTCTCAACTGCCCGACCTGGTGGGCGATCTCATCGCAGTAGCGGCTGTGCGGGAGCGTCGTCATACCCAAAACCCTAGTGCCGGGGCACCTTCAGCCCGTTGGGGGTCCCCCCTCTGGGGGAGTTTGAGGACGAGCGCGTTCAGCGCGATAGGGGGGTCTGGGGGCGCAGCCCCCAGGAACGGGATGGGACGGGTAGGGGCGGCGGGGGCGAGAAAACCCAACCCCTCACCCAAGCACAACAGTCTCCCCCACCTCGAAGACCACCCCCACCACCTCCCCCAACTCCGGCGCCTCCCGCAACGCACAAGCCGCCTCCACCGAAGGTGCCCCCTCAGGCTGCAGCCGCACAGCGACATGCGTCCCCCGAAAGGTACGCGCGGCCACCACACACCGCAGCCCCTCCTCCACAGACACCAACCGCACCCCAGCAGGCCGCACCAACAACACCCGCACCCCCTGCGAACTCCCCTCGGGCACCGGCACCTTGCCCCACGCCGTATCCGCGACCTGCCCGCTCACCGTCCCCTCGACCACATTGTCGAAGCCGAGGAACCGAGCCACGAACTCATCGGCGGGCCGCTGCCAGACCTCAAGCGGTGTACCGGACTGGGCGATCAACCCGTCCCGCATCACGATCACCCGGTCGGCAAGGGCGAACGCCTCCCCCTGGTCATGGGTGACCGCAAGCACGGTCGTCCCCAACCGCCCGAAAAGCTCCCGGAGTTCGACGACAAGCCGCTCCCGCAACGAGCGGTCCAGCTGCCCCAGCGGCTCGTCGAGCATGAGCAACCGGGGCCGAGGCGCAAGGGCCCGGGCAAGAGCGACCCGCTGCTGCTCCCCACCGGACAACGCGGCAACAGCCCGCCCAGCGGCCCCCGGCAACCCCACCAGCTCCAACAACTCCCGCACCCGCAAGCCCTGTTGCTCCTTGGACACGTGATGCATACGCAGCCCGAAGCCGACATTCCCGCCGACATCGCGCTGCGGGAACAGCTGATGATCCTGGAACATCAGCCCGACCTCACGCTTGTGCGCGGGCACCCCGGCAAGGTCCCGCCCGTCGAGCAACACCCGCCCCGCGTCCAGGGGTTGAAGCCCGGCGACCACCCGCAGCAACGTCGACTTCCCGCTGCCGCTCGGCCCGAGCACGCACACGATCTCGTGCTCGGCGACATCGAGCCCGACCCCGTCGAGCACGGCCCGCGCCCCGAACCGTACGGTCGCGCCTTCGAGACTGAGCATGGTCATCGTCAGAACTCCCCGGTCCGGTCGGTCCGCAGCCGCTCCAGCACCAGCAGGGCCACCGCGCACACCACCATCAAGATCGTCGAAAGGGCCATCGCCTGGCCGTAGTTGAGGTCACCGGGACGGCCGAGGAGCCGGGCCACGGCGACCGGCAGGGTCGGGCTGTCGGGCCGCGCGATGAACACGGTCGCCCCGAACTCCCCCAGCGACACCGCGAACGCGAACCCGGCCGCGACCAGCAACGCCCGCCGCACGATGGGCAGATCGACCTCGCGCCAGACCCGCCAGGGCGACGCCCCGAGCACGGCAGCCGCCTCCCGGAGCCGCCCGTCCACGGCCCGCAGCACCGGCAGCATGGTCCGCACCACGAACGGCACCCCGACCAGCGCCTGCGCAAGCGGTACGAGGATCCAGCTGCTGCGCAGATCCAGCGGCGGCTCGTCGAGCGCGATGAGGAACCCGAACCCGACGGTCACCGCCGACACCCCGAGCGGCAGCATCAACAACGCGTCGAACCCTCGTACGATCCGCCCGGCATCGCGCCGGGTGAGCGCGACGGCGGCAAGCGACCCCACCACGACAGCGATACCGGTGGCGGCAAGGGCGTATTGAAGCGAGTTCCCGATGGCGGCGATAGGCGCGACCAGAAAGATCCCGGAGTCGTCGCTGGTGAGCGCCCTGTAGTAGCCGAGACCGGCCCCGCCAGCCGTGTCGAACGACCGCTGCACAAGAACCCCGAGCGGCAGCACGAGCAGCACGGCGATACTCACCAGCACCCCGCCCAGCAGCGCCCACTGCCCCCGCCCGCGCGGCCGGCGCGAGGTGATCTCCGGTGCCACGAGCCGCAGTACGCTCTCCCGCCGCCGTACCGTCCGGGCGTGCACGGCGAGGACCGCGCCCACGGCCACGAACTGGACGATCGTCAGGACAGCGGCCGTACCGAGGTCGAAGATCTCGGAGGTCTGCCGGTAGATCTCCACTTCGAGGGTGGCGAAGGTCGGGCCGCCGAGGATCTGCACGACCCCGAAGGAGGTGAAGGTGAAGAGGAAGACCATGAGCGCGGCGGCGGCGACGGCGGGCGCGAGAGCGGGCAGGGTGACCTGCCGCCAGGCCGCGAACCGCGAGGCCCCGAGCACCCGTGCGGCCTCCTCCTGCCGCGGGTCGAGCTGCGCCCAGAGCCCGCCGACGGTCCGCACGACGACCGCGTAGTTGAAGAAGACGTGCGCGAGCAGGATCGCCCACACGGTCGTGTCCAGCCGTACGCCCCACAGCTCGTCGAGCAGCCCGCCGCGCCCGAGCAGCGCCAGGAACGCCGTACCGACGACGACGGTCGGCAGCACGAACGGCACGGTCACCACGGCCCGCAGAATCTGCTTGCCCCTGAAATCGAAGCGCGCGAAGACATACGCGCCGGGGAGCGCGATCAGCAGCGTGAGCGCGGTGGACGCGAGCGCCTGCCAGCAGGTGAACCAGAGGACGTGCCGGATACCGGAGTCGGCCAGCACGTCCCCGACCTGCCCGAACCGCCAGACCCCGTCGACGTGGAGCCCACGGGCGACGATCGCGGCGACGGGGTAGGCGAAGAAGAGCGCGAAGAAGAAGACGGGCAGCGCGAGCAGGGCACCGCGCAGTACGGCACCCTTCGCGCGCCCGGCCGCCGGGGCTGTTCCTCGGGCGGCTACTTCAGTACGAGCGATGTCCACGACTTGACCCACTGGTCACGGTGTTCGGCGATCTTCGCGGGGGCCATGGTCTCGGGGTCCTTGGCCTGCGGCCCGTACTCGGTGAACTCGGCGGGCACCTGGGCGCCCTCCCGCACGGGGTACACGAACATGTTGAGCGGCATGTCCTCCTGGAAGGTCTTGCCGACGAGGAAGTCGAGCAGCGCCTTGCCACCGGTGGCGTTCTCGGCGTTGCTGAGCAGCCCCGCGTACTCGATCTGCCGGAAGCAGGTGCCGGTCGAGACCCCGGTCGGAGCGGTGCTCGGCTTCGGGTCGGCGAAGATCACCTCGGCGGGCGGCGAGGAGGCGTAGGAGACGACGAGCGGCCGGTCCCCCTTGGCCTTCTTGCCGCCGGCCGACCCGGAGAACTCCTCGTTGTACGCCTGCTCCCAGCCGTCGACGACCTTGACGCCGTTGGCCTTGAGCTTCGTCCAGTAGTCCTGCCAGCCGTCGTCGCCGTACTTGGCGGCGCTGCCGAGCAGGAAGCCGAGGCCGGGCGAGGAGGTGGAGGCGTTCTCGGTGACGAGGAGGTCCTTGTAGGCGGGCTTGATCAGATCGTCGTACGACTCGGGCGGGGTCAGCTTGTGCTCGCTGAACCAGGCCTTGTCGTAGTTGACGCAGATGTCGCCGGTGTCGATCGGCGTGACCCGGTGCTTGTCGTCGTCGGTGCGGTAGGCGGGCAGGATCGCGGCGGCGTCCTTCACCTCGTACGACTGGAAAAGCCCGTTGTCGAGCGCGCGGGAGAGGAGCGTGTTGTCGACGCCGAAGAAGACATCGCCCTGCGGGTTGTCCTTGGTCAGGATCGCCTTGTTGACGGCCTGCCCGGCGTCACCGTCCTTGAGGACCTTGACGGTGTACCCGGACTGCTTCTCGAAGGCGGCGAGGACATCCTTGGAGACGGCCCACGAGTCATGGCTGATGAGGGTGACGTTCTTGGACTCCGTCGCCGACCCGCTGGAACTGTCACCGCCGGACGACCCGCACGCGGACAGCGTGACAAGCCCGAGCGCGACGGCCACGGCGGTGGCCGCGAACGTGACCTGCTTGGTAGTGCTCACTGGACTTTTCCTCCTGGGATGACCAGGAAGAGACGCGGCCCTGCCCGGGACCCATGGCGGGTTCCGGGCAGGGCGCAACAGCTTGAGTGGTGACCGAACTTCCTACCCAGAATGACCTGGGCGAGGTTCAGAGGGTCTGCGGGCTGTCCCGCACTCTCAGCGCTGTGGCGCTCCCCTGTCGGAATATGAAGATATGTAGGTACGACGTAAGAGTACCGCCCGGTGGCCGCGGGCTACCGCCCGGTGCTCCCGACCTACCGCTCGGTGGCCGCGAGCTGTCCGCAAGCCCCGTCGATCTCCTGCCCCCGGGTGTCCCGCACGGTCACGGGCACCCCGTGCGCGGCGATGGCCTCGACGAACGCCTTCTCGTCCTCGGGCCGCGAGGCGGTCCACTTGGACCCCGGCGTCGGGTTCAGCGGGATCAGGTTGACGTGCACGGGCTTGCCCCGGAGCAGCCGCCCGAGCCGGTCACCGCGCCAGCCCTGGTCGTTGATGTCCCGGATCAGCGCGTACTCGATGGACAGCCGACGCCCCGACTTGGCCGCGTACTCCCACCCGGCATCGAGGACCTCGCGGACCTTCCAGCGGGTGTTGACGGGCACGAGGGTGTCGCGCAGCTCGTCGTCCGGTGCGTGCAGGGAGATGGCGAGCCGGCACTTGAAGCCCTCGTCGGAGAACCGGTTGATGGCCGGCACCAGCCCGACGGTCGAGACGGTGATCCCCCGCTGCGACAGCCCGAGCCCGTCCGGCTCGGGGTCGGTCAGCGCGCGGATGGCGCCGACGACGCGCTTGTAGTTGGCGAGGGGCTCGCCCATGCCCATGAAGACGATGTTGGACAGCCGCGCGGGCCCACCGGGAATCTCCCCGTCCCGCAGCGCACGCATGCCGTCGACGATCTGATGCACGATCTCGGCGGTGGACAGATTCCGGTCGAGACCGGCCTGCCCGGTCGCGCAGAACGGGCAGTTCATCCCGCACCCGGCCTGCGAGCTGATGCACATGGTCACCCGGTCCGGGTACCGCATGAGCACCGACTCGACGAGCGTCCCGTCGACCATCCGCCACAGGGTCTTGCGGGTGGTCTCCTGGTCGGTCGACAGATGCCGCACGACCGTCATCAGCTCGGGAAGCAGCGCTTCCTGGAGCTTGGCGCGCGAGGCGGCGGGGATGTCCGTCCACTCGGCCGGGTCGTGCGCGAGGCGCGCGAAGTAGTGCTGCGAGAGCTGCTTGGCACGAAACGGCTTCTCACCGATCGCGGCAACGGCCTCTTTACGCTCGGCGGGCGTGAGATCGGCGAGATGCCGCGGCGGCTTCTGGGCTCCGCGCGGGGCGACGAATGTGAGTTCTCCGGGCTTAGGCATGGCTGTACCAGTGTCGCAGATCGAATCGTGTGACCTGGAGCGCGAGGCGGGGGTGGTGGTCGTTGTTGGTCGTCTCTGGTCGTCATGGGTCCCCCTCGGACGGCCCAGAGACGGCCCGGCCTACCGTGACCTGGGGCGCGTGTGCGCTGGTAGAGCCCCTGTATGTACAGGCACAGCGACCCCGCTCGCCTTCTCGTGGTTCAGGTTGACGACATCTCGTGTGCAGGTAGCAAGACCATGTTCCCGGCGGTGCAGCAGCGGATAGCATGCCAGGGAGGACACCAGTGTTCGGGCAAAGACCGCGCGAGGGAAGGAACCAGGTGGACAAGCCGGAGCTGGTCAGCGACACCCTGGCGGTGGTGGTGCTGGGCGAGTTCGATCCACTTGTTGTCACGCCACGCTGGCTTCGACAGATGGATCTGATCGGCGCCGAGGACTACGAGTCCTATCGAACCGACCTCATCAGCTCCAATGGCACCCTCGTTCACCTCGGCTCGATTGACCTCAAAGTATTGCCAGACACTCTTGAGGTCAAAACCGATGCTATCGACGACGTAGAGGTAGCCAGAGATTTGGCTGCTGGGATCTTGCTTTCATCAGGAACCCCACGCATCAGCGCGATGGGCATCAACCGTGTAGTGCACTTCTCGGCAAGGTTCGAAGAGTGGCACGCTATCGGCGATGCTCTGACACCCAAGGATTTGTGGAATGACGTGCTGCACTTGCCGGGAATGGCGAACATCGGTATTTGCGCTGCACGAAACGACGGTTACAGCGGTTCCGTCAACATCCAGGTCCAGCCTTCCGTTGTAGTTCAGCCCGGCGTGTTCGTCTCAGTCAACGACCACCACACCCTCACCCAGGCGGCACCTCCCACCGGACGGACGGCACCTGCCCTTCCAGAGCAGACGAATCTAGATCGGTCGGTTGACAAGGTCGCCGTCGCCACAAAGATTTTGACCGAAGACTTCAGCAGCTCCCGCCTCCGCGCTCAGTCCATCATCGATCGCGTCGCATCCCTAGGGAGTGCGGCAAGGGGACGTCAATGAGGACCGCCACATCGTTCACTCCTCCTAGCCAAGCAGCCCAAAGCAGCTCACTGACTTCATCTGCTCTATCGGATTACGACGCTCCGAGGGCTCCGGTTGCCGCTGACCCCTCCAGACGACCTAGCGAAACCCAGACCCCCACCCAGTCGGAGCAGCCCCGCAGGAGCCCCTCGACTTGGAGCACCCACGCCCCCCATACACAGCCGATCATGCCGGGCACGCTCACCGGGCTAAACAAGTGGGAGGGAAAGATTCTCGCCGTCGACGAGGGATTCTTCACCGCAGAGCTGTACCCGATCGATCGCGAGGGAATATCCATCACAGCGGATTTTGATCGAGAATTGCTCGGCTCCGATGCTGCCAGCGCCGCGCCTGGCGACGTATTCTACCTATCAGTTCGCAAGGTAAGTTCTCCTGGAAAACGGCCGACCTTGACCGAGAGTCTACGACTTCGACGACTGGGCCGAATCACCCAAAAGGACGTACAAGACGTGTACGCCAAAGCTGACGCCCTCATGGAGCACCTTGAGCAGCTATTCGACTGAGCCGCCCTCACCCGACGCATTCGAGGTCTCTCTATTCGGCCCCGGTAAAGGTGAGTCCGTTGTCGTGCACCTCGGAGCACGACGATGGATAGTCGTGGATTCGTGTCGCGATCAACGAACTCGCAAGGTCGCTTCCCTGGATTATCTTCGCGGAATCGGCGTTGATCTCGCCACTGAGGTTCTCGCAGTGGTAGCAACTCACGCCCACGATGATCACTTCGACGGAATTGCAGAAACTGTCGAGGCTTGTTCTGCGGCCACCGTCGTCACGTCCCAGGCATTGATGACCCGCGAATTCCTTGCACTCGTCGTGGCCGATCACGATATCGCTGGAGTTACCAACACTGCCGCCTATAGCGAATATAGAAGAATTTTTGAAATTGTTAAACAGCGAAAAAATAGAATAGGTGTGCGCCCTTTACGTCGGGCCGAAGAGAACAAGGTGCTACTGGATCTCTCCACCCTGGGCACCGCGCCAGCCGCACGCGTAACCGCTCTATCCCCATCGGAGCATGCCGTCACTCGGGCCCTTGAAGCATTGGCGACTGATCACCTATACGAGATGGGCGAACGCACTCGCCGTTCGACTTACAACCCTAACGAGGCATCGATCGCCCTATGGGTGACCGCAGGCACG
This sequence comes from Streptomyces geranii, assembly GCF_002954775.1. Classification (GTDB taxonomy): domain Bacteria; phylum Actinomycetota; class Actinomycetes; order Streptomycetales; family Streptomycetaceae; genus Streptomyces; species Streptomyces geranii. The sequence goes on from NZ_PJME01000037.1 coordinate 26,139, forward strand.
GTAAATGTGCTGCTTGGCGCAGACATCCTTAAGGGGCCTATGGGATGCGGTTGGGGGGCGGTCCTCCAGAGCTTCAACCCTACAGATCCCGCAACGCTTTACAAAGCCGCACACCATGGTTCCAGCACGTCTCACCACGACGGACTCTGGGATAAGCTATTGAGCGATATGCCGGTTGTACTGCTTGCACCCTTTCGCGGAGGCAGTGCAAACGTTCCCAACAATGACGAAATTAGATACTTCCTCCAACACACCGATAAGGCATGGATCACCTCGCCACGTCAACCCACTCCGAATGCAGCATTCAGGAGACAGGCGGCCAAGCTCGGCAGTATGGCAAAGAATCCCCGAGATCCCTACGGAGTTATTGGCCATCTTCGCGCACGAATTCCGCTGACTGGCGGAGTCTGGAAAGTTGACACCTTCGCCCCGGCCAATCCGCTCAAGGTTCCTATCTAAACTACCGAATCCACACGCGCTTGGTACGCATCACAAAAAAACCTACCGCCCCGGAAGAGGCACGAATCGGCGGAACCAACCGGCGAGGGTTAACGATAAGGGAAATGGGTGCAGCCTTGAAGAGGGGAGTACCCCTATAGTGCCTGCTCGCCATGGATGAGGGCCCGTCATGCGAGGCTTGGCCCCAACGATGGACCGACGGGGAGGGAGAACAGGTGTCTCAGGAGGTAAGCCCTCGGGGGACTTTCCTGAAGATTGCGTACGCGGTGAAGGCTCAGATTGCGGCGGAGCCGGGGATGACGGAGCTGCCATCGGCCTCAGAACTCGTACGTGATCACGGAGTCTCGCGCGGCGTAGTACTCCGGGCATTCGCAGCACTCCAGAAAGAGGGTGTTGCGGAGCCAGTTCCTGGCGGACGCTGGCGCGTGATCCGGGATGGACAGCGGACCGACAGCCGGCCGCTCGCGGAACGGCTCGTTGAGGTCATCGCGGATGACAAGCTGAAGGTGGGGGCAACCTTCCCGAGTGCTTCCGCCCTGTGCGAGAGGTTTGAGGTCTCGCGTCCGACGGTGACGAAGGCACTGGAGAAGCTGGAAGCTGCGGGATGGCTGTCCGAGGGAGGGCAGGGCAAGCTACGAACTGTGCGGGCCCTGCCGAATCGAGAGGAGCGTTCGTCACTTTGACGGGACTGACTGAGTGGGCGTACCCGCTCGCGGAATCGCTGCTGTCCGAGCCGCTGCCGCGTCGCTGGAAGCACTCGCTCGGAGTCGCTGAGAGGGCACGCACCATCGCTGCCGTCGTCGGCGAGGACGCGGAACTCTTGGAAGCGGCTGCGGTACTGCACGACATCGGTTACGCGCCGGACCTCGCCAAGACGGGGTTCCACCCGCTCGATGGTGCGCGCTACCTCCGGGACATCGCGCGGGCGGACGAACGGGTCGTGAACCTGGTAGCGCACCATTCCTGCGCGTGGATGGAGGCGGAAGCCCGGGGTCTGCGCGAGGAGCTTGAGGGTGAGTTCGCCCGCGAACCCGCCGGACTGAACGACGCACTTTGCTACTGCGATATGAATACGACGCCGGACGGTACGCCTACGAACCCCGTGGACCGGATCAACGAGATCACCGGCCGCTACGGGCCGGACAGCCTGATCGGCACGTTCATCCGCCGAGCCGAGCCGGAGATCCTCGCGACCACATCGCGCGTGCTCGAACGGGTCGCCGCCGCCAAGCGTCAGCCGATGTAGGGCGCCGTCCGCGTCTGATCCATCGCGTGCTCAATCCTGAGTTGCATGGTGGGGTGGATGTCGTACTGAGACAGGTCCGTTGGGTTGACCCAACGGACCTGAGTCGTTTCGTTGCTCGTACGGACGTCGCCGCCCACCGGCCGCGCGCGGAAGCACATGCTGAACTGCTGCCGGACCTCGCCGTCGTCGTACTGGAGCACGTGCGCGGGGTCGGTATAGATCCCGGACAGTTCGAGGACCTCCACCTTGATGCCGGTCTCTTCCCAGACTTCCCGCACCACGGTGTCGCTGATGAACTCGCCGGCGTCATGGCCCCCGCCCGGCAGTGCCCACCGGCCGTTGTCGGAACGCTTGATCAGGAGCACATGCCCTGCGGAGTTCTGTACGAACGCCACCACGGACGGAACGACTGAGTTGGCCGGCGGGGCGTCGGGGTTGTGGAAGTGGTCAATGCGTCCCATGGTCAGGCTCCTTTGAAGTCGGCTTCTGTTGCCTGGCGTGCTCCTCCCCAGGTCTGTTCGATGCTATTGGCGTAGGTGTCGAACAATCCGCCGCCGGGCATTCGTCGCAGGTGAAGGACGGGAGCCATGTAAGCGGCGACGCCGTAGACATGGGTGTTGACCAGGATCTCGTCATCCGCGCGGAACAGCGAGTTGTAGAGCGTGGCTTCGTGCAGCCGGAACCGTATCTCCGGGTGGCTCTCGAAGAGCGGGCGGTAGTTGACCAGGGCGTTGCGGATCTTGCCGTCCATGATCCCGTGTCCCTCATCGATGCCGCGCTGCTTCACTGCCGCGCACTTGGGATCTCCGAGCAGGATGCGCACCTGGGTCTGACCCATGTGTCCCCCGAGTTCCACCTTCTTTTTGAGGAGGCCGAGGAACTGGGGGTCTTCGGACAGGAACAGTCCCGAGTAGACGAGGACATCGAGGTACCTCTCAGCGCGCTCGTATATCTCGCGCCAGAGGCCGGACGGGACCAGGTGGCGGTGCGGGTAGACGGTGACGATTTCCGCCTTGCTGAGGTCCGCAGCGCTGTCCACAGCGCGGGTGTCATCCCACAGTGTCGTCACGTCCATCTTCAGCACCGACGCCGTGGCGTACTGGTGTCGCCGGTACGGCACCTTCCCCTGGGTGATCCACCGTTCCACGGTCTTCGGGTTGACGTCGATCTCTTCGGCCAGCCCCTGGACGGTCATGCCACGGGCCAACAGGGCTGACCGCAAACGCTCGTTGGACATCTGCTCTCCCGGTAGGACGTCTGGGACTTCTTGACGGTAGCTAGATGTCCCTGAGGTGTCCACGTATGGGGTGACCAACTCCCCCGACCTGCACCGATGCTGATGGTGCACCAAGAAGTCCCGGTGCGAAAACCAGGAAGTCCCGTCGCTGTACTTGACGGACCCCTATGCAGTACCTGTAAAACAGGTACTGCATAGCTGGAACGGAACAGCTCGTCAGGAAGGCGGCTTCGGCCGCTCGCCGCGAGCGTCCGCGATCGGCAGTTGCTTGAGAACTGAACAGCGTGATTCGAGAACAACGAACCTTGGCCCCTGCCCGGCCACAACGGGCGTACGCAGCGAAGCAGGCAGGGGCACGCGGCCCGCCGATCCGTCGGCGATGGCCCACCACCTACGACACCAGGAGCGCATGTGTTTGGCATGAAGTCGCAGGAGTCCGCCACCGACCTGACCTCCCCCGAAGCCGTCCAGGCCGGCCAGGAGGTCTACGACCGCATCACGTCCGGTGAGTGCACGGACGCGGTGGCGGAGCTGAACGTGGCCTACGGCCGCAACGGCTGACCAACCCACCACATCAACGGCGCGCGGCGCCCGGGGGGCTACCCGGGCGCCGCTTCGGGCCGTTTCCACCTGCTAGGGAGACCACGACCCATGAAGCACATCGTCACTGTTCAGGATGCTGTTACCGCGTTCGCCGACTGGATGGAGCCGACGGCCGCTGAGCTGGACGGCATCGAGCTCGAGATGCCGCTGATCCTCGCGCAGGTCCACCTGTTGGACGCGCAGATCATCACCATGGACCGCACCCCGACCGAGCTGGACGTGCGGCGTGTCCGCCGGGCCCGCCGCAAGGTGCTCGCCGCCGGCCGCACCCTCGCCAACACCACCGCCCCGTTCACTCCGGAGGTGGGCGCGTGAACACCACCACCTCACAGGCTCTCGCCGCCGCGCATGCGGAGGTGAAAGCGGAGATCGCCCGGACCGACACCAAGACCGGTCTGCTGCTCGCGTTCGTCGGCGCGGTCCTGGCCGGCACGTGGACCGTCGCCAAGGATGCCCCGCTGACCGTTCCCGCCTGTGTGGCAGGCGGTCTCGGTATGGGGCTGCTGGTCGCGGCGGCCGGCGTGCTGTTGTGGTCGGTACGTCCGAACCTGCGCGGGGGCCGTGGCTTCCCGCTGTGGGCCACGCTCACCCCCGAGCAGATCACCGCCGTGCTCGCTGAGGACAGGGGCGCGGACATCGCGGGCCTGTCCCGGATCGCGGTGGCCAAGTTCACGGGGCTGCGCCGCGCGGTCGACTGCACCCTGACCGGCGGCGCCCTGCTCATCCTCGCCGCCCTGCTCACCCTCGGGGGTGCGGCATGAAGGCCAAGACCGTCCTGCCCGCCGTCGCGATGACGGCCGTGTCCATGGTCCTCACCCTGGCCGTGGTCCTCATGTGGCTGGGCACGGCGGTGCCGTGGCCGGTCGCGCTGGTCGTCGGTCTCGGCATCGACGGCGGCTGGCTGGCCACCCTCGCCTACGAGCGCCGTCTCACAGCGCAGGGCGACCACAACCGCGCCGTGACCGCCGTCGGCTGGTCGTTCGGTCTGATCGCGGCCGGTGTCCTGGTCGCGCACGCGCTCACCGCAGAGCAGGGCACCGGCGCGTGGCTGGCCGTTGCCTGGTTGCCGATCGCGGCGAAGGCGCTGTGGCTCGTGCACGGACTGTGGGAGCGCACCGCGCTCACCCCGTCCGCCCTCGGAGCGATCCAGAGCATCCAGCAAGAGGCCCGTGACGAAGCAGCGGTGGCCCGCGCTCGGCTGAGGGCCGAAGCCTCGACCGAGGAGACGCGGCTGACGGCCGTGACGCAGGCCGGAGCCCGCGTCGCACGCGTCCAGGCCAAGACCGCCAAGTCCCTTGCCGGGGCGTGGTCGACGCTGGAAGCGGCACGGCAGGGAGATGACACCGGCAGGGCGCTGACCAGCGTGACGAGCCGCGTCACACCCGACGTCACACCCCGCTGGGAACTCCCCGTCTGGGGAGCCACACAGCCCGTGGGAACGCGCTCGCTGGAAGCGGTACCCGCGCTCACCGATCAGGAGCTTGACGACCTGGTCGACGAGATCCGGCACAGCCAGAACCCTGCCCTGTCGTATCGCGAGATGGCGATTCGTTTCCGTGCGGCCGGCCACTCCGCTTCCGAGGTCCGTCTTCGGGCGGCATGGAAGCGGGTTGCCTGATGTCCGCCGCGTACGGCAGGTGCTTCGACCCCACCGGCGCCCGCTACGGCGTCCCCACCTTCCCGTGGAAGTTCGCCCCCGACGACGAGCAGTTCGCCACCCGCCGCCAGTTACGGGCCAGGGGGCTGCGTCCGGGGGGCCAGCCGATAGCGGCGCAGGTCATGCGCGTCAACCGGCGGGCGGGCGGGGTGAGGGTCGCCTACCTGTACCGGATCGACCTCGCCAAGCCCGTCCGCCCGATGACGTCCCGCAAGTGGGGCGCCCTGGCGCTGGCGATGCTGGCCCGCCGCACCTGCCCGGAGTGCCGGGTGATCTACGGCTACTGCCTGCCGACGTCGCTCGGCATGTGTGTCCTGTGTGCCTTCCCCGAGCCGACCCCGAAAGAGGGCTGATCTGTGTCCAAGTCCGATATCCGTCGTCTGGACCGTGAGATCCAGAAGGCCGCCGCGAAGCTGGAAGCGGTCAAGCGTGGTGAGTCGTGGCCGCTGAACGGTGCGGAGCGTCGGGCGATGGCCCGGGCCACGGTCGGCGGCTCCTACCGGGTCGTACGCGGTAAGAGCACCGCCCGTGCGGAGCAGCGGATGGATACCACCATCGCCAACGCGGAGATGCGGCTGACCGCCGAGCTGACCGCTCTGTACGGCGAGAAGCAGCGTCTGATCACGGAGGCCGCCCGCGCGAAGGCCGCGAAGAAGCGTTCGGGGTGGTGGTGAGCATGGACGCCCGTTGCCCCGCCGCCCACCCGCAGGACCCGACCCCGTGTGTCGGCCCGCCCGTGGTGACCGTGCTGGACGAGGTCAACGAGGGGGCGGACGGATGTGAGCATCACGGTGCCCGACTGCTGGCCTCGCTGGCCGGCGGTCGCGTCTACCCCCTGCCCGACGCCCCGCCGGGGGCGGCGATCCGTGTGTTCAACGCCGCCGACGGCATCCGCCCCTTCTGCTGGATCGACGGGCCCCGTACCAGGCCGTCCCAGCTCAGCCATGCCGAGAACCGCGCTCGCCGCCACTGCTGAACGTCGTACGACCGCCGGGGTGCCCGCTCTTTCCACGGACACAGGCACCCCGGCACCCTCACCCATCCCGCCCCCGCAAAAAAGGGGGGCAGTCAGGAGCAGTACCAGCATGACCGACAACGTCATCCCTCTCACCAAAACCGAGCCGACCGGCCCTGAGCCGGACGTGACACCGACGGTGCTGACCGTGGTGCCCGACGCCCCGCCGGCGCCGCTGACGCCGTTGTGGGTGCGCTCCGGACGCGCCGTCAAAACCGCCGTCACGCACGAGAACACCCGCACCGTTGCCCGTGCGGTGGCCCGGCACAGTCTCTACACGTTCAACGGGGGCCGGATCGTGGCCCGCCGCACCTGGGACGGCAAGACCGGCGCCCGCTACGAACGCATGATCCGCACAGCCGAAGCAGCCGGAAACCTGGAAGCTGCCGAGGAGTGGGAGGAGCGTTTGCAGCGCTTCCGCCAGGCCCGCCACCACCGCCGCATGGACCTCTTGCACTCGCCGGTAGAGGCCGCCAAGGGCCTCGCGGTCGGGACCGGGGTGAGCATCGGGGTGCTGGTCGCCCTCGGGGTCGTCATGGCGATCAACAACCACGACATCACCGACGTCATCACCCCACTGAAAGCAACCATCGAGTTCATCGCCCTACTCATCCGAATCGTCCAGGTCACGTGGGGTACCGCGCTGATCGTCGGCCCGTTGCTCGCCCTGTTCGCGCTGTGGGCGGTCGGCAGCAAGCAGCAAGCTGCACCGCAGTGGGCACTGCCCGCCAACGTCCGCAGCAGCGAGGGCGAACCGGTCACCCCGTCCATCGTCGTCAAGGCCCTGCGCGACCTCGGAGTACCCGCACTCCGCAACGCCATCAAGGACATGGGCGACGCCGGCGCCTCCATGCTCGGACCGATCCGCATCGCCGGATGCGGCGTCGAAGTCGACGTCACCCTTCCGTCCGGGGTCTCCACGATCGAGGTGCAGAACCGGCGCCGCAAGCTCGCCGAGAACCTGACCCGGCACGAGCACGAAGTGTTCATCACCATCCCCCAGGCGGCGCGCACGGTGCGGCTGTGGGTGGCCGACTCGGGTGCGTTGGACGAGCCGATCGGTCCGTCTCCGCTGGTCACGGACGAGACGATGACCGCCGACTACACCAAGGGCAAGGCGCCGTGGGGTCAGGACCTGCGTGGCGATATGGCGGCACTGAGCGTGTATCAGCGCCACCTGCTGATCACCGGGTTGTCGAACCAGGGCAAGACCGTCGCCCTGCGCTCCCTCGCGCTGTGGCTCGCGTTGGACAAGTCGGTGCAGTTCTGGATCGGCGACCTCAAGGGCGTCGGTGACTGGAAGATGTTCTACGGCCTGGCCGACGTGCTGATCCAGGGCCCGACCGACGACCACGTCATCCAGGTGACCGAGATGGTCGAGAACGCGGTCGAGGAGATGAACCGCCGTATCCAGGCGCCGCCCGGAACGGTGTTCCCCGCCCTGATCGTGATCGTGGACGAAGCACAGATGGCGTTCATGTGCCCGGTCGTCGACGACGAGCGCCGCCCCTACGGCGGCTCCAAGGCCACGTCCCGGTATTTCATGGCGGTCCGCAAGATTCACAACCAGGGCCGCGCCGTGAACGTCCTGATGTGGCAGGGCACGCAGGACCCCACCGACCAGAACCTCCCCAAGCTCGTCCGGGAGGGTGCCCACACGCGGGCCTCGCTCGCGCTGGGCACGGAGTCTCAGGCGCGGATGGCGCTGGGGGACAAGGCAGTTGACGGCGGTGCGGCACCCAATCTGCTGCGTCCCGGTCTGGATCAGGGAACCCTGGTCCTCGCCTCGTCCGGCATCGCCATTCCCGCCGGGCAGGCGTCCATCACGGTCCGCACGCACTACATCGACGACGACGCGGCCGAAGCCATCACCGACCGCGCCAAGGCCATGCGCGCCGGCATCACCACCCTGCGCGTCGTCGACACCGGCGAGGAGCGAGACGCGCTCGCCGACATCGCGTCCGTGCTCGGGGATGCCCCGCGTGTGCTCACGCAGGAGGTTCTCAAGCGGCTGACCGTGCTGGACGCGGACGCCTACGGCGCCTGGTCGTTCATCGACCTCAAGCGCGAGCTGGACGGCACCGGAGCCGAGCCCTACAAGTCGGACGGCCGCATGGTCGTCGGTGCCGAACGCGTCTCCCGCGCCCTCACCAACCGCGACAGCGACGGTTCCGCTTCCGCCGCCGAGTGACAGGGAGCCGACCCCCGGCGGGCCAGGGAGGAAGGGAGACCTCCCTGGCCCCCTCCCTGGCCCACCTCCCTGGGCCTGACCTGCACAAATGATCGCCAGGGAGTCAGGGAGGGGACGCAGGTCAGACCCCGAAAACCCCCTCCACAGCTCACCTGCCAGGGGGTGTCCCTGCCTCCCTGCCATACCGCCGGAAGGGATTCCGCATGTACCCCGAGACCACCGGCCCCGCGCCCGCCGAACGGGCCGTGACCATCCACCAACCGACCCCGATACAACCCGTCATCGCCGTACCCGCGCCCCTCGTTCCCGTCCAGCCGGGCACCGTCCCGGCGGTCGCATCTGTCGTGCTGCCGGACGGGCGGGTCGTCACCGGCTACGCCATCGACCCCATGCGGCCCGAACCGGTCGCCACCCCGCCGGCCGTCTCCCGCACTGCGGTGAACGTCGCCCTCGGGGGCGTCGGATTCCTCGCCGTGTGCGGCGGACTGCTGCTCCTCACCACCTTCATCACCGCCCTCACCGCACTGATCACTCAGCTCATCACGCTCGCCGCTGTCATCTTCGGCGGCTGGATCGCCGTCCAGGTGTTCAGCGCGAGCGGCCACAAGGGCGGGACCACGGTCAACATCCGCAAGGCAGTCATCAAGCGCAACAAGTTCTACGGCTGACCAACAGCTACGGGGAACCCAGTTCCTCATCAAGCACGTGCGGCCAGTTCCCGTGACCCAACTCCCCTGCCATGAGGAGATCGCGCCAGTCCGCCCGTGCGAGGCGGATCGCCGCACGGAACTGGTCGATGTCCCCGGCGGCAATGAACACGGCCGCAGCCAAGAGCCGCTCCGTGTCCTGTAGCGAGTTGGCGAGTTCGTCGGCCAGCACACGCAGGGCACCGGCCACTCCCCGCGCAACGTCGGCATCCGGAAAGTCCCGCCGAACTCTCGCGTGCAGACGAGCACTGATCACGTCTTCGGCCACGCCATCCCCCTCGCTCACAGCCAGCAACAGACAGGGCAGCCCCCGCATCTCGCCAAAGAACCGGGGCCGCCCTGATCCACCTGCCCTCAACAGACCTGTGGAGGCATCCAGCATGACCCAACCCACCGACATTCGGCGAGCCCCCGAACACCTGCACACCGCGCTCAGCCTGGCGACGGCCGGTGTACCACCGCTGCCCCTGCGGGCGGGAAAGGTCCCGTTCGGCAACTGCCGCACCTGCGCGAACAACGCGTGCGGCGGCCGACCGAACATGAAAACCCCCGGCCCCTGCCACTGCCCGGCGCCCTGCCACGCATGGGCCGCCGCCACCACCGACACGACCGTCCTCAACTCGCCTGCATGGGCGAGGGCGTGGCGGGAAGCGGCGGCGGTCGCCTACCACCCCGGCGGCGCCGGCCTCACCGTCGTCGACCTCGACAACGCGGAAGCCATCGCGTGGGCCCGCACAGCGCTGCCCTCGACCTGCATCGTGCCGACAACCCGGGGTGAGCACTGGATCTACCAGGGCGTCATGCCGTCCGCCAACGCGGTCCGGCCCGGCGTCGACATCAAGTCCCTTATGGGATACGCCCGTTGGCGCGGATGGGGCAGCGGCGCCATGGCCGCCCTCCCGGGCGCTGTGCGTGCTCTGGCACTGACGGACCCCTCTCCCGCCCGTAGGGCGCCACAGACCCTCTCAGCGCCCTTGGGAGGCCAAGGCGGACAGTGCCGCCACCGCTCGCCCGTGTTCCTGGACCGTGGGATCGCCATGGCGGAGCAGCACATCACCGGCGCCCGTGAGGCGGTGCACGCCACCGTCTACCGGACGTTCCTTGCGGTGCTGTTCACGCACGGCCGGTGCGGCTGCCTCACCGACACGCACGTCGCCCGGCTGTTCACCGCCGCGCAGGCCAAGGGCGAATCGCCCCGGCACTGCACCGACGCGTGGACCAACGCCCTCACCACGTTGGGACTGTGACCATGGCCGACGACGACAAGAACCCCGCCCGCCAAATCATCACCGACTACGCGCAATCCCACTTCCGCTACTTCCGCACCCCGGACGGAACCGTGTACGCGCAGAAGAACGGCCAGCCCGTCGCCCGCCCCATCCGCTCCCAGGGCACCACCGGCAGCCACCGCCAGGAACTCATGGTCGGCCTCTACCGCGACGGACGCGGCGCCTTCAACGGCAGCGCGCTCAAAGAGGCACTGGACCTGATCGAAGCACTCGCCCTGACCGAGACCGTGCAGCCCGTGCACATCCGCGTCGCCCCGGGGTTCGACGGGGCGACCTGGCTGGACCTGGGACGCGATGACGGTCAGTCCGTGCGTATCCACCCCACAGGCTGGGACATCCTCACGCCCGACCCGCAGGAAGTGTGCTGGCGCCGTACCCAGCTCACCGGGGAACTTCCGCTGCCCGTCAAGGACACCGACGGCAAGGGCATCGATCTCCTGATGCGGCTGTGCAACTTCGCCAACTCGGAGACTGAGTGCCTGGCCATCGCGTGGCTGATCGGCTGTCTCGGACCGTCCGTCCCCGTCCCCGCCCCGTTCCTCACCGGCCCGCAGGGCGCGGGCAAATCGACCGGCGGGCGGATGCTCGTTCGGATCATCGAGGGCATGAGCGGGGACCTGCGCCGGGCCCCGAAAGACGAGGAGAACCTGATCGCGGCCGTGGCGGCCGGATGGGTTACGGCCCTCGACAACCTCTCCCACATGACCCCCGATCTGTCCGACGCGATGTGCTGCATCGTCACCGGAGCCGAGAGCGTCAAGCGGGCCCTGTTCACCGACGGGGACGTGTTCCGCGTCGGCTACCGCCGCCCCCTGCTCCTGACCGGCATCGACGTCGGAGTCATCCGGCCCGATCTCGCCGAACGGCTTCTACCCCTGCGCCTGGAGCGACCCAGCATCCGGCGTACCGAAGCGGATCTGTGGATCGACTACGCGGAAGCTCTGCCCGTCGTGCTCGGCTCGCTCCTCGACCTTACGGTCAAGGTGCGTGCGGTGGCGGCGGAGACCCCGACCGACCTGCGGATGGCGGACTTCGCGCACCTGTGCGCGCAGCTCGATGCGGCAACCGGTCTCGGAGCGCTGCCCGCCTACCGGGCCAGCCTCGATGACCTCAACGACGACGTCATCGAGGGCGACCTGTTGGCGCAGACTGTCATTGAGCACGCGGCGGCCATGGAGGCGGGCGCGGAAGAGCGGATGACGTCCACGCAGTGGCTGCACTGCCTCAGCCGCGTCTACGCCGGCGACGAACTGCGCGCTCTGCCCAAGGGGTGGCCGACCACGGGCAAAGTCCTCTCCGACCGTCTCAAGCGGCTTCAGCCCACCCTCGCCGCCCGGGGCGTGATCATCGACTCCGGCCGCACCAAAGAGGGCCGCTACATCGAGATCACCCGGCTCGCCCCGCCCTCGCACGAGCAGGAACGGGCGTTCTGACCGGCGCCACCCACCACGCACAAGCAAGAGGAGCACCCCCCAGCGAGGCGTGCTCCTCTTGCTGTTCGCCGCCGCGCGGCGCCCCGAGGACGTGCCGCGAAGCGGCCCCTTCTTCGCTCCCTGAGATGCACCCACACCACCACAGACAGCCCCTCTTTTTTTCCTAAGTAGGGGAAGGCTGCGTCACCTGCGTCACCCGACCCCACAAAACGGTGGGTGACCTGCGCAGACAGGGGTGACGCAGACGGCATGTCTCTGCGTCATCGTGCGTCACCTGCGTCATCGGTGACGGACAGCCTGCGTCACCGATGACGCACGCCCAACTCTCTGCGTCACCCCAAAACCGCAGGTCAGGGCCACGCGTGACGCAGATGACGCGGGTGACGCAGAAATTCCCACCTCGGACACACACGACGCCCCCCCCAGCACGCTCGGCCCGCGCACGGAGGACACGCCATGAGCAGCGCACGTGAACATCCGGACCCGCGCGCCACCCTCCGAGGTGGCCTCCCGGACCAGTACCTCACCCCCGACGACATCGCCACGCTGCTAAAGGTGCCCAAAGAGACCGTCTACCAGTGGCGCAAGAAGCACACCGGCCCGCCCAGCTTCCGCATCGGCAAACACGTCCGTTACGACCCCGCCGTCGTCCACGCCTACATCGCCCAAAGCATGGCCGACGACCGGACCGCCGCCTGACCCCCAGGCGCACCGCACAGCTCAACACCCCAGGGAGGGCCACCCCGTGGCCCTCCCTTCCCCATGCCCAGAAGGGACCGCCGCCGCATGGCTGGCCACATCCAAGACCGCTGGTACAAGACCGAAACCGACACCAACGGCAAGACCCACCGCGTCAAAAGCGACCGTTACGGCATCGGACTCCGCTACCGCGCCCGGTACATCGGCCCGGACGGCACCGAGAGGTCCAAGAGCTTCCCCGACCGTCAGAAGCGGCTCGCCGAGCAGTGGCTGACGGGCATCGAAGCCGATATGAACTGCGGCCACTACATCGACCCGAAAGCCGCCCGGATCACCTTCAAGACCTATGCCGAGAAGTGGCTCAAGACCCACAGCGCGGACGTGTCGAGTCAGATCGTGACCGAACAGAGGCTGCGCCTTCATGCGCTCCCGGTACTCGGTTCCCGCCCCCTGGACTCGTTCCGCCCCGAACACATCCGCGAACTCGTGAGCGTCCTGGAGAGGGACCCTGCCGTTAGTGGCTCCTACGCGCGGAACATCTACGGCGACGTACGAGCAGTGCTCAGTGCGGCAGTCGACGACGGCCTGTTGCCCCGGAACCCGTGCGGCGCGAGGTCCGTCCGCCCGCCAGCAGTCGAGAAGCGGCGCGTCGAACCGTGGCTGGCCTCACAGGTGCACGCGGTCCGCGCGGCGCTCCCCGAGCGCTACCAGGCTGTGGTGAACCTTGGAGCGGGATGCGGGCTGCGTCAGGGGGAGATCGTCGGGCTCGCTGAGGACGCGCTCGACTTCGACGGCGCCACGCTGCACGTGGTCCGGCAAGTGAAGCTCATCCGGGGAAAGGCCGTGTTCGCCCCGCCGAAGTGCAACAAGGAGCGGGACGTGCCCTTGCCGCCCTCAGTTGCCGAAGCCATACGGGCCCACATGGACGCGCACAAGCCCGTTGAGATCACCCTTCCGTGGCGGAAGCCTGACGGCCCCATGGTGTCGGCTCGTCTCCTGTTCACGAACACAGCGAACGGGATCGTCTGGCGGAGCAACTTCAACGTGCAGGAGTGGAAGCGCGCGCTCGCTGCTGCGGGCCTGATCTCCGAAGCCGAGAAGGGCAGCAAGTACGTGTCCGCACGCGAGCACGGCATGCACGCGCTGAGGCACTTCTACGCGTCCGCGCTGTTGGACGCAGGGGAGAACATCAAGGCCGTCAGTCAGTACCTTGGGCACTCCGACCCGGGACTCACCTTGCGCGTGTACGCACATCTCATGCCCGACAGCCGTGAACGGACACAGCGAGCAGTCGACGCAGTTTTCGCTCCGTAGAACCCTTCGTTCCACCAACCTGTGGCAGGACGTCTCAGTTCTGCCACAGGTTGCCCAATTCAAGACTGCGACGAAGCACCGCAGGTTATGACGAGACCATGAAGAAATGGGGCGCACGATTCGCCGTAGCCGCAGCAGGTCTAGGACTATTGGCCTTGACTTTCATTCTCCTATGGAAAGGGCCATGGATTTTTGATGGCTCACACCTTCGCCGGAAAGATCTCCAACCTGCCGATGGTGTCGTCATAACAGGTTTTCGCACAATGGTCGTGGCAATCTTGGCATCAATATTTGCCGCGCTCGGCTTGGTCTACACTCACGTAACTCTTCAACACACACGCGACAAAGATAGAGAACAGGCAACCCTTACGCGCGAAGGTCAGATGACTGACCGTTACGCCACAGCCATTGAACTCCTTGCAGCGGCTGAGCTAACCAAAAGACTGGGAGGAATTTACGCCCTAGAGCGAATAATGCGCGATTCTCCAAAAGACCACGAAACCATTATCGAAGTACTTGCCGCATTTGTACGCGAGCACTCCCCACGTCCAGAGCAAGACGAAAGCGTGGAGTCCGAGCGCGAGCACGAAACCATGAAAGACCACGTACAAGCCGCGCTAACTGTCTTGGGGCGCAGGCCAGAGCGTACCGAGTCGTTCGCGATTAACTTGCGGAACACCGACCTGCGTGCCGCCCACTTGCCTAGGGCAAAGTTGCGTTCAGCTAATCTCCAAGGTTCTTTCCTCGAATATGCAGAACTGCAAGGCGCAGACCTACTAGAGGCCAATATGGAAGCATGCCACTTGGAGAACGCAGATCTAAGTGGCGCGGACCTAACCAGCGTCAACCTGAGAAGGTCACACCTGCACTCCACGTCTCTCAAAGAAGCTCGACTCGATCACGCTAAACTTTTTTATGCGTTGCTACGGTACTGCGATCTTACCAACGCCAGCCTCGTGAAAGCGAATTTGAGCAACGCCCGCCTGATTGCCGGAAATCTCGAAGGCGCCGACTTCACAAAATCAAGGCTAATGATGACAAAGTTCGAAGAATCATACATGGAAGGAGTTCGGTTGGATGACGCATTCCTGAATGGAACCGACTTCAGCGAGGCTAATGATCTCAAAGCAGAGCAGTTGTTGGTTGCCCAGATTAGGTCCAACACGAAGGTGCCTATAAGTCTGGTGGACGAGCCTCGCGTGGCAGAACGCCTGAAGGTCGCATTGGAACAGGTCAAAAACCGGGCCAAGCTGCGCGCGGAGGTCCCCTCACCGCCCCCCGACCTACCTTGAGTCGAACTCCTCACGGCCCGTGGACGGCCCAACGACTGCTGCAAGTTCCACTTAGCCCTCGAACCAGCAGGTCAGAGCCCAATTGCTTGTTGAGTAAACAAGTTCTCCGGGCTTAGGCATGGCCATACCAGTGTCGCAGACATCCGGACACCCCCTCGCCGCCCTGTGGACAACTCCCGGAGCAGCCGCGAAACCCCAGCTCAGCAGCGTCCTACGGCCTCACCGGGCCGCCGCCGCCATCACCCCCCGCAGCTCGGCCACCTCACGCTCCAGCTCCCGGTAGTGGTCGCTGACCTTGCGCCGGGCCGTCGGTACGACATGGCCCGCGTCCAGTTCGGTGAGCTGGTCGACGAGCGCGGTGAGGTCCGTCCGCCAGCCCTCCCAGCCCTCGGCGCCCTCGGCCGACGCCAGCTCCTGCTGGGCGGCGCGCAGGGCCGTGTGGACCCCCTCGCGCAGCGGGACCAGGTCGGCGCGCAGGCGTTCGGTGCGTTGGCGGAGGTAGGCGAACGACTCGCCGACACCGGCGAAGGTCTCCCCCAGTTCGGTCATCGACCTGACCTGCTCACCGAGCGCCTCCAGCCAGGGCAGGGTCGCCTCGACCCCGTGCTCGGCGGCCTCCACGGTCCCGGTGCGGATCTCCTCGTACCCCCGGGAGACACCGTCCAGGTCGGCGAAGACGCTCACCGCGCCGAGCGTCTGCTCGCGGATGGTGTCCGAGGGCAGTCCGTCGCCCTGGTCGAGCAGCGCCTCCAGCCTCGCCAGTTCGCCCCGCACCTCCCGGCGCAGCTCAAGCAAGGCCTGGTGCGCCGCGTCGGCCGCCTCCACGGGACCGGTGACAGCTGCCAGCCCCTCGGCCTGCCGCTGGCGTCTCGCACGACTACGCCCCCACATGCACGCCACCCCTTCCGGACAGATCGACCGCACTGAAGTCGATCTTAGGTTCGAAAGGGGTGGTTTCAGGCCGACGTAGCTGTTTCAAAGGAAACCCGGACCGTACTGGAACATTCCGGCAGTCACGCGGTCTCCCAGTCACCCGGTCCCTGATCCTGTGCCCTCAGCCCACGAAGGCGACGAACAGCAGCCACACCACGGGAGCCGTCGGCAGCAGGGAGTCCAGCCGGTCCATGATCCCGCCGTGCCCCGGCAGCAGCGTGCCCATGTCCTTGATGCCCAGGTCCCGCTTGATCATGGACTCGCCGAGGTCACCGAGGGTGGCGCTGGCCGCGACCGCGAGGCCCAGCAGCAGCCCCTGCCACCAGTGGCCGTCGTCGATCGCGAACTCCATCAGCAGCGCGCCCGCCACCATCGCGAACCCGATCGCCCCGAACAGGCCCTCGCGGGTCTTGCCGGGGCTGATGCGCGGGGCGAGCTTGTGCTTGCCGAAGCGCCAGCCGATCGCGTACGCCCCGGTGTCGCTGACGACGGTCAGCAGCAGGAACGTCATCACGCGCTGCGCACCGTCGTCGGCGGTGAGCATCATCGCGACGAACGTGGCCAGGAACGGGACGTAGAAGGCCGCGAAGACGCCCGCGGTGACGTCCTTGAGGTAGCCCTCCGGTGGTTCCGTCATACGCCAGACCAGGACCGCGAGGGCGGTGAGCGCCATCGCGACCCAGGCGCCCTCGGCGCCCCGGACGTAGCCGGAGACGACCATCGCGGCGCCGCCGAGCGCGAGCGGCACCAGGGGTGCCTTGATGCCCTTGCGCTCCTGGAGCCTGGACGTCAGTTCCCAGAGGCCCACCACGACGGCGACCGCTATCACGCCGACGAAGACGGCCTTGACGACGAACAGCGACGCGATGATGACCGCACCGAGCCCGACCCCGACCCCTATGGCCGCGCCCAGGTCCCGGCCCGCGCTCTTCTTCTGCGGGACGGGGGCGGGCTGGGCGGAGTCGTCGGGCATGGGCATGGAATCCGGCTTCTGCGGCACCGTCCCGTAGGGCTGTGCCTGCGGCATCTCGTCGCGGAACAAGGGGCCGCCCGGCCGAGCGGCCCCCCGGTCGTCATCCTGGTCTCCGCCGTGTGCGGGTACGTCGGGCACGATGGGCATGGGGCGAGTCTGCTGCGCGTGGTGCGCATCGTACGCGGGACCCGCCGGGGCAGCCCCCTGGACAGGCCCCCGGTCGGACGGCCCCCAGTACCCGGTGTGAGGCGGCGCCCCCCAGGAAGAGTCGTTCATCAGACTTCGAGGAGCTCCGCTTCCTTGTGCTTGAGAAGCTCGTCCACCTGCGCGACGTACTTCGCGGTGGTGTCGTCGAGCTCCTTCTCCGCGCGACGGCCCTCGTCCTCGCCGACCTCGCCGTCCTTGACGAACTTGTCGATGGAGTCCTTGGCCTTGCGGCGGATGGCCCTGATCGAGATCTTGGAATCCTCGGCCTTGGTCCGGGCCACCTTGATGTAGTCCTTGCGGCGCTCCTGGGTCAGCTCGGGGAACACCACGCGGATGATGTTTCCGTCGTTGCTCGGGTTGACGCCGAGGTCGGAGTCGCGGATCGCCTGCTCGATGTTGCGCAGCGCGCTCTTGTCGAACGGGGTCACCACGGCCATCCGCGGTTCGGGCACGGAGAACGAGGCCAGCTGGTTGATCGGCGTCAGCGCGCCGTAGTAGTCGGCCACGATCTTGTTGAACATCGCCGGGTGCGCACGACCGGTACGGATCGCGGCGAAGTCCTCCTTGGCGACCACGACGGCCTTCTCCATCTTCTCCTCGGCCTCGAGGAGGGTCTCTTCGATCACCACTTGCTCCTGCGTGTCTTGAGTAGGCCCGGCTGCTCTTCGCGGTCCGCGGCCGGCTGCGTCGCGTCTTCTTCCTGCACGGTTCCCGACCGGCAGGCCATTGTCCATCCCCCGCTCAGGGTGCGTCCCTGAGCAGGGCTGATCCCCGGTCAGTTCCGGCTGTCCTGCTCACCGACGAGAGTGCCGATCTTCTCACCCTTGACGGCCCGCGCGATATTGCCCTCGGCCAGAAGCTCGAAGACGAGGATCGGGAGCTTGTTGTCCCGGCACAGCGTGATCGCGGTCATGTCGGCGACCTTGAGGTCCCGGGTGATGACCTCGCCGTACCCGAGCGAGTCGTACTTGACGGCCGCGGGGTTGGTCTTCGGGTCGGAGTCGTAGACCCCGTCCACGCCGTTCTTGCCCATCAGCAGCGCCTCGGCGTCGATCTCCAGGGCGCGCTGTGCGGCGGTCGTGTCGGTGGAGAAGTACGGCATGCCCATACCGGCGCCGAAGATGACCACACGGCCCTTCTCCAGGTGCCGTACGGCGCGCAGCGGGATGTACGGCTCGGCGACCTGCCCCATGGTGATGGCGGTCTGCACCCGGGAGTCGATGCCCTCCTTCTCCAGGAAGTCCTGGAGGGCGAGGCAGTTCATCACGGTGCCGAGCATGCCCATGTAGTCCGAACGGGCCCGGTCCATGCCGCGCTGCTGGAGTTCCGCGCCGCGGAAGAAGTTGCCGCCGCCGATGACGACGGCGATCTGGGAGCCGTCGCGCGAGACGGCCGCGATCTCGCGGGCAATCTTGTGCACCACGTCGGGGTCGACGCCCAGGCCCCCGCCACCGGAGAAGGCCTCTCCGGACAGCTTCAGCATGTACCGGCCGCGCACTTTGCCGTCGTCGCTCTTCTGGGCCTTGGTGGTCATGGAGAATCTCGCCTCTTCACGTGTCACACATACGAAGAAGGCCACTGCCGGTGGGGTGTCGATCGCATCCCATGCTCGGCAATGGCCTCCTCGTCAGATCTGCTGTCGTCCGCCACGCGCGCGTGCGTGACGGCGCACGCGCGTGACTGACGTCGACCCTATAGGCATGCCTACGCGGGCCGCGCGTCGATCGCGGTACGGACTCAGATGCCGACCTTGATGCGCGTGAAGCGCTTCAGGGTGACACCGGCCTCGTCCAGGACCTTCTGGACGGACTTCTTGTTGTCCAGGGCGTACGGCTGGCCGAGCAGCGTGGCGTCCTTGAAGAAGCCGTTGATACGCCCCTCGACGATCTTCGGCAGCGCGGCCTCGGGCTTGCCCTCGGCGCGGGTGGTCTCCTCGGCGACACGGCGCTCGGTCTCGACGACCTCGGCCGGCACGTCCTCCTTGGAGAGGTACTTCGGCGCGAAGGCGGCGATGTGCTGGGCGATACCCTTGGCGACCTCGGCGTTGGGCTTGTCCAGCTCGACGAGGACACCGATCTGCGGGGGCAGGTCGGGCATCGTGCGGTGCATGTACGCCAGCACGAAACCGTCCGCGTACTGCGCGAAGCGGTCCAGGACGATCTTCTCGCCCAGGTTGGCGTTGGCCTCGTCGACGTACGCCTGGACCGTCTTGCCGGCCTCGATCTCGGAGGCGAGGAGCGCCTCCAGGTCGGCCGGGGAGGTCTTGGCGACGTGCTCGGCGAGCGCGTTCGCGGCGGCCTGGAACTTCTCGCCCTTGGCGACGAAGTCCGTCTCGCACTTCAGCTCGACGAGGACACCGGAGGTGTTGTCGTCGGCGATGAGCGACACGACGGCGCCGTTCTCGGCGGACCGGCCCTCGCGCTTGGCGACACCCTTCTGGCCCTTGATGCGCAGGGCCTCTACGGCCTTGTCGACATCGCCCTCGGCCTCGTCCAGCGCCTTCTTGCAGTCCATCATGCCGGCGCCGGTGAGCTCACGGAGCTTCTTGACGTCGGCGGCGGTGTAGTTCGCCATGATTCTCGGAGTCTCTCTCGAAGTCTGAAAGATCTACGGATCGAAGGCGGGGGCCCGATGGAGGTGCCCCCGCCGTCAACAACCCGAAGGGGTGAGGGTCAGGCCTGCTCGGCGTCCGCGGCCGGAGCCTCGGCGACGGGAGCCTCGACGGGGGCCTCGGCGACGACCTCGGCCTCGGCAGCGGCCTCGACCGGAGCCTCGGCGACGGCCTCGGCGGGAGCCTCGACAGCAGCGGCCTCGGCGGCGGGCGCCTCGGCGTCGTCGGCCTTCTTCTCGCCCTCGAGGAGGTCGCGCTCCCACTCGGCGAGGGGCTCGGCGACGGCCTTCTCGCCCTTGTCACCGGTGTTGACGCCGGAACGGGAGATGAGGCCCTCGGCGACGGCGTCGGCGATCACGCGGGTGAGCAGGGTGACGGAGCGGATCGCGTCGTCGTTGCCCGGGATCTTGTAGTCGACCTCGTCGGGGTCGCAGTTGGTGTCGAGGATCGCGACGACCGGGATGTTGAGCTTCCGGGCCTCACCGACCGCGATGTGCTCCTTCTTGGTGTCCACGATCCAGACGGCGCTGGGCACCTTCTGCATCTCGCGGATACCACCGAGGGTCTTCTCCAGCTTGGCCTTCTCGCGCGAGAGCACGAGAAGCTCCTTCTTGGTGAGACCCGACGCGGCGACGTCCTCGAAGTCGATCTGCTCAAGCTCCTTGAGGCGCTGCAGACGCTTGTAGACGGTCGAGAAGTTGGTGAGCATGCCGCCCAGCCAGCGCTGGTTGACGTAGGGCATGCCGACGCGGGTCGCCTGCTCGGCGATCGCCTCCTGCGCCTGCTTCTTCGTGCCGACGAACATGACCGTGCCGCCGTGGGCGACGGTCTCCTTGACGAACTCGTAGGCGCGGTCGATGTACGACAGCGACTGGAGCAGGTCGATGATGTAGATGCCGTTGCGCTCCGTGAAGATGAACCGCTTCATCTTCGGGTTCCAACGACGGGTCTGGTGACCGAAGTGGACGCCGCTTTCCAGCAGCTCCCGCATCGTGACGACGGCCATGGCCGTTCTCCTTGTGTTTCTCGGTTGTGCCGCGGGTACCGGCCGGCACCCGCGCCTGACGCCCGATTGCGCCTTGCCACGAGGGACCGAGAGGCGCTGACACCAGCCCTTGTACGGGGCCTGATGTCGGGGCGTGCGAAGTCGACCCGGTGACCCGGATCGCCAAAGGAAGTGTACGGGACCCGCGAGGCCCCGGGTGACGCCGATATCCACAACCGGTCAGTACTCCACAGCCCCGCACGAACCCCCGCGAATCACGCCACCCTCACGGCATGCGAGCGAACCGAGGAGTGTGCTGGGCCATGGGACTACTGCTGACACTGCTGACGCTGACGACACCGACGGCGTCGACGGCACGGGGAGCCGGCAATCCCACCCCCGTCCCGCCGGACGCCCCGCCCGCCCCCGCGATCGCCCGCACGTGGCCCGTGGGAACCCGCCCCCTGGTCCTACGGACCTGGGACCCACCCCCGACCCCCTACGCAAGGGGCCACCGAGGCGTGGACCTGGGCACAACGCCCGGCGCCCCGGTCAGGGCGGTGGCACCGGGCCGGGTGCACTTCGCGGGCCGGGTGGCGGGCCGAGGAGTCGTCTCGCTGGAACTGACGGGCACGGGCACCCCGCCCCTACGGACAACATACGAACCGGTGACACCGGCGGTGAGGAAGGGAGCGGAGGTGAGGGCGGGCGAGGTGGTGGGCACGGTGGAGCCGGGAAGCGGCCACTGCACGACGACTTGCGTGCACTGGGGCCTGCTCAGAGGCACGACCTACCTGGACCCACTGACACTGCTACCCCCATGGCTCCTACGAAGGGGCCCGTCCCGCCTGCTACCGGTGCAGGGTGTCCCGGTCCCCGCACCCTGCGGGGATGCGTGCCGCTGAGGGCGTCACAGGTGGGCGCAGGCGGCAACCCCGCAAGCGCCGGGCCGCGCGACCCACCCCGACTCAGCCACCCGCACCCTCAGCCCCGCACACCCCGCAGAGCCATCGCCACGGCCGCATCGGTGATCACCGCGGGATCCTCGACAACCCCGAACTCGATCCGCCGCACAGCCGCGTCGACGATCCCCTGCAACAACATCGCCGCCAGCCGGGGCTCCGTGTGCCCGATGTCCCGCAGCGCCTCGACCACCATCGCGACCAGCCCGCCGTGCGCGGCCCGGATCTTCTCCCGGGCGCCCGCGTCCAGTTCGCTCGCCGAGATCGCCACCACGGCCCGGTGCCGCCGGTCGCCGACCAGGGCGAGCTGCCGACGCACATACGCCTCGACCTTGCCCTCGGGATCCTCCGCCAGCGCCATCGCCGTCTCGACCTCGGCCGCCCACACCGGGAAGTCGACCTCGCACAGCTCCTCGACGACGGCCGCCCGGGACCGGAAGTACTCATAGACGGACGACCGCGCGAGCCCCGTCCGCTCCGCCAGGGCCGGGAAGGTCAGCGCCTCCGTCCCGCCCTCGGACAGCAGGGACCTCGCCGCGTCCAGCAGGGCGGCTCGCTGCATCGACCGGTGCTCGGCCACGGAGGCCGCTCGAATCCTTGGCACGCCGTCCACTCTACGGACGGACGGCGCCGGAGGGGAGACACCCAGACCACCCGGCTCGGCCGGGCCGCCAGGTCAGCGGCCGAAGGCGGCCAGTTTCGCGCGCAGTTGCAGGACCGACTTGGTGTGGATCTGGCTGACCCGGCTCTCGGTCACCCCCAGGACGTTGCCGATCTCCGCGAGGGTGAGCCCCTCGTAGTAGTACAGCGTCACGACGGTCTTCTCCCGGTCGGGCAGCGTGTTGATCGCCCGCGCCAGGAACCGCCGCAGCTCCCGCCCCTCGGCCACCTCGACGGGGTTGTCGGCGGCGGTGTCCTCCAGGGTGTCCATGAGGCTGAGCCGGTCCCCGCCCTCACCCCCGGCGTGCAGCAGCTCCTCCAGCGCGACCACGTTGGCCAGCGACAACTGGCTGAACACGGCGTGGAGTTCGTCGACGCCGATGCCCAGCTCGGCGGCCACCTCGCCCTCCGACGGCGTCCGCCGCAGCCGCGCCTCCAGCGTCGCGTACGCCCGCTCCACGTTCCGCGCCTTCTGCCGCACCGACCGCGGAATCCAGTCCAGGGCCCGCAGTTCGTCGATCATCGCGCCCCGGATGCGCGTGATCGCGTACGTCTCGAACTTGATCTCCCGCTCGATGTCGAACTTCTCGATCGCGTCGATCAGCCCGAACACCCCGGAGGAGACGAAGTCCGCCTGCTCGACATTGGGCGGCAGCCCGACGCTCACCCGGCCGGCGACGTACTTCACGAGCGGCGAGTAGTGCAGGATCAGCTGCTCGCGCAGCCGCTCGTCGCCCGTCGTCTTGTACGAGCGCCACAGCTCGTCGACCGTCGAGGGGGCGGGCGGACGCACGTTACCGCCGTCGCGGGCGGCCGGTGGGGCCGCCGCCCGGTCGGACCCGGAGGTGTGCTGGGGCATACGTCGCCTAGTGCCGTTCTGCCGTGAACCGGTGATGTCTGGTCGGGTGCCCGGTCGGGCCGCCGGTCTGATGCGGTCTGATGTCGAATTACCCGTCTGGTCGAATTGCCTGTCCGACTGCCGTTCTGCGCCGGAATCCACGTGAGCGTAGCGTGACTGAGGTGTCGCAGTGTGCGAGGTCGGCGGGACGGGGTGTGCGCAGATACGTTCCGCTGGACGCCCTCCGGGGTCACGGCCGTTGCCCTGTGTGACCATCGGAGCGGACCAACTGCGGGAATTGCCAAGGGCGTCGGGCATCCCCCGGACGGCCGAACACGCTCGGTCAGCACCGGTCCCGGCCCGACCGGACGGAGATCATCGCCTGGCGTGTCAACTTCCAGCCGTCGTCGTGTCGTTCGACGTAACCAAGTGATCGGAGCTCGTACAGCCGGGCGACCGCGTCGTCGTTCGCCGTCGCGGCGCCCCGCGCGATGTCGTCCACCGTGGCCGTCCCGCGCGCGGGCAGCGCGGCCAGGACGCGCTGCGCCGCCGGTTCCAGCAGGTCGCGCGGGAGCACCGGCCCGCGCCGTTCCGGCGCCAGGTCGCCCATGTCCCCGACCAGTTCGGCGACTTCGGCGGCGTCGGTGACCAGCATCGCCTCGCCGCGCAGGAGTTCGTGCACCCCGGCGGAGAGCGCGCTGGTGGCGGGCCCGGGCACCCCTATCGTGAACCGCCCCAGCCGTTGCGCGGCCCGCGCGGTGACGAGCGAGCCGCTGCGGTAGGCGGCCTCGACGACCACGGTCCCCCGGGTGAGGGCCGCGATCACCCGGTTCCGCAGCACGAACCGGCTCGGCGTCGGATGATCCCCGGGCGGCAACTCGCCCACCACCAGCCCCTGTTCGGCGATCCTGGTGATCAACTGGGTGTGCCCGCGCGGGTAGGGCCGGTCGACCCCGCAGGCGAGTACGGCGACGGTGGCGCCGCCCGCGCCGAGCGCACCTCTGTGCGCGGCCCCGTCGACCCCGTACGCCCCGCCCGACACGACCACCCACCCCCGCTCCGCGAGCCCGGCGGCGAGGGTGGCCGCCATGTGGGCGCCGTACTCGGTGCAGGCGCGGGCCCCCACCACGGAGACGGATCGCAGCGCCCACATCCGCAGACTGGGCCGCCCGCGCACCCACAGCCCGGTGGGCCGCGCGTCCCCGAGGTCGTCGAGCTGGGCGGGCCACTCCGCCTCGCCGGGCCACACGAACCGCACCCCCGCCTCCCGGGCGACGGCGAGATCCCGCTCGGGCTCGGCCCGCTCGGCCCGCGCGCACAGCCCCGCCCACCGGGTCGAGGTGACCCCGGTCAGCATGGGCCCCCCGTCCCGCAACCGCCGCACCACCTCCTCGGCCCCGCACTCCCGGACCCACCGCCCGGCGACCTCGTCGCCGGGCTCGACGACCCGGGTCAGAAAGACCCGGGCGAGCCCGTCCCCGGCCGACGAGCCCTCCGCCTCGCCCCCGGTCCGGTCGCCGCCGGTCGGGCGCCCAGCCACTTCTCCCGTCACGTCTGCTCTCCCGTCACGTGCACACCCCGTTCGCCCCAGGCACTCCCCACGACACCCCCGCACGCGACCGCGGCACCGGAGGACCACCCGTCCCACCGAGCCGGTCACGGCAGGCCGCCCGGCCCGCCGGGACGGGGCCGGTCGGCCCAGCACCGACCGGGCCCCCGCCCCCGCTCCCCCTCACGTCATCGCCCCGATGGCCATCGGAACCCCCCGCGGCACCCCCGTACGCAGTTGCAGCGCCAGGGCGACATCCGCCGCGTCGGGGCGGTCGTGGCCGACGAGGTCCGCGACCGTCCAGGCGACCCGTAGGACGCGGTCGATGCCGCGCGCGGTGAGCATCCCGCGTTCCAGGTTCCGCTCGGCCTCCTCCATCGCGCCCGGCACGGCATGCCACTGGCTGCGCAGTTCGCGGCCCGGCACCTCGCTGTTGGTGCGCCACGGGGTGCCCAGGAGCCGTGCCGCCGCCCGTTCGCGGGCCACCCGTACCCGGTCGCGGACCTTCGCCGTGGACTCGCCCCGTGCCCCCGTCCCGGTGAGCTGGGAGCGCGTGACCCGGTCCACCTCAACCCGCAGGTCGACCCGGTCGAGCAGGGGGCCGGAGAGCCTGGCCTGGTAGCGCCGGATCACCGAGGGCGGGCACTCGCACAGGGTGTCCCGCTGCGAGAAACGGCCGCACGGGCAGGGGTTCGCCGCCAGGATCATCAGGAACCTCGCCGGGAACCGGACGACCCCCGCGCTCCGGGCGATCACCACGTGCCCGGCCTCCAGCGGCTGGCGCAGCGCGTCCAGTGCCTGGCTGCCGAACTCCGGGGTCTCGTCCAGGAACAGCACGCCTCGATGGGCGAGCGAGACCGCTCCGGGCCGTGCGATGCCCTGTCCGCCGCCCACGAGTGCCTGCATGGTGGCCGAGTGGTGCGGGGCGCAGTAGGGCGCCGTCTCGACCAGGGGCCTGCCCGGTGGCAGCAGGCCCGCGACCGAGTGGACGGCGGTGACCTCCAGCGACTCCTCCCGGGTGAGCCGGGGCAGGACCGCCGGCAGCCGCTCCGCGAGCATCGTCTTGCCCGCCCCGGGTGGGCCTTCGAGGAAGACGTGGTGGCCGCCGGCCGCGGCCACCTCCATCGCCGTGCGGGCGGAGTGCTGGCCCACCACGTCGGCCAGGTCGTGGCCGTTGTCGTACTGGGCGGCGCCCATGCTGTGCATGCCGGTGGCCGCCCCGGTGCCCGGCATCCGCAGGCCCGCCATGAGCGGGTCGGGGCGGCCGTGCTCGTCCGGTTCCTCCTCGGGCACGGGCTCGTCCGTGAGAACGGCGATCAGCTGGCGCAGACTGCGCACACCGAGCACCGACACCCCGGGGACCAGCGCGGCCTCGGCGGCGGCGCACTCCGGCACGACCACCTGTTCGTACCCGGAGTCGGCGGCGGCCAGTACCGCGGGCAGGATGCCCCGGACGGGCCGCACCCGGCCGTCGAGGCCCAGTTCGCCGATCATCACGATGTCGGCGAGGACCCGGGGGTCGATCCGCTCGGCGGCCCCGAGCACGGCCGCCGCGACGGCGAGGTCGAAGCCGCTGCCGCTCTTGGGCACAGAGGCCGGGCTGAGCCCCACCGTGAGTTTCTTCTGCGGCCAGGCGGCCCCCGAGTTGACGACCGCCGCCCTGACCCGGTCCTTGCTCTCCGTCAGGCTCTTGTCGGGCAGTCCCACCAGGGTGAACGCGGCGACGCCGGGTTCGAGGTCCGCCTGGACCTCGACGACCACGCCCTCGACGCCGACCAGCGCCACCGAACACGTACGGGCGAATCCCATCACGCCACCCCCCGCGCGTGTTCCACCACGGGCGCCCCGCGCTCGGGCAGCAGCACGCCGACCAGGTCGATACGGACGCCGCCGGGCGGCGCACCCCCGTGTTCCTGGACCCAACGTTCGGCAAGGCCCCGCAATCGCTCGGCCTTGGCCGGGGTGACTGCGGCCATCGGGTGCTGGAAGGCCCCCGCCGGACCGGTCGCCCGGCGGGTCTTGACCTCGCAGACGACGAGCGCGTCGCCGTCCCGGGCCACGATGTCGATCTCGCCGGTGCGGCCGGCCCGCCAGTTGCGGTCCAGGACCGTCATCCCGGCCTCGGTCAGCCGCCGCGCGGCCAGTTCCTCGCCGTACCTGCCCAGTGCGCCACGTCGTCCGTCGCCGTTGCGCGTGTTCTCGTCGCTGCTCATGTCGGCACCACCTCCGGCGCCAACATTGCGGGCAGTTCAGCGAGCTATTGGATCTTGGTGGACAACCTCACGATTGTGGATAACCCCGCCACCCGCACGAGTGACCGTCAGCCGCCCGGCAGCTCCAGGTCGCTCTTGTTCAGCTCCTCGATGTTCACGTCCTTGAACGTGAGCACTCGCACCTGCTTCACGAACCGGGCCGGCCGGTACATGTCCCACACCCAGGCGTCGGCCATCGACACCTCGAAGAACACCTCGCCCTGGACCGAGTGCACCTGCATCTCGTAGTCGTTGGTGAGGTAGAAGCGCCGTTCGGTCTCGATCACATATTTGAACAGACCGACGACATCGCGGTACTCCCGGTAGAGCTTCAGCTCCATCTCGGTCTCGTACTTCTCGAGGTCCTCGGCGCTCATGGCATGTTCCCCTTCAGCCGTGCGTCCCCCCATTGTGCGCCAGTCCTGGGAGCCTCTAGACGATTTCCGTCTCAAGCGTCACAGGCATGGGCGGGGGACCTTCGTCGAGCACCTTGCGCAGGAGCTCGGCGAGTCTGGTCGGATACACCGTCTCATGTGCCCGGGTCAGTTCCTGGCACGTCCACCAGCGCGCTCCGGCGACACTGCGCCGTTCCAGCTCGGTCTGGCCCGTGGCCCGGGTCTCGGTCCGGTCCGTACGGGCCAGGTAGTACCACTCGTCCTGGTCCCAGCGGCGCCCCGCGAACGGGAAGGAGCACCTGCGCCGCCACAGCACCGGACCGAGTTCGACGTCGGCCGCGGTGATGCCGGTCTCCTCCGCGAGTTCCCGCAGCGCGGCCTCCTCGCGGGTCTCGTCGCCCTCCAGGCCGCCGCCGGGGGTGAACCACCAGTCGTCGGCCGGATCGTCCGGCTCGTGCCCGTGCAGCAGCAGGATCCGGTCCTTCGGATCGAGGAGCACGACCCTGGACACCCTGCGCAGCCCGCCGGCGTACGAGTCCTCCGCACCGCCCGCCGCCTCAGCGGGCACCGGCGGGCTCCGCCTGCGCGGCACGGCGCCGCCGCTTCGCCAGCAGGTTGTCGACCGGGCCGTAGGCGGCGCCGCCCAGGACGAGCACCCCGCCCACCACGACCGCGACGGTGAGCAGCCGCAGCGGCCCGGGCGAGGACAGGCTCCCCAGGGTGTCGAAGCCCGTGGGACGGGCCAGCATGCCCTTCATGGGCCACACCACGGCGTCGACCCGGGCGGCCACCGCACCGCGCGCCACGGTGCCGTTGAAGGCCTCCGTGAGGTGCGCCGTGGAGTCCAGTGAGCCGGTGCGCTCGTCCCCGAGCACGAACAGCCGCCCCTCGGGGACCGTGACCGACGGGATGCCCATCAGCTCCGCGGACTGGCCCTCGGGGATGTAGGACTCCTTGATCTGCTTGCCGTTGACAACCAGCTTGCCGTCCGTGCAGCAGGACACCGTGTCCCCGCCCACCGCCACGACCCGCTTGACCAGGGGCACGTCGCCCCAGGTCTCCTGGGTGAAGACCACGACGTCACCGCGCTTGATCTCACCGCCGTCGATCCGCTGGGCCAGCACCCGGTCACCGGCCACGATGGTGGGTGACATGGAGTCGGTCGGCACGGTGTACGGGCGGTAGATGATCGCGCCCCAGACGAAGCCGCCCAGGAAGAGCACACAGCCGAGGGCCACGGCGATTCCCGACAGCTTGCTGCCGAGCCGCCCGTGGCCCTCGTCCGTACGTGTTGTCGTGCTGGTCATCCAGTGGTCCCCCAGATCGGCTGCCTGGGACGGCACCCTACCCGGCGGTACCCGACCCGGGAACACCGGAGTTTCCGGGGGTAACGCGAGCGGTCGTACCACCGGCCGCCCAGCGCCTGCGCCACAGCACCAGCGGGACCGCGCCCGCGAGGCCCAGCGCGCCCGGGGCGGCGGCGCTCAGGTTCTGGTCGAAGGTGTCGGGAATCGGCAGCGTGTTCCAGCGAGTGGGCGGCCAGGCGACGACGATCGCACGGCCGACGACGTTGTCCACGGGGACGAAGCCGCCGTTCTTGTCCTCCTGGTGGTACCGGGAGTCCAGGGAGTTCTGGCGGTGGTCACCCATGACCCAGATTTTGCCCGTGGGTACCGTGACCTTGAACTGACCACCCTGGTCGTCGAGGCTGCACGGGGTGTTCCCCGCGTACACGTAAGGCTCGTCGAGCGCCTTGCCGTTGACCTTCAGCAGTCCCGTGCCGTTGCACTCGACGGTGTCGCCGCCGACGCCGATGACGCGCTTGATGAGGTCCTTCTCGTTGGCGGACGGCATCAGGCCGATCCAGCCGAGGACCCGCTGCACGGGGTTCGGTTCGACGGTCGGCTCGCCGGCCAGCCAGTCGGCGGGGTCGTGGAAGACGACGACCTCGCCGCGCTCGGGCTCGGAGCCGAACCACGGGGTCAGCTTGTCGACGAGGACCCGGTCGCCCTGCTCCAGCGTGTGCTGCATGGAGTCCGAGGGGATGGAGAACGCCTGCACCAGGAAGGTCTTGATCAGCAGCGCGAGCACCAGCGCGATACCGATGAGCAGCGGCAACTCCTTCCAGAAGGAGCGCTGCTTCCTGGGCTTGCGGCCGGGTTCGTCGACGTCCTGCGCGGTGTCGTCCCCGGAGTCACCCGAGTGCCCGGAGCCGCCGATGTCCGTCCCGGAGGACCCTGAGCCACCCGCCGGGAACCCTGGAGCCCCGGGGTCACTCGCGGCGGGGCCGGCGTCCCCGGCGGCCGGTGGAACCGGTTCCGCGGGGCGCTGTTCCTCGGGACCGTCCTGTCCGGACCGTGCGCCGACCGCCAAATCCCCCACATCCACTCCTCACTCCGTGCCGCCGCCTGCGCCGGATGCGACGCAGGCCCACCACTCCCATAACGAGCGGGAGTTCCGCAGGGGTCGGGAGCGGGATCGATCCGTACCGATCCGCGGAAGCCACCCTATGCGACTGGCCGAGGGCGGTGGCCGTCACACCCGGCACCGAGGAGAACGTGTCCGGCTCCTCCAGCTGGGTCCAGTGGCCGAACGGCCAGGCGATGACCATGGCCCGGCCCACGACCGAGTCCAGGGACACCGTGCCGCTGTAGGCCTCGGTGCGGTGGTAGCGGGAGTCCGCGGAGTTGGACCGGTGGTCGCCCATCACCCACAGGCGGCCCGCGGGGACCTTCACCTCGAAGGGGATCGACGACGGCTGGTTGCCGGGGTGGATGTACGTCGTCTCGTTGAGGGGCATGCCGTTGACCGTCACGCGGCCCTGGGTGTCGCAGCACTTGACGGTGTCGCCGCCGACGGCGACGACCCGTTTGATGAGGTCCTTCTCGTTGTCCGAGGGCAGCAGGCCGATGAAGGTGAGCGCCTGCTTGACCTGCTTGACGACGATCGGGTCCTCGCCCGTCTTGGCCGCCGGTTCGTCGTCGAGCCAGCCGCCGGGGTCCTTGAAGACGACCACGTCGCCGCGCTGGGGCTCGGAGCCGAACCAGGGGGTGAACTTGTCCACGAGGACGCGGTCGCCGATCTGGATCGTGTTCTCCATCGACCCGGACGGGATCACGAACGCCTGTACGAGGAAGGTCTTCAGGACCAGGGCTATCAGGACGGCGACGCCCACCAGCAGGGGTATCTCCTTGACGGCCGAGCGCCGCCTGCGCCGCTTGACCTTGCGCTGCAGCTTGCGCCGCTCGGCACGGCCCGGCCGCGCGGCGGCGCCGGACGCCCGGCGCGAACCGGTGGGCAGCAGCTGCTCGGCGGCGCTGACGGGCACACCGCGCGGCTTACCGCGGTTACCCATGGACACCGTCCGCGGCGGGCACGCGCGCGTACGCGTCCGGTCGGTCCAGGTGGGTCCAGTGGCCGCTGGGCCAGGCGATCCAGTCGGCCCGGCCGATCACCCTGCCCACGGGGACCATGCCACCGCCGGGCGAACCCAGGTGGTCCCGGGAGTCGCTGGAGTCGCTGCGGTGATCCCCCATGACGAACAGCCTGCCCTCGGGCACGACCACGTCGAAGGACACCGTGGACGGGCTGTCACCGGAGTAGAGGAACGTCGACTCGTCGACCGACCGGCCGTTCACCTCGATCCTCCCCTCCTTGTCGCAGCAGACCACGTGGTCTCTCCCCACACCCACAACGCGCTTGATGTAGTCGGCGTGCCCGAAGTAGCCGGTTCCGTCGAACACGACGACGTCACCACGCTGCGGCTCGGCACCAAAACGGTACGCCAACCTATTTACGAGAACGCGGTCCCCGATCCTCAATCCGCTCTCCATCGAGCGGCTGGGAATTTCGAACGGCTGGATGACGAACCTGCTGAAGAGGAGCAGAAAAAGCAGGCAGATCAGCACACTCAGGGTGATCCGTCCGCCCGGGAGCCACTCGGCCACCCGGGACACCAACGCGAAACGCGACCGGTCCTCCGGCCCCTCGGTGTCCGAGTTCTCCTCGGATCGAGCAGGGCGGGAGGAGCGGTCGCGCTCCGGCGGCTGTGTTTCGGTGTTCATCGGGGCAGGATGTTATCCGGCCTCGATGTGAGCCTTCTTTATATCGGGCTCGCCGAAAGCTCAGTTGTCGCGCTTCTCCTTGATCTTCGCGGCCTTGCCGCGCAGCTCACGGAGGTAGTACAGCTTCGCGCGACGCACGTCACCACGGGTGACCAGCTCGATCTTCTCGACGATCGGGGTGTGCACCGGGAAGGTGCGCTCCACGCCGACGGAGAACGAGACCTTGCGGACCGTGAAGGTCTCGCGGACACCGGCGCCCTGACGGCGGATGACAACGCCCTTGAACTGCTGCACACGGGAGCGGTTGCCCTCGATGACGCGGACGTGGACGTTGACGGTGTCACCCGGGCGGAAGGCCGGGATGTCGTCGCGCAGCGACGCGGCGTCGACGGAGTCGAGCAGGTGAGACATTTCGTCTGCTTTCTTCGTTGATGCCACAGGTCATCAACGGGAGCTTGGTTTACGGAAGAATGCTGTCCGTGCCGGGGCGGGCGTCGTGTCCCCCCGTGGCAGGGGCGCACGCCGGACGACGCACAACAGCGACCTATTCTTCCACGGCCTCCGGCCTGCGCCAAAATCGGCCGCCGGGGGCCGGCTGCCACCCCATGATCGAGAGCATCTCGCGGTCCTTCTTGTCGAAGACGGACGCGTCGGTCTGCTCGATCAGGTCGGGCCGGTTGGCCGCCGTGCGCCGCAGCGCCTCGTCCCGGCGCCAGCGCGCGATCTTGCCGTGGTGGCCGCTGAGCAGCACGTCCGGGATCTCCCGGCCGCGCCACTGGGGCGGCTTGGTGTAGATCGGCCCTTCCAGGAGGTTGGCCATGGCGCCCGGCGCGAACGAGTCGTCCCGGTGCGACTCGGCGTTGCCGAGGACCCCGGGCAGCAGCCGCGCGACGGCCTCCGTGATGACGAGTACGGCAGCCTCGCCGCCGGCGAGCACATAGTCGCCGATGGACACCTCGTACACGGGCATGCGGGTCGCGTACTCGTCGATGACCCGCCGGTCGATGCCCTCGTACCTCGCGGGCGTGAAGACCAGCCAGGGCCGCTCGGACAGTTCGACGGCGAGCGCCTGGGTGAAGGGGCGGCCACTGGGGGTGGGCACGACCAGCGCGGGCGCCCCGGAGCCGGTCTCGTAGCCGTCGGCCAGGACGTCGTCCAGGGCGTCGCCCCAGGGGTCGGTCTTCATGACCATGCCCGGGCCGCCGCCGTAGGGCGTGTCGTCGACCGTGTTGTGGCGGTCGTACGTCCAGTCCCGAAGATGATGCACGTGCACATTCAGCTGTCCACGCGCGCGTGCCTTGCCGACGAGCGAGACGTTCAGGGGTTCGAGGTACTCGGGGAAGATCGTGACGACGTCGAGGCGCATTACGACTCGTCTCGCGAGGACGCGATCTCTGCCTGGTCGTCGATCAGACCCGGCGGCGGGTCGATGACCGCCCGCTGCTCCTCCAGGTCGATCTCCACCACGATCTCCTCGACGAAGGGGATGTACACCTCGCTGCCGTCGGGGCGCTCCACGACGAACAGGTCCTGGGAGGGCAGGTGCGAGATCTCGGTGATGCGGCCGACCTCGGTGCCGTCCGTCAGGACCACGTCCAGGTCCATCAGCTGATGGTCGTAGTACTCGTCCTCCCCCTCGGGCAGTTCCTCGGGGTCGATGTCGGCGATCAGCAGGACGTTGCGCAGGGCCTCGGCGCCGGTCCGGTCGCGTACGCCCTCGAAGCGCAGCAGGAGCCGACCGCTGTGCACGCGGCCCGTCTCGATGGTCAGCGGGCCCGCCGTGGCGGGGTCGGTGGCCAGGACGGCGCCGGGCGGGAGCCTCAGCTCCGGCTCGTCGGTACGTACCTCGACGGTGACCTCGCCCTTGATGCCGTGGGCGCGGCCCACGCGCGCGACTACGAGCTGCACTTTCTGAAATCTCCTGTCGTACGACTACGGGCCGGGGACGGCCCAAGTGGCCCTCCCCGGCCCGAGCCGGTGCTGCGTGTGATCAGCGAACCTGGTCCACGTCGACGAGGTCGACCCGGACACCGCGTCCGCCGATGGCACCCACGACGGTGCGCAGGGCACGTGCGGTACGGCCGTTGCGGCCGATCACCTTGCCGAGGTCGTCGGGATGGACCCTGACCTCCAGAACGCGCCCGCGACGCAGGGTGCGCGAGGCCACCTGCACTTCGTCGGGGTTGTCGACGATGCCCTTCACGAGGTGCTCGAGAGCCTCCTCGAGCATGCTCAGGCCTCGGTCGACGTGGACTCGGCCGCGGCCTCGTCCTTCTTCTCAGCCTTCTTCTTCTGGGTGATGGCCTCACCCTTGCCCGTGTCGTCGCCGCCAAGGGCCTCGAACAGCGGACGCGCGGCCTTCGGAGCGGCCACGAGCAGCGGGGCCGGGGCGGGCAGACCCTTGAACTTCTGCCAGTCGCCGGTCAGCTTGAGGATGGCGAGAACCGGCTCGGTCGGCTGCGCGCCGACACCCAGCCAGTACTGCGCGCGGTCGGTGTCGACCTCGATGCGCGAGGGGTTCTGCACCGGGTGGTACAGGCCGATCTCCTCGATGGCCCGGCCGTCACGGCGGGTACGGGAGTCGGCGACGACGATGCGGTAGTGAGGCGAACGGATCTTGCCCAGACGCTTCAGCTTGATCTTGACTGCCACGGGAGTGGGTTCTCCTGGATTTGACGTGGTTGGGCACGGCGAGATTGCCGCGTGGGGTTGCGGTACCCGAGTGCCCGATGGACGCGTCAGCCGGAGGCGAGAGGGTTCCTGTGCGGCTGTCGAGTACAGCTGGCCATTCTGCCACACCCTGCGGGCCGCCTGCACCGGAGGGTACGTGGGCGCACGCCTCAGAGGCACCCGGCGTACGAGTGCCGTCCGGGCGCGTCGCGCAGCCCGGAGCTGTACGGGGTGCCGCCCCCGGCGGCACCCCGGCGAACATCTTCCCCACGTGTTCCTCCGGCACCCACGAGATGCCGGGCTCGATCACGCGACGGAGCGGAGCCTCACGCGGCGCCCGCGCCCACGATCTCGGGGATTCTGAACGGCTTGCCGCAGCCCCCGCACACGATCGGCGCCTGCGCCAGCACCGACGGGACGACGCGCACGTTGCGACCGCAGTCGCAGACGGCCTTCACGCGCACCCCGCCCCCGGAGGAGCCATGGCGCGCGGCCGGGCCGCGGAAGGCGCGGGTCGTGTCCGCGGAGGTGGCCACCGTGTGTGCCTTCAGCGCGCGCTGCAGCCGCTCCATGGTGGGGCGGTAGCGCCGCTTGGCCTCGGGGTTGAGCGTGACCAGCGAGAAGCCGCTGCTGGGATGCGGTTCCTCGGGGTGGTCCAGGCCCAGCTCCTCGGCGATCGCGAGGAATCTGCGGTTGTGGTAGCGGCCGGCCCGGGAGGTGTCGCGGACTCCGCGGGCGGCGGCGATGCCATGGACTGCCTCATGAAGCAGTCGCTCGAAGGAGAGGGCGTGCCCGCAGGCGGACGACGACTCTCCGATCAGGGACTCGGGCGCGGCAAGATCGGGCAGCTCGGGGTGGTACCGCTGAATGTCGGCCCACGCCTGCGCCAGTTCTGCGGCGAGAACAGGTGGTGTCTGTGTCGTGCTCACGTAATGACAACGAGCCTGAGTGCCGCTGTGTTCCGATTCCGGGCCATCCCAAATAATTTGCACGTACCCGTCAGTTGCCGCTGATGCGTCCGGACGAGGGCGGGTGCGCTGATCTGCGGAGAAGCCTCACAGCTCATACCAAGCCGGTGCGTAGCCCCACGTACGACCCGGCGTGTAGACGCCGTCCGCACGCCGGGGCACCTGGGGTCGTCGGGTGCGCAAGAGGCGTTTCGGTCGCTCTCGCCCCTACGTCAGTAAGCGCGCGCGACGACCGCGACGTTACCCGGTGCGTCGTCCGCGTCCGGCACCGACCCGTCCGCCGCGACCAGACACCGTACGGTCACCCCGTGCTCACCCAGCCTGGCCTCGCCCTCTTCGCCGAGCACCGCCCACGGAATCCGCGCCCAGCCGCCGGCCGTCGCCGCCTCGACGGCCTCCCCGAACGTCGACACCTCCGCCGTACGCGCCTCCCGCCGCTCGCGCGACTGGGCCAGCAGCAGCGCCTGGTCCTCTTCGAGGACAGCGGGCAGCAGTCGTACGAGGCTGTCGAGGGCCACCGGCTCCTTGCCGCCCGGGATGCGGCGGACGAGCATCGCCGTGCCGCTCTCCAGGTCACGGGGGCCGACCTCGACGCGCACGGGCACGCCCTTCAGCTCCCAGTCGACGGCGCGGCGGCCGAAGGGCACGTCCGTACGGTCGTCCACGCGCACGCGTACGCCCGCCGCCTTCAGCCGGTCGCCGAGTTCGCGGACCTTGGCCAGAACCGCCTCGTCGCCCTTCACCGCCACGATCACGGCCTGGATCGCGGCCAGCCGCGGCGGCACCCGCAGGCCGTCGTCGTCGCCGTGCGCCATCACCAGGGCGCCGATCATCCGGGTCGTCGAACCCCAGGACGTCTGCCAGACGAGTTCCTCCCGGCCCTCCTTCGACAGGAAGCGGGTGTTGAACGCCTTGGCGAAGTTCTGGCCCAGCTCATGACTGGTCGCCATCTGGAGCGCCTTGCCGTCGCCCATCATGCCTTCGAGGGTGAGTGTGTTGATCGCGCCCGCGAACCGCTCCTTGACCGTCTTGCGACCGGGAACCGTGTCCATCGCCAGGACGTTCACCATGAAGTCCTCGTAGACCTCCCGGTGGATGTGCGCGGCGAACTCCCGGGCGTCCTCCCGGGACGCGTGCGCGGTGTGCCCCTCCTGCCACAGGAACTCCGTCGTGCGCAGGAACAGCCGGGGGCGCAGCTCCCAGCGCACCACGTTCGCCCACTGGTTGATCAGCAGGGGCAGGTCGCGGTAGCTCTGCACCCACTTCGAGAAGTAGTCGTTGACGATCATCTCGGAGGTGGGACGCACCACCACGGGCTCGTCGAGATCCTTGCCGCCGCCGTGCGTGACCACGGCAAGCTCCGGCGCGAACCCCTCGACGTGCTCGGCCTCCTTGGTGAAGTACGACTGCGGGATCAGCAGCGGGAAGTAGGCGTTCTGCGCGCCCGTCTCCTTGATCCGCGCGTCCATCTCGGCCTGCATCCGCTCCCACAGGCCGTAGCCGTACGGCCGGATGACCATGCTGCCCCGCACCGGGCCGTTGTCGGCCAACTCCGCCTTGCCGACCAGATCCTGGTACCAGCGGGGGAAGTCAATTGCCTGCGGCGTGAGTACGGGTGCCTTTGCCATGACGCGATGCTACGGGCCCACGTTGCCGGCATGTGAATTCTTTTCGTGAGCACAGCCGGCGCACAACCTCGGCTCCACAACCCCTGGACGGCAGGACGGGTGCGGAGTTTCCTGGCATACGGGGGAAGTGCGAGCGCACTGCACGGGGGCCACCACATCGATCACAGCGGCAACTCTCGGCGGATTGGGGCGCTTTCGATGACACCTACGCTCGTGCGGCAGCACCAGCCTCATACGGGTCCGGCGACCCGCGTGGACCTGTGCGCACGCGCGCGTGACTGGTCGGAGATCCAGGAGCGCATGCTCGTACCGCTCTACGAGACCGTCTACGAACGGCTCGAAGTGGGCACCGGCACCCGGCTCCTCGGCCTCGGCTGCGGCGCGGGCCTGGCCCTGTTGATGGCCGCCTCCAGAGGCGCCGCCGTCACCGGCGTCGAGGCCGCATCACCGGAACGGCTGAGCCTCGCCCGGGAGCGTTTACTGCCGGAACCGCCGGGCACACACGCGCGTGCCGACACCCGGCTCCTGTCGCGCCTCCCCGGGGGACCCGGCGAGGCGGACACTCCCCCGTACAACCTGGTGACCGCCTTCGAGCCGATCGGCTCACCGGCGGGCGCCGAAGAGGGCCTCGCCGGGACACTCGCGGCGGCCGTACCGCAGGTCGGCCGGGGCACCCCGGTGGTGCTCGCGGGCTGGGGCCCACCGGAGCGCTGCGCCACGTCGGCCGCCCTGCGCGTCGCGACCCGCCTCGCGGAACCCCTGCGCGTCCCGGGCAGCCGCTGGCGCCCCGCCCTCCGCGACGACCTGGAGGAGGTCGCCCAGCGGGCCGGCCTGCGCCCGGACGGCTCGGGGCGGGTCGCCTGCCCGTTCGGCTACGCGGACCTGGGCAGCGCCGTACGCGGACTGCTGTCGACGGGGATCTTCGACGCGGCGATCACCGCGGCCGGCCAGGAACAGGTCGACAAGGAACTGGCGGAGGCCCTGCACCCGCACCAGCGGCGGGACGGGACGATCTGGATGCCGAACGTCTTCCGGTACCTCATCGCCCGCACGGCGTGAACCGGCTCAGTCGCCCTTGCCCAGACGCGCGATCCCGGCGACCCGGTACGCCTCGGGCACGGGCACGGCACGCACAGAAAGCGCGACGGCGCCCCTCCGGAGAGGGGCGCCCTGAACGACGTACGGATATTCGGTGATCAGCTCATCGGGTTCTCACATGAACTTCTTGAACTCGTCCGGCAGCTCGAAGTCCTGGCCGCCCTGCTGACCCGGCAGACCGAACGCGCCGCCCGGAGCCCCCTGGGCACCGGCGGCCCTGCGCGCGGCCTCCTCCTGCTCCTGCTGCTTGCGCTTCATCGGGTTGCCGGAGCGCTGCTTGCCCTTGGCCTGCTTGGGCTGCTTCTTCGACCGACCCGGGCCGCCACCCATGCCCGGCATCCCGGGCATCCCCGGCATGCCACCGCCCTGGGCCATGCGGGACATCATCTTGCGGGCCTCGAAGAACCGCTCGACCAGGCCCTTGACCGCGCTGACGTCGACACCGGAGCCCTTGGCGATACGGGCGCGGCGCGAGCCGTTGATGATCGTCGCGTCCTGGCGCTCGGCGGGCGTCATCGACTTGATGATGGCCGCCGTGCGGTCGACGTCGCGCTCGTCGAGGTTGTTGATCTGGTCCTTGATCTGCCCCATGCCGGGCAGCATGCCGAGGAGCTTGGAGATCGACCCCATTTTCCTGACCTGCTCCATCTGGGCCAGGAAGTCGTCCAGGGTGAAGTCCTGGCCCTTCTTGGACGCCAGCTTGGAGGCCATGGCCTCCGCTTCTTCCTGGCTGAACGTCTTCTCCGCCTGCTCGATCAGGGTGAGGAGGTCACCCATGTCGAGGATGCGGGAGGCCATCCGGTCAGGATGGAACGCGTCGAAGTCGTCGAGCTTCTCGCCGTTCGACGCGAACATGATCGGCTTGCCGGTCACCGAGGCGATGGAGAGCGCGGCACCACCGCGGGCGTCACCGTCGAGCTTCGACAGGACGACACCGTCGAAGCCGACACCGTCCCGGAAGGCCTCGGCCGTGTTGACCGCGTCCTGGCCGATCATCGCGTCGACGACGAAGAGGATCTCGTCCGGGCTCACGGCATCCCGGATGTCCGCGGCCTGCTGCATCAGCTCGGCGTCGATACCGAGGCGGCCTGCGGTGTCCACGATCACGATGTCGTGGACCTTGGTCCTCGCGAACTCCATGGAGTCCTTGGCGACCTTGACCGGGTCCCCGACCCCGTTGCCCGGCTCGGGCGCGTAGACCGCGACCCCGGCCCGCTCGGCGACGACGCTCAGCTGGTTGACGGCGTTGGGGCGCTGGAGGTCGGCGGCGACGAGGAGGGGCGAGTGTCCCTGGTCCTTGAGCCACTTGCCGAGCTTGCCCGCGAGAGTCGTCTTACCGGCACCCTGGAGACCGGCCAGCATGATGACGGTCGGGGGGTTCTTGGCGAAGCGGAGGCGGCGGGTTTCGCCGCCGAGGATGGTCACCAACTCGTCATTGACGATCTTGAGGACCTGCTGGCTCGGGTTGAGGGCCTTGGAGACCTCAGCCCCGAGCGACCTCTCCTTGACGTTCTTGATGAACGTCCGCACGACCGGCAGGGCCACGTCCGCTTCGAGGAGCGCGATACGGATCTCGCGGGCCGTCGCGTCGATGTCCGCCTCGGAAAGCCGGCCCTTGCCCCGGAGCGTTTTGAAGGTGGCTTGGAGGCGATCGGAGAGAGTATCGAACACGGCGGCGTCGGTCCTCGGAGTAGGGGGCAGAGTGGGCTGTTCTCCAGGGTATCGGGCCCTGCAAGCAATTCGTCCCCGCCCGCTGATTCAGCGGGCGGGGACAGGAACACGTCCGGGCGCTCACGCCCGCAGCGTCTCCTCCAGCTTCCGGGCCACCGCGGACGCCTCGCCCCCCGGCAGGGGCGCACCCTCGCTGCCGGTGACGTAAAAAGCGTCCACCGCATTCGACCCCAGCGTGCTCACATGCATACTCCGCACCCGAACCCCCGCATCGTCCAGCGCCCGCCCGATCCGATGCAGCAACCCCGGAGCATCCTGCGCGCGCACCTCGATCACCGTGGCCAGCCGCGAAGCCGTCGGATGTACGGTCACCCGGGCCGGCGGCGCCACCACGCCCCGCCTCCGTGGATACGCCGCG
This sequence comes from Streptomyces geranii, assembly GCF_002954775.1. Classification (GTDB taxonomy): domain Bacteria; phylum Actinomycetota; class Actinomycetes; order Streptomycetales; family Streptomycetaceae; genus Streptomyces; species Streptomyces geranii. The sequence continues at coordinate 66,163 of NZ_PJME01000037.1, forward strand.
TCGCGCTCCGCCAGGCGGCCCGCGATGTCCAGGGAGCCGTCGAGCGCCCGTACGAGGTCGGCGCGCAGGCGGGCCGCCTGGGGCAGGGAGCCGTACTCCGCCGCTACCCGCCAGTCCAGGAGCAGGACCGCGCCCTCGACGCCGTCGGGGAGGTCCAGTGCGCGGAGTTCCGCCGTGCGGACGGTCAGGCGGTGCATCGCCAGCACGCCGGCCACCGCGGGCAGGACGCCCGGCTGGTCGGGTACGGCGATCAGCAGTTCCACGCCCAGGGGTTCGGGGTCGCCCGAGGGTTCCTCCTCCGTTGCCGCCTCCGCCGGGGACTCCGTCTGGGCGCGCAGTGACAGCACCGGGCCGCCCGTGCGGAAGGCCTCGATGGCGAGGCGTTCCTGTTCGGCGGTGGGGGCGGCTGCCTCGGGCTCCTCGGGGGCGTCCCCGGCGAGGACGGCTGCGACGCGCTTGACCAGGTCGGCGACGAGCGATCCGCGCCAGGTCGACCAGGCGGCCGGGCCGGTGGCAAGGGCGTCGGACTCGGTGAGCGCGTGGAGGAGTTCCAGGGTGCTCTGCGAGCCGACCGCCTCGGCGACCGAGCGCACGGTGGCCGGGTCCTCCAGGTCGCGCCGGGTGGCGGTGTCGATGAGGAGGAGGTGGTGCCGTACGAGTGTCGCCAGTACCGCCACGTCCGCGCGGTCGAAGCCGATGCGGGCTGCGACGTCCTTGGCGATGATCTCCCCGGCGACGGAGTGGTCGCCCGGCCAGCCCTTGCCGATGTCGTGGAGGAGCGCGGAGACGAGGAGGAGGTCGGGGCGGCTGACCCGGCGGGTGAACTCGGAGGCCCTCACCGCTGTTTCGATCAGGTGGCGGTCGACCGTCCAGATGTGGACGGCGTTGCGCTGCGGGCGGCAGCGGACGCGCTCCCAGTCGGGGAGGAGGTGGGTGATCAGGCCCTCGGCCTCCAGCGCCTCCCAGACCTCGATGGTCGGGCGGCCGGAGCCGAGCAGCGTGACCAGTTGTTCGCGGGCCTCTGCCGGCCAGGGGGTCGGCAGCGGGCGGGCCGCCACCGCCATGCGGCGCACCGCGTGCAGGGAGAGCGGGAGGCCCGCCTGGGCTGCTGCGGCGGCTGCGCGGAGCGGGAGGACGGGGTCGCGGTCGGGACGGGCGGCGCGGGCGAGCACCACCTCGCCGTCCTGTTCGACGACGCCCTCGGCGAGGGGGGAACGTTCCGCCACCGGCTTGCCGCCGCCCAGCATGGCGCGCAGGCGCGGGCGTACGGCGCGTGATCTCAGCACGCGCCCCACCTCGCGCCAGGTGACGTCACTGGCGTACGAGACGACGCGGGCGGCCTCGTACACCTGGCGGAGAAGGGTGTCGGCGTCGAGGAGGCCGAGTTCCGCCGCCACCTGGTCCTGCTCCTGGAGGGCGAGGCGGTCGGTGGCGCGGCCCGTCGTCAGGTGGAGGGCGTCGCGGACGTCGAGGAGGCGTCGGCGGGCGTCGGCGAGGCCCTCGCGCGGGGCGTCGGCGAGCCAGGAGGCCGCGACGGCGCGCAGGGCGGTGGCGTCGCGGAGGCCGCCGCGGGCCTCCTTGAGGTCGGGTTCGAGGAGGTACTGCAGCTCGCCCTGGCGTTCGGCCCGTTCGGCGCAGAGTTCCTGGAGTTCGGGGAGGCGTTTGGGGGCCTGGTTGCGCCAGTCGGCGAGGACGGCGGTGCGCAGTCCTGCCGTGAGGCCGAGATCGCCGGCCAGGTGGCGGGCGTCCAGCAGGCCCAGCTGCACCTTGAGGTCGTCGCCGGAGACCTTGCGGGCCTCGGCGGGGGTGCGGACGGAGTGGTCGAGGGCGAGGCCCAGGTCCCAGACGGGGTACCAGAGGCGGTCCGCGAGGGCGGCGACCCCGGCGGAGTCGCCGCCGTCGTGGAGGAGGAGCAGGTCGAGGTCGCTGCGCGGGGAGAGTTCGCCCCGGCCGTAGCCGCCGACGGCGACCAGGGAGACCCCGCGGAGTCCTTGCAGGCCTTCGGCAGCCGCCGTGAACAGGCCGGCCAGCCAGTCGTCGGTCAGTTCGGCGAGGGCCGCACGGCGCGGCGGCCCGGACCGCGTCCCCTCGGTGAGGAGACGCAGCCGGGCCGCCGCATAGCCGCTGGGTCCGGAGTCCTCTGCATCCTTACGCACGTTCGTACTCGTCACCCAGCGACTCCTGTTCTTCTTTCCTGCCTCAGAGCGCGTCCGGGCCGCGCTCGCCGGTCCGGACCCGGACGGCCGTGTCGACCGGGACGGACCAGACCTTGCCGTCACCGATCTTGCCGGTCCGGGCCGCCTTGACGATGACGTCGATCAGACCCTCGGCGTCGTCGTCCTCGGCGAGGACCTCGATACGGATCTTGGGTACCAGGTCGACCGTGTACTCGGCGCCGCGGTAGACCTCGGTGTGGCCCCGCTGACGACCGTAGCCGCTCGCCTCGGTGACCGTCAGGCCGTGGACCCCGAAGGCCTGGAGGGCCTCCTTGATCTCGTCGAGCCGGTGGGGCTTCACAACGGCGGTGATGAGCTTCATGCGTCCACCTTCTTGCTCTCGCCACCGACGGCCGCCGTGACGGACGTACGGGCCGCGCCGCCACCGGCGCCGCTGAAGTCGTATGCGGTCTCGGCGTGCTCGGCCTGGTCGATGCCGGCGATCTCGTCGTCCTCGGAGACGCGCATACCGATCGTCTTGTCGAGGAGGAAGGCGAGGACCGCGGAGACGACGAGGGAGTAGCCGAGGACCGCGAAGACGCCGGCGCACTGCTTCCAGAACTGGTCGAGGCCGCCGCCGTAGAAGAGGCCCTGGACGTCGGACTGGCCCTTGCCGCTGGCGAAGAAGCCGATCAGCAGGGAGCCGACGACACCGCCGACGAGGTGGACACCGACGACGTCGAGCGAGTCGTCGTAGCCGAACTTGTACTTGAGGCCGACCGCCATGGCGCAGAGCAGACCGGCGATGACGCCGACCGCGATGGCACCGATCGGGGAGACCGCGCCGCCCGAGGGGGTGATGGCGACCAGACCGGCGACCGCGCCGGAGGCGGCGCCCAGGGTGGTGAAGGCGCCGTGGCGGATCTTCTCGTAGGCGAGCCAGGCGAGCATGGCGGCGGCGGTGGCGACCTGCGTGTTGACGAACATCAGCGAGCCGACGCCGTCGTCGTTGCCCAGCCACGAGCCGGCGTTGAAGCCGAACCAGCCGAACCACAGGAGGCCGGCGCCGAGCATGACCAGCGGGAGGCTGTGCGGGCGCATCGGGTCCTTCTTGAAGCCGACCCGCTTGCCGATGACCAGGATCACGCCGAGCGCCGCGGCACCCGCGTTGATGTGGACCGCCGTACCACCGGCGAAGTCGATGACGCCGAGCTCGAAGGCCCAGCCGCCGGCGCCCCATACCCAGTGGGCGACGGGGAAGTACACGATCGTGGCCCAGAGGGCGACGAACAGCGCCCAGGCGGTGAACTTGACGCGGTCCGCGAGGGCACCGCTGATCAGGGCGGGCGTGATGATGGCGAACATCATCTGGAAGACCATGAAGGCCAGGATCGGGATGGTGTAGCCGTCCCAGAGGTCGGCGGTGCCGATGTCACTGAGGCCGACCCAGCCCGAGTTCCAGCCGATGAGGCTGCCCTTGTCGGTGCCGAACGCGAGGGAGAAGCCGTACAGCACCCACAGGATGGTGACGATGCCGATGCTGATGAAACTCATCATCAGCATGTTCAAAGTGCTCTTGACCCGGACCATGCCTCCGTAGAAGAAGGCGAGTCCGGGGGTCATGAGCAGCACCAGGGCCGAACAGATCAGCATGAACCCGGTGTTGGCGGCAGACAGCGTGGGCGCGTCTGCGGCTAGCGTGATGGCGGCTGATGCCATCGGCGTCTCCTCGTCATTGGTACGGCCCCGTGCGGGCGAAGCCTGAGCGGATTGAGGGGTGGGCCGGTTATGGGCCAGAGATTGGCGCAGCGCCGTTTCGGTGGACGCCCCTCGATGTTTCGCCGCAGTGACGAAGGTGCCTTGCGTGTTACGGATCGATGAACTGGCAGATCTCGGACGCGCCGATCGTTATCGTGGCGCAACCTTCACCCCTGCCCCTGAGCCGACCGCGGCGGGCCTTCCGATGACCTGGCGGGGGAGCCGAGTCGGGCTGTCGGGAAGGCCTGCCGCGGCCGGGGTTCCGGGGTTTCAGACCGCCTCGGCGGTCTCGGGCAGATCGATGGCGAGCTGGTTCGTCAGGTCGACGACCTCGGTGAGATCCCCGAAATCGCGTACAGCCGTGTCGACGGTCTTTCGGATACGAGTGTTGACCCGCTCGGAGCGCACCTTCTTGGCGATGACCATGGCCTCACCGGCCAGCACCGTGGCCCGCTCGGGCTCGCGCTGGAGGAGGTGGACGGTGGCCATGCCGATCAGATTCAGCGCGTACGACCGCTGGTGATCGGTGTCCTTCGCGAACAGGTCGACGGCGTTGCGCATGATCGGCTCGGCCAGGGAGGCGTAGGTGGGGCTGCGGCCGGCGACATAGGCCAGGTCGCGGAAGGAGTGGGAGTTCTCGCCGCACAGCTCGGCCTCGGAGAAGAAGCGGATCCAGTCGGGGTCGGGCTCGTCCCAATCGTGTACGTCCGCGAACGTGTCCTCGGCCATACGAACGGCCCGCTTGCACTTTCCGGGCTGTCCCATATTGGCGTATGCGCGTGCCTCCATCGCATACAGCATCGACTGGGTGCGGGGGCTCGCGCAGTCACGGCTGCCGTACTGCGCGAGATGGATCAGTTCGAGCGCGTCGTCCGGCCTGCCGAGGTGGATCATCTGGCGGCTCATGGACGACAGGATGTACGAGCCGAGGGGCTTGTCCCCGGCCTCCTTGGCCGCGTGCAGCGCGAGGACGAAGTACTTCTGGGCGGTCGGCTGGAGCCCCACGTCGTACGACATCCAGCCGGCCAGTTCGGCCAGTTCGGCGGCGACCTTGAACAGCTTGCGGGTGGTGGAGTCGGGCTGGGGTTCCTGGAGGAGGTCGGTCACCTCGTGCAGCTGGCCGACGACCGCCTTGCGGCGCAGGCCGCCGCCGCACTGGGCGTCCCACTGCCGGAACATCGCGGTGGTCGACTCCAGCAGCTCCAGCTCGGGCTTGGAGAGCCGGCCGACCCGGGGCGCGGCGGGGTGCTCGGGCTCCTCGGGCGGGGCGGGGGGCACGGGGACGAGCCAGCGCTGCATGGGCTCGATCAGGGTCGGTCCGGCGGAGAGGGCGAGCGCGGTGCCGAGGAAGCCGCGCCGGGCCAGCATCAGGTCGCTGCGGGAGAACTCGCTGAGCAGGGCGACGGTCTGCGGTCCGGTCCAGGGCAGGTCGACGCCGGACGCGGACGGGGACTGGCGGGCGGTGCGCAGCCCGAGGTCCTCGATGGAGACGACGCAGCCGAAGCGCTCGGAGAACAGCTCGGACAGGATGCGCGGGATCGGCTCGCGCGGGTTCTCGCCGTCGAGCCAGCGCCGCACCCGGGAGGTGTCGGTGGAGATGTGGTTGGCGCCCAACTGGCGGGCCCGGCGGTTGACTTGGCGCGCCAGTTCGCCCTTGGACCAGCCGCTGCGCACGAACCACGAGCCGAGCAGCTCGTTCGGCCGCTTGTCAGCGCCTGCCGAGGTCGTCGCGCTTCCGCTGTTGCCGCCCACTGGAACGCCCCCATTCCCTGAGACCACTTGTACGCCGAGTGCGCCAAGCCCTATCAGAATGCCGGTAAATAGGCTTCGCGTCCGCCGGTTCTCACCCTTCGAACGGGAACCCGACTTGCCTCCGGCATACCCACAAGCGCATGCACCCTCAGGCCTCGTGCACTCAAAGTAATCCTACGATCACGGCTCTAGCCATGGCGATCCAGGAAACGCCACCATTCGCCACCCCTTCGAATGAACTCCCGGACGCCCGCACAGGATTCACTTGACAGAGGACAGCCGGGAGTGGGCGGAGCGATGCACACGAGGGCGCGCGCCGGCGAACGCACTACCCGGGGCACCTCCGGGCGCCGACTGGAACAGGTCGTGGCGGGCAGGGGTGCCGGGCAGTCGGAAACACAGGGTCACGTTCCGCACGCGGTTCGTAACCACCGGCGCGTCGGACCCGTTGGAGGGGGCATGGGCTTCACGATCGGCAGCATCGGCAGCAGCCGGGGCATCCGCGAGATCCGGACGGGCACGCGCCGCCGTGGCCGGTCGTCCTCGGAGTGCACCGCGGTGGCCGAGTACACGGGCCTCTGGGGCTGGGACGTGGTGGCCGGCGCCCGCGCGGCGGGCGGCGCCTGTTCCTGCGGTCTGACGGGCTGTCCCGCGCCGGGCGCACACCCGCTGGGCTTCGCGCCCCGGGTCGCGGCGGGCGCCACGCTCGACGAGGTCATGGACACCTGGGGCCAGTTCCCCGGCGCCGCCGTCATGCTCCCCGTGGGCCGCGCCTTCGACGTCATCGAGGTCGCCGAACCGGCCGGCCGGCACGCCCTGGTCCGGCTGGAGCGCATGGGCATCCCCCTCGGCCCGGTCACGGCCACCCCGCAGGGCCGCGCCCAGTTCTTCGTGGCCCCCGGCGCCGCCGCCGAACTGCCCGCACTCCTCTACCGCATGGGCTGGGACGACGCGTCCCTCGACCTGCACGGCCTGGGCACGGGTACGTATCTGACGGCGCCCCCGTCCGACCGGGGCGGCCTGGGCCCGGTCACCTGGCTGCGCCCGCCGGCCCTGGACACGGCGACGCGGCCTCCGGCGGCGAGGCTGCTGCTGGGCACACTGGCGTATGTGGCGCACCGCTCGCGGGCGTAGCGCCGGACCTCACCGAAACGAGAGGCCCACCGCATCTGCACCATGCGGCGGGCCTCTTCCTTGCTGGAGCACCTACTTTTTGAGCAGGTGGTGGCTCTCCCGGGCACTCCGGCCGTTCAGTCGCCGATAAGTGCGTCAACAAACGCCTCCGGCTCGAACGGAGCCAGGTCGTCGGCCCCTTCGCCGAGCCCGATCAGCTTCACCGGTACGCCCAGTTCGCGCTGTACGGCGATGACGATGCCGCCCTTGGCGGTGCCGTCGAGCTTGGTGAGCACGATGCCGGTGATGTCGACGACCTCGGCGAAGACCCGGGCCTGCACGAGCCCGTTCTGCCCGGTCGTGGCATCCAGCACGAGGAGCACCTCGTCGAGCGGGGCGTGCTTCTCGACGACGCGCTTGACCTTGCCCAGCTCGTCCATGAGCCCGGTCTTGGTGTGCAGCCGCCCCGCGGTGTCGATGAGCACGACATCGGCGCCGGCCTCGATGCCCTCCTTGACGGCGTCGAAGGCGATGGAGGCGGGATCACCCCCCTCAGGACCACGCACCGTACGGGCCCCGACCCGGTCGCCCCAGGTCTGGAGCTGGTCGGCGGCGGCGGCCCGGAAGGTGTCGGCGGCACCGAGGACGACGTTCTTCCCGTCGGCGACGAGCACGCGCGCGAGCTTGCCGGTGGTGGTGGTCTTGCCGGTGCCGTTGACGCCGACGACCATCACGATGCCCGGGGTGTCGAGGGGCGAGTCGGTGTTCACGGCCCGGTCGAACCCGGGTTCGAGAATCTTGAGCAGCTCTTCACGGAGCAGCCCGCGCAGCTCTTCAGGGGTCCGCGTACCGAGCACCCGCACCCGCTCGCGCAGTCGTTCGACCAGCTCCTGGGTGGGCGTGACGCCGACATCGGCGGTGAGGAGGGTGTCCTCGATCTCCTCCCAGGTGTCGTCGTCGAGGTGCTCGCGCGCGAGGAGCGTGAGCAGCCCCTTGCCGAGCGCGTTCTGCGACCGGGAGAGCCGGGCGCGCAGCCGGACGAGCCGCCCGGCGGTGGGCTCCGGGACCTCGATCACGGGAGCGGAGGGAGGCTCCTCCACGGCGACGGCCGCGCCGTCCCCCGCCTCGGGAAGATCCACCTCCTCTATCGTGCGGCGCGCTTCGTCGCGCGGCGTCTCGGCCTCGTCGCCGATGTGCGGCTCGGCCGGAGGGGCGGTGAGGTCGGGTGTCGTGGGGGGCGCCGGGGGCAGCGGCTTCTTCCTGCGGCTGCCGACGACAAGCCCGCCGAGCACACCGAGCACGACCACGGCGATGACTACAGCAAGGATGACGGTTTCCATAACGGCACCAGTATGCGCGACCGCCCTCCGCGGCGTCCGTCCCCGGTAGCCCGCCCGGCCCCCTCTCCCTACCTCTGCCGCTACCCCTGGCGATCTGACACACCGTCAGCTAATCTCCCCCGGCACACCCGCCGGAAGGGACACCCATGGCCGTCACCGTCGTACGTTTCAACCTGGTCGCCCCCGACGCCACCCCCGCCGACCTCCGCGCCCGCTACCAGGCCGCGATCGAGATGGCCGCGTACGCCGACGCCCACGGCATCACCACCGTCCAGACCGAGGAGCACCACGGCGTCGCCAACAACTGGCTGCCGTCGCCGTTCGCCTTCGCGGGAGCGGTGTTCGGGGCGACGCGCCGGATCGCGGTGACGGTGTCGGCGGTGATCGGCCCACTGCACGACCCTCTGCGACTCGCCGAGGACATAGCCGTACTGGACCTCCTGAGCGGCGGACGCCTGGTCACGGTCGCCGGGATCGGCTACCGCCCCGAGGAGTACGCCCATTTCGGCGCCGACTGGAAGCGGCGCGGCAAGCTCCAGGACGAGCTGCTTGAGACCCTCCTCAAGGCCTGGACCGGCGAGGAGTTCGAGTACCGGGGCCGTACGGTACGGGTCACCCCGCGCCCGTACACCGCCCCGCACCCGCTCCTCCTGGTGGGCGGCTCCTCGAAGGCGGCGGCGAGGCGAGCCGCCCGCCTGGGCCTCCCGCTCTTCCCCAGCGCGCACCTGCCCGAGCTGGAGGCCTACTACAAGGAACGCCTGGTCGAGTACGGCACCGACGGCTGGACGATGATGCCGGCCGCCGAGACCCCGCTCCTGCACATCGCCGAGGACCCGGACCGGACCTGGTCCGAACACGGCCACCACTTCCTGCACGAGGCCCGCACCTACGCCTCCTGGCAGTCCGGCGACATCCGCTCGGCCGTGAAGTCGGCGGCGACGACGGTGGAGGAGCTGCGCGCCGAGGGCGTCTACCGGATCCTGACGCCGGAGGAGTGCGTGGCGCAGGGTCTGGACAACTACGTACTGCATCCGCTGTCGGGCGGGATGCCGGTGGAGGAGGGCTGGCGGAGCCTGCGGCTGTTCGGGGAGCGGGTGGTACCGGCGCTGGGCGGCTGACCTGCTCCTGCGAAATCCGGTGGTCCGGTCGGGTCCGCGAGTGGTTCCCTGCGGTCATGAGCCTGTTGGTGGAAGTGTTCGTCCGCGAGCCGAGCGGAAAGCTGCGGCTGCTCGAAGTGCCTGCCGACGTGTACCAGTCGGGCGGCTTCGAGTCATGGCGTAGGACGGTGTGGGGATCGGAGCCGGTACGCGCGCTGGGCGCCCGCCTCCTGCCGCAACTGGCCGACGCCGATCTCTATGTCGAGGCCGAGGAGGTGCCGGCCCTGCTGCAGGAGGTCTCCCTCCTGCGCACCCACCTGGACGCGGTCGCCGCCGGCACGGAGCGGCCCCGGACCCTGGCAGAGCACCGCGAGGGCATCGAGGACCGGCTGCGGATCATCGAGGAGAGCGCCCACAAGGCCCTGGAGATCGGCGGCGGCGTCCTCATCTGGTGAAACCCGGTGACGTACGGGGACCGCCGCCCCGGCTCGGGCAGTGGCCGAGCCGGGACGGCGGGAGGTACGGGGAGGCGGGCAGCGGGGACTTGGCCCGCCTCCCCGAGTCGGGGGGAGGCGTGGGTTACCCCATCTCCTCCAGCGTCTTGCCCTTCGTCTCCTTGACGAACCGGAGCACGAACGGGATCGAGAGCGCGGCGAAGAACGTGTAGATCACGTAGGTCGCGGAGAGGTTCCAGTCGGCCAGGGACGGGAAGCTCGCGGTGATGGCCCAGTTGGCGATCCACTGCGCCGCGGCGGCCACGCCCAGGGCGGCGGCGCGGATCCTGTTCGGGAACATCTCGCCGAGGAAGACCCAGACGACCACACCCCAGGAGAGGGCGAAGAAGAGGACGAAGACATGGGCGGCGACCAGGGCGACCCAGCCCTGGGTGGCGGGCAGCTTGCCGTCGACGAGGTCGAAGGAGAAGGCCCAGGCCTCCAGGGCGAGCCCGACGACCATGCCGACCGAGCCGATGAGCGCGAGCGGCCTGCGGCCGATCCGGTCGACGAAGATCATCGCGATCACCGTGCCGATGATGTTGATGATCGACGTGGTGAAGGAGTAGAAGAACGACTCCGTCGGGTCGACGCCGACCGACTGCCACAGCGTCGAGGAGTAGTAGAACGCGACGTTGATGCCGACGAACTGCTGGAAGACCGAGAGCCCGATGCCGATCCAGACGATCGGCTTGAAGAAGAAGGTGCCGCCGAGCAGGTCCCGGAAGGTCGACTTGTGCTCGCTCTTCATGGCGTGCTCGATCTCGGCGACCCGGGCGTCCATGTCGATGCCGTCGCCCTCGACCTCGCGCAGCACCTCACGGGCGCGCTCGTCCCGGCCGACGGAGATCAGGAAGCGCGGCGACTCGGGGATCGCGAAGGACAGCAGCCCGTACAGCACGGCCGGTACGACCATCACACCGAGCATGACCTGCCAGGCCTCGACGCCCAGCAGCTGACCGCGCTGGTCACCGCCGGCCGCGTTCAGGATGCCCCAGTTGACCAGCTGCGAGATGGCGATGCCGACGACGATCGCGGCCTGCTGGAAGGAGCCGAGCCGTCCCCGGTACGCGGGCGGGGCCACCTCGGCGATGTAGGCGGGACCGATGACGGAGGCCATGCCGATGGCGAAGCCGCCGATGATCCGCCAGAAGGCCAGGTCGTACAGCGCGAAGGGCAGCGCGGAGCCGACGGCGCTGATCGTGAACAGCACGGCGGAGATCTGCATGCAGCGAATACGGCCGATGCGGTCGGCCATACGTCCGGCGGTGGCGGCGCCGATCGCACAGCCGATCAGCGCGATGGCGATGACCTGCGCCAGAGCGGCGGAACCGATGTCATAACGGCCCCGGATGGCCTCGACGGCGCCGTTGATCACGGCACTGTCGTAGCCGAAGAGGAAACCGCCCATCGCAGCCGCCGCCGCGATGAAGATGACATGCCCGAGATGCTCGGGGTGAGCCGTCCCGGCTCCCGACTTGCTTGTCTGCTCAGCGCTGGTCACGTACGACTCCCAGGTAGGTGGTACCTGAAGGTAAAAATTACGTTGCCGAGACTATTCCTTCAAGTTTCGAAGTCAAGAGGGGGCCCAGTGTGAGATGAGAGGCATCGACTGCCAATTTGTGTTCAAGTATTGAAGAAGCGAAGAAGGGCTAGCGGAGCCGCTGCGAAATCACCTTCGACACTCCGTCACCCTGCATGGAGACGCCGTAGAGCGCGTCGGCGACCTCCATCGTGCGCTTCTGGTGCGTGATCACGATGAGCTGTGAGGCTTCCTGCAGCTCCTGCATGATCCGGATGAGCCGCTGGAGGTTGGTGTCGTCGAGGGCCGCCTCGACCTCGTCCATGACGTAGAAGGGGCTCGGTCGAGCCTTGAAGATCGACACCAGCAACGCTACGGCGGTGAGTGAGCGCTCGCCACCGGAGAGCAACGAGAGCCGCTTGACCTTCTTGCCCGGCGGACGCGCCTCGACATCGACACCGGTGGTGAGCATGTTGTCGGGATCGGTCAGGATCAGCCGCCCCTCACCACCCGGGAACAGCCGGCTGAAGACGCCCTCGAACTGCAGAGCCGTATCCCGGTAGGCCTCGGTGAAGACCTGCTCGACGCGCTCGTCGACCTCCTTCACCACCTGGAGCAGATCGGCGCGCGTCTTCTTCAGGTCCTCAAGCTGCTCGCTCAGGAACTTGTGGCGTTCCTCCAGCGCGGCGAACTCCTCCAGGGCCAGCGGATTGACCTTGCCGAGCTGCTGATAGGCCCGCTCGGCCGCCTTCAGCCGCTTCTCCTGCTCGGCCCGGTGGAACTGCTTCGGCTGGTTGCGCGGGTCCTCCGGGTCCTCGGGCAGTTCCTCGCCCTCGGCGGGCAGCGAGGGCGGCACCGGCTGATGCGGACCGTACTCGGCGACGAGCCCCTCGGGCTCCACGCCCAGCTCCTCCAGCGCCTTGGTCTCCAGCTGCTCGATCCGCATGCGCTTCTCGGCGCCGAGCACCTCGCCCCGGTGCACGGAGTCCGTCAGCTTGTCGAGTTCGGCCTTGAGGTCGCGCCCCTGTGCACGAGCGGCGCCCAGCTCCTGCTCCCGCCGCGCCTTGGCGGCGTCGGCGGCGACCCGCTCGGCCTCGGCCCGCCCGAGCGACACCTCGACGTGCGCGAGCAGCTGCCGCGCCCCGGAGGCGACGGCCTCGGCGACGGCCGCCTCGTGCCTCAGCCGCGCCCGCCGCTCCTCGGCACGCGCGCGTGCCTCACGTTCGGCACGGGCGGCCAGGTCGAGCGAGTCGGCCCGTCCGGCCAGCCCCTTGACCCGCTCCTCGTGCGTACGGACCTGGAGCCGCGCCTCCATCTCGGTCTGCCGCGCGTTGGCCCCGTCGGCGGCGAGCCGGTCCCGCACCCCGGTGTCGGGCTCCTCCTCGACGGGCATCTCCTCGGCGACGACGAGCCGCTCCGCGAGCTCCTCGGCATCCTCTACGGCCCTGTCGAGCGCCTCCTGCGCCCGCGCCGCAGCCGCGGTGGACCTCTCGGCCTCCCCGGCGGCACCCCGGGCCTGCCCGGCGAGCCGCCCGAGCTGCTGGGCGACGGCCGACTTCTCCCGGTCGGCGGCCCGCCGCCGCTCCCCGACCTCCTCGACGAACGCGGCACACTCCTTGCGCCGCTCCCCCGCGCTCTGCTGCGCCCCGACCAACTCCTCGCACAGCACGGCCAGTTCGGCCAGCTCGGCGGCGGCTTCGTCGACGGAGGCCTGCACTTCGAGCAGGCTGGGCGCCCCGGCGGACCCACCGTGCGCGAAGTGGGCGCCCAGCAGGTCCCCTTCGGCGGTCACGGCGGTCAACTCGGGCCGCGAGTAGACGAGTTCCTCGGCGTCTTCGAGCGTCTCCACGACGACGATCCCCCGCAGCAACCGGCGTACGGCGGGCATAAGTTCGACGGGACCGCGGACGAGGTCGGCAGCGAGGAGGGGCATGCCGCGTCGGGCAGCGGCGCCTTCGCCGGAGGCGGCTCCACCGCCCGGCCCTCCGGAACCCGGCCGATCGAGGGCATCGACGCCCCGCACATCACCAAGTCCGGCGCCCTGTCCAGCGACGGCACCGGCATCGCGGGCATCGCGGGCATCGCGGGCATCGCGGGCATCGCGGGCATCGCGGGCATCGCGGGCATCGCGGGCATCGCGGGGGGCGAATCCCCCGCCCAACCCTCCGGAACCCGGCCGATCGAGGGCGTCCACGCCCCCCACATCACCAGATCCGGCGCCCTGTCCAGCGACGGCACCGACAGCACCGGCATCGCGGGCATCGCCGGAAGCGGATCCTTCGCCCGGAGCAGGCCCCGCGCCGGGCCCTCGGGCACCGGGATCACCCCCGGCGCCGAAGCCGCTCACGCCCCCGGGGGCCGGGCCGTCCGGCGCGGGCACAGCATGCCGCGGCGCTCCGAGGCCACCGCCGGACCCCTCACCCGCAGCGCCGAGCGAGGCACCCGCCGAGCCAAGAGCACCCCGCTCCCCCGCCCCCTCCGGCGCCCCCGCCAGCAGCAGCGAAGCCCGCCCCCCGTCCTGTTTGCGCAGCAGGCGGATCGCTGCCGCTGCCGAGGACGGGGTCGTCACCGCGATGGCGTCCGCCGCCGCTCCGAAGGCTGCCGCCACGGCGACCTCGTGGCCCGGGGTGACCGTCAGGAGTTCTGCGGCCGGGCCCAGCAGGCCGCTGAGGCGGTCCTGGGCGGCCAGGAGGGTGCCTGTGCCGTCCTTGCGGCGCAGGCCCAGTGCCAGGGCCTCGCGGCGGGCCTGGGTCGCGGCGCGTCGGCGTTCGGCCGCTGTCGTCGCCTCACGGGCCGCCGTAAGGGCCGTCTCCGCGTCGGCTAGGGCGACCTTCGCCGCATTGTGCCGCTCCGCCAGGTCCGCGTCGCCGGCGTCGAGGCCGTCGACCTCCGCCTTCAGGGTCTCGTACTCCTCCTGGGCCGTGAACGCCCGCTCCTGGGCCTCGTCGCGGGCGGCGGCCAGGCGGTCGATCTCGGCCTGGGCGCTGGCCGCGCGGGAACGGGCCGCGTTGACCTGGCCGTTCAGCCGGGCCAGGCCCTCGCGGCGGTCGGCGATCGCGCGGGCCACGTCCTTCAGGCGCCGTTCCTCCACCGCCAGCTCGCGCTCCAGTTCCGCGCGGTGCGCGACCGTGTCCTCCAGCGCGTGCTCGGCCGCCTCCAGGGCCGCTTCCAGCTCGGCCTCCTGCTCACGGACGCGTGCGGCCTCGCGCTCCATGTCCTCGGGCTCACGGCCACGGCGTTCCTCGGCGGGCGCGGAGGTGGCGCTCTTCACGCGGGCGTCGGCCAGCGAGACGGTGCCGCGTACGCGTTCGGCGAGCTGGGAGAGTTCGTACCAGGTCTGCTGGGCGCGCTGGAGGCGCGGGGTGAGCTGCCGTACCTCGTCCTCCAGGAGCGCCTCGCGCTGGAGTGCCTTCCGCAGCTCGGCCTCCGCCGCCTCCTTGCGCTCCTTGAGCGCGGCCTCGTCCGCGACCTCCGTCCGGAGCGCCGCGCGCAGCCGTACGAGGTCGTCGGCGAGGAGCCGCAGCCGGGAGTCGCGCAGGTCGGCCTGGATGACCGCGGCCCTGCGGGCGACCGCAGCCTGCCGGCCGAGCGGCTTCAGCTGGCGGCGCAGTTCGTCGGTGAGGTCCTGGACGCGGGCCAGGTTCGCCTGCATCGCGTCCAGCTTGCGCAGCGCCTTCTCCTTGCGCTTGCGGTGCTTCAGTACGCCCGCCGCCTCCTCGATGAAGGCGCGGCGGCCCATGGGATCGGCGTGCAGTACGGAGTCCAGCTGGCCCTGGCCGACGATGACGTGCATCTCGCGGCCGATGCCGGAGTCGGAGAGCAGTTCCTGGATGTCGAGGAGGCGGCAGGTGTCGCCGTTGATCTGGTACTCGCTGCCGCCGTTGCGGAACATGATCCGCGTGATGGTGACCTCGGCGTACTCGATGGGCAGCGCGCCGTCGGAGTTGTCGATGGTGAGTGACACCTCGGCGCGGCCCAGCGGTGGGCGGCCCGTCGTGCCGGCGAAGATGACGTCCTCCATCTTGCCGCCGCGCAGCGACTTGGCGCCCTGTTCGCCCATGACCCAGCTGAGCGCGTCCACGACATTGGACTTGCCCGAGCCGTTCGGTCCCACGACACATGTGATGCCGGGCTCGAACCGGAGCGTGGTCGCCGAGGCGAACGACTTGAACCCTCGGAGGGTCAGGGCCTTGAGGTGCACGCCGCTGGACTCTACCTTCCGCCGGTATGTCACACACTGAACCCCGGATACCCCGCGGTTTCACGGATGAACGTGCAGGGCACACCAGACGTAATGAAGAGTGCAAGCGCTTGAGGTGACCGTCGGTCGACGGAGCACGAGGGAGCACGGGGGAAATAAAGAAGGGACGCCGAAGCGTCCCTTGCAATACTCTGGCCGAAAAACTGAACACTGACGACTCAGCGGTTGATGCGCTGTTGACGCGATCGAGACGGGCAGCCCAACCACTGCGTGTCTGTCGTACCGATGCAGCGATCAGGTGAGCGCGGGCTCCGCCTGGCGTGCGTCGATGCTCTCGAGAAGCGAGTCGTGAGAAGCGGCAGCCGTCAGCGCGTCGTTCTCCGCCTGGATGCGTCCGAGTTCGGATTCCAGGTCCTGTACGCGCTGCTGGAGCCGTCGCATCTCGGCGAGGAGTCGCGGGTCGGAGCCGCCGACGTAACCGAGAAGCGCCTTTGCCATGATGGATGGTCCTCCACACTGAGTGACCGACCGAAGCGGTGTGGGTCGTGAGGGAATCGCACCCGCGATGCTTGGCACTCTGGAGTTCTTGCTGCCGTTCTTACATGCCAAACAGCTAAGGTGCGCGGGGTTTTCAGCGTCTCACCAAAAAGTTTGACGGTCAACACGATCACGCCCGGTATTGGCGGGCGGCGCCGGGGCGCGCGGCCCCCGCGGGGCGGCGCTGCGACTCCGGCGGGGCCCGAGGGCGTGGCAACAAGCGTTTTCCGCGGAGCCTGCCACGACCTGCGCTTCTTGGCAACCACCTGCCCGTTTCCGCCATGGACAGGTGCGTGTGGCATGCCCACGGGCCGCCGCCTGGACCGCTTTACAGAACCGCCTCAGCGGATGGCGAAGCCCTCGTAGATCCGGCGGGGTGTGTCCCAGATCTCGGTGACGCCGTCCACGCGGCCGGGCGTGTCGCTCCCCCGCAGCCAGTCGAGCAGTCCCTCGCAGTCCGGACGGGGCCCTTCCGCGACCACTTGCACGCGTCCGTCGTCCAAATTGAGAGCAAAACCACTCAGGCCGCCGATCTCCAGGGCCTTCGCCCGCGTGAACCAGCGGAAACCCACACCTTGGACGCGTCCGCGCACCCAGGCGACCAGCCGTACATCCTCGTTCATGGGTGCACGCTAACGGGCCAATGTCTCTCTCAGCACTTCCTCCTCTTGCGCCATGGGGTACCGTCCCCACCCAACGAATCTCATATGAAACTCACTCGATCGAGTGAGTCACCCGGACCGCAAGGACGAGGAAGGCCACAACATGGGACGCCACCGACGCTCCGCCGCCGGCCGCGCCGCCACAGGTCGCGCCACGGGGGTCACGGAAACATACGATTCGGGCACGGGCGGTTACGGATCCGATCACGGACCGTACGACTCCGAGGTCCCGCCCACGCCTCACATACCGCACACCGCCTACAGCACGCTGTGGGAGGACGCGCCCACGACCGTGGGCATCGCCCCCTACCTGAACCCCGAGGCGCACTCCGACGCCTACGCGCAGAGCAACGCCTACCTCTTCGCCCCGGACGACACCGGCGCCCACGCGGCACACGGCGACGGCCCCTTCGACGGACGGGGCCCGGGCGGCACGCGCCGCCGCAAGAAGCGCTCGTCCAGGCCGATCCGTACGGGACTGCTCGGCGTCTCCGCCGCGGTGGCCCTCGGCACGGTCGCGGTCGCGACGGGCGTACTGCCCGGCGGCAGTGACAAGTACACGATCGGTGGCGGCAGCAGCGGCGACAAGGTGCAGGCCGCGGACTCGCCGACGAACGACGACACCCAGCAGGGCGGTACGTCGGGCAGCGCCGACCCGGACCGCGACAGCGGGACGTCGACGAGCCGCGACACGGACCGCGACACCACGTCCCCGTCGCCCTCCCCCTCGACGTCGACCGCCTCGGCGGCCCCGACGACCAAGGCTCCGCCGAAGAAGTCGGCCGTGACGCCGAGCGAGGCTCCGGAGACGACGCCGGCGCCCACGCCGACGAAGTCGAAGGAGAAGCAGCAGTCCACCGCCCCGATCACGGTGACGGCGGAGGCCGCCGCCGAGGCCGAGGTGCTTCAGCTCGTGAACGAGGAGCGGGCCAAGGTCGGCTGCAGCGCGGTGTCCGCGAACAGCGCGCTGCGGGAGCTGGCGGAGTCGTTCAGCGAGGACATGGCCGCACGGGACTTCTTCGACCACACCGACCCCGACGGCCTCTCGCCCTGGGACCGGGCGGACAAGGCCGGCATAACGAACCTCGGCGGCGAGAACATCGCCCGGGGCCAGGCCGACGCCGCCGCGGTGATGGAGGCCTGGATGAACAGCCCCGGCCACAAGGCGAACATCCTGAACTGCGACTTCAAGACGCTGGGCGTGGGTGTCCACTTCGGCTCCGGCGGCCCTTGGTGGACGCAGGACTTCGGCTACTGACCGGCACCCCCGGCCGGGCGACCTGAAGATTGCACTAACCAACAGTTAGCGCAATCTTCAGGTCAGCGCTGTGCTCGCGTACGCTGGACCCATGATGAACACCACGGAGGCACAGGACCTCCCCTACGACGTGTTCGCCAAGGCCTGCCCCTCGCGCGGCACCCTGGAACACGTCACGGGCCGCTGGGGCGCGCTCACGCTCGGTGCCCTCCAGGAGGGCTCGCTCCGCTTCAACGAGCTGCGCCGCCGGGTCGACGGCGTGAGCGAGAAGATGCTGTCGCAGACCCTCCAGGCCCTGGAGCGCGACGGCCTGGTCCACCGCGAGGCCCAGCCGACGAACCCGCCCCGCGTGGACTACGAACTGACCCCCCTCGGCCACGAGGTCGCCGAGCGTCTGCTCGCGCTCATCCACTGCGTGGAGGGCCGGATGGACACCGTACTGGCGGCGCGCGAGCGCTACGACACCACGCGCGGAACCCGCTGACACTTCGGACAGAAGTAGCTGGACCGGTTCATCCAGGGCCGCCGGAGCATCGGCGTCGCACACCGCCCGCAGGGCAGCCCCTCACGTCCGTAGGCGTCGAGCGAGCGGTCGAAGTACCCCGATTCGCCATTGACGTTGACATACAGACTGTCGAAACTCGTACCGCCCACGTCCAGCGCCGCGTTCATCACATCCCGTACATGGCCCAGGAGTTCGGCCGTACGCGGCCGGGTGAAGCCGGCGGTGGGACGTTCGTAGTGGACGCGCGAGCGCCAAAGGGCCTCGTCCGCATAGATGTTGCCGACTCCGCTGATCAACGACTGGTCGAGCAGGGCCCGTTTGATCGTCGTACGCTTCCGGCGCAGCGCCTCGTGAAAGGCCTCGTCGTCGAAGAGCGGGTCGAGGGGGTCGCGCGCGATGTGGGAGATGACATCGGGCAGTCCGTCCGGGGTGTTGTCGTGCAACGACAGCCCACCGAAGGTGCGTTGATCGACGAACCGCAGCTCGGTACCCAGCTCGTCGGCGAACCGCACCCGGATCCGCAGATGCTTCTCGTCGACGGCGTCGTTCGGCTGAACGAGCAGCTGCCCACTCATCCCGAGATGCGCGAGCACCGACTGCCCGCTGTCCTCCAACGGCAGCCACAGATACTTCCCACGACGCCTGGGCGTCCCGAAGCGATGCCCTTTGAGACGGTAAGTGAAGTCGTTCCCACCGGCGATGTGCCGCCGCACGGCCCGAGGATGCAGAACCTCGGCATCAGCAACGGTCCGCTCGGCAACCCACCGAGCAAGCCCGCGCCGAACAACTTCAACTTCAGGCAACTCAGGCACAGGAGACGCCCTGTCTTTTAGGGGCGCGGGGAACTGCGCGACAAGCCACGACGGGCCCGCAGCCGAAGAACAACCGAAAACACCAGTGCAAGTCCCGCCAGGGACAAGCACTGGTGCACGCGAGCAACCTCAGGCAGAGGCAGGGGAAGAAGAAGACACGTCCGCGTCCTCCTCAACAGGCACCGTAGCCTCAGCAACGACAGCCTCGGCAGCCGCTTTGGCACGTTCATCCGCATCAGCCCGGATGGAACGCCAGGCCGATTCCGCGGCCTGCTGCTCCGCCTCCTTCTTGCTGCGGCCGGTGCCGGTGCCGTACGAGACGCCTCCGACGCGGGCGGCAGCAGTGAAGGTCTTCTCATGGTCCGGACCGGTCTCCGTGACCAGGTACTCGGGGACACCGAGCCCCTCGGTCGCGGTGAGCTCCTGGAGACTGGTCTTCCAGTCCAGGCCGGCACCGAGGTTCGAGGACTTCTCGATCAGCGGGTCGAAGAGACGGTGGACGAGTTCGCCCGCCGCGTCGAGACCCTGGTCGAGATAGACAGCGCCGATCACCGCTTCGAGGGTGTCGGCGAGGATGGACGCCTTGTCCCGCCCGCCCGTGCCCTCTTCACCCCGGCCGAGCCGGATGAAGGAGCCGAGTTCGAGCCCACGGCCCACCTCCGCGAGCGCACGAGAGTTGACCACCGCGGCCCGCAGCTTGGCCAACTGGCCTTCTGGGAGGTCGGGGTGGGTGCGGTACAGCGTGTCCGTGACCACCAGGCCGAGCACGGAGTCCCCGAGGAACTCCAGCCGCTCGTTGGTGGGCAGACCGCCGTTCTCGTACGCGTACGAACGGTGGGTCAGCGCGCGCACCAGAAGGGCGGACTCGAGCTGGTAGCCGAGCCGCCCTTCCAGAAGCGTGTGGGACGAGGCCGTGTCCACCGAGGCGCTTCCGCCTGCGCGGAGCACCTGCTTCTTGACGTCATCCGCCTTTTTGGGGCTAGACACTGTGCCTCTCACCAGCCGCTCAGACCTCGAGGACCTGGCGCTTGTTGTAAGTGCCGCAAGACGGGCACGCGATGTGCTGCAGCTTGGGCTCCTGGCAGCGCTCGCACGCAATCAGGTTGGGGACCGCAGCCTTCCACTGCGACCGGCGGTGGCGCGTGTTGCTGCGCGACATCTTCCGCTTCGGAACAGCCACGGCTACTTCTCCTGCTTCTCGTCGGTGCCCGCTTGCGCGTCGGCGCCGCTGATCTCGTCCTTCTCGCCGGGTTCGAGTGAACCGGCGAGTCCCTGCAGTGCCGCCCAACGGATGTCGACGGCGTCGTGGTGGTGGCCCGGTTCGTCAGCCAGCCGGGCTCCGCACTCGGAGCACAGGCCGGGGCAGTCGTCCTGGCACACCGGCTGCATCGGCAGTGCGAGCACCACCGCATCGCGCAGCACGGGTTCGAGGTCGAACAGGCCGTCCTCGATGAAGAGAGTCTCCTCGTCGTCCTCGGCGTCGTCGGCCGGTTCCGCTTTCACACGGCCCCGGTCGTCGGCGTCAGGGTACGAGAACATCTCCTGGAACTCCGCTTCGAGCTGCTGCTCAAGCGGTTCCAGACACCTTACGCACTCCCCCTTGGCGCGTGCACGGGCGGTGCCTGTGACAAGCACACCTTCCATGACCGACTCAAGACGGAGTCCGAGCTCCACCGGTGCGCCTTCCGGCACTCCGATGACTCCCGCGAGACCGAAGTCCTTGGGAGCGTCGATCTCACGGGTCAGGCGCTGCAGCGCGCCAGGACGCCGCCCCAGCTCGTGTGTGTCGAACACGAGAGGATTGCGGTGGTCGAGGCGGGCGTTCAGAGCCATTCCTGCTTTCGATCTTCGTCGCTCGGCAACCCGGGTTCCGGGCAGCGGTGATCGCCGAGTTACAGGCGACCGAAGAGCCAGGATACTGGACCTTCCGCCCACGGCCCAATCCGGTCCCCGTACGGGCACTTGCCGCCCGCCGCTACTGCCCGCCGCGCCCCTGTTCGTAGGCGCGCAGCTGCTCGGCGCTGATCATGGTGGTGTCGAAGAAGCTGGTCTCGTCGAGGGCGTGCGGCTGCTGCGGCTGGTGCTGCTGCTGTTCCGGCTGGAGGTGCCCCTGCTGGACCTGGGCGGGGTCGTAGGCGGCCTGCTGGCCGTCGTAGCCCTGGTAGGCGTACGGGTCGGCGGACTGGTAGCCGTAGGGGTCCGGCTGCTGGGCGTACGCCTGCTGGTAGCCGCCGTAGGGGTCCGCGGGCTGCTGGTAGCCGTACTGGTCCTGCTGGCCGTACTGCTGCTGGGCCGGGATCTCCGCCGGGCGGGGCAGCTGGGCGGGGGAGTCCGGGACGGCGGCGAGGTCGGCCAGGTAGTCGGCGTCGCTGGTGTGCTGCCTGGGGCTGCCGTCGTCGTCCTGGCCGAGGGCGCCGAGGTCGTCGGAGGCGATCCGGCCGTGCAGGGTCTGCCGGCCGCGGCCGACCGCCTCCAGGGTCTTGGCGAGGACGGCCTCGAAGGCGCCGAGCTTGACGTCGACGTATTTGTCGGCGTTGACGCGCAGGGTCTCGGGGTCGAGGCTGCGCTCGGGGGCGTCCTCGTCCTCGTATCCCTGGTCGTCGAGGCCGGGTCCGGTGCCGAGGAGCTTCTCCCGGCCGCGGCCGACCGAGCCGAGGGTCTTGGTGAGGACGACCTCGAAGTTGGCGAGCTTGGAGTCGACGTAGTCGTCGGCCTCGGCGCGGACGTCCTCGGCCTCCTTGCGGGCCTCGGCGAGGATGCGGTCCGCCTCGTTCTGCGAGCGGCGGGCGACCTCCGTGTCGGAGATCAGGGAGCCGCGCTCCTCGTGGGCGGTCCGGATGATCCGGTCGGCCTCCTGGCGGGCCTGCTCGACCAGTTGCTCCCGGTCGCCGATCAGCTCCTGCGCCTGGGCGAGGGAGCCGGGCAGGGCCGCGCGCACCTCTTCCAGCATCGCGAGCAGATCGGCGCGGTTGACCACGCACGAGGCCGACATGGGCATCGACCGGGCACTGGAGACCGAGGAGACGATCTCGTCGAGCTTCTGTTGCACGTCCACCGGGTGCTCGCCACTCTCTACAGCTGTGATGAAGACGGACGGGTCGACTGTAGCCCCCTCAGTCTTTGCGGAGCCGCTCGTTCAGAGCTTCGAGAACGGTGGGCGGCACGAGGTGGGCGACGTCGCCGCCCCAGGTGGCGACCTCCTTGACGAGCGAGGAGGACAGGAAGCTGTAGGTGGGGTTGGTCGGCACGAACAAGGTCTCGACACCGCTCAGCCCGTTGTTCATCTGGGCCATCTGGAGTTCGTAGTCGAAGTCGCTGACCGCGCGCAGGCCCTTGACGATCGCCGGGATGTCGCGCTGCTTGCAGTAGTCGACGAGCAGGCCGTGGAAAGCCTCGACCCGGACGTTGCCGAACTCGGCGGTGACCTCGCGGATCAGGTCGATGCGTTCGTCGACCTCGAAGAGGCCCTTCTTGGACTTGTTGATCATGACCGCGACATAGACCTCGTCGTACAGACGGGAGGCGCGGGAAATGATGTCGAGGTGTCCGTTGGTGATCGGGTCGAACGACCCGGGACAGACGGCGCGGCGCACTAGTGATCCCTCGCTCTCCGGTCCGGTCATCGTGCGTCTTCGCACGTAGAGGCGGCGCGACCGTACCAAAACGTTCCCTCGCCGTAGCGACGGGTCCGGAGCGCTTCGAAGCCGTCCGGCCAGCCGAATTCGCCGCCTCTGGTGCTGCGCTCCACGGTGACGAGGGCTTCGGCCGCGAGCCAGCCCCCGGCCAGGAGTGTGAGCAGGATCTCGCGAAGATCGTCGTCCGCGACGGCGTACGGCGGATCGAGGAAGACGATGTCGTACGGCTCTGTGGACGCCGTCTGAACAACCTGTTCCGCCTTGCCCGCGCGGACCTCGGCGCCGGGCAGCCCGAGCGTCTTCACGTTCTCGCGGACGGTACGGGCGGCGCGGGGGTCGGCCTCGACGAGGAGGGTGTGTCCGGCGCCGCGGCTGAGCGCCTCCAGGCCCACGGCGCCGGAGCCGGCGTACAGGTCGAGGACGCGTTCGCCGGCCAGGGGGCCGCCGAGGAGGGCTTGCCAGGTGGAGAAGAGGCCCTCTCGGGCGCGGTCCGAGGTGGGGCGTGTGCCGGTGCCCGGCGGGACGGCTAGGCGTCGTCCGCCGGCTGTGCCGGCGATCACGCGGGTCATCTGGGGTCCTTGTCCGTGGCCGAGGGGTGGAGGGGTGGTTGCGGGTCCAGTTTCGCAGGAGGGGGTGGGGGGTGCGTTGTGGTGTTGGCGACTGCGGGTTCGTCGTGGTTGCTCGCGCAGTTCCCCGCGCCCCTTTGGGGCACGTCCGGCTCACCCCTTGTCCAGGTACTGCTCCCTCTCCTCGTCCAGCAGGGCGTCCAGCGCTGTGCGCAGGCCCGGGAGGTTCTCCAGGTCGGGGTCGGCGGCGACCACGGCCGCCGCCTCCTCCCTCGCCTCGGCGATGATCTCCTCGTCGTCGATGACGGTGAGCATGCGCAGGGAGGTGCGGGCGCCGGACTGGGCCTGGCCCAGGACGTCTCCCTCGCGGCGTTGTTCGAGGTCGATGCGGGAGAGTTCGAAGCCGTCGAGGGTCGCGGCGACGGCGTTGAGGCGCTGGCGGGCGGCGCTCGCCTCGGGCATCTCGCTGACCAGGAGACAGAGACCGGCGGCGGAGCCCCGGCCGACGCGGCCCCGGAGCTGGTGGAGCTGGGAGACGCCGAAGCGGTCGGCATCCATGATCACCATCGCGGTGGCGTTGGGGACGTTGACGCCGACCTCGATGACGGTCGTGGCCACCAGGACGTCGGTCTCCCCGGCGGCGAAGCGGCGCATCACAGCGTCCTTGTCGTCGGGGTGCATCCGGCCGTGCAGGATCTCGACCTTGAGCCCCTGGAGGGGGCCCCGGGTGAGCTGGTCGGCCACCTCGACGACGGCGAGCGGCGGACGCTTCTCGGCCTCGTCCTGGGCCGACTTCCTGGCCTTCTTCGGGTCCTCCTCCTCGTCCCCGATGCGCGGGCAGACCACGTACGCCTGATGGCCGCCCTCGACCTCCTCTCGCACGCGCTCCCACGCGCGCGAGAGGAAGTGGGGCTTGTCGGCGGCGGGGACGACATGGGTGGCGATGGGCGAACGCCCGGCCGGGAGCTGGTCCAGGACGGACGTCTCCAGGTCGCCGAAGACGGTCATGGCGACCGTGCGCGGGATGGGCGTGGCCGTCATCACCAGCAGGTGCGGGGGCTGTTTGCCCTTGCCGCGCAGGGCGTCGCGCTGTTCGACACCGAAGCGGTGCTGTTCGTCGACGACGACCAGGCCGAGGTCGTGGAACTGGACCTTGTCCTCGATCAGCGCGTGCGTGCCGATCACGAGCCCCGCCTCACCGGTGACGAGGTCCAGCAGCGCCTGGCGGCGGGCGGCAGTGCCCATCGAGCCGGTGAGAAGGACCACCTTGGTGGCCTTGTCGGCACCGCCGAGCATTCCGCCCTCGGCCAGCTCCCCCATCATCTCGGTGATCGACCGGTGATGCTGCTGGGCGAGCACCTCGGTGGGCGCGAGCATCGCGGCCTGGCCGCCCGCGTCGACGACGGCGAGCATGGCGCGCAGGGCCACCATTGTCTTCCCCGATCCGACCTCCCCCTGGAGCAGCCGGTGCATCGGGTGTTCCGCCGCCAGGTCGTCGAAGATCTCCTTGGAGACCTTCTGCTGGCCCTCCGTGAGGGTGAAGGGGAGTTTCGCGTCGAAGGCGGTGAGAAGGCCGTCCGGGGTCGGTCGGCGGGGGACCGCCGGGAGTTGGGCGTCCGCGTGACGGCGGCGGGCCAGGGCCACCTGGAGGACGAAGGCCTCGTCCCACTTGAGGCGGGTGCGGGCGTGTTCGATGTCCGCCTTGGTGTGCGGACGGTGGATCTTCTGGAGCGCCTCCGGGAGGGTGGCCAGGCCCCTGCCCTCCTGGAGGGAGGGGGGCAGCGGGTCGACGGCGTCCGGGGCACTGAGCAGCACCGTCTGCAGCGACTTGGCGATCTTCCAGGACTCCAGTTTGGCGGTGGCCGGGTAGATCGGGATCAGGGCGCCCGCCCAGGAACCGACCGCCTCCGCCGCCTCGTCGGTGTCGCCTCGCAGCAATTCGTACGCCGGATGGGCGAGTTGGAGGCGGCGGTTGAAGACCGACGCCTTGCCCGCGAACAGGGCGCGGGTGCCGGGGAGGAGTTCCTTGTGGGGTTTGTGGACTCCGTGGCCGAAGAAGACCAGTTGGAGCCGGCCGCTGCCGTCCGTGATGGTGACTTCCAGGCGCTGGCCCTTGCCGCCGCGGGCCTTCGAGGAGGCGAAGGTGTGCAGGCGGGCGTCGGCGACCTGAGCGACCACCGTCACGTGTTCGTCCATGGGGAGGTCGGCCAGGTGGGTGAGCTGGCCCCGCTCCTCGTACCTGCGCGGATAGTGGTGCAGGAGGTCGCCGACGGTGTGCAGGCCGAGGTGCTCGGCCATCACCTTCGCGGTGGCGGGGCCGAGCACTGATTTCAGTGGTTGCTTCAGTGGTTCTTCCAGTGCGGGCACGAGATCCATTGCACACCACAGCACTGACATCGCCGTATACGTCTGCCGAATCCGCTGGTCAGACGGCTCGTTCCGGGCCTAGGATGACGCGCCACCGGCCATCCCCCGCGGTCACCGCCTCACCGGGACCGCCCGACCCCGCGCCGTCGCCAGAACCTGGTCCCCCCTCCGGCGCTGCGACGATGGACTCCCAGACCTCACAGTCATCCCAGGCATCCCAGTCACCGCATACGTTCCAGGTCGACCTGCGCGGCCTGGTGGACCTGCTCTCCCATCACCTCTACTCCAGCCCCAAGGTCTACCTGCGCGAGCTGCTGCAGAACGCCGTGGACGCGATCACCGCCCGGCGCGCGGAGCAGCCCGACGCACCCGCGCGGGTGCGGCTGTACGCCGAGGGCGGCACCCTGCGGGTCGAGGACTCCGGGGTCGGTCTCACCGAGGCGGACGTGCACAACCTGCTGGCCACGATCGGCCGCAGCTCCAAGCGGGCGGACCCCGGCGACATCCAGGAAGCTCGTTCGGAGTTCCTCGGCCAGTTCGGGATCGGGCTGCTGGCCTGCTTCGTCGTGGCCGAGCGGATCAGGGTCGTCAGCCGCAGTGCCCGTACGCCGGACGCGCCGCCCGTGGAGTGGACGGCCGCGGACGACGGTTCGTACACCGTGCGTACGCTCCCGGACGACGCCCGGCCCGAACCGGGCACCACCGTGCACCTGGTGGCGCGGCCGGGGGCCGGCGAGTGGCTCACCGAAGAGCGGGTGCTCGCGCTGGCACGGGACTTCGGGTCGCTGCTGCCGTACGACGTACGGGTGGGCGACGAGGCGGTCACCGATCTGCCGGCGCCCTGGAACCGGCCGTACCCGTCGCCCGCCACCCGGAGGGTGGCCCTTCAGCGGCACTGTCACGACCTGTTCGGGTTCACGCCGCTGGACTCGATCGACCTGGACGTGCCGCTCGCGGGGATCCGCGGGGTGGCGTACGTCCTGCCGTCGTCGGTGAGTCCGGCGCAGCGGGCCAGTCACCGCGTGCACCTCAAGGGCATGCTGCTCACCGAGCGGGCCGAACAGCTGCTGCCCGACTGGGCGTTCTTCGTGCGGTGCGTGCTGGACACCGACAGCCTGCGGCCGACCGCCTCGCGCGAGTCGCTGTACGAGGACGAGACGCTGGCCGCCGTGCGCGAGGCCCTCGGCGAAAGGATTCGCTCCTGGCTGACCGGGCTCGCCGCCGGTGATCCGGAGCGGCTGGCCGCGTTCCTGTCGGTGCACCATCTGGGCGTCAAGTCGCTGGCCAGGCACGACAAGGAGATGCTGCGCACGATGCTGCCGTGGCTCCCCTTCGAGACGACCGACGGGCAGCTGTCCCTGGAGGAGTTCGCGCAGCGGCACCCGGTGGTGCACTTCACGCGGTCCGTCGAGGAGTACCGGCAGGTGGCGCCGATCGCGTCCGCGCAGGGCGTCGGCGTCATCAACGGCGGCTACACGTACGACAGCGAGCTGATCGAGGCGCTGCCCTCGGTGCGCCCGGGGACCGTGGTCGCCGAGTTGGACGCCGACACCGTGACCGCCCACCTGGACGCGGTCGACCCGGCCGAGGAGCTGGCCCTGGCGGCCTTCCTGGGGGCCGCACGCGCCAAACTCGACCCCCTGGGGTGCGATGTCGTGCTGCGGGCCTTCCACCCGCTGTCGGTGCCCGCGCTGCACCTGGACGACAGGGCGGCCCGGCACGAGCAGGCCCGCGCGGACGCCGAGGAGCAGGCCGACGCCCTGTGGGCCGGCATCCTCGGCTCGCTGCGGGGCAGTGCCCCGCGCGCGCGGCTGGTGCTCAACCATCTCAACCCGCTGATCCGGAGGATCAGTTCCCTGGCCACCCCGGAACTGATCGGCACCGCCACGGAGTCCCTGTACGGGCAGGCACTGCTCATGGCGCAGCGCCCGCTGCGGCCCGCGGACTCCGCGCTGCTGAACCGCGCGTTCATCGGCCTCCTGGAGTGGGCCACCCACAGCGATCCCACGGAGCCCACGGAGGACGGCCGGCGATGAGCGAGATCAAGGACTTCGACGCGCTCCGCGAGGCCATGGCGCTCAACGGCGAGCAGCCCGAGGGACCGGCCCGCAACGCGCGCGCGGAGCAGCTGCTGGCCGAGGCGGAGAAGCTGAACATCCCGCTCGCCGTGATCGAGGCGCTCGGGCACCAGCTGAAGGCCTACAACTACAGCTCCGAGAAGGACAAGATGTTCGTCCCCTTCGCGCGGCTGCTGCGCATGTGGGACGAACGCCCCGAGGACTTCGACGAGTACGAGGTCCACACGCTGCACTGGGTCTTCAAGTGGATGACCTCGGGGATGCTGGACCAGCCGCACATCCCGCTGGCCTCCATCGAGAAGTGGCTCGGCGAGATGGAGCACCGCTACCGGCTCGCCGGGCACTCCGAACGTGCCGTGCGCGGCGCCGAGTTCAGCGTGGCCGCGCATGTCGGCGACCTCCCGCGGGCCGAACGGGCGTACGCGGCCTGGCTGGCCGCCGACCGCGACAGCATGGCCGACTGCCATGCCTGCGAACTGCACAGCCAGGGCTGGTGGCAGGCCGAGCGGGGCGCCGACGCGGAGGCGCTCGACCTGTGGCGGCCGGTCCTGGAGGGCGAGTTCACCTGCGCCCACGAACCGCACACCGTCCTGGCGTCCTCCCTGGGCCCGCTGCTGCGGCTCGGGCGGCTGGACGAGGCCCGCGCACACCACCTCCGCGGCTTCCGCCTGGTGCGGCCCATGGAGAGCATGCGCGGCGCGTACGCGGACCACGTCGAGTTCTGCGCGCTGACCGGCAACGAGGCGCGCGGCCTGGAGCTGCTCGCGGAGCGCCCCGCGTACTTCACGGACTCCGGACAACCGCGCAGCCGGATGGACTTCATGGCCGCCGTGGCCCTCCTCATGGACCGGCTCACCGTCCTGGGCATGGGCTCCCAGTCGGTGCCGGGCCCGGCCGGACGCGACTGGACCGCCCGCGAACTCGCCGCCCACGCGCGCGAGGAGGCCCTTTCGCTCTCCGCCCGCTTCGACACCCGCAACGGCACGCCGTACGTCGGCGAGGACGTCCGCGCGCGCATGGCGCGGAGCCCGCTGGTGGACCGGCTCCCGCTGGGCGTGCGGGCGTCCGGCGTCCCGGCTCCCCGCAGGCCGCCGGTGACCAGCCCCATGGAATCCGCGAAGTCGGCCGACCCGCGGACCCCGCCCGCTCCCCCACTCCCGGACGACCTGCCCGCGCTGCTCGCCGAGGCCCGCCGGATGTCGGACGGGCTGCTCCCGAACGCGATGGAGGCGTGGGCGGCCGTCTCCCGGGCCGCCGAGGGCGTCGAGCTACCCGTGGCCGACCGGGCGGAGATCGTCGATCACAGGGCTATGGAGGGCGGTCCTGAGGGCATCGCGCTCTTCGAGCGGGCCGCCGAGCTGTACGCCGAGGCGGGCGACCCCGGCGAGTCCCTGGCCGCCCGCGCCCGCGCCGCGTACGCCCGTGCCCTGGAGGGCGACATCGACGCGGCCCTGGAGGCCGTCTCCGAGCCGTACGAGGAGGTCCTCGCCCTCTACTCCGACGAGGGCACCGGCGTACGACAGGCCGCCGCCGTCCTGATGGGACGCGCCCGCATCCTGATGCGCCGGGTCGAGGAGACGGGCACCGACCGCGCCCTGGCCGCCGCCGAGAACGCCGTACGGGAGCTGCTGGCCCTCGTCGACGGCCACGCCGGGGACGACGTACGGCTGGCCTCGCGCGGCGCCGAGGCGCAGGCCATGCTCGGCGAACTGGCGACGCGTGCCGGGGACCTGTCCGGGGCGGCGGACCTCTTCGCCTCGGCCACGGAGGCGTTCGTCGCGGCGGGGCTGCCCTGGTTCGCGGTGGAGTACGAGGCCCGGCTGGCCGGACTCGCCCACCACCTCGGCGACGTCGCCGGGGCCGAACGGGCGCTGCGCGGAGCCCTGGAGCACGGCGGGGCGTACCTGGAGGCGGCGGGCCAGGCCCAGCTGAACCTCCAGCTCGCCGAGATCCTCGGTGCGCGCGACGAGGTCGCCGAGGCCGCCGACCACGCCCTGGAGGCCGCGCACTGGGCCGACGAGGCGGGCGAGGGGCCGACGCTCGGCGCCTGGGCCCGGCATCTGCTCGGCGGGTTCCTGCTGCGGCAGGGCCGGTGGGCGGAGGCGGCGGAGGTGCTGGAGTCCGCGCTGCCCGACCTGGGCGCCGAGACGCACGGCGACGGGGCGATGGTGCAGACCCTGTGGTGGCTCGCCGACTGCCTGTCCGAACTGGGCGAGCACCGCGAGTCGGCGGAACGTCGCCTGAAGGCCGCGGAGATCGCCAGGCACTGGCCGGAACAGCAGGACCACGCGACCCTGGCCCACCTCGCCGCGGAGTCCCTCGGCCAGGCCGGGCTCCCCGCGGAGGCCGACCGGGCCTACGAACGCGCCGGCGACCTGTGGCGCTCGCTGGGCAATGTGCACGGCCTGGTCCGCGCCCTGCGCGCCCGCGCGTGGCTGGCGCTGCGCACGGAGTCGGGCCTGCCCGGGGCCCGGCTCCGGATGAGGGACGCGATCGGTGAGTGCGCGCAAGCCCTGTCGGAGGCGGACGACCTGGAGTCCCGGGAACAACTGGGCGCCGAACTCGCCCACACCCACCGCCAGTTCGGCGACCTGCTGGCCCGCTCCGCCGCGGAGGACGCGGAGGACGGCGCGATCGAGGCGGCGTTCGAGGAGGCACTGGCCCAGATGACGAAGGCGATCGCGGTGTTCGCGTCCCTGGGCGAGGAGGGGTTGCACGGGCGCACGGGCGCGGAGCTGGCGGCGGGTTGGCTGGAGGCGGACCTGAGCAGGCCCGCGGAGGCGGCGGCGCGGGCGCGGGGGGTTCTGTCCGCGTACGCAGAGAACGCGGATGCGGACTCGGCACAGGCACGGCGA
Source organism: Streptomyces geranii (assembly GCF_002954775.1). Lineage (GTDB taxonomy): Bacteria > Actinomycetota > Actinomycetes > Streptomycetales > Streptomycetaceae > Streptomyces > Streptomyces geranii. The sequence continues at coordinate 96,871 of NZ_PJME01000037.1, forward strand.
GCGGAGGCGGAACAGATGCTGCAGCTGATGGAGGAACAGGAGCCCGGGTAACGGCCTTTTTTCCTTCGCCCCCGCCGCCCCTACCCGTTCCCATCCTTCTGGGGGCTGCGCCCCCAGACCCCCGCAATCGCGCTGAACGCGCTCGTCCTCAAACGCCGGACGGGCTGAAGTGCCAAGCACCGGCCGGCACCATTCAGCCCGTCCGGCGTTTGAGGACGAGGCCGTCCAGGCCGATCCACCCCCCCCCCCCCCCCCCCCATACCCCCCCCCCCCCCCCCCCGCGGCCCCCCCCCCCCCCCCCCCCCCCCCCCCCCCCCCCCCCCCCCCCCCCCCCCCCCCCCCCCCCGGGGGGGGCGGGGGGCGCCCCCCCCCAGGGATGGGAACGGGTAGGGGCGGCGGGGGCGAAGAAAACCATGCCTCCCGCCCCTCACTCCACCCCGATC
>NZ_PJME01000038.1 GCF_002954775.1 Streptomyces geranii
CAGCCCCACGACCGGCAACAACGGCTCCAGCACCGACCACTGCCCATCCGAAAGATCCCCACGCCCCACACCTAGATCATCACGGCATGAAGCATGGCCAGGGACTCAGTTCCAAAACACGGCCTAGGCGGCGTGGCTCCCTGGAGGAGGGCCAGGGGTGAGACTCGGAGGGCCTGGGCGAGGGCGACGAGGTCGTCGATGTCGCAGCGGCGTTGGGCGCGTTCGATGCGGGACAGCATCGTGTTGGACATCGGTCGGCCGAGGGCGGTGACGCGGGCGGCCAGCTCACGTTGAGCGAGACCGCGTTCGGTACGGAGGATTTCGAGGGTGCGGGCGGTCCGTATTCCGGCCGGACCTATTTCCAGGGATCGTGCTGCCATAGCTCCCATTGGTAACTCGCATTCCCCGGTTTGGGAAACCGGGGATCGTCGGCTATGTTGCGCCCGGTCGGGCAAGGGGAGTTGCCGCCGGGTTGGGTTCCGGTCGGTCGACGGTTGGTGGCCACATCCTTCGGACAGGTGCTCTGACATGGGGTGTTGTGTTGTAGCTTGCGCCCCGACTGAGGTCAACGGCTTCGCGATGTGATCCTTCTGGCTCGACCCCGTGGGCAACCAATTTCGGCAACCGGCAGTCTGGGATTATCATTTAGGGAATTCTCCGGAGCATGCGTTCGCCGTCAGCTGTCTGACTTCTCGGCGGAACGCTGGACTTCTGCGGCGTTGATGTGGCTGTCTTGGCCAGGCAAAGCCACCAGCCCTCGCAGGCCCCCTCGGGCCGGGAGCTATGCCGCCCTCTCTCTGCGCACCGCCCGGCAAGGGCGCGCACATCCACCTGTCCATCCTGACCCAGGAGCCGCCGACCCATGAGCCTCGACGCCCGCGAGTGGGTGTGGGACCACAGCCGAAGCAAGGGCACCGCCCGCATGGTGCTCGCGCTGATCTCCGACCGCTGCCGCGACCGGAGCTGCGTCGCATACGCCTCCGTGCCCACCCTGATGAAGCGAGCGAACGCCTCCCGTACCGCCGTACGCGACGCCCTGGCCAAGCTGATCGCCGACGGGGAGCTGGTGCAGCTCGTTGGCCGCAAGGGGCCCCGAGGAGAGACGTACTACCACCTTCCAGGCGCTGCCCGGTTCCTCGCCGAACAGGCCGTCGAGGGGGATCAGAATCCGACCCTTGAGGGGTCGGAATCCGACCCTGCCAACCCATTCGAAGAGGGGCCGGAATTCGACCCCGGGGAACAGAATCCGACCCCCGGAGGGTACGGAATCCGACCCGTCGGGGGCACGGATTCCGACCCCCAGAACGGTAGAGAACCGAAGGTGAACGGTAAGAGCAGCAGCAGCTCTGCCCCACTCATCTCCGTCGACCAGTGGCAGATCGACGACGGTGCCCGGGCCTGGTTGCAGCGCCACGGCCATCTCGACCGCCTCGGCGCGGACGCCGTCCGATCGGCCGACGAGAAGTGGCGCACCTACCGGGCTCCATGGGCTCCCCGCACCGCCGCCGCATGGGCCGCCGACTGGCGCGCGTGGATCGCCCGGGAACACACGCCCGCCCCAGGCCGCCCGAACCTGTATGCCGTGCCCGGAAGCACGCCCACCAAGCCCTCCGGCATGACGCGCTCCGAGCAGCACATGGCCGCCCTGCTCGCCGCTCTCGACGAACCGACCGGAACGGAGTAACCCGCCCTTGGACTCACGCGAAGTCGCCGCTGTCCTCGCCTACACCGGCCGCCTCGACCCCCGCACCATCCGCACCGGCACGGGCGAAGCCCGTGACCAGATCGCCCAGTGGCAGGAGTTGCTCAACGACGTGCCCTTCGCCACGAACCACGGCTGGGACATCCGCGAGGCAATACGGGCCCACGTCCTCGACTCCCCGTACCCGATCCTGCCCGTGGACGTCGCCCGCAGATGGCGGGCCCATCGGCGCGACCGCCTCGACCGGCATACCGACCCCATACCGGCTGCCGACCCGGACGATCCTGCCGCCTGGCGAGCCGAGTTGCTCCGCGCCCGGAACGCCGTCGCGGCCGGTGTGGCCGCGCCTTCCACGCACCGGCAGATCACCGGCGAGGGCTCACCTCGCGACATCGAGGAGCGCCTGCGCGCGATCGGGTCATGCATCCCGCCGGCTGTCCGCGCCGAGCTGACCCGCTACCGTCCGGCGCACGCCGCGCGGGAGGCCGCCGTCGCCAGAGGTGTCCCCGACGCGCTCGGTGTCCGGTGCGAGTGGTGCCACGCGCCCGCGGGCACCCCGTGCCGACAACGGCGGGCAAGCCCGGACGGCACCGCCAAGGGCAACGCGGTACGTGCGACTCCCCACCCGTCGCGCATCGACCTCGCCGCAGCTTCGTAGTCCTACGACCGTCGGTCCCGGATCGTCGTACCCGATCGACGGGGACATCCCGATGAGCACCTTGGGGACCGCGTCTCGGGGACCGAGCCTGCACAGTTCGGGGACCAAACTTCGGTCCCCGGCGGCTCCCGCGATCACGGTCACCTCTTGGTGGGGACCGTCGTGTGCGGAAAACGCGGCGCGTCGGATCGGGGACCGTGACCACACCTAGCTGGGGACCGACTCAGGACCGGTCCCTCGGAAACTGCAGCTCAGGCGGGCTATCAGGTCGGTCCCCAGTGCGTCCCCGACGACGGGGACCGACCCCGCATCAGCCCATGCGGTTGGGGACCGGTCCCCGGAGTGCAACAGGACGGGACGGTCCCCCTGACGACGTGTCACAGGGACCGTCCCCGACGAACGTCGCATCGCAGCCCCGAACCGTCTGGGGACCGCGCACCCCCGCGCTCCGAGGACCGGTCCCCGCCGCTCTTCCTTCAATCACGGCTCTCGGCTCAACAGCCCTACCTCAACAGCCCGTCCCAGATCGCTTCCCGCAACAGGCACGTTGCTCCAACCGCTGCGCCATCCGCCACCAGTCGGTACCCCGGCAGCTCAGATCCCCCGACCGCCACACCCCGGAGAACCACACATGCACGACCGACACCATGAATACCGCGCCACCCGACAGGAGACGACGACAACGCCAGCCTCAGGCACAGCAAGTTGTACCGGGAGCAATGCTCCCGGGTTTCCCGCCCCAGGGGTGACGGGAACAGTCCGGCGCCAGGGGGCACCGGACCGTCAGGCAGCGACCGAGGGCGGACCGCAGCCAGGAGAACACCGGCAGGCCGAGTCCTTGTCGAAGAGACGTCAGCGCCCGCGTCAGCCGAAGTCGCGCAAGCGTCTGCACCAGCCCAGTTGCCGTATGAACGACGCCGAGTTCAAGCGTTTCACTGACGCCGCTGCCCACTGCGAGATGTCCAACGCCGCTTTCCTCTCCTACGCCGTCGACAAGGCCGCCCGTGATCTGAACCGCACCGCCGCCGAGATCGCCACCGAACGCGAGGTCATCGACGAGCTGTTCGCAGCCCGCCGCCACCTGGGCCGCATGCACGGCCTGTTCAACCAGGTCGCCAAGGCCCTCAACTCCGGCGCCGACGCACCCCACCTGGATGCCTCGGCCGAGGCCGTCCGCAGCGCCGCCCGCCGTATGGAGGCCGCCGCCGATGCCCTGCTCGCCCACCGCGACGGCGGTGCCCCGGCGTGATCCCCAGCATCCACAAGCGCGGCAGCGAGACCATCGGCCTCATCAAATACCTCTACGGCCCCGGCACCGACGAGGTGCACATCGACCCACACCTGGTCGCTGCCTTCGACCCGCTCACCCCCGATCCCGGCCGCGACCCGAAGGCCACCTATGAGCAGCTTGAGCATCTGCTCGACCAGCCCGTCAACGCCCTGGCCGCCAGCAAGCGTCCCGAGAAGCACGTGTGGCACCTGTCGGTGCGGGCCGCCCCCGAGGACCCGATCCTGTCCGACGAGGACTGGGCGGCCATCGCCCGCCGTATGGTCGCCGCCACCGGCATCGCCCCCGACGGCGACGAGCAAGCCTGCCGGTGGGCAGCCGTCCGCCATGCCGACGACCACATCCACATCATCGCCACCCTCGTCCGCGACGACGGCCGCCGGCCCCGCCGCCACAACGAGGCCCGCCGCGCCCAGGCCGAATGCCGCCGCATCGAAGTCGACTACGGGCTACGCCGCGTCCCGCCCGGGGACGGCACCGCCGCCAAGCCCCCCACCAGCGCCGAACGCCACAAGGCCCAGCGCGAGGGCAGGGAGCAGGCGGCACGTGAGGAACTGCGCGAGACCGTACGGCGGGCAGTGGCGGGAGCCATGAGCGAGGAGGAGTTCTTCGACCGGCTGGCCGCCGCCGGCCTGCTGATCCGCAAGCGCGTCGCACCCTCCGGCGACCTGCTCGGCTACAAGGTCGCCCTCCCGGACAACCGCAACGGCGAGAAGGAGCCCGTGTTCTACGCCGGCTCCACCCTCGCCCCCGACCTGTCCCTGCCCCGCATCCGCAAACGCTTCTCCGGTGGCAGCGCTCCCTCCAGCCGAAGCGAAAACGCGCCCTCCTCCCGATCTCCCGGTCCGGCCGCCGCGCGGCGCAGTACTGCCACCGCAACGTGGCGAACACTGCTGATCATCGACAACGGCGACGACGCCCAGGTGGCCGCACACATTGCCGCCGCCGGAGAGGTCCTGGACGCACTCGCCAAGACCTCCGCCGCCCATACCCGCACCGAACTGCGCGAGGCGGCCTTCGTGTTCGAGCGGGCCACCCGCTCCCACATCAAGGCCGAGCACGGGCACGACCGGGCCCTGCGCCAGGCCGCCCGCGATCTTGTCTACAGCGGGCCGGCGCTCGGCCGCGGGGAAGACGGCGCCACCACCGCGATGGCGATCGACATGGTGTTCTTCCTCGTCACCGCCGCCGCCCACTGGCATGCAAAGAAGGGCCATGCCCAGCAGGCCGTCGCCGCCCACGAGGCCGCCGAACACCTGCGCACCGCCTACCAAGCCGCGGCCGACGTCCCGTTGGGCCTGCTGTACCAGCGGGGTCAGCGCCTGTCCCAGCCCCTGCGCCAAAAGCAGGCCGCCCATCTTCGGGCGGCCGTGCCGGAGCTGGCCGAACAAATCCTGGCCGAGCCAGGCTGGCACGCCCTGGCGGCCACCCTGGCCGATACCGAGAGCGCCGGACACGACCCGGCCGCACTGCTGACGGAGGCTGCCGGACGGCGGGAGTTGGGCACCGCCGGTTCGATCAGCGACGTGCTGGTGTGGCGGCTGCGCCGCCTCGCCGACCTGCCCGCCGACGCCACCACGATGCCCGACCACACCCCCGCTTCGGCCAAGGGCAGCCGGCGCGCTGTCTCGCCCGCCCCGAGCCGAGACAACCAACCCCGCAAGACGCGGTGATGCAGCACATACGCCGGTGCCCCTCCGCCGAGGATAGGCAGGGGGGCACCGGTGAGTAAGGGAGGTGAGTGAGCGACCTGCTCCTTGGCCGGCGCCATCACGCCTGCGGCTCTGTCAGGGCGCGGGTCGTCAGCTGCGGCGGACGATGGTGAGCCGGCCCTCGGCGTTCTTGGGCACGGTGCGGCGGGGCACCGGGACCGGTGAGGCAAGCGATGACGCGAACACGGCCACCAAGTCGTTCGGAACGCTGGCGCTGAAGCTCGCGCACCACAGGTATGAGGCGCCGAGCACGGGCTCCGCCCACGCCTGCCAGCCCACCAGGTCAGGGCGCGGGTCGGCGTCCTCAATGAGCGGCGGCAGCATCTCCAGGGAGACACTGGAGGACAATCCGGGGTCCGTGGCGGTGGTGCGTGGACGGTCCACGTCGCGGATCCAGCCCTGGGCACTGAGCGCGTTGATGACCGTCTCAGGCCCATCGAAGCCCGCGTCGGGTGCCTCACGGGCGTCGATCGCCAAGAGGAGATCGGCGAGCGCCTCGTACGGAACGCCGGCGGTGAAGTACGCGTTCCACTCCGTCATCACGGACGTGGCACGCGGGCGGGCACTCAGCTGCCAGGCAACGGACAGTCCGCCCAGCTCGAACGGGTAGGCCGCGAGGATCCACTCGGCGCCGCGCAGCCCGTCCGGGCTCACGTACAGCAGGGTGTGGCGCGAGGTGGGCCACAAGCGCCAGCCGAGGCCGGCCAGGGTGTCGCCGATCCGCTCGGCGAGAACTTCGTCGTCACCGGCGAGGTGACGCGGGGTGACCCAGTACACGGGGTCCGGCAGGTCGGGACGGGAAGGATCGCTGGAGTGGTGCGGGTGCAGGGGCGCCTCCGTGCGGTCGAGATGGGTTACTGACGGTCTTTGACCTGCGGTTTCATAAGGTCGTCCACGTTGACATGCCCGTCCGCGGAGCACCAGTAGTTTCCGGATCTCCCCTGTCTGCCGTCGGCGAACTGGTGAATCGTCGAAGGGACCCGCGCGCCCTTACATCGACCAAAGATTCCCAGCGAGGAGGGGCGGACAGCTATCAAATCCGGCCATCCCAGGGTGCCCCGGCTGGCGTACCGCTCGTCGCTCTGCCCCGGCCGCGTAAGGTCAACTCCCGTACTCCTGGCAAGTTTCGGCAAGTTCCTCGTTTCACGGCACCGTCGCGGGCAAGCTCTGGCACAGAGATCGTTACCGGCATCCGAGGAGGACATCATGGCCCTGCGTAAGCTCGGTAAGGACCCGGAGAGTCCCAGTGGCGGCTCCCCCACCATCTACCTCGACGAGGAGAAGGACAGCTACCTCGTTCAGGGGCTGAAGGTGGAGGACATCGAGCGCCTCGGGCAGATGGACATCCCCGGCCACGAGTCGGTGGTGGAGATCCCCCGGCGCATGGTGCAGTTCTTCCTGGAGGTGAAGAAGGCCGATGAAGACCCCGACGTTTGAGGAACTGTTCCGCGACTGCCAGCGGACGGCCGTCCATCTGGAGCTGCGCGACGCCTACATGAAGTCGGACCCGGCCTTCGTCGACTGGAAGGCCGGCATGACACTCGACCCGGCCGAGCGCTGGGGCGACTGGCACAGCATCGTCACGGAGGCTACCTCGCGAGGCGTCGAGGTCCGCCGGGCCCGGGTCGTCTCGACGCCCGTCAGCGAGTACATCCGCTTCGAGTACGACGTGACGGACGGCCTGAACATCGCGGCCGGCGAAGACGTGCGCTGGCTCTCTCGGCGCCGCGCAACGGGCCTCACGCTTCCGGGCAACGACTTCTGGCTTTTCGACTCCAACCTCGTCCTCGTCAACCACTTCGACGGCGACGGCGAGAACATGGAGATGGAACTCACCGAAGACCCTGAGGTCGCGAAGCTCTGCGAGTCGGCCTTCGAAGCCGTGTGGACGCGGGCAACACCCCACGCAGAGTTCCAGTCGGCCTGACAGCTCGAACGGCACCTTGCAGCGACATGACATCGCCATCTTCGAGCGTTCAGGAAGCCCGCAGGGCCCTGGGTAAACGCCTGAGCGAAATCCGGCTCGAAGCCGGTCTCACCAAGCGAGCGTTGGCCACCAGTCTCGGCTGGCACGAGTCGAAGTGTTCGCGTTTCGAGAGCGGCACGCGTCCGCCCTCGGAGCGTGACCTTCGTGCGTGGGCTGCCGCTTGCGGCGCACAGAGCGCGGCCGAGGATCTCGTCTCGACGGCCCGTGGCATCGAGGGCATGTATGTCGAGTGGCGCCGGATGGAGCGCACCGGCCTGAAGCAGGCCCAGGAGTCCGTCCTCCCCCTCTGGGAACGCACTCAGCGCTTCCGCATCTACTCGCCGTGGCTGATTCCCGGCCCCGTGCAGACGGGCTCGTACATCACCGCGCTGCTCACCTCCATTCGCAACCGTCGCGGCCTCATCGACGACGTGCCGGCGGCCGTCAGAGTGCGCGTGGAGAAGCAGCAGATCGTGTACGGCAACCACACGTTCGCCATCCTTCTGGAAGAGGGAGCGCTCCGAAAGCGCATAGGCAGCACCGAGGTGATGGCCGGTCAACTCGGCTACCTGCTCAGCGTTATGGCGCTCCCCTCGGTGAGCATCGGCATCATTCCCGAGGACGCCGACCGTTCCAGCCTCTGGCCCGTCGAGGGCTTCTTCCTGTACGACGACCACACGGTCCATGTCGAACTCGTCTCGGCTCACCTCGCCGTGACGCAGAAGCACGAACTTGCCATGTATGCCCAGACGTTCACGGATCTGGCCGAACTTGCCGTCTACGGCCCGGCTGCACGCGAACTCATCACGGCAGCGATCGAATCCCTGGGGTGAATGCCAGGCAAGTTCCGGCACACTCGTAGAGCCTCACCCACCGCCCTTCTTAGCGTTACCGGCACGGCTGGAATTCGTACGCTGAAGGGGCGAAGCGGTGATCACTGTGGCAAGTAGTGGCAAGGCATCGAGAGCAACCGACAGCGCTGGGACCGAAGTTCTCCCGGTCGACGTCGAGACGATCTCCGAGAGCACCGATGCAGTGCTCTCCATGCAGATGGCCACCTCGACCCGCAAAGACATGGACGGGTCCCTGCCAGAGATCATCGGGCACCTCAACCTTCTCCTCGGCGAGGATCTGGGGGCAGACGAGGACGAGGACGTGCGGGAGCTGTTCCGCACGGGGTACCGGCTCCTCGACCTGCAGAACCGTCCGACCGCGGAGACCCCGTCGTTCGGCGCCTTCATCTACCTCCGGGACGCCGCCGACATCACCCGAAGGCTCCTGTGGATCTATGCCCAACGCCACGGACTCGGTGCCCCGTGAGCGTCAGGGAGGACCAGATCATCCGGGAGCTGTCCCACTACATCCACGAGCACCCTGACGAGAAGATGGCGCTGACGCCGGTGTACGACGCCGCCCGCGACCACGCACAGCGCGGGACCTGCACCCACAGCCGGCGCTGCCCCCTCGTGACAACGGGCGCGGTCGTCGTCGATGAACGCAATCGAGTCCTGTCCCTCCGACACGAAGGATCCTTCGCCCTTGCCGAAGCGGAGCCGGAGGCACAGGACGACTCGCTCAGCGGGGCTGCCCTGCGTCTGCTGGCCGAGTCGGTCGGCATTCGCGAAGTATGGACGGAGCCCGACAGCGAGGTCCCCTTCCTGATCGACGTGACCCGAGCCGGGCAACACAGGTACGGTCCCCGCCTCCGGATCGGCTTCCGATACCTCTTCCGGGCCCATTCCGGCGCCGTCGCCCCCTTGGTGATCGAAACGGGCGCGGCGGCCTGGATGCCCCTCGGAGAAATCGGCGTCCCGTCAGTCCGCAACCGCCTTCGCTGCCACCTGGTCGGCGCCCAATGAGCCCCCGGAACCAACAACTCGCCTACATCACAAGCCTCTTCGCACTCGGCGGCTCGATCCTCCTGGCCATCCGGAGAGGCTGAATGTACGAGCGCCGCACCACCGACCCGACTCCTACACCCCCTCCGCCCCTCGGCACCATGCCCGGTCACAGGCAGCCAAGCGACGTCCACATAGGCGACTTCGTGTGCCTCGACGGGTTGTACCTGCGGGTCCGCGACATGAGGTCCGCCGGCACTGCGGGGCACCGCGTGCTGATCTTCGACGAGCGCTCCCCGTGGGTCATGAACAAGCCGACGACGACGTATCGGCCGATCGAACTTCTCTGATCCCAAGCCCAGTTCAGTCATCGCGAGAACTGTCACCTCAGCCCAGCGAGGAGCTTTTGCATGCGCTTCCGCAAGATTCACGGAGCGGGGAACGACTTCGTCCTGTTAACCGACTCCGCACCGGACGGCGAGAAGGACTGGTCGAAGGAGGCGGAACGCCTCTGTGCCAGACGAACCGGCGTAGGCGCGGACGGCCTTGTCATCAGCAGCCTGATCAGCACCAGCCCGGTCGTCCTCGAAGTCGGCTGCTTCAACGCCGACGGCTCAGTCGCGACGATGTGCGGCAACGCACTTCGGTGTACCGCCTGGGCCGCGCACCACGACCACGGCTTCCGCGAGATGAGTCTCCGCATGGCGGGGGTGACGCACGAGGCGATCGTGAGCGACGACTCCGTGTGGGTCACGGCCGAAGTCGGCGCGGTCCATCCCCGGCGAGTTCAGACCGTCATCAACGGCAAGCCGACCTGGTTCGACAGCGCCCACACCGGCACCGAACACGTCGTCGCCCTCGTAGACGACGTGGACGCCATCGACGCGGTACTCGTCGGACGCCTCATCCGCCACCACCCGGACCTGGCCCCGCTGGGGACGAACGTCAACTTCGTACAGGCCGCCGGCCGCCAGGCGCTGAAGATCCGCACCTACGAGCGCGGCGTCGAGGCGGAAACCCTCTCGTGCGGGAGCGGAGCCGTCGCGGCCGTCGTGATCGCCACCCTGCGCGGCCTCGTGTCGCCGCGCACCGTCACCGTCCACAACCGCGCCGGGGAGCCACTCACGGTTCGGCCGCATCCCAACCGGCCGAAGCGGACCCACTGGGTCGGCGGGCCGGTCACCCACACCTTCGAAGGGGTCCTCGCATGACTGTGTTCCTCGACTCCAGCTCCGGCCTCGCGGTGCGAGAGGCCGCCCAGAAGCTTCGTGACTGGCAGCGCGACCGAGCGGGGCTCGGTGTCGCCCTCGTCTACGGGCCGGTGTCAGCGGAGGACCGGCTCTACCACTCGAAGTGCCCCGTGGACCAGCGTTCCGTGACCGCCCTGTCCGGGGCCCTGGACGACATCGGAGCCCGTTGGAAAGTGCTGAACCCGTGCGAGCCGGACTTCATCATGGAGTTGGCCGGGTACGACGTGGCTCTCTCGAACCTGCACGGGCCGTACGGAGAGGACGGGAGGCTACAGGGACTGCTCGACTACCTGCGCGTGCCCTACTGCGGCAGCGGAGTCGCAGCGTCCGCGGTGGCCGCCGACAAGATCCTCTGCAAGCGGGTGATGCTGAGCCTCGGCGTCCCCACGCCCGGATGGTGGGTCTGGTCCGGAGGCCCGATGGACTGGAACGGTCGGGCAGCGATGGTCAAGCCGCCCTTCGGCGGATCCAGTGTCGGCATGAGTCTGGTCCGTGAAAAGGCCGACCTTCCCAGGGCGTTGGCGGACGCGGCCGGCGAGGTGGGCGTAGACGTGTTGGTCGAGGACTACCTGACCGGCGTACCCCTGACCGTCGGGTTGCTGGAGCTGCCCGGAGGGGCGGTCGTCGTGCTGCCCCCGCTCGTCACCGAAGCCACCGAGGCGGAGTTCTACGATGCCGACACGAAGCTCGACGTGGATTCCAGGGGCACCGTGGCCGTACGGGCCGCCGAGCTGCCGCCCGAGATACTGGCCAAGGTCACCGCGTACGCCACGACGCTGTGGGACCGGCTCGGGCTACGTGGTTCGGCGCGCGTTGACTTCATCCTCGCCGAGAACGGACGGCCGTACGTACTGGAGGTCAACAGCACGCCGGGCATGTCCCGTGACAGCAACTTCGTGGTGGGCGCCGCGATGGTCGGACTCACGCACACGGATATCGTAGTGGCGATGCTGCACGAGGCGTTGGCCCGCCCGCCCTACGATGTTCCCCTGCCCACTCCCGCGTTCGCCGGCACCACACTGACCCGGGAGGCTGCCGTCTCACCGTAGGAGCCCGCCCACTGTGTCGCGCGTCCACGATGTCCCCATGTGCCGACAGCTCATCGCCCCCGCCGAATGGGATCTGCACGGAGGATGGGCACTCGGGGACAGGATGGAATGGTCCAACCGGGCGTGCGGCCTGGCGTCACTGAGGATGATCCTGCTCGCCTACAGGCGCCAGGCACCCACGGTCACAGAACTACTGAAACTCGCGGTCAAGAACGAGGTACTGACCCCGCGTGGAGCACTCCACGCGGGGATCGCGAGCCTGGCTACCGACCTCGGCGTCCCAGCGACCGCCGAGCCCGTGCCGGTCGAAGAACTACTCGCCCGCCTCGATGCCGCACCCGTCATCGTGTCCGTCACCGAGCAGTTCCCCGACGACGGCCGTTCGGGAGGCCACCTCGTCATCCTTCGCGGCTACGAGGACGGCCCCGACCCCGCCATCTTCATCCGGGACCCATCGGCCTGGGGGCAGGTGCACGAGCGAATCCCCCTGAGCCGCCTGTCCCCTTCCTACACCGGCCGCGCGATCATCTTCGCGCCCCTGAACAACGGAGAGTCCTGATGCCGGAGGCAGACGGCGACACAGCCGAGGCCCCAGGCGGCCGGAGGATCGCCGTACTCGGAGAGATGCTGGAGCTTGGCGACGAAGCCGTGGAAGCCCACCGCGAGGTCGGGCGCATGGCAGCCGAGAACGGCGTCGATCTCATCGTGGCGGTCGGCGACACACTCGCCAAGCAACTCGCCCTCGCAGCGGGCGCGGCAGGCGTACCGGACATCGCGATGGTCGGCGACAACGTCACCGCCGCCGCCTACCTGGCCTCCATCCTCCGCCCCGGCGACGTCGTCCTCGTGAAGGCGTCACGCGGTGGCCAGCTCTGGCAGATCGCCCAAGCACTCACCGGGCAACCCGTCACCGGCCTATAGGCCGCGCCCAACCCCCGCTAGCCCGCCAGGACATGGTTCAGCGCGATTTCCCACCTCACGGGCGGCCACGCCGGAGCTGTCGACAGCCTCAGGCTCGGACGTGGAACTCCCCGGCGTACGCGGTTCATGAGGCCCTATTCCCCCGGAGCCTCGCTCCGCTTATCCTCGCGATCACGCCAAGGGGAGGGGGACCCGTGGTCGCAGAGGCGACGAGCTGGCAGAAGGAACAAGTCAGCCGCGCGTACGTACATGTCCTTGCCACTCAGGGCGGTTACACGATCTGCGACTGGAACGTCGACAAGGACGGCGTCGATGTCACCCTGCGCTCGCACGGCCTGATGGTCGACATCCAGCTCAAGTGCACGCAGAGCCCGCGCATCGTTCGCGGCGGCTACAGCTTCGACCTCGACGTCGAGACGTACGACAAGCTGCGCGACCCGGAGCGATCAGCCCCGGGCCACCTCGCCTTGCTGATAGTCCCCCCGGACATCGGCCGGTGGGTGACTCATCAGCCGGAGTCGATCGTCCTGGCCTGTCATGGCTATTGGGCCTCGTTACAGGGCAGGGGCAAGGCCAACGGCAGCGTCACCACCGCCGTCAGCCTCCCTGAGCACCAGACGCTCACGGTGAAGGCCATGGGCGCGATGTTCGACGCGGCGCGTCGGCTGACCAATGCCAGCGGTCGGGAGGTGGACTGAGGTGGTGCACAGTGAGCCCGACTTCGGTCCTGAGGAGATCCGCAGCTACCTCAAGGTCACTGGCTGGACTCCGGTTTCCGGTGGCGTCGTCGCCGAACTGTGGAGTCTGCCCGGTCCGGCAGACGAGGTTGTCCTGGTCCCCATGAAGCCGGGAGCCCCGGACTTCGCCAAACGGACCCAGATTCTTCTGGCGGATCTGGCACGCATCGAGGCCCAGGACGCGCGAACCGTTCACGACGCCGTCGCCACTGTCTTCAACGACGTGACCGATCTCAAGGCGTCCCACCCCTCGCTCAGCGACGGATCGATCCCCTTGGAAGCCGGCTACGAACTGTTCATCTCCGCCAAGCGCCTGCGTGTCGCTTCCGCAGCGGCCACCATCCGGCGGCAGGGGCACTTCCGCAACTTCCCCACCCGGGCACGGGAACAGGCACGGGAGGTCCGGCTGGGGCAGACCCGTAGGGGGTCGTACATCGTCCCCATCATCAGCCAGGCGCGCTCCCCCGAGGACGTGTACTCCCCCGGTCAGGAGCACATCGAGGTCGGGGTGGAGGAAACACTCTTCGACCGGCGCGTCACTGCCACGATGTCCCGTGCCCTGGGAGTGCTGGAAGACATGGCGAGCGCCGAACGGGAGCCCACCCCCAGCGAGATCACGGATTCCATCGGCGAAGGCGTCTCGTACGAGCTGTGCCAGGCTCTCAGCAAAGTGGTCGGCACAGACTCCGTAGGCTCCCTCGACGTCTCCTTCAACTGGTCCCGCGTGGCCGCGCCACCACCCGGCACTCCTCCTCGGGTGGAGTTCAACCAAGCGGCGATCGACATCGTCGACCGGGTGTCCGCGCAGTTGAAGACCCGTATCTACACCAGCCAGCACCTGATCTACGGCATCGTCACCGACCTCAGCCGCCATCCGGACGACGAAACCGGCCGGGTAGGGGTCCAGACTCTGATCAAACGACGCAGCAGAACCGTCTGGATGGACCTGCCCGACAGCGCCTACCACACGGCCGTCCGCTGCCACGATGCTGGCATCCCCGTGCGTGTCCGGGGCAGACTCACCAGCCCACCCGGCGGGCACGCCACGATGGAGGTGGACGACTTCGGGCCCGATCCCTCGCTCGGCTCTGACCAAATGACCGGCTGAACCGTTCCGGGTCACAGCAGAGCGCAGTCTCGCTACCGCGGCGGTCGCGAGGTGAATTCGCGGCCTGTGGATGCTTTCCAGGAACGTGGAGGGCGCAGGCTCGAACCGAGCAGCCCGTCAGAGCCAGCTCTTGACCTTCTCCACGAGGCGGGCGGGGTCGGGGTCGACCAGCCGGACGTTCAACTGGGTTACACCGGCGGCGCGGAACGCCTCGATGCGCTCGCGTACGTAGCCCTCGGGGCCGCACAGCGACACGAGTTCGGTCAGCTCGTCGGGGACGGCCGCCTCCGCCTCCTTCTTCTTTCCGGACAGGTAGAGGTCCTGGATCTTCTCGGCGGCTTCCTCGTAACCGTAGGCGCGGGCCAGGTCGTTGTAGAAGTTCTTGCCCTTGGCGCCCATGCCGCCGAGGTAGAGGGCGATCATCGGACGGAGCAGGTCGCGGGCGGCTGCAGCGTCCTTGCCGACGGCGAGGACGCTGCCCGCGACGATCTGGAGATCCCCACGTTCCGCGGACCGAAGTGCCAGTCCCTCGGTGAGGGCGCTTCCCCAGACCTGTCCGGCCTTCTCGGGGATGAAGAGATGCGGCAGCCAGCCGTCGGCGATCTCCGCGGTCATCCGGACGTTGGCCGGGCCGAGCGCCGCGACGTGGATCGGTATCTCGCTGCGCACCGGGTGGTTGAGGAACTTCAGGGGCTTGCCGAGGGTGCCCCCCTTCTCGGGCGGCAGCGGCATGTCGACGATGCCATGGTGTTCGATCACCTCGCGTCGCCAGATGCGGCGGCACAGTTCGACGGTCTCGCGGGTGCGGCCGAGCGGCTTGTCGTAGGGCCGGCCGTGCCAGCCCTCGACGACCTGCGGGCCGGACGCGCCGAGCCCGAGCAGGGCACGCCCCCCGGACAGGGCGTCAAGTCCGGCGGCGGTCTGGGCGATCAGCGCGGGCGTGCGCGAGTACACGTTGATGATGTAGGAGCCGATTTGCACGCGCTCGGTGCGGGCGGCGAGGTAGCCCATGGTGGTCGGCGAGTCGAAGCCGTACGCCTCTGCCACCCAGACGGCGTCGAGCCCGGCCTTCTCGAGCCGCACGACCTCCTCGACGGCATTCCGGGGGTTGTTCTCGGCGTACTCAAGGGTGGTGGCGAGTTGCATGGGCTTTCCTCTCCGCGTCCCGTTCCCGAGAACACCGGTGTCCGTGAGGCGGAAGCTGATCCGGTACGGCTGGTCATCGCCTGCCGACCGGTGTGGTGCGAGCGTGGCAGCCGAGAAGACATAAATCAAGCACGCCTGCTTTTTAATTACCGGATCGTCATCGGTGTCCGGACGGGATGTTCCGTGCGGCCCGGGCCGCCAGCGCCGCTCAGCCACCGGATCTCGAACTTCCGGCGATTCGCGACGTGTTGGGCGACGAGTCCCGCTACGCGCCCGGTCGCACCGCCGGACTTCGCCCGCGGTGGACACGCAGAACGTGTAGACCCCGAGCGACGCCATGGAAGCCGATCGGGGCCCGGCGCACCGTGAGATCAGGGTGGTGAATTCGAGAGACCGCGACCTACCGCACCCCCGACGGTTCCCCCTCCCTCACTCAGCGCTTACTTGTGGGCAAAAGAACCAAGGGGCGATCAAGGAAAAGCAAGGGGGGGGCAAAACTCTCCCTGCCAAGAGTGACTCCTGTGGTGCAAGACTTCCGGCGTGATCGGCCGCCCTGTCGAGGTGAGCGGTCCCCCAGTTTCCTGCGGTGGCGTCGATCTCGTGCCTGGTCTCCCGCTGCTGTACACGACTGATCCGTCCGTGATGCGAAGGCGTACGCATGTCTGCTGACCTCTCTGAATCCGTTGTTCCACCCTCTACCGAATCGGGTGGGCCCTCCTCGGGGCCCAGTCGGCGTACCGTCATCGCCACTGGTGTGGTGGTGGGCGGTGCCGTGGTGGCCGGAGGGACGTTCCTCGCCGGCTCGGAGGAGGCCGCCGCCGCGGGGGCGTCGCCCTCCAGCCGGGTCTCTCTGACGGTCAACGGCACCCGCCGGACCGTGACGGTGGACAACCGCACCTCGCTGCTGGACCTGTTGCGCGAGCACCTGGACCTGACGGGCTCGAAGAAGGGCTGCAACGCCGGGGCCTGTGGCGCGTGCACGGTGCTGGTCGACGGACAGCGGGTCAACTCCTGCCTGACGCTGGCCGTTCGGCTGGAGGGCGCCGAGGTCGTCACCATCGAGGGACTGGCCGAGGGCGACCGACTCCACCCGCTCCAGCAGGCGTTCATCGACGAGGACGCCTTCCAGTGCGGGTACTGCACGCCGGGCCAGATCATGTCCGGCGTCGGCTGCATCCAGGAGGGCCACACCGACTCGCCGGAGGAGATCCGGGAGTACATGAGCGGCAACGTCTGCCGTTGTGGCTGCTACGTCAAGATCGTGCGCGCGGTCGAGCAGACCGCCGCCCGGAAGTAAGGAGCGGCCCCCCATGCATCCCTTCTCCTACACCCGCGTCAGCAACGTCCGGGAAGCCCTGGACGCCGGCAGCCGCGGCGGCCGTTACATAGCCGGTGGCACCACGCTGGTCGACCTGATGCGCGAGACCGTCGAAACCCCCGAGACGATCGTCGACATCAGCGCCCTGCCCCTGGGCGACATCACCGCCACCGCGGGCGGGGGCATTCGCATCGGCGCCCTGGTCCCGATGGCCGTGGCCACCGCCGACCCCAAGCTGAACAGTCTCTTCCCGGTGGCCGCCCAAGCGCTGCGGGGCGCCTCGGCGCAGCTGCGGAACATGGCCACCATCGGCGGCAACATCATGCAGCGCACCCGCTGCACCTACTTCCGTGACGTGACCGCCGACTGCAACAAGCGTGAGCCCGGCTCCGGTTGTGCCGCGCTGGGCGGGTACAACCGCGGTCACGCGATTCTCGGCGGCTCCGACCAGTGCGTCGCCGTTCATGCCTCCGACTTCGCCGTCGCCCTCAGCGCCCTGGAGGCGAGCGTCCACCTCCAGGCCCCGGACGGCAGGAACCGCAGGCTCCCCTTCGCGGACTTCCTGCTCCGCCCTGGCAGCACCCCGCACCGCGAACAGGCCATCAGACAGGGTGAGTTGATCACGTCGGTCGAGATCCCCGCGTATCCGCGACCGCTGAAGTCGGCTTATCTGAAGCTCCGTGACCGGCAGTCCTACTCGTTCGGGCTCGCCTCTGCGGCCGTCGCGCTGCATGTGCGCGGCGGGGTGATCCGGGAGGCGAAGGTCGCTGCGGGCGGTGTGGCCACGGTGCCTTGGAAGCTGTCCGCCGTCGAGCGAGCCCTCGTCGGCGAACGTCCCTCGGACCGCCTGTGGGCCGAGGCCGCCCGGCACGCGGCCGACGGCGCCCGCCCCCTCCAGCACAACCGGTTCAAGGTCGAGCTCCTGAAACGGACCGTCGAACGCCAGCTGCGCACCGTAGGAGAGATGGAATGAGTCCCCAGCCGCAGTCGGCCGTCGGTGCGCCGCTGTCCCGGGTGGACGGCCGGCTGAAGGTCACCGGCAAGGCGGAGTACGCCGCCGAGCACGACATCAAGGGTGCCGTGCACGCCGTCATCGTCGACGCGAGCATCGGCCGCGGCCGGATCAGGTCCATCGACACCCGCGCCGCCGAGAAGCACGCGGGTGTGCTCCGGGTGATCCACCACCGCAACGCGCCGAAGCTTCCGTACCGCGACAACCCCGGATCCAACAACCCGACCGGGCGCAGGCTGCGGGTCTTCCAGGACGATCTGGTCCTCTTCCACGGCCAGCCGGTCGCCGTCGTGGTCGCCACCACGCTGGAGGCCGCCCAGCACGGCGCGAGCCTGGTCAAGGTCGCCTACAACGCCGAACAGCCCTCCACCGACATCAGCAAGGCCGAGCCGGGCGCGCCGGTCCCCTACGCGCGCGGGGACGCGGAAGCAGGGCTGCGTTCCTCGGCCGTGCGACTGGATCTGACGTACGCGCTGGCCCGCAACCACCACAACCCGATGGAGCCGCACGCCACCGTCGCCCGCTGGGACGGCGACCGGCTGACCGTGTGGGACAAGACCCAGTGGATCGTGGGTACGCACGACGAGATCGCCGCGGTCTTCGACCTGCCCTCTGACGCGGTACGGGTCATCAACCCGTTCGTCGGCGGCGGGTTCGGCAGCGGGCTGCGCTGCTGGCCGCACACCATCGTCGCCGCGCTGGCCGCGCGGGTGACGCGGCGCCCGGTCAAGCTGGTGCTCTCCCGCAAGCAGATGTATTTCGGTACGGGTTTCCGGCCGGCGTACGCGTACCGGCTGCGCCTCGGCAGCGACCGGCGCGGCCGGCTCAACGCCGCGATCCACGACTTCGACGCCGAGACCTCGTCGTACGAGACGTTCTTCGAAGCCGCCGGGGCGCCGGGGCAGATGCTCTACAGCATGCCCAATGTGAGTCAGGCGTACCGGCAGGTGCCGCTGGACGTGAACACCCCGATCTGGATGCGCGGCCCCGGTTTCGCCACGGGGTCCTACGTGATCGAGTCCGCCCTGGACGAGCTCGCACACGAACTCGGCATCGACCCGATCGAGTTGCGTCGGCGCAACGAACCCGAGGAGGACCCGTCGAACGACTTGCCGTTCTCCACGCGTCGCCTGCGTGAGTGCTACACGGTGGGCGCCCGTGAGTTCGGCTGGGACCGCCGCTCGCAGCAGCCGCGTGCCCGGCGTGAGGGCGACTGGTTGATCGGCATGGGCATGGCGGCGGGTGTCTACCACTCGGGCAGCAATGCCGCCCAGGCGCGGGTTCGCCTGGACGCCGACGGGACCGCGCTGGTGGAGACGGCTTCCAGCGACATGGGGCCGGGCACCTACACCTCGCAGACCCAGGTCGCCGCCGACGCCCTCGGGCTGACTATGCGCGCGGTGACCTTCCGGCTGGGGGATTCGCTCTACCCGCCGACCCCGCCGCACGGCGGCTCCCAGACCATGGCCAGCGTGGGCTCCGCGGTCCTCGACGGCTGCGACCAGGTCCGCCGCCAGGCGATCGAACTGGCCGTCGGGGACGAGGAGTCGCCGCTGTACGGGGTGAACGCCGACGACGTCGTCGTGCGGAACGGCCGGCTGCACGTGCAGGGCACCCCGGCCCGCGGAGAGACGTACAAGAGCCTGCTGGCCCGCAACGGCCGCTCCCACCTGGAAGCACGCGGCTCCTACGCGGGGCCGGCCCAACCCGAGCGGCACTCGATCTCCGCCTACAACGCCACGTTCGCCGAGGTGGCCGTCGACGCGACGCTGGGCCTCGTACGCGTACGGCGGATGCTCGGTGTCTATGACGCGGGCCGCATCATCAGTCCCAAGCTCGCCGAGAGCCAGGCGATCGGCGGCATCGTGGGCGGCATCGGCCAGGCACTGCTGGAACACACGGTCACCGACCACCGCGACGGGCGGATCGTGAACGCGAGCCTGGCCGACTACCTCGTACCCGTCAACGCCGACGTCCCCGAAGTCGGCGTGATCTACCTGGACGGCGACGACCCCGACGGCAACGCTCTCGGCGTCAAGGGGCTCGGCGAGGTCGTCCTTGTCGGTGTGGCGCCCGCGATCGCCAACGCCGTGTTCAACGCCACCGGCCGACGGGTACGTGAACTGCCCATCACCGCTGAGGCGTTGCTCTGACCCTCGGGTCCCCCGCGTCCATCGACCGGTCCGGCGGTTCGCCTCCTTCGCTGCCGGACCTCCCTGGGCTGCCGCCGCGTGTCCGCTCCCCGTTGGGCGCGGCGGCAGCCCCCTCCACACACACGGCGAACCATGGAGTCCGACCCATGCTGAACATCGCGGACACACTGCACCGTTGGTGCCGCGAGGAACGTCCCTTCGCCCTGGCCACCGTCGTCGGTGTGCAGGGCAGCGCACCTCTGCCCATCGGCACGTCTGTCGCGGTGGACGAGGACGGCAGAGCGGTCGGCAGCATCTCCGGCGGCTGCGTCGAAGGCGCGGTGTACGAACTGTGCCGGCAGGTGCTCCAGGAACAAGGCGCTCCTCGGCGTGCCCGGTTCGGCTACTCCGACGACGACGCCTTCGCCGTGGGCCTGACCTGCGGCGGCGAACTCGACGTACTCGTGCGGCGTGTCGACCCGGCCGCCCAGCCGCATCTCGGCGCGGCGCTCGCCGAGGCCGTCGAAGGCCGGCCCGCCGCCGTCGCCCAGGTCGTGGACGGGCCTGAGAAAATGCTCGGCGCCACTTTGAGCGTGCTCGGCGACAGCTGGATCGCCGACCGTGCGCTCGGCGACGGGCCGACCGGCCAGGCGGTGGCGGACCGGGCCACCTCCCAACTCCGAATCGGACGCACCGCGCTCCTCACCCTCGGTGGGGACGCCGACACCTGCCCCGAGCAGCTCTCCGTCCTCGTCCACGCGGCAGCCACGCGGCCCCGCATGCTGATCTTCGGCGCCATCGACTTCGCCGCCGCCCTCGCCCAGACCGGCCGGTTCCTGGGCTATCACGTCACCGTGTGCGACGCCCGCCCCGTGTTCGCCACCGAGGCACGCTTCCCGCACGCCGACGAGGTGGTCGTCGACTGGCCCCACCGCTACCTGGCACAGACGGCCGTGGATTCCCGTACCGCTGTCTGTGTCCTCACCCACGATGCCAAGTTCGACATCCCCCTGCTCCGGCTCGCACTCGACCTGCCCGTCGGCTACGTCGGCGCGATGGGCTCCCGCCGCACCCACGACGAACGCCTTCTGCGTCTGCGTGAAGTCGGGCTCACCGATAGGCAGTTGGCCCGGCTCCGCTCCCCGATCGGCCTCGACCTCGGTGCCCGGACCCCCGAGGAGACGGCCATCTCCATCGCCGCCGAGATCATCGCCCACGCCGGCCGGGCGAGCGGCTTGCCTCTGGTCCGGGTCAAGGGCCCGATCCACCGTGTTTCCGGGGCGGTGCCGGAGACGGCGTGGCGCGGGGGAGGAATGGTCTCGGGAACGTGCTGATCGACACCTACGGTCGGCAGGCCACCGACCTGCGCGTCTCGCTGACCGACCGCTGCAACCTGCGCTGCACGTACTGCATGCCCGAGGAGGGCCTGCAGTGGCTGGCCAAGCCCGATCTCCTCATGGACGACGAGATCGTCCGCCTCATAGACATAGCCGTCCGCATACTGGGCATCGAAGAGGTCCGCTTCACCGGCGGCGAACCCCTGCTGCGCCCGGGCCTGGTCGGCATCGTGGAGCGGGTGGCCGCCCTGGCCCCCCGCCCCCGGATGTCCCTGACGACGAACGGCATCGGTCTGTTCCGTACGGCAACCGCCCTGAAGGCGGCGGGCCTGGACCGCGTCAACGTCTCCCTGGACACCCTGCGCCCCGATGTCTTCAAGACGCTCACCCGCCGTGACCGCCACAAGGACGTCATCGCGGGCCTGGAAGCCGCCCGCGAGGCCGGCCTGACCCCGGTCAAGGTCAACGCGGTCCTGATGCCGGGCCTGAACGCCGACGAGGCCCCCGACCTCCTGGCCTGGGCGGTCGAGCACGACTACGAACTGCGCTTCATCGAGCAGATGCCCCTGGACGCCCAGCACGGCTGGAAGCGCGAGGGCATGGTCACGGCGGGCGACATCCTGGCCTCCCTCCGTACCCGCTTCGACCTCACTCCCGAGGGCACCGACGAACGAGGCTCGGCCCCCGCCGAGCGCTGGCTGGTCGACGGCGGCCCGCACCGCGTGGGCGTCATCGCCTCCGTCACGCGCCCGTTCTGCGCCGCCTGCGACCGCACCCGCCTGACGGCCGACGGCCAGATCCGAACCTGCCTCTTCGCCCGCGAGGAGACGGACCTCCGCGCGACCCTCCGCTCGGACGCCCCCGACGAGGAGATAGCCCGCGTCTGGCGCGAGGCGATGTGGGGCAAGAAGGCGGGCGCGGGCCTGGACGACCCGACCTTCGTCCAGCCGGACCGACCGATGTCAGCGATCGGAGGCTAGGCGATTCCCCTCTGCCCTGGGTCCTCGACAGAGTCGGCGACTCCTCGGCGGCCATGAACGCTGCTCCGCTGACCATGCTCGTCCCGGCCGACCCCGGTGCCGCACTGGCCCGGTGGCCCGCCTACCTCTCCACCGTCCGCCCCGGCAACTCGGGCGGACCGCTGCTGACCACCGACGGGCCGGTGTACGGGACCGTGTTCGCCCGCTCGGCCACCCACCCGAACTCGGGGTCCGGGCTGAGCGCCGATCTGCGCACCCTCGCTGCCCAACCGACGCACCAGTCCGGACGCGGGCCGTGTCCGCGTAGCCGTCGCATCGCGCCCGGTAAGGGGGGAGATTTTCCTCCCCGGATACTCTTCGTCCCGGATGGATTTCTCCTCTTTTCGCGCCCGCGCCTGTGCGTCAAAGTCGGAATCGAGTATTTCTCGCCATTGGATCACGCCTTGGTAATTCCCGTGCGTGGTCATTGAATCCGTCGACGGAACGCAAAGGGAACGATGAGCCAGGTCATCTCCTTCACCGGCGCCGACCGGGACTCCGAAAGGCGCCCATGACGACGCAGACACTGGACCGGCCCGCTCCCACGGTCACCCCGGCGCGTCGGCCGGCCGCCCCAGAGCAACCAGCGCCCGCCATGCGGCCGGGGAAACCGAGAGCCCGCAGGGCGTTGTGGTGGGCGGCGTGCCTGATCTGCGGCGGCCTCGTGGGCCTTGTCCTCGCCGTCGTCGGCACCTTGCGCGGCCGGACGCCGTCCCAGCTGCGGCGCGGGGCGGTCGCGGCCGGGGCGGCGGTGCAGCTGGCGTCTGCCGGTTTCTTCGCGGTAGCCGGATCCGAGGGGGGCGGAAGTCTCTGGGAGACCACCCGCGTGGTGGTCAACGCGCCGGTTTCCGGAGTGGCCCTGCTCTACGGCGCCGGCAAGGGCGGCGAGGTGCACCTGGGCGACAACGGGACGACCGCCGTGGTCCTCGACGACGGGGTCGTCCGCGCCGGCACCATGTTCGGCACGGTCTTCCTGACCGACCAACGGATGGAGTCGGACTCGCCGCGCACGCGGCACCTGGCGGAACACGAGGCCCGGCACGCCGACCAGTGGGCGGCCTTCTCGCTCGCCGGCGGGCCTGCCGCCTTCCCCGCGCTGTATGCCCTCGACGAGGCGTTCTTCCCCGGTGCGTTCAACCACTTCGAACGTCAGGCCGGGCTGGATGACGGCGGCTACGACACGCCGTCGGACTGCCCGTCCGTCGCCGGCCGACTCACCCTTGCCTCCCTCGGGCTGGTCACAGGCGCGAGCCTGGTCGCCCGGCGCAGGCTCCGCCGCCCGTCTCCGGCTCCGACCGGACGTGAGGACTTCTCCCGCTCGGCGTCCTGACGACCGGCGGGTGTCCGCGGCGACACCCCCATCAAGCCCGCCGAAGGTCCGGCCGCGCTCAAGCACGTAATAACGCGGGCCTTCTGCGCACCTGCAGAGAAGGTCCACAATCTCATCACTTACGCACCGCTTACACATCACCAATTCACCCAAAGCGCAAAGTGATCCAAAAGGAGGAGTAAAGCATCCAGGGAGAAAACTCTCCCTGCCGCGAGACATACAACCGATGTCATGCTGATTTTCGGCGATGCAACACGCCTTTAGGAATTCCGTGACGTAAGGAGCAGTAGTGATGGACAAGAAGTCAGGCAGCGGCAAGCAGGCGACCGCGGCTACCGAGTCGGACAGCCTCCCGCGTCGTGGCCTGATCAAGCTGACCGCGGCCGGTGCCGCCACGGTCGGCGTGCTCGCGGCGACAGGCTGGAGCGGGGCCGGGCAGGCCGTCGCATCCCCGGCGCCGACGACCCGGAAGAAGCCGGGCCTGCCGCCTGGCGACACGTCCAACGGTGCCGACAACTGGTACACCAGCGACAAGGTGACGGTCCAGAAGGTCTCCTTCAAGAACCAGTACCAGATGACCGTCGTCGGGAACCTGTTCATCCCCAAGAGCCTGAAGCGTGGAACGAAGAATCCGGCCATGGTCGTCGGACATCCCATGGGCGCGGTCAAGGAACAGAGCGCGAACCTGTACGCCACGAAACTGGCCGAACAGGGCTTCGTCACCATGTCTCTCGACGTGTCCTTCTGGGGTGAGAGCGCCGGCCGTCCCCGCAACGCGGTCGCCCCAGACATCTATGCCGAGGACTTCAGTGCCGGGGTGGACTTCCTGCGCACGAAGAGGTTCGTCGACAAGGAGCGGATCGGCGCGCTCGGGATCTGTGGCAGCGGAAGCTTCGTCATCAGCGCGGCCAAGATCGACCCGCGCATCAAGGCCGTGGCGACGGTCAGCATGTACGACATGGGCGCCGCGAACCGCAACGGCCTCAACCACGCCGTCACTCTCGAACAGCGAAAGGCGACCATCGAACGAGCGGCGCTGCAGCGCGACGCGGAATTCGCGGGTGGCAAGATCGAATACACCGGCGGAACCCCCGACGTGCTGGACGAGAACTCGACGGACATCGATCGCGAGTTCTTCGACTTCTACCGCACCGCCAGGGGATCTCACCCGAACACCACGACGCATCCGACGCTCACCAGCAACAGCAAGTTCATGAACTTCTACCCCTTCAACGACATCGAGACGATCTCGCCCCGCCCGATGCTCTTCATCACGGGTGACCAGGCCCACTCCAGGGAGTTCAGCCACGAGGCCCACCGGCTCGCCGCCGAGCCCAAAGAGCTGGTGACCGTGGACGGTGCCGGTCACGTCGACCTCTACGACCGCGTCAACCTCATCCCCTTCGACAAGCTGACCAGCTTCTTCCGCGACAACCTGAAGTGAGCCCAGGGCGTCGAACACCTCCCTCAACGGCATAGGAGACTTTGTCCATTGCGGAAGGTCCAACGCGGCTCCTGTGCCTCCCACGGCACGGGGGCCTCGTGCGTTGCGGGCGTCGATCGCAGAAGCAGGGAGGAATTCCTCCCCCTCACAGACTGCCCGCGCGGTGCGATGCTCTACGGCGTCCCCATCCCGGCGTCCCCGCTCGTCAGTGACAGCGCGTCGTCCTGAAAAGAGATAGTCACCGAATGTCACCCTCGTCCGACGGCCGATCCCGCAAGCTGCCTTTCGTCGTTCTGGTGCTGTCCGCCGGGACGTTTCTCATGGGCACCACCGAATTCGTCGTCGCGGGTCTGCTGCCCGAGATCGCCGGTGATCTGAATGTCTCCCTGTCCCAGGCGGGTCTGCTGATCACGGCGTTCGCGGCAGGCATGATCGTCGGGGCGCCGGCGATGGCCATCGCGACGCTGCGCCTGCCCCGGCGTTCCACGCTGGTTCTCGCGCTCGTCGTCTTCGCCGTCGGCCACCTGGTCGCCGCGCTCAGTTCGTCCTTCGCTCTGGTGCTCGCGGCCCGCGTGGTGACCGCACTGGCCACCGGGACCTTCTGGTGCGTCGGCGCGGTCGTGGCCACGACGGCGGCAGGGCCGGGAGCGACGTCACGGGCCCTGGGCATGCTCCTGGGGGGTCTGACCGTGGCCACCGTGGCGGGCGTACCGCTGGGCGCGTGGCTGGGGCAACTGTCGGGCTGGCGAGGGCCGTTCTGGGTGCTGGCCGCGCTGTCGGCCGGCGCGGCGGCAGTCATCGGCCGGTTCATCCCTGCCGACGAACGACGCGAAGCGCCGTCCGTGCGGGCCGAGTTCGCGGCGCTGCGGGATGTCCGGGTCTGGCTGACGCTGAGTTGCATGGCACTGTTGATGGGCGGTGTCCTGGCGACGTACACCTACATCTCGCCCCTGCTCACCGAGCGGGCCGGCATCTCCGCAGGGGCCGTGCCCGTGGTCCTGACCGCCTACGGTCTGGGCGCGCTGCTGGGTACCACGGTCGGCGGGCGCCTGGGCGACCGTCGCCCCCTTGCCACGCTCGTCACGGCCGCCGCCACGACCACGCTGGTCCTGCTGTTGCTGACCTGGCTCTCCCCGAACCCCGTGGCGGCCGTCGTCCTGGTGACACTGATGGGAGTGACGGGCTTCGCCGCGAACCCGGCGCTCGGCGCTCTGGCCCTGCGCTTCGCCGGTTCCGCGCCCACCCTCGCCTCCGGCCTCAGCGGCGCGGCACCCAACGTGGGCATCGCCATCGGCTCCTGGACAGCGGGCATCGCCCTGACCTCACCACTGGGGCAAGCAGGACCCCCGCTGGTCGGCACAGTGGCGGTCACCCTCACCCTCGTACCACTGACCGCACTCGCGCTGATGCGCGCCACCCGCTCCGAGACGCCTTCACCTCACCGAGGTGAAGGCGTGGACCTGTCGATCGGGCCGAGCGAGAGCGCTCCGAACATCGGCTGACATGGTGCTCGTCCCACGGGCGGACAGCCTGGCGGGGTCACCCCCCGGTGTGGGGCGGCGGCTGGTCAGAGGAGGGACGAAGAGGGCGACAGGTGCTGGTCGGCGGCCCAGGAGGCGAGGATGCGCAGCCGCTCGTGGGTGGGGGAGCCGGGGGCGGCGGTCCAGACGGTGAGGTGCTGGTCGGGATCGGTGTTGGCGGTGAGAGTGTCCCACTCCAGGACGAGTTCGCCGGCGACCGGATGGTTGAGGGTCTTGGTGCCCACCGTGCGCGCGGCGACGCGATGGTCGCCCCACCACTGGGCGAACTGCTTGTCCCGTGTGGACAGTTCACCGACCAGCTCGATGAGACGGGGGTCCTCGGGATACTGCGCGGCTTCCATCCGCAGCTGTGCTACGGCGATCCGCGCCGAACTCTCCCAGTCGGCGTACAGGCTGCGCATCGCCGGATCGACGAAGATGAGCCGGGGGTAGTTGCGGTGCTTCTCGGGAAGGTGGGAGAAGTCGGTGACCAGGGCCGCCGCCAGCGCGTTCCACGCCAGGATGTCCCCGCGCCGCCCCTGCACGATGGCGGGGGTCGCGGTGAGGTCGTCCAGTACGCGTTGGAGCTGGGGCTGCACCTTCTGCCTGCCCTGGCGCCGGGTGCGGCTGGTGGTCTTTCCCGCGAGCTGGAACAGATAGCCCCGCTCGTCGTCGTCCAGGTGGAGGACACGGGCAATGGTGTCCAGTACGGGAGCCGACGCCTGCATACGGCCCTGCTCGACCCGGGTGTAGTAATCCGTGCTGATGGAGGCGAGCTGGGCGACCTCCTCACGGCGCAGCCCGTCCACCCGACGCGGCCCGCCCGTCTCCGGCAGCCCGACCGTGCGCGGGCTCAGTTCCGAACGGCGCTTCTTGAGGAACTCGCCGAGCTCATTGAGTGGAACGTTGCTGGTCATGCTTCCCATCCTGACGAGGCCGGCAGGTTCTGGTCGGCGGCCCACGAGGCGAGGATGCGCAGTCCGTCATGCGCGGGGGAGCCCGGGGCGGCGGTCCAGACGGTCATGTACTGGTCGGGGTCGGTGCTGGCGGTGAGGGTGTCGCAGTCGAGGGTGACCTCGCCCACGACCGGATGGATCAGGGTCTTGGTGCCCACGGTGCGGGCGGCGACGCGGTGGTCACCCCACCATTGGGCGAACTGCTGGTCGCGCATGGACAGTTCACCGACCAGCGCGATGAGGCGGGGATCCTCGGGATACTTCGCCGCCTCCATCCGCAGCTGCGCCACGGTGACCTGCGCGGCCGTGTCCCAGTCGGCGTAGAGGACACGCAGCGCCGGATCCGTGAACAGGAGCCGGGGGTAGTTGCGGTGCTTCTCCGGGACACGGGAGAAGTCCGTGACCAGGGCTGCCGCCAGCGCGTTCCACGCCAGGATGTCCCCGCGCCGCCCCTGGACCATGGCCGGGACGGAGGTGAGGTCCTCCAGCACCCGGCGCAGTTGCGGCTGGACCTTCTGCACGCCACGGCGCCGGGTGCGGCTGGTGGTCTTTCCCGCGAGCTGGAACAGATAGCCCCGCTCGTCGTCGTCCAGGTGGAGGACACGGGCAATGGTGTCCAGTACGGGAGCCGACGCCTGCATACGGCCCTGCTCGACCCGGGTGTAGTAATCCGTGCTGATCGAGGCGAGCTGGGCCACCTCCTCACGACGCAGCCCGTCCACCCGACGCGGCCGGGTGGACGAGGGAAGTCCGACCATGCGCGGGCTCAGCTGTGAGCGGCGCTTCTTGAGGAATTCTCCCAGTTCATTCAGGGTGACATCGCTGGTCATGCTTTCCAGCATTACATCGATCGCACCCGAAGAAAGGGGGAGAGTTTCCTCCCTGGATGTTTCTCTCCTCGGATAGATTCCTCCGCTTTTCCCGCCCGCCCTCGCGTGTGAGGCTCGATCGAGAGCAGCCATTCCTGACGTCGGCTGCGGCAAGCAGCCCTCGTACCGAAGGAAGCACCTCATCATGCGCGGAGCAGTCATTCACGCCCCCGGCGACGTCCGATTGGAGACCCTGGACGACCCGAGGATCAGCCGTCCGACCGACGCGATCATCCGTACGGTCGCCACCTGCGTGTGCGGCTCGGACCTGTGGCCCTACCGCGGGGTCGAACCGGTGGACGAGCCCCATCCGATGGGGCACGAGTACGTCGGCATCGTCGAGGAGGTCGGAGCCGAGGTCACCAATGTCAAGCCGGGGCAGTTCGTGGTCGGCTCCTTCGCCACCTCGGACAACACCTGCGCGAACTGCCGCAACGGCTGGCAGTCCAGCTGTCTCAACCGGGAGTTCATGGGCACCTGCCAGGCGGACTACGTCCGTATCCCCAACGCCCACGGCACGCTGGTCGCCACCGACGAGCACCCGTCCGGCGATCTGGTGCCCAGCCTGCTCGCCGTCTCCGACGTGATGGGCACCGGCTGGTACGCCGCCCTCGCCGCCGAGGTCAAGCCCGGCTCGACCGCCGTCGTCGTCGGTGACGGCGCGGTCGGCCTGTGCGGGGTCATCGCCGCCAGGGAACTGGGTGCCGAGCGGATCATCGCGATGAGCCGCCACGAGTCCCGGCAGAAGCTGGCCCTGGAGTTCGGCGCCACCGACATCATCAGTGAACGCGGCGACGAAGGCATCTCCCGCGTCAAGGACCTCACCGGCGGTATCGGCGCCGACTCGGTCCTGGAGTGTGTCGGCACGGCCGAGTCCATGCGGCAGGCCCTGCACTCCGCCCGTCCCGGTGGCAACGTGGGCTTCGTCGGCGTCCCGCACGAGGTCTCGGTCGAGGGCCAGGAGCTGTTCTTCTCCCAGGTCGGTCTGCGCGGCGGACCCGCCCCCGTGCGCCGCTACCTGCCCGACCTCATCGACCACGTCCTGTCCGGACGGATCAACCCGGGCAAGGTATTCGACCTCACCCTGCCGCTGAACCAGGTCGCCGAGGGCTACAGGGCGATGGACGAGCGCCGCGCCATCAAGGCACTCCTGAAGCCCTGACCTCCCGTAAACCGTCCATCGCGGGGCCCGCCCTCTCCAGTCGGCCCCGGACGGCTCTCCTCCCCGAAAGGGACTCGCAGTGACCACCTTCGCCCTGATCGGCGCCGGCCCCGGCCTCGGGCTCGCCACCGCCCGCCGTTTCGCGACCGCGGGCCACACCGTCGCCCTCATCTCCCGCAACGCCGAGAACCTGGACAGCCTCACGGCCGAACTGGCCCGCGACGGCGTCCAGGCCCGCGGCTTCACCGCCGACGTCCTCGACATCGAGTCCCTGGACGCGGCCCTGTACGCAGCCGCGAAGGCTCTCGGGCCCGTCGAGATCCTCCAGTACAGCCCCGTTCCCCGGGCCGACTTCATGAAGCCGGTCCTCGACACGAGCGCCGACGACCTCGACGCGCCCCTCGCCTTCTCCGTCAGGGGCCCTGTCACCGCCGTGAACGCCGTCTTGCCCGGCATGCGCGAACTCGGCCGCGGCACCCTGCTGTTCGTCAACGGCTCCAGCGCCGTACGCCCCAACCCGAACGTCGCCGGCACCTCCATCGCCTTCGCCGCCGAGAGCGCGTACGCCCAGATGCTCCACGACACCCTCGCCCCGCAGAACATCCACGTCGCCCAGCTGATCGTCCCCGGTGCGATCCGGCCCGACGCCGAGCACAGCAGCCCCGACGCCCTGGCCCAGCGCCTGTACGACATCCACACCGGGCGCGAGGGCTTCCGGCACTACTCCGAGCCCCTGCCCGACTGAGATCCCGGAGCACCCCCATGAACTCCGCCGCCCGCCGCGCCCTGGTCCGCGCCGTCCCGGCAGCCGCTCTTCTGCTGGCCGTGACCGCCTGTACCGGCGGTTCGTCCGAAGCCTCGCCGCCCTCCGCATCCTCCTCCCCGGCGTCCTCGGGGCGGCAGGAGGCATCGACATCCGCCATACCCAGTGCGTCAGCCGAGAGGAACACCGCCATGGCCATCCGGGTCACCATCGACGGCCGACCCGTCGACGCCACCCTGAACGACAGTCCTGCCGCCCGCGACTTCGCCGACCTGCTCCCGCTCACCCTGGATCTGGAGGACTTCCACCAGACGGAGCGGATCGCGGACCTCCCGCGCAGGCTGACCACCTCCGGCGCCCCGGCCCCAACCGTGCCCCGGGTCGGTGACCTGGCCTACTACGCCCCCTGGGGCAACCTGGCCCTCTACTACCACGACGGCGACTCCGCCTCCGCCGACCTGCTCGTCCTCGGCCACCTCGACATCGACGCCGACCGACTCGGCACGGCCGACCGCATCACCATCGAAGCCGCCTCCTAACGCCTCCGGCAGCCAGGTGGCCGCCCCGTCCGCTCCAGCGGCCTCCCGTCCCCGCTGCCTGATCCGCCGTTCCGCCGTTCCGCCGTTCCGCTCAAGGAGAGACAGCACCCATGCCTTCCACATCCGGGGCCACTCCCGGCAAGCTCCCCTTCGTCGTCTGGGTGCTGGCCGCAGGAACGTTCCTGATGGGCACCACCGAGTTCGTCATCGCCGGCCTGCTGCCCGAACTGTCCACCGGCCTCGGTGTGAGCACCTCTCAGGCCGGGCTGCTGATCACCGCGTTCGCCATCGGCATGATCATCGGGGCGCCGACCATGGCCCTGGCCACCCTGCGCCTGCCCCAGCGCCAGACGCTGGTCCTGGCCCTGTCCGTGTTCAGCCTCGGTCACGTGGTGGCGGCCCTCAGCACCTCCTTCACCGTCGTCCTCGCCGCGCGCGTCGTCACCGCGCTGGCCACCGGAGCGTTCTGGTCCGTCGGTTTCGTCGTCGCCACCACCGCCTCGGGCCCGCAGAGGGCCACCCGCGCGACCGGCGTCATGATCGGCGGACTGACCCTGGCCAACGTCGTCGGCGTACCCATCGGCTCCTTCGCCGGCCAGTTCGTCGGCTGGCGCGGCCCGTTCTGGGCCCTGGCCGCCCTCTCCGCGCTCGCCGCCGTCTTCATCGGCCGCTTCATCCCCACCCAGGAACAACGTGCGGCCGTCTCGCTG
The DNA here is from genome assembly GCF_002954775.1 of Streptomyces geranii. Classification (GTDB taxonomy): domain Bacteria; phylum Actinomycetota; class Actinomycetes; order Streptomycetales; family Streptomycetaceae; genus Streptomyces; species Streptomyces geranii. The sequence continues at coordinate 31,487 of NZ_PJME01000038.1, forward strand.
CGCGCCGAGTTCGGCGCCCTGCGGCAAGGCCGACTGTGGCTGGCGCTGAGCGCCGCCATGTTCATCATGGGCGGTGTCCTGGCGACGTACAGCTATGTCACCCCGCTGCTGACCGACCGCGCCGGCATCCCGGCGGGCGCCGTACCGTTCGTCCTCATCGCCTTCGGCGTCGGCGCCCTGGGCGGCACCACCACCGGTGGCCGCCTGGGCGAGCGCCGTCCGATGGCCACCACCATCACCGCCGCAGCGGCCACCGCCCTGGTCCTGTTCCTGATGATCCCGCTGTCCACCAACGCGGTCACGGCCACCGTCCTCGTCTTCCTCATGGGTCTGACCGGTTTCGCGGTGAACCCCGTCGTCACGGCGCTCGCCATGCGTTTCGCCGGGGACGCCCCCACCCTCACGTCCGCGCTGACCACCTCCGCCTTCAACGTCGGCGTGGCCGGCGGATCCTGGATCGCCGGTACGGCCCTGGACTCCTCCCTCGGGCTGACCGGCCCGCCCCTGGTCGGCACGGTCATCGCCGTACTCACCCTGCTCCCGCTCATCACCCTCGCCGTCCACGGCACCTCCGCAGGGAGCCGGATCGTGGCTCAGCGCACCGCCCCGGCCCACGCGCCGGACGACGTACCCACACAGGCGCCGTCCCTTCGCTGACCGCGGACCCGCCGCACGACACCGACACGGACCGGCACGCGGAGCAAGCGCAGAGACCTCGCCACCAACCCATCGACGAGCCCCCGGGACACAGAACAGCCCACGATCGGAGAGCACGACATGAACCCCACCTACGACTTCACCGGCCAGGTCGCCTTCGTCACCGGGGCAGGCTCCGGCATGGGCCTGGCGACCGCCCGCGCCTTCGCCGAGTCCGGGGCCGCCGTCGCCCTCACCGACATCGACGAAGCCGCCGTAAACGCGGCCGTCAAGGAACTCACCGACTCCGGCCACCAGTCGCTGGCCCTCACCTGCGACGTCAGCGACGAGGACCAGGTCGCCGCCGCCGTCGACCGCACCGTCGAGACCTTCGGCCGCCTCGACCTGGCCTACAACAACGCGGGCATCCAGATCCCGCCCAGCGACGCCGCCGAGGAGCCCGCTGAACGATTCGACCGCGTCAACGCCATCAACCTGCGCGGCGTGTGGGCCTGCATGAAGCACGAGCTGCGGCACATGCGGGCCCAGGGCAGCGGTGCCATCGTCAACTGCTCGTCCCTCGGCGGCCTGGTCGGCCTGCCGGGCCGCGCCTCCTACCACGCCTCCAAGCACGGAGTGATCGGCCTGACCACCAGCGCCGCCCTCGAATACGCCCCGCGCGGCATCCGTATCAACGCCGTCTGCCCCGGGACCATCAACACCCCGATGGTCAGCGACATGATCGCCAAGGGTGAGCTGGACCTGGCGGAGGCGGAGGCCAACCAGCCCATCAACCGCCTCGGCACCGCCGAGGAGATCGCCCAGGCCGTCCTGTGGCTGTGCAGCCCCGGAGCCGGTTTCGTCGTCGGCGTCGCCCTCCCCGTCGACGGCGGGTACGTCGCCCGATAAGGACGCCACGACGTCGGCATCGGGTCGGCGCGGTCACCCACTCATCGGGCACGGAGCACCGGCACGGCGCTGTACCCGACGCGTTCGTGGAGCACCTCGCCCTGTGGGACGGCAACGGCGACGGCAACACGGAGTCCAGCTGGGCCGAGCCGGTCACCGACGAGCAGTACGAAGGCCCGCGAACCCTCCAGCTCCCGCGCGCCACCTCCTGATCACTCCCCTGACACACTGAGGACGATCCGCGCCATGAAGACCCCCACCGACGCCGCAGCCGAAAGACTCATCCATCTCCGGGCAGCAGGCGTGAGTCTGATCCTCGACCTGCGGGGCAACGGCCTGCCCACCGTGCTCCACTGGGGCGCCGATCTCGGCGACCTCACGCGTCAGGACCTGTCACAGCTGGCCGACGCCGTCACCACGCCGAACATCGCGGGGTTCGATGACGTCGTACCCCGGGTCTCCTTGCTGCCCGAGCACGGCACCGGATGGCCCGGACAGCCAGGACTGACCGGGCATCGGCAGGGCGCCGACTGGTCACCCCTGTTCACGCCCGACTCGGTGGAGGCCGACGGCCTCTCGGTACGGATCCGGGCCACCGACGCCACCGCTCGCCTCGGCCTCGTCCTGGAAGCCGGCCTCACTGCCTCGGGGCTGGTGCGGATGCGAGCCACCGTACGCAACGACGACACGGTACGGCCGTACGCGCTCGACGGGTTGATGCTCGCCCTGCCGGTCCCCGCTGCCGCCACCGAACTGCTCGACCTCACCGGCCGCTGGTGTCGCGAACGCGCACCGCAGCGCCATCCGTTCAACGCCGGCACCTGGCTGCGCGAGACCCGCAGCGGGCGTACCGGCCCCGACGCCGCCCTGGTCCTGACGGCCGGCACACCGGGCTTCGGCTTCGGCCACGGGGAGGTGTGGGGCCTGCACATCGCCTGGAGCGGCAACCACCGGATCCTGGCCGAACGGCTACCCGCCGGCCGCCCGGCCCTCGCCGCCGGTGAACTGCTGCTTCCGGGCGAGGTGGTCCTCGGCCCCGGAGAGGAGTACACCGGCCCGTGGCTCTACGGCTCCCACAGCGACGGGGGCCTGGACGGACTGTCCTCCCGCTTCCACGAACACCTCCGCGCCCGCCCCGGCCACCCCCACCGCTCCCGCCCAGTAGTCCTCAACACCTGGGAAGCCGTCTACTTCGACCACGACCTCGACAAGCTCACCCATCTCGCCGACCTCGGCGCGCAGGTCGGCGTGGAACGCTTCGTCCTGGACGACGGCTGGTTCCGCCACCGCCGCGACGACCGCGCCGGACTCGGTGACTGGTACGTCGACGAAACCGTCTGGCCCAACGGCCTGGGCCCACTGATCGACCGTGTCCGCGCGCTCGGAATGGAGTTCGGCCTGTGGGTCGAACCGGAGATGGTCAACCCCGACTCCGACCTGGCCCGCGCCCACCCCGAATGGATCCTGGCCACCGGTGGCCGCACCCCCGCCGACCGCCGCTTCCAGCAGGTCCTGGACCTCACCCACCCCGAGGCGTACGCGTACATCCTTCAGCGGCTCGACGCCCTGCTCACCGAGTACGACATCGCCTACCTCAAGTGGGACCACAACCGCGAACTCGTCGACGCCGGCCACTCGCCCGACGGCGAACCCGCCGTCCACCGCCAGACCCTCGCGGTCTACGCCCTGCTCGACGAACTGCGCGCACGCCACCCGGGCCTGGAGATCGAATCCTGCTCCAGCGGCGGCGGACGCGTCGACCTCGCCGTCCTGGAGCGCACCGACCGCGTCTGGGCCAGCGACTGCAACGACGCCCTGGAACGCCAGTCGATCAACCGCTGGACCGGTCTGCTCCTGCCGCCCGAACTCGTCGGCTCCCACATCGGCACCGCCCGCTCCCACACCACCGGCCGCACCCACGACCTCGCCTTCCGGGCCGGCACCGCGCTCTTCGGCCACCTCGGCATCGAATGGGACCTGACCCGCGCCAGCGAGTCCGAACGAGCCGAACTCACCCGCTGGATCACCCTCCACAAGCAACTGCGCGGCCTGCTGCACACCGGCCGTGTCGTCCGCGTCGACCACGCCGACCCGGCCCTGTGGGCCCACGGCGTCATCTCCCAAGACCGGACCGAAGCCGTCTTCGCCCTCGCCTCCGTAGCCACCCCGGTCGCCGCTCACCCCGGCACACTGCGGCTGCCCGGCCTCGACCCGAACACCACCTACCACCTGCGCCCACTGCCCCCGGCCGACCACGCCCCCGGCATGGAACGCGGAACCCCCGCCTGGTGTACCAAGGACGGCATCGCCCTGCCCGGCAGCGTCCTGGAACGCGTCGGCATCCAGATCCCCACCCTCCACCCCGAACAGCTCATCCTGCTCCACCTCACAAGCCGCTGAGCCTCCGCCGCTCAGCTCGTAGCCTGCGGACTGCCCGCCGCTGAGCACCCAACTGGAATCATGCCTAGGGGACCGCGATGGGTGAATCAGGGTGCGTCCGGTTCCAGATCTGGCCTCGGCCTTGCCGTAGCGGGTGGTATCCGTGGGGTGGCGAAGCGCAGGTCGCCGCTGTACCGGCGCAGCCGGCTACGGGACGGACGACGGGCAAGTCCGCCAGGACTTCAGAGTCAAGCCAATAGGTCCCAGCCGTGGCGGCTTTGCTCGTTCGGCGATGACCCGACGGATGCAGCGCTCCAGAGCAAGCGCCGGTACCTGTCGTGGTCGTAGCCACGGTCTGCGAGGAGCGTGTCGGGGCGGCGTCTGAGGCTGCCGACGACGCCGGCCACAGCCGGAACCTTGTCGAGCAGGGGCAGCATGTACGTGACGTCGTTGCGGTTGGTCATGCTCGAGCCGAAGCACCCGCGGTCGGCCCTCCGTCGGCTTCGGTGCTGGCTCGGGCAGCAACGGCTCTATCGGCAACCACAGTTCGTCCGAGACGACCCAGGGACGCGACTCCTTCTTTCCCACGGGCAGCCGTGACGGCGGTCGCGCCATCGGCCGACCCGAGGCGTACGGCGTCCGGTGCCGTGTGGTGATCATCAGCCCGGGCCTGAAGACGGGGGTCGGCTCGTACGAGCGTGGGTTGCCAGCGTCTTCATCCGCGGTTGTCGGCCGCCGGGTGGTCTGCGCGTAGACGGCTGAGGAAGTTGGCTGTGGAACGGTGGCAATGCTCCATGTCCAGCTCGGGATAGGTCAGGGCGGTCTGGAGGAGCCCCTGGATGGTGGACGCGGCGGTGAGGCCCGTGTCACGGTCACCGATGCAGGATGCCAACAGTTCACCCAGTTCCTCGTGGAAGCGGTGGAACGTGGGCCGCAGGGCGCTGTCGTAGGCCGCGGCGGTCACCATCTCCTGCATCGCAATCGTCGCCGCGCGGTGCTCGGTCAGCAGCGCCACCACGAGGTCCGCCGCGAACTGGGCAAACGACTCGGGAGCGCTCTCGCTCTGTACGCCGACCTGGGCCACCTGGGATGCGACGGTTCGCTGCGCGTGCTCGAACATCGCCGTGCGAAGGTCGTCGATGGACGAGAAGTGATAGCTCACCGACGCCAGGGACACCTGGGCGCGCGCCGCCACGGCCCGGTGGGTCAGCGCCGCCGCCCCCGCGTCGGCGACAAGTTCGATCGCGGTGTCCAGCAGCAGGGCGCGTCGAGCCGTACCACGCGCCGTCAGTCGTTCCTCACGCACCCTGTGCTCCTCGCCTGTGCTTCTGCTGGACCAACGTATCGGAGGCAGGCGGGCCCGTTTCGTGCAGCCCGAGGGGCCGGGCAAGGACCGACAAGGCATGTCTGCGGGAGAGGTCGTGTTCCGTCAGGGGATGCCGTCCCGCAGCCGCGCGAAGATCTTGCCGCCCTTGCCCACGCCGGTTACCCATTGCCGTCCGTGGAGGAGGTGCTGGGTTGGACGCGGAACTGGGCGAGTCCTCACGCCGAGCCTATGGTTCCGATCTCGTCGGATCTTGCGGCGGCCGGTGCGTCATTCATCGCGAAGAGCGCCGAGAGGCTGATGCCCACCCGGTGAGCCCCATCTGTTAAGCCCACCGCCTCCACGACGTCCATGGTGAAGTGGAGACGGCCGTCGACACAGGCAGCTCCGCAGTGGTCCGTGCGGTCGTCGACCTGGGCGTCGGCAGTGAACGCGTTCGCGTGCACTGCCGACAGGGCCCCCGATTCCTTACACGATCAGGAGCGTCTTACCGATCGTGCTCCTGGATTCCATGGCGGCATGGGCGTCGGCCGCACGCTCCAGCGGGAATGTCTGTCCGATCACCGGCCGCAGTCGGCCGGCGGCGGCCTCCTTGAGTGCGGTGGCCGCCAGCGCGTGCTGGTTCCCGAGCGCCCCCATCAGCTGCTGCAAGCCGATGACGGTGACGCCCCGGGCAGCGAGCGCCCTGGTGTCGGTGAACACACCTCCGGCCGCGCCGGTCAGTACGAATCGCCCCCCGGCATCAACCATCGAGGCCGCCGCCGTGCCGGTCTCGCCACCCACGCAGTCGAACACCACGTCGACGCCGGCGCCGCCAGTCAGCGTGCGCACCCGCTCGGTCCAGTCGGGCCGTGCGTAGGTCACCGCCTGCGCGCCCGCGTCCCGCACGGCCTGCAGCTTGGCCTCGCTGCCCACGGCACCGATCACCTTCGCGCCGGCGTTGAGAGCGAGTTGCACCAACAGGCCGCCCAGGCCGCCGGCCGCCGCCTCGACCAGTACCCACTCGTCCGGCTTCGGAGCGCCCAGCCCGGACATGGCCAGCGCGGCCGAGCCGTCGGTGAGCAGCGCCACCGCATCGGCGGTGGACAGCTCCGCCGGGATCGGGATCGTTCGGTGAGCGGCGACCACCGCCTTCTCCGCGTAGCCCCCGGTGCCGTTGGTGTGGCCGATCACTCGTCGGCCGAGCAGGCCCGGGTCGGTGCGCGGGCCGACCGCGGTGATCACGCCACCGATGCCGGTGCCGGGCACGTAGGGCGGGGTGGGCGACTGCATGGGGAGGGGAGGGCGTCCGGCCCGGATCTGGGTTTCGATGAACACCACGTTCACAGCTTCGACGTCGATCAAGACCTGTCCCTGGCCGGGCTTCGGATCAGGGGCCTCACCGGCCACCAGTACCGACGGATCTCCGAATTCGGTCAACCAGATGGTTCGCATCGGCGGTCGGGGCACGGTGTCCTCGCGGGTCCGTTGCCCCGTCCTCCTTTCATATTCGTGTGGGTGTGGGTGTTGTGCGGCCGGCGGACGACATTGCCTCGTCGGCCCCATCGGGCATGTCATCGCTGCGCAGACGTTCCGGATACGGGGCGGTCGTCCACCAGGCGTCGGCACCACCCCAGTCGTCCCCGACGAGGTCGAAGCTGTCCCGCCCGAGCCCGTCGGCTATGGCCAACACATTCGCCACCAGCTCGCTCACCCCGTAGGCGGAGGGCTCCTGCGGCCCCACCCCGGCGGAGTAGCCCCGCAGGTCAGGTAGGACGGCACGAAGGCCCCGCTTGCCAAGCGCGGCGACCTGGCAGCCCAGGAGATGGCCGTCTCCGGGAACTCGTCCAGCAGAAGGAGCGGCCGGCCGCAGGACCCGCGGCGATCGCATCGAAACTGCCCAAGGAGGCGGGGATGGTCAGAGGTCGGGGCATCGCGCGCCTTTCGGGCCAGGAGAGCGCCAGTCGATCGAGTACGGCGTACCGGATACATTCGTATCAGATACATTCGTACTCGGTCCAGCACCCCGAACAACACGGACCCAACCAGGCCGACACGGACCACAGGAGGTACACCGTCGAGCCACTCCGGGAAGCAGATCTCCAGGGCCGACCACGACGGATCGGCCCCAGCACCCTCACGTCTTTACGGGACTGCGCACCCCGTCCCCGAGAGCGGAACACGTGCGGAGGCGTTATCGGCGATGCAGTGACCAGCCGAGGGGATGACGGCGTCATCACCGTGACACGACCTTCGTCAAGCGTCTTTGACGGCGCTGCCCTCACTGACGACCGTCCATCGGTGGCTTCCCGAGCCCACCTCCACCAATTCCCCGCTCGGCAGCAGCACCTCGGCACCCGTGTTGGGCGGCCACACTCGCGTACAGGGAGAAGACGCCACCGTCGAGGGTCCACCGAACGGCCGCCCCGCCGTAAGGCGTCCGCAGGCGCGCGTCGCCCCGGCGGATTCCTCCCCCGGGGCGGGGAGCGATGCACAGTCTGCGATAGCCGGGCTCGGCCGGGGCGAGTCCCGCGACGGTCCGGTGCAGCCAGTCCGCCACGGCACCCAGCGCGTAGTGGTTGAACGACGTCATCTCGCCGGGGTCACTCCAGACAGGAACGGACACGCCACCGCGTCCGGCGTTGGGCGAAGAGGAACAGGGTCGAGCCGCCAAGTCGACACCCTTCCACAGCGTCTGGTCTGTAGTCGGCCTGGAACCGCGAGCCCACGTAAGGGAGCCTGCTGGCTACCGCCGCCCGGTCAGCGAACGGACGTTCTCCAGCAAGGCGTGCAGCAAGAACGGGGGCTCCGTAGCGGCCGTTCGGGTCGCCTCCAGATATGTCGCCGCGTTCTTCCCGTCGACACCTTCGCCGGCACGGACGAGTTCCCGCCTGCGCTCCTCCCAGGTCGGCCAGTGCTCGTTGAGGTGGGTCTCCAGGGTGTCCTCGAATACGGTGTAGCGGCCGGTCGAGCCGTCGGCGGGCTGGGGATCGGGCGTCGCACCCAGGTACCGGAGAAGATTCGCGTTCTTGGTGCGGTTGTTCCGCGCCTGGCGCTCGAACTCCTGCTCCTTGTCCTGCGGCTGCTGCGGGATGAGATGTTGCACCGACTCCCGCTTGCGCTCCTCCATACCGGCGTCGCCGTCGAACACGACGTAGCAGGGCACGCCCAGGGCGCTGAAGAGTGCGTCAGAGATCATGAGGTTGTCCTTGCCGTGGACCTCGATGACGCTGATGCCCTCCGCGCCCAGGTTGATCCCTGACCGGTCCGCGCAACCGGTGATCACTCCCTCGTCCCCGCGCCCCTCGACCAGCACCACGGCATGGGCGAAGAAGCCCTCTGCCAGCGCACCGCTCAGCGTGCCCTCGGTCCTGCTCCTGATCACCTTCTTGTCGACGAGCCCGTCCAAGGCCCCGCACAGGTCCTCCTCCGTGGCCTGCCACACTTCGGTGACGGGGTGCCCCTCGCCGGCAGCGCGGCCCAGGCGCCGAATCTGGTGATACCCCTTCGGATCGATGAAGACCGGGTTGTGAGTGGCGTACATGACCTGAGTACGCGCCTGCGGCGAGGTGGCGACCAGCTCGCGGAGCGCCTTCGCGAAGGTCCGCGCCTGGGGAGGGTGCTGGAAAAGCTCGGGCTCCTCGATGGCCAGGCACAGCGTCCGCATGCCGTCGGCAGAGCGCCTGCGGTCGGCGAGGTACTTCAGCGCCGCGATGATCAGGGCGCGCTGGAAGCCGTGCCCTTGCCGGTGCACCGAGGTATGGGCAGCCCCGTCCCGGATGCTCACCTGGAAGGTTGTTCGGGCGGGCCTCGGAGCCTGTACCGTGGGGGTCACGACCACCTCGCGTCCAGTGGTGAACTTGGCGACCTCCGCCGACAGCGCGGCCGACACTTCGTCCAGCACGGGGCCGTACACCTTGCTGTGCACTTCCTGCCGGGCCAGATGAGCGTTCTCCTCGATCTCGCCGAGTTGCTCGTTGGCCTGTGAGCGGTCCACGGCATGGTCGAGGATGCGGCCGAGCGCGGTCGCCTTCTGATCGTCGGCCTCCTCGTACGCCCGCAGATCAGCGGAGACGAACACGAAGTCGATCAGCTGGGCGAGCCTGCTCTGCCCGGCGAAGCCGAAGAAGTGCGTGTCCTCGACCTCGGCCTCGGTGAGACGGTCGCGATTGGCCAACTCCCACGTGCGCATCGCCTCCAGAACCTTGTCCTTGGTCCCGGCGGTCGACAGCCCCAGGCTCGTGTCGCTCTCCCTCAACTGGTCATAGGCACGGCGCAGTTCCATGGCCTTCTCGTTCTTGCGCACCTCCTCGAACGGCCCGTACGCGAGCGCCTTGCCCGTGATCTTGTCCTCGCCGTTCTGCCAGGTACGCCAGATACTCACGCTCGCGACGCCGTCGGGCGCGTACCGCCCGAGGTTCTGGCGATCGTGATCGGTGAGTCCGTCGAACTCCACCTCCACGGAGATACGGCCGCCCTCGTGGATGTCGTCGTCGCTGAGGGCGACACCCTTCTCGCCGTTGAAGAACCAGTCGAGCGCACGCAGCACGGTGGACTTGCCGACCCCGGTCGGTCCGATGAAGGAGGTGATGTCTTCGAAGGACACGTCCACCTTGTGCAGACAACAGAAGTTCTCGATGCGAACGCGCTTGATCTTCATCGTCGTCCTATGCGCTTGGGGCAGGCGGGGCATTTGAGTGCCCACGTGACGATCGTGACGCTAGCGGCGTGGCTGACAGCCCATCAGCCGATTTCCCCTGATAGGTGATTCCTCAGAATCGAGCGTCGTTTCTGCCATGACGTTCCGCGACGATCATCGATATCCATAAGGAGTGCACCGGCTTGGCCTCCTCCCCTGCCTCTTCCTCGGCCCAGCCTCCAGCGACACTCGATCGGGACTCCGACGCACTCAACTCAAAACCTCACTACGATCACCGGCCATGGACTGGCTCGGGCGGATCGCGAAGCTCAGGCAGTGGACCAGGAGCGGAACGCGCGCCCCGCACAAGCCGCTGTTGCTCCTGCACGCCCTCGGCCGGTTCCAGCAGGACGCCGACAGCGAACTCCGCTACAGCGCGGTGGAGGAGGACTTGCAGAGTCTGCTGACCGAGTACGGCCCGCCCAACAGGACAACGCCCGCCTACCCGTTCCACCACCTCGTCAGCGACGGCGTGTGGGAAGTGCGTACCGACCTCGGGCCCGGCAGCCCCGGGACTGGGGTACGGGTTCTCCGGGAGACGGGCGCCACCGGCCGCCTCGCACCGGAACTCCGAACCGCCCTGCGCGGCGAACCCGAACTGCTGGGTCGGATGGCGCGGTTACTGCTCGACCTGCACTTCCCGCCCTCGCTCCACAGCGAGTTGTGCGAAGCCGTCGGCCTGGAAATGGAGCCGGCGGAGACCGGGCACCTCGTGCCCGCCCGCAGACAGCGGGACCGGCGCATGCGCGAACTGGTCCTCACCGCCTACGAGTACCGGTGCGCCTTCTGCGGCTACGACGGCAGGATCGGCACGGTCCCGGTCGGGCTGGAAGCCGCACACGTACGGTGGTGGGCGTTCGGCGGCCCGGACGACGTCGACAACGGGCTGTGCCTCTGCTCGCTGCACCACAAGCTCTTCGACAAGGGCGTCCTCGGGGTCGACGACGTCCACCGCATACTCGTCTCCCAGCACTTCGTCGGCCACAGCCCCGCCGCCCGCGAGCACGTAGTCGCACTCAGGGGCCGTCCACTCATCGGCCCGCAGCCAGGCGCACGCCCTGTCGCAGCCGACCACCGCGCCTGGCACACCAGCCAGGTCTTCCACGGCATTCCACGCCCCGCCACTGCGGCCTGACCGGATGACCGACACCTCCTCTCGAGCCCCCTCCCTGAAGTCGGCCCGCTTTACCACCTCGGCGGTGTCCACCCCGATCAGGCCCGCGTTGCTGAAGCCTCTTCGACCCCTCTCCGCCCCGAGTTGTCCGGACGCCGCTGAACCCTCCTCCGTGCGCTCCTGCAATGGCATCCTTCCGCCCAGCGCTCACTTCCAGGGCTCAGCAACTCCTCAGCCACCAAGAGGGGCTCCCTGCAACTCCGATCGAACGGCGTGCCCGTAAGACCGGTCAACCACGGTGCGATCCTGCACCTTCGGGCGCCACGCCCGGCTACATATGCCCAGGTCAGATCCATCCGCCTACCCAAGCGCCGTAGCTTCCCAAACTGAGAGTGCGAGTTCGATTCTCGTCACCCGCTCCATTACGAGGGTCCAGGTCAGCGACTTGGACCTTTTTTGCTGTCGCCGTTGGCTAGTCACCGCAGGCCAGATTCGTGCCAGAACGTTGATCGCCGGGGTCGACCGTCTCCGGTTCTGGCACGGCAGCAGGTTTCTGCTGTCGATCGTCGTCGGAGTGTTGATAGATCAACGCGGCCTTCTCCTTGCCTGCTCCCTTGGTTCGGCGCGGGTGGTGCCTGATCAGGTCGTCGTCCACGGTCGTCTCCTTGATGCTTGTCAGGAGGCGGTACGCCTTGGTCGTGCGGAGGTGTTCGGCGTGCCATTCGTGGACGAGGGTGCGGTGATCTCGGCGAGGTCCGATTCGCCGAGAGTGGCCGTGGGCCACATGCGCCGGCCGAGGCCGACCAGAGTGTCGCCGATCCGCTCGGTGAGAGCGCCGTGGTCACCGGCGAAGTGGCGCCGGGTGACCCAGTACACCTGCGCAACGCGCCGGAGCGGTGCCCTGTTCGTCGTACCGTGCGTCGTGCTCCGCCACCGGATCCGCCGTTGGATCAGCCGTGCCGACCGACCCTGGTGATGAGTTTTCGCGTCCGCTCCCGTCATACCTACGACGGGACACGACGAGGCGGAGGGACGACGTGATGAGTGCGGACACGTGGCTGGAGGAGCTGGGCGTGAGCGGGCTGGGCGAGGTCGACGAGCCGGCGTTCTCGGCGCTGGCGGAGCGGCACCGGCGGGAGCTGCACGTGCACTGTTACCGGATGCTCGGGTCGTTCGAGGACGCCGAGGACACCGTGCAGGAGACGTTCCTGCGTGCCTGGCGGCGGCGGGAGACCTTCGAGGGGCGGTCGACGTTCCGGGCCTGGCTGTACCGGATCGCCACCAACGCCTGCCTGGACCTGCTGGCCAAGTGCCGCCCGGAGCCCGCGACCGGCGGCGAGGTGCTGTGGTTGCAGCCCTACCCGGACCGACTGCTGGACGAGCTGCCCGCGGGTGACGCGGACGAGCCGGAGGCCCTCGCCGTCGCACGGGAGACGATCGAGCTGGCCTACCTGGTCGCCGTCCAGCACCTGGCGCCGCGCCCCCGGGCCGTGCTGATCCTGCGGGACGTGCTCGGCTGGCCGGCGAAGGGCGTCGCGGAGTTCCTCGGGGACTCCGTCAACTCCGTGAACAGCGCGCTGCAGCGGGCCCGCGCCGGCATGCGGGAGCATCTGCCCGCCGAGCGGCAGGACTGGACCGGCGGCGAACAGGACGCCGGGATGCGGGAGCTGGTGCGCCGCTTCACCGAGGCCAGCGTCGCGACCGACGTCGACAGGCTCGCGGCCCTGCTGCGGGACGACGTCCGGTGCTCGATGCCGCCGACGCCGGGCCTGTACGTCGGCCGCGACACGGTGGTGACCTACTGGGTCGAGAGCGGCTTCGAGGGCATGAAGGGCCTGCGCGCCGTCCTCACCTCCGTGAACCGGCAGCCCGCCCTCGCCTTCTACCACTGGCGTGAGCGGGAGGGCGCGTACCTGCCGCTGACGATCGACGTCCTGCGCATCACCGGCGGAGCGATCACCGAGATCGTCACCTTCCACGACGACCGGTTCCCGCGGCTCGGGCTGCCGGAGCGCCTGCCCGCCGACGGCACGGAGTAGTTCCTCGTGCGGACGCTCGCGCTGCGCGGTGGCACGCGTGTCGCGGTGGTCGCGGCGCAGTGGTACGACGCGTTCGGCGTCGTCACCCGCGGGCGGGTGCAGCTGGAGCTGCGCGACGGCGAGCCCGGGCCGGTCCTCGAACGCGGCGCCGGGTTCTGGCTCCACGGCACCGGCGTCCGCGCCCTGCGCAACCCCGGCCGTCGCACGGCGAGGGTGCGCATCGTCACCCCAAGGGCCAGGACCGTCACCTGCCGGTCAACACCCGTACGCCAGTTACCGAATGATGGAGGAACGCCAACATGAACAGCATGAAGGACACCGGGGTCGTCACCGGCGCGGCATCGGGCCGGACCAGCCACACCCACCCACTCCGCGGGCTCACCGGCACCGGCTTCCTGGCCGCTCTCGCGGCGACGGCGGCCACCGCCCTCGCCGCGGCGCTTGCCCAGGCCGTCGGCGTCGACTTCAAGGTCCCCGACGGTGGCGAGACGATCCCGTTGTCCGGGTTCGCCGTGGTGACCGGCTTCTTCTCGGTCGTGGGCATCGGCATTGCCGTCGCTCTTCGTCGTTGGAACGCTCGCCCCGCCGAGCGATTCGTGTGGACGGCACTGTCGCTGACCGCGATCTCGTTGGTCCCGCCCCTCCTCTCCGGGGCGAACACCGCCACCACCACCGCCCTCCTCGGGCTGCACCTCGTCCCTGCGACGGTGATGATCCCTGTCCTGGCGCGGAGCCTGCGCACCCGGACCGATTGACTCGCGAGTCGGCATCAGGCTCACACCGCGCCAGGACGCGCTCGCAGCCAGGCCCTGACACCTACACCTGCGGGGGGGCACACCACCGGGGAACGGACAGCAATCGGATCCGGCCATCCCCGCGCCCCTACGGTCGGCCCGAGAGGAGTTGCAGGGACCTCTCCTACGGGGTGTGCGTCGCGGCCAACGGCAGGCGTCGTCATCTGTGGGCGGCGCGGTTCATCTCGACGATGTCCTCCAGGGTGGGCTCGGCACCGAGGGCGGCGAAGCGCTCTGCCATGCTGTCGCGGACGGCTGCGTCCTTGACGGGGTCGGCCGCGGCCAGGGCAGCCGGCAGCTCGTTCAGGGTCAGCTCCGTGCAGTAGGCGGGGCTCATCGGCTGCTGGCGCCAGGAGTCGGCCAGTGCACCCGCGTCGTAGGGGTCGAATCCGGTGTCGTCCACCAGACGCATGGCCACACCCTTCGCTTCCTCGGAATCGCCGGCGACCGGGATGGCGATGCGGCCCGGAGTGCCCGCGGGGACACCCTTCGTTCGCTGGGTTTCGGCCAGGGCGGCGTTCCACGCCTTGACCACGGGGCGCCCAAGGAGTTCGGAGGTGTACACGCTCTCCACCACACCGTCCTCCACCGCCTCGATCCACCCGTTGAGATGCGGGTAGTAGTTGGAGGTGTCGATGACCACCGTCTCGGCGAGTACGGAAGCGAACAGGTCGGCCAGCTCTCCCGCCACTCCGAAGGGAATGGCCAGGACTACGGCGTCCCTGTCCTCGACGGCGTCCTCGAGTGCCACGGCGCGGGCGCCGGTCTCCAGCACGTCGGGGGCGACGGCCTCGGGGCCACGCGCGCCCGCCACCTCGACGTCGTGACCGGCCCCACTGAGTTTGCGGGCAAGATTGCCGCCGATGGCCCCGGCGCCGATGACAGAAATTTTCATGATTTTCCCTTCGAGGGGTTGCACCGCACCTCAGGCCGGTGGTCCCGGGGGTCAGGCCACCGCGGTCAGCAGGTCGGCCAGTACGTCGGGCCGTTCCAGGGCGATGAAGTGGCCCGCCCTGGGGACCTGGGTGAAGTCGGCGGTCGGCAGCAACTCCTTGTTGGCCTGCCGGTCCGAGGGGCGGGACCAGTCCTTCTCGCCGTAGACGAGGTGGATGGGGGCCTTGACCTCGCGGTAGCGCGAGCGGGCGGCGATGAGGCTGGGCAGGCTCTGGTACACGGCTCGGGCGACGGTCGGGTAGCCGGGGCGGCTTCCCACCTGGAGGAGCTCGTCCACGTAGTCGGCCCGCAGCGCGCTCTTGTCGCCGAGGCCGCCCTGAAGGATTGCGCGGAGAGCCGGCCTGGGCTCCACCCCGGCGATCACCGGGCCCACCCCCGGGGAGAGAACACCGCTGACCACCACACGGGCGAGGAGGCTGGACCGGGCGATTCCGCCGCGGAAGTCGTAGGTGTTCACCGCGACGACGCGTCGTACCCGCTCCGGGAGATCGGCCGCGGTGGTCAGGGCGAGCACCGCCCCCATGGACTCCCCGGCCAACGTCACGTCGTGGAGGTCGAGTTCGGTCAGGAGCCGCTCGACGCCCGCGCGCATGGCCGGCTCGTCGTACGACGCCCCGGGCACGATCTCGGAGTAGCCCATCCCCGGCAGGTCGAGGGCGTACACGGTGTAGTGGTCCGCGATCAGGGGGATGAGGTGGCGGAAGTGCTCGGCCTGGGTGCGCACGGTGTGCAGCAGGACCAGGGGAGCGCCGGTGCCCGCCTTGAGGTAGCGCAGGGCTCCCTCGCGGCCGTCGAGTCCCGCGCGCGGGGCGAGGGTGTGGCTGGTGGTTCCCGGAATGTGGATCGTGGGATGTGACTCGCGGTCGGGCATCTCGCCGACTCCTTGTGTGTGAAGGGGGTTATTTCGTCATCTGGGCGTACAGCCCTGCCAGGTCGCCGGCCAGGCCCGCCTTGACCTGCCGCGAGATGTCGTCGGCGAGCACCTCGTACGCACCTGTCTCGACCCCGTCGAGGGCGAGTACGGCGACGTCACGCGGGTCGGACTTGGGCGCCTCGACGCCGGCCGCGAGGTCGGTGTCCACGTAGCCGACGTGCAGGCCGGTGACGGCGATGCCGCGCGGCTGGAGCTCCAGGCGCAGGGAGTTGGTCTGCGACCACAGGGCGGCCTTGGAGGCGCTGTAGGAGCCGTCGAGCGCGATCCAGGAGAGCACGGAGTGCACGTTGAGGAGGTGGCCGCCGCCGTTGCGCTCGATGACCGGCACGAAGGCGCGGGTGAGAAGCAGCGGGCCGTAGAAGTTGGTCTCGAACTCCCGGCGTACGTCGTCGACCGGGGAGCCGAGGAAGGACGCGCCGACCGAGGCACCGGCGTTGTTGATCAGCACGGTCACGTCCTGCGCCTGTGCGGCGGCGGCCGCCACGGAGGCCGGGTCGGTGACCTCCAGCGCCACCGGGACCGCGTCGGGGTGCGTCACGCTGCGCGGGTCGCGGGCCGTGGCGTAGACCTTGCCGGCGCCGCGCGCGTACAGCTCCTCCACCAGCGCCTTGCCGATGCCTCGGCTGCCGCCGGTGACGAAGACGTTGGCGCCCTTCAGGACGGTCATGACTGCCTCCACAGAATGAGAAACCGTTCGGTTTCCTCGTTACGGTAAACCGATCGGTTTCCAGGCGCAAGCCCGACGGGGCCCGTTCACTTGCGCTGTGGAAACCGATCTGTTTTTCTAGGCGGAAACAGATCGGTTTCCGACCGGTGGTCGGTCCATGGGCCTATGACCAGCAGCTAAGGGGAAAAGTGAGTACCACCTTCGACCGTGGGGCGCCCGCCTCCGGGAAAACAGACTCGGGCCGCCGCGGCTCCCATGCCGTGCGCTGGTGGGTGCTTGTCGTGCTGGGTGTGGCGCAGCTCATGGTCACGCTCGATGCGACCGTCGTGAACATCGCGCTGCCCGAAGCGCAACATGACCTGGGTTTCAGTGACGGCAGTCGGCAATGGGTCATCACGGGGTACGCCCTGGCGTTCGGCAGCCTGCTGCTGCTCGGGGGCCGACTCGGTGACCTGTTCGGCCGACGTACGACCTTCGTGACCGGCCTGATCGGTTTCGCGGGCGCATCCGTCGTCGGCGGCGCGGCCGGCAGCTTCGACATACTCGTCGCGGCGCGTGTGGCCCAGGGCGTCTTCGCCGCGCTGCTCGCACCCGCGGCACTCTCACTGCTCAGCGTGACCTTCACCGACCCGGCCGAAAGGCCGAAGGCGTTCGGCATCTTCAGCGCGCTGTCCGGTGCGGGCGCCGCGGTCGGACTCCTGCTCGGCGGCATGCTCACCGAATGGGCGTCATGGCGCTGGGTGATGTACGTGAACGTTGTCTTCGCGGGCGTCGCGCTGGTCGGCGCGCTGCTGTTGCTGGCCAAGCCCGTGGTCACCGAGCGACCCAGAATCGACGTTCCCGGCACCGTCACGGTGAGCGCCGCGCTGTTCGGCATCGTCTACGGGTTCGCGCACGTCGAGTCCACCAGTTGGACCGACCCGGTCGCCCTCGGCTCCATGATCGGCGGCGTGGTGCTGCTCGCGGTGTTCGCCTGGCTGGAGCTCAGGGTCGCGCATCCGCTGCTGCCGCTGCGCGTCGTGCTGGACCGGACCCGAGGCGGCTCGTTCCTGGCGGTGTTCGTCCTGGGCATGGGGATGTTCTCGATCTTCCTGTTCCTGACCTACTACCTGGAGGCGAGCATCGGCTACTCGCCGATCGAGGCCGGTCTGTCCTTCCTGCCGATGGTCGGGGGCATCGTCGCCGCGTCGACCACCGTGCCTTCACTGCTGTTGCCCAGGGTCGGCCCGAAGATCGTGGTCAGCGCCGGCTTCCTGGTCTCCGCATCCGGCATGGCCCTGCTGACCCGGCTCACGCTGGACAGCGGCTACGTCGCCGACATCATGCCGGGCATGATCCTGCTGGGCCTCGGCATCGGTGCGGTGATGACCACCGCGTTCCAGGGTGCGACCGCGGGCGTGCACCACGAGGACGCCGGCGTCGCCTCGGCACTGATCAACACCAGCCAGCAGGTGGGCGGCTCGATCAGCACGGCGCTGCTGACCACCGTCGCCTCATCGGCCGCGACCGACTACCTGTCCTCGCACAAGCCCGGCGCCCTGACCGTGGCCCAGGCCGGGGTCGAGAGCTACACGGCCACCCTGGCGTGGGGCGCCGGGATCTTCGTGGTCGGCGCGGTGCTCGCGGCGTTCCTGATGCCGAACGCGGCCCTGGCGCCGTCGGAGGGCGAGCCTGTCATCGCCCACTGAGCCCGAATCCACTGTCGTAAAGGATGCCCTGCGCTGATTGGTGCTCTCCAAGCACACATCAGCGCAGGGAACACAGGGGCCCTCCGAGAGGGTCCCGCGCGTTCCGTCTTCGGCGAAGCGATCATCGCCGCTAGAGGGCACGCACGGTCTGGGCTGAATTTCCGAGGCCGGTGGGACACTCCGACCATTGGGGGCACCACCGAGCACAGTCGCAGCGGCGGCAGGCCAGCGACGCCGGGCGCACCGAACTCGGCAAGGAGGGTGAGCGCACCGATTCCGGAGACCACGACGGCGCATACGAGGGCGGTGCCCGCCGCTCCGGAGGGGCGGTTCAGGCCGCGCCGCTTCCCCACGGGTAACGAAGCCCGAGAGTACGGCCGCACCAAGGCCGACAGCCATCATCATCCAGCACCGTGGATCGCTCCCACGAGTAGCGGAAACCGATCGGTTTTCAGCGGGCCGGAATCGAGTTAACCTCGCAGTATGACCACCGAGGCGAAGTCAAACTCCCGAGAGCGGCTGCTGGAGGCAGCGGCCACGCTCACCTACCGAGACGGCGTCAGCATCGGCGTCGACGCACTGTGCAAGGCGGCGGGGGTGTCGAAGCGCTCCATGTATCAGCTGTTCGAGAGCAAGGACGAACTCCTGGCGGCAAGCCTCAAGGAGCGCGCCTCCGCCTACGTGGCGACTCTCCTGCCTGCGGCGGATGACAGCCGGTCACCCCGCGAGCGGATCCTGCACGTCTTCGCACAGGTGGAGTCACAGGCCGGCGCCTCCGATTTCCACGGCTGCCGGTACCTGGCCGTGCAGATCGAACTCAAGGACCGGAGTCACCCCGCGAGCCGGGTCGCCCATCAGGTCAAGGCGAACCTGACGTCCTTCTTCCGTGGCGAAGCCGAGCAGGGCGGGGCGGCCGATCCCGACCTGCTGGCCCGGCAGCTCAGCCTGGTCTTCGACGGCGCCAGCGCCCGCGCGGGAATCCAGGCCGACAACCTGACCGGGCTCATCGCACCCACGGTGACCACCCTGCTCGACGCGGCAGGCGTGCGCTGACGCATCACCCGCCCAGAACGCTCCCCCGCCTGCCCGCACGTGCGGGAAGCCCGATGGCCGGACCAGATACGACCGCATGACGCCCACCCGCCCGGCGAATCACCGCGGTGGCGGTGCCGCGGTGGCCCCTGCGTGCGATCGCCGCGGTGGCGGTGCCGCGGTCGGTGGTCCCTACGTGCGATTCGCCGCGCGGATGACGCTCTCACGCCTGTCCAGCGCACCGATCCCGCCCATGCCGTCAGACCCAACCGGGGCCGCGGTGCGCGTCCGCCCGCTCCGGCCCCATGCTTCTCCCGTGCCCCCGGGGCGTCGCCGCCCCTTTGCCCCGCTCCGGCGAGCACGCCGACTCCGCGCTCGCCGACCGGGGCCTGTCCACCGCCGAGATCACCGCACTACGAAAGGACGGTGCCGTCGCATGACCGTCATCGACGTCTGGGCCCAGCACCCCACGCTGCGCTTCATCCAGCACGAGATGTTCGCCTCCCTGCGCCGCTGGACCGGGGCCGACACCCTCACCGAGGAACTGCCCGTCGACCTGACGATCGCCGCCATGGACGCCGGCGGCGTGGACATCTCCCTGCTGAGCGCCTGGTACGGGCCCGACGGCGCCCTCATCTCCAATGACGAGGTCGCCGCCTTCACCGCCCACGCCCCGGACCGGCTCGTCGGCGTCGCCTCTGTCGACCTGCGCAAGCCGATGGAGGCGGTACGCGAACTGCGCCGCTGTGTCGACGAACTGGGTTTCAAGGCGCTGCGCGTGGTCCCCTGGCTGTGGGGCTGGCCGCCCAACGACCGCCGCTACTACCCGCTGTACGCCGAGTGCGTCCACCTCGACATCCCCTTCTGCACCCAGGTCGGCCACACCGGCCCACTGCGCACCTCCGAGACCGGTCGGCCGATCCCGTACCTCGACGACGTGGCACTCGACTTCCCCGAACTCACCATCGTGGCCGGGCACATCGGCTACCCGTGGACGGAGGAGATGATCGCCGTCGCCCGCAAGCACGAGAACGTCCACATCGACACCTCCGCCTACACCAGCAAGCGCATCCCGCCCGAACTGGTCAACTACCTCGGCAGCGACCACCACAAGGTCCTCTTCGGCACCAACTACCCCATGATCACCGCCGACAAGGCCCTCGCCGACCTCGACACCCTCCACCTCAGTGACACCGCCAGGGAGCTGTACCTCCACGGCCACGCCGAGAAGGTCTTCGGTCTGGAGGTGACAACGACCAAGAAGTGACACGGCTTCCACGCCCCCTCGGACGCCACCCTCACCGTCGCAGCCGGGAGACCAGAACCGCAGGGCGTCAGCGGCTTGTCCCCCGGCGTTCGTTGTCGGTCGAGTCACCCGTACCCGCGCCTGTCCCGGTAGGGCGACGTATCGGGGGTTCTGGCAGCGTGAACCGGTGGTCCGGGATTCAGGATCCGGTGCGATAGCGGGTGAGCATGAGGGCGACGGCTTCGTCCACGATCGTGGTGTCGGTGGGGTCGGGCGGGACGAAGTCGGTGCGTACGAGTTGGGGCCACAGGAGCTGGCCGCAGATCATGCCGAGGAACTGTTCGGCCACTGCGGATGCCGGCTGTGGCTGTCCGTCGGCCGAACGGAAGTCGAGTGTGCCGGCCTGCGTTTCGGCGTCCAGGTAGTCGCGGAGCCGGTCGAAGAAGGGGCCGCGGTCGATGGCGAAGCCGGTGCCGACGATGTCGGCGAGTTCCGGCATCTGGGGAAGCTCGGTGATGATGAGGCGGCACAGCGCCGCCGTGCCGGGCCGCGAGACCAGGCAGGCGTAGTCGCGGCCGATGTGGTCCAGACCGTACCGGGGATCGCCGGGCGGGGGCGGTTCGGCGTACTGCACGTCCAGTTGCCACTGTTCGGAGGTGACGGCCGCGAACAGCGCGGCCTTGGTGGGGTATCGCTTGAAGAGGGTGCCGGTGGAGACGCGGGCCTCCCGGGCGATCTGGGCCAGGGAGGTCTTGTCGTATCCCCGGGCGAGGAAGAGGTCGCGGGCGGCGCGGATGATGCGCGCGCGGTTCTCCGCCTTGATCTGCGCGTGATACCCGGCCTGGCACGTATCGCCACCGGATTCCGTTCGGTCACGGTCCGCCACCGACATACCCACGCCCCTCGTCCGTCTCCCAGCCGCGTCCTCGCTGTCAGAGAACGGTCTGGCCACCGTCCAGGATAAGGTCCTGGCCCACGGTGAAGGCCGAGGCGTCGGAGGCCAGGTACACGACGGCTTCCGCGACCTCCCCGGGCATACCCATGCGTTCCAGCGGGATGCCGGAGCTGATCGCCTCCAGAACCGCCGACTGCTGCGCGGGATCCTCGATCCCGAGCTTCGAGTACAGCGGGGTGTTCACCGGGCCGGGGCTGATCGCGTTGAACCGGATGCCGTGCGACCTGAGCAGGTCCGCGTTCCACGACCGCATCAGGGAGCCGACGGCCGCCTTCGTGGCGGCGTAGGCGTTCGACTGCCCGTAGCCGCCGTGCGCGCTGTTGGACGCGTTGAGGATGACCGAGGACGAGTCGGCCAGCACGGGCACCAGGGCCTGCGTGAGAAAGAAGACGCTCTTCACGTTGATGTCGAAGAGCCGGTCGAAACTGTCCTCCGTGTGGTCCTCGAACGGCCGCCAGTCCGAGACGCCGGCGTTCAGGAACGCCACGTCCAGCTCCCCGAAGTGCTCACGCACCCGCTCCGCCAGGCCGCGCTGCGCATCGAGATCGCGTGCGTCGGCCTGCACCACCGGCACCTTGTCCCCGAGGACCTGCCGCGCCCTGTCGATGCTGGCCGGGGTGACCCCTGTGACCAGCACGTCGGCCCCCTCCGCGACAAAACGCTTCGCGGTCTCCAGACCGATCCCACTCGTGCCGCCGGTGATGAGGGCGCGCTTGCCCGCAAGACGATTCATGTTGATTGTTCCTTGCCGAGTCGTAAGGTAAGTCGATGGACTCACCATCTGAAGGTAGCCCTCACTTCACCCATAAGGCAAGTCGATCCACTTACCATCGACGCAAGGAGTGCCCCGGGGTCCGGTTCCCGCCCTGAGAACCCGTCGGCCGGTCAGCCGCGTTGCCGGCGGGCGCGCAGGGCGGCCCAGTGGCGCAGGCGCTCGGTGATCTGGGCTTCGTAGCCGTTGCGGGTGGGCTGGTAGTACGTCTCGCGGTCCATGCCGTCGGGGAGGTAGTCGTCGCCGGAGAAGCCGTCGGCTGTGTCCGGGTCGTACTGGTAGTCCTTGCCGTAGCCGAGGTCCTTCATCAGCCGGGTCGGGGCGTTGAGGATGTGGGCGGGTGGCATGAGTGAGCCGGTGTTCCGGGCTGCTCGGTGTGCGGCGTTGAAGCCGCGGTAGACGGCGATGGACTTGGGGGCGGTGGCGAGGTAGACGACGGCCTGGGCGATGGCCAACTCGCCCTCGGGGGAGCCGAGTCGCTCGTACACGTCCCAGGCGGCGAGGGCCTGCTGGACGGCGTGCGGGTCGGCCATGCCGATGTCCTCGCATCCGAAGCGGACCAGGCGGCGGGCGACGAACAGCGGGTCCTCGCCGCCGTCGAGCATGCGGGCGAGCCAGTACAGGGCCGCGTCCGGGTCGGAGCCGCGCATCGACTTGTGCAGCGCGGAGATCAGGTTGTAGTGGCCCTCCTGCGCCTTGTCGTACAGCGGGGCCCGCTGCTGGATGTGATGGGCGAGCCCGGCGGTGTCCAGGGCGATCTCGGTGTCCGGGAGGGCCTGGAGCTGTTCGGCCATGTTGAGGAGGTAGCGGCCGTCGCCGTCCGCCATGGCGACCAGGGCGCGGCGGGCGTCGTCGTCCAGGGGCAGCCGGTGGCCCGTGAGCTGCTCGGCGCGGTCGAGGAGCATGGACAGGGCCGCTTCGTCGAGGCGCTTGAGGACGAGGACCTGGGTGCGGGACAGGAGGGCGCCGTTGAGTTCGAAGCTCGGGTTCTCCGTGGTGGCGCCGATCAGGGTGACCGTGCCGTCCTCGACGTAGGGCAGGAAGCTGTCCTGCTGGGCACGGTTGAAGCGGTGGATCTCATCGACGAACAGCAGGGTGGCCCGGCCGATGCCGCGCCGACTGCGTGCGGCGGCGAAGACCTTGCGCAGATCGGCCACGCCGGAGAAGGTGGCGGACACCGGTTCGAAGGCCAGGTTGCCGGCGTCCGCGAGGAGGCGGGCGATGGTGGTCTTCCCGACGCCGGGCGGGCCCCACAGGATGGCGGAGCCGAGGCGCTGCTGGGCGACCATGCGGCCCAGCGGGGCATCCGGGCCAAGGAGGTGGTCCTGCCCGACGACATCTTCCAGCCGGGTGGGGCGCAGGCGGTCGGCGAGGGGTCGGGAGGGCTCCTCGTCGAAGAGCGGCAGGGTCGCTTCGGTCGGTTCCATCGGTCTCTCGGGTCGGAAGCGGGCGGGTGCGGACGGGTGCGGACGGGGCGAGCCTTGCACGGGGCACTGACAGGCGTCGGCTCAGCCGTTCGCGGGGAAGGTCGCGGTGCTCATCGGGCACCGGGGCGGTCGCTTCGCGGCAGCCGCCCGGCGACCAGGTCGTAGGAATCCTCGACCGCGTCGGCGACCAGCCGCTCGGTGATGCCGGGACCAGGACCGAGTGAGATCCAGTGGCGTTTGTCGAGATAGCGGCCCGGTGTGATCGAGGCGTAGCCGTGTGCGTGAGCGCGGGCGTGTTCGGGTTCGCACTTGACCGTGATGATCTGGTCGTCCGGGTCGTCGGTGACGATCAGGAACACCTTGCCCGCGACCTTGTACACGTCGAGGCCGGAGGTGAAGGGGTAGCCGTGGCTGACGTCGGGAAGGGCGAGGGCCGCCTGGCGGGCGGTGTCCTGGAGCCGGTCACCGGCCGCGCTCACCGGGCCGCCCGCGTGCCGGTGCCGTAGGTGTGCGGGTCGACGGGCTGCTCGGCCTTGGGCAGGTGGGCGACGACGAGCCGGTAGGAGTCGGTGACGAGCTCCCCGACGAGCTCCTCGTCGACGCCCTCCCCACCCTCCAGGGTGATCCAGTGCTTCTTGTTCATGTGGTAGCCGGGGGTGATGTGGCTGTACTGCTGCCGCAGGGAGTGGGCCTCGCCGGGGTCCGCCTTGAGGATCACGACGGGACGCCCGGGGACCTCGGTCATCAGCATGAACACCTTGCCTCGTACCTTGAAGACCTCCCAGTCGTCACCGAAGGGATGCTCCAGCTGGGCTCCGGGAAGCTCCTCGGCGCAGGCGGCGGCGGTCTTGTGCAGGGTCGTTTCGTTCATGAACGTTTCCTTCATCGGGCATCGGGTGAGCGCGGGCTGGGCACCCCATGACGCGAGTGGCGCGCCGCGCGGTCGTGGCGGCACCTCCCACCCTCTCCCCGAAACCGACATAAGGCGCCGTAGACTGCGGACACATGATGGTCGACAAGCGACACCCCAGCCCAAGCGGACGGGCTGAACCGGCCGCGCTTCCGCTGTACGGTTTCCAGCCCCCGGTCGGTACTCCCTACGGCCTGGAGGTGAACACCGTCGAGGGGTTCTTCGCCCAGCACGACGACTGGCCGTGGAACCCGCCCCGTCCGGTCCGCGCCACCTTCCACTACCTCATCGCGGTCACCGAGGGCGAGCTGCGGCACGACGTCGACCACGTCACGCGGACCGTCACCCCCGGCCAGTGGCTGTGGGTGCGTCCCGGACACACACTGTGCTGGCATCCGCCCGGCTCCGCCCGCGGCCCGTTCGTCCTGTTCGAACCGGATGTACTGCGGCCCGACATCGCCCGTCTGCTGGCCCCGCTCACCGCGCACGACGCCCCTGCCGTGCTGAGCCCGCAAGCCGACGACGCCGCCTGGCTCCAACAGACGGCACTCCAGCTCCTGGACGAACACCGCGCACTCGGGCGGCGCCCCCTCGACATCCACCACGCCCTGCGCCGCAGCCTGCTCGAATCGCTGCTGCTGCGCCTGGCCGACTCCCCCGGAATCTCCCCCGTCGGCACGGCCACGACCGGCGCGGGCCGCGCCGACAGGTACGGGCGCTTCCTGGACGCCTTGGAACTGCACTTCCGGGAACTGCACCAAGCCGCGGACTACGCCGAGCTGCTCGGCTGTTCGGTCCGCACCCTGAGCCGCGCGGCCCGGGACGCCACCGGCAAGGGGGTACGTGAACTCATCGACGAGCGGCGCCTCCTCGAAGCCCGGCGTCTGCTGGGAGGTGCCCGGTGGGACGCCCGGACGGTGGCCGTCCACCTGGGCTTCAGCGACCCCGCGAACTTCGGCCGCTTCTTCCGCGACCGCACCGGCCTCACCCCCGCCGCCTTCGCTGCCCGCGAGGCGAGGACCGGGGCGTGACGCAGACGCGGCGGAGGCGCCATGCCCGTCAGGAGGAGACGGCTGCCTTCGCGGTCTGCGTGAACGCCCAGTGGGAGTGCCCGACGTGCCACTCGCCGTCGATCATCCGGTACGCCTCGCGTCGGCCGTGCGGAGGTCGCGTTCACAGACGGCAAGAACGTTGCCGGAGGGGTCGGTGAACCAGGCGAACCAGGGGCCGTTGGCGCGGTAGATCCCGTCCGAGTCGATCTGCACTCCCTCATAGTGCTCGAAATCCACGCCGCGTCGGGTGAGGTCCGCGACGGTAGCGGGGAGGTCAGGGACGACGATGTTGAGGATGGTGAATCGTGCCGGTTGGTGGTTGCGGGAGGCGTACGCGACGGTGCTCGCACCGCCGGGGAGGCGGATGGTGAGCATTGCGTCCCGGTCTTCGACTTGCAGCCCGAGTACGTCGTGGTAGAAGGTGCGGGTCGATTCCAGGTCGGTCACGGTGAAGGAGCTGTAGGCGTCGGTTGCGGTGTCGGTCATCACGGGATCCTGACGTTCGGTCGTTCGGTCGTTCGGGTGCGCTGGTGTCGCGGGGCGTGTCTCGGAGCTGATCGGTGCGGGCTGGGACGACCACTGGCCGGATGCCGGTGGCACAGTCGGGGCCCCGCTCGCCATGCCGGAGGAACCCGGTCAGGCTGAGGAACACAGGCTGCGCCGCGGTCAGGAGGCGATCCTTTCGGTCACGGTCTGGGAGAACGCCCAGTTGGAGTGCACGATGAGCCACCGGCCGTCGACGAGCCGGTAGCCGTGCGTGGCGTTCCAGGCGCGCCGCTGCTTCTCGTTGCCGTCCTCGTCGAGCACGTAGGTCTTCAGGTTGTAAGCCAGGACGGCGAAGTCGCCGCTGTCGCCGACGTGGACCGTCGGGTTGAGGTACTCGCTGCGCACGATGTGCGGGTTGGAGTAGATGGACGACAGCCACGCGACGGTCTTCTCCTTGCCGACGACGATGTTCTCGAGGATCGGGTCGAAGTAGCTCACCTCGTCCGCGAAGCCGTCCAGGTAGCCGCCCGGGTCACCGACGCTGAAGCGTTCGTTGTACGACTTCTCCAGCTCGATGATGGTCTTGCTGACTTCTTCCCTGTTGACGCCCACGGCGTCCTCCCTTTCTTTGTGCGTGCCCCCGCCGGTGCCTGTCGGCGAACCAGGGGATGTGTTTCCTTCAGTCGTCCCAGGAATCCAGGACGACGACGTGCTTGCCCGGCGTGGTGCCGGATTCGAGGTCGGCCTGGGCGTCTCGGACCTGTTCCAGGCCGTGGTAGACCTTCGCGACCGGGACGTTGAGGCGTCCGGCGGCGATGGCCTGGAGCTGGTGGGCGAAGACGTCGGCCGGCAGGTCGCTGGCCTGACCGCCGTAGGAGGTCAGGCGTACCCCGAAGGGGATCATGAACGGGGTGAAGTCCGGGATGGACCACTGGCCTGCCAGGGCTCCGGTGAAGCAGACGGTGCCGTGCCGGCGGACGGTGCGCAGGGTGTCGGGGAGGACCGAGCAGCCGACCAGTTCCAGGGCGGCGTCGACGCCGTCCGGGATCAGCTCGCGCACCTGGTCGGCGAGGGTGCCGTTGTCGACGAGGGGATGGTCGACGCCGGCGGCCCGCAGTTCCCCGGCCCGGCCGGGGCTGCGGGTGGTGGAGATGACGGTGGCGCCGAGGTCCTTCGCGATGGTGGCCGCGCTCAGCCCGACCGTGGAGGTGCCGCCGCGGATCAGCAGCGTCTGCCCGGCTTTGAGGTCCAGGCCGCGGGTCAGGGATCCGTAGGCGGTCTGGAACATCTCGGGCAGCGCGCCGACGACGTCCCACGGCAGGCCGGTCTCGAACGGGATGACCTGCCCGGCGGGGACGGTGACGTACTGGGCGTACGCGCCGTCGTAGGAGCGGCCCATGCCGCCCATCATCGTGGCCACCTGCTGTCCGGGCCGCAGCCCGCTGTCCTCGTCGGCCTCGTCGACCACGCCGACGCCCTCGATGCCGGGCACGCGCGGGTAGGTGACCACCGCGTCCGACTCGCCCTTGCGGGTGGTGACCTCGGACTCGTTGACGCCGAACGCCTTCACCTTGATCCGCACCCAGCCGGGCTTGCGGACGGGCACCGGCACATCCTCGATCTCCAGTGCGTCGAGGCCGCCGGGCCGGGTGACGACGACGGCCCGCATCGTCGCGGGTGCGGCGCCGCCGGTTGCTGTCGATTGGCTCATGCCGAACTCCTTGTTCTGTTCGTCCCCCGGGAATGTGAAAACGGAGCCGGGGCTCCAGGCACAGGTGCCCGGGTGATCAGTCAGTGGTGGCCCTGCGCCGTTGCGCATCTCGGGATCGCGCGGTGACCGTCAGGGACGGTCGATGCCCTCCCACAGGTCGAGGGCCGCCTGGTAGTGGGCATGGGCCTCGAAGGGCGGGTTGCCGACGCTTTCCGAGGTGGGTTTGTCCGTGACGGCGGGCCACAGACGGAACTGCTCACCGGTGGCGAAGTCGAGCACGATGTCGCGGATACGCGTGTCCCGCTCGGCCTGCTCGGCGCTGCGGCCCGGCTTGTCCTGGCCGACCAGGGCGTACATCTCGGTGCCGTGCACGGCCGGCGCGCCCTCGGCGGGCCCGATCACGAGCAGATGCGCATTGCCGCCCGCGGCGGCGTGCGCCAGGGCACCGCGGACGGCCGGGAGCGCGAAAAGGTAGTCCGCCATGAGCGCTGCGCGGACCTCGGCCGGGGTACGGCCGCCCTGGTCGTAGGCGTTGACGATCTTCTCCGCGCGGGAGCGGGAAATACGCCACCCCGCAACCTCGTCGACGACGCGGTCGAGGGCGTGCGGGTCGAAGCGGTCGAGGTCGTTCGCCACCCACCAACCCATGTCGTCACTCGCCATACTCAGCAGCACGTCGACATCGCGGTGCGCGCCCGAGGCGAGGACGTCCATGGGATGGGCGTGCACCACCGCGCCCGGCTGCCCGGTGTCCAGGACGACGCCGGTGGCCTGGTTGTCCACACCGCCGCGGACTCCGAGGTCCGTCGGAGCGACCCTGCGCAGGGCGTCCCTCAGGGAGACCGCGTCGAGGTCGAGCAGCTTCTCCGGGTTGTCCGCCACGCCGAGTTCG
Source organism: Streptomyces geranii (assembly GCF_002954775.1). Classification (GTDB taxonomy): domain Bacteria; phylum Actinomycetota; class Actinomycetes; order Streptomycetales; family Streptomycetaceae; genus Streptomyces; species Streptomyces geranii. The sequence goes on from NZ_PJME01000038.1 coordinate 60,086, forward strand.
GTGACGAACCGGTGCGCGAGCTCCTCGGCCCACCAGGCCGGGACGCTACGAGCGGGCCCGCCGGAGAACCCGGCCAGCCGCCGGTACAGGCCGTCGGCGGAGGAGGCGCCGAGCAGACCGAAGGTGGAGTAGGCACCGGCGCTGTGGCCGTAGACGGTGACGTTGTCGGGGTCGCCGCCGAAGTGGGCAATGTTCCGCTGGATCCAGGTGAGCGCGGCGATGATGTCCTGGAGGAAGAGGTTGCTGGCCTCGGCCAAGGCGCCGCCGTACTGGGAGAGCGAGAGCGCGCCCAGGGCACCGAGCCGGTAGTTGACCGACACACCCACCACACGCCCCGTCGCGGCGAGACCGGCGGCGTTCGAGGTGATCTGCGTGTTCGCGCCGAACTCGAATCCGCCGCCGTGGATGTACACGGCCACCGGAAGCGCCTTGCCGGCCGGCTGCTCGGGGGTCCACACGTTCAGGTTCAGGCAGTCCTCGCCCATCCCGCTGTCCGCTTCGAGCCAGTCGCCGCTGTCGGGCTGGACTGAGACGACGCCCTTGCGGTCATAGGGGCGGTCGGGATCGAAGTCCGCGACCACGGGGCGGCGGTACCGCTCGGCGGTGGCGTACGGGATCCCCCACCAGGACCGCACCCCTGGTGCAGTCGGAGCCTTGGGCGCGGTCGCGGTCATGACGTGTCCTTCCAGCGCGGTTCGGGCATTCGCGCGGTGCTGCGGCGGCTGGTTGCTCGCGGTGATGTCTCCCATCGTTTCCCGGCATCCGACAAAGCGCCCGGTGGGTGGCGGTCACCTGATGGTCATCAGGTGACACTTGTCCGCTCCTCCTCGGTGATCGAGCTGACCGACGGATCCCTGCTCACCTGCGACGAGCCGAACGTCACCTTCGATGACGAGGAGGACGCGTCTGATCCCCGTGATCCCGCAGGCGCGTCGGCGGACCCGTAGCCGTCGACGCCGAGGACAGCGAGCGATCCGTCAGACCAAGGCTGGTTCGGCCGCCGTTGAGACCTGCTCCGTGTGCTCCCGCAACGGCGCCTTCCGGCCGGCGCTCTCCCACAGCTCGGTGGTTCGTCAAGCCCCCAGGAGGAGCCTTCCGTGCCTCCTGGCCGACTCCGTGCCCATAGCGTGCCCATAAGACCGGTAAACCACGGTCAACTACGGTGCGATCGTGCCCTCCCGGTCGCCACGCAAGAAAACGTATGACCAGGTCAGAGGCTATCCGGCTCCCCAAGCGCCGTGGCTTCCCAAGCTGAGAGTGCGAGTTCGATTCTCGTCACCCGCTCTTCTTGAAGCCCCAGGTCAGCGACCTGGGGCTTGTTTCATAGGGGTGTCGTTGCTGCGGTTTGCGAGTACTCCCGCACCCCGAGACCGGGCCCCGCGCAACGGTCGTCGCGCCCAGAGGTAGAGATGCCCGGAAGCGCTGGCCGGCTTCGAGCAGCATCCCTCCGGACGGGGACTACCTCGCCGTCACCACGTGGCGTGCCCTGTCGGCCTTCCTGGTTCGCGACAGCGTGCAGACCGACCAAGGAGTACGGCCGGGACCGAAGGTGATCCCTGGTCAGTGCCGCCGCGGGCCATCCCGTCCTGGCCCAGGATGAGGACCTGGGGGCTCTCCTGCGACCTGTCATTCCTCGGCATCTCCATGCCGCCGTTCTCTCGCACGCGTGCTTTCCCACACGGTGTGCCCCTGGACGAGGGTGATCCGCCCTCGTCCAGGGGCACGGTCCGGCAACGGAGGCTCAGTGCGCGGCGCGGCGGGCCAGCGCCCCGCGCGAGCGGGTCACCAGCGCGGCCAGCAGGGCGGCGCCGAGGGGCACGGCCACCAGGAGGGCGGCAAGTGTCTCCCAGGGGACGACGATCGGCACGTACGGCGGGGCGTCACCCGCGCCGCCCCAGCCGCTGTCGAGAGCCTGCTGGTAGAAGCGCATCTGCTCGCGCTCCTCGGTGAGCCGCAGCCCGACCGCGGGCAGGACACCGGCCGCCGAGCCGAGGACCACACCCATCGCCGCGACCACACCGCACTGGAAGCCACTGAGCATGCGGCGCACCCGGGGCGGCGCGCCGACCGCGGCGAGCGTCTTGAGATCGGCCTCCGCGTCGGCCTGGGCGAGACCGGTGGCGATGCCGGCCGCACCGATGGTGACGAGGCCGGCGAAGACGGCCAGCGCGAGCAGGACGAGCCCGTTCTCGTCGACCCAGCCCTGCTCCACGGTCAGCTCGACGTTGCTGCCGAGCTTGGCGATCTCGGCGTCGAGCTTCTGCCGCTGCTCGGTGCTGGGAATCCGGTCGGTACTGAAGAAGGCGCCGAGGGGGACAGTGGTCAGTCCGGCGGCCTTGGCGGCGGCGGGGCTGAGCACGCTCTGCACTCCGTAGGAGTCGGGCGAACCGGGCACCTGGTAGGCGGGGAAGGACTTCAGCTCGCCCGGGACCGGCTTGTTCTGCTCGACGGCGCGGTCGGCGGCCTTCGGGTCGGTGATCAGCTTGATGCCGACGGCGCCGTTCCTGTCGACCTGGGGCCTGTGAAAGCTGAGGAGCTTTCCGTCGGCGAGGGCCTTGGCCGCGCCCGGGTCGTCGATGCCGAGGACCTTCAGGAGCGGGGCGTCGGCGACGAGGAGACCGCCCTCTACGTAGATGCCGTTGCCGTCGTGCGAGAGGCAGCGCCAGTCCTTGGCGAGCGCGCGCCGCTGCTCCTTGGTGTACTTCTCCGCCGGGTCGGAGCCGTCGGGGGTGCTGACCCACAGCGGGCACTCGTTGGCCGGCGGGGTGACGACCTCGAAGCGGCCACAGCCCGCACCCTCGCCGTACGGGTCGCAGCCGGGCTTGCCGACGGCGATCCGGAACACGTCGGCGCGGACGTCGACGGGGAGCGTCCGCTGCACGGCGTCGCGGACCGCGGGGACGTCCCGGCCGCCCTCCTCGGTGACGAGCACGGCGCCGGCCCCGTACGGCAGGCTGGCCCGGTACTCGGCCAGACTCTGGGCGTCGCGGCTCGCGGCGTACGTCGAGACGGCGACGGTGCCCGCGACGGCGGCCAGGACGGCGGCGACAGCGGGTGCCGTACGGCCCCGGTTGCGGACGGCGTCCCGCAGGGCGAGGCGCGGCGAGAGCGGCAGCCAGCGGCTGGCCCGGCCGAACAGACCGACCAGGGCGGGCGTCATGGCGACCACACCCAGCTCGGCGATGGCCGAGCCACCCGCGACCAGCACGAACTGGTCGGAGACGACCGAGCCGTACAGGGCGACGGCCGCACCGAGCAGGACAGCGCCGAAGCCGATCAGCGGCAGCACGCGGTTGCTGCGGCGCACGCCGCGACGGCCGGTGAGAGCGGCCAGGACGGTCTGCCGGGAGGCGGTGACGGCCGGGATGATCGCGGAGAGCAGGCCGGTGAGGACGGCGAGCGCGGCGATGGCGAGCAGTTCCAGCGGCCTGACGGTGAAGCCGCCGAACCGCTGTCCCATGTAGTCCTCGAGGAGCGGCCGGAGGGCGAAGGTCAGGATCAGGGCGAGGACAATGCCGACCAGGGCCGCCGCGACGCCGATGACCAGGCCGCCGCTCAGCACGATGGCCCGGATGTGGCTGCGGGCACCGCCGTTGGCGCCGACCAGGCCCAGCTGGCGGCGGGAACGACGGGCGCCGACGGCGAAGGCGGGACCGGCGAGCAGGCAGATCTCCAGCATCGCCAGGCCGACGACCGTACCCACGGCGGCGAGCGCGGCGGCATCGGCGCCCCCGCTGCTCTCGTAGGTGCCCCAGTCTTCCTTCTGGTAGAGCGGCACCTTGGAGTCGGCGGGCGGGTCGAGGACCACGGCGCGCGAGGTGACCAGGACACCCTTGGCGTTGATCGCCTGGACCGTGTTCCACGTGAAACCACCGGCCTTCTTCACCAGGTAGGTGGTGGAGATGTCGGGCTTCGACAGTCCGGCCTTCTCGACCGCCTTGGCGTACGGCGCGAGGAAGGCCCCCGGCAGGGCGTTGACCTGCTCTGCCGTGAGGTCGCTGGGCAGCTCGTACGAGCCGCTGATCACATAGGCGCGGTCGAAGCCGCGGGCGGTGAGGGTGGAGCCGACGGACAGCCCGCTGCTCTCCAGGAACCGAGTGGTCGCGGCGATCTCGCCGTTCTTCTCGGGGAAGCGGCCCTCCCGCAGCCGCATGATGCCCCGGGCGACGGGATCGGCGGCGGCCAGCTCACGGACCTCGGTCTGGAGCAGACCGTGCCTGGTGGTCAGCTTGGCGCTGCCGCTGCTGTCGGTCAGCACCGCCGAACCGGCCGGGATGGCCTTGGTGACATCCGTCGGGCCGTCGGGCCAGGACTTGCCCGGCGAGTCGTAGTCCCCGGCCGGGGTGTGCATCTCGCCCTCGGGGTCCTGCAGGATGGCCACGCCGCCCGTCCGGGGGTCGGAGAAGCGAGCGTCGGCGGCGCCCAGGGTGCGCTCCATCCGCTGCGCGGGCGTGAGTTCGGCGCTGCGCACGGTCAGATCCAGGGCGCTCACGCCCAGGATCGGCAGCGCGATCATGGCGAGGACGAGGAAGCTGCGGCCCTTGGAGCGCCAGGCGTCACGGCGGGCGATGCGGACCGCGGCCCGCCAGGAGTGGAACCAGGTCGTCACAGCTGGGCCGCCCGGCCGGCCAGGAGGGAGTCGGCGTCGCTGCGTATGGTCTGGTCGACGACGGCGCCGTCCCGCAGGAAGACGACCCGGTCGGCCCAGGCGGCGAACCGCGGCTCGTGGGTGACCATGACGCCGGCGGCTCCGGCGTCGCAGCGGGAGCGCAGCAGGGCCAGCACGGACTCGCCGGTCTCGGAGTCGAGGGCGCCGGTGGGCTCGTCGGCAAGGACGAGCCGGCGGTCGCCGACAAGGGCGCGGGCAATGGCCACGCGCTGCTGCTGGCCGCCGGACATCTCGTCGGGGAACCGGTCGGCGAGTTGGCCGAGGTCCATCTCGGCGAGGGCGGCGAGGGCCTCGGCGCGGGCCTTGCGGGCCGATATGCCGTCCAGTTCGCGGGGCAGGGCCACGTTCTCGGCGGCGGTGAGGGCCGGGATGAGGTTGTAGTCCTGGAAGACGTAGCCGATGCTGCGGCGGCGCAGGGCGGCGAGCCCCTTGATGCCGAGGGCGGTGATGTCGGTGCCCTCGACGAAGACCTGCCCGGAGGTGGGGTTGTCGAGGCCGCCGGCGATGGTGAGCAGGGTGGACTTGCCGGAGCCCGACGGGCCCATGACGGCGACGAGTTCACCGGGGTGGACGTCGAGGTCGATGCCGCGCAGAGCGTGCACCTCGGTGGCGCCGGAGCCGTGGACGCGGGTCAGGTTCCGCAGACTCAGCACGGGCTGCTGCTGTTGTGTGGACATGGTTCCCCCTCGGGCGTACGCCGGCGAACGGCCGGACGTCGGTGCGACGGACGGACGTCGGTGCGACAGACGGTCGGTCCTTGGCAGCGCCGTGCGTACGGTATGTGTCTGGTCGGGTGGTCGGAGTCTTCATGTGGGTCGGGTGGAGCCGGTGGGTCGGGTGGACCCGGTGGGTCGGGTGGACCCGGTGGACCCGGTCGGCCCTGTGGGTCCGGTCGGCCCTGTGGGTCCGGTCGTTCGGGTGCTCAGGGCCGGTCGGGAAGGGCGGACGTCACGGGCGGTGGCGTGCGGCCTCCTCTGCCCCGGCCTCCGCCCGCGCCCCCGTCCCCGTCCCCGCCGCTCCCGTTACCGCCCCCGGCGGGGCCGGCTCCGGCCCCGCCGCCTGGGCGGTCGACGAGAGACGGATCAGCCGGGACTCGCAGTGGTCGAGCCAGCGCGCCTCGGCCTCGGTCTGGAAGATCAGCTGCTCCAGGACGAGGAGCCAGGCGATGTCGTCCCGCTCCCGGTCCCCGTTCTTCTCCACGGCGGTGAGGGCCTGCGCCTTCAGCCGGGTGTAGTCCTGCATGGCCTTCACGGTGTGCCGGCGCTGGGACTGGATGACGTCACGGATGTCGACCCCGGGCGCCCCGACGGCCATGGCCAGCTTGATGGCCAGCTCGTCACGGGCCGGGCTGGTGCGGTCGACGGGGTGCTCGAACCAGCTGCGAAGTTCGACGCGACCGCTGTCGGTGATCGCGTAGAGCGGGTGGCCGGCCTCGTCCTCACCGTCCTGCACGACCATGCCGTCGCGTTCGAGCCGGCTGAGCGTCGTGTAGACCTGACCCACGTTGAGCGGCCAGGTGGAGCCGGTGCGGGACTCGAACTCCGTACGGAGCTGTGAGCCGTAGCGCGGGCCGCGTTCGAGGAGGGCGAGGAGCCCGTGACGGATGGACATACCAAGTATGTATACCGAGTAAGCCCGCGTGGACAAGCGTCCTGAGGTGGACGCCGGAGGTCCGACTCAAGGGGGACCCGGGGCCGTCGCGAGCCGCCCAGCGGCGGCGCATCCGCACCCCGAGGAAGCCGATGCCGAGGCCCACCAGAGCCGGCCCCACGCCCTGTGTGAACACGGGAATCCGCCGGTCGGAGCGGTCGAGGGGGGCATCGGCGCCGGTCCGGGGAGCGGACGTCGGCAGCCCCGCGGGCGAGTTCTCGGCGGCCGGGGCGTCCGTCTCGGGTACCACCTCGACCCCCTCGTCCGAGTCATCGGCGAGCTCCTCCTCTGTTGCCGTTCTGGTACGAGCGGGCTCCAGGGGGCTCCTGGAGGACGGCGAGCCGGAGGGGTCGGCCGGTCGGCCGGGCCACTCCCGGCCCTACCCCGCCGACGCCCCCCCAAGGACGGCGGAGTCACTGGGCGCGGGCGGGTCGGGCGGCCCCGACGGCTCGGGGGCCGCCGGACGGACGGGTCCGGCGTTCGTGGCCGCGCAACCGTTCGGAGCGGGGGCGTGAGCGGGCGGGAGGGGGAGACCGTGGCCGTGGCCTGGCGCGAGGGGCCGGCGGGCGCGGGACGGACGGGATGGTGGGCGGCCCGGAGGGGTGCCTCACGGCGGCGGCCTCCGGCCCGAAGACGCCGGCGCTCCGCACGGCGCGGGGCACGCCCTCGCCCTCGTGCGCATCGGCCTCGTGCGAGTCGAGGCCCAAGGAGTCCTCGACTCGAAGTCCGCAGCAGGGTGCTTGATGCGCGCTACTGCATCCGAATGCCGCCATGTGTGCAGTCGCGACGGCCTCACTCGGCTGCCGTTCGAGTCGGAGCGCTGCAATCCGGGACTGCCTGGTCAGAGGACACGAACCACTGATCGATGCCGTGAAGCTGCCGGACCCGGACGACCGGCATGTCCTGGCCGCAGCGATCCGGGCCGAGGCACAGGTCGTCGTCACCTTCAACCTGAAGGCCTTCCCTACCGATGCCCTGGCCCCCTGGGACGTCGAAGCTGTGCATCCGGACGCTTTCCTGGAGACACAGATCGATCTGGCCCCGCAGGTCGTCCACGGCGCGGTACAGAGGATCGCGGACAGCTGGCGAAAGCCGCCAGGCACAGTGGACGACGTGATCGCCAGGCTGGAGCGGCGGGGCCTGGTCGCTTCGGCGGCAGCCCTACGAACGCTTGCAATCACGCCCTGACTGCCGCTCTCAATCACGCGAGGCGGTGACCGTGCGCACCCCGCCGCATCCGTCAGCCGACGGACTCGCAGGTCCGCGGTGCGCACGCGGCACCACGCGACTGGCAAGCACATAGAGCTCGGCTTCACCGAGATCGTCAGCCACTCAGGAACGACAACTACGGGAAATCGCAGCGCCGGGTTCACCCTCCCCTGCAGAGAGCACCTGTACAGCATCGGAGGGCATTGGGAAGGTGTGTGCACTCGCAACCTGGTCTCTGGACCAGGCAACAAAGTGCGAGTTCGGTTCTCGTCACCCGCTCTATTTGAAGCCCCAGGCCAGTGGCCTGGGGCTTCTTGCCGTCCAGACCTTTTGTCGACTCCGCGCCCCGTCGGCTCAGGGTGCAGTAGCCCTCCGCGGGTGTGGCGCCCTCTTTCCCCGGCGGGGAGTTCGCCCCGCCGGGGAGAAGGGGCGTGTGGCGTGGGTCAGAACACGCCCTTGTAGCTCTGCCAGCCGGTGGCGAGTTTGGTGCGGCCGCTGAAGGAGCCCTTGCCGTTGCCGTTGTTGCGGTAGAGGGCACCGGAGGTGTCGCGGGAGACGACGTCGGCCCTGCCGTCGCCGGTGATGTCGCCCACGCCGACGATGACGTTGTACGAAGCCCCCCAGTCGTTGAAGACCTTCACCCGGCTCTTGAACTTGCCCGTCGTGGTGCCGTCGTAGCGCCACAGCTCGTTTGACTTGTCCTGCGCCAGCAGGTCGCCGTGGCCGTCGCCGTTGAGGTCGCCGACACCCACGATCTTCTTGTAGCCCGTCCACTTGGAGGCGATCTTCGTCCGCGCCGACAGCTTGCCCGCGCTCGTCGCCTTGTACAGGTAGACGTCCCCGGTGGAGGCCTGACGTACGATCAGGTCCGCGCGGCCGTCACCGCTGACGTCCCCGGGCGAGGTCAGCACGTCGTACTGCGTCCAGCCGCTGGTGCCCAGCGAGGTGTACGCCGTCGTCGGGGTCACCGCCGCCCCACACGCGGGCCGGTAGGCGCGCAGCGCACCGCTGCCGTAGCGTACGAGGACGTCGTTGCACCGGTCGTTGTTGAGGTCGCCGTACGGCACGAACTTCGCGCTCGTCGGCCAGCCGGAGCCCGTTTTCTTACCGGTCAGGGTGCCGGTACCGGTGCCGTGCTGGTACGTCAGTCCGCCCGAGCCGTTGAGGGTGAGCACCTCGCCGAAGCCGTCCGCGGTGGCGAAGTCCCGTCGGACCGGGGTCGCGCCGGTGACCTTGAGCGTGCCGGTCTTGGTGAGGGTCGCGCCCTGGCCGTCGGCCGGGGCGGCGGTGAGCGTCCAGGTGTAGGCGCCGTTGGCGACGAGCTTGCCGGCCGTGTCCTTGCCGTTCCACGACGGCGAGAGCACGCCCTGTGCCGTACCGCCGGACAAGGTGCGCACCGTCGCCCCCGTGGCCTTGTTCTTGAGCACGAGTGTCCAGGAGGCAGCCGACTTCGACAGCCACCACCTGGGGCTCCAGAGCACAGCGCCGCCCTTGACGTCGACCGAACCCGCGACGGAGGAGTCGAGCTGGGACAGTGCCGAGACGGGGACGCCGCTGGGCACCAGGTGGGTGTTCTCCTTGCGGTCGACATACGCGATCAGGCCGGTGTACGGGTCGACGTCCCAGGGCTCCCCGCCCGAGAGGGTGGCCACCGAGTGCGTCACCGGCGTGGCACCGCGGACGTCGGTCACCTTCAGCTCGCCGCCGGCGCTGGTGACGACGAAGCCGTCGCCGAGCTTGGCGGTCCCCCAAGCGCCCTGCGTGAGGGTGGTCTTGGTCTGGGTGACGGTGTCGTAGACGCCCTGGCTCTCGCCCGAGCCGACGCACGACCACAGCAGCCAGCGTCCCACGGCCTGGAGGTTCTCCAGCAGGCACTTCGGGCCGAAATAGACTGAATCGCCGCGCTTGCCGGTGCGGACGTCGACCGGCGCGGCGCTGTCGTTGCCGTCCGCCACCCACAGGGTGGTGCCCCACAGCGTCCTGCCGTGCGTCGCCGAGGTGAGCACCGTGGAGCCGGTGTCGAGGTCGACCACCCGCGTCTGCGAACCGGTCGCCTCCGTGTACTCGGTGACCATCGCGACGTGCCGGCCCTTGGCGTCGAACACCACCACATAGTTGTGCTGGGGGTCGATCGCTGTGCCGGGCAGCGTGCCCGTCGGCTGGACGACCCGGGGGACGCGGTCGTCGCCCGAGAGATACGAGTTCCAGACGACCGTACGGCCGTCCCCGGTGCCCACGAGGTTGGGCGCGTAGGTGGTGACGAGGCCCTGGGAGGTGCGGGGGCCGACCGTGAGGGTGTCACCGGTGCTGCCGATCGTCCGGCTGTACATGGATGTACGGCCGGTCTCGCGGTCCCGTTCCGTCACTGTCAACCGGCCTTTGTCCAGGGTGAGTTGAGGCACCGGGTCGGCCACCGGGTCCAGCACGGAGGCGGCGACCTTCTCGGCGACGGGGGTGCCGTCGGTGCCCGCGCGGACCAGGTTCACCCCGAAGTCGGCGGTGTCGGCGCCGCCACCGGGCACGAGGAGCCCGCCGTCGGGGGTGGGGACGGCGAGGGCGAGGCTCTCCGAGCGGGCCAGCACGGCCTTGGTCGTCGAGCCGTCGGGGGCGAGCGCGTCGACCCGCCAGACGGGCAGGCTGCCGTCCTTGGCGCCCAGCGAGGAGTCGTAGCGGGAGACCAGGAGCTGGTCGCCGACCATGCCCAGCAGGTGGGTCGCGTAGTCGTTCTCCAGCGGCACGGTACGGACGGCCGTGGTCAGGTCTGCGCGGGAGTAGACGGAGACGGTGTCGACGCCGTCCCACGACACCAGGTGGGTGGGGGTGAGGACCACACGCCCGGTCGTGTTGATGGTCGGGTTGTACGGCAGCTCGACGAACGTGCCCTTGTCGGCGTCGATCCAGCCGCTGCGGGTCGTGCTGCCCGTCCAGTACTGCACCACCGTGCCGTGGGCGTCGGCGACGGGCGAGTTGCCGGTGCTCACCGAGGAGACGTCGGCCGGGACGCCCGACACCGCGCGGTCGCCCACGGTGCCGTCGTCCTGGAGGTCGAGCAGATGCCAGGTCAGCCGGTCGACCGTCCAGGCGGTCGTCACGACGGTCCGCCCGAGCGTCCCCCGGTAGGTGTGACCCTTGGGGAGCGCGATCGTCGTGACCGCGCCCCCGGCCCCCATGTCCCGCAGCGTCACGGTCCGCGCGCTGCCGTCGTAGCGGGCGACCACGTCCGAGCCGGCGCCGAACTCCGGCATGCCCCAGACCTCGTCGGCCGAGGCGTCCACCACCGTGTCCTCGCCTGTGTAGGTGGTCCACACATGGCCACGGCCGGGTTCATAGCGCAGGAACCCCGAGGGTCCGGCGCTGAACAGCGCGGTCTGCGGCAGCAGGGATGTCTGCGCCGGGATGACCAGCTCGGAGGCGGCGACCGCGTAGACGTCGGCTGTCAGCGGGCCGAGGCTCATGGTCAGGGTCAGCGAAGTGACAGCCAAGCCGACACGAATGAGGGCATATCTGCCCACTTAATTCCTCCACGGGAGTGGAAAGCGAGAACACTTGCACGATCAAGACTCGCCAACGGGCGACAAGGTTGCGGTCGGGGAAGGTCGGGAGGACGTCAGCTCCAGGTCGCCCTGGAGTTCGCCGCGTAGCCCTTCATGTAGCGGACAGCGCCGCTTCGTTCTCCGACGGCGCCTCCGCGATGACCCAGCCGGGACCAATCGTACGCAGCAGCAACGTCACTTCAACAGTTGGTCACCGCACAAGGAGGCCCATGCTCGGTGGCACCGTCAACAGCGCCGGCCTCTCCCCTTCCGAGGTTCCGTGCCCTCCGTGTGCCCGTAAGAACGGGGAACCACGGTCAGCCGCGGTGCGATCCGACCCCACGACCACTTCGAGCACCAGGCATCCACGCTGGTCAGAGCCGTGCGGCCTATCCAAGCGCCGTACCTTCCCAAGCTGAGAGTGCGAGTTCGATCCTCGTCACCCGCTCCAACACGAACCCCCAGGTCGACGACCCGGGGGTTGTTTGTTGTCCGGACCGGTGGCCGAGAGGCACCGCGGCACCGCGGACTGCCGTCCCCACCGGGAAAACGGGCCACCACTGAGTCACTCGCTTACCGGTACGGTGCTCAGCGCCCAGGGATGCCGTGACATCTGCGGATCTCCCCCTCGTACCTCGGAGTGTTGCAGTGGCGCAGTACGCGTCGGCCTCGGACTTCGCGCGCATCGTGCAAGCAGGCGGAGATGTGGTGCTGCACGGTGAGCGCGCGCCGTACGAGCTCAGGATGTGGCCGTCTGCCTCGCAGACGTTGTCGGCCGAGGAGGCGTGCGCTCAGCCCAGCCGGTTGCTCCGAGCCGGGCATGAGATCGTCGGTTTCGTCGGCCGGGAGACCGAATTGGACACCCTGCGCTCTTGGCGGGACAGCTGTCGAGGACGCCCGCACGCCGCGTTGCGGCTCATTCATGGGCCAGGGGGGCAGGGCAAGACGCGACTGGCCGCTCAGGCCGCCCGGATATGGCGGCAGGAAGGGTGGAGCGTCTTTCGCGCGGTCCCGCAGCCTTACTCCTCGACTGGCCCCGTACCGGAGATCGCGCCGGTTGGAACCACCTCAGGGGCGCTGATCGTGGTCGACTACGCCCAGGAGTGGGACACCGATGATCTGCTCCGGCTCATCCACGACATGTCCTCCCCCGTAGCAGCACCGGTGCTGATATTGCTGCTGGCACGGTCAGCAGGTACGTGGTGGCAGTTGCTCGAATCTCGTGTCACCAGAAATTTCGACATGGCGCCGGAAGCGCTCCGGCTCGAACCTCTCGTCAGTCGCCCGTCGGACCGAGCGCCCCTCTTCTCCGAGGCCTTCCGTCATTTCGCCGCCGCTCTCGAAGCCCCCGCCGCGCTCCTCCCCCGCCCCCCTTCCGGCCTCCAGGACCACAGCGCCTACGACCAGGCGCTGACGTTGCACATGTCCGCCCTCGCCAGCGTCCTCGCGGCCGTGCAGGACAGCACCGCGCCCGACGACCCCGACAAGCTCTCGGCCTACCTCCTGGCACGCGAGCGCGACCATTGGGCGCGCCTGCACGAACGTGGCCTGCTCAAGGCCGACCCGAACACGATGTCCCAGGTCATGTACATCGCGGCACTGACGGGGCCGTCGTCGTACGCGGATGGGACAGCAGCTCTCCGGGCCGCTCCGGTCGAGTCGTGGGAGCATCCGGGAAGGCTCATCAAGGATCACGCGGTGTGCTACGCACCGAGCCGAGCGGACTCCGTACTCGAACCCCTCTACCCGGACCGGCTCAACGAGGACTTCCTGGCGCTGATGACCCCAGGGCACGACTGCGCGTTCCCGGCGGACCCGTGGAGCGCTCAGGCACTCGGTCTTCTCCTGAAACCAGGCGGCACCCCCTGGACACGTACCGCACTCACCACATTGGCCGAGACGGCCAAGCGCTGGCCCCATGTCGCACGCGAACACCTCATCCCCCTGTTACGCGAACACCCCGAGATCTGTCTGGAAGCGGGAAGCGCCGCGATCGTCGCCCTCACCGAACTGCACGACCTCGACGGCGTGCTGGTACTCGACTTGTACGAGCTTCTCGCACAGCGTCGTCCCGTCGACCTCAATGCCGGCTACGTCGCCCTCCTCACCTGGCTGTCGAACAAGGCGCACCTCTTCCCTGACGGCCAACGGGCGCTCGTGAACGCCGCGTTGGGCGCAGCACTCGGTGAGAACGGCCGCTGTGCGGAAGCTGTCGACCATGGTGCGGCGGCCGTCGCTCTTCTGCGGCGGCTCATGGCAGACGGTGCGGAGGACTGCCGCACCCATCTCGCCGGCGCTCTGTCCAATCTCTCCGAACACCTCTCCTTGACCAGGGCGAATCAGGCTGCTCTGGATGTCGCACGGGAGGCGGTCTCCCACTATCGGAGTCTCGCTCGCCATGCTCCTGGCGAGTTCGGACTCCGGCTGGCCGTCGCACTCAGCAACGTCGGAAACTGTCTGGCCGTACACCTGGACAGAGGGTCGGAAGCACTGGCTCCCGCCGACGAAGCAGTCCGCATCCTGAGGGACCTCGACGAGACCGACCCGAACACCCATACCGAGGCACTCGCCACGGCGCTGGCGACCCTCAGCCGAGCAGCCGCCGCCTGGGGCAACGACACTCTCGCTCTCGATGCTGCGGAGGAGTCCCTCAACCTCCGCAGACGCCTGGCCGAGGCCCACGGAGCCGTTTGCTCTCCAGTCCTCGCCAATGCCCTTGACACCCTCGGCAGGGCCCTGTGGAGAACAGGCCGGACGGACGAGGCACTTGCGTCCCTGGAGGAATCCGCCGCGATCGCAAGGAAACTCGCCAGCATCGTGCCCGACCGCTTTGAACCCCTGCTGAAAGGCCGACTCCACTACCTTTTCGCGCGCTACCGGGAGTTGCGACATCGCAAGAAGCTGGTACCCATCGCCGAGGAACTGGTCGCGCTGGACCAACGCCGGGTCGACAGAGGCCGTCAGGAATACCGGCCCGCTCTGGCCATCGCGACGTACACCCTCGCAGTCGCACGGGGCGGAGCCGAGCAATGGGACGAGGCATGCTCGACGGCAGACCTTGCGGCCGACCTGATCCGTCCCCGGGCCACCCTCGGTGTCGTGGCTGCGGAGGTCGCACTCGTCCGTTTCCTCTGCGGAGCCGCCCTGATACGCGTGGAAGGACGGAGGAATCCGGGTGGGGTGCCGGACAGGATCAACGAAGCGCTCGCGGTGTATTCAAGGCTCCCCGTCATCCTCCCGGCGTACCTGCGGCGTGAATGCCTCGACGCTTTCGAGGTGTTGGAGGAATCGCTGGAGGCCGCAGGAGACCGTGGCTCGGCACTCGAACTGAGAGGACGACGCATGCGCCGCACTCCGAATGATCAGGTCAACTTGTAAGTGTGACGGTGAATATGAGGGGAGAAGCCATAGTGAGGCTCGTGAACTCCTTCCTCCCGGTGAGCAGTCGTCCATCGGCTCGGTGCGCATCTCGGCCCACGCGACCGGAAACTCCCACGTCTACCAGGCAGGGTGTTCTGTGCCCAGGGCGACCAGCACATCGAGGAACGTCACCACCACTGTCCGGCCAAGCCCTCGAACGAGTGGCTGGGGGCGTTGCCGCACTCCGTCCGAGTGCCGCCGACGGCCGAGCCGGGGCACATCGCGCGGGAGAACGCTCGGCCGCCCATTCGGAAGACTTCGCCGTCTGCAACCTGTGGAACGGCGCAGGCACCTCAGGCGGTGTCGTGGACGTTGTGCTCGCTCAGGTCGGATGCATGACGGGCGATAGCGCGGTAGTCGGCATCGTCATGGAGGACGGCCAGACCGTGATGGGCCGCGGTGGCGGCGATGACGAGGTCCACCGCCGACGCACTGCGATGTTCCCCATCCTGGGCCATGCGGTGTTGCACCGCGCCGATCCAGCGCCCCGCGTTCTTCGGCACCGACACGTCCGGGTAGAGATCAGTGAACATCTCCGTGATCTCGTCGTACTCGCGTCCGTTCCGGGCACTGTGGAGGAACTCGGCGCGTTGCGCGTAACAGGATGCGATGGCCCCGGCATCGATCGCGTCGTACCAGGCCGATTGCAGTTTTGGATCGCGGAGCAACCGGACCAGGCCGGATGTGTCGAGCAAGTAGATCACCGGCTGTGCTTCTCCGCCCGGTGCAGGCGCTCGGCGTCCTCGACGGCACCCCACTCACGCGCACGTTCGAAGTGACGGCTGATGCGCGCTGCACGCTCCTGCTGCTCGGCGTAAAAGCGCAGGGCGAGATTGACCGCTTCCTTTTTGGTCCTGACCTTGGACAGAGCCATCGCACGTTCCAGGGCGTCATCGTCGATGTCGATCTGGGTTACAGACATGTGGCACCTCCCTCGCAATGTTGGTGATGTACATAGAAGAATACGTCACCAACATTCGCGGGACCAGCTGTGCTCACACATACCCCGGTCACTGATGGCACCCGTGCCCATGGCGTGTCCGTAAGAGCAGAGCTGAGAGTGCGAGTTCGGTTCTCGTCAGTCGCCGGTTTCCGTCTTCTCGTAGGTGGCGGTCAGGTCATCGGGACCCAGCCCCGGGGGTCGCGGTACCAGTAGTGCGGTAGGTCCTTGATGCTGGTGGTGCGGAACGGGCGGCCGTCGTCGTCGATGCGTACCGTGCCTGTTCGACCCTGTGAGGACCAGTCGAGTTCGACGTACCAGTCGCAGGTGCAGGACTCGGTGCGCGCGGCGAGCAGCAGGACCTCCGGCTCCCGCAGGGAGACCTGGTAAGGGAAGTCGATCGCGGGGGCCGGTCTGTCCGGGTTGTTGCCGGGCATCGAACGGGCCAGGGGGCGGCGCGCGTCGAGGTTCACGGAGAAGTGGCGGGGGACGAGGATGGCGCCGCAGCCTTCATACGTGGAGTAGGCGATGCCCCTGCGGGAGGCGGGGGTGGTGTGGTTGACCACCCGCACATGCAGTGCCTCCAGGACGACGGCGGCGGAGCTGCGGCCCTGCACCGTGATCCGCAGATTGGTGGTACGCCCGTGCACCGCCCCCTGGGACGCGGCCCACACCGCGGCGTCCGCCGGGGTCGGCGGCGGTGGGACCTGCTGCGGTGGCTTGGCGATGACGTAGTCGTGGTCGCATTCGAGTTGCCAGAGTTGGGAGTTGGCCGTCCAGGTGAGCGGGGCCGGCGCCGACGGTTCCGGTGCGGTGCGGGCGGAGGCCGACGACTCACCGCCACCGGAGGGGGGCCCGGCAGCGGATGTGGTGAGGCCGGCGAGCGCGATGGTGAGCAAGGCCGCCAGTACTGTCGCTGTCGATCGCGCGGACCGTCGCCGGGGGCGCCCGGCACGGGGTCCCCGGTCAGCCGGTGAGGTCGGTGAGGGCTGCTCGGGTGCCTCGTCCGGCGGGCTGACGCGGCTCGCGGGTGCGGCCGATGCCGAGGTACTCGTGGTGTCGTGGGGCGTCGCTGCCCGCCGGGCATCGGATGGACGTGCTCGTTGCCGTGCCGCGACCGCCAGGATCCACCGGCGGTGCAGCTCCACGCGTTCCTCGGGGGAGGCTCCGCAGAGTGCGGCGAACCGCTCGATCCCGGCGAAGTCCATGGGAACCGCCTCACCGGCGCAGTAGCGGTGCAGCGTGGAGGCGTGCATGCCCAAACGGCGGGCCAGCGCCGCGTAACTGCGGTCTGTACGCCCCTTCAGACGCGTCAGCAGTAGCGCGAACTCCGCCACGTCATCGTGGATTGCATCCATGTGGTCCGTACTCGCATCCATCCGTCGGCCTGTGCCGCCATGTCCTGGTCCGGGACGGCATCCCAGGCACTCCCCATACCTGCACATCAATACGGCTGGGATGGTTGCGGGGTTGAGCCATCCGCCTCCTCGATCGAGACCACCCTCACCCGCGGCCCTGGGGCGCCACCTTCCGCACCGCCACGGGCAGGTGTCCGGAACGCCGGCCTCAGAGGGTTCCCCATCCCGGACGGGCATCCCAGGCTTCCTTGTCTCCGCAGGTCGTCGGGGGTGGGATCGTCCCGCCGTTGCGCGGCGGGGGCAGGCGTTGTCCCAGGCTCACGAGGCATCCGATGCTGTGGCCGTCGCACCGGCTGAAGCGGCCGACCGCATATCGAATTCCAAGTACCGAATACCGAATGTCGAATGTCGATCAGAAGAGGAACACGCATATGTACGTGAAGTCCCTTACGAGCCGCCGTGCGGCCGTGGCCGCGGGTCTCGTCCTGGCTCTCGGATGTGGTGTGTCGGCACAGGCCTCCGCCACCGGGCCGCTGACGATCGGTGGGAAGGCCAGCGACGCGGTGACGCACCGCTCGGGCGGCAGCGGCGCCGAAGGCGCCGTCGCCATCTGCGACCAGAAGGTCCTCGGGGTGTCCGCCACGAAGGAGCCTGCGGACAGCGAGGACGCCAGGCACCTCCTCCTCACCGTCCAGAACGCCGGCGACAAGAAGTGCAACCTCTTCCGCTACCCTCTCGTGCGGCTCGGCGCCGGCCTGACCACGGCTCGTGTGATCGAGGAGAGCGACCCGCACCCGGGAGTGCCCGTCACCCTCGCTCCGGGTGAGGAGGCATACGCCGGTCTGCTCGTCAACGGCCCCATGGACGAGTACGAGGCGAGAAGCATCACCCTCGGCCTCCAGGGTCGTACGCCCGGCAGCAGCGCGGGCAAGCCGATCGATGTCCCCATGCCCGTCGAGGTGTTGTACGCCAACGACTTCCAGCGTGTCACCTACTGGACGACTGCTCCCGGTTTCGCCCTGGACTTCATCATGTCGAAGTGACGGACCTCGATCGGAACCGCGTCCCAGCGGCCGACCAGAATGTCACAGAAGGTCGTCCATGGGGTTCGTCCTCGCGCGCCGTTGTCACCGCGCTGATCCACCGTCCGGCGTTCTTCGGTATCGCCGCGTCGGGACAGAGGTCGGAGAACAGCTCCGCGATCTCGTCGTACTCGCGACGATCCCGGGAGCTGTACAGGAACTCGGCGCGCTGCACACAGCAGGAGGTCGGCCGTGTCGAGCAGGTAGATCAGCGGCTGTCCTTCTCCGCCCGGTGCAAACGCTCGGCGACCTCGACGGCACCCCACTCACCGCAGCAGTGTTCCTGCGGTGAGTCGGGAACCTCCGGGCGTCCGGCGGCGTTCGTGTCACTGACGGGCGGGTGAGCCGAGCCGTCTGGTCACAGTGCTCAACTGCTGGTTCCGTACGGCGACTTGACGGGGGAGGGCAGGAGTCGTGCAGCAGCACCGTGCACGTCCCGCGCACCCGGCCACCGTCGTGCTCTCCGCGCTGCTCGCCGTCCTGGCCTTCCTTCTGCCGGTGTCGGCCAAGTCGGCGCCGGTGTCCCGGCCGTTCTCGGCGGGCATGGCAGCGACCGCGTCGGCGGCCTCGGCCGTTGACGCTCAGCGGCCCCTCGCCGTGGCGCACTCCGTGCTCGGGCACGCCGACTCCGTGCCGTATCCGCTGCACCCCTTCCTGGGCCCTGGCGCCAGGGACTCGGCCCCGCACCGTGCTGTCGGCGGTCCCGGCGTGGCCGTGGCGGCCTCTGCCGCGGGGGCGGGCCTGGGCGCTCACGCGTATCGTCCGCGCGGCCCGCCGTCCCGATGGAGCACCGAAGTCCGTATCGACGCCTGACCGTTCGCCTCCGCGCCCGGGGCAGACGTCGACTCCGTCTGCCTGCCCATCGTGGAGAACCCATGTCCCGCGCGCCCATGTGGCGGGCGATCATCGCCCTAGGTGTGATCGCCGCCTCACTCTTCTTCGCTCTCACCCAGTCCGCCCGCCTCGGCCTCGACCTGCGCGGCGGCACCCAGATCGTCCTGGAGACCAGGGATTCACCCGTCGTCAAGGCCGATGCCGAATCGACCCAGCGGGCCCTGGAGGTGCTCCGTCAGCGGGTCGACGCGCTCGGCGTGTCCGAGCCGAGCCTGTACCGGTCCGGGCAGCAGCGGATCATCGTCGAGCTGCCCGGCGTACAGGACCCGCGCGAGGCCGCCGAAGTCATCGGCCGTACCGCGCAGTTGACCGTCCACCCGGTGCTTGGCGCGACGGACAAGCAGGACCAGAACAAGGGGAAGCCGGGCAAGGACGGCTCGCGCACCCTGGCCGACCCGGACCAGAAGGGGGCGTTTCTCCAGCTCGGGCCCGCTGCTCTCACCGGCGAGGGTGTCAAGGACGCCGAGGCGGTGCTCGACCAGCAGAAGATGTCGGGTTGGCTGATCAACCTCACCTTCCGCGGGCAGGCGGGCAAGGACTGGGCACGGGTCACCGGGGCGGCGGCCTGTGCCCCGCAGGGCGACCCCGAGCGGCGCGTCGCCATCGTCCTGGACGGCAAGGTCCTCTCGGCGCCCGGCGTCGGCGCGGAGGTGGCGTGCGGGGTCGGCATCTCCGGCGGCGCCACGCAGATCACCGGCGGCTTCGACCGGGAGGAGGCCCGCGAGCTGGCCGCGCTCGTCAAGGGCGGTGCGCTGCCGGTGCCCGTGCAGGTCGTGGAGCAGCGCACCGTCGGCCCCACGCTCGGTGCCGACGCCATCGCCGCCAGCGCCCAGGCCGCGGTCATCGGGATCGCCCTGACGGGGCTGTTCATCCTCGTCGTATACCGGCTGCTCGGCGCCCTGGCCACCATCGCGCTCGCGCTGTACGGGCTGATCTCCTACGCCGTACTGGTCGCTCTGGGCGCGACCCTGACCCTGCCCGGACTCGCCGGTTTCGTCCTGGCGATCGGCATGGCCGTGGACGCGAACGTGCTGGTCTTCGAGCGGGCCCGCGAGGAGTATCTGGGCGCCCGCGTCCTGAAGTCGGGCTCGACCCGACTGGACAAGCCGCTGAGCATCGGCTTCGCCAAGACCTGGAGCGCGGTCGTCGACTCGAACGTGACCACGCTGCTCGCGGCCGGGCTGCTCTTCTTCTTCGCCACCGGACCGGTCAAGGGCTTCGGCGTCACGCTCTCCATCGGTGTCCTCGTCTCGATGATCTCGGCCCTGGTGATCACCCGGGTCCTCGCCGACTTCGCGGTCCGGCGCCGCTTCGTGCGCGACCGGCCCGGCCTGACCGGGATCACCTCCACCGGCCGGGTGCGTGCGTGGCTCGCGCACCGCGACCCCCGCCTGGTGCACCACCGGCGCCGTTGGCTCGGCGTCAGCGCGCTGCTGATCGTGGTCGCCGTCGCCGGGATCGGCGTACGGGGCCTGGAGTTCGGGGTGGAGTTCACCGGCGGGCGCCTGGTGGAGTACAGCACCAGCAGGCCCGTGGACGTGGACGCGGCACGTACGGCGGTCACGGACGCCGGGTTCCCGCGCGCGGTGGTGCAGGAGTCGGGGGACGGGGACATCTCGGTACGCACCGGTGCGCTGAGCAACGACCAGCAGCACACGATCAGAACGGCGCTGGCGAAGGAGGGCGGCGAGGTCACCGTCGAGCGGGACGAGCTGATCGGTCCGAGCTTCGGCGACGAGCTGCGCCGGCACGCGCTCATCGCGCTCGGCATCGCCGTCGCGACCCAGCTGATCTACCTCAGCGTACGGTTCCGGTGGACGTTCGCCGCCGCGGCGGTGTCGGCCATGGTGCACGACGTGCTGCTGGTGGTGGGCCTGTTCGCCTGGCTCGGCAAGCCCGTCGACAGCGTCTTCCTGGCGGCCCTGCTCACGGTCATCGGGTACTCCGTCAACGACACCGTCGTCGTCTTCGACCGGGTGCGCGAGGCACGCCGCCGCGATCCGGCGGCGGACCTGGAGACCACCGCGAACAGGGCCGTCGTCCAGACGCTGCCGCGCACGGTGAACACCGGTATGGGCGCGCTGTTCATCCTGGCGGCACTGGCCGTGCTCGGCGGTGACTCGCTCGCGGACTTCTCCGTGGCGCTGATCGCCGGCGTGGTGATCGGTATGGCGTCGACGGTGTTCACCGCCGTGCCGATCGCCGTGCAGCTTGAGGGCAGCTGGCCGACGCCGCCAGGGCGCCCCAAGGGCCCCAAGGGCCCCAAGGGCGGCGGGGACAGCGGGGCGCGTGGTCCGCTGGAGCGGCGCGGGCAGGCGCGGGATTCAGGCGCCGTGGTGTGAGAGCGCGCGGAGGGTGCGGTGCCGTCGGTTCTCCCGGCGGGACGGGGAGGCCGACGGCACCGCACCTCATGGCACCTCGGACGGCACCGGGACTCCGCTAGGCGGCGTCGCGTACCGTGCCCGTGAACTGCGGGCCCTCGATCGCCTCCCCGTTCTCGTCGTAGGTCCACAGGCGCAGCCGTAGGGACTCCGGGTCCTCGGTCCGGTCATCGGTGACGGTGGGTACGGGCATGTCGACGGTCAGGCTGCCCGCGGGGACTTCGGACATGAGCAGGGTGCCGTCCGGCAGGGTTGCGGACAGGGGACGTTCGGGGTCGGGGGAGGCCCCGAAGTGTTCGTCCAGCCAGGTCGCGGGGACGTCCTTCGTGGAGAGTTCGGTTCCTTCGGCCACGGGCAGGATCTCCAGGTCCGTCCAGGTGGCCACGTCGGCGACGGCGGAGAGGGTGACTCGCCAGAGCAGTGGCCGGCCCTCGGTGACCTGGTCCGTGATCGGTGTCATGGTCACCGTGGGGCGGGGGTCGTCGTTCTCGGCGGTGACGCCGCCCAGGTAGGAGCCGATCACCGCGCCGCGTACGGTCTTGACGGCCACCCGGTGGAGGTCGTCGGAGCTGTAGCGGGTGTTGCCCTCGATCGTCACCGGCACGTCGACCCGGGTGCCCGCCCGGACCTTCACCGTACGGGCGACCAGGTGGTCGCTGCCCGGCTCGGCCACGAACAGCCGGACCTCGCCGCCGCCCGACCCGGAGACCCGCAGCGGCACCTGGTAGGTGCGGGTGCCCGAGTCGCCCTCCTTCACGGTGAGGTGGCCTACGTCCACGCGTGCGAGCTGCGCGGGCTCGGCGACCGGGGTGCCGGGGCGCCAGCCGTAGGCGTCCACCAGCCATGCCGTGCCGGAGTCGGTGCGCGGGGTGAGGTGGAGGGTTCTGACGTGGGCGAGGTCGATGCGCTCCCGGGTGGCGGCGGACAGGGGTACGCGGACCTCGCGTGCCCAGTAGGAGGAGGTGCGGGCGGTGCCCGGTACGCCGTCTACGCGGACCCGGCCGAGGTCCGCCCGTCTGCCGGAGGTGTCGGTGAGGGCGACGTCCAGCTCGGTGCCGGTGGTGTTCGGGGGGACGATCACGCGCAGGCTCAGCGAGGTCGCGCCGGGCAGGGAGACCGGGTGGGCGGGGCTGAGCGTGGTGGCGGTGCCGGCACTGCTCCAGTTCATGGCCAGCGCGTAGCGGTCCGGCTCCTTGCCGGGGGACACCCTGCGCCACTGGGCGAAGTGCGGGGAGGCGGTGAGGAGGGCGGGGTCCAGGCAGGAGACGGCCGGGTCCGGGTCCACCTGGGCGCACAGCCTGCCGCCGGTGACCTTGGCGGAGGCGGCGGGCAGGAACGCCCCCGTGCGGGCGGCGCCGACGGCGTGGGTGAGGACGCGGGCGGGGCCCGCCGAGGCGGCGCGCGCGTCGGTGCCGTCGAGCAGCGGGCGGGCCCGGTCGTCACCGGCGACGAACAGCCGGGCCGCGGCGGCTATGTACGTCGAGCCCGCCTTCTGCTGCTGCTCGGCCGTGAGCCGGGTGGCGGTGTCGGGTGAGCAGAGGGGGTCGTGCTCGTCGCCGCCGTACAGGAAGTCGTCGCCTGCCGGTGCCGTGGCCTGGCCGGGGGTCCACTCGCTGTTGAAGTAGTTGTGGTTGGCGCCCGTCATGTAGACCGCGCTGTGCAGGGCCTTGCCGCGGCTGACGCCTCGGGTGCCGTCGACGTACTGCTCGCCCTGGAGGTCGATGACGTCTCCGTCGCAGCCCGGCAGGATCGTCACCGACGGCACGTCGGGTGCGGGGTTCTGGCCGAAGATCGTGGGGCCTATGAGGACGGTTCCGCGTATCGTCCAGCGGGTTTCGCCGTGGTAGCCGTCCTGGTCGGCCGGGGGTGGGGTGAGGCTGTCCAGTGCGGCCCTGTCGGCGCCCTCGCCGCCACGGGAGTGGCCCACCAGGAGCACCCGGCCGAGGTCGGCGCGGGGCGCCCGGCGTACGACCTCGGGGGCCGTGGCCGGGTCGGCGGCCCAGTCCGCCCAGTGGGCCAGGTGCAGCCGTATCAGCGAGGAGCGGGCCTGGGCGCCGGCGTCGTCGGCCTGCCAGTCCTGGGCGTTGACGGAGTTGGCCGAGATCGAGACCGTCACATAGCCCTGGGAGGCGAGGAGTTGCTGGTCGTGCAGGTAACCGCGATAGCTCGGCACCGACTCGTAGTCGGCCGGGCACGGCCACTCCAGGGTTACGTCGTCGCCCTTGAAGCAGGTCACATGGCGCCCGTGGAGGAACAGGGCCAGCGGGCGGCTGCCGGTGGCGTTCTCCGGCGCGACCACCACGGCCTTCATCTCCACCTCGGTGGCGTAGCCGGGCAGATGGACCGAGGGCAGGGAGTACTCGCCGGAAGTCGTGCGGTACGAGCCGGGCACGCCGGGGTCGACCTTGTTCACGGTCGCCGCCCGGGACAGACGGGGGGCGACCGGATCTGACGAGCTGTCAGATCTACGGCGCTCACGGGCCGCGTCGTTCACTCCGGCCGCGTCCAGACGGCGGCCCGCGGCCTCGACCCGCAGGTCGTCCGACGTTCCGAGGCGC
Source organism: Streptomyces geranii (assembly GCF_002954775.1). Taxonomy (GTDB): domain Bacteria; phylum Actinomycetota; class Actinomycetes; order Streptomycetales; family Streptomycetaceae; genus Streptomyces; species Streptomyces geranii. The sequence goes on from NZ_PJME01000038.1 coordinate 83,780, forward strand.
ACCCCGTCGAGCGGCAGCCGGAAGGTGCGCCCGTCCGCTGCGGGTCTGGGGATGCCCAACAGGCGTTCCCCGCTGCGGAACTCGACCTGGGCGTCGCCCACCGGCACCTTCTCGGGCGAGCGCCACACCAGCTCCGCCGACTCCCCGGAGCCGGTGGTCAGCCAGCCTTCGGGAAGTCCCGGAGACACGGGAGCGGACGGCCGCCCGGGCCCCGGTTCAGGCGCCGCCAGCGCCGTCCCCGGTGCCGCCAACGCGAGCGCGAGCGCAACAGCCGCTGCCACAGCGGCCGTTGCGCGCGAGACACGGATCACTTCAGTTCCTCCTCATGGTCATTCCCCCGAGATGGTTGTTGCCCCGAGAACCCCACGGGCTCCGGGCTCCCCAGGCCGACGGATTGGGCCCTTGCCTTGTGCTGGGCCGGGCCGGGCCGGTCCCCCGGTCAGGCTGTTGACTTCAGCGAGAAGATCCAGCTGCCGTTGGACAGGTCGAAGGACGTGATGCCCGGCTTGTCGAAGGCGAGGCCCTTGCCGAGGACGTAGACCTCGTCCTCGGTGAACAGCGGGACATAGGGGACCTGGTCGGCGACCTGGGTGAGGATCGTCTGTGCGGCGATCCAGCGGGCGGTGCGGGGACCCGCGGTGGCGACGACCTGTTGGGCCCTGTCGACCTCGGGGGTCGTCCAGTTGGCGAGGTTGATCTTCTGAGGGCCGATGTTGGTGCCGCCGACGAGTTTGCCCAGCAGCGGGGCCGGGTCCGGGTAGCTCGCCCCGAAGCCGAACGGCAGGGTGATGCCCGTCAGTTCGTGCTTGAAGAACTTGGCGTACCACGCGTTGGCGGTGACGGGCTTGGGGGTGATCTTCACACCCAAGGCCCGCATGTTCCGCTGGAGGTTCAGGACGGTGAACTCCTGCCAGGGGTAGTCCTTGACGTACTCGACGGTCGTCGAGAAGCCCTGTGGGTGCGCCGACTTCGCCAGTTCGGCCCTGGCGTCGGCCTCGCTGAGCCCGTACCGGGGCAGGCCGTCCAGGAAGGCCTCCGCCGTCCGCCGCGAGCCGGCCACGCCTGCCAGTTCCCCGGCCGGGACCAGCCCCTTCATCGGCTGGGCGTACGAGTCGAAGCCGGCCTTCATGACACCCGCGACGTCGATCGAGTGGGCGACGGCCCTGCGGACGTGCACGTCGTCGAAGGGCGCGCGGGTGACGTCCATGGCGAGGAAGTTCTGCGACAGGGACGGGGAGGCGTGGACCGTCGCGTCCGGTACGGCCTTCCACTGGGCGACGCTCTTGCGGTTGGTGACGGGGCCGCCGTCGACCGAGCCGGAACGCAGGGCGAGCTGGCGGGCCGTGTCGTCGGGGACGACGGAGAAGACGACCTTGTCCGCGGCCGGCCTGGTCCGGGTGTAGTTCGGGTTCCGGACCAGCGTGATCTTCTCCGCCGTCTGGGAGTCGACCTGGTAGGGGCCCGTGCCGACGGGTGCGCTGCCCGCGTTGCCCAGGGTCTTGGCGTGCGCCTTCGCGAAACCGGCGTTCTGCACGAGTGTCGCGAGGGCGATACCGGCACGCGCCGTCGGAGCGGGCGCCTTGAGCCGCACGGTCACCTCCAGCGGACCGGTCACGCTCACTCCGCCCACCTGCTGGCCGAGGGCGGCGGTCTGGGCCGTGGCGGCGGTGAAGTGCCCGATGCTCCAGGCGACGTCCTGTGCCGTCAGCTCCTCGCCGTTCGAGAACCTCAGCCCCGGCCGGAGCCGGTAGACGAGGGTGGTGGTGTCCGGCTGGGTCACCGAGGCCGCGAGGTTCGGGGTGAACGCGCCGGTGCTGGAGACCCTCTCCAGAGGTTCCGTGACGAGGGACATGACGGCGCCGGTCGTGTTGTTGTCGTAGCTCTTGGCGTAGTCGAGCGACGCGGGCGCGTTGGGCAGCGCCCAGTCGAGCACGGGTATGGGTTTGTCGGTCGTTCTCCTCGTCCCCGTGGTCGCCGTGTCGTCGCCGCTGGTGCAGGCGGTGGCGGCGACGGTGGTGAGGGCGGTGAGGATCGCGGCGGACAGCATCGTCCGCCGCGAGAGCGACCTGACGGATCGGCCGGGCACGGTGGGGGGCATCTTGTTTCCTGGTTCCGTTCTGTGCGGGGGGAGGTGCCGGGGGGGGGGGGAGGTTCGGGGGGTGCGGAGGGGGTCCGGGCAGGGCTCAGTTCCCGCCCGGGATCGAGGCGATGAGTCGCTGGGTGTGGGGGTGGCGGGGAGAGTCGAGGAGGGCCGCGGTCTCGCCGCTCTCGACGATCTCGCCGCCGTGCAGCACGAGGGCGCGGTCGGTCAACTGGCGGACGACCGACAGGTCGTGGGTGATGACGATCAGGCTGGTGCCGTACCCGGCTCGCACCTCGCGCAGCAGTTGAAGGATCTGGGCCTGTACCGACACGTCGAGCGCCGCGACGGGCTCGTCGCAGACCAGCAGCCTGGGGCGGACCGCCAGCGCGCGGGCGATGGCGACCCGCTGCCGCTCACCGCCGGACAGCTCGCCCGGCTGCTTTCGCGCGTACGAGGCCGGCAGGCCCACGCGCTCCAGCAGCTCCGCGGGCCGCTGTGCGGGATCGGGGCCCGCCGTGACCGCCTCGCCCAGGGTCGTGCCGATGCTGAGCCTGGGGTTGAGGGAGGAGTAGGGGTCCTGGAAGACCATCTGGACCAGACGCCGTGCCTCGCGATGCTCCTTCCGCCTCAGCTTGCGATAGTCGCTGACATCGACACCGCCGAGCCGGATCGTGCCCGTGGTGGGCCTGGTCAGGCCCAGGAGGCAGCGGGCGAGCGTGGTCTTGCCCGAGCCGCTTTCACCGACCACGCCCAGCGATTCGCCCTCGCGGAGTTCGAAGGAGACGTCGCGCAGGGCCATCGGCTCCGTGGTCGTCCCTTTCAACCTGACCGATCTACTCGACCTGGTCGGCCCGGCGAACGAGGACATCCGCCCGTACGTCCCGGACCTCCCGTAGGTCTTGCCGAGGCCCTCGACGGTGAGGAAAGGGGCGCCGTCGGGGGTGACGGGCGGTGTGCCCGGGGTGGTGGGGACTAGGTCGTGTCCGTAAAGTCCCGTCGTCCGCCCGGAGGGCGGGCCCGGCGGCGTTCGGTGCGTGCTCTCGGCGTGCCGGGCGGAGTCCCTCGTACTGGTTGTACGTGGGGCTTCGCCCGGTGCGGCGAGAGGGCGTGCCGGGCGTCGCCGGGCAGGCGGGACTTTACGGACACGGCCTAGGAGGCGGGTGCGGAGTTCGTCGTCGATCTCGGGAATCCGTACGCACGCGGACGCGCGCTCCTCCGGCAAGGGGGTCAGCCCGGGGCGGGTCGTCGTACACACCTCGCGCCGCCACTCGCAGCGGTCGGCGAAGGCGCAGGTGTCGGCGACGCCGTCGGCGGCCGGCACCTGGCCGGGCAGGGAGACCAGCCGGTCCACGAAGTGGGAGACGGGGGGTTCGGCGAGCATCAGGCCGAGGCTGTAGGGGTGCCGGGGCGAGCGGGCGAGGGCGGCAGCCGGGGCGTCCTCCAGCACCGAACCGGCGTACATCACCAGCACCCGGTCGCAGACGGAGAACGCGACGCGCAGGTCGTGCGTGATGAGCAGGAGGGCCATACCCCGGTCGGCCTGCAGCCGTCGCAGAAGGGCGAGGACCTCTGCCTGGGTCGTGGCGTCCAGGGCCGTTGTCGGCTCGTCCGCGATGAGCAGTTCCGGATCGCGGGCCAGCGCCGCCGCGATCGCGACGCGCTGCCGCATCCCGCCGGAGAGCTGGAACGGGTACCGGCCGGCGACCGTGTCCGGGTCCAGCCCCACCTCCCGAAGGCGGCGCGAGATCTCGGCCGAGGCGAGGACCCGGTCGCGGCGCGTCCCCGGTGCCAGCGACTCCCGCAGCTGCGCCCGGACGGTCAGCAGCGGATTCAGCGCGGTGAACGGGTCCTGCAACACCATGGCCAGCCGGCCGCCGCGCAGGGGACGCAGTTCCCGCTCCGGCCTGCCCAGCAGCTCGATCCCGTCGAACAGGACCTGGCCCTCGGCCCGCAGTCCGTCGTCGAGTACGCCCGTCACGGCGCGGGCGGTCAGGGTCTTGCCGCTGCCGGACTCACCGACGACCCCGAGGGTCCGCCCGGGCGCGAGGTCGAAGCCGACGTCGCGGACCAGGGTGCGCGGGCCGTGGGCGCGGTCCGGTCGCGCGTACACGTGCAGGCGGCGTACGGACAACAGCGCCCCGTCGGCCCCGCCAATCCCGCTGGTCCTGCCGGTCCCGTCGGCCTCCCGGTCCGGACGCGTCCGGCGGGTCTGTGCGTCGTAGGTCATCGTGGGTCCGTCCCGGCGGTGCCTCGGTCGTACAGCCAGTCGCCGAGGAGGGTGACACCGACCGTGGCGATGATGATCATCAGACCGGGGGCGAGGGACATGTACGGGTTGACGGCGAGGAGCGTCTGGCCCTGGCGCAGCAGTTCGCCCCAGTCGGGCGTGCCCGGTGGGACCCCGAGGCCCAGGTAGGACAGGCCGGACAGGCTGATCAGCGCTCCGCCGAAGTCGAGGAGCAGGGTCGCGAGGACCGTGGGCCGGATGTTCGGCAGGATGTGGCGGAACATGATCCGCGCGGCGGGCAGACCCAGGGTCCGGGCGGCCTCGACGTAGGGCAGCCGGGCCTGTACGAGGGTCGTGTTGCGGCAGAGGCGGATCTGGGCCGGGAGGACCAGCAGCGTGACGACCGCGACGGCGAACCAGTAGCCGTCACCGATCGTCCCGACCACCACCACGACCAGCAGCATCGCGGGGAAGGCGTAGACCAGGTCGGCGAACCTGTTGATCACGGCGTCGAACAGGCCGCCTGCGCGGTATCCGGCCAGCACGCCGAGGGGAACGCCCAGCAGCAGCGCGCCCGCCGCCACGCACAGCGGGCCGACCACGGCGGTCCGCGCGCCGGCGACGAGCTGGGACAGGACGTCCCGGCCCAGGGCGTCCGTGCCGAGCCAGTGCCCGTCACCGGGACCGGCGGCGCCGCGCATCAGGTCCTGCTGCCCGGGGTCGTACGGGGTCAGCCAGCCGCCCGCCACGACCAGCAGCGCGATGACGGCGACACCCGACGCGGCGAGCGCGACCAGCACGGGGGGACGGAAGCGCCTCGACACCTCGCGTGCGGAGGCGGTGCCCGGAGCGGGGACGGGGTTCGGAGCGGGGACGGGGTTCGCCATGTCTGCTGTGTCTGTATCTGCCATATCCGTCATATCCGCCATCAGTGCTCCCCGGCCGCGTGCAGCCGGACCCTCGGGTCGAGGAGGAACCCGAGCAGGTCGACCAGCAGGTTGACCAGGACCACCAGGGCGCCGAGCAGCAGCGCGGTTCCCTGGACGACCGGGAGGTCCTCGGCCGCCACCGCCGTCAGCAGCAGGGAGCCCATGCCGGGCAGCGAGAACACCTGCTCGATGAAGATGCCCGCGCTGAGCGGCGCGATGAGGAGCATGCCGGCGCTGGTGACCACCGGGGGCGCGCAGTTGCGCAGCACGTAGTGGATCAGCACGCGCGCCGGGCTCAGTCCGCGCAGCCGGGCGAAGGTGAGGTAGTCCTGCCGCAGCACCGTCACGGTGGCCGCCCTGGTCTGCCGTACGACGACGGCCGACAGGACGGTCGTCAGCGCCACGGCGGGCAGTGTCAGATGCGTGACCCGGTCGGCGAACCCCTCCCCCGCGCCGTACACCGGGAACCAGCCCAGGGCGACGCCGAAGACGTAGAGCAGGACGACGGAAAGGGCGTAGACGGGGGCGCCGAAGCCGACCGTGGCGAGCAGCGAGATGCTCCGGTCGGCCGTCCGGCCGTGCCGGATGCCCGCGATCAGGCCCAGGGGGACGCCCAGCAGCAGGACGAGCAGCAGGCAGTACGCCGCCAGTTCCGCGCTGAGCGCGGCCCGGCCGTAGACCATGTCCACGACCGGTGTGCCCGCCTGGACGGAGATCGACCGGCCGAAGTCGAGACGGACCGCGTCGGAGAGCCAGTGCAGGTACTGCAGGGCGAACGGCTCGTCGAGGTGGTGGCGGGCACGTAGTTCAGCGACCAGTTCCGGTGTCGCCGGCCGGGTGCCGAGCAGGGACTGGAGCGGTGATCCCGGGCTCGCGTCGAGCAGCGCGAAGACCAGGAGGCTGAGGGCCAGCAGGAGCAACAGGCCGCTGGCGAGACGTCTGAGTACGAAGGTGGTGATGCTCAAGGGCGCCGACTGTCGGACAGGCCCGAGTGTGGGGAGAACGGCGATCAGCGCCGGACGACTCGGACGACCGGAACTCTATGATCCAGTTGTGCGACCGCGCAAGTACTTGAAGTCTTGAGCAGTAAGATTGCGCAAATCCCGCACAGAACCACAACTCCGTTGACAGCCGAGGGACTTCGGCCGTTCACCCAGGCGGCTCTGGATGGCCTGAGCCTGATGCACCACCCACATACAACCCACACCGCACGCCTCACTCGCGCAGCCGATCGGAAGCCCCGTGCTCAGTCACCCCGTCGCCGAAGGAGCCGAGCTCCGCGCTCTCGAACCCTGGCGGGCCGAGGAGTTCTACGAGTTCGTCGTACGCTCCGGCTCCCATCTGGCGCCCTGGATGCCGTGGGCGAAGGACATCGACGAACCGGCCAAGGCCACAAGCTGGTTGCAGGGCTACGCCGACGACCAGGCCCGGGACGGCCGGCGGCTCTACGGCATCTGGCTCGACGGCCTGCTCGTCGGCGGAGCGGGGTTCGCCACCTTCGACGCCCGCACCGGAAACTGCTCGTTGGGCGCGTGGCTCGCACCGGAGGCACGGGGCCGCGGGCTGGTGACACGGGCCGCCCGACTGATGATCGACTGGGCTTTCGACAGCCGGAACATGTCCAGGGTCGAGTGGTCGGCGGCGACCGGGAACGTAGGCAGCATCGCGGTGGCGAAACGACTCGGCATGGAGCGCGAGGGGGTACTGCGCTCGGCGTTGACGCTGGACGACGTCCGACATGACGTGGAGGTCTGGTCCCTCGTCGCCGACCGGGGGTGAGGGTTGGCCGCGGTCAACGGTCGACACTCGAACATCTCGACTTGATCCGTCGTTTCGTCCAGGCACCGCTTCGGGAACGAGCGCCGTGGTACGACACCGGGCAGAAGATGACGTTGGTGGCCCGTCTTCCGGCATGGATCAAGCGGGCGAGAAACCGGGACGAGATCCTGCGTGCCGTCAGCCGCATCCAGGCCTCGCTGGTTGCGGCCTGACCTACTCGCTAGCGTTCAGACATCACTCGAACCCGAACCCGATCTCGAACCCGATCTCGATCTCTCAGGTTCAGCTTGTTCTTCAACCTCTGGCGACGGTGTGGCGGACGCTCGTCGGACCAGTTCGTGCCGGGCGTCGGCACGACACCTGCCCTTCCCCCGTGAGCCGCAGAAGCCCATGGATCGCCACACGAGGCGGCAGATGTCTCCAACCTCACCCGTGGCCGCTCGCGCGCGCCTCCGGAGCGTGCAAGGTCAGGCCAGCCGATCCAGGAACGTCAGTACCGACGCGTCCTCCTCGATCAGCGGCACCAGGAGTTCGTTGAACGGGGCGCCGTACGGTGCCTTCAGGTGGGTCTGGAAGGCGGCCTCGTCGGTGTACACCTCGAAGATCCAGAAGGCTCGCGGGGCCGTCGCCTTGGTGTAGACGTCGAAGACGACGTTCCCTTCCTCCTCGCGCACCTTCAGGGCGTAGTCCCCGATCAGGCGGGCCACCTCCTCCTCGGCCCCCTCGCGGGCGGTGAACTCGGCCAGCAGGGTCTTCTTCACAGTTCGTGTCCTTGTCCGTTGCGGGAGTTCGTTACGGGGGTTCGTTGCTGAAGTCCGTCGTGCGAGTCGGTCGTACGAGTCACTCGTGCGCGGAGTCGAGTTGCCAGACCGTCGCCTCGTCCAGCCTCGTCGAGCCGTTCTCCGCGAAGATCTGCACTCCCTGGCTGGCCGGGTCGGGGAAGATCTGGTCGGTGATGACGGCCTCGCCGTTGCCGCCGAAGACCTCCACCGACGACCAGTCGACGAGGATCCGCAGCTTCACCTTGCCGTTCTCCGCCTTCAGCGGCGCGGTCTGTACGCCCGGGAAGGTGGCGTTGAAGTCGACGGCGCCGGAGTGGGTGCGGTCGACGTACAGCTCCTGGGTCGTGGTGTCGTAGCCGATGACCGTCTCCTCGCCGTAGGCGCCGGTGCGCACCTTCAGGCCGAAGCGGTCGGCGTCCTCGACGGAGAACGTCGCCTCTATGTCCAGGGCCTTGCCCTCGGCCGCCGGGCCGATCAGGGGCTCGGCGGTGTTCGCGACCGTGACGCCGGTCGCGGTCGCCGGGGCCGGCTTCCGGAGGGACTCCAGGGTGCTCACCGGCTCGCTGGTCAGCCGGACCTGGCCGTCGACCGTACGCAGGGCCATCTCCCGGGGGACGCTCTGCGCGCCGCGCCAGGGGGAGGTGGGGACCGCGCCGGCGTAGTCCCAGTTGTTCATCCAGCCGATCATGTACCGCTTGCCGTCCGGCGCGTCCTCCCAGGACACCGCCGCGTAGTAGTCCTTGCCGTAGTCCGCCCAGTCCGCGCGCTGCACCACTGACTTGGCCGGGGTGTCCGCCTTCGTGAACCGGTCGGCCAGGATGTGGCCCCAGCCGGTGGTGTTCATGTCGACCAGTTGGACGCGTGCCTGCTTGCCCGCGTACGGGCGCAGGTCGAAGGAGGCCCAGTCGAGGGTCTCGCTGTCCGTGCCCGTGACGCTCCGGACGACCTTGCCGTCGACGATCAGGTTGACGGACGTCTCCTGGGTGACGGGGCGGGCCCTGGTGTCGGAGAGCATGATGTGGTCGACGTTCAGGTGGCCCCAGCCGCCGGTGTTGTCGTCGATGATCCTGATCCGCGCCTTCCTGCCCGCGAGGGATCTGACGTCCCAGGAGGCCCAGTCGAGTGCCTCGCGGTTCTGTCCGGTGGTGCTGCGGACCACCTGGCCGTCGATGAGGAGTTCGATCGCGGTCCGGTTGTCGGAGGTTGCGGAGGTGGCAGTTGTGGCGGTGGTGGCGGGGTGATTGCCGCCTCCCACAAGGAAGTTGACGTACGCCTTGTCTATCGTGAACTCGGGTGAGGTCAGCGTGCCGGTCGTCGTGTCGCCGTTCAGGTAGGTGTTGACCAGGCCTGCGCCCAGGAAGCCGGAGACCGACTGCTGGTCGGGGAGGGTGCCGGTGGCCGGTGCGGTGCCGAAGGCGTTTCCGGTTGTCGTCCAGGCGCCGTAGGTGCCGCCCTCGAAGTCCGCGAGGAGTGTGCCCTCGGGCGGGTCCTCCCGTTCCAGAGCCGTCGCGTCCGTGTGCGGGTGCCTGCCGCCGCCCACCTTGAAGTTGAGGTAGTCGCTGTCGACGGTGAAGGGGGGCGAGGTCAGGGTGCCGGTGGAGGCATCGCCCGCGTGGAAGCTGTTGGCGAAGCCACTGCCCTCGAAGCCGTCCACCGGGGTCTGGCCGTCCACCGCGCCGGTCGCCGGGCCGGTACCGAAGGCGGTGCCGGTCGTCGTCCAGCCGCCGTAGGTACCGCCCTCGAAGTCCTGCGTCACCGTGCCTGCGGGCGGGGTGTACGTGCCCTTGTCGTCGGCGGTGAACCTCGTGCCGTCGAAGTCGCCGAGGAAGTACTGGGCGGCCGAACCGCCCGCGACACCACCGGGGTTGATGTTGACGACGAGGACCCACTTGATCCTCGTGGGGTCGCCGTCGACCGCGAGCGGGAACAGGTCAGGGCACTCCCAGACCCCGCCCGTCGCACCCGCGGGCCCGAACTCGCTCTGCTGCTGCCAGTCCTTGAGGTTCTTGGACGTGTAGAAGCGCACCTTGTGCTCGGCGGACAGCGACACCGTCATCAGCCAGCTCTTCGTCGGCGCGTACCACTGGACCTTGGGGTCGCGGAAGTCCCTGGAGCCGATGTCGAGGACGGGGTTGCCCTGGTACTTCGTCCAGGTGCGGCCCCGGTCGGTGCTGTAGGCGAGCGACTGGGACTGGATGCCTGTTGTGTTGTTGTGGCTCGTGTAGATCGCCACCATCGCCGGGTTCGCCGTCGTGCCGAAGCCGGTCGTGTTGTCCCGGTCGACGACCGCGCTGCCGGAGAACACCATCTCGTCGGCGTCGTGCGAGAGGGCGAGCGGCAGTTCCGTCCAGTGCACCAGGTCAGCGCTCACCGCGTGGCCCCAGGACATGTCTCCCCATGAGTCGCCGCTGGGGTTGTACTGGTAGAAGAGGTGGTATTCGCCCTCGTAGTACACGAGTCCGTTGGGGTCGTTCATCCAGTTCCGCTCCGGCGTGAAGTGGAACTGGGGCCGGTAGGTCTCGGTGTACGGCGGTGTGTCGGCGGCCACGGCCCGGGGGGCGAGCGGGGCTGCGGACAGGGCGCAGGCGGTCGCCATCGCCGCGATCATCCGGGTGCGGGCATGCCGGGGTACGCGTCCAGCGCTCATGGGGTCTCCTGTGCTGCGGCCGTCCGGGCGGCGAAGCCTGGTGCCCGGCGCGGATTCGGCCGAAAGCAGGGCGGATCCGACCGAAAAGGTGACGCCTTGGCGACGCCGTCGTCCACGACGTCGCCAAGGAGTGTCATCGTTGACTTGTGTCATCGATGACAACGAGTGGCCCGATGATGGAGCCAATCCGGCCGGTGCGTCAACGGTTCGGCCGCGATCTCCTGTTGGGCCACCGGAGTGGGCGGTGGTCGCGGAGGTTTGCCGATTTGTGACGAGCGCAGGGCATTGACGTTTCCGGGAAGCGGAGTCCATCATCCTCGCCAGGCAGTGTCAACGATGACATAAGTCAACGATGACATCCCGGGGCGGCATGCTCCGATCCCAACTCCCTGCCGCTCGCTATCCCACAGGAGTCGATCATGTCTCGCACCACGCGCCTGTCCTCCTCCCTCCTCAGAGCCGCCGCGGTCACGGGTGTCGCGGCGCTCACCATGACGGCCTGCGGGTCCGGCTCCGGATCGGGCTCGTCGGGTTCCGGCTCGGGCTCGGGCTCGGGTGAGGTCAAGGTCGGGCTGATCACCAAGACCGACACCAACCCGTTCTTCGTGAAGATGAAGGAGGGCGCGGAGCAGGCCGCCAAGGAGAACGGCGCCCAACTGTCCACCGCCGCGGGCAAGTTCGACGGGGACAACGCCGGGCAGGTCACCGCCATGGAGAACATGGTCGCCGCCGGGGTCAAGGGCATCCTGATCACCCCGAGCGACTCCAAGGCGATCGTGCCCGCGATCGAGAAGGCCCGCGCCAAGGGCGTACTGGTCATCGCCCTGGACACCCCGACCGACCCGGAGAGCGCGGTGGACGCCCTCTTCGCCACCGACAACCTCAAGGCCGGTGAGCTGATCGGCGAGTACGCCAAGGCCGCGATGGCCGGCAAGACGGCGAAGATCGCGGCGCTCGACCTCGCGCCGGGTGTCTCCGTCGGCGTGCAGCGTCACGACGGTTTCCTGAAGGGCTTCGGCGCGACGGACAAGGACGTCGTGTGCGCCCAGGACACGGGCGGCGACCAGGCCAAGGGCCAGACGGCGATGGAGAACTGTCTCCAGAAGGAGCCGGACATCAACGTCGTCTACACCATCAACGAGCCTGCGGCGCTGGGGGCTTACACCGCGCTGAAGGCGAAGGGCCGGGAGAAGGACGTACTGATCGTCTCCGTCGACGGCGGCTGCACCGGGACGGAGGCGGTCAAGGAGGGGAAGATCGCGGCGACTTCGCAGCAGTATCCGTTGAAGATGGCGGCGGAGGGTGTCAAGGCGGTGGTGGCGTACGCCAAGGACGGGACGAAGGCGTCCGGATACACGGACACCGGGGTCACGTTGATCAGCGACAAGGCGCAGGGTGGGGTTGCGTCGAAGGACACGGCGTACGGCTTGGAGAACTGCTGGGGGTGAGGCCTTGAGGGCCTCTCGGCGGGCGGGCGGGCGGCCCGCTTCGCTGGTCGGAGACGGGGGTTGAGGGCTTCGCGGGAGGCTCCGCTGGGTGGACGTGGTGATTTGCCGCGGGTCCGGTGGGGGCTGGTCGCGCAGTTCCCCGCGCCCCTGTCGGGGCGCTTCCGCGCACCCGACTTGCCGGGCCGTTCCCGTCCGCCGTCCCCGTCTCCCCTCCCCCGTCTCCCTCACCCACCTCCGTCCTCCGCCCCCGCCCCCGCCCGCGTCTCCCGCCCCCTGCACCCTGCACCCTGCACCCGCCCCAACCCCAACCCCACGCCCGCCCTCACCCCACCCCCACGCCCACCCTCACCCCACCCCCA
>NZ_PJME01000039.1 GCF_002954775.1 Streptomyces geranii
CGCCGGACGGGCTGGGGGTGGCGGGCGTTGCTGGGGAGGGCGGGGGACGGGTGGGTGGGTAAGTCGCGCTGAACGCGCTCGTCCTCAATCGCCGGACGGGCTGAAAACCAAGCGCCGGCCGGCACCCCTCAGCCCGTCCGGCGTTTGAGGACGAGGCCGTCAAGGCCGATCCACCACCCACTCACCCCCGCCTTGCCCACCCACCCAGGGGGGTCTGGGGGCACAGCCCCCAGGGATGGGACGGGTAGGGGCGGCGGGGGCGAAGAAACTCCCCTACCTCCCGCGCAACTCCCGATACTTCGCAACCAACGCCACCGTAGACGCATCCAACCCCGCCACCCCCACCCCCTCCGTCAACGCCGGCTCAACCCTCTTCGCCAGCACCTTCCCCAACTCAACCCCCCACTGATCGAACGAGTCGATGTCCCACACAGCCCCCTGCACAAACACTTTGTGCTCGTAGAGCGCGATCAACTGGCCGAGCACGGACGGGGTCAGCTCGCGCGCCAGCACGGTCGTCGTCGGGTGGTTGCCCTGGAAGGTCTTGTGGGCGACCAGTTCCTCCGGAACCCCCTCCCCCCGCACCTCCTCCGGCGTCTTCCCGAACGCCAGCGCCTGCGTCTGCGCGAAGAAGTTGGCCATCAACAGGTCGTGCTGCCCCCGGAGTTCCTCGCTCAACTCCCCCACCGGCGAAGCGAACCCGATGAAGTCCGCCGGGATCAGCTTCGTCCCCTGGTGGATCAACTGGTAGTACGCGTGCTGCCCGTTCGTCCCCGGCGTACCCCACACCACCGGCCCCGTCTCCCACTCCACCGGCACCCCGTCCCGCCCCACCGACTTGCCGTTGGACTCCATGTCCAACTGCTGCAGGTACGCCGTGAACTTGGACAGGTAGTGCGAGTAGGGCAGCACCGCATGCGACTGCGCACCGAGGAAATTGCCGTACCAGATGCCCAACAGACCCAGCAGCAGCGGCGCGTTCTCCTCCGCCGGAGCCGTCCGGAAGTGCTCGTCGACCAGCGCGAAGCCGTCCAGCATCTCCCGGAAGCGGTCCGGGCCGATGGCGATCATCAGCGACAGGCCGATCGCCGAGTCGTAGGAGTAGCGTCCGCCGACCCAGTCCCAGAACTCGAACATGTTCGCCGTGTCGATCCCGAAGTCGCCGACCTTGCCGGAGTTCGTCGACAGCGCCACGAAGTGCTTCGCGACCGCCGCCTCCTCACCCCCGAGCCCCGCGACCAGCCAGGACCGGGCCGAGGTCGCGTTGGTGATCGTCTCGATCGTCGTGAACGTCTTCGACGCGACGATGAACAGCGTCTCGGCCGGGTCCAGGTCCCGCACGGCCTCGTGCAGGTCGGCGCCGTCGACGTTCGACACGAAACGGAACGTCAACTCCCGTGCGGTGAAAGCCCGCAGGGCCTCGTAGGCCATCGCCGGACCGAGGTCGGAGCCGCCGATGCCGATGTTGACGACGTTCTTGATGCGCCGACCCGTGTGCCCGGTCCACTCGCCCGAACGCACCCGGTCCGCGAAGGCGGCCATCCTGTCGAGGACCGCGTGCACGGCCGGCACGACGTTCTCCCCGTCGACCTCGACCACCGCACCCCGCGGCGCCCGCAGCGCGGTGTGCAGGACGGCCCGGTCCTCGGTCGTGTTGATCCGCTCGCCCCGGAACATGGCGTCCCGCAGCCCGGCCACGTCCGTCACCGCCGCCAGCTCGCGCAGCAGCCGCAGTGTCTCGTCGGTGACGAGGTGCTTGGAGTAGTCGATGTGCAGATCACCGACCTGGAGCGTGTACCCCGTGCCGCGCCCGGGGTCGGTCGCGAACAGGTCCCGCAGATGGGTGTCCGCCAGCTCCTCCTGGTGCTTGGCCAGTGCCGTCCACTCGGGCGTCTGGTTGAGCCTGCTACGGCTGTCTGCGTTCATCTCGGACTTCCGCCTCTTTCGTGCCTGTGCTGCCGGTCTCGACCGAGCCAATCGATCAGCTCGGTCGGCGCGTTGGATGAGCTGTGGTCGTACCGTCGACGTCTTCTCGTCCAACAACAGATACGTCGGACTTCAGCGCCGGTATCAGTGCGGCGACCGACAGGATGAAGAAACCGGCGGCCAGCAGCGCCGGTGTGTTCAGTCCCCACGCCGTCGCGACAGCCCCGCCGAGCAGCGCGCCCACGGGTGCTCCGGCGACCGCCAGCGTGCGGAAGGCCGAGCTGACCCGGCCCAGCATCCCGGCGGGGCTGCGGCTCTGCATCAGGGTCGTCGTGTTGACGTTCCACACCATCCCCATCAGCCCGAACACCCCCAGGGCGACCACCAGCGCGACCAGGCTGCGCACCGAGCCCATGACGACCAGCGCGCCGATCTGCGTCGTACCGGCCAGCACCACCGCTCGTATGCGCCCGAGCCGCTCCACCAGCCGGCCGTTCAGCGCGCCGCCCGCGAGGCTGCCGACGGTGTACGCGGTCATCGCCGCCGCATACCCTCCGTTGCCCGCGTCCAGCCAGCCGGTCACCAGCAGCACCATGGTGGCGATGAGAGCGCCCATGCCGACGTTGCACAGTGCCGTCGCCGCGCACAGGCCCCGCAGCGGTCCGTCCCGCCACAGGGTGCGCAGGCCGGCCGTGATCTCCGTGCGCAGGGTGCTGCCCGCCGGTCTCGGTGCCCGCGCGGGCGGGCCCGTCCGCAGGGAGGCGACCAGGGCTGCCCCGATCAGGAAGGTGACGGCGTCGACCGCGAACGGGACGGCCGCTCCCAGCACGATCAGGACCGGCACCACCGGTCCGGCCAGCAGGCCGCCCGCTATGCGCTGACCGGTCATCAGACGGGCGTTCGCACCGCCGAGCGCCTCCTTGTCGACCAAGGTGGGCAGCAGGGCCGTAGAGGCGTTGTCGAAGAGGGTCTGGAGAGTGGTCAGCGCCAGGGCGAGGGCGATGAGCAGGCCGATCGAGGCGTGGCCGAGGCCGACGGCCACGGCGAAGCAGGCGACCAGCAGGCCTCGTAGCGCGTCGACCGTCCACATCGCGCGCCGCTGGTCCACCCGGTCCGCGACCGCACCGCCGAGGAGTCCGAAGAGCAGCCAGGGCAGATAGCCGCAGGCCGTCACGGCGGCGATGAGCAGCGGCTGGTCGGTGAGGGTCGTGGCGAGCAGGGGCAGGGCGGCCGTGCGCAGCGCGTCGCCGAAGCTGGAGAGGACGGCGGCGCTCCACAGCCGCCCGAATCCCCCGCGCCACGCGGGCGCACACGCTCCCGCCGTCTCGACCGTCGTCACCGATCCCCCTCGTGGTTCGCCCGATGCACAAACCGTAGAGGGCAGCACTGACAATCGGCCGGGGAGCCGGTGTGCGACGCCCCGTCAGACGGCTCCGGCCAGGCACCTGTTCGGTGCCTGGCCGGCCGTCAATTCCTAGATCTCGCCCCGCAGTTTGGCGAGCGCCTCGGCGAGGATCGCCTCGCCGTCCGCGTCGCTGCGTCGCTCCCGTACATACGCCAGGTGCGTCTTGTACGGCTCGGTGCGCGGCGGGTCCGGCGGGTTGTCCCGGTCCTGTCCGGCGGGAAAGCCGCAGCGCGGGCAGTCCCAGGTGTCGGGGACCTGCGCGTCGCTGGCGAAGCTGGGCTGCGTCTCGTGCCCGTTGGAGCACCAGAAGGAGATGCGCAGCCGTGGCGCGGACTCGCCACGCTCGGCCTCGCCCATCGGCCCCGCCCCGACCCGGCTTCCTCGGATCGCGTTGCCACTTGCCACGGTCGTAACTCCCTGCGTAATGGTGCCGCGAAGCGAGTCGGCGTTTTCGCTTCGTTGCGAGCGCCTCAGTCTACGTAAGGCCCAACGCGCGTCCAGTGCTTCGAGTTACAGGCCCGCAGCAAGACGCAAGCCCCATGATAGGCCGCCCTTGGCGGGGCGTACCGAACATGGGGCCTTACGTGCGGAATGTGCGTGCGTAATGTGCTGTCGTACCGGTATTTGACGACCGGTGTCAGCCGCTGATCAGTTGTTCACCTTCATCAGGATGCCGAGCACCACAATGCACGCGAACCACAGCAGACCGAGCACCACGGTGATGCGGTCGAGGTTGCGCTCGGCGACCGAGGAGCCGCCGACGGACGACTGCATGCCGCCACCGAACATGTCGGAGAGGCCGCCGCCCTTCCCCTTGTGCATCAGCACGAGCAGCATCAGCAGCAGGCTGAAGACGATCAGGGCGATCGAGAACCCCAAAACCACGGCTGGACCAACTTCCTCGGATTCTGATGGACGGGGATCGCGACCTAATTCCTGGACGTCCTGCCCAATTTTTTGGCCACGATCCCCGCCAGGGTACGACGGATCTCCGCTAGCGCATACTCACTGGTCGCGGAAGCGCACGATCTTGACGAACTCATCGGCGTCCAGGGCGGCACCGCCGACCAGTGCGCCGTCGATGTCGGGCTTGGCCATGATCTCGGCGACGTTCCCGGACTTCACGGAGCCGCCGTACTGGATGCGTACGGCGTCGGCGACGTCCTGCGAGTACAGCTCGGCGAGCTTGGCGCGGATCGCGGCGCAGACCTCCTGGGCGTCGTCGGCGCCACAGACCTTGCCGGTGCCGATGGCCCAGACGGGCTCGTAGGCGATGACAACGGTCTCGGCCTGCTCGGCCGGGAGGTCCTTGAGGCCGCCCTCGACCTGGGCGAGCGTGTGGGCGACGTGGTTGCCCGCCTCACGGACCTCCAGCTCCTCGCCGACGCACAGGATCGGGGTGAGGCCGTGCTTGTAGGCGACCTTCACCTTGGCGTTGACGAGTTCGTCGGTCTCGTTGTGGTACTGGCGGCGCTCCGAGTGGCCGATCGCCACGTAGGTGCACTTGAGCTTGGCCAGCATCGGGCCCGAGATCTCGCCCGTGTAGGCGCCCGAGTCGTGCGCGGAGATGTCCTGGGCGCCGTACTTGATCTTGAGCTTGTCGCCGTCGACCAGGGTCTGTACCGAGCGCAGGTCGGTGAAGGGCGGCAGGACCGCGACCTCACAGGCCTCGTAGTCCTTGTCCGCGAGAGCGAAGGCGAGCTTCTGGACGTGGGCGATGGCCTCAAGGTGGTTGAGGTTCATCTTCCAGTTGCCCGCCATCAGCGGCGTGCGAGTGGTCATGCTGGGTCAGTCCTCCAGTGCGGCGAGGCCGGGGAGCGTCTTGCCCTCTAGGTATTCGAGGGAGGCGCCGCCGCCGGTCGAGATGTGGCCGAATGCGGTTTCGTCGAAGCCCAGGATGCGTACGGCGGCGGCTGAGTCGCCGCCTCCGACGACCGTGAAGGCCGGGGAGTCGAGGAGGGCCTGGGCGACGGCCTTGGTGCCCTCGGCGTAGTCGGGGTGCTCGAAGACGCCCATGGGACCGTTCCAGAAGACGGTGGCCGCGTCGGCGAGCTTGGAGGCGTACAGCGTGCTGGACTCCGGACCGATGTCCAGGCCCATCTGGTCGGCCGGGACGGCGTCCGCGGTGACGGTGGTGGGGTCGGTGGGCGCCTTGGCCTTCAGGTCGGGGAAGCCCCCGGAGACCACGACGTCGACCGGGACGATCAGCTCGACGCCGTTCTTCTCGGCGCGCGCGATGTACTCCTGGACGGCCGGGATCTGGTCCTCCTGAAGGAGGGAGGCGCCGATCTCGTGGCCCTGGGCCTTGAGGAAGGTGTAGGCCATGCCGCCGCCGATGAGGATGCGGTCGGCCTTGCCGAGCAGTTGGTCGATGACGGCGAGCTTGTCGGAGACCTTGGCGCCGCCGAGCGCGACCACGTACGGGCGCTGCACGTCGTCGGTGAGCTTCTTCAGGACGCCGACCTCGGTGGCGATGAGGTAACCGGCGTAGTGCGGCAGCCGGGCCGGCAGGTCGTACACGGAGGCGTGCTTGCGGTGCACGGCACCGAAGCCGTCACCCACGTAGACGTCCGCGAGGGCGGCCAGCTGATCGGCGAACTCGCCGCGCTCGGTGTCGTCCTTCGACGTCTCACCGGCGTTGAAGCGCAGGTTCTCGATCACCGCGGTCTGGCCCGGCTGGAGGCCGCTCACGGCGGCGTGGGCGGCGGGGCCGACCGTGTCCTGGGCGAAGGCCACGGGGGCGCCCAGGAGTTCACCGAGGCGCTCGGCGGCGGGCAGCAGGGAGAAGGCGGGGTCCGGGGCGCCCTTGGGGCGGCCCAGGTGGGAGGCGACCACGACCTTGGCGCCGGCGTCCGCGAGGGCCTTGACGGTGGGCAGGACGGCCCGGATGCGGCCGTCGTCGGTGATGAGGCCGTCGGCCAGCGGGACGTTCAGGTCGGCGCGGACGAAGACCCGCTTGCCGTCGACTCCTTCGGCGAGGAGTTCGTCGATCGTCTTCATGAAAGGGGGCTCCTAAGGAAGGGCTCTTTTGTCCGGGAGGGGCTGGATCGATCAGCACGCGCCACAGGGCTCGGGCAACGCCTCCTCGCGTCGCCCGAGCCCTGTGCTCACATCGAAGTGCCTGCTCCGTGACTCAGAGCTGGTTGCCGACGAAGACCGTGAGGTCGACGAGGCGGTTGGAGTAGCCCCACTCGTTGTCGTACCAGCCGATGATCTTCACGCTGTTGCCCTGCACCATGGTCAGCGAGGAGTCGAAGGTGCAGGACGACGGGTCGCTGACGATGTCCGAGGAGACGATCTGGTCCTCGGTGTACGTCAGGTAGCCCTTCAGCTCGCCCTGGGCGGCCTTCTGGAACGCGGCGTTGACCTCTTCCTTGGTCACCACGCGCTCCGTCTCGACGACCAGGTCGGTGACGGAGCCGGTCGGGACCGGCACCCGCATCGCCATGCCGTTGAGCTTGCCCGCCAGCTCCGGGATGACCACGCCGAGCGCCTTGGCCGCACCGGTGCTCGCCGGGATGATGTTCTCGGCGGCGGCGCGGGCGCGGCGCAGGTCCTTGTGCGGGAAGTCCTGGAGGCGCTGGTCGCTGGTGTAGGCGTGGACCGTGGTCATCAGACCCGAGACGACGCCGAAGTTCTCCAGGAGGACCTTGGCCATCGGCGCCACACAGTTGGTGGTGCAGGAGGCGTTGGAGATGATGTGGTGGTTCGCCGCGTCGTACTTGTCCTCGTTGACGCCGAGGACGATCGTGATGTCCTCGTCCGACGCCGGAGCCGAGATGAGGACCTTCTTGGCGCCACCCGCGATGTGCTTGGCGGCGTCGGCCTTCTTGGTGAAGATGCCGGTCGACTCGATGACGATGTCGACGCCCAGCTCACCCCAGGGGATGTCGGCCGGGTCGCGCTCGGAGAGCACCTTGATGGTGTGACCGTCGACGGTGATCGTGTCGGCGGTGTGCGACACCTCGGCCTTGAGTCGGCCCAGGATGGTGTCGTACTTGAGCAGGTGAGCGGTGGTCGCGGTGTCACCCAGGTCGTTGACAGCCACGATCTCGATGTCAGCACCCTGCTCCAGCAGCGCGCGGAAGTAGTTACGACCGATGCGGCCAAAGCCGTTGATGCCTACGCGGATCGTCACGAACCGATCTCCTCGTTGGTACGCCGGCTTTCGTGCCGGCGAGTTGTATGGGATGTCCCCGACCGCCTACGACCCTACCTCCCTGAGGCCCCGGTGGTGACATCGAGATGCCCCATACACGGCAGGGCGGTCCGTACCCGCCAGTAGGGGTACGGACCGCCCATTGAACAGCCCTTCGATCAGCCCTTCAGCGCGGCCAGCGCCTTGCCGAGGAGCGCCTTGCGGTCGGCCGCCGCGGTGACGTGCTCCAGGCCGAAGCCCAGCAGCACGGTGTCGTCCGTGGTGACCGCTCCGTACGTCTTGGCCAGTTCACCCGACAGGCCCCAGTCCTTGATGACCGCGGGGCTGCCCGCGGGCGGTCCGGGGACGGTCCAGGCGCCCAGTGACGTCTCGAAGCCCTCGACCGCGCCCGGCGTGCCGCCGGTCACGACGGTGGCGTTGTCGGCGAGGACGCCGCGTCCGCCGGAGCCGGGGTCGGTGATGTAGCTGAGCGAGATCTCCACCGTCTTCCCGGCGTACGCGGAGAGGTCGAACTCGACCTGCTGCCAGCCCGCGGAGGACCCGGTGAAGCTGTTCCACGCGCCGCTGGTCCCGGTGGGCGTGCAGCCGCCCGAGCCGAGGGTC
This sequence comes from Streptomyces geranii, assembly GCF_002954775.1. GTDB lineage: Bacteria > Actinomycetota > Actinomycetes > Streptomycetales > Streptomycetaceae > Streptomyces > Streptomyces geranii. The sequence goes on from NZ_PJME01000039.1 coordinate 8,094, forward strand.
AGGTAGCGGGTGAGCGCGGGGTGGCCCTGGATGAAGAACCCGGCCTCGCACTCGGTGGGTACGGCGGTGCTGGTGGCGCCTCCCTTGTCGGGGAGCGTGGTCCAGTCACCCGCCCCGGCCGTGTGGGCTTCGAGCACGGCGTGGTCGTAGCCCTCCTCCGTGTCCCACAGGAGCTGGGTGCGGAAGGCCGGTGCCTGGGCCGCGGTCACCCCGGTGAGGTCGATGGTGCGGGTGAGGCGGTTCCAGGCGTAGTCGGTGTGCGTGACGGCGGCCATGGAGGCGCCCGCGTAGGGCCCGTACGGGTTGACCGTCCCGGGGTAGCTGCCCGCGCCCGCGCTGCCGAACTGCGGGTACGTCGCCACGGGCAGGGTGTCCGAGGTGACGCCGAAGGACCCGGCCGTGTTCAGCGGGTTGCCCGGCGCGTCGCCGAGGGGCCCGTTGAAGCCGGTGAGCTTCCCGGAGCCGTTGAAGGCGGTGACGGAAGGTGTGGTCGTACGGGAGTAGGCGCCCAGGTAGTACTGGCTGAAGTCGTTGGACAGGGTGCCCCCGCCGAGGTCCACGGAGCCGCCGGCGCTCTCGCCGGCCTCGATCAGCTTGCCGCCCTCGTTGAGGTAGGCGCGCAGCTGGAGCTGGGTGGCGTTGCCGGGCCGTACGGCGCCGGTGTAGTGGACGACCGTCTTGAAGTGGTCGAGCACGCCGAGCGCGTCGGGCGCGCCCAGGGCGGCGACGTCCCAGACGAGCGGCTTCCTGCCGTTGGCCTTCAGCGCGTCGACGTAGACCTGTGTCTGTGTGGCGGTCGCGCCCTCCTCGGCGAGGACGAGCGTGTCGGCGACCGGGCGTGCGGCGACCGTGTACGTGAAGTGCGTGCTGCTGGTGCGCTTCTTGTCCTTGGTCGTGCCTGTGAACCAGACCTCGACCTTGGCGCCCGGCTTACCGGCGGCGACCTTGGCGCGGTACTCGTCGAAGTACAGGTTGTCGTCCCCGCCGAAGGTCTCTCCGCCCTTCCAGGCCTTGAGCGGCGTGGTCTTCGTACGGCCCCCGTCGACGCGGTAGTTGAGCCGCTTGTCGTACACGGACTTGCGGACGACGACCGAGACCTCCTGGTCGGCGCCGCGCGAGTACGAGGTGGTGAAGGGTGCCGGGGTGAAGTCGGGGGCGGCGACGCCGACCGAGGACTTGGGCTGGTCCGGCTTGAGCGCCGACTCGGCGACGGACAGCGCGAACGGGATGTTCTTGGCGAACTCCTGCTGGATCAGCTTCTCGTCGTCCGGGAAGGTGAAGACCGAGGCGCAGTCGGCCGCGTTCCAGGCGTCGTCCGGATAGAGGTTCGACACGGTCTGGCAGGTCGACATCTCCGGGGTGAACATCGCCGTGCCGTTGACGTTGGCCGCGTGGCCGTCCGCCTCGCCGTTGGTGGTGTACAGCTCGGAGGAGAGCTGGGGGTGGTAGCCGGGGATCGCGGAGTTCTCGGGCGTACCGGCGAGCGACTTGTAGAGGACGTCGTCGGGGCTCGGCGAGGCGACCTGCCAGCCGACGCCGTAGAGGAGGAGTTCGGCGGCGGAGTGGTAGTTGATGCCGTACTCGAAGCCGATGCGCCGCTCGAAGGCGTCCAGGGCCTTGGTCTCGGGCTCCGAGCCCGGGCTCGCGCCGCGGTAGGTCTGGCTGGTGGGGAACGGGGAGGAGCCCTCGTCGTCGTAGCCCCACTTGTAGGAGAAGTTGCGGTTGAGGTCGACGCCGTCGCCGATGGTGTAGGCGCCGTCGCCGTTGACGTCGCGCATGTTCTTGCGCCACTGGCGGTCGCCCTCGGGCTTGAACGTCCAGTCGTAGCCGTCCGGGTTGGCGGACAGCACGAACCAGAGTTCGGTCGAGTCGACGATCTTCTTGATGCGCCGGTCGGTGGAGTAGTTGTCCAGGTAGTGGTGCATCAGCCGCCGGGTCATCTCCGGCGTGATCCATTCGCGCGCGTGCTGGTTGGAGACGTACAGGACGGACGGCTTGGCGCCGTCCTTGGTCTTCTTCGCGCCCTTGGTCAGTTTGAGCGCGAGGATGTCCTGGCCCTGCAGGGTCTTGCCGATGGAGACGACCTTGGTCAGGGCCGGGTTCTCCTGGGCGGTCCGGAGGATCTCCTCGCGGAGGTTGCCCGCTCCGCTGTAGGGCCGGAAGACACCGTCTCCGGCGGCGGCCACGCGCGCGCGTGCCTTCGCCGTGAGGGTGTGCTCCTTGAGGTCGACGCCCTTGTCCTCCAGTTCGCCGGCCTGCTTGTCGGTGAGGTAGACCTCGACCGTGGCCGTGCCCTTCTCGGGCGCCTGCTCCCCGAGTTCGTGACCGTCCTGGCCGGTCGCGAGGAGCAGCGGAATCTGCTCCTTGGTGACCTCGGCCCGGAAGACCTTGACCTCGTCGGCGTCCGGTGTACCGGCGTCCTGCGCGGCCACGGCGATCGGCGCGAGTCCAGCGCCGCCCAGCAGGAGTGCGCCGACAGCGAGGATCGTGCTCGCTCTTCGTCTCATGAACCCCCCTTGCGATGGTTCGCCACAATGGCGAACAGATGCCAGGCTCATGACAGTTCATGATCCAGTCAAGAGGGCGCCAAGGACAGGAAAACGCCGGTGGCGGTGCCCGAAGAGAGCACCGCCACCGGCGTGTTGAGGGCCAGTCAGCCCAAGGTGAGGCTTCGTCAGCCCGCGTCGGCCATCTCCTCGGAGAGGTTCGACTCCGTGCCCGGGATGCCGAGATCCTGGGCGCGCTTGTCGGCCATGGCGAGCAGCCTGCGGATCCGGCCCGCGACGGCGTCCTTGGTCAGCGGCGGGTCCGCGAGGGCGCCCAGTTCCTCCAGGGAGGCCTGCTTGTGCTCCATACGGAGCCGCCCGGCCGCCGCGAGGTGCTCGGGGACGTCGTCGGCGAGGATCTCCAGCGCGCGCTGGACCCGGGCCCCGGCCGCGACGGCCGCGCGCGCGGAGCGGCGCAGGTTGGCGTCGTCGAAGTTGGCGAGGCGGTTCGCGGTGGCGCGGACCTCGCGGCGCATCCGCCGCTCCTCCCAGGCCAGCACGGACTCGTGCGCGCCGAGCCGGGTGAGGAGGGCGCCGATCGCGTCCCCGTCCCGGACGACGACCCGGTCCACGCCCCGCACCTCGCGCGCCTTGGCGGCGATCGAGAGGCGCCGGGCGGCGCCGACCAGGGCGAGCGCGGCCTCGGGGCCGGGGCAGGTCACTTCGAGGGACGAGGAGCGTCCCGGCTCGGTGAGCGAGCCGTGGGCCAGGAAGGCGCCTCTCCAGGCCGCCTCCGCGTCACAGGTCGCCCCGGAGACCACCTGTGGGGGCAGACCCCTGATCGGGCGCCCGCGGCCGTCCACGAGCCCTGTCTGGCGGGCCAGCTGGTCGCCGCCCGCGACCACCCGGACCACGTAACGGGAGCCGCGGCGCAGTCCGCCGGGTGCCATCACGATCAGTTCGGAACTGTGGCCGAAGATCTCCAGGATGTCCCGCTTGAGACGGCGGGCCGCCATCGCGGTGTCCAGCTCCGCCTCGATCACGATGCGCCCGCTGACCAGGTGAAGGCCGCCGGCGAACCGCAGAATGGCGGAGACCTCCGCCTTTCTGCAGCAGGTACGGGTGACGGGGAGCCGGGAAATCTCGTCCTTCACCGCTGCCGTCATCGCCATGGGCCGATCCTTCCATGCATCCGAAAAATACGGTCGTACGCGGCGGCCAACAGCTCCGTATCGTGCCGAGGAGATCCGTCGGTCCGGGCCACCGGCGCCAGCTCGACCGCGGCGCCGAACCGCTTGGCGGCATCGGTCAGCAAGTCGCGGTCGGGCACGGCGGCCTCGTCGGCCAGCACCACGTCCAGGGCGAGTTTAGGGGCGTGTCGTCCCAAAACCTCCAAATGACGCTGCGGGGAGAAGCCCTCGGTTTCTCCGGGCTGCGGCGCGAGGTTCAGCGAGAGTACCCGCCGCGCCTTCGTCTCGGTGAGCGCTTCGAGCAGCTCCGGCACCAGCAGGTGGGGGATCACGGACGAGAACCAGGAGCCGGGACCGAGGACCACCCAGTCGGCGTCCAGGACGGCCGCGACGGCCTCCGGGACGGCGGGCGGGTCGTGCGGCACGAGGTGCACGGACTGCACCTCGCCCGGTGTCAGCGCGACCGTCGCCTGCCCGCGTACGGTGTCGACGTCCTCGGGCCGCTCCGGGTCGTGCCCCTTGACCAGGGCCTGCAGCTCCAGCGGTACGGCGGACATCGGCAGGACGCGGCCGTGCGCGCCCAGGAGCCTGCCGACCAGGTCGAGGGCCTGGACGTGGTCGCCGAGCTGCTCCCACAGGGCGACGATCAGCAGATTGCCCACGGCGTGTTCGTGCAGGTCGCCCTTGGACTGGAAGCGGTGCTGGATGACGCGGGCCCAGGTCTGGCCCCACTCGTCGTCGCCGCACAGCGCGGCCAGCGCCTTGCGCAGGTCACCGGGCGGCAGTACGCCCAGCTCGTCGCGCAGGCGCCCGCTGGAGCCGCCGTCGTCGGCCACGGTGACGACTGCGGTGAGGTCGCCGGTGATCCGGCGCAGTGCGGCGAGCGAGGCGGACAGGCCCATGCCGCCGCCCAGGGCGACGACCTTGGGCTGGGTGCCCCGGCGGCGCGGCCGGGCGCCGCGGGCCTCTACGGGCCTGCCCCCGCGGCCCTCGGGGGTGACCCGGCGCAGCCTGCTCAGCCGCGGTGTACGTCCCGTCATTCCCGTCCCATGTCCCGGTGCACGATCACGGTCTCCACGCCCTGCGAGGCGAGGCGGGCGGCGAGCTTCTCGGAGGTCGCGACCGAGCGGTGCTTGCCGCCGGTGCAGCCGACCGCGATGGTCACGTAGCGCTTGCCCTCGCGGCGGTAACCGGCGGCGATGAGCTGGAGCAGCTCGGCGTACCGGTCGATGAACTCCTTGGCGCCGGGCTGGTTGAAGACGTACGCGGACACCTCCTCGTTGAGGCCGGTGTACGGGCGCAGCTCCGGGACCCAGTGCGGGTTGGGCAGGAACCGCATGTCCACGACCAGGTCGGCGTCGACCGGGAGGCCGTACTTGAAGCCGAAGGACATCACCGTGGCCCGCAGCTCGGGCTCCTCCTCGCCGGCGAACTGGGCGTCCATCTTGGCGCGCAGCTCGTGGACGTTGAGGCTGGAGGTGTCGATCACCAGGTCGGCGTCGCCGCGCAGCTCGCGCAGCAGTTCCCGCTCGGCGTCGATGCCGTCGACGATCCGGCCGTCGCCCTGGAGGGGGTGCGGCCTGCGCACCGACTCGAACCGGCGCACCAGGGCGTCGTCCGAGGACTCCAGGAAGACGATCCGCCGGGTGACGCCCTTGACCGCGAGGTCGGCGAGCGACTCGCGGAGGTTGTCGAAGAAACGCCTGCCGCGTACGTCGACGACGACCGCGATCCTCGCCACGTTGCCCTGGGAGCGGGCGCCCAGCTCCACCATGGTGGGGATGAGTGCGGGCGGGAGGTTGTCGACGACGAACCAGCCGAGGTCCTCCAGACACTTGGCGGCCGTCGACCGGCCGGCTCCGGACATGCCGGAGATGATCACCAGCTCGGGGATGGCCGCTTCGGGGACCCCGGCTGTCTCGATGACCGTACCCACTTGCTCTCCGTCTTCCTGGCCCGGTGGTTCCTGGCCTGTCGGGCCGCCCGGTGCGGGGCCCTCCGCGTGCCGCGAGCGATCATCGCCCGCTTCCTTGTGGCCTGCCTGGCCCTCTGCTGTGGGCTCGGCCTTCGGTGTCTCGTGCTCGCTCATTGCTCCTGCCCCCGTCGCTCGTCCGGGGTGCCCGCGGCTACGGGCTCCCCCGGGGAACCCGTCCTCGTCCCGGGCTCCCCGTTCTGCGTCTCCTGCGTGTCCCGCGTTACCCGCGCGTCCTGTGTGTCCTGTGTGTCTTCCATGATCTCTCCGGTCGCCGTGTTGACGGCGGGTGCGGCCGGGGCCGCCTGTGCGAGGGCCACGGCGATCGTCTCGGCCGTCTTGAGGCCTATGCCGGGAACCTCGCGGATCTGGTCGATTGTGGCGGACCGCAGCTTCTTCACCGAGCCGAAATGCTTGATCAGCGCCTGTTTCCGGGTTTCACCGAGCCCGGGCACGTCGTCCAGGGGGCTCGCCCGGAAGCGTTTGGCCCGTTTGACCCGCTGGTAGGTGATCGCGAAGCGGTGCGCCTCGTCGCGCACGCGCTGGAGGAGATACAGGCCCTCGCTGGTGCGGGGCAGGATCACCGGGTCGTCGTCGCCGGGCAGCCAGACCTCCTCCAGGCGCTTGGCGAGACCGCAGACGGCGATGTCGTCGATGCCCAGCTCGTCCAGCGCGCGCTGCGCGGCGGCGACCTGCGGCTGCCCGCCGTCGACGACGACGAGCTGCGGCGGATAGGCGAACCGCTTGGGCCGCCCGTCGTCGTCCTTCAGCTCCTGGCCGGCCTCTTGGCCTCCGGCGGGTTCGGGACCGGATTCCTGGCCGTTTTCCTGGCCGTCCGCCCACTCGCCGGTCTTCTCCTTCTCGGCGATGTAGCGCTTGAAGCGGCGGGTGATCACCTCGTGCATGGACCGGACGTCGTCCTGTCCCTCGAAGCCCTTGATCTGGAAGCGGCGGTACTCGCTCTTGCGTTGCAGGCCGTCCTCGAAGACGACCATGGAGGCCACGACGTCGTCGCCCTGGAGGTGGGAGATGTCGTAGCACTCGATGCGCAGCGGGGCGCTGTCCAGGTCGAGGGCCTCGGCGATCTCCTCCAGCGCGCGCGAGCGCGTGGTCAGGTCGGAGGCCCGCTTGGTCTTGTGCAGCACGAGCGACTGCTGCGCGTTGCGCTGCACGGTCTCCATGAGGGCCTTCTTGTCGCCGCGCTGCGGGATGCGCAGCGACACGCCGGACCCGCGCCGCTCGGCCAGCCACTCCTGGACGGGCTCCACGGGGTCGGGCAGCGCGGGGACGAGAACCTCCTTGGGTACGGAGTCGCCCTTCTCCTCGCCGTAGAGCTGCTGGAGGGCGTGCTCGACCAGGGCGCCGGTGGTGATCTCCTCGACCTTGTCGGTCACCCAGCCCCGCTGGCCGCGCACCCGCCCACCGCGTACGTGGAAGATCTGGACGGCCGCTTCCAGCTCGTCCTCGGCGACCGCGATCAGGTCGGCGTCGGTCGCGTCGGCGAGCACGACCGCGCTCTTCTCCATGGCCTTTCGCAGGGCCTCGATGTCGTCGCGCAGGCGGGCCGCCCGCTCGTACTCCATCTCCTCGGCGGCTTCCGTCATCCGCTGCTCCAGGCGGCGGATGTACGTCCCGGTGCGGCCTGCCATGAAGTCGCCGAAGTCCTCGGCCAGCTCCCGGTGTTCGTCGGCCGAGACCCGTCCGACGCAGGGCGCCGAGCACTTGCCGATGTAGCCGAGGAGGCAGGGACGGCCGGTGCGGGCGGCGTTCTTGAAGACACCGGCCGAGCAGGTGCGCACCGGGAAGACCCGCAGGAGGAGGTCCACGGTGTCGCGGATCGCCCACGCGTGTCCGTACGGCCCGAAATAGCGGACGCCCTTGCGCTTCTGACCGCGCATCACCTGCACGCGCGGGTACTCCTCGTTCATCGTCACCGCGAGATACGGGTAGCTCTTGTCGTCGCGGTACTTGACGTTGAACCGGGGGTCGAACTCCTTGATCCAGGAGTACTCCAGCTGGAGCGCCTCGACCTCGGTGGAGACCACCGTCCACTCCACGGAGGCCGCCGTGGTGACCATCGTGCGGGTGCGCGGATGGAGTCCGGCCAGGTCCTGGAAGTAGTTGGCCAGGCGCTGGCGCAGGCTCTTCGCCTTCCCGACGTAGATCACCCGGCGGTGCTCGTCGCGGAATTTGTACACCCCGGGAGAGTCCGGGATCTGTCCCGGCTTGGGGCGGTAGCTGGAGGGGTCGGCCATGTCTCACACCCTACTGGCGGGGTGTGACAGCGCGGCGGTCCTGTGGACGACGCCGCAGGTCCCCGGGAGGGCCGGGGCGGAGGAGAGAACTCCGGCAGTCGGGCATGTTTGCGCCTGAAGTGTTGTCGCGCCTTGGTCAACACGCTTCAATGCGGGGGAACTCGGGGCCGTGGACGGCCGCGTACGCACGTGAGGACACGGGGGCGAGGACGCCGCGTACACCCACCGGACCGCCCCGGTTCGACCCACGCACGCGGTCCGACCAGCCGCCGCGACCATTCACAGAAGGGCCCCCTGCATGCGCCGAAGCACACCGCACGCGGACGAAGCCATCGCGGAGGACGCCACCGCGGAACTGGACACGGCCCTGCGCAACGGCCCCTTCCATGTGGCCCTGCGGGCGGCGATCACCGCGCGCGGTCTGCCGCTGCAGCGCGTCCAGCACCATCTGTGGCGGTACGGCGTCAAGGTCGGCGTCACCAGCCTGAGTTACTGGCAGCAGGGCGCCCGCCGCCCGCAGCGCCCCGAGTCGCTGCGGGCCGTACGGGCCCTGGAGGAGATCCTCCAGCTTCCGGAGGAGTCGCTGATCAGGCTGCTCGCCCGGGACGACGAACGCGCCGGCACCCAGCGTCCCGCCGCCCGCTCCTACCGCTCCCTGGTGGAGGCCTCCGGAGTCCTGGAGCAGCTGCTGACGGAGCTGGAGGCGCCCCTCGACGGGGGTCTGCACACCCTCGGCCTGCACGAACGCGTGCGGATCGGCACCCACCGCGAACTCCTCGTCCGCGAGGCCCACCACATCGTGCGCGCCCACCGGGACACCGACCGCTTCGTCGCCGTCCACCACGGCGACACCGGGTGCGCACCGGACCGCATGTCGGTGCACGCCCTGGAGAACTGCCGCACGGGGCGGATACGGCGGCACCACGACACCGGGGTGCTCGTCGCCGAGCTCCTCTTCGACACCCGGCTGTGCGCCGGAGATACGTTCCTCTTCCGCTACGCCGTCGAGGACGGCACCGCGGGCGTGTCCCGCGAGTACGTGCGCGGTTTCGGCGTCGCGGGCGGCCAGTACGCGCTCCAGGTCCGCTTCGACTGCGGGGCCCTGCCGGTGCGCTGCCACCGGTTCGCCCAGCACTCGGCCGCGGCGCCCCGCAGTGGCCGCCAGGAGCTCCCGGTGAGCGACCGCCACCGCTCGGTGCACCTCGTGGAGCCGAGGCTGCGACCGGGGATCCTGGGGATCGGGTGGGACTGGGAGTGACCGGCCCGGAGAGGGAGGAGCGCGGGGCGCAAGCGATTGCGTAAACGCTTGCGCAAGCGTTTACGTCATGCCGGGCATGCGGTACGTTTCCGCCATCGGCGCCGGACCGGGGCGCGGCGGGAAGGGCGGGGACCATGGCGACGATGGCCGACGTCGCGCGGCACGCGGGCGTCTCCGTGGCGACCGTCTCGCATGTGCTGAACGACACCCGGGTGGTGCGCCCCGCGACCCGGCAGGCCGTCCTCGACGCCATCGAGGTGCTCGGCTACACCCCGAACACCCTGGCCCGTTCGCTGGTCACCGCGCGGACGCGGTCCATCGGGCTCGCGGTGTCGGCGATCAGCAACCCGTACTTCACTGAGATCCTCCAGGGCGTCGAGGCGAGCGCCCTGGAGCACGGCTACAGCCTCCTCATCGCCGACCCGCACGACGACCCCGAGCACGAGCGCAAGGTCGTCCAGCTGCTGCACGAGCGGCGCGTGGACGGCATGATCGTCGCCCCGTCGGCGGATCCCGGCGCCCTGGTCGCGTACCTGACCCGGCACGACGTACCGACGGTGTTCCTGGACCGGCTGCTCGACACCCCCTCGGACGGCACACCCGCGGACAGCGCGCCGCGCTTCGACCAGGTGTGCGCCGAGAACACCGAACCCATGGCCCGGCTGGTCGCCCACCTCACCGCGCTCGGCCATGAACGCGTCGGCCTGGTCGCGGGCCGCCCCGGCCTGAGCACGACGACGGAACGGATCGAGGGCTACCGCATCGGGCTCGCGTTCGCCGGACTCGCCCACGACGAACGCCTGGTGGTCCACGGCGACTCCGAGTCGGCGGGGGCCGAGCGGGCCACCGCCGCCCTCCTCGACCTCCCGGCGCCCCCGACCGCCCTGGTCACCGCCAACAACACGATGACCATCGGCGCCCTGCGCGCCCTGCGCGAGCGCGGTCTCGCCGTGCCGGACGACCTGGCGCTGTGCTGCTTCGACGACTTCGCCTGGGCCGACCTCTTCTCCCCCGCGCTCACCGCGATGGCCCAGCCCGCCAAGGACATCGGCGCCAGGGCGGTACGGCTGCTCCTGGACCGGCTGGCCGACCCGGGCCGCCCGACCCGGACCGTGCGGCTGCCGTGCGCGTTCGTCCACCGCGAGTCGTGCGGATGTGCCCGACAGCGCCCCGAGAACCTCCAGCAGGCCGAGAAAGGACCCGTCTCGTGATCGTCGTCGCCGGTGAGGCCCTGATCGACCTGGTACCGCGCGCGCCGGGCGCCCTCGCGGAGCTGCGGCCGGCGCTCGGTGGCGGCCCCTACAACACGGCGGTGGCCCTCGGGCGGCTCGGCTCCCCCACCGCGTTCTGCTCCCGGGTCTCGTCCGACGCCTTCGGCGAGGCGCTGCTCGACGGGCTGCGCGGGGCGGGCGTCGACGTGTCCGCCGTACAGCGCGGCGGCGAGCCGACGACGCTCGCGGTCGCCTCGATCGGCGCGGACGGCTCCGCCGCCTACTCCTTCTATGTGGAGGGCACCGCCGACCGGCTGTTCGCGGCGCCGGACCGACTCCCCGTTGGCGCCCGGGCGGTGTCCTTCGGCACCTGCTCGCTGGTCCTGGAGCCGGGCGCGAGCGCGTACGAGGAGCTGATGCGGAGCGCCGCCGCGCAGGGCGTGTTCACCGCGCTCGACCCGAACATCAGGGCGGGGCTGATCCCCGACGCGGATGCCTACCGGGCCCGTTTCACGAGCTGGCTGCCGTCGGTGTCGCTGCTCAAGTTGTCGGAGGAGGACGCGAAGTGGCTCGGCGGGACCCCGCAGGAGTGGCTGGCCGCCGGTCCCGCCGCCGTCGTGGTCACCCGGGGCGGCGACGGACTGACCGTCTTCACCCGTGCGGGCGCCGAACACTCCGTACCCGGTGAGGAGGTCGACGTGGTGGACACGATCGGCGCCGGCGACACCGTGAACGCGGCGCTGCTGCACGGTCTGTCCGTCCGGGACGCCCTGTCTCCTGCTGCCCTGGCCGACCTGGGCGCCGACGGCTGGACCGAGCTGCTCCGCCTCGCGGCGCGTGCGGCGGCGGTCACCTGCTCACGGGCGGGGGCGGAACCGCCGTACGCGGCTGAACTGGGCCTCCTGTAGCGGCGGGTGCGTCCGCTTGTGCAACGGGCGGTGGCCCGCGGGGAGTTCCCGCGGGCCACCGTGTTTCCCGGCGTCTGCCGTGCTGGCCGGCGACTCAGGCCTTGCGGGCCCGGGTTGTCGTCTTCTTCGCCGGAGCAGCCTTCTTCGCCGCCGTGTTGTCGGCGGTCTTCACCGTCGACTTGGCGGCCACCGCCTTCTTGGCTGCCGTCTTGCGCGGGGCGGCCTTCACCGAGGTGCCGTCACTGATGCGTTCGGCCCCCAGGACATCCCTCAGGAACTTGCCGGTGTGGCTGGCCGGTACACCGGCGACCTCCTCCGGTGTGCCCTCGGCGACGACCAGGCCGCCGCCCGCGCCGCCCTCGGGGCCCATGTCGACGACCCAGTCGGCGGTCTTGATGACATCGAGGTTGTGCTCGATGACGATGACCGTGTTGCCCTTGTCGACCAGGCCGGAGAGAACCTTGAGGAGCTTGCTGATGTCCTCGAAGTGCAGACCGGTGGTCGGCTCGTCCAGGACGTACACCGTGCGGCCCGTGGAGCGCTTCTGGAGTTCGCTGGCGAGCTTCACCCGCTGGGCCTCGCCGCCGGACAGGGTCGTCGCGGACTGGCCGAGCCTGACGTAGCCGAGGCCGACGTCGTGCAGCGTGTTGAGGTGGCGGGCGATCGCCGGGACCGCCTCGAAGAAGTGGCAGGCCTCCTCGATCGGCATGTTCAGGATGTCGGCGATGGACTTGCCCTTGTAGTGGACCTCCAGGGTCTCCCGGTTGTAGCGGGCGCCGTGGCAGACCTCGCACGGGACGTAGACGTCCGGGAGGAAGTTCATCTCGATCTTGATGGTGCCGTCGCCCGCGCAGTTCTCGCAGCGCCCGCCCTTGACGTTGAAGGAGAAGCGGCCGGGCAGATAGCCCCGCACCTTCGCCTCGGCCGTCTCCGCGAACAGCCTGCGGACATGGTCGAAGACACCGGTGTACGTCGCCGGGTTCGAGCGCGGGGTGCGGCCGATGGGCGACTGGTCGACGTGCACGACCTTGTCGACCAGGTCGTCGCCGTCCACGCGCGTGTGGCGGCCGGGCACGCTGCGGGCGCCGTTCAACTCGCGGGCCAGGTGCGTGTACAGGATGTCGTTGACCAGCGTCGACTTGCCGGACCCTGAGACCCCGGTGACGGCGGTGAGGACGCCGAGCGGGAACGACACGTCGATGTCCCGCAGGTTGTTCTCGCGGGCACCGTGCACGGTGAGCCGACGGGACGGGTCCAGCGGGCGCCGGATGTCGGGCAGCGGGATGGCCTTCTTGCCGGACAGGTACTGCCCGGTCATCGACTCGTCGTTGGCGAGCAGCTCCTTCAGGGAGCCGCTGTGCACGACCTTGCCGCCGTGCTCGCCCGCGCCGGGGCCGATGTCGACGATCCAGTCGGCGACCTTGATGGTGTCCTCGTCGTGCTCGACGACGATGAGCGTGTTGCCCATGTCCCGCAGCCGGACCAGGGTCTCGATCAGCCGGTGGTTGTCGCGCTGGTGCAGGCCGATGGACGGCTCGTCAAGGACGTACAGGACGCCGACGAGGCCGGAGCCGATCTGGGTGGCGAGCCGGATGCGCTGGGCCTCGCCGCCGGAGAGGGTGCCTGCCGCGCGGTTGAGCGAGAGGTAGTCGAGGCCGACGTCGACCAGGAACTTCAGCCGTTCGTTGACCTCCTTGAGCACCCGCTCGGCGATCTTCTTGTCTCGGTCGTCGAGCTTCAGCTCGGCCAGGAAGTCCGCGCAGTCGCTGATCGACATGGCGGCGACCTCGGCGATGGACTTCTCCATGACCGTGACCGCGAGGACGATCGGCTTGAGGCGGGTGCCCTGGCAGGTGGGGCAGGGCACCTCGCGCATATAGCCCTCGAAGCGCTCCCGGCTGGCGTCGCTCTCGGACTCGCTGTGCCGCCGCTTCACGAACGGGACGGCGCCCTCGAAGGGCGTGGTGTACACGCGCTCCCGGCCGTACCGGTTGCGGTAGCGGACCTCGATCTGGGTCTTGTGCCCGTACAGGAGCGCCTTCCGCGCGCGCTGCGGGAGGCCCGCGAAGGGGATGTCGGTGCGGAATCCGAGGGCTTCCGAGAGAGCGGTGAGGAGCCGGCCGAAGTAGTCCTTGGTGTGGCCGTGCGACCAGGGGTGGATGGCGCCCTCGTCGAGGGACTTGTCCTCGTCCGGGACGATCAGCTCGGGGTCGACCTCCATGCGCGTGCCGATGCCCGAGCAGTCGGGGCAGGCGCCGAAGGGCGAGTTGAAGGAGAAGGAGCGGGGCTCCAGTTCCTCGAAGGACAGGTCGTCGTACGGGCAGTAGAGGTGCTCCGAGAACATGCGCTCGCGCTCGGGGTCGTCCTCGGGGAGGTCGATGAAGTCGAGCACGACCATGCCGCCGGAGAGGCCGAGCGCGGTCTCCACGGAGTCGGTGAGGCGCCGCTTGGCGGTGTCCTTGACCGTGAGGCGGTCGACGACCACCTCGATGGTGTGCTTCTCCTGCTTCTTCAGCACGGGCGGCTCGGACAGCTGGATCGTCTCGCCGTCCACCCGCGCGCGGGAGTAGCCCTTCGTCTGGAGGTCGGCGAAGAGATCGACGAACTCGCCCTTGCGCTCGCGCACGAGCGGCGACAGCACCTGGAAGCGGCTGCCCTCCGGCAGCTCCAGGACGCGGTCGACGATGGCCTGCGGAGACTGCCGCGAGATGGGGCGACGACACTCGGGGCAGTGCGGCTTGCCGATGCGGGCGAAGAGCAGGCGCAGGTAGTCGTAGACCTCGGTGATGGTGCCGACCGTCGAGCGCGGGTTGCGCGAGGTCGACTTCTGGTCGATCGAGACGGCCGGCGAGAGGCCCTCGATGAAGTCGACGTCCGGCTTGTCCATCTGGCCGAGGAACTGGCGGGCGTACGACGAGAGCGACTCGACGTAACGCCGCTGGCCCTCGGCGAAGATCGTGTCGAAGGCCAGGGAGGACTTGCCCGACCCGGACAGGCCCGTGAAGACGATGAGCGAGTCGCGCGGCAGGTCGAGCGAGACATTCTTGAGGTTGTGCTCTCGCGCGCCACGGACGATGAGACGGTCGGCCACGCCGGTCCGCACCTTTCTTGGGAGAAGTGACAGGGGCGGGGCCCCCGTGCTTTCTCAGACTAGGGGGAGCCACTGACAACGCCGGTCGGATTCCTGGGGCGGTAACAATCCCCGGCCATCCAGCATGCCCGACGCCGCACTCGACCATATAGCACGCACATTCGATTTACGGTCGTCGCCCGCCACCTTCACCCGAACGTGTGGTGGGGCTATCGTCGGCGCCATGGCCGATCATGTGCGCGACCTGGCATCTGTACGCGAAGCGACGGAACGGCTGCTCACCGCAGCCGCGAAATGGAACAACGATTCGGTGGCCGAGCCGTCACGGCTGCCGGGGTGGACCCGTGGTCACGTCCTCGCCCACCTCGCCCGCAACGCGGACGCTCTGGTGAACGTCTTCGAGGGACGTGTCATGTACGTCTCCCAGGAGGCCCGCGACGCCGACATCGAGCGGGACGCCGCGCGCCCCCTCGACGTACACCTCGCGGACATCGGGAGGACCGCGGCCCGCCTCCAGGAGGCGGGGGCCGTGCCCGCGGACTGGTCGCGCACGGTGGAGCTGCGCAACGGGGTCACCGACAGCGTCTCCCGGGTGCCGTTCCGGCGCTGGATCGAGGTCGAACTGCACCACGTGGACCTGGGCATCGGGTACGAGCTGGAGGATCTCCCGGCGGAGTTCGCGGAGCGGGAGATCGACTTCCTCGTCGAGCGGTTCACCGGGCACCCGGAGGTGCCGCCCACGGTGATCACGGACGGCACGCGCGCGTGGAGCACGGGAAGCGGGGCGGCCGGGCCCGAGGTCACGGTCACCGGCCCGGCGCCCGAGCTGCTGGGGTGGCTCGCCGGCCGCCGCGAGGGCTCCGCGCTGCACGTCGAAGGAGGGGCTCTGCCGTCGCTGCCCCCGCTATAGGCTGAACTCCATGACGTACAGCGGAGCGGTGAAGGTCGGCGGCCCTGCCGATGTGCACGAGTTGCGGGACCTGATGATCACCAAGGTCGCGGTGGGCCCGATGAACAACAACGCCTATCTGCTGCGCTGCCGGGCCACGGACGAGCAGCTGCTGATCGACGCGGCGAACGACGCCCATACGTTGATCACACTGATCGGCGACGACGGCATCGCGTCGGTCGTCACCACGCACCAGCACGGCGACCACTGGCAGGCGCTCGCGGAGGTCGTGGCGGCCACCGGTGCCCGTACGTTCGCGGGCCGGGAGGACGCCGACGGCATCCCCGTACCGACCGATGTGGCGGTCGACGACGGGGACACGATCCGCGTGGGGCGCGTGGAGCTGACCGCGCGCCACCTGGTCGGACACACGCCGGGCTCGATCGCGCTCGTCTACGACGACCCGCACGGACATCCGCACGTGTTCACCGGGGACTGCCTCTTCCCCGGTGGCGTGGGCAATACGCGCAAGGACCCGGAGGCCTTCGCGAGCCTGATCCACGACGTGGAGACGAAGATCTTCGAGCCGCTCCCGGACGAGAGCTGGGTCTACCCGGGGCACGGCAACGACACCACCCTGGGCGCGGAGCGGCCCCAGTTGCCGGAGTGGCACGCGCGGGGCTGGTGAACCGGCTCAACCCTCCTCAGGGGGCGCGCAGTTGATGGTCGCGCGCCCCGTGTGAAACGAACACACACGCTGGCGCCGCACACGCGCTCCCGGCGTGCGCGCGGGCGCAGTCCACTGGAGGCAGCCCCGCACAGGATGACGGCTCCTGGGCGGCACGGGCCGCCGACCTGTCGATCCCCGCCCTCGGTCGGCGGCCCCGGCGTTCGCAGGGGGCGTTCACAAGAACGCAACACACGTTCCCACTATGCGGACAATTCCGCGTGTGACCTGGACAAATGGCACGCCTCGCTGCCACTCTCCCGCCATGCATCCTGCCCCTCACGCGCTGCGCCGCGCAGTCGCCGCCACCACCGTCGCCCTGCTCGCCACCGCTGTCGGCTGCGCCCCGCAGCCGGAGGAGAAGAGCAGCGCCACCGCGACCTCCACCGCGTCGGCCGGCACCACCTGTGCCAAGGGCGAGTTGGCCACCCAGACCTCGGGCAAGCTGACGATCGCCACCGACGAACCCGCGTACGAGCCGTGGTTCAAGGACGACAAGCCCGCCAACGGTGAGGGCTTCGAGTCGGCGGTCGCGTACGCCGTGGCGAAGCAGCTCGGGTACGACAAGGCGGACGTGGTCTGGCAGAGCGTGCCCTTCAACAAGGCGTTCGCGCCCGGGGTGAAGACCTTCGACTTCGACATCAACCAGGTGTCGATCAGCGCCGAGCGCAAGAAGGCCGTGGACTTCTCGTCCGGCTACTACGACGTGCGGCAGGCCGTCGTCGCGCTGAAGGACTCCAAGGCCGCGAAGGCGACGAGCATCGCCGACCTCAAGGGCCTCAAGCTGGGCGCCCAGGTCGGCACGACGAGCCTCAACTACCTCGAAGACGTGGTGAAGCCGACCCAGGAACCGGCCGCGTACGCCAAGAACGACCAGGCCAAGGCCGCTCTGCAGAACGGCCAGGTCGACGCCATCGTCCTCGACCTGCCGACCGCCTTCTACGTCACGGCCGCCGAGGTGACCGACGCGAAGATCGTCGGGCAGTTCGAGAACCAGGGCGGTACGCCGGAGCAGTTCGGGCTCGTGCTCGACAAGGGCAGCGCCCTCACCTCCTGCGTGACGACCGCGGTGGACGCCCTGCGCAAGGACGGCACGCTCGCCGCGATCGAGAAGCAGTGGCTGTCGGACGCCGTCGACGCGCCGGTGCTCAAGTGACCGCAGTGAAGGAGGAGTCCGGCCAGGAGGACCCGTCCGGCATGCCGGGCGGGGGCGACGGCTACGTCCCCTCGCAGCGGCGGCTCGACCGGGAGCGCTTCAAGCGCACCCGCGCGCGCCGCGCGACGGGGATCGCCGCCGCGTCCACCCTGGTCACGGGGATCGTCCTCTACCTGGTCGTCGTCAACGCGCCGGGCTGGCCGCGCACCAAGGAGACGTTCTTCAACGGGCAGTACGCGCGCGAGGCGTTCCCCAAGGTCCTCGAAGGGCTGTGGCTCAACGTACGGCTGCTGCTGATCTGCGGTGTCGCGGTGCTCGTCCTGGGCATGCTGATCGCCATCGCGCGCACCCTACGCGGTCCGGTGTTCTTCCCGCTGCGCGCGCTGGCCGCCGCGTACACGGACTTCTTCCGCGGCCTCCCGCTGATCATCAATCTGATGATCGTCGTCCTCGGGGTGCCGGCCCTGCGGCTCCAGGGCATCACCGTGGACCCGGTGCTCCTCGGCGGTACGGCGCTGACGCTGACGTACTCCGCGTACGTCGCCGAGGTGTTCCGGGCCGGCATCGAGTCCGTGCACCCCTCGCAGCGGGCGGCGGCGCGCTCGCTCGGGCTGACCAACCGGCAGGCACTGCGGCACGTCGTACTGCCCCAGGCCGTACGGCGCCAGGTGCCGCCGCTGCTCAACGACCTGGTGTCGCTCCAGAAGGACACCGGGCTCGTGTCGATCGGCGGCGCGGTCGACGCCGTACGCGCGGCCGACATCATCGTGGGCCGCAGCCTCAACTACACGCCGTACATCGTCGCGGGGCTGGTCTTCGTCGCGCTGACCATCCCGATGACCCGGTTCACGGACTGGGTGACTGCCCGGATGGACCGGCAGCGGGCGCAGGGAGGAACACTGTGAGCGACATCGGCAGCCTCTCCAAGGGCTCCTCCCCCGTGCTGCGCATGGAGTCCGTGCGCAAGACGTTCGGCGACACGGTCGTCCTGCGGGACGTCGATCTGGAGGTCGCCTCCCACACCGTGACCGCGCTGATCGGCGCGTCCGGCTCCGGCAAGTCCACGCTGCTGCGGTGCGCGAACCTGCTGGAGGACATCGACGACGGCGCGATCTGGCTGGACGGCGAGGAGATCACCGACCCTCGGACCGACCAGGACGCCGTGCGCCGCCGGATCGGCGTGGTGTTCCAGGCGTACAACCTGTTTCCGCACATGACCGTCCTGGAGAACATCACCCTCGCCCCGCGCCGAGTGCACGGCGTGGACCGTACGGCGGCCGAGCAGCACGCGCGTGAGCTGCTGGAGCGGCTCGGGCTCGGCACGAAGGCGGGCGAGTACCCGGACCGGCTGAGCGGCGGCCAGCAGCAACGGGCGGCGATCGTCCGTGCCCTGGCCGTACGCCCCCGGCTGCTGCTCCTGGACGAGATCACCGCGGCCCTCGACCCGGAGCTGGTGGGCGAGGTGCTCGCCGTCGTCCGGGATCTGAAGGGCGAGGGCATGACGATGGTCCTGGCCACCCACGAGATGGGCTTCGCCCGCGATGTCGCGGACCAGGTCTGCTTCCTGGAGGGCGGTGTGGTCCTGGAACGCGGCACGGCCGAGCAGGTGTTCGGCGAACCGCAGCAGGAGCGTACGCGGCAGTTCCTGCGGCGGATCGTGGAGGCGGGGCGGTTGTAAGGAGGCCGTACGTCATGCCTCCGCGGTCGCCGCTAGCACCAGCGCGGCGACCCGCTCCACCCCGAACACGTACCCCTGCACACCGCACCCCGCGATGACGCCGTCGGCGCGCAGGGAGACGTACGAGTGGTGCCGGAACGTCTCGCGCCGGTGGATGTTGGAGATGTGGACCTCCAGCACGGGCAGGCCGTCGCAGGTGTTGAGGGCGTCCAAAATCGCGATGGACGTGTGCGAGTAGGCGCCGGGGTTGATGACGATGCCGGCGTGGGTGAGGCGTGCTTCCTGGATCCAGTCGACCAGTTCGCCCTCGTGGTTGGACTGGCGGAAGTCGATCGTGCCGCCGTGTCCGGCCGCCGCCTTGGCGCACAGGGCCTCGACCTCGGCGAGCGTGCCGGAGCCGTAGACGTCCGGCTGGCGCTGGCCCAAGAGGTTCAGGTTGGGCCCGTTGAGAATCATGATCGGGGCGTCGGCAAGGGTGCGGGGCATTGTTCCTCCGGTCCGTTCGGGGGTGACGGTCCGTCTCGGACCGCTGCTCAGCCCCGGTTTATCACGGTGCACCGACAGTGCGGCGGCCCGTACGCTCCCGGCATGACGACCCCCGCGTATCCGCCCAAGCCCTCTCCCGGCGACCGCATCGCCGTCATCTCGCCCGGCTCCGGGCTGCCCGGGCTCTTCCCGCGCCCGCACGAGCTGGGGCTGGAGCGGCTGCGCAAGGAGTTCGGGCTGGAACCGGTCGAGTATCCGGCGACCCGGAAGATGGGTTCGACGCCTCAGGAGAGGGCCGCCGACATCCACGCGGCGTTCGCCGACCCGGGCATCAAGGCGGTCATCGCGTCGATCGGCGGCGATGATCAGATCACCGTACTTCCGTTCCTGGACCGGGAGTTGATCCGGGCGAACCCGAAGCCGTTCTTCGGGATGAGCGACAATACGAACTTGCTGGCGTACCTGTACAACACCGGGATCGTCGGCTTCCACGGCGCGACCGTGATGACGGCGCTCGGCCGTCCCGTGGCCATGGACGCACTGACCGCCGAGTCGCTGCGGGCCGCCCTGTTCACCTCGGGCGCGTACGAACTGCGGCCCGCCGAGCGCTGGAACGACGTCAACCGAGACTGGGCCGACCCCGCGACCTTCGACAGCGAACCGGAGACCCGTCCCGGCACCGGCTGGACCTGGCAGAACGCCGACCGCGTGGTGGAGGGCCGCAGCTGGGGCGGCTGCCTGGAGATCCTCGGCTGGCTACTGATGGCCGACCGCGAGATCGACCATGATCTGACGGCGTACGACGGCGGAGTGCTGCTCCTGGAGACCTCCGAGGAGCTGCCGAGCGGCGAGGAGGTCTTCCGCGTCCTGCGCAACATGGGCGAGCGCGGGCTGCTCCAGCGCTTCTCGGCGCTGCTGATGGGCCGCGCGAAGACCTGGTCCTTCGAACACCCCAACAGCCCGGAGGAGGGCGCCCGTTACGCCGCCGAGCAGCGGGCGGCGGTCCAACGCGCGCTGCGCGCCTACGCGCCCGGCCTGATGACCGTCTTCGACGTGGACTTCGGGCACACCGATCCGCAGATCGTCCTCCCCTATGGAGGGTCGATCCGGGTGGACGGCCCCGACCGGCGCATCACCGTGACGTACTGATCCCGTTCGGCCCCCGCGCGCCCCCCGTAACGCGTCGTCACCGTGGGTAGTTGACCCGGCATGCACGATGTACGCACGGTAAAGGCACCCTCCATGGTGCGGCTGGCCACGGCCTCGCTCGCGGGGACGGCCATCGAGTTCTACGACTTCTTCGTCTACGGCACCGCGGCGGCGCTGGTCCTGGGTCCCCTGTTCTTCCCGACGTTCTCGCCACTGGCCGGGACGCTGGCGGCCTTCGGCACGTTCGGGGTGGGGTTCGTCGCCCGGCCGCTGGGCTCGGTGCTGTTCGGGCACATCGGGGACCGGCGCGGACGGCGGCCGGTCCTCGTCGCCTCGCTGCTGCTGACCGGTGCGTCGACGGTCGCGGTCGGCTGCGTACCGACGTACGAGTCGATCGGCACGGCCGCTCCGGTGCTCCTCCTGGTGCTGCGTTTTCTGCAGGGGCTCGGGCTGGGCGGCGAGTGGGGCGGGGCGGTGCTGCTGACCGCGGAGCACGCGCCCGCCGAACGGCGTGCCCTGTGGGCGAGCTTCCCGCAGATCGGGCCCGCGGTGGGCTTCCTGCTCGCCAACGGCGTGATGCTGGCGCTGTCCGCGTCTCTCACGGACGCGCAGTTCGCCTCGTGGGGGTGGCGGGTGCCGTTCTGGGCGGCCGGGGTGCTCGCGGTGGCGGGGCTGTGGCTGCGTTCGTCGCTCGCGGAGAGCCCGAGCTTCCTGGAGATCGACGACCACGCGCGCGTGCCGCTCGCCGAGGTGGTGCGCGACCACTGGCGGCTGGTCCTGCTGACGGCGGGCGCGCTCGCCGTCGGCTACGCGGTGTTCTACGCCGTGACGACCTGGTCCCTCGCCTACGGGACGGAACGCCTCGGCGTCAGCCGTACCGTCATGCTGGCCTGCATCATGGCCGCGGTGGTGGTCAAGGGCGCCCTGACCCCCCTGATGGCCCTCCTCGGCGACCGCTACGGCCGCCGCCCGCTGTGCCTCGCGGGCTGCACCGCCGCCGCTCTCTGGATGTGCCCGATGGTGGCGCTGCTGTCGACCGGCGAGCCGCTGCCGATGTTCCTCGGCTTCCTGGTGGCCATGATCGCCTTCGTCACGATGTTCGCGGTGATCGCCGCGTATCTGCCCGAGCTGTACGAGCCCCGCGTACGGTGCACGGGCGCCGCGGTCGGCTACAACCTCGGCGGGGTCCTCGGCGGCGCCCTCACCCCGATCGTGGCGACGGCCCTGGCCGAACAGGGGGGCCGGGTCCCTTGGGGCGTGGGCGTGTATCTGACCGGCATCGCGCTGTTCAGCCTGGGCTGCTTCGCCCTCCTGCCGGAGACCCGCCCGGTGCCCCGCCTGACCGCCGTCCCGGCCACGGAGTGATCCGCGGCGGACGGTGGCCGGGAGTGCCCTGTGGCGACCCCGGTAATGCTGGTCAGGGGTTGATCGCCAGCTCCAGGTAGGCCGCCAGCAGCACCAGATGTACGCCTCCCTGGAGCGGCGTGGCCCGCCCGGGCACGACCGTCAGCGAACCCACCACCACGGTCAGGGCGAGCAGCACCATGTGGGTGGCGCCGAGGCCGAGGACCAGTGGTCCGGAGAGCCAGATGGACGCCAGGGCCACGGCGGGGATGGTCAGGCCGATGCTGGCCATCGCGGACCCGAGCGCGAGGTTCAGGCTGGTCTGCACCTGGTCGCGGCGCGCGGAGCGGAGCGCGGCGATGGTCTCGGGGAGCAGCACGAGCAGGGCGATGACCACACCGACGACGGCATGCGGCAGGTCGGCCGCCTCCACCCCGGACTCGATGGTCGGCGACACTCCCTTCGCGAGGCCGACCACGCCGATCAGCGCCAGGGCGAGCATTCCGAGGCTGAGCCGGGTGTCACGGGTGGTCGGCAGCTCCGCGTGACTGTCCGGGGTGTGCTCCTCGCCCTGCCGGGTGATCGGCAGGAAGTAGTCGCGGTGCCGCACGGTCTGGGTCGCCACGAACAGGCCGTAGAGGATCAGCGAGGCGAGCGCGGCGAAGGTGAGCTGGGCGGTGGAGAACTCGGGTCCCGGCTTGCTCGTGGTGAACGTCGGCAGCACCAGGCTGAGCGTGGCCAGCGTCGCGACCGTGGCGAGGGCGGCGCCGGTGCCCTCCGGGTTGAAGACCGCGGTCCCGTGCCGGAGCGAGCCGACGAGGAGGCTCAGTCCGACGATGCCGTTGCAGGTGATCATCACCGCCGCGAAGACGGTGTCCCTGGCCAGGGTGGAGCTCTTGTCCCCGCCGTCGGCCATCAGCGTGACGATCAGGGCGACCTCGATGATCGTGACGGCGACGGCCAGCACGAGCGAACCGAAGGGTTCACCGACCCGGTGGGCGATCACCTCGGCGTGGTGCACGGCGGCCAGTACCGCTCCCGCGAGGACCAGTGTCACCAGCGCGACGACCGCACCGGGTAGGTCGCGCCCCCAGGTGAACACGAGCAGGACGACCGCGGCCACCGGCACGACGGCCGTCCACCGCGTCACGAGCGACCGCAGCCCGACGATCATTCAGCGATCGTCGCAGACGCCCACGGGCCCCGCACGCGCACACCGGCTCCGCGCCGGCCGCTCACGCCGGTCCCACAGCAGGACCTGTCCACTGCTCCACGCTCCCGTCGATCTCCCCGAACCGGGCTCCGCACCCAGCCCGTGTCTTGTGCCCGCCCAGGCGCACCTCATGGCTGCCCCGGCGCCCGTGCCTGCCCACGCTTTCCCATGCCTGCCCCGGACCCGCACACCGGTCTCCCCTCCGGTTCGCCCGGCCCGGGGCGGTTGCTGTCACCCGATGGCTCCACCACCCTGCCCAGCTCCCGACGAGGGATCGGGAACGGTGCCCGGCAACTCGCCGCGCACCGCTCCCGATGGTGGTTGCTCCTGTGTCCGGCGCGGTCAGGCGCCGATGCTGTCCTTCGGAGCGCCTTCGCTGTCCTCCTGGCCATCCTGCTGCGCCGCCTCGGCCGCCTCCTGCTTCCTGGAGGCGTACAGGCTGGTGATCGTGGTGACGATCAGGACACCGCAGATGACACCGAGGGAGACCGGTATGGAGATCTCCGGTACATGGACGCCCGACTCGTGCAGCGCGTGCAGCACCAGCTTGACTCCGATGAAGCCGAGGATGACCGACAGGCCGTACGAGAGGTGGACCAGCTTCCTCAGCAGACCGCCGATGAGGAAGTACAGCTGGCGCAGACCCATCAGCGCGAACGCGTTGGCGGTGAAGACGATGTACGGGTCCTGGGTCAGGCCGAAGATCGCCGGGATCGAGTCGAGGGCGAACAGGACGTCCGTCGTACCGATCGCGAGCATCACGACCAGCATCGGCGTCATGACGCGCTTGCCGTTCTGCTCGATCCACAGCTTGGTGCCGTGGTAGCGGTCGGCCACGCCGAACCGCTTCTCGGCGGCCTTGAGCAGCCTGTTCTCCTCGAACTCCTCGTCCTCGTCATCGGTGCGGGCCTCCTGGATGAGCTTCCAGGCGGTCCAGATGAGGAAGGCACCGAAGATGTAGAACACCCATGCGAAGCTCGCGAGGATCGCGGCGCCGGCGGCGATGAATATCGCGCGCAGGACGAGCGCTATGAGGACACCGATGAGGAGCACTCGCTGCTGATACTGCGAGGGCACCGCGAACTTCGCCATGATCAGGACAAAGACGAAGAGGTTGTCGACGCTCAGCGACTTCTCGGTGATGAAGCCCGCGAAGAACTCGCCGGCGGGCTCACCGCCGCTGAAGACGAGCAGTCCCAGGCCGAAGAGTCCGGCCAGGACTATCCAGACGACCGTCCAGATTCCGGCTTCCTTGATTGATACGTCATGGGGCTTGCGCCCGATGAAGAAGTCCACCGCGATCAGTGCGGCGAGACCCACGATTGTCAGGACCCAAAGGGTCACGGAAACATCCACTGCGCCTCCGGCAGTACGTAACGGCAAATTTCAGCGTCGTCGCTACCGGAGGTCTCTTCCACCCGCGACAGCCCGGCTCCTTCACGCGCCCGGTTGCCTGCGGGCCGACGCCCCGGGATCTGGATTGATCCGTATTGACGGGTACGCCGCAGCAGGTAGGGAGTACTCCCCTCCGTGGGGAAAACAATACCCCAATCACCAAGGAAAGGTAAAGAGATTGGTAAAAGAAAAACCAAATACGCAGGTCAGGTGGCTTTACTGATGCTTGGTGAAGCGCTCGCGGGCGTCAGCGGTTCCATGAGCGGCGGGCCGCCGCGACCTGGTCGAGCACCTGCTGGAGCACCTGGCTGCCGTGCGGCACGGCCAACGGCTCGTACGTCCACGCATGGCCGACCCACGGGTCGGCGAGGTGGTCGTCGGGCACCGGGGTGAGTCGCATGAGCGAACGCCAGAGCGGGTCGAGCAACGGCCCGTAGGCGGCGGCGTCCTCGCGGTCGGCGACCATCATCAGGTGGACGCCGACGGCCGGGCCCTCATCCGCGAGATAGCGCAGCCGGGTCACCGCCCGGTCGTCGAAACCGTGCGGGAAGTCATTGACGATCAGCAGCTGCTGAGCCGTGTCGAGGTCGGGCGGTAGCGAGTCGGCCGCACCGGCGCGCAGCGCCATCTGCACCAGGTCGACGCGCTGGGTCAGCCGCCCCAGGACGTCCGCGACACCGGCGGCCCCGGCCGCGGGCGGACCCGCGAGCACACCGGCCCGCACGAGCGGCGCGAGGGAGAGGGCGCCCGCGCCTGCCGGGTCGATGACATGCACGGCGAACTCGCCCGCCGGATGGACGGCCAGCAGCCGCGCCGCATGCGTCACCGCCGTGTCCATGGCGAGCCGGCGCAGCTCGCCGGAGTCGACGACCGAGCCGTCGAGCGACTCGCCGCCGCTGTCGATCCACAGCCCGCGCTCCAGCGGCAGCCGGACGAGCATCGGGATGTTGAGGGCGACGCTCTCGGGCAGCCGCAGGTCGCCCAGCCGCAGCGCCATGGGCATCTCCATCGGCACCCGGTAGCCGTGCCAGACGGGGCTGTCCCAGCGCGCGTACGCCAGGGGCAGCGCGGGCTCGACGACCTCGGCCTCGGCGATGAGCTGGGCGAGGTCGCGGTCGAGGGCGGCGCGGGCCTGGTCGACGAGCTGGGAGTGCTTGGCGCGGGCCGCTTCCCGGGCGCCGTCGCCCGGGCCGCCGAGCCGGTTGCGGGGATCGGCGAGCGCCCTGTCGATCTCCTGTTCCAGGCGTGAGTCGGCGAAGTCCACGGCGCTGCGGTAGGCGGCGACGGTTCTCGCCAGGTCCTCGAACATGCCCCAGACCTGGTTGTAGAGCCGCTCGTCCATCGACCAGCCGGTCGCGTCGCCCGCGACCGGCCGCGCGGGCTGTCCGGGCCGGGCCGGGGGCGCGGTCGGCGGTGCCGGGGGCGGAGCGGCCGTACGGCGGCCGGGATGGCTGTAGTCGACCGGGCCGCCGGTGGTGGAGGTTCCCGGCGGCGCGGCTTCCCCGGCGCGGCCCGCCGGAGGCGAGACGTCAGGTCGGCCGGCCTGTGCCGGGGTGTTCTGGGCGCCCTCGGCTCCGTACGGCGACGAGGGCTGGGCGGGGGCAGGACCGCCCTGGCCGCCCTGGACCACGGAAGGGGCCTGGTCCGAGGTGCCGGGAGCCGGGGTGTCCTGGGGTCCCTGAGCCGTGTACGGCGACGCGGACTGTGCGGGTGCCGGGGATGCCGTCCGGCGGGTGCGGTCGCTGTCCGGTGTGCGGGGCGGCGGGGGTGCCACCGAGCGGGAGTGGGCCCGGGACACCGCCTCGTTTATGGTGTCCGCGAGGCTGCGGGCCTCGGGCAGTCCCTGGTCGGCGAGGAGTTCGGCGAGGCCGCCGGCGTATCCCTGGCCGATGGCGCGCACCTTCCAGGCGTCCTGCCTGCGGTACAGCTCCAGGGCTACCACGGCCGACTCGGCCTCCAGGCCGGTGATCGTGTAGCTGGCGACCTCGGTGCCGTCGAGACCGGTGACGGCGACGAAGGGGGCGGCCACGGCGCCGAAGTGGACCGGGCCACCCACACCGGACGGCAGTGCGAGCAGCACGCTGACCCGGTGCACGGAGTCCGGCATGGCGCCCAGGTCGACGGCGAGCCGGTGGTCGGCGGCGGCCTGCCTGGAGACCTCAAGGCCGGGGAGCGTGGGGGCACCGGGGTGGGCGACCCACTCGACGCCGTGGACCTTGCCCCGCTCGTCGCCGATCGTGGCCCCCGCCACGATCGGCGCACCGGCCGAGATCCGCACTTCCAGGTGAACCTGGGAGAGCGGATGGTTCTGCCCCCGGACCAGCTCGGCCGTCATCGCCTTCGTCCCCCCGTGTCGTTCTCTTGCTTCCGTGGGCCGCCCGGCCCGGCTACAGGTGCGGCAGGATCGCCGGCATCAGGTCCTGGAAGGTGCGGCCGTTGGCCGGGGTGCCGAGGGCCGTCATCCGCCAGCCCGCGCCCACACGGTGCACCTTCGCCATGATCTGAGCCGTGTACTGGCCGCCGCCGTCCAGCGTGTAGCGGGCGAGTTCGTCGCCGTTGGCCTCGTCGACCAGTCGGCAGAACGCGTTCTGCACCTCCTGGAAGGTCTGGCCCGTGAAGGAGTTCACGGTGAAGACGATCTGGTCGATGTGCACCGGCACCCGCGGCAGATCGACGAGGATCGCCTCGTCGTCACCGCCCTGGCCGACACCGCCGACGAGGTTGTCACCGGTGTGCCGCACGGAGCCGTCGTCGCTCACGAGGTGGCGGAAGAACACGACGTCGACGGGCTGCTTGTCGGCGAAGAGCACGGCGGAGGCATCGAGGTCGATCTCCCGTGTACGCGAGCCGAACAGGCCGCGGCGGGGAGCCGCCTGCCAGCCGAGGCCCATGCGCACCGCGGTCAGGGTGCCCCCGTCACTCTTCTGCAGGTTGATGCCCTGACCCTTGGTCAGATTGACGCTGCCACCAGGCGTGCCGCCCTTGGATACGTCCACCACGCGCTGTTCCCCTCTCGAACCGAATCCCCTGTTGCCGCGGGGTCCGCGGATGACGTGAACCCTACGCAGGGGCACTGACAGTGCCGAAGCCTCGGGCGCACTTTGTGTCGGTCTTGCAACACTGCGCGTACGTACGGTCAGGCCAGGCCCGCCTCCTTCATCTGCCGCAGTTCCTTCTTCATCTCCGACACCTCGTCGCGCAACCGGGCGGCGACCTCGAACTGGAGGTCGGCCGCGGCGGCGCGCATCCGTGCCGTCATCTCCTCGATCTGGCCGGCGAGTTCGGCCGCGGGGCGGTCGGTCGGCACCGTCTCCCCGGCCTTGCCCTTGCCCGCCCTGGCGCCCTTGGCCGCCTTGCCGCCGAGCGAGGGCACCGGGGCCTTGGCGCCCTTGCCGTCCTTCGACTTGCGGTAGCCCGAGCCGAGGAGCTGTTCGGTGTCGACGTCCTCGCGGGCGATCTGCGCGACGATGTCGTTGATCTTCTTGCGGAGGGGCTGCGGGTCGATGCCCTTCTCCTTGTTGTACGCGACCTGCTTCTCCCGGCGGCGGTTGGTCTCCTCGATGGCCCTCTCCATCGACGGGGTGATCCTGTCCGCGTACATATGGACCTGGCCTGAGACGTTGCGCGCCGCGCGGCCGATGGTCTGGATGAGGGAGGTCCCGGAGCGCAGGAAGCCCTCCTTGTCGGCGTCGAGGATCGACACCAGGGACACCTCGGGAAGGTCGAGGCCCTCCCGAAGGAGGTTGATGCCGACCAGGACGTCGAAATCGCCGGCGCGCAGCTCACGCAGCAGCTCGACCCGGCGCAGGGTGTCGACGTCGCTGTGCAGATAGCGGACCTGGATGCCCAGTTCCAGGAAGTAGTCGGTGAGGTCCTCGGCCATCTTCTTGGTGAGCGTGGTGACCAGGACGCGTTCGTCCTTCTCGGCGCGGGTGCGGATCTCGTGGACCAGGTCGTCGATCTGGCCCTCGGTGGGCTTGACGACGACCTCGGGGTCGATGAGGCCGGTGGGGCGGATGATCTGCTCGACGTAGCCGTCGCCGCGCGACAGCTCGTACTTGCCGGGGGTCGCCGAGAGGTACACGGTCTGGCCGATGCGCTTCTGGAACTCCTCCCATTTCAGGGGGCGGTTGTCCAGTGCGGAGGGCAGCCGGAAGCCGTGGTCGACGAGGGTGCGCTTGCGGGACGCGTCGCCCTCGTACATGGCGCCGATCTGCGGGACCGTGTTGTGCGACTCGTCGATGACGAGCAGGAAGTCGTCCGGGAAGTAGTCGATCAGGGTGTTCGGCGGGGAGCCGGGGAGGCGGCCGTCGAAGTGCATCGAGTAGTTCTCGACACCGGAGCAGGAGCCGATCTGGCGGAGCATCTCCAGGTCGTACGTCGTCCGCATCCGCAGGCGCTGGGCCTCCAGGAGCTTGCTCTGCTTCTCCAGCTCGGTGAGGCGCTCGCCGAGCTCCTTCTCGATGTCGTTGACGGCCCGCTCCATGCGCTCGGGACCTGCCACGTAGTGGGTGGCCGGGAAGACGTACGTGTGCTGGTCCTCACTGATGATCTCGCCGGTGAGCGGGTGGAGGGTGGAGAGGGCCTCGATCTCGTCGCCGAACATCTCGATGCGGACGGCGAGTTCCTCGTAGACCGGGAAGATCTCGATGGTGTCGCCGCGCACGCGGAAGGTGCCGCGGGTGAAGGCCAGGTCGTTGCGCGTGTACTGGATGTCGACGAAGCGGCGCAGCAGCTGGTCGCGGTCGATCTCCTCGCCGACCTTGAGGGGGACCATCCGGTCCACGTACTCCTGTGGAGTACCGAGGCCGTAGATGCAGGACACGGAGGCGACCACGATGACGTCCCGCCGGGTGAGCAGCGAGTTGGTCGCGGAGTGGCGCAGGCGTTCGACCTCCTCGTTGATCGAGGAGTCCTTCTCGATGTAGGTGTCCGACTGGGGGACGTACGCCTCGGGCTGGTAGTAGTCGTAGTACGAGACGAAGTATTCGACGGCGTTGTTCGGGAGGAGTTCCCGGAACTCGTTCGCCAGCTGGGCGGCCAGGGTCTTGTTCGGCGCCATGACGAGGGTGGGGCGCTGGAGCTTCTCGATCATCCACGCGGTGGTGGCGGACTTGCCGGTGCCGGTCGCGCCGAGGAGCACGACGTCCTTCTCACCTGCTTCGATGCGCCGAGCCAGCTCGGCGATGGCCGCGGGCTGGTCGCCGCTCGGCTGGTAGGGGCTGACGACCTCGAAGGGCGCCACCGTGCGTTCGATCTTGGAAACTGGCCGCATGGCATCAACCGTACGGCCACCCACTGACAACGGGTCCTGATCAGCGGTTCTGCGGGGTGCGGGAGCCGCGGTGGCCGTGCTGCCGGCCGGCCTGCGGCGGGGTCCGTCGGCCGGGGTGCGGGACGGCGGGGTGGGCCGGGATGCCCGGCTTGTTGTCGGCGGGGCGCCGGTCGGGCTTGCCCATGACCGTCATCGGGTCGAACACCACGACGACTCCGGCCAGCAGGAGGAAGGCCAGCGGGCCGACCATCAGGGGGGCCAGCAGGGTCGCGGGCGAGTCGCCGGCCGGGCTGCCGGACGAGATGTGGACGTGGACCCGCAGGGCGGCCATGCCCGTGTAGTGCATGCCGCTGACGGCGAGTCCCATGACGAGGCTGGCGCCCACGCTCCACAGGAAGCCGCGGATCTGCCCGGCGGCCCACAGGGCGGCGGTGGCGGCCACGACGGCTATCACGACCGAGGCGGCGACGGTGAGGGTGTTGTACTCCAGCTTTCCGTTGAGGCGCATTCCGGCCATGCCCAGGTAGTGCGCGGACGCTATGCCGAGGCCCGTGATGGTGCCTCCGGTGAACAGTGCCGTCCCGCTCGCGCCCCGGTAGCCGACGATGAAGATCCCGACGCCGACCATGAGGATGGCGACGCCCAGGCTGGCGAAGGTCAGCCACATGTCGTAGTTGACCGGGGTCTCCTTGACCTTGAACCCCATCATCGCGATGAAGTGCATGGTCCAGATGCCGGAGCCGATCGCGGCCGAGCCGAGGGCCAGCCACCCTGGTCGCCAGGACCGGGCGACCAGCATCGATCTGGTGGTGCAGCGCAGGCCGAGCGCACCGCCGAGGCAGGCCATGAGGTAGGCCACCAGCGGTGTGACGAGTCCGTAGCTGAAGCCGTCGACCGTGCCCTGCATGTGCGGCTGCCCTTCCGCCCTGTTGCGTCCCTGAATTCCCTGAAATGCTCCCCCGCCCCAGGACCGGCCAGCGGTCAGGGTTGTGGCAGAGAGTATGACTGGCTCCGGAGGGGTCGAACGATTTTCCGGCAAAGAAACACGGCCTTGCCCCACTTGTGCGGCAGGAGTGTGCGGACTCGGGCAACGCCGTTCAATCTGTGTCTGTGTCGCACCTCTTTTTCCGTTGTCCCTCCGCTGTCACTCCCGCACCGTCCGGGCCCGCTCACGGCCCGCGCGCCGGGCGTTGTCAGTGGCGGGTCGTACGGTGGGGCGCATGGACAGGCATGGGCGGGACGAGCCGCGGGACCCGGAGAAGCGGCAGCAGGTCGTGTGGGCGGTCGTCGGCACCGGCATAGGTCCGCTGCTGCTGGCCGCGACGCGCGAGGGCCTGGTGAACGTGGTGTTCCACGCCACCGAACCGGTGCGCGAGAGGGCTGTCGAGCGGCTCGCCTCGCGGCTGGGCGCGGAGCCCCTGGAGGCACCCGGGTCCCCGCTCCTGGCCGAGGCGATACGCCAGTTCACGGCGTACTTCGCGGGCGAGCGGCAGGTGTTCGAGCTGCCGCTCGACTGGTCCCTGATCTCCGGCTTCAACCGGCAGGTGCTGCGCGAACTGGCGTCCGGTGTGCCGTTCGGCGCGGTCGTCGGGTACGGCGATCTGGCCGGGCGGGTCGGTCAGCCCGGCGCGGCCCAGGCGGTGGGCGCGGCGATGGGTGCCAATCCGCTGCCGGTCGTGGTGCCGTGCCATCGGGTCGTGGAGAGCGGCGGTGGTCTCGGCGGGTTCGGGGGCGGTCTGGAGACCAAGCGGAAGCTGCTCGCGCTCGAAGGGGTGCTGCCCGAGCCGCTGTTCTAGGAGCGGTTCCGCAGGGGACGGACCGCCGGGGGAAGCACAGGGAAGCAGGGGAAAGCAGGGGGGATCGTACGAGTGACCATGTCTTCCGCCGTGCCGCGGCGCCGGATCTCGGGTGTGCTGGTCGCGAGTCAGATCCTCGGCGGGCTCGGCGTGGCCACCGGTGTCGCACTGGCTTCCGTACTGGCGCAGCGGATCAGCGGTACGGAGTCGCTGTCGGGGCTCGCGCCGACCGCGATGGTCGCGGGCACCGCCGTCGCCTCGCTGCCGCTGGCGGCGCTGATGACCGCGCGCGGGCGGCGCCCCGGGCTGGTCCTGGGCTATCTCGTCGGTGCCCTGGGCGCGGGTGTCGTCGTGGTCGCGGCGGTCGTCGACAGTTTTCCGCTGCTGCTGTGCGGTATGGCCGGGTTCGGCGCCGGCTCGGCGGCGAATCTGGGGGCGCGGTTCGCCGCCGCCGACCTCGCCGAGCCGGACCGGCGGGCGCGGGCCATCTCGAACGTCGTGTGGGCGACCACCATAGGGGCGGTCCTCGGGCCGAACATCGCCGCTCCCGCCGGGCGGAGTGTGTCCGGGCTCGGGATACCGGCAACGGCGGGCGCCTTCCTGTGGGCGGCCGGGATCTTCCTGGCCGCCGCGGTGACGGTGGCCGTCCTGCTGCGCCCCGATCCGCTGCTCACGGCCCGTGCGCTCGCCCCGGTGGAGGAGCGGTCGGCCGAGGGCAGGTCACTGCGCGCGGGCCTCGCCGCCGTCACCGCTTCACCGCGTGCCCGGCTCGCGCTCGTGACGGTGGCCGGCTGCCACACGGCGATGGTCTCGGTCATGTCGATGACGCCGGTCGCGCTCGGGCACCACGGCGCGGGCATCGATCTGATCGGGCTGGTCATCAGCGGCCACATCGCGGGCATGTACGCGTTCTCGCCGCTCATGGGCCGGCTGTCCGACCGGGTCGGGCGGCTGTCCGGCATCGGCCTCGCCGTGGGGCTGCTGGCCTGCGCCGCGTTCCTCGCGGGTACGTCCGGCGGCGGTCACGGCCGTACGGCGGCGGGGCTCTTCGTCCTGGGCCTCGGCTGGTCGGCCGGGCTGGTCTCCGGGTCCGCCCTGCTCACGGACTCCGTGCCCGAGGCCGCCCGCGCCGCCGCCCAGGGGCTGTCCGACCTCGTCATGAACACCTGTGCGGGCCTCGGCGGGGCGGCCTCCGGGCTCGTGATGGCCCGGGCGGGCTACGGGTGGCTGAATCTCGCCGCCGCGAGCCTGCTGATACCCGTGGGCGCGCTCGCCCTGTTCACCAGGCACGGCCGACGGCGGGTCCGGGGCGCGACGGCGGGCGGCTGAGCCGGTTCACGCCGGTCCGCGCGCGAGGGGTGGCCGGGAGGCGGGAGCGGTAGCAGACTCCGCCGTGCGCACAGCCGCTGGCATCCGAAGTCACGGGGCCGAAGGGACGGCGATCACGTATGAGCGGGAACAGGGCAGTCGCGTATCTCAAGCCGGGCGCGGTCGAGGTCAGGACCATCGACTACCCGACGCTTGAACTCCAGGACGGGCCGGGCGTCGCTCCGCGGAACGTCGGCAGGAAGTGCCGGCACGGGGTGATCCTCAAGGTGCTCGCCAGCAACATCTGCGGAAGTGACCAGCACATGGTGCGGGGCCGGACGACCGCGCCGGAGGGGCTGGTCCTCGGACACGAGATCACCGGAGAGGTCGTCGAACGAGGGCCGGACGTCGAGTACGTCGACGTCGGGGACATCGTCTCCGTACCGTTCAACATCGCCTGCGGGCGGTGCCGCAACTGCAAGGAACGCAAGACCGGGATCTGTCTGAGCGTCAACCCGGCGCGTCCGGGGGCGGCTTACGGCTATGTCGACATGGGCGGCTGGGTCGGCGGGCAGGCCGAGTACGCGATGGTGCCGTACGCGGACTTCAACCTGCTGAGGTTCCCGGACCCCGACCAGGCGCGCGAGAAGCTCCTCGACCTGACCATGCTGTCGGACATCTTCCCGACCGGCTTCCACGGCGCGGTCAGCGCGGGCGCGGGCGTCGGTTCGACGGTGTACGTCGCGGGAGCGGGCCCGGTCGGGCTGGCCGCCGCGGCGTCGGCGCAGCTCCTGGGCGCCGCCGTCGTCATCGTCGGCGACCTCAACGCCGAACGCCTCGCCCAGGCGCGGAGCTTCGGCTGCGAGACCGTGGACGTCTCGCGCGGCGACATCGAGGGGCAGCTCGCCCAGATCCTCGGGGAGCCCGAGGTGGACGCGGCGGTCGACGCGGTCGGCTTCGAGGCCCGGGCGCACGGCCCGGACGCCCCGGAGGCGCCCGCGACGGTCCTCAACTCGCTGATGGGCGTCACGCGCGCGGGAGGTGCCCTGGGCATCCCGGGGCTGTACGTGACGGACGACCCGGGCGGCATCGACGGGGACGCCAAGTCGGGCACCCTGAAGATGCGACTGGGCCTCGGCTGGGCGAAGAGCCACGCCTTCACCACCGGACAGTGCCCGGTGATGAAGTACCACCGGGGCCTGATGCGGGCGATCCTGCACGAGCGCGTGCACATCGCCAAGGCCGTCAACGCGACCGTGATCGGCCTGGACGACGCACCGCGCGGCTACGCCGAGTTCGACCAGGGCGCGAGCCGCAAGTACGTCCTCGATCCGCACGGCGCGCTGGCGGGCGTACGGCCGGTCTGATCCTCGGACCCGGTCTTCCGGTGCCCGGAAGGGGGCACCCGCGCGCGGGTGCCCCCTTCCCGTGCCCTACGCGTAGTGCCGCGCCTCGAAGACGTTGCCGTCGGGGTCGCGGAAGTAGAAGTTGCGCCTCGCCAGGCCCCGGGCGCCGTAGGAGTCGTACGAGATGTCGGAGACGGGTACGTCCCGCTCCTCCAGGCGGGTGCGCAGGGCGTCGAAGGCGTCTGGGGTCAGGGACAGGCAGACGTGGTTGACGGGGTGGCCGGCACTGTCGGCGGCCCCGGGGAGCATGTTCATGCGCTCCGCCAGGGAGAGGGGCGCGAGGTCGAAGATGGTCTCCTCGTTGAGGCGTACGGAGGGGAAGGACACCGTTCCGGCGGCGAATTCGGTGGTCCTCAGAGGTGCCATGCCGACCGCCTTCTCGTAGAAGCCGGCCGCCGCGAGCGGATCGCGCACCCAGAGGACGACATGGTCGAGACGCGGCGAGTTGTCCGTCATGCACCCCAGGCTGGTGGTCTCTTCCACAGGCCGCAAGGGTTTGACCACGCGCGCCGCCCGCCAGAGATGAGGCAAGACCGAACGACAGGAAGCAGGCCCGTGATGCTGGTGGTGTCCGAAGAAGTGCGGGAAGCGGTCGACGCGCGTCGACCCGTGGTGGCCCTGGAGTCCACGATCATCGCGCACGGGCTGCCGCGCCCGCGCAATCTTCAGGTGGCGCTGGAACTGGAGGACGTCGTACGGCAGGAGGGAGCCGTCCCCGCCACCATCGCCGTGCTGGACGGGCGCCCCCATGTCGGCCTGGACAAGGAGCAGTTGGAGCGGGTCGCGAACGAGGACGGCATCCGCAAGCTGGGGCACCGCGATCTGCCGCTCGCGGTGGCCGCCGGGGCGAGCGGGGCCACGACGGTGTCGGCGACGGCGCTGCTGGCCGCCCGCGCGGGCGTACGGGTGTTCGCCACGGGTGGGCTCGGCGGGGTGCACCGGGAGTGGACGGTGACCCAGGACGAGTCCGCCGACCTCGGGCTGCTGGCGCGCACCCGGATCACGGTCGTCTGCGCGGGCGTGAAGTCGATCCTGGACGTCCCTGCCACCTTGCAGCGTCTGGAGACCCTGGGGGTCGCCGTGGCCGGCTTCGGCACCGGCAGCTTCCCCGGCTTCTACCTGTCCGACTCCGGGCACCCGGTGGACTGGACGCTCGACACACCGGAGCAGGTCGCGGACGTGATGCGGGCCCAGGACGCGCTCGACTCCCCGGAGTCGGCGTTCATCGTGGCCAATCCGGTGCCCGCGGAGGAGCAGTTGGATCCGGGGCTCCACGCGCGCGTGCTAGCCGACGCGCTGCACGCGTGCGAGGAGCAGGGGGTGAGCGGGCAGGCCGTGACGCCGTTCCTGCTCGACTACCTGGTGCGGCACACGGACGGCGCCTCGCTGAGCGCCAATCTGGCAGCGGTCCGCGGCAACGTACGGCTCGCGGGGCGGATCGCGGCGGCCTGGGCCGGGGCGTGACGGAGCCGGGCGGGGCGCTGCTCGTCGTCGGGGACGTGATCACGGACATCGTGGCCCGGCACCGGGGTCCGCTCGCGGCGGGCACCGACACGACGGCCGCGATCCGGACCCTGCCGGGCGGTGCGGGCGCCAACGTGGCCTGCTGGGCGGCCCATTGGGGGCACGCGGAGGTGCGGCTGCTCGGACGGGTGGGTACGGACGCGGCCGAGTGGCACGAGCGCGAGCTGCGGGCCTGCGGGGTACGGCCCCGCCTCGTCGTCGACCCGGAGGCGCCCACGGGGACGGTGATCTGCCTGGTGGACACGGGCGCGGCGGCCGAGCGGACGCTGGTGACGCAGAGCGGCGCCTCGGTACGGCTGGACGCCGACGACTGGTCGGACGCGCTGCTCGACGGTGTCGCGCGGCTGCACCTGTCGGGCTATCTGCTGTTCTCGGCGCCGAGCCGCGCGCTGGTGGCGGCGGCGCTGGAGTCGGCACGCGCGCGCGGCGTACCGGTGAGCCTGGACCCGGCGTCGGCGGGGTTCCTCGTCGAACTGGGTGTCGACCGCTTCCTGGAGCTGGTGTCCGGGGTGGACGTGCTGCTGCCGAGCCGTGACGAGGCCTGTCTGCTCACCGGGTTGCCCGACCCGGCGGACGCGGCGGCCAAGCTGAGCCGCCACGTCCCCCTGGTGATCGCCAAACAGGGTGCCGAGGGCGCGATCGTGGCCCGCGCGGGCACCGTGCGCGCCCGGGTCCCGGCCGTGCCCGCGGCACCCCGGGACACGACGGGCGCCGGTGACGCCTTCACCGGCGCGTTCCTCGCCGCCCTGCTGACGGGCGCCGAACCCGAGGACGCGGCGGCGGAGGGGTGCCGGGCGGGCGCGCGGGCGGTGGAACGGGTGGGCGGGAGACCGCCGGCCGCCGAATGAGAGGCCGGAGGGGGCACCGCCGTCGGCTACCCCTTGCGTCCCCACGCCGAGATCATCGGTGCCGTGGCCAGGTCCATCCCGCCCGAGGCGACGTTGGCCAGGTGGCGGTCGATCTCCTCGTCCGTGGCGTGGCCCCCGGCGACGAGCCGCTCCCGGATCTGACGGATCGTCGCGGACTCCAGCGCGGCGCAGGCGGGCGAGGTGACGGGGAAGTACGCGTCGGCCTGGACGTTGCGCAGACCGGCCTCGCGCAGCAGCCGCGGGAGCCTGCGGCCGTACGCCAGGTCGGCGCCGCTGTCCGCGAGCAACTGGCGGAAGCTGTGCCGCAGGCGGTTGGCGAGCTGCTGCTCGGGGCCGTGCTCGTCGGGGCAGAGCAGGGGCTGCAGGGCGGGGTCGGCGTCCTCGATCAGCAGACGTCCGCCGGGACGCAGCGACTTGATCATCGAGCGCAACGCCCGCTCCCGGTCCGGCACATGGACGAGGACGAGCCGGGCGTGCACGAGGTCGAAGCCCTCCCCCGGCGGCTCTTCGACACCGACGTCGTGGACGCGTACCTCGATGGGCGGACGGGCGGCCTGGGCGACCCAGGAGGTGTCGAGGTCGGTCGCGACGACCTTTCCGGTCGGGCCGACCTTCTTGGCCAGCCAGGAGACCACCGAGGTGCCTCCGACGCCGACCTCCCAGCAGCGCCAGCCGGCTCCGACGCCGAACCCTTCGAAGTGCCGGAAGGTCGTGGGATCGAAGAGGGCGGCGAAGGCGTCGAAGCGTTGTCCCGCCTCGGTCTGCCGGTTGTCGAGGAGATACCCGTCGGTTCGCGTCATGCCGAGATCATCCCAGTCATCCGCTTTGTTCGACCGGGTCGACGCTCCCGCATCGGCGAAAGCGGAGCGGAACCATCCGTTCCCACAGGTCTCTTCGGCGTTCGCGAAGGGCTGGCAGACTGGCGGGCCAGGCGCAGGGTGCGGACAGTGCGGCGCGAGGAGATCCAGATGTCCATGGCAGGGAATCTGCGGAGGGTGACGAGCCTCGGCAGGGTCGGCGGCCTCCGCAGGGTGGCCCGGCTGGCACGGCGGCGCCCGCGGGTCGACCTGAGTCACCACGCCCGGTCACCGCTGGGCTCCGCGGTCGTGAACTGCGTGGCCTACGAGGACGGCGTACGCGTCCCGGCCGGCCGGGATCTGCTCGACACCGTGCGCCGGGTCCGCAAGAGCGACGAGGGCTTCGTCTGGCTCGGCCTCCACGAGCCGACGGACCAGGAGTTCGCGGGCATCGGCCGGCTCTTCGACCTGCACCCGCTCGCGGTCGAGGACGCGGTCGACGCCCATCAGCGCCCGAAACTGGAGCGGTACGGCGAGACGCTGTTCGCGGTGTTCAAGACGGTCTGCTACGTCGAGCACACCGAACTGACGGCGACGAGCGAGGTGGTGAACACCGGCGAGATCATGGTCTTCGTCGGCGAGGACTTCGTGATCACGGTACGACACGGACGGCACGGCTCACTGGGCCCGCTGCGCGAGGGTCTGGAAGCCGATCCGCAGCAGCTCGCCAAGGGCCCCGCGGCGGTGCTGCACGCCGTCGCGGACCATGTGGTCGACGACTATCTGCACGTCACGGACGCGGTGCAGGCGGACATCGACCAGGTCGAGACGGATGTGTTCGCGACGAACGGCGCCCGGGCCGACCCCGGCCGGATCTACCAGCTCAAGCGGGAACTCCTGGAGCTGAAGCGGGCCGTGGCTCCGCTGCACCGCCCGCTGGAGGAACTGGCGACCCGGCCGATCCGGGTCATCGACCCGGAGATACAGGCCTACTTCCGGGACGTCTCCGACCATCAGCTGCGGGCGACGGAACAGATAGCCGCGTTCGACGAACTGCTCAACTCGATTCTGCAGGCGCACCTCGCGCAGGTCACGGTCGCGCAGAACGAGGACATGCGCAGGATCACCGCGTGGGCGGCGATGATCGCCGTGCCGACGATGGTCTGCGGGGTCTACGGCATGAACTTCGATCACATGCCGGAGCTGCACTGGCAGTTCGGCTATCCGCTGGTGATCGGGCTGATATCCGTCATCTGTCTGGTCCTGTACCGGAGCTTCCGGCGCAACGGCTGGCTCTGACGCCCGCGGCCCGCGCCGTCGCGCAGCCGCGCCGGGAGGGGGCGCGGCGGGGGGGGGGTGTTCCGCGCCGCGTGGTCCGGGCGTAGACGCTCTCGGCCCAGGACGCGATCTGGTCCTCCGTGAGGTGCTGGGCCAGATCGGCCTCGCTGATCATGCCGACCAGACGCTTGTTCTCGATCACCGGGAGCCGGCGGATCTGATGGTCCTTCATCTCCACGAGCACCTCGCTGACATCGGCGCTCGACTCGATCCAGCGCGGGGTGCCCTGGGCCATCTCGCCCGCGGTGACCTTCGCCGGATCGTGGCCCATGGCCACACATCCGACGACGATGTCGCGGTCCGTGAGGATGCCGCAGAGCCGTTCGTTCTCGTCGCTGATGGGCAGGGCGCCCACGTTCAGTTCACGCATCAGCTGGGCGGCCCGATCGAGGGTCTCGTGAGCGGGGATCCACTGGGCGCCGCGGTGCATGATGTCTCCGGCGGTGGTCATGAAGTACCTCCCGGTGCCGGACGGCCGGCGCGGCGCGGAGGGCACCGCTAGTCCCGGCGCCCTACATTCTCGCCGCGCTCCCGGGGATGCGCACCCGGAAGTCCGCGGCTTTCGAACACCGTGCGCGGGGCCGGGTCAGCCGTTCCAGGCCGGGTGGCGCGGGTCGTCCGCGCGGACCAGCACGTCTGCGGTGCCGGCGGGGTCCGTCTCGCTCTCGTAGCGCTCGAAGGCGGGGAGGGTCCAGTGCTCGGCCTCGGGGGTACGGCGGCGCAGGGCGGCCGGGGACTGCAGGACGTGGACGGTCAGGTCGAAGGGGAACCAGTGGCGCAGCAGGAAGGGGCCGTGCAGCAACAAAAGCCCGCCGGGCGGGAGTTGGACATAGGGACTGCGGGTCGAGCGGTCGGTGAGGGGGTCGCGGAGGTCGGGCAGGACGCGGCCGTCGCCGCCGGGTTCGAGGGGGCCGAAGACCTCGCGCCAGAGGGCGCCGGTGTCGAACCAGCCGTCGTAGTAGGCCTCCACGTCCTCGTGGCCGTACTCCAGCCGGAGGGAGGCGGGGCGCAGGAAGCCCGCGGTGCCGACGGTGAGCGAGGGTCTGCCGCGTACGCGCAGCGCCTCGGCCACGCGTTCGGCGAGGTCTCCCGGGCGGGCCGCCGGGGCCCCGTCGAAGGCGATGCGCGGCCAGGGGCTGCCGTCGTCGGGCTTCAGGTCGAGCACGCGCTCGGCGAGGAGGTCGCCGAGCCGGTCCCAGGTGATCGGTTCCAGTCGCACCCGGCCCATGATGCCGGGTGGCCGCCGGTGGGAATCAAGCAGTCATGACCAGCCGCCCGACGCCGCCGCTCCACCCCGGACCTGTCGTCGTACAGCCGCTCAGGCGCCGGCACTGTGCCGAGTGCCGGCGGGGACCGTTGGCGTTGCTAGTGCTGGAGGAGAGGACGCCCCGGTGTCTCGACTGCGCCGATCTCGGGCATCTGGTGTTCCTGCCGAGGGGCGACACCGCGTTGACACGCAGGTCGCGGGAGGAGAGCGGGCTGTCCGCGGTGGTCGTGCGGTTCAACCGGCGGCAGGGGCGGTACGAGCGGCAGGGCGTCCTGGTCGAGGAGGCCGGGCTCGCCCGGGCCGAGGAACGGTGCCTGGCGGACGCCGAGGCCCGGCGGAGGCGCCGGACCCGGGACGCTCGGCGCCGGGCCGCGGAGGACCTGCGGTTCACGGAGACGTTCGCACGGGAGATCCGCCGGCTGTTCCCCGGCTGCCCGGCGGACCGGGCGGCGGAGATCGCCGCGCACGCCTCGGTGCGTGGCAGTGGGCGGGTAGGACGGAGCGCGGCGGGGCGTGCGCTGTCCGAGGGGGCGGTGGTGTCGGCGGTCGTGGCGTCCGTACGGCATGTGGACACGGCGTACGACCGGCTGCTGATGAGCGGGGTCGCACGGCACGAGGCCCGGCGGCGGATCGCCGGTGCCGTGGAGGCGAGGCTTCGGGAATGGCGGACGGAGGCGGGGGCGGGGGACGGTAGCGACCGGCGGGCCGAGCCGGCGTAGGTGTGACGGCGGGTCCCGCGGACCGCTCACGGCCGGTTCCGCCGCCGCCCAGGCCCCTCCCGTTCCCCGCGCCCGCGCCCGTGCCCGAAGCCTCGTCTCCGCTGGACGCTCGCGTATGGCGTCGCGGTGTTCGGCCATGGGCGTTGTCAGTGGCAGGGGGTTCACTGGAGGGGACGGATGGGGATCGACCTGGGAGTCGGCATGATCGATGGGGCGTACTTCGTACTCGTGGTGCTGGGTGTGCTCGGTACCGGGCTGGTGGCCGGGGTGTTCTGCGGGTTCTCGACCTTCGTGATGCGGGGGCTGGCCGCGCTGCCGCCCGCGCAGGGCGTCGCGGCGATGCGGGCGATCAACGTCACCGCGCTGAACCCGCCGTTCATGCTCGTGTTCATGGGCTCGGCCGTCCTGTGCCTGGTGATAGTCGTCGTCACGTTCGTGGTGTGGCCGGACGAGGGCGCGGTGGAGCTGCTGGTGGGCAGCGCGCTGTATCTGCTCGGCTCGTTCGGGCTCACCATGGGCGCGAACGTGCCGCGCAACAACACGTTGATGAGGCTGGAGCCGGGCACGTCGGAGGCCGCCGCGTACTGGCCGGTGTACGTGCGCGAGTGGACCCTCTGGAACCACATACGCACGGCCGCCTCGGGAGCCGCCTCGGTGCTGTACGTCCTGGCCGTCGCCTGACCCGCTTTCCCGCTCGGCGTCCCTGGCCGATGAGTCGTATCGTGGCCGAAGGAAAGCGCCGCCCGATGACGCACGGCCGCGTCACGTGCAAGCAGGGCAGACGGCAAGGACACGGCCATGGGCGATCCCAAGGGTTTTCTCACCACCGCACGCCAGGACCAGCCCCGCAGGCCGGTCGGGGAGCGGGTCCGTGACTGGGACGAGGTGTACGTCCCGGGAGCGCTGCTGCCCATCGTCGGCGCGCAGGCCGGTCGCTGCATGGACTGCGGCATCCCGTTCTGCCACGACGCCTGTCCGCTGGGGAACCTGATCCCCGAGTGGAACGACCTGGTGTCCCGGGCGGACTGGCGGGCGGCGAGCGACCGGCTGCACGCCACGAACAACTTCCCCGAGTTCACCGGGAGGTTGTGCCCGGCGCCGTGCGAGGCGGGGTGTGTGCTGGCCATCAACCAGCCCGCGGTGACCATCAAGAACGTCGAGGTGGCCATCGCCGACCGGGCCTGGTCCGAGGGGTTCGCGCCACCGCGTCCGCCGGACCGGCTGTCGGGGCGCACGGTCGCGGTGGTCGGGTCGGGACCCACCGGGCTCGCCGCGGCCCAGCAGCTGACCCGGGCCGGGCACACCGTCGCCGTGTACGAGAAGGACGACCGGCTCGGCGGGCTCATGCGGTACGGCATCCCCGAGTTCAAGATGGAGAAGCATCATCTGGAGCGGCGCGTCGAGCAGATGCGGGCCGAGGGGACCAAGTTCCGTACGTCGACCGCCGTCGGCCGGGATGTCGGGGCCGCCGAGCTGCGGGCGCGCTACGACGCCGTGGTGCTGGCCGTCGGGGCCACGGCCTGGCGTGAACTGCCGCTGCCCGGACGGGAGTTGGCCGGTGTCCAGCAGGCGATGGAGTATCTGCCGCTGGCCAACCGGGTGTGCCAGGGGGATCTGGCGGTGTCCCCGATGTCCGCCGCCGGAAAGCACGTCGTGATCGTCGGCGGCGGTGACACGGGCGCCGACTGTCTGGGCACCGCGGTGCGTGAAGGGGCCGCCTCCGTCACCCAGTTGGACATCTACGCCCAGCCCGGCGCGGAGCGCGACGAGAACGCCGATCCCTGGCCG
The DNA here is from genome assembly GCF_002954775.1 of Streptomyces geranii. Lineage (GTDB taxonomy): Bacteria > Actinomycetota > Actinomycetes > Streptomycetales > Streptomycetaceae > Streptomyces > Streptomyces geranii. The sequence continues at coordinate 50,589 of NZ_PJME01000039.1, forward strand.
ACGTACCCGAAGGTCTACCGGCTGTCGGCCGCGCACGAGGAGGCCCGCGAGCTGGAGTCGGCGCCCGCGGCCGACGCCGACGCGCGGCTCTTCGCTGCGTCCACGCTCCGCTTCACGGGCGACGCGGCCGGGCACGTAAGGGAGTTGCACCTCGTCGAGGTGGACGCGGAGCGCCGGCCGCTGCCCGGGTCCGGGCGGACACTGCCCGCCGACCTCGTGCTGCTCGCCCTGGGCTTCTCCGGTCCCGACCAGGAGGACGGCCTGGTCGAGCAGCTCGGGCTGGTCCTCGACCCGCGCGGCACGATCGCCCGTGACGCGGACTTCGCGACGAACGTGCCGGGCGTGTTCGCGGCGGGCGACGCGGCCCGGGGGCAGTCGCTGATCGTGTGGGCGATCGCGGAGGGGCGGGCGGTGGCGGCGGCCGTGGACCGCCGCCTGACCGGCACCACACGGCTGCCTGCGCCCATCGGGCCGTACGACCGGCCGATGACCGTGTAGGGCCCGCGCAGAGCCGCCCCTCGGCCTTCCGGGCCGCCCCCAGCCCTTCCTGAGGCGGGGTCAGCGCCCGTCCGTGCCCGCCACCATGCGGGTTGCCAGGGCCACCCGGTTCCAGGTGTTGATCGTGAGGATCAGGGACAGCACCTGGGCGAGTTCCCGCTCGTCGAAGTGGGCCCCCGCCTCGCGGTAGACGTCGTCCGGGACACCCGCGTCGGCGATCAGGGTGACCGCCTCGGTGAGGGCCAGCGCCGCCTGCTCCCTCGGGGAGTAGAAGTGGCGGGCCTCGCGCCACACCGCGACCAGGTGCAGCCGGTCCTCGCTCTCGCCCGCCTTGCGCGCGTCGTTGGTGTGCATGTGGAGGCAGTACGCGCAGTGGTTGAGGTGCGAGGCGCGGATCTGGATCAGTTCGACAAGCGCCGGGTCGAGGCCCTCGCGGGCCGCCGCGTCGAAGCCGACGAGGGCGCGGAAGACCTTGGGTGCCGTCTTCGCGAAGTTCAGCCTGGGCTCTTCGGCCGCCTCCGTGAGGTGGGCGGTCGTGGGGTTCGCGGTGTTCGTGTTCGTCGTCATGACCATGAATCTACGAGCCGGAAAGACCGGCTGTAGGGTGCATTTCCATGGCAGAAACATGGGTCAATTCCGCCGAGCGGATCGGCGCCGACCTCCATCTGGAACTGGAGCCGACGGGGCCCGGCGGGCGGCGGGCCGCGCTGATCCGCGCCCTGCGGGACGCCGTCCGCGGTGGCCGTCTCGCGCCCGGCACCCTGCTGCCGCCGTACCGCTCCCTCGCCGCCGATCTCGGCGTGGCCCGCAACACCGTGGCCGACGCGTACGCCGAACTCGTCGCCGAGGGCTGGCTGACCGCCCGCCAGGGCTCGGGCACCCGGGTCGCCGAGCGCGCCGAGCCGCTGAGGGCAGCCGCGCGTGTCCCCGTAAAGGCACCTCCACGCGCGCGTGGACCTCGGCACGATCTGCGTCAGGGCAAGCCGGACGCCTCGGAGTTCCCGCGTGCCGCCTGGCTGGCCTCCTACCGGCGGGCCCTCCAGCAGGCGCCCAACGAGGCGTTCGGGCCCGGCGATCCCGCCGGCCGGGTCGAACTGCGGGAGGCGCTCGCGGAGTACCTGGCACGCGCGCGTGGTGTCCGTACCGAGCCCGCGCGGATCGTCGTCTGCTCGGGCTTCGCCCACGCCCTGCGGCTGCTCTTCGGGGGTACGAGCGGCGGCGGGGGCACGGGCGCCGTGCTGCGCGGGCCGTTGGCCGTGGAGGCGTACGGCCTCGGCTTCCACCGGGAGTTGCTGGCCGCCGCCGGGGTGCGGACCGTACCGCTGCCGCTCGACGAGGACGGCGCCCGGGTCGGCCAACTCGACCGCGAGCGGGCCGTACTGCTCACGCCCGCACACCAGTTCCCGACCGGCGGCCCGCTGCATCCCGAGCGCCGGGCGGCCGTGATCGACTGGGCACGCGCGCGTGGCGGGCTGATCCTGGAGGACGACTACGACGGGGAGTTCCGCTACGACCGCCGGCCCGTCGGCGCGGTCCAGGGCCTCGACCCGGAGCGGGTGATCCACCTCGGCTCGGTCAGCAAGAGCCTCTCCCCCGCGCTGCGGCTGGGCTGGATGGTGCTTCCGGAGCGGTACGTGGCACCCGTACTCGCGGTGAAGGGCGAGCGCGAGGGGTGGGCGAGCGCGCTCGACCAGCTGGCGCTCGCGGACTTCCTCGCCTCCGGGTCGTACGACCGCCATGTGCGGCGGATGCGGCAGCGGTACCGGCGCCGCCGTGACCGGCTCGTCGCCGCGCTCGCCACGCACGCGCCGCGGGTCGAGGTCACCGGGGTCGCGGCCGGGCTGCACGCGGTGCTGCGGCTGCCGCCCGGGACGGAGCGGTCGGCGGTGAAGGCGGCGGCCTGGCACGGAATCGCCCTCGACGGGCTCGCGGAGTTCCGGCATCCGGAATTCCAGGACCCGGAAGGGGGCCTGTCCGACGGGCTCGTCGTGGGGTACGCGGCACCCTCGGAGGCCGCCTACGGGGCGGCGTTGGAGGCCCTCTGCCAGGCACTTCCCCCAGGCTGACGGACCGCCGACAACGCGAACGCCCCACACTTGGTTGCTCTGGGTGACCTTATTCACGGTGACCGGAAAACGGCTCTCCGCGGACGTGGAATAAGGGCCCCGGTGAGATCATTGACGTCAGGTGACGGGCCCCCCACGGGCCTGCCGCCAAAATCCTTCGTTCCGTCGTCAGGCGCAGGGCCAACCCTACGCGTCCCCCCTGTTGGCGGTCGGTCCTGGAGGGTGTTCTATGACGACGCTCGATGAACGTCACGGAGAAGGCGCGCGCGACGGGGACGACCCCCGCGGCGGAGCGGTCCTGAACGCGGTCGGGGCACATGTCCACGACACCGTCGGGGCGCCCGGTCTCCTCGCCCCGGTCGGGGCCCACGGCAGGGAAGCCGTCCCCCTCGACCAGCCGGCCGCCGCGCTCCCCCTGCTCGCCGGTTCCAAAGCGGCGAACCTCGCCCGCGCGGCCGGCGCCGGGCTGCCGGTACTGCCCGGATTCGTCATCCCGCACCCCGCCCCCGACCTCCACGGCTCGTCCGGCGACCTGTCCGCGCTGCGCGACGCCTGGGACGGCCTCTCCGACGGCGGGGTGCGACCGCTCGTCGTGCGGTCCTCCTCGCCGCAGGAGGACACCCAGGAGTCGTCCCTGGCGGGCCAGTTCGCGTCCGTGCTCGACGTCAGGGGCTGGGCGGACTTCCTCGCGGCGGTACGGACCGTGCTCGACTCCGCGCACCGGCCAGGCGAGCCGCCCGCGCCGATGGCGGTGCTGGTCCAGCCGATGCTCTCCGCGCGCGTGGGAGGCGTGATGTTCGGCGCCGATCCCGTGGAGGGACGCGCCGACCGGATGCTGGTGAGCGCGGTGCGCGGCGGCCCCGACAGCCTGGTCAGCGGCGAACAGGCGGGCACCAACTACTGGCTGAGCCCCCGTGGCCGCATGCTGCGCACGGAACCTGCGGACGCCGAGCCGCTCCTCGGCACCTTCGAACTGCACCGGCTGGCCCGGCTCGCCCAGCACGCCCGCAAGGTCTTCGACGGGCCCCAGGACATCGAGTTCGGGTTCGACGACCACGGCCGGCTGTGGCTGTTCCAGAGCCGCCCGATCACCGCGATGGCCGTCCGCCCGTCGCGCGGGGCCCGGCTGCTGGGCCCGGGGCCGGTCGCGGAGACCCTCCCGGACCAGCTGGAGCCGCTGGAGGAGGACCTGTGGGTGGCCCCGATGGCCCGCGGACTCGCCGCCGCGCTCGACATCGGCGGCACCGCGCCCCGGCGTCGGCTGCGTGCCGTGCCGGTGGTCACGGCGGTCGGTGGCCGCGCCGCCGCGGATCTGGAGCTGCTCGGCGCCGCCCCGCCCCGGCACCGCTGGCTCGCGCTGCTCAACCCGGCGCCCGGCGGACGCCGCCTCGCCGCCGCCTGGCGGACGGGACGGCTGGTCTCGGCGCTGCCCGGCCTCGCCGTGGACCTGGTGGCGGACGTCGACCGCCGCCTGGCCGAGACGCCGCCACCCGCCGAGATCCCGTCGACCGGACTGGCGTCCACCCTGCGCTGGACGCGTACGACCCTGGTCGCGCTGCACGCCCAGGAGGCGCTGGCCGGCGCGCTCCTCCACGAGGGCCCGGGCGGCGGGGCCGGCGGCAGCAGCCGTACGGCCGCCGGTGCCGCCCTCAGCGCGCTCGCGGACGCCCGTGCCCAGGGGATGGCCGACGAGCACGTGGTGACCGCCGAGCCGGTGGTCCTGGCGCTCACGGCACCGAGCCTGCGCGGCCGGATCAGGCTTCCGGCAGCAGCGGCGGCGACCGTGCCGGAAGAGGTCCCGCGCGCGGGACACCGTCCCGACGCTGACGTACACCGGCGGGCGGCGACCGTGGCCGTCGTACGCCCCTTCCGGCACCCTGTCGAAAAGCCGACCGCCACCGCGCCCGCGCTGCCGCCCCGTGAGGCGTTGCGGCTGCGGGTGCGGTGGGTGCAGGAGCTGCAGGTGCGGCTCGTGCGGGAGGGGGCGCGCAGGCTGGTCGTACGCGGTGGGCTGGACGACGGTGCGCGGGTCGGGCTGCTGCGTTGGCCGGAGCTGATGACCGCGCTGGAGGGCGGGCCGCTGCCCGCGGACGTGCGGAAGCGGCAGCCGCAGCCCGTGTCCGCCCCGCTGCCGGACGCCTTCCGGGTCGCCGGGGACGGGACGGTGGTCGCCGAGCGGAGCGCCGGAGCCGCGGGGGACGGCGGCCGGGGAGTGTCCGGCGGGCGGGCCGCCGGGACCGTCTGGGACGGCTCCGGCACCCCGCCCGCGGACGCGGTGCTCGTCGTCCGCACCCTCGATCCGGCGCTCGCGCCGCTGCTGCCGGGGCTCACCGGTCTGGTCGCGCAGACCGGCAGTCCGCTGTCCCATCTCGCCGTGCTCGCACGGGAGTTCGGGCTGCCCGCGGTCGTCGGTGCGGCGGACGCCGTGGACCGGTTCCCGGTGGGCACGCGTCTCACGGTCGACGGGACCACCGGTGAGGTGCGCACCGGGGACGGGTCCGGGACGGAGGACGGGCGATGAGGCGTCTCGCGTATGTGTTCGCCTGGCTGGCCGCCGCCGGGGCGGGCACCTATGTCGTCATCTATCTCTACCGGTGGCAGTGGCAGCGGGCCGTCCTGTGCGGGGTGCTGCTGCTCGTCGTCGAGGTGATGCTGCTCGGGATCATGCTGATCGGGCGGCTCTCGCGGATCGAGGAGCAGGTCCGCGAGACCCAGGACCAGGTGCGGGAGTCCGGCCGCAGGCAGCAGGACGTGCTGGCCCGGCTGCGGGAGTCGCCGGCCCGGCAGGGCGCCGGACGGTTCCGCTGGCTGGACGAGCCAGCCGAACGCACGTACGTCTTCGTGCCGGTGCTCATGGTCACCGGTGTGCTGCTGTCCGGGCTCGCCTGGCTGGTGCAGCGGGTCGCGTCGATCACCGCGAAGCCCGCGGAACGGCGGCTCGCGGGACGTCTCTCTGTGCTGGCCGCGCCCGATCCGGCGGCCGACGCCGATCTGGACGACCTGCCTCCGGCGGGCGGGCGGCGGTCACCGGGGCAGGTCGCGCGCACCGCGGCCGTCGGGGTCGTCGGCGTCGCACTGCTCGGCGCGCTCGTCGTCGGGCTGGCCAACCTCACCCAGACCCGGGAGGAGAAGCCGCACGAGGGCAGCGCGGCGACCTCCGTCCTCGTGCAGGTCGATCTGCGTGGCAGCGGTGGCGTCATCTCGGAGGAGCGGCGCAGCCTGGCCGCGCGCCAGGTCTGGGAGCAGTGCCGGGACTCCACCTCCGTGCCGCTCGACCGCGCGGCGCTCGGCGATCTCGGCGACGGGGTGTTCGCCGGTGTGGTCCGGCCCGCGCTCACCGAGCACGACCGGATGCGGCTGCGCGGCTGCCTGGAGGACACCACGCTCGACCGCGCCCACCTCACGGTCGTCGGCATCGGGGACGCGGAGGCGAACAGGCACTGAGGACACCGAGAACGTCTGGATCGGGACAAAAGATCCCATAGCCAGGAAAAAGAGGTGTACCTCACGTAAAGACTTCGCTGTCAGTGGCCCGGGTTACGATGCAAAAGCGCTCTCGTCCCCTGCACGACACACGATCGCGCCCCCGTCCCCAACCCCCTCGGGTCCCCCATGGCTGCCGTCACCGCTCCCCCGCCCCCGTTCCCGCTGCCCACCCGCCCGGTGGTCCGCCGTACGCTGCGGATCCTCGGCAGAGTCGCCGTCGGCTATCTCGCCCTGTGGGCCACCGGCGCGCTCGGCATCCTGGCGGTGTCGCACTGGATCGGCCAGGAGACTCCGGCCCCGCCGGGGACCCGCACGATCCAGGGCGTCCACCACTTCCAACCCGTGGACGGCCAGGGGCGGTTGTGGCGCGGAGCGGCGCCCTCGCCGGCCGGGTACCGGGCCCTGGCGGGCCTCGGCATCACCACGGTCGTCGACCTGCGCGCCGAGGACCTGAGCGCGGCCCAGCTCGCCGAACCGGCCAAGGCCGGGCTGAAGGTCGTACGACTGCCGATACGCGACGGGCAGACGCCCACGACGGGGCAGGTGCAGCGGTTCCTCGACGTCGTCGCGTCGTCGTCCGGGCCGGTGTTCGTGCACTGCGGTGCCGGTGTCGGCCGTACGGGGACGATGGCGGCGGCGTATCTCGTGCAGACCGAGAAGGAGTCGCCGTCGACGGCGGTCCGGCGCAACCTCGCGGTCGGGCCGCCGTCGATCGAGCAGATCTACTACGGACTGAGCCTCGGCCGGGAGAAGGCCGAGCAGCCACCGCTCGCGGTGGTGGCGGTCAGCCGCCTGGTGGACGCGCCGCGCCGCATGTGGTCGTGGCTGTGAACCCATAGCCCATGGCCCACGGCTGCCCCGCCGCCCCGCCGCTCACCGTCAGGACGTGCGGCCCACCGCTCCGTAACCGGGGATCACGCCGTCCTCCTGGCCCGGGATCGGCTCGCCCAGTTCCGGGTGCCACTTGTCGACCACCTCGACGCCGGGCTCGATCAGGTCGAGGCCGTCGAAGAAGCGGGCGAACTCGGTGCGGGAGCGCAGGGCGAGGGTGACTCCCGCCGCCTTGAGCTTCGCCGTGGCCGCCGCCGACTCCTCCGGGGTGAAGTCGGCGGTCGCGTGGGTCATCACCAGGTAGCTGCCGGCCGGGAGGGCCGCCAGCAGCCGGCCGACCAGGTCGTGCGCGCCGTCCTCGTCGGAGACGAAGTGCAGCAGCGCGACGAGCGAGAGCGCGATCGGCCGTTCGAAGTCCAGGATCTTCTTCGCGCCCTCGACGATGGCGTCCGGGTCGCGCACATCGGCCTGGAGGTACTCGGTGACGCCCTCCTCCGTGCCGCGCAGCAGGGCCGCCGCGTGGGCCAGCACGATGGGGTCGTTGTCGCAGTAGACAACCCGCGCGTCGGGCGCGACCTCCTGGGCGATCTGATGGAGGTTCGGCTCGGTCGGGATGCCGGTGCCGACGTCCAGGAACTGGCGGACGCCGTGCCCGGCGAGCCAGCGCGTGGCGCGGTGCATGAAGGCCCGGTTGACCTTAGCCATCACCGGCACGCGCGGGTCCAGGGCCAGCATCTGACGGCCCATCGCCTCGTCGACCGGGTAGTTGTCCTTGCCGCCCAGATACCAGTCGTACATCCGTGCGGGATGGGGCTTGCTGGTGTCTATCTCGAACGAGGGCTGCCCGGTCATGACGAACTCCGTAAGTCTCTTCGGGGTCTTGCGCGGCAAGGGATCAACTGAGCACCAAATTAGGAACAAAGGAACAAGAGGCCGGGAACGAGCCCGGGGCACAGAAGAACAGGAGGACAGGGGAACAGCGGTCAGGACAGGAGGAAGTCCGCCTCTCCCGCCTTCGCGCCCTCGATGAAGGCGAGCATCTCGTCGGTGGTGTAGATCAGCGCAGGTCCCTCCGGGTCGGTGGACTGGCGCAGGGCGATCCGGCCGTCGGCGAGCTTCATCGCCTCCAGGCAGTTGCCGCCGTTGCCGCCGCTCCACGGCTTGTGCCAGCCCTCACTGCCGAGTTCACCGGCGGGCATGCCGTTGTAGATGCGGGCGCTCGCCCGCTCGGTGACCCGTTCAGTGGTCAGCTCATTGATTCGCTCGTGGCGTATCCGGGCCTTGGACGTCATGCGATCCATGCAGAGATTCAGAGCTCCTTGCGGAGATCCCGGAGGATCTCCTTCGTGCGATGTGCTGTAGCGGACTGAGCCGCCATGCGGTCCATGACCTCCAGGTGGGTTGCCACCTCGGTGCGCGAATCCAGATAGATGGCGCCGGTCAGGTACTCGCTGTAGACCATGTCCGGGAGTTCCGGCACGGCAAAACGAAAGAGCACGAAGGGCCCGTACGTGCCCGGGTGCGGCCCCGAGGAGAAGGGGGCGACCTGGAGTGTCACGTTGGGCAGGTTCGTGGCTTCGAGCAGTTTGTCGATCTGCGCACGCATCACCTCCGGTCCGCCCACCGGGCGGCGCAGGGCGGTCTCGTCCATCACGACCCACAGGCGGGGCGCTCCGTCGCGGGTGAGCAGTCCCTGGCGTTCCATGCGCAGCGCGACATGGCGTTCGATGTCCTCAGGTCTGGTCTGGCCGATGGCGCCCGATTTCAGGACGCCGAGGGCGTACTCCTCGGTCTGCAGCAGTCCGGGGACGAAGTGCGGTTCGTACTGGCGGATGAGGGCCGCCGCGCCCTCCAGGCTGACGTGCATGGAGAACCAGCCGGGCAGCACGTCGTGGAAGCGCTGCCACCAGCCGGGCTGGTTGGCGTCCTCGGCCAGCTGGACGAAGGCCTCGGCCTCCTCGTCGGAGACGCCGTACGACTTCAGGAGGAGCTGGAGGTACGGAATCTTGAGCGCGACCTCGGCCATCTCCATGCGGCGGACCGTGGCAGGGGCGACGCGGAGGATGCGCGCGGCCTCCTCGCGGCGCAGGCCCGCACGCTCCCGCAGATCCAGCAGGCGCCGGCCGAGGACGACCTGTCCGACCGTCGGCGCGGACCGCGGTTCGCTCACGCTCCACCTCCATCGAGCACCGGCATGTCCGGTGAAGATTCCTGACAGCCCGGCGGCGCCAAACCGGAATCCGTTCGAAGGTTTATTCGAAAACCTGCCGAAAGTCCCAACTGGCGCCGCTCCGAGTGCTGTTGCGAGCAGTGTGCCACGCCGTTCCACTCCGTCACACCGCACTCTGCATTTTTCAGAGTGACACTTGCCAAGTGTTCACGGCGGGGAGATAGTGGCAAGCGTGATCCCGTCCCCGCCCTTAGGAACAGACGCCGCCGCGGACCGCCCCGGTCCCGGGGCAGCGGCCTCGCTGCGCCCCGGTACGGCGGACGAGCGCCGGTTCCGCTTCGAGCTGGCCGCCCATCCGGGCTCGCCCGCGCAGGCCCGTCGCCTGACGCGGGCCCGGCTCACGGGCTGGTCGGTCTGCGAGGACACCTGCGACACGGCGGCTCTGGTCGTCACCGAGCTGGTCACCAACGCCATCGTGCACACCGCGAGCAGCCACATAGTCTGCGAGCTGCACGACGGGGACGACCTGGTGCGCATAGCGGTGCGTGACGAGGGCTGCGCCCCTGGTGTGCCCCACCAGTCGCCGCAGCGCCCCGAGGACGAGCAGGGGAGGGGGCTGCTCCTCGTCGAGGCCATGTGCAGGGCCTGGGGTGCCCAGGAACACGGTCCGGGGCTGCTGGTCTGGGCGGAGCTCGCCCGCCGCGCCGACGCGGACGTCGACGCCCAGGACGGCACAGCGGCCCGCGGCGACCTCGGGTGGGGCGCTCCGCCGCCCCGCCCGGGTCCGCCGGGCGACCCGGAACCGGAACCGGCCGACGACGCCCAGGCGCAGGACGGGCACCACGGGCGGCACCGGTTTCCACGCCACGCGACGACCGGGACGGGGACAGAGGCCGAATGGGTGTGAGGGGTACGTCCGCGGGGGGCCGGGTCGTCAGCATGGACACGCTGGTGCGCATGAAGCGCGGCCTGCACACCCCGCCCCGGGCAGGAACCCCTCTGCGCCTTCCGATACCGGACGGCATGACCGCGCCCCTGGGCTGTGACGCGGTGGCGGTGCCAGCCCGCTTCGGCCCACGGATACTGCCCCGGCTGCCGCGCGTGGGCTGTGTGTACGCGGACGCGGGCCGCTGGTGGTGGCTGGTCCCGGCCGACTCCGACTACGCCCTGGAGTGGCCCGCCCCCTCGCACTACGCCACGGGAGCGGTGATCCTCGACGCCCCGCGCGTGCCGTCCCTGCTGCACCGCCCGGCGGACACCCTGCCGTACACCCCGCCGATACCGCTCTACCTGGCCCTGTGCCAGGTCACGGGGACGACCCCGACCTGGTCGAGGCCGATCAGCGCCTGAGCGGCCTCACTCCCCCGCCGAGCCGCCCGGCACGACCACCAGGAACGTGTCCGTCGCGAGGTCCATGACGACCTCCGCGGCCTGGCCCGCCAGACGGCACGCCTGTGCGAACTCCTCGGCGGGCCAGGAACCGCGCGGCCCGCCGGCGGGAAAGCGTTCGAGCACCTTTCGCCCGTTCACCCTGCACCTCCATGTAGCGCTGATCTCGTAGAGTTAAACGCTCATCATGGGGAAAAGGCCTCGCCGAGTGACCGTACTGAGACGTAGTTGACACTCGTTCACCGGCGGATGTGAGGATGACCTCACCCTGTTACATCCTCCGGCACCTCTTTTGTCGCTCTGCGCATCAGTCCTCGTACTCGTCGTGACGCCGCACGCGCGCGTGGCCGTCGGTCGCCCCCAGGGGGGTGAGGTCCAGGAAGCTCGTCGCCGAGCCCAGGCCTTCGAGGGCGCGGCCGTACGCCGAGTAGGTGTGGAAGACCTGGTCGCGCTCCTTCAGGAAGCAGCTGACGCCGGACCACTCGACGTCCTCCCCCGCGTCCTCCGAGGTCGCCTGGAAGTCGCGGTTGAAGTCGTTGCCGTACGACGAGTACCAGGGCACCGTCCACCCCATGCGCGCCTTGAAGGGCAGGATGCGGGTGTACGGCGCCCGGGACACGACCGCGAACGAGGCGTCGCGGGCCCACAGGTGTGCCAGGTGGCCGACGTTGTCGAGGAACTCCGAGCAGCCCGCGCAGCCCTCGTCCCACTCGGGGGCGAACATGAAGTGGTGGACCACGAGGTGGCGGCGGCCCTGGAAGAGGTCGGGCAGGGTGGCCTTGCCCTCGCCGCCCTCGAACACGTACTCGTCGTCGACCGCGACCATCGGCAGCTCGCGCCGTTCGGCGTTCAGCGCGTCACGCGCGCGCGTGACGACCTCCTCCTTGACCAGCAACGCCTCGCGTGCCGCCCGCCATTCTTCGCGCGAAACGATCCGCGGAAGTGTCATCGCCCCTCCAGGTCCCCGTCGTGGAACGGTCCGTTCTCGGGGGTGGACCGGCGGGGCGCACGGAACTCATCGCCGCCCGGAGAAAAATTCTCAGGTGCCGTACTCCTGGATGCGCCGTCCGTGGCTGCGGTCGACGAGCGCGGGCAGCCGCTCTCCCAGTTCCCGGACGATTTCCGGTACGTCGAGGGTCAGCAGCTCGCGGTCGCGCATGAGGATCCGGCCGTCGACGATCGTCGTCCGTACGTCCGACGAGCGGGCGCTGTGGACGAGGGTGGCGGCGAGGTCGTGCACGGGCTGGGTGTGCGGCCCGGTGAGGTCGACGAGGACGATGTCGGCCCGCAGGCCCGGCGCGAGGCTGCCGATCCGCCCGCCGAACCCCACGGCCCGCGCGCTCTGCAGCGTGGCGTGGTGCAGGGCCTGCCGGGAGGTCAGCCAGCGGGGGTCGCCCTCGGTCGACTTCTGGATCAGCGAGGTGAGCGCCATCGACTCCCACACGTCGAGCGAGCTGTTGGAGGCGGCCCCGTCGGTGGCGAGCCCCACAGGGACGCCGATCCCGCGCAGGGCGCGCACCGGGGTGGTGGTCGGCCAGGCGAACCTGAGGTAGCCGCGGGGCGCGGTCGCCACGGCCGTACGTCCGTTCGTGCGCGCCAGGACGGGGAGGTCGCGCTCGACGATGCCGGTGCCGTGCGCGAGGAGGACGTCGAGGTCGCCGGTGAGGATGCCGGTGCGGGCCAGGATCTCGATGGGGGTACGGCCGTGCCGGGCGAGGCTGGCCTCGGTCTGGTCGCGGTTCTCGGCGGCGTGGATGTGCACAGGGAGGCCGTGTTCGCGGGCGAGGTCCGCGGTAGCGGCCAGGGCGGTGTCATCGACGGTGTAGGGGGCGTGCGGGGCTAGGGCGGTGGTGATACGGCCGCCCGCGCGCCCCCGGTGCCGCAGCGCGAACTCCAGCGACTTCTCCCGCCCTTGGGGCCCCTGCGAGGAGAAGTAGGCCTCACCGAGGTGCGCGCGGATCCCGCACTCCTCGACCACGGCGGCGACGGTGTCCATCGAGAAGTAGTGGTCGGCGAAGCAGGTGACCCCACCGCGGATCATCTCCGCGCAGGCCAACTTCGCGCCCAGCTCTACATCGACGGCGGTGAGGTTGGACTCGATCGGCCAGACGACGTCGTTGAACCACTCCTCGGTGGGCAGGTCCTCGGCGATCCCGCGCAGCGCGACCATCGGGGCGTGCGTATGGCAGTTGACGAGCCCGGGCATGGCGACCTGCCCGCGCGCGTGGATGCGCTCCACGGCGTCCGGGAGTTCGATGTCCACGCCGATCGCCTCGATGACACCTCCGCGTACGACGATCGAGGTGTCCTCGGCGAACTCGATCCGCTCGTCGGAGCCGGAGCCGGAGCCGGTGCCGGTGTGGCGGAGGGCGGTGCAGCCGGTGATGACGAGATCCGCCGGAGCGGCGGGAGATGGCGTCATACGGCCACCGTACGACGCGGTCGTACCGGTGGATGACGTGAACCGCGCATCCCCGCGTCGCCCTGTCGCCGGGGCGGCGACGCGGGCACCCTGGACGCACAACGGGACACAACGGCCGTAACTCACCGGAACGTGCCGCGAGTTGCCGGAGATCGCTGGACCTGAGGGGGAACCCGGCATGATCGTCGCCACCTGGAACCTGGAGAACCTCTACCGCCCGGGCGGGCCGTTCGGCCCGAAGGACAGGACGGCGTACGAGGCGAAGCTGGCCGCCCTCGCCGCCGTGATCACGGAACTCGACCCGACGCTGCTCGCCGTCCAGGAGGTCGGGGACGTGGAGGCGCTGCACGACCTGGTTGGCCTGCTGGGCGACGGCTGGGGTGTCGCGACCTCGCGGCTCCCGGACAGCCGGGGCATCCGGGTCGGTTTCCTGGGCCGCGTGCCGTTCGAGGTGGTCGCCGACACGAACGTGTTTCCGGCGAAACTGCGTCCGGTGCAGGTGGATGACTCCGGCCCGGCGGCGTCGGTCACGGGCCGCGGTTTCCTGGCCGTGGCGGCGGACACCGAGGGCGGCCCGCTGCGGGCGGCGGTGGCCCATCTGAAGTCCAAGCTGCTGTCCTACCCGAACGGCCGCTTCCACCCGCGCGACGAGGGCGAACGGGCCCGCTACGGCGCGTACGCCCTGTACCGGCGCACGGCCGAGGCGACCGCGCTGCGGGCACTGGCGGACGACCTGCTGGCCGACGAGGGTCGCACGCGCGACGTGGCGGTCCTGGGCGACCTGAACGACGAGGTGCGGGCGGCGACCACGCAGATCCTGCTCGGCCCGCCCGGTTCGGAGATCGGCACGCCCGGCTACGAACACGACGACAAGGGCGACGCGACCCGCCTGTGGGACGTGGCCCCGCTGATTCCGGCCGATCAGCGCTATTCGCGGATCAACTCCGGCCGCCGCGAACTGATCGACCACGTCCTCCTGAGCCACCGTCTGGTCCACCGCACGACGGAGGCGGGCACGGGCCTGCCCGGGAGCGGCGCACCGGCCCTCCCGTCGGTCGGCCCGGACCCGGAGGCCCGGCGCGGCGCCCCGGGCTCGGACCACGCGCCCGTGTGGGTGCGGATCGACTGACGCGGAGCCGTCCCCGGCGGACGCGGGTGGCGTCTCACCCGCGCGCGGGACACGCATGGGTTCGCTGACGCCGAGCCGTCCTCTGCCGACGCGGGTGGCGTCCCGTCCTCAGCCCGCGCCCGGCGCCTCACGCGCGCGGGACACGCATTCGCAGCGCGGGCGAGGCGCACCGGTCCCGCACCACGCCCGATGGATACGGATCGCCCCACGCGAAGTGGTGCTCAGCCCGCGAGAGGCGTCTCCCCCACCCCCGACGCCCGCACGCGCAGCCCCGCGCGCTCACGGCGCTCGGCGAGTTCGTCCAGGAGTTCGGTGAGGTGTTCGGTGTGCCGGCGGGTGAGGCTGCCTGTGTCGTCGAGGTGCACGGCACAGGCGGTCGTCGTGTCGACAAGTCGTTCGAGTGTGGCGGCGACCTCTTCCGTGCCCTTGGTGTGCCGTGCCAGGGCGGGCAGTTCGGCCGCGGAGTGCGCGATGGCCGTACGGGCCTCGGCGAGCGCGCGATAGGCCTCGCGGCGCAGCACCCAGCGTGCCTGCCGGTCGTCGGAGCCGCTCATCACATGCTGGAGGTAGGCCTGCGCGGCCTCGGCGGCCCGCGCCAGCCGCGACCGTACGCCGCCGCCGCGCTGTCCGGGCATCGGCAGATGTCCGACGACGAGTACGAGGGCACAGGCGACCAGGGTCTCGAAGATCCGGCTCCACGACGCCTGGGGCTCCCCGCCGACCATCACCAGGGCGAGCACCAGCACCGTGACGACGGCGGTCTGTGCGGCGAAGTGCCGGGTGGCCACGGGGATCAGCGCGCCGCTCAGGGCGACGAGCGCGATGAGCCCCTCGGGTCTGGGCAGTACGGCGGCGAGGCCCGCGAAGAGGACGGCCCCGAGGACGGTGCCCGCCGCCCGGCACAGGACGCGCGAGACGAGCGGTCCGAGGTCGGGCTTGACGAGGAAGACGGCGGTGGCCGGAATCCAGTACCAGTGGTCGTGGTGCGCCGTCTGCGCGACGGCCGCGCCGGCCCCGAAGCACAGCCCGACCCGCAGTCCGTACTCGCGCCCGCCGGAGTCGACGGCGGTGCGCAGCAGGGCGGGGAGAGTACGGCGCCGCTTGTGCAGGTCGTCCGTGTGGCCGCCCCCGTCGAAGGCGTCGGCGGCGTGCAGCAGGGCGTCGTCGAGGGCGCGCAGCCCGGGTGCGGAGCGGGCGGGGGCGGGCAGCGGCCCGGTGTGCGAGTTGGTCCGTACGGCGGCGGCGAGGCGCCGGGGTCCTTCGGCCACGCGCGCGTGGAGGGCGTCCCCGCTCCAGGCGAGGGCGGTCGCGGCCTCGGCGAGGGGCAGCGCGGCGGCGTACTGGGTGCGCAGCCGGCGCTCGTCCGCGGAGGTGGCGTACCGGCGCAGTCGGGGTCCGCCGAGGGCGTCCTGGGCGTGGTCGAGGGCGGCGGTGAGGGCGACGCGCCGGGGGCCGGCCTCGTCGGTCCCGGCGGCGTCGAGGAGGTGGGCGACGGCGTCGTACACGGCGGCCACGGCGGCCCGTTCCCCGTCGAAGCGGAAGTCACCGGCTCCGGCGCCTGGTGTGGGCAGCGCGAGGCGCAGGGCGAGCAGCCAGCCCGCGCCCGCGACGAAGAACAGCGCCCGTTCCCAGCCCGGCTCGGGCAGCGGCATCCCGGCCCCGATGGCGGCGGCGACGAGCAGTTGCGTACCGGCGCCGGACGCGACGGGCCCCACGGCGCTGATACCGCCCGCGAGGAGGCCGAGGGCGGTGAGGACGAGGGTCAGCGGTACGGCGCCGAACTGCTGTCCGGCGTATGTTCCGACGATCAGTCCGGCAGCCCCGGCCAGCGCGGGCACGCCGAGGCGCCTGATGGAGGAACGCCTGCTGCCCGGCCGGTCGTTGATCCCGGCGAGCATGGCGCCGAGCGCGGCGACGACACCCAGGGAGGTGCGGTCGGCGAGCACCCCGGCCAGCAGCAGTGGCCCGGCGGACAGCGCACCCCGGACAACCGCGTTCCAGGGCACGGGTCCGCGCTGGGCGCGCAGCGCGTGGGCGAGCCAGGGCGGCAGGGCGAGACGCGGACGGGTGCTGCGGGGGCGTGGCACGGGGCTCCTGTCGTGACGAGGGCGGGGGTGCGTTGCCTTCGGGCGACGATGGCCGGGCTGTGGTGTCCACCGTAGATCGGGATGCCGGAGGAGACGGGACGCGAGTATTTCGGGGAAGTGACGGTTCTCCGGAAAGCCGCGTTCTTTATGAACGCAACGCCGGTCGGGGAACGAAAGGGACGAACGGCCGGAGGCGTGACGACCAGACGGTCGGCCCAAGAAACCATCGCCCCAAGGGACTATTTCCGGGTGCCCGAATTCCGGTCGGCCACTCCGAAGAGCAGCGCGGCGTCGTCCACGGCACGCGCGCCGGCCCGCTCCGACGGATCGCCGAGCGAGGCGATGATGTCGTCCACGCCCCGCAGGCCCGCCCGCTCCAGCAGCCGCTTCTCGTTGGTCACCCACTCCCCCTTCGCGGCCAGCACCGCGTGCCCGGCCTGCATGGCGGCGACCGCGATGGCGCCCGCGACCTCCGTACGGCGGTCCCCGGGCGCGTGGTTGGCCCTCGTGTACGCGAGGGTGGCGCGGGCGGTGCCGTACCAGCGTTCGCGCGCGGTGTGCCGGAGCCTCTCGGGGTAGGCGGGCGGTCGGGGCAGCTGTCCGCGCAGCACCTCGTTGACGGCCAGTTCGGCGACGACCGGATAGCTGGGGATCCCGGCGAGATGGAACAGCAGCGGCTCCACCCGGAAGCGTCCCTCCTCCGCCTCGGCCAATTCGTGCTCGACCACGTCGAGTTCGCGGTAGTGGACGTCGACCCGTCGCCCCTCGACGGTCAGCCAGGCCCCGCCGTTGAACACCCCGCCGCCCCAGCCGCCGATCCCGGACACCTCGCCCGCCCAGCCGACCGCGCGCAGATCGGCGGGGTCGAAGGCACCCCGGTAGTACACGGCGAGATCCCAGTCGCTGTCGGGCCGGTGCGTGCCCTGCGCGCGCGAGCCGCCGAGGGCGACGGCACGGACGCCGGGCAGACCGTCGAGCCGGTCGGCGACCCGGTCGAGGAATGCCTGGTCGGAGAGGGTCCGGTCGAGAAGACTCCGGCCGGCGAAGTCCTGGTCGTCCGTCGACATGCTCATGTGCGGCCTCCCCGTCCTCGTGCGCTCTCGTGTGCCCGCGTACGGGATGTCGGCGCCGTGCCCCCGTACGCCCCTAGCCTGCGGCCGGAACGCCGAAGTCCGCACCCGAGATTCCGCCGAACCCGGCGGCGATGCGCACCAAGGGCTCGCGCAGCGCGCTGAGTTCCGTGCGCATGGCGGGGGCCTCGGGCCAGGCGGACTCGTGGTCGAGGGGGGCGACGGCGGCCGGGCGGCCGGTCTCGTGCGCGGCGAGGCGGGGGTGCCAGGTGGTGGTGAAGGGCCGGATCGTGTCGTTGATCAGGGCGTACGCCAGGCTCTGCACCGTCACGGCGCCGGCCGTCGAACCCGGTTCGAGGCCGATGCTGTACGTGTGCAGCGTGCCGCGCGTGAAGTCGATCAGCGACTTGAGCGAGGTCAGCGCCTCGCGGAGGCTGCCGGTGCCGGGCGCCAGTTCCTGCACGCCGATACGGGTGACCAGTTCGACCTGGATGTCGAAGGCCGCCATCCGCTCCGACTCGCTGGGTGCCGCCATGGGGACCTCCCTCCGGCTTCCGGGAAAGGCCAGCGTAACCGGGTCGCGCCGTCCGCACAGGGTGCGCAGGGCGGTGTGCCGCAGGGTCTCCGCGCGGGAGGGGGCGGGGTCGTGGTGCCGCCAGGCGTGCAGGGTGACGGGGTGCGGCTGCCAGCGGTCCTCGGGGGCGGGGCCCAGCAGGCCGCGTACGCGCAGTTCGGCGATGCCGTTCGCGGCGTGCCGGTGGGCGACGACATAGGGGACGGCGTCGGTCGCGGCCAATACGGCGGCCACGTCGTCGACGCTCAGCGGCAGCGGGTGCAGGGCCGCCGCGCAGCGCAGTACGTCGGCCGCGTCCGGGGTGTCGACGTCCCGGACGAGGGACGCCGTCACACGCGCGGTCCCCTCGGCGCCCTTGCTGTCTGCGGGCGTGTCGAGGGGGGAGTCGAGGGGAGACGGGCCCGGTCCGTGCAGCCGGTCGTACAGGGACCGGGGGCCGTGTCCCGCGCGGACCGCCCGGCCGAGCAGGTCGAGGGCGCCCGGATGTCCGCCGACCGCCTGGGCGAGCACGTCGTCGCCGACGAGCACGCGCGCGTGTGCCGCGTCGAGCGGTCCCAGGTCGACGGGGGTGCCCAGTCCGTCGTACGCGCGGCTGCGCAGCGTGAACAGGGTGTGGCCGCCGGGGCGGGGTGCGGCGAGGCGGGCGAGGTCGCGGGTGGCGAGCCGGGCCTCGGGGATCCCGTCGACGACCCAGAGGAACGGTTCGCCGGTGTCGGCGTGTTCGGCGCGTTCGGCCTGTTCGGCGCGTTCGGCCTGTTCGACGCACTCCGCGTACCGCGCCTCGAACTCGTCGTACGACGCGCCGCCCAGCCAGTACACGCCTCCGGGGTACGCCGCCTCGAAGCGCAGCGCGTACTCCTGGGCGAGCCGGGTCTTGCCGATGCCCGCCATACCGCGGATCTGTACGGCGTGGGCGACAGCTCGGCCGGTGACCAGGGGTGCGGAGTGGGCGTGCAACGCGGAGTGCACCTGCCACAGTTCGGGGAGCCTGCCGAGGAACTCGGGGAACGGTTCGGGCGTTGCCCGGGTACGGCGCGCCGCGCCGTACTCCCTGACCGGCATCGGTCCGTCGAGCCGGCCGACGTGTTCGCGTACGTCGGCGACCAGGGCGTCCGGGTCGGCGGCGGAGGGGTGGCGGGCGTCCCGCAGTTCGACGGGGTGGATGTGGCCGGTTCCGTGCTCGGGGTTGACGACCATGACGCGGCGGCGCGGATCGCCCTCGCCGAGTCCCGCGAGGTAGGCGGTCGTCAGCTCCCACTGGCAGGCCTCGCGCTCCGGATAGCCGGTGGAGTAGTAGGCCAGCAGGGCCTTGGAGCGGGCCAGTTCGCGCCGGATCGTGTCGCTGATGCCGGCGAAGGACGCGACTCCGGTCTCGTCGGTGAACACGGAGAGCCCGCCGCCGCGCAGCGCCCGGGCCAGCGGACGCACCCGGTCCACATCACCGCGGCTGTAACTGAGGAAGACGTCCCACACGACGGCTTACCCTACTGTGAGTGCGGGGAGGGCGATCATGAGACGCAGGCAGCGCAGGCGACGCGGACCGAGCGGTCCGGCGCAGATAACGGCCACACTGTCGATTCCGTTCGTCGGCGAGATCTCGGGCACCTGGGTCCCGGTCGACGCGGAGCGCAGCGCGGCCTGGGAGCTGTATCTGGAGCTGGTCACCAGGGTGTCGGTCGAGGAACTCGACCGTGACGAGGGGTTTCTGCGCGAGGCGCTGTCGTCCCTATACACCTTCTTCGGCACGACCCGCGAGATCCTGCGCCGCTACGGCCCCGACATCGCGCCGCCGCTCGCCCCCGGCCACGTCAGCTTCGGCGTCCTCGCCGTCACGGTCCTCAACCGTGTGCTGCGCCCCCTGCTCGCCTCCTGGCATCCCCGGCTGACCGCGTACGAGTCGAGGCGGCCCGCGGACGTCGACCCGGTCGCGTACGAACGGTCGTGGGAGCATGCGGACGCTCTGCGCTCGGAGATCGCGGCGGTCCGCCAGACGCTGGTGTCGCTGGCCCGGACCTTGCAGGAGGTGGCGGGCGTCAGCGACCTGATCGACTTGCCGGCGCCTCGGTCGCCGGGGCTGGGTCGCGGATTGGGGCACCCCCCCCGCAGGTCAGAGCCCTCCTGACGGTAGTTGAGGGCGGGCGGACGACTGCCGGCCCGGGTGCGGTTTCGGGTGCGGCTCGGGTGATTGTCAGTGGTGGGCGCTTCAATGGGTTCAGTCGTCACAGAGCGTCACGACTGAACTACGGGGGAGGTGGCCATGGCCTGCCATGCCGACGGTCGGGGCTACGAGAAGAGCCACGGAAAAAGCCAAGGAAAGAGTCACGGGCAAAGTCACGGGAAGAACCGGTCGGGGTCTGACGGGAGGAGCCTGGAGGACCAGGGCTCCGAGCGCGATGACCACGCGGGTGTACATGAGGAGGACGGGCAGCGGTACGTCTCGCTGGCGGGGCTGCGGGCTCGCGGGTGGTCCGGCGGGATGGTGCACCGGCTGCTCGGGACACCGGACCGCCTCAGCGCGAATCCACGGCTGAGGGCGGCGCCGCAGGTCCGGCTGTACCGGGCCGAGCGGGTCGAGGCGGCCGAGCTGAGCGACGAGTTCCAGAGGGTGGCGGAGTCCTCGGCGCGGCGCTCGGAAGCGGTGCGGAACGCCGTACGGCGACGGCGGCTGGAGATCCTGGAGCGGATCAGGACGGAGCCGATCGAGGTACCGCGCCTGGAGCCGGGCAAACTGGCCCTGCGGGCGGTGGAGCACCGGGCGCGACAGGAGGCGGTGACCGGCGCCCGGATCGAGCCGACGGACGGGGACACCGCACGGCAGACGGGCCAGGCCGGCCGCGCTTCCCTGACCCCCTGGAAGGTCGACTATCTGCGGCACCGGATGAGCCACTACCGCCAACTCCTGGACGGTATGCCGGGAGGCGAACGGGACTCCGGCCGGGCCGAGGCCGAGGAACTGCTGCGCCGACGCATCTGCGCGGCCATCGCCGAGGCGTATCCGGCGCTTGAACAGGAGTGCGAGAGGCAAACACGCGCTCAATGAGCGGGTCAGTCGCCAAGGTGAACCCGCCGACGAGATCCCTTCCGGGACCGGACAGACACACCGCCCGCGTCCCTACGCTCCGCCCATGGAAGACGATCTCGCCCTGCGCGTGCACGAGCGCCTGTCGGCCCGCCCCGGCCTGCGCCCGGTAGGCCCGGCCGAAGCACACCGGTTCGGCCGCTGGGACCTGGCCTCACTCGCCGAGGGCGCCCTCGGCGAGTGCACCGACCCGGACTCGCTCACGCCCGCGCAGGAGAAGCGGTTACGTGTCCGGCTGGGGGCGTCCGGACGGGAGTACGAACACAACGACGACTTCTGCAGGAGGTATTGGATCTGGGACACACCTGAGGACAGGGCCGGTGGCCGGACCGTTGGCAGACTGCGTGGTGACGGGTCGGGTGGCGCCAGGCTGAGTTGTGGCGGGCTCGGGCGGCTGAGGGGGCCGCTCGGGACCATCGCCGTGGACACCTGGCCGAGCGGGGTGGGCTCACTGCGCGTGTCGTCGCTGTACGTCCATCCCGTCGCCCGGCGCCACGGCCTCGCCTCGTCGGCCCTGGACACGGTGTACGAGGCCTGCCGCGCCGAGAACCTGCACGGCTTCCGCCTCGACACCTGCTGGACCTGGCAGCGCAGCGTCCGCTACTACCTCAACCGGGGCCTGTGGGTGACGTCGTGGAAGCACGCGCTGGGACTCGCCCGGCTGTCGTACCTGCCCCGGTACGAAGTCCGGGAGAACGGAGCCGAGTTGACGTTCCTGACAGCGGACCCGGCGACGGACGCCCAGGGCGCGTGCACGCCCGGCCCCCTGGTCCCGCTGCTCGTCGCCGACGCCGTCGACGGACGGCTACGACTCCGGGAGACGGATCAGTACGCCCGTACCCGCGACGAACTGAACGCCGTCCGCCACTACGCACGCTCGACACTCGCACTGCATCTCGCGGTGCGCGGACTGCCGTTGGTGAGAGGGGAGGAGGAATGGGCCGAGGCGCTCACGGGCCGCTGGTGCGACATCGGCGACCCGGAGGGGCTGGCACGGAGGATCGAGGCCTTCGAGGCGACGGCACGCGACGACGGCTGGCGGCTGACCGGGCTGTACGGCAGGTCGACGCATGCGCCAGGCGGCTGACGCAGTTCTGGACGCGCCCGGGAGCAGGTAAATCCGGGTGCGAGCACCGCCCGACATCCGCATGATCGGCGGGTGGTCATGTGTCCGACCCCGACCCCGACCCCGCCCTCACCCGACCCTGCGCCCCACCACCCGCCAACTCCAGGAGCCCGCCGTGCTCAAGCGTGTCGTCGTCCCCGGTCTGTTCCCGCCGCCCACCTACTCCCACGCCTCCGTCGTCGAGGCGGGTACGCGGCTCGCGTTTCTCGCCGGTTCCGTGCCGCTGGACGCGGCGGGGCGGATCGTGGGCGCGGGCGATCCCGTACGCCAGGCCGAGCAGGTGATCGTCAACCTGGGCGAGCAACTGCGGGCGGTGGGCAGCGACTTCGCGCATGTCCTGGCGACCGATGTGTACGTCGTGAGCGGCGAGCCCGGGGTGCTGGCCGCCGTCTGGGAGGTCGTGGAGGCGTCCGGCCTCGCCGTCGGGCCGCATTCGTCGACCCTGCTGGGGGTGGCCTGCCTCGGCTACACGGGCCAGTTGGTGGAGATCACGGCGACTGCCGCAGTCCCGGACGTGGCGGAGGAGGAGATGGAGGAGGTGAGCCCGGAGTGAGACACGGAACCGGTCGGTGACGGCGAACCCCGGTAAATCCAGGTGCGCCCGCCCCGCCGCCTCTGACAGGCTCCGCCCCCGTGACCACCCCATCGCTCTCGTCCCCAGCCCCGAAGTTCACCCTCCGCCGTGCGGTACCCGGCGATGCCGGTGCCGCGGCCGATGTGCTGCTGCGGTCCAGGGCCGCCGCGCTGCCGACCGTCGCCTGGCCCCGGTCCGACGGGGAGGTCCGGGACTACTTCCGGGACGTGGTGGTGCCGCATCGCGAGACCTGGGTCGCGGAGGCGTCGGACGGGGGCGGGATCGTCGGTGTGATGGTGCTCGCCGGTGCGGAGATCTCCCAGCTGTATCTGCTGCCGGACCGGCGCGGCTGCGGCCTCGGGGACCTCTTCGTCGCCCTCGCGAAGGAGCGCGGCCCGGGTGGGCTGAGCCTGTGGACCTTCCAGGTCAACAAGCCCGCCCACCGCTTCTACGAACGCCACGGCTTCGTCGCCGTCGAGCACACGGACGGCAGCGGGAACGAGGAGCGCGAGCCGGATGTGCGGTACGTCTGGCGGCCGTAACGCGCCCCGGACGTTCGGCAGCCGTGACGCACTGCGGACGTCCGGAAGCCGGAGCCCGCTCCGGACGTCCGGCAGCCGTGACGCGCCCCGGGCCCGCGACCCCGCGCTCACTGCCGTGCGTTGCGGGCGAGTTCGAGGGCGTACGACGGCCACCACTGACCGGCCGCCGGGCCGCCCCGGCAGGTGCCGTCGGACTCGCCGGGCCGTTTGATCCACAGGTGGGCGTCGAGTCGAGGGTGGCCGGTGACCGTCGTGGGCGGTGTCCCCAGGGCACGTCCCGGCGGATTGCACCACGACTCCGCGTCCGCCGCCGGGTCCGTACTCGTGTAGGGGCCGTTGCCGTTGCGGCTGGTGTCCACGACGTAGTGCTTGCCACCGAGGGCCTTCGACAGGGCGTCGCCGTAGGCGGAACTCGCCTGGTCCGTCTGGAAGTTGGAGACGTTCAGGGCGAAGCCGTCGGCCTGTCCCACGCCCGCCGCGCGCAACGCCTCGACGAGCCGTGCCGGCTCCGGGATCCAGCCGGAGTTGCCCGCGTCGAGGTACACGCGCGCGTGCGGCTGCCGTTTGATCCGCTCGACGGCGTACGCGAGCAGCGCGTAGCGGTCCTTCGCCACGACCTGGGCGCAGCCCGCGACCACCTGGGCGACGGCGTCCGGTTCGACGATCACATAGGCACTCCGGTCGCCGAGTCCGGCCGCGAACTCGTCCACCCATGTGCGGTAGTTCGACGCGGTCAGGGCACCGCCGCCGGAGTACTGGCCGCAGTCCCGGCCCGGGACGTCGTACGCCACCAGCACGGCCGTCCGCCCGGCGCGCGCGGCGGTCGTGGTGACCGCCTGGACGGTGGCCCGAGGGCTCGCCCCGGTCACCCACTCGGCCTGCGGACGGCTCGCGATACGGTCCATCAGCGCGGCGTCCGCACCCCGCCCGACGGCCCGCCACTCCAGGGCCTGCCGCGCCGCACTCGACCGGGGGTCCACCCAGAGCGGCTCGACGGCAGCTCCCTTGGCTCCACCGGCCTGCTTCCCGACACCGACGTCGGCGTCGGCACCCGTGCTCGTACCCGCGCTCGCCCTCGTCGTACGGACGTTCCCGCCCCCCAGCGCCCCCACGCAGCAGCCGCCCACGAGCAGGACGACGACGAGCCCCCTCGGCAACCACTTGGGCAAGGTGATCGATCTGGGCGTTGTGCGCGACCTGGGCACCGGCGACTCCGTTCCCGCCGCCGACGAGCCACGCCCGCGACGACGATCAGACCTCCCCGGAGTCTGCGGTCACCGCCGCCCCGCACCGCGCACGGCCCCACCGAGCCGCCCCAAGATCACCCCACCGGCGCCCACCGGCGGCCACGGACTCCCGTCGACGGCTCCCGGCAAGGCCCACCCTCACTCCCCCACCCGCCCCCACTCCCGCCTCTTGGGCAACGGCTTCGCGTAGCTCCCCGACCGGCTCGTCGTCAGCCCCAGCGCGACCAGCGACTCCGCCAACTTGACCGCCGCGCCCACCCCGTCGACGACCGGCAGCCCCAGCTTCTCCCCCACCGCACGCTGCAGTCCGGTCATTCCCGCGCAGCCCAGGACCAGTACCTCGGCACCGGCCGCCACCGCCCGCTCTGCCGCCGCGACGAACGCCTCCTCGGTGCGGCGGTCGTCGCCGAGGTCGAGGACGCCGAGGCCGGTGCCGACGACGGCGGCGCAGTTCCGGCCGACGCCCGCCGTGTCGAGGCTGTCCTCGATCTGGCCGCACGACCGTTCGAGCGTGGTGACGACCCCGTACCGCCGTCCCAGCAGACACGCGAGGTGCGCGGCGGCCTCGGTGATGTCGACGACGGGGACGTCCACCAACTCCCGTACACCCTCCCGCCCGTGCTCGCCGAACCCGGCCATCACGACGGCGTCGTACGGACCCTCGTAGGTCCGCAGGGTGTCGAGGACGGCGGCGGCGGAGAGGTAGCTGTCGAGCCAGCCCTCCGCCGACTCGGGCCCCCACGCGGGGGTGAGTCCACGCACGGTGGTGCCCGGGCCTGCTGCGGCCCGGGCACCTCGTACGATCTCCTCGGTCATCCCCTGCGTGGTGTTGCAGTTGGTGACGACGATCCGCACGCTCAGCCCTCCGCAGCAGCCGAAGCGGAAGCGGACGGCGTGTCCGTGGCAGCGACCGCCTCGGCCCGTTCGTCGCGGCACAGCAGCGCGTACAGGCCCGCCGCCAGCGCCGTGCCGATGAACCACGAGTACGGGGCCACGTCGCTGAAGTCCTTCACCAGGGCGAGCACCGCCGCGACGCCGGCCGCGGGCAGGAACGCCCACAGGGCCTTCGGGTTGACGCCCTTGCGGTAGTAGTAGCGGGAGCCGGGCCGCGCGTCGAACAGTTCGTCGACGTCGATGCGGCCCTTCTTGACCCAGAAGTAATCGAGCATGATCACACCGAACAGCGGTCCCAGGAAGGCGCCGAGGCCGCCGAGGAAGTACTGGACGACCGTGGGGTTGGAGAAGAGGTTCCACGGGGTCACCACCAGCGCGGCGACCGTGCTGATCATGCCGCCGACCTTGAAGGTGATCTTCTGCGGCCAGACGTTGGCCAGGTCGTACGCGGGTGAGACGAAGTTGGCGACGATGTTGACGCCCATGGTGGCGATGGCGAAGGTCAGCGCCGCCAGCACCAGCACCCAGGTGTTGCCGACCTTGGCGACCAGCTCCGCCGGGTCGGTGATGGCCTCGCCGAACACCTCGATCGAACCGGCCGTGACGATGACCGAGACGATCACGAAGGCGGTCGAGTTGAAGGGCAGGCCCCAGAAGTTGCCGCGCTTGACGGTCCGGTAGTCGGGCGCGAAGCGGGAGAAGTCGCAGAAGTTGAGCATCAGCGTGCCGTACGTGGCGAGGATCAGCCCGATCGCGCCGAACCACTGCCGCCACTGCTCGCCGACGGAGACCGGGTTCGGGGTGGAGGTGAGCGAGATGGTCCAGCCGGCCTTGGAGAGGACCCAGACGGCGAGCGCGATCATGACCAGCCAGATCGCCGGACCGCAGAAGTCCTGGAACTTGCGGACCGACTCCATGCCCTGGCTGATGATCAGCGCCTGGACCAGCCAGAGGGAGACGAAGGACAGCCAGCCGAGCGCGTCCAGCCCGAGGAACGAGTTGTGCGTCCACGATTCGAGGCCCGGCCAGGCCGCGAGCAGCATGACGTTGACGGCGACGGAGGCCAGGTAGGTCTGGATGCCGTACCACATGATGGCGATGACGGCCCTGATCAGCGCGGGGATGTTGGCGCCCCACACCCCGAAGCTGATCCGGCTGACGACGGGGAACGGAACGCCGTGCCGCTGGCCGATCTTCCCCATCCAGTTCATGCCGACGTAGATGATCACGAAGCCGACGAGGAGGGAGGTGAAGATCTGCCAGACGTTCATACCGAGGACCAGCAGGCCCGCCGCGAACGTGTAGTTGCCGAGGTTGTGGACGTCCGACATCCACATCGCGAAGAGGTCGAAGACCTTCCAGTTGCGCTTGCCCGCGGGCGCGAGGTCTTCGTTGGTGAGCCGGGGATCGGGGACGAATGCTGGGGTACCGGTGACTTCGGCACGATCGGCGAGGGACACGGGGGCTCCATGGGCGAGGGGACGACAAAGGGGAGCAGATCGGAGCAGAGTAGAGCAGAGAGGGAAAGCTGGCCGCGTGTTTGGTATACCAAACTGCGCACATGCTCCTCCCGTCAAGAGTCCGGACCGATGTCCGCCCCGTTACGGCTCCGTAAAACCCGCCCGGGTCGGCGAAGATGGGCCCATGACGAAGATCGAACCGCTCGGAGCGGTGCGCGAGCGCGTCCTGACGGCCCTGCGGGAGGAGATCATCGCGGGCCGCCTCGGCCCCGGCGACCGGCTGGTCGAACGCGAACTGGCCGAGCGCTTCGGGGTCTCCCGGGTCCCCGTCCGCGAGGCGATCCGCGCCCTGGTCGCCGAGGGCTTCGTCCACTTCGAGACCCCGCGCCGCACGGTCGTACGCCGTCTCACCCCGACCGACGTGGCCGAACTCTTCGAACTGCGCGAGGCGTTGGAGGTCTACGCGTCCGGCCTCGCCGCGTCCCGCGCGACCCCGGCGGACCTGGCCGAACTGGCGGAACTCCTCGACCGGGCCGCCGCCGCGACCGCCGCCGGCGACGCGGAGACGATCACCGACATCAACACCCGCTTCCACGACCGCATCCTGGCCACCGCCGGCAACAGCCTGCTGATCTCGGTCATGGAACCGGTCGACGGCCGACTGCGCTGGCTCACCCGCCGCAACGAGGAGTGGCCCCAACTCCTCACCGAACACCGCGAGTTGTACGAGGCGATCGCATCCGGCGACCCGGCGCGGGCCCGCGCCCACGCCCTGACCCACGTCCAGGCCAACCACCGCTCGACGGTACGGCACCTCTTCGGAACGGAAGGCGACCTGTGACCGCCCCCACGGTGATCGGCGCCGCCCGCAACCGCCCCTGCACCCTGATCGTCTGCCGCGGCTGCTGCTGCGGCGACCCGCGCAAGCACCCCGGCTACGACCACGACTGGCAGCTGGAACGCCTCCGCGCGGCGGCCACCGCCTCCGCCGGACGCCTCGCCGTCCGTACGTCGGACTGCCTCGGCCCCTGCGACCAGGCGAACATCATCGTCGTCCAGCCGTCGGGCGAGGGCCGCAGGCGTGGCGGCAAGGCGGTGTGGATCGGCTGGTCGATGGGCGACGACTGCACCGAGGAGATAATCGGCTGGGCGGAGGCGGGCGGCCCGGGCATCGCCCCTCCCCCGCCCACGCTGGAACTCCAGTTCGTCCAGTCGGAGGGCGAACGCACCCGGGCCCGCACCCGCCGCAACCGCCGCTGACCGGCCGACCGACCGCTCAGCCGGTCAACCCCGAGCCGCGTACCGATCCGTCGCCGCCACCAGCTCGTCCACCATCCCCGGCGCCCCCGCGTTGTGCCCCACCTCGTCGACGAGGATCAACTCGCTGCCGGGCCAGGCGTGATGGAGCCGCCATACCGTGCCGAGCAGGTTCCCGGGGTCGAGGCTGCCCTGGACGAGCGTGCCGGGGACGTCCTTGAGCAGATGCGCGTCACGCAGTACGACGCCGTGCGCGCCCTCGTTGCCCTCGCCCAGGAAGTGGTCGGCACCCCAGTAGTGGGTGACGGTCCGGGCGAAGCCCATGCGGAACTCCGGGTCCTCGTAGCGCGGTACGGAACGGGGCGGGGCCGGGAGCATCGCCGTCTCCCAGTCGGTCCACGCCCGCGCGGCCCGCGCCCGTACCTCGGGGTCGGGCGACTCCAGCAGCCGGTTGTAGGCGGCGGCCAGATTCCCGTCCCGCTCGCCCTCGGGCACCCCGGCGCGGAACTTCTCGAACGCCTCGGGGAACAGATTCCCCAAGCCCCTGGTCAGCAGGGCCACTTCGGCGTCGGAGCCGGTCGCGACCGCGGTGAGCACCAGCTCGGACACCACCTCCGGATGCGTCTGCGCGTACCGCAGCCCGAGCACCGACCCCCACGACACGCCCCACACCAGCCACCGCCCGATCCCCAAGTGCCGCCGCAGCAGCTCCAGATCGGCCATGACGTGGCCCGTCGTGTTGACGCTCATGTCGGTGTCGTACGCGCTCGCGCGCGGTGTCGAACGCCCGCACCCGCGCTGGTCGAGCAGCACGATCCGGTACGCGTCCGGATCGCAGTACCGCCGGAAGTTCGGGCTCGCCCCCGACCCCGGCCCGCCGTGCAGCATCACGACCGGCTTGCCCCGCGGATTCCCGCAGACCTCCCAGTAGACGCGGTTGCCGTCCCCGACGTCGAGCATGCCGTGGTCGTACGGTTCGATCTCCGGATACAGGCCCATCGGGGCAACCTAACGCGCGTACGTCGGTCCGGTCGCAGCAATTTCTCAGTGGTGCGGGAGGCCTGCGGCGGTCGCCGCGTCCCGCAGCACCTCCCGGAGCATCTCCGGCGTGAGGCGGCCGGTGAAGGTGTTGCGCTGGCTGACGTGGAAGCAGCCGAAGAGGCGCAGCCCACCGCCGAGCGTGAACCTCGCCCCATGTGCGAAGGCGGGGCGCGGACGCGGCACGCTCCAGCCGGCCGCGTGGAGGGCGGGCAGCGTGGCCTGCCAGCCGAACGCACCGAGCACGACGACCGCCCGCAGTGTCGGCCGGAGCAGCTCCAGCTCGCTCACCAGCCAGGGCCTGCACGCGTCCCGCTCCTCCGGCGTCGGCTTGTTGGCGGGCGGAGCGCAGTGCACGGGCGAGGTGATGCGTACGCCGTACAGTTCGAGCCCGTCGCCGACGCTCACCGAGGCGGCCTGCGACGCCGACCCCACCTCGTGCAGCGCCGCGTACAGCACGTCTCCGGAGCGGTCCCCGGTGAACATCCGCCCGGTCCGGTTCCCGCCATGGGCAGCGGGCGCCAGCCCGACGACCAGCAGCCGGGCATCCACCGGCCCGAACCCCGGCACCGGCCGCCCCCAGTAGTCCCAGTCGGCGAAACCGGCCCGCTTGGTACGGGCGACCTCCTCCCGCCAGTCGACCAACCGGGGGCAGCGCCTGCACCCGGCGATCCGCTCGTCGAGCCCGGTCAGCGCCGCCGACCCGGCCGACCCCGTCGGTGCGGCCGGATCACTGGTGTCCATGCGTCCACCGTAGAGCGGTGGACCGGGGCACCGGACCACAAAAAGCCGTCCGGTCCGCCCGACCCGGAGTACTAAGGTCGAGGGCATGGCATCTGGCATGGCTTCCGACGACGCGGGCACCGAAGGCGGCGCGCACCCCGACGACAGCGCCGTCACGGACCCGGCACCGGTCTCCCCTGCGGTGGCCTCCCCGGCGGAGGCCGCAGCCGACGCCGCCCGTCCGGCGAGCGGCGAGACCGTCCGGATCGACAGCTGGATCTGGTCCGTACGGCTCGTGAAGACCCGCTCCATGGGCGCGACCGCCTGCCGTGGCGGCCACGTCCGTGTCAACGGTGAGCGAGTGAAGCCCGCGTACGCCGTGCGCGTCGGCGACGAGGTACGCCTCCGCACCGCCGGCCACGAACGGGTCGTCGTGGTGAAGCGCCTGATCCGCAAGCGGGTCGGAGCCCCGGTCGCCGCGGAGTGTTACGTGGACAACAGCCCTCCGCCGCCGCCCCGCGAGGCCGTCGCCCCGGCCGGCATCCGCGACCGCGGCACCGGCCGCCCGACCAAGCGCGACCGCCGCGACATGGAACGCCTACGGGGCCTCACCGCACCGCCCGGCCACTCGGGCCCCGACGACACCCCGTAACGACCGGCCGCCCCGCAGGAACCCGGCACCTCAGCGCTGCACCGCTACCGTCACCGTCGCCGAACCGTCACGCCCGTCGCCCCACCAGCCGCACCACTCGCGCCAGCTCCGCGTTGTGCCCTCGGCGGGCCCAGGCTATGAGGGCGAGCGGCACGATGAGGATCAGCGGTGTCGCCGCGTACTGCCCGTCGAAGACGGTGACCTGCACGACGAACGCGCCCACCATCAGCGCGCTCAGCGCCATCGCTGCCACCGACTGCAGCACAGGTATCAACAGCCCGACGGCGCCGGCCAGTTCGAGGAGCCCGATGGTGTACATGCCCGCGCTGCCCCAGCCCATCCGGTCGAAGGACTCGACGGCCGACGGGTGGGCGATCAGCTTGGGCAGGGCGCTCGCGAACGCGTAGAAGAGAGCGAGGACTGTCTGAAGCGCCCGCAGCGCGATCCAGGCACGTCGGCCACGAGCGGACACGGACCCGGCGGAAGTGACTTGGGTGGACATGGAGGTCTCCTGGGTGAAGTGGTTCGCGTTGCTTTCACAGAGGTAGACCGGGCACCGGCCCCGAACTCATCGCGGCTGACCACCCGAACTCCGGCACTCACCCGCTCGCCCATCTACTTCACGCACTCACCGCCCTCACCCAGATCCCGTCCTCCGTGAGATACCGGTCCACTCTCAACCCCGCTTCCCCCAGCGCCTCCTCGAACTGCTCCGGCGTCAACGGCCGGGCCAGGAAGGTCTGTGTCCATGTCGCGTCCGGGAACTCGTACTCCGCGCGCACCGAGTTGACGCCCTCCCCGACCGGCTCCGACGACACCAGCCGCAGCGTGAACCCGCTCGGGTCGACCCGCTCGCGCGGCAGGTCGGTGTGGTAGTCCGCGCCCTCGCGCTGGATCAGCACATGGCCGCCCTCGGCGACATGCCGGGCGCAGGTGCGCAGCAGCCCGCGCCGCACCTCGGCGTCCCCGGCGTGCACGAGGAACGACGCCAGCAGCACCACGTCGAATCTCTCGCCCAGATCGAGGTCCTCGATCGGGCCGCATATCGTGCGCGCTCCCCGGACGCGCTCCAGCATCTCGGCCGACTCGTCCACCGCCGTCACCGTGAAACCCCGCTCCAGAAGCGGGTGGGTCATGCGGCCGACACCACTGCCCAACTCGAGGATGCGCGCACCCGGAGGCACCGCCGCGGCGATGATGTCCGGTTCCTCCCCGACGGGCAGCCGGGAGTAGAGCTCGACCGCGCAGCCGTCCGGGGTGATCGCACCGGGGCCCGTGCCTTGATGTCCTTCTCGCATTTCCAGTTTCATGCCCGCACAACGGCCCACGCCCGCACGGCCGTTCCCGTCCTCCCCCTGTTCACTCGTTCGAGTCAACCCGTCGGCAGCGGGAACCATCCGTGCCCGATGTACCAGTGTCCGCCGCCCCGCAGATGGTCCCCGACGGCCCGTTCCACGGTCGTGCGCCGGGACAGCTCGGCCACCGGCAGGTCGGGGTTGCCGAACACGAACTGGACCGGTTCGGTGTCGGCCGGCTCACCCGTCTTGCCCGCGATCCGGAAGCGTTCCTGGAAGCGGACGATGTTGGAGTCCGCCCCGAGATACCGCTGCAACTGCCGGTCCAGCAGCCAGGAATGGCAGACCCCGGCCGTGTACCGCTCCCCGGGAAAGTGCCGCGCGAAGAAGTCCAGGGCCAGCGCCATGGACCGATCGCAGGCGGCCGGGGACAGCGGCCCGTGGAAGTCGGGGATGTGCAGGCTGAGGCACAGGGCGTCGGGGTCCGAGGGCAGACCGGTCGAGGCGAGCAGCCCCGCCGTGCGCTCCCCCACCCTCGCCCGCTGGAACTGCAGCCGCCCCAGGTGGAACAGCTCCCCGTGGAAGTGCAGCGCGACCCACCGCGGTGCCTGTACGCCACCCCGGCCGTACCTCCTCCGGTACACGGCCATGTTCCGCCCGAGGTCGGCGAGCGTACGGCGGGACACCTCGGGCGGGATCCCGAGCGCGTCGTGGTGGGCGCGGACGTACGGAAGCGCCGCGAGGAACACGTACGCGGGGAAGCAGCGGCCAAGGGCGGCCTCCGTCTCCCCGCCCGCGCGCCTGTGCGACTGCCCGTCCGCCCGTTCGTCCGTCTGCCCGGTGAACTGCTGTGCGATCCGCTCGTCGGCCCAGGGCGCCGCCCCGCCGATCTCCCCCATGTCCCGGACCAGTCCCTCGACGCACTCCTCCAGGAGCAGCATCGCGGCGGGGTCCTGGGTCAACGGCCTTCGCAGGGCGATCAGTTCGTTGATGTCCTCATGGGGTACGGCGAGGTCGAGCAGGATCTCGGGAAAGTCGTCGGCGTCCGGCAGCACCATGTCAATCTCCCCGGTCGTCTCGGCGGCCGGCGGTCCGGCCCACGGCCCTTGGTGAACGTCCGGAGCGAAGAGTACGTTGCAGGAAGGAGCGATGGTCCCGATGCGTACAGGAAGTGAGCCGACGACAGCGCGCAGTGCCCTGCGGGCGCGTCTGTGGCTGAGCGTGTGGGGACTGGTCTGGGCGGTCGCGGGAACCGCCGCGTTCGCGGTCGCCGGACGCCCGGGCTGGGCCGCTGCCTGCGGTGTCCTGTGGCTGGTCGTCACGGTCGACCTGGTCGTGGTCCTCCGCCACATCAGGCAGGGCCCGCACTACCAGCCGGGCCCCGGCATCCCGCCGTACCGGCCACCCGAGCGGCACGGCCCGTGACCCGCACGCGCGCGTGCCGACGAGAACCGGACCCGCGTACGGCGAATGCTCAGGACGGCGAGTCGTCGTCGAACCGCGCCGCTTCCAGATAGCGCGGGTTCGGGTCGAGCGCCGCCGCCAGCCGGAAGTGGCGCTTGGCCTGGTCACGGCGGTTCTGGCGCTCGTAGGTGCGGGCGAGCGCGAAGTGCGCGAACGCGTTGTCCGGCTCGCGCTCCAGGACGATCGTGAACTCCAGCTCGGCGGGGCGCAGTTGCGCGGCGGCGAAGAAGGCACGCGCGCGCAGCAGTCGGGCGGCCGTGTTCTCGGGGTGCGCGGCTATCACGGGGTCGAGCAGTTTCACCGCGCCACGGGGATCACGCGCGGCGAGCAGCTGCTCGGCCGCACGGAAGTCGATGACATGCGTCTCCGGAGTGCGTCCGGTCCATCCGCTGATCTCGGGCACGGCTGAGTCCTTCCCTCACTACGGCGGTTCAACGCCCGGACGCGGCAACGCTATTCCTGGGACGCCCGCGCTCTGCGTACGAGATCCGCCCATACGTCCGTTACACGCTGTTCCAGCCGTGCCAGGGGTACGTCGTTGTCGATGACGACGTCCGCGATCTCCAGGCGCTTCTCGCGGGTGGCCTGGGCGGCCATGCGCGCGCGTGCGTCGTGTTCCGTCATGCCGCGCAGCCGGACCAGCCGGTCGAGCTGGGTCTCGGGGCTCACGTCGACGACGATCACCAGGTCGTAGAGCGACTTGAGGCCGTTCTCCGCGAGCAGCGGTACGTCGTGGATCACGACGTCGTCCTCGGTTGCGGTGGCTTCGAGGGCGCGGGAGCGGGCGCCCACCAGGGGGTGCACGATCGAGTTCAGTACGGCGAGCCGCTCCGGGTCGGCGAAGACGATCGAGCCCAGCTTGGGCCGGTCCAGGCTGCCGTCCTCGGCGAGCACCTCCGTACCGAAGGCGTCGACGACCGCCGCGAGGCCCTCGGTGCCGGGCGCGACGACCTCGCGCGCGATGCGGTCCGCGTCGATCAGGACGGCGCCGCGCGCGACGAGCAGCCGCGACACCTCGCTCTTGCCGGCCCCGATGCCGCCGGTCAGGCCCACTGTCAGCATGCCCGGCAGCTTAGGGCCTGCCACTGACAGCGTCCGCGACAGGGCACCGACGAGGGCTCAGGCCTCGCCCTCCCGCTCCGCGAGGAAGCGTTCGAACTCCAGCCCGATCTCGTCGGCGGACGGGATCTCGACCGGCTCGGCGAGCATGTTGCCCCGGCTCTCGGCGCCCGCAGCGGCGTCGTACTGGTGCTCAAGACCCTGGACGAGGGCCACGAGGTCCTCGTCGCCCTCCTGGATCTGGCGGTCGATCTCCGTCTGGGTGCGGTGGGCGTCCGTACGCAGGGTGTGCGCGATGGCGGGCAGCACCAGACCCGTGGCCGCCGTGATGGCCTCCAGGACGGTCAGGGCTGCGTCCGGATACGGCGAGCGGGCGATGTAGTGCGGGACGTGTGCGGCGACGCCCAGGACGTCGTGACCGGCCTCCATGAGGCGGTACTCGACGAGCGCCTCGGCGCTGCCGGGGACCTGCGCCTCCTCGAAGGGGCTGCGGTGGCCAGGTACCAGTTCGTTGCGGTTGCCGTGCGGGGTGAGGCCCACGGGGCGGGTGTGCGGGACGCCCATGGGGATGCCGTGGAAGTTCACGGACAGCCGGACGCCGAGGCGCTCGACGATCTGCTGGACGGCCGCGGCGAAGCGCTCCCACTCGACGTCCGGCTCGGGTCCGGACAGCAGCAGGAAGGGCGCCCCGGTGGCGTCCTGGACGAGCCGCACATCGAGTGTGGGCACCTCGTAATCCGTCCAGCGGTCACGCTTGAACGTCAGCAGCGGGCGACGCGCGCGGTAGTCCACGAGCCTGTCGTGGTCGAAGCGGGCCACCACCTGGTTGGGCAGCGTGTCGAGCAGCCGGTCGACGATCTGGTCGCCGGTCTCGCCCGCGTCGATGTATCCGTCGAAGTGGTAGAGCATGACAAGACCGGCCGACTCCTGCGCCAGCGCCACGTCGACGACGGCCAGGCCCTTCGGCTCCCATGCGTACAAACCCTGCGGATCAAGCACAGTGACCGCTCCTCCTCGTGTTCACTCTGCACAACGCCGCAGCGACCACGGTCATTCCCGTACGTCTACAAGAAGGGCAACCCCAACTCCCCCAGGGGCGCGGGGAACTGCGCGACAAGCCCCCACCGACCGGCAGCCGAGAACCAACCGGAAGCAGGCAAACCAAAGGGCCCGCACCTGAAAGGTGCGGGCCCCTCGACTAGCTGCTAAGCCCAGCGGCAGCGATCAGCTCTGGCCACCGGCCAGCTTCTCGCGGAGCGCCGCAAGCGCCTCGTCCGACGCCAGGGCGCCCGACGTGTCGTCCGACTCCGAGGAGTACGAACCGCCGACGGAACCGGCCGGAGCCGCACCCGCCGCGTCGCCGCCCTCGGCCGCCGCCTGGGCGTCGGCCTCGCGGGACTTGATGACCTGAGCCTGGTGCTGCTCGAAGCGCTGCTGCGCCTCGGCGTACTGGTTCTCCCACACCTCGCGCTGGGATTCGAAGCCCTCGAGCCAGTCGTTGGTCTCGGGGTCGAAGCCCTCGGGGTAGATGTAGTTGCCCTGGTCGTCGTACGACGCGGCCATGCCGTACAGCGTCGGGTCGAACTCGACCGAGGCCGGGTCGGCACCGAAGGACTCGTTGGCCTGCTTCAGCGAGAGGCTGATGCGGCGGCGCTCGAGGTCGATGTCGATGACCTTGACGAAGATCTCGTCGTTGACCTGGACGACCTGCTCCGGGATCTCCACGTGGCGCTCGGCCAGCTCGGAGATGTGGACCAGACCCTCGATGCCCTCGTCCACGCGGACGAACGCACCGAACGGAACGAGCTTCGTGACCTTACCCGGGACGACCTGACCGATCTGGTGCGTCCGGGCGAACTGCTGCCACGGGTCTTCCTGCGTCGCCTTCAGCGACAGGGAGACACGCTCGCGGTCCATGTCGACGTCGAGGACCTCGACGGTGACTTCCTGGCCGACCTCGACAACCTCGGAGGGGTGGTCGATGTGCTTCCAGGACAGCTCGGAGACGTGCACGAGACCGTCGACGCCACCCAGGTCCACGAAGGCACCGAAGTTGACGATCGAGGAGACCACGCCGGAGCGGACCTGACCCTTCTGCAGGGTCGTGAGGAACGTCTGGCGCACCTCGGACTGGGTCTGCTCGAGCCAGGCACGGCGGGACAGGACCACGTTGTTGCGGTTCTTGTCCAGCTCGATGATCTTCGCCTCGAGCTCCTTGCCCACGTAGGGCTGGAGGTCGCGGACACGGCGCATCTCGACGAGGGAGGCCGGCAGGAAGCCACGGAGGCCGATGTCGAGGATGAGACCACCCTTGACGACCTCGATGACGGTACCGGTGACGATGCCGTCCTCTTCCTTGATCTTCTCGATGGTGCCCCAGGCGCGCTCGTACTGGGCGCGCTTCTTCGAGAGGATCAGGCGGCCTTCCTTGTCCTCCTTCTGGAGAACAAGGGCTTCGATCTCGTCGCCGACCTTGACGACCTCGTTCGGGTCGACGTCGTGCTTGATCGAGAGCTCGCGGCTCGGGATGACACCTTCGGTCTTGTAACCGATGTCGAGCAGGACCTCGTCCCGGTCGACCTTCACGATGACGCCGTCGACGATGTCGCCGTCGTTGAAGTACTTGATCGTCTCGTCGATCGCGGCGAGGAAGGCTTCCTCGTTACCGATGTCGTTGACCGCTACCTGCGGAGTGGTAGAGGTGGTCTCGGTGCTGCTCGTCATGTGGGAAAGGGCTCCGGTACGGACAGTGAGTCGTAGGTACTGCTTACGCCGGGAGCCCGTTTCGCTCTGCAGAAGGCCGGACAGCCAAGGAAGCGCCACACCAGGACCGAAAGATCCGGTGGCGCCTCGACAACCGAGGGGACATACATACAGATGCGAGCGCAGCCTGCTACGTCTGAGGTGCGCAGGCCCGCAGCGCAACTTGTAGCATACGGGGGCAGCCGGGCAGGGTCAATGCGCGAAGGCGCACACCCGGGGCGGATCGCCGCATACCCGGCACAAGACGTGTCCCAGGAGGCCACGCGGGCGCGTAGACGCCCCATTCGTGACGACCGCCGGAA
Organism: Streptomyces geranii; assembly: GCF_002954775.1. Classification (GTDB taxonomy): domain Bacteria; phylum Actinomycetota; class Actinomycetes; order Streptomycetales; family Streptomycetaceae; genus Streptomyces; species Streptomyces geranii. The sequence goes on from NZ_PJME01000039.1 coordinate 87,786, forward strand.
CAGGTCGGACGGAAGAGCCGCAGACTAATACGAGGGAGCCGATCATCCAAGAGCCCGAATCGTCCGAGCCCGAGGCCACCCGGCGTGCCGCCGGAGTCACGGAAAGCTCCCGGGCCAACCGGGGCTGGTGGGACCGGAACGCGGACGACTACCAGAACGAGCACGGCACCTTCCTGGGCGACGACCGCTTCGTCTGGAGCCCCGAGGGCCTCGACGAGGTGGAGGCCGAACTCCTCGGCCCCGCGGAGGACCTCAAGGGCAAGGACGTCCTGGAGATCGGCGCCGGCGCGGCCCAGTGCTCGCGCTGGCTGGCCGCGCAGGGCGCCCGCCCCGTCGCCCTCGACCTCTCCCACCGTCAGCTCCAGCACGCCCTGCGGATCGGCGGCGGCATCCCCCTGGTGGAGGCGGACGCCGGCGCCCTGCCCTTCGCGGACGGCTCCTTCGACCTGGTGTGCTCGGCGTACGGGGCGATGCCCTTCGTCGCCGATCCGGTGCTGGTGCTGCGCGAGGTGCACCGGGTGCTGCGCCCGCGCGGGCGCTTCGTCTTCTCGGTGACGCACCCGCTGCGCTGGGCGTTCCCGGACGAGCCCGGCCCCGAGGGCCTGTCCGTCTCGCACTCGTATTTCGACCGCACGCCCTACGTCGAGCAGGACGACGAGGGCAACGCGGTGTACGTCGAGCACCACAGGACGGTCGGCGACCGCGTCCGGGACGTCGTGGCGGGCGGCTTCCGCCTGGTGGACCTGGTCGAGCCCGAGTGGCCGACCTGGAACACGTCCGAGTGGGGCGGCTGGTCTCCGCTGCGCGGCGGCCTCATCCCGGGTACGGCGATCTTCGTCTGCGAGCGCGACTGAGCAGGCCGGATCGGGAACCCGCTTGAAAAGGCGCCCTCCCCGCACGCGTGGAGGGCGTTTTCCGTGGGCGTACGACACTGGGGGACGTGATCCGTTACGACGCCCTGGACGTCCTGCCCGTACGCGGTGCCCTGCCCGCCCTCACCGAGGCACTCGACGCGCACGGCACCGCCGTCCTCGTGGCGCCGCCCGGCACCGGCAAGACCACGCTGGTGCCGCTGGCGCTGGCGGGGCTGCCGGCGGACGGCGGGCCCGCGCGACGGGTCGTGGTCGCCGAGCCGAGGCGGATCGCCGCGCGGGCTGCGGCGCGGCGGATGGCGTGGCTGCTGGGCGAGCAGGTCGGCGCGAGCGTCGGGTACACCGTGCGCGGCGAGCGGGTGGTCGGGCGGCACACACGCGTGGAGGTCGTCACGACGGGTGTGCTGCTGCAACGGCTGCAGCGGGACCAGGAGTTGCCGGGCGTCGACGTGGTCGTGCTCGACGAGTGCCACGAACGGCACCTGGACGCGGACACGACGGCGGCGTTCCTGGTCGACGTACGGGCGGCGCTGCGCCCCGAACTGCGGCTGCTGGCGGCGTCGGCGACGACCGACGCCGAGGGCTGGGCGGCGCTGCTGGGCGGCGCCCCCGTGGTCGAGGCGGCCGGGGTGTCGTACCCGGTGGAGGTGGTGTGGGCGCCGCCGGCCCGTCCCGTACGGCCGCCGCACGGGATGCGGGTCGACCCGGCGCTGCTGACGCATGTGGCGTCGACGGTGCGGCGGGCGCTGGCCGAACGGGCGGGCGACGTCCTGTGTTTCCTGCCCGGCGTGGGCGAGATCGCGCGCGTGGCGGGCCAGTTGCGGGATCTGGGTCCCGCGGTGGAGGTGCTCCAGGTGCACGGGCGTGCGCCCGCGGCTGTGCAGGACGCGGTGCTGGCGGACGGGACGGGCCGCCGCGTGGTGCTGGCGACATCGGTGGCGGAGTCGTCGCTGACGGTTCCCGGGGTGCGGGTGGTCGTCGACTCGGGGCTGGCGCGGGAGCCGAGGGTGGACCACGCGCGCGGGCTGAGCGCGCTGACGACGGTACGGGCCTCGCAGGCGGCCGGGCGGCAGCGGGCGGGGCGGGCCGGGCGTGAGGCGGCGGGGGCGGTGTACCGCTGCTGGGCGGAGGCCGAGGACGCCCGTCTGACGCGTTTTCCGGCGCCGGAGATCAAGGTGGCCGACCTGACGGCGTTCGCCCTCCAGGCGGCCTGCTGGGGCGATCCCGACGCCTCCGGGCTGGCATTGCTGGACCCGCCGCCGGGCGGCGCGATGACTGCGGCCCGGTCGGTGCTGACGGCGATCGGCGCGGTGGACACCACCGGCCGTGCCACGACGCGGGGCACCCGCATGTCCCGCCTCGGCCTGCACCCCCGGCTGGCCCGCGCCCTCCTGGACGCGGCTCCCGTGGTGGGCGCGTCCCGTGCCGCCGAGGTGGTTGCGCTGCTGAGCGAGGAGCCGCCCCGGGAGTACGGCGACGACCTCGCGGCGGCCTGGCGCACGGCCCGGCACGGCAACGACGCGTACGCGGCCCGCTGGCGGACGGAGGCCCGGCGGCTGCGCTCGGCAGCACCGGATTCCGCCCCTGGGCAATCCGCGCCCGCTGTCGGCGACGACCACGCCGTCGGTCTGGTCGCCGCGCTCGCCTTTCCCGAGCGGGTCGCCCGCGCCCAGGGCGGCTCGTATCTGATGGTGTCCGGTACGCGTGCCGAGGTCGGTGACGGTTCCGCGCTGCGGGGTGCGCCCTGGATCGCGGTCGCCGTGGCGGACCGGCCGGTCGGGGCCGGGCACGCGCGCGTGCGGCTCGCCGCCGTTGTCGACGAGGACACCGCCCGGTCGGCCGCCGGTGCGCTGCGCTCCTCGGGCGAGGAGGTCCACTGGGCCGACGGGGACGTCGTCGCCCGGCGGGTCGAGCGGCTCGGGGCGGTGGAGCTGGCGGTGCGTCCGCTGCGGAACCCCGACCCCGCCCTCGTACGCGAGGCCCTTGTCGAAGGGCTGCGGCAGGACGGGCTCGGGTTGCTGCGGTGGTCGTCGGACGCCGAGGTGCTGCGGGAGCGGCTCGCGTTTCTCCGGCTGCGCCTGGGCGATCCGTGGCCCGACGTCTCCGAAGGCGCCCTCCACGCGCGCGTGGACGAGTGGCTGGAGCCGGAGTTGGGCCGGGCGCGGCGGCGGGGCGATCTGGGGCGGATCGAGGCCGGGCAGGCGCTCAACCGGTTGTTGCCGTGGGCCTCCGGGGAGGCCGGGCGGCTCGACGAGCTGGCGCCCGAGCGGTTCGCCGTGCCCAGTGGGTCCAGGATCCGGATCGACTACTCCGACCCCGAACGGCCCGTGCTCGCCGTGAAGTTGCAGGAGATGTTCGGACTGCGGGAGTCGCCCCTCGTGGCCGGGGTGCCGGTCGTCGTGCATCTGCTGTCGCCCGCCGGGCGGCCCGCCGCCGTCACCGCGGACCTCGCCTCCTTCTGGGCGGACGGCTACAAGGGCGTGCGGGCCGAGTTGCGCGGGCGGTATCCGAAGCATCCGTGGCCGGAGGACCCGGCGACCGCCGAGCCGACCCGGCACACGAACGCGCGGCTCAGGCGGTGACCGGTTCGGGGGCGGAGGTCTCCGCGGGGACGGGGTCGGCCGGGCGCCGTCCGCGGGCCTCCAGGTAGAGGGCGAGGGCCAGCAGGAGCACGCCCAGGGAGAGGAAGCCCCAGGGGAGGTACGACGTCATCAGCAGGACCAGTACGCGCTGGGACTTGACCAGGTCGACCGTCGACTCGATGTAGTCCTCGCGCATCTTCACGTGCCCGGCGAAGGCCGTCACCTTTTCGCGCCCCCCCAGGAGGGTGCCTCCGCGCAGTTCCTCCTGGTGGATCTCCTCGCCGTAGACGGGCGCACCGGTGACCGGCTCCACCCAGAACTTGCGGACCGTGGTGTACCAGCGGGTGGTGCCGGTCGCGGCGACCGTCTCGGGGGTGATGCCCTCGACCGGCATGGTCCTGGGGAAGGGCACCTTCGTCCACGGGATGGTCTGTTCGAAGTAGTAGACCGAGACGCCGCGGAAGTCCCGCGTCCCCTTGTAGTGGATGGGGGCCGTCACGCGCGCCTGTGCGTCGAAGTACTCGTAGTCCCGTTTCTCCACCAGGAAGGGCCACTTGAACTCGATGCCCTCCCGTTTCACCGGGGTGCCGTCGACCATCTCGCCGGTGGCGTGGACGGGTTCCTGGGTGTGCGCGTCGAAGATGTAGCGCTCGGGGATCTTCGAGACCATCTTCCCGTCGGGCCCCTGGACGTAGGAGAGGCCGTCCCAGACGACCACGTCCCGGCCGGCCGTCTTCTCGATCTTCTCCGACGCCTCGACGTCGCCCTTGAGGGTCTGCACGATGGTGACCTTGGAGACCTTCTTGGCCGTCATCGTGCCGTAGTCGAGCAGGGTCGCGTCCTTCGCCTCCAGCACCATGTCCTGGTACTGGTTGGCGGGCACCTTGGCCAGGCGCGGGAAGGCGTACCAGCGCAGCAGCGGGGACAGCGCCGCGAAGAACACGGCGAGGGCGAGCAGAACCAGGCCGGACTTGCGGCGCATCTCGGCCTCCCTCCCGGAGGGGTACGGCGGCGGCTACGGGTGTGACGGGACGGTGGTGAGCATCGGCTTCGGGGACGTCTTGCCCGTCGGCGTGCCCACGGCCGTGAGCGTGAGGACGAGGGCGAACGCGAGGGCGAGACCGGCGGCGGCGGCGATCAGGGCACGCATACGGGGCCTCCCCGGGCGCCGACGGTGAGCTGACGGGGTGTCAGGGCGGGCACCGTAGCAACGGGCGGCCGAGATGAGAACAACTCGCGCAGACGAAGCGCACACGAAAGCGGCACCCCTCGCCGTGAACGGGGTGCCGCGGTCGTACGTATGAACGCGCAGAAGCCTTTACGCGCTCGGGGAGGCGGAGGCCGACGGGCTCGCCGATTCCGTCGGGGTCGCCGATTCCGTGGGGGATTCGGTGGAGGTGGGTGCCGCCGTCACGGTCAGTTCGACCGTCAGGGTGGCGCCGCCGGTGGTGGTGACGCGGAGCAGGAAGGTGCCCGCGGTGTCGTCCGCGTACAGCTTCGGCAGCTTGAGGAGGCCGTTCGCGTCCGTTTCGAGGCCCGTGAGGGTGCGGACCGTCTTGCCGTCCGCGTCCTTGAAGTAGGGGCCCTTGTCGTTCACGGTCGCGTCGGTGGCCGAGGTGATCAGGGTGGCGGTGGCCGCGACACCGTCCGCGACGGCGCCGTCGTACGTCGCCTTCACCTCGACCTGGTCGGCGAACTCGCCGCCCGCCACGCAGGTGAGCGCGGTGGTGCCGGTCCGGGCGAGGGTGTCGGCGGCGCGGGCGGTGACGGTGGCCGCGTAGTCGAGGGCGCCGACCGTACGGCCGACGACGACCGCGCGGACCGTGAAGTCACCTGTCTTCTCGCCCGCCTTGAGCGTGGGCGCGACCGCGACCCCCACGCTGTCGGTGACGACCGTGGCGACGCTCTCGCCGCCGGTGAAGGTGGTGTCGGTGTCGCCGACGATCGTGAAGCGGATCCTGACCTTGCCGACGGACTTGCCGGCCGAGGTCTCCGCGCGCGTGCTGATCTTCTTGGTGAACGTGTCGCCCGCCGTCGCGGTGAGCTTGGCGGTGCCCGCGTCCTCCAGGTGGTCCACCGTGTCGGTGGGCGTGGGCACGGGGGTGGGGCTCGGCACAGTCGGCTTGTCCGGCTTCGGCGGGGTCGGGGTGCTCGTGCCCGGCGTGCTCGGGCCGGTGCTCGGCGTCGTCGTGCCCGGCGACGGCGTGGTGCTCGTCCCGGTCTTGTCGTCGCTGCGGCCCGTGGGCAGCGTGCCCGTGCCGTCCGGGATCTCGTGGGTGCCCTTGCGGTAGTACTCCAGCCACGACAGGACGAGGTTCAGATAGTCCGTCGAGTTGTTGTAGCTGAGGATCGCGCGGTTCAGATCGGCCTGCGTCGACAGGTCCCAGCCGTACCGGCACAGGTAGTGGCCGGCGGCGAGGGCCGCGTCGTAGATGTTGTTGGGGTCCGCCTTGCCGTCGCCGTTGCCGTCGCGGCCCGCCCACGCCCAGGTGGACGGGATGAACTGCATCGGCCCGACGGCGCTGTCATAGCTGCTGTTGCCGTCGTAGACGCCGTTGTCGGTGTCCCTGATGAGCGCGAAGCCGTTGCCGTCGAGCTGCGGGCCGAGGATCGGGCTGGTCGTCGTGCCGTTCGCGTCGACCTGGCCGCCGCGGGCCTGGCCCGACTCGACCTTGCCGATGGCCGCGAGGAGCTGCCAGGGCAGGTTGCACTGCGGCTTGGCCGCGCCGAGCGCCGCCTCGGCCTTCTTGTAGGCGTCGAGGACGGTCGCGGGTATGCCGGCCTCGGCCTCGCCGCGCGAGACCGGCGTGCCTATCACCGCCGACTGCGAGGGGTTCGGGCTGGGGTTGGGGCTGTTGAGCGGCGGAAGGTCCGTGTGGTAGGGCGAGTTGCCCGTCGCACTCGCACTGTCGTCGACCGTCGCGTCGGGCACGGACTGAGAGTCGGCGGCGGTCTGTCTGCCCTGGTCGTCGACGACCGCCCCCGGAGCCTGGGACGCGGACAGTGCCGCGACCGCGAGCGCGGCCACAGCCGTGGTCGCCGCCCCCTTGCGGAGCCTCCTGCCGATGTACGCCGCCATACGGAGAACCCCTCCCGTGGGCGACAAGTCGCCCTGCTCCATGTGTTTTCGCCCGGTACCGATCGATCCGACCAGTCCCGACCGATCCCGGTCAGCCTTGAAAACCGGCCATTTCGCCCGATTTCGCGCCTTGTTCGCGTGTTACGCCTTCATTGCGCTTCGGTGTTCGACCATGCTCCCCGGCAGGCCGACCCAGGCGACCCTACGACAACTTGTGTTGCACGGACACCCGTTCGTGCCCGTTATTCACCGATTGGCCACCTGTGATTCTGTCGCGCTCCGTGGACCCGAGTGGCCCGTACGTGCCCTTTCACTCACCCCCACGACCACCGTTCCACCGCCCGTCGCAGCTCGCGGCCGTCCCGCATACTGGACGCCGATGATCATCGGGGCGGTTCGCCCATGCCCGACATCCGTTCCAGGGAGCCCACTTGCCGTTCACTCTCAGCCATGCGGCGGCCGTACTGCCCGCCGTACGCGCCGACGGAACCGGACGCGGCCGACTGGTACCGGCGGTACTCGTCGCCGGCTCCTTCTCCCCCGACCTGACCTACTTCGCGGCGAGCGCGCTGCCCGGGGCGATGGAGTTCGGCAGCTTCACCCACTCCTTCCAGGGCGTCTTCACGGTCGACGTGGCCATCGCCTGCGCCCTGGTGGGCCTGTGGCTGTTCCTGCGCGAGCCCCTGGTCGCCCTGCTGCCCCGCGCCCACCAGGGCCCGCCGGCGGCCCTGCTGCGCTGCGGAACGCCCCGCGCGCGGGTGACCCCTTCCCTCCTCCTGCGCTGGTACGCGTCGGCCGCCCTCGGCGCCCTCACCCACGTCGTCTGGGACGCGTTCACCCACCACGACCGGTGGGGCGTACGGCTGTTCCCCGTCCTGGACAGCCCACTCCGGGGCTCACCGCTGTACTGGTACCTGCAGTACGGCGGTTCGGCGCTGGCCGCGGTGGTCATCGCGGGGTTCGTGTACTACGCGCTACGCCGGACAGGCGCGCGCAGGCCCACGGGCGTACCCGCGCTGTCGGTACGGGACCGGTGGCTGGCCTCCGCCGTCATCGGCGGCTGCGCGGCGGTGGGGGCGGTACAGCGGGTGCTGCGCTGGTGGGCGCACTGGGGCGCGACGGCGAAGCCGTGGGAGGTGATCCCGACCCTGTGCTTCGGCATCGGCGCGGGACTGCTGCCCGGACTGCTCCTGTACGCGGCGGGAGTGCGGGCACGGCGGTCCGGGGGACGGGCGGGGACTCGTGCCCCGGAGGCCCACCCGCTTCGCACCGGGGGTCACGCGGAGGGGCGTGCGGAGGACCGGCCGGAAGGGCACGACCCGGATCACGCGGGCGGGCGTGCCGGGGGGCGTACGGGGTCGCGCTGACCGGTGCGGAGGGGTTGGCGCGGCCAACGGCGTCTCCAGCCGGCCCAGAGGCGGCCTGCCCGGCCGGGGTGGGCGGTGAGGGGGGTGCCTCCGGGGAGGCGGGCTGTGCTGGCGTCGGCGGCGAAGGTGCGGGTCGCCGTCCGGCGGGTGAGCGTGCGTATACCCATGCCCGCATCCTGGCGGGCGTGCTCTGAGGGGGCGTGTTCGCAGGGGCCACGCGAGTGACGCGCCCTCCGGGGGGGTGGGGCGGGGCGGGCTCGTTGTCGGG